>NZ_FNKP01000002.1:0-1200000 GCF_900099835.1 Paraburkholderia fungorum
CCCTATACTTCTTCTTAAGGGAAAACCCTAGCAACGCAATCACCAACCGGGAGTCGCCATGAGCTTCATTTTTGCACTGTTCCAAAAGGTCAGCGATCTCTTTGCGTCGCCCCATCTGCCGCTGGATTCGGACTATTCGTTCGAGGCTCGCAGCCGCGAATCGGAGCGCGTGCGCAAGGCACAAGCAACGCTGTTCGGCATCAAGCTGACCGACTAAGAAAGCCACGTAGTACCAGCCCAATCGCGAAACAACGCGTATGGGCGCGCACGTCGGGTGCGCATTGAATTGATTGAGGCCACTGTTCGCAAACGCGTACCGTGGCTTTTTGTTTTGGGCAATCCAGAACGGGCGGGCGCTCTTGCTCGCTGTGTCTTAGCCGCGTTGCCAATTATTTCTCCTGCGAAATGAATGTAACGGAGCCTGACGTTCAGCCGACGTAATTTGCCTGCAATCTTTCGCGCAGGCCTTTGTTGGCAAGCGGGAAAGTCCGGCTGGGCGGCTTTTCATCCGTCCCTTACTCTGAAATGACCTCTTACAAGTGCTCACGTATTCGCGAGGTTTGCACCGCTAAAGTTGGTCTCAAGCGTACGGCGTCCGGTTCGATCCCGATGTCGCAGACCCAGGTCGAACGAACACGGACGCCGGCTTCGATACAAACTTTGATGGGAGGTCACAATGAAAACCTTTAACAAGACGTCGCGTTCGATTATTGCCACGCTGCTCGCAGGTGGCGCATTGCTCGCAGCAGGCAGCGCCTTCGCCCAGGAGCGGGTGTACATCGACAACGGCCCGGCCGCATACGGCCAGCCGCACATGACGCCGGTGGGCGTGTCGATCAACCTCGGCTGGCATGGCGACCGTTACTACGACGGTCACCGCTACTGGTCGCACGACGAATGGATGCGCAATCATCCGCACGACCGTGATCCGCACCATCACGACGATCATCGCGACCCGCACCACGATTAATGCGTGCATGACGCCGCCGCATCTGGCGGCGTGAAGTCCCCAAAGCCGGTCCTTCCTCGCGGAGACCGGCTTTGTTACGTTCGGCGCGGCGATCGGTGTGCTGCGTTATGCTTTTAAGCTTTCAATTCGATATTGGAAGCAAGGGAGAGTGTGGTGGACAAGGCGACAATCGGAGTGGTGGGCTCGGGGCTGATGGGCGTCGGAATCGCGACGCAAAGTGCGTTGCATGGACACAGGACGATCGTCCACGACGTCGACCCGGCGCGTCTGGCGAGCGTGGCGCCTAAAGCGGAAGCGGTGCTGGACGAACTGATCGACTGCGGGCGGATCGATCTCGCGGCGAAAACGGCCGCGCTGGCCCGCATCGAGACGCATACGCAGATCGATGTGATGGCGTCCGCGAACTTCGTGATCGAGGCGATTCCCGAGGTGCTCGAACTGAAGCATCGGCTGTATGCAACGCTGACCGGACTGCTCGCCGACGACGCGATTCTCGCCAGCAACACCAGCGGCTTCCCGCCCGACCAACTCGTCGCGCCGCTGCGCGCGAAAGAGCGTTTCGTGATCGCGCATTTCTGGAATCCGCCGCACATGATCCCGCTGGTCGAAGTCGTGCCCGGCACCGCAACCTTGCCGGAGGTCACGCAGCAAACCGCCGCGTTGATGAGCGCGATCGGCATGGAGCCGGTCGTGCTGGAAAAGGCGATTCCGGGCTTCGTCGGCAACCGGATCCAGTTTGCGGTGTTGCGTGAGGCGTTGAACATCGTCCGCTCCGGTGCGGCCACGGCGGACGAGGTCGATCGGGTGATGAAGGCGTCGCTCGGACGCCGGTGGAGCATCGTCGGCCCGTTCGAAGGCGCCGACATGGGCGGCCTCGATACTTTCCTCGATATCTCGTCGCATCTGATGCCCGAGCTTGCCAAGGACGAAGACGTGCTCGATCTGCTGCGCAAGCAGGTGGAGGCGGGGCGTGTCGGTGTGCGCAGCGGCGCGGGCTTCTACGAATGGGACGACTCGCATCTCGCGCAGGTCAGGGCGGGGCGTAAGAGCCTGATCAGCCGAGGCTGATGCAGCGTTAAAACCGGTGTGAAGCCGCATGCGTTGAAACCTAGATGCTCCACGCACGCGGCTTCGCACCAGGGCATGCCGGCATGCGCCGCCGCGCTGCGGTATAACTAGCCGTCCCGCCTCATCCACCGAATTTCCAAAATCACGCTCATGTCCCACTACTTCTACGACCCCGCCGCCGGTCACGGCCTGCCGCACGATCCGTTCAAGGCCATCGTCGCGCCGCGGCTGATCGGCTGGATTTCGTCACGCGCGACCGACGGCACGTTGAATCTCGCGCCGTACAGCTTCTTCGGCGCGTTCGCCACGTTTCCGGCGATCATCGGTTTTTGCAGCGAAGGGCGCAAAGACAGCGTGTCGAACATCGAGGCCACCGGCGAATTCGTGTGGAATCTGGCGAGCAGGCCGCTTGCCGAGCAGATGAACCGCTCGTCCGCGCCGGTCGCACCGCACGTCGACGAATTCGAACTCGCGGGGCTGACGCCTGCGCCCGGCCGCAATGTGTCCGTTCCGCATGTGGCCGAGTCGCCGGCCGCGCTCGAATGCAAATTGCTGCAAGTGGTGCGTCTGCATACGCTCGACGGCACGCCGATGGACAACTATCTGTCGCTGGGGCAGGTGGTCGGCGTGCATATCAACGAGGCGTATCTGAAAGACGGTCTGTTCGACACCCACGCCGCGCAACCGATCATGCGGGCGGGTTATCGCGCCGACTACGCGGAAATCGGCGAGATGTTCCAGATGTTCCGCCCAAACGCCTAGCCTTCCGCAGCAGTCGCGCTCACTGGCCCGCTTGATGCTTGCAACCGACGCTCCAACGCGTCGTTTTCAACTGCCGGCTCACTCTCCAGGAGCGCGATCATGTCCACCGAACTCGCTACGCAATTCAGTCATGTCCGTCCGCAAGACACGTCCTACGTGGATCAGGGCTTGCGGGACTTCTTTCTCTACCGCGATCTGGGCATCGCAGAGGCGACCGGCGGCAAGGTCCTCGCGCAACTCGTCAAGGCGAATCACGCACCAGAGCAAGGCACCGGCTGGCACCGTCATGAGGCCGATTTCCACATTGTGATCATGCTGAAGGGCTGGGCGCGCTTCATGTACGGCGACAAGGAGACGCTCGTCGCCGCCGGCGATTGCGTGCACCAGGCGCCGGGCATCGTCCACTACCTGTTCGATTACTCGCCGGATATGGAGTACATCGAAATCGTGTCGCCTGCCGATTTCAAATCGATCGATGCGGAAGGGCCGTGCGAAGTGCCGGGCGTGACGCCGTGGAAGAGCGTGGCGGCTTGAAGTCGGAGCCTGAAGGTCACGGCATGAAGCGTGAGGGCAGGAGCGCGGCCAACTTCGCGCTCTGGCGCAAACTGTTCGACGGGCGCGGCGCGAACCCGAGAAAAGGGTCCGCCGCGCGTTCGTAGAAACCGAACCTGTTCACTGCGCAGCCGGTGGCCGCCTGCGCGTCGCTCGCGTTGTCGACTGCGGCTTTGTCTTCGTCGTAGAAGCCCCGCTGCCGTTGACTCTCGCGGCAGAAGACCCATTCGACGCAGCCGCCTCCACCACGACATCGACCACTGCTGCGGCAGCCGGCGCAGCGGGCGCAACCTCGACAGCCGTAGCTACCGGCACAGACACCGGCTGAATCGTTCGCGCGCGCGAACTCACCAGTACCGCGCGCGGTTCGTTGTCGTAAATCACGGCCCGCACACGCGGATAAATCTGCCGCTCCCAGCGTCGTCCGTTGAATACGCCGTAGTGGCCGACGCCGGTTTGCACATGATGCGTCTTCAGATACGGCCTGAGTTTGTCGCACATATCCTGCGCGGCGAGCGTCTGCCCGACTGCGCAGATGTCGTCCTTCTCGCCTTCGACGGTCAGCAACGCAGTGCGCCGTATCTTCGACGGCTCGACCAGACGCCCTTGCACCTCGAGTTCGTGCAACGGCAGCGCATGCCGCTGAAAAACCGTGTCGACGGTTTCCAGATAGAAGTCGGCGGTCAGATCCATCGTCGCGAAATATTCTTCGTAGAACGTGTGAATCGTGTCGGCTTTCGCGGGATCGCCCTTCGCGCGTTCGTAGTACATCGTTTCGAACGAATCGAAATGGCGGTTCAGATTCATCGCCATGAACGCGGTCAGTTGCACGAACCCCGGATACACCCGCCGATGCGCGCCCGCAAAACCGAACGGCACCGCGCTGATCAGATTCCGCTCGAACCAGTCGAGCGGCTTGCTCTTCGCCAGATCGTTGACGCGCGTCGGATTGATCCGCGTGTCGAGCGGGCCGGCCATCAACGTCATGCTGGCCGGTTGCGCGGGATGATCGTCGGCGGCCATCAGCGCGACGGCGGCCAGCGCGGCCACGGTCGGCTGACACACGGCCAGCAGATGCGAGCCGGGTCCGATCTTCTCCGTGAAGTCGATCACGTGCTGCACGAATTCGTCGAAACCGAAGCGGCCCTGGCTGAGCGGCACGTCGCGCGGATTGTGCCAGTCGGTGATGTACACGTCGTGTTCGGCGAGCATCGTGCGCACGGTGCCGCGCAGCAGCGTCGCGAAGTGGCCGGACATCGGCGCGATGACGAGCACGCGCGGCTGCGGCGTGGCAGGCACGCTCGCCTTGCGGAAATGCAGCAGCGAGCAGAACGGCGTGCGGGCGGCGACTTCTTCGACGATCGCTACCGGCTTGCCGTCGCTCACCACGCTGTCGATCCCGAACGGCGGCCGCACGGGCGTCAGTCCCGCGAGCGTCAGCAATTCGCAGGACGCGCGGATCGAGCGGCCATGCGGCGAGTCGCCGAACGCGGGCCACGCATCGAGCGAGTGATTCATCAGCGCCGCGCTGTGCCGCAGCGGCAGCATCATGTCGGCGAAGGCCTGATAGGCCGGATATGCGAACAGGTTCATAACCTTCGCACGAGTGCAGGAAAGGAAGGAGTTCAAACAGAGGCAAGTCATGTGCCATGCATGCATACGCACTGACAGGGCGTGGTGCGCATTGGCATAGCATTTGCGCGCGTCAGTCGGATGGGCCGGAATTGCCGCGCTTTGGTGCGTGCGCGCACGACGGCGTGCATGGCGGCCGTCAGGCGTCGGTCGAACGCCTCATCTGGAGGAGAAACGTATGGCCAATACCCCGCAAACCTCGCTGACCACGCTCACGATCAGCAGCAAGAATTATTCGTCGTGGTCGCTGCGCGGCTGGCTCTTGACGAAATTCAGCGGCCTGCCGTTCGACGAAATCGTGATGCCGATCGACGACCCGGCGGCGCGCGCCGAATTGCTGCTGCTGTCGCCGTCGATTCTGGTGCCGTGCCTCGTTCACGACGGCATCAAGATCTGGGACACGCTGGCGATCGCCGAGTATCTGAACGAATTGAAGCCCGAGGCGGCGCTGTTGCCGAAGGACATTCGCGCGCGTGCGCATTGCCGCTCGATTTGCGGCGAGATGCATTCGGGTTTCGGCTCGCTGCGCTCGGCGCTGCCGATGAACCTGAAGGCGCACTTTCCGGGCTTCAAGGTCTGGGCGCGCGCGCAGTCCGATATCGACCGGATCGTGTCGATCTGGGGGGATTGTCTGAAGCAGTACGGCGGCCCGTTCCTGTTCGGCGAACGGACGGCGGCGGATGCGATGTACGCGCCAGTGGTGACGCGTTTCGTGACTTACGACGTGAAGCTCGACCCTGAGATCGTCGAATACGGGCAGCGGATCATGGCGCTGCCCGAGATGCAGGAATGGATCGCCGATGCGCAGCAGGAAGCCGAGGAGATCGACGAACTGGATGTCGAGTTCTGACGCCGTTGCGCTGCCGGCGTGGGTGCATTGAGACACACTGCGCCAGCAGCAGCTTTCATGACTCTACAAATCAATCGCGCGCGTTATCGAGCTTGAACACGCTGACCACCTGCGCAAGACGCGCAGCCTGATCGCGCAACTCGGCCGCCGCGATTTCCGCTTCTCCGACCATCGTCGCGTTTTGCTGGGTGGCCTCGCCGATCTGCGTGACGGCCAGGTTGATCTGTTCGATGCCGCCCGATTGTTCGCGCGACGCGACGCTGATTTCACCCATGATCGCGCGCACCTGCCCGACCTGTTCGACGATGCCCTGCATGGTCGCGCTGGCGTGTTCGGCAATCTTGAAGCCGCTTGCCACGGTCGCCGTCGACGTCGCGATCAGACTTTCGATCTCCTTCACCGAGGCCGCGCTGCGTTGTGCGAGCGCGCGCACTTCGGATGCGACCACCGCGAAGCCCTTGCCGTGCTCGCCCGCGCGCGCGGCTTCGACAGCCGCGTTCAGCGCGAGGATGTTGGTCTGGAATGCGATGCTTTCGATCACCGTCGTGATCTCGGCGATCTTCTGCGACGAGCGGCTGATTTCGCCCATCGTCGACACCACGCGTTCGACCGCGCGGCCGCCTTCGAGCGCGGCGTCGGCGGCGCGCGTGACGAGCGTGTTGGCTTGCGTGGCGTTGTCCGCGTTCTGCTGCACGGTCGACGTCATCTGCTCCATGCTCGCCGCCGTTTCCTCCAGGCTGCTCGCCTGCGTCGCGATCCGCATAGCGATGTTGCCGCTGCCTGTGGCGATCTTTTCGGTGCCGTGCGACATATCCGCCGATGCATGGCGCACCTGTGCAACGATTCGCGCAAGGCCTTCGCCGATGCCGTCGATCGACTGCATCAGCCGGCCGATTTCATCGGCGCGCGCGTTGCCGTGTTTTGCGACGCGCACCGAGAGATCGCCCGACGCGAAGCGCTCGGACGCGTTGGCGGCTTCGTCGAGCGGACGGCTCACGAGACGTCGCACCGCGATCAGGAACAGCACCGCGAAGCCGCCGACCAATGCGAAGCCGAGCAGCAGGAACTGATTGCGGGTCTTGACGACCTCGGCCAGCACCTCGTCGCGCGGCGCGATGCCGCCGACCAGCCATTGCCATTCCGGCACGGTCACGAACGATACGAACTTGTCGCGCGCGTTGGGCTCGCTGAGCGTGCTGTCGGCGGAACGGTAGTCGAGTTCGCCCTGTTTCAGGTCCAGCATCTGCTGATACGGGGCGTTCGCGTCGTCCGCTTTCTGGCCGGCGGCGGCCGGATGGACGATCAGCTTGCCGCGATCCGCGCCCTTCGACGCATCGACGACAAAGTAGTAACCGCTATCGCCGATCTTCAGATTGCGGATGCCGTCTTCGACCGATTGAATCTCCTTGTCCACGTTCACGCCGACGAACAGCGCGCCGATCACGCGGCCGCTCGCGTCGGTAATCGGCCGATATTGCGTAGTTAAACGTTTGCCAAAAAGCGCGGCCAGTCCCGTGTAAGACTGGTTCGCGAGCAGCCGCGCGTAAGCGGGTGCCTTGCGGTCGAGCAGCGTGCCGATCGCGCGGCTGCCGTCCTGTTTTTTCAGCGACGTCGTCACGCGGACGAAATCGTCACCCGTGCGCGCAAACACCGTGGCCACCGCGCCGCTGCGTTCGAGGAACAGGTCGGGGATCGTGAAATCCAGGTTCAGAACCTTGTCGCCGGCCTTGAGGGTGGGCGTCGCGATTCCGCCGATATCGACTTTTTGCGTTTCGTCGAGCGTGTAACTGGTGGGCAGGAAACTGGCGAACAGCGACATCGAGCGATCGACTTCCGCCGACAGCGCCTTGTCGAACAGCGTGATCATCGCGGCGATCGAGCGGTCCTTTTCGGCAATCCGTTGAAGAACCTGGTCACGGACCTGCTGGCTGGCGGAACGGGTGAGCGCCCACGTGAAGGCGGCGAAAATCAACGCTACCAGCGCGCACGACAGTACGGCGAGCCGGGCGCCAACGCTGGCGCGGCGAAGAGAGAGAAAATCCATTGGCAATCGCGGAGTAATAGGGGACAGGCGGATACGCGGACCATGCGCGGGCATGGCTGGCGTCGATGTCTGGTTAACGGCCGCGAAGGTGGTTGGCTTTAGTGGCGCGAAAGGGGTTTGTAATTGGGCGTGGGTTTGTTGCGGGTTGGGTGCGGCGCCGGGGTGCTTGCCACGCAGCTTGTGTGAACGCCAGCGCTTTATCGTTTTACGAATGACGTGACGTGCGTAGGAGTGGCGGAATTTCTCGTCACGCCACCCCACCCCACACGATTGCCACCACGCTGCCTTTTGTACGCGTCATCGCTGGCTCAGCCAGTGTCGGCTTCAGCAAGCCGTGCCAGATCTGCGGAGCAAATGGGGCCGCTCAGGTCAGCGCGCCCCGCGCCACGTCCGCAGCAGCAATGCGTTCGTCACCACGCTGACGCTCGAAAACGCCATCGCCGCGCCCGCCAGCATCGGATTCAACAAGCCCAATGCAGCCAGCGGAATGCCGATCAGGTTGTACACGAACGCCCAGAACAGGTTCTGCTGGATCTTGCGCCAGGTCTTGCGCGAGATGTCGATGGCGTCGGCCACCAGCGCCGGATCGCCGCGCATCAGCGTGATGCCGGCCGCGTGCATGGCGACATCGGTGCCGGTTGCCATCGCAATGCCGATGTCGGCGGCGGCGAGCGCGGGGGCGTCGTTGATGCCGTCGCCCGCCATCGCAACGATGCCCGCGCAGCGGATCTTCAGGTCGCGGATCACGCGGGCTTTATCGTCCGGGAGAACTTCGGCGTGGAATTCGTCGATGCCGAGCGCGTGGGCGACGCTCGCCGCGCTGCCGTGGTTGTCGCCGGTAATCAGCACGCTTTTGATGCCCATTTGCGCGAGCCGCTCGACGGCGGCGCGGGCGGTGGGCTTCACGGTATCGCCGAATGCGATGAGGGCGAGCGCGGCGACGTTGCCGGGGCTGCGCTGCATCAGCCAGGAAACGGTGTTGCCGGCGGCTTCGAGTTCGCTGGCGCGCGCGGCCGATTCAGGCGTGAGTTCGATGCCGAGTTCGTTGAGCCAGCGAGTACTGCCGAGCGCCAGCGTCCTGCCGTCCACGTTCGCTTCGACACCGCGACCGGCGATGGCGCGAGCGGCAGAGCCGGTTGGGACGGCTTGTTCAGCGGATTGGATCTCGGCTTGCGCAGCGGATGCAACCTGCACACCCGTTTGCATGCCCGCCGCCAATGTCGGCTCTGTCGCAGCCCCCACATCGGAGTTCCCGACTCCGCGCGCGATGAATGCAGCAAGCGCCGGATTTTGCGTTTCCGCCAGTTCGCCACGCTCGTCCGCTCCGGCCGCCACCGCTTCATACGCCTCGACCACCGCACGCGCCAACGGATGATCGCTGTGCCGCTGCACGGCCGCCGCCAATCGCAACGCCTCGTCGCGCGTAATCTGGCCGATTGGCTCGAATGCGGTCACCGATGGCCGGCCGAGCGTCAGCGTGCCGGTTTTGTCGAAGGCGACGATGTTCACCCGATGCGCCGTTTCCAGCGCTTCGGCATCCTTGATCAGCACGCCGTGCCGCGCTGCGACGCCGGTGCCGGCCATGATCGCGGCGGGCGTCGCCAGGCCGAGCGCGCACGGGCAGGCGATCACCAGCACGGCGACCGCGTTCAGAATCGCCGTTTCGCCGCCAGCCCCGGCGAGCAGCCAGCCGACCAGCGTGAGCGCCGCAATCGCCAGAATTGCCGGCACGAAGATTTCGCTGACGCGGTCCACCAACCGCTGGATCGGCGCTTTCTCAGCCTGCGCGCTTTCGACGAGGCGGATGATCCGCGCGAGTGTCGTCTCCGCGCCGATCGCCGTGGTCGTGACCGCAATCGCGCCCTCGCCGTTGATCGAACCCGCTGTGACCGCATCGGGCGCCTGCTTCGGCACCGGCAGGCTTTCACCGGTGATCAGCGATTCGTCGATATGCGTGCGGCCTTCGAGCACCGCGCCGTCGACCGGTACGCGTTCGCCGGGACGCACGATCACGACGGTGCCGACGCCCACCTGCGCGAGCGGCACGTCGCGTTCCTCGTGGCCGACGCGAATCCGCGCGCGATCGGGACGCAGCGCGTTAAGCGCGCGGATGGCGTCAGTCGTCTGACGCTTCGCGCGCGCTTCGAGCCATTTGCCGAAGCGCACCAGCGTAATCACGACCGCCGACGCCTCGAAATACAGATGCAGCGTGTCGCCCGGATGCCCCAGCAATTCGTACACGCTGATGCCATAAGCCGCCGACGTACCGAGCGCGACCAGCAGGTCCATATTGCCCGCGCCTGCGCGTATCGCCCGATAGGCCGCGCGATAGAAGCGCGCGCCGAAGCCGAATTGCACGATCGACGCAAGCGCGAATTGCAGCCACGGCGGCAGCATCGCGTGGATGCCTAACCATTCGCCGACCATCGGCGCGACCAGCGGCAATGTCAGCAAAGCGCACACGATGACGGCGACGAGGTCCTGGCGTGCCTGATCGCGTTTGCGGTCGGCGGGGGTGGCTTTGTCGGCGGTGTCCGCGGCGACAGGTGCTGCGGGCGGCGCGATTGGCTCGGCTTCGTAGCCGGCTTTCCTGACGGCGGCGATCAGCAAGGCGGCGTCCGGCGTCGCATCGTTCATGGTGACGGTGGCCGTTTCAGTCGCCAGATTCACCGATGCGCTCGCGACGCCCGGCACTTTCGCCAGCGCTTTTTCGACGCGCATCGCGCACGATGCGCAGGTCATGCCGCCGATCGCGAGTTCCGTCGCATGCGGAACGTGAGACGGCGCTGGTTCGGCGGAAACGGATGGCGTGGCGTCGTAGCCCGCCTTGCGCACGGCATTGGCGAGCGTTTCGGGATCGACGGTGTTGTCGCTTTCGATACGCGCCTGCTCGGTGGCGAGATTCACCGACGCACGCGTCACGCCCGGCACTTTCGCCAGCGCCTTCTCGACGCGCATCGCGCAAGACGCGCAGGTCATCCCGCCGATGTCCAGTTCGGTGGTGCGGCCGGGGAGTTGAGAAAGGGCAGCGCCTGCGGGGCGCTGCGTGTTGGCAAGTTCGGTCATGGTAGGTAAGGCTCGCAACGGCATGGGGCCGCATCGTGAACCCAGTATCGACCTTCCTATGATGGGAAGGTCAAGGACGGATTGTGTGGCGAGCCCCTTCAGGGCAAGTTCGGCCTCAGAATGCCGGCGGCGCATCGAGCATTGCCTGCCCGACGGCCTTCTGTTCGTCCGATGCGCGGTCCAGCAAAGTGTCGGCCGCCCCGCGCCGGTCCGCAGCTTCCTTGTTCTGCCCGAGCTTCCACTTGCCGACCAGCCGTGTCACCTCGATCTCGATCCCGACAATCGCCCCAAGCATCTGCTTGATGAAGTCAGCGGGCGCGTCGCCCATTTTCCATGGCACCGCTTCGCCGGCTTCCATCTTGCGCGTCAGCCTCGCGACCAGCCCGCGCACGAACGCTTCGTCATCGCGCACGGCAATCCGCCCATGCGCGTGCACAACGATGTAGTTATACGTAGGCACCTGCCGATGCGTGTCGTGTTTGCTCGGGTACCACGTCGGCGAAATGTAGGCCGCCGGCCCCTGAAAGATCACGAGCGCGTCGGGATTCGTCGCTGCTTCCTGCCAGACAGGGTTCGCGCGGGCGACGTGCGCACGCAGAATCAGGCGGTTTTCAGCCGATGCCGTCGCGTCGCCCGCTGCGGAAATCGTTTCGGCCTCGAACGGCAAATGGTTCGCGTCGAGCCCGTTCGGCCCATTCGTGATCAACGCGCCGAACGGCTGCTCGGCGATCAGGCGGTGGAGAACCTCTGGACGGTTCTCTTCGAAATGGGCGGGCATGTACATAAAACGCTCCGGATACGAAAAATAGGGGGACGAAAAAATGAAAATAAAAGCTAAATAAAGCGCCGGAAAGCCAGCGCGTAAAAACGACCCGTGACTCGCTCGCTGGCATAAGTGTCGCGAAAACCATCGACCGTACCGCAAATGACGCGCCCTGACGCGTTATCCCGCGCATTTCTTGCCTTTGCGCTTGCCTGACAGGCAAGGATACGATACAACCCGAAGTTGTCGGCATTGCGATCCGCAGACAGGCTGCGCTGGGCTTTGGGAGACCACGCAAACACGTATCGCTGCGCGCCGGCCTCTCCCATAGGACCGCACGTTCCGCCACCTCAACGAATGATAAAAAATCGCCGAGAACCGTTTTCGTTTCATTGGACCTGCGCATCGCTCGCAGGCCTCGCATTTCTGGCTGGTTGCGCTTCGTCCAGCCCGTCCGTGACGCCCAACAAGACTGGCTGGATCAAGGACGAAGTCGCCGATTCGTACGTCTTCGGTTATCCATTGGTGCTGATGGGCGTCGCGCGCGACGCGGCGGTCGGCACCGAGCCGGGGCAGGCTCCAATTAATACGCTGCGCCACGCGCAGGCGCTGCCGCCGATCGGCGCGGCCAATCCGACGCGCCCCAGTCTCGACACGCTCGACTCGACCGGCTGGCTCGACGTCGGCGCCGAACCGGTGATCATCTCTTTGCCCGATTCGCACGGCCGCTATGTCGACGCCCGCGTGCTCGACATGTGGACCAACGTGGTGTGGTCGACCAGTTCCCAGTTCGCCACGCGCGCGGCGGGCATCAAGGCGCAAAGCATTGCGTTCGTCAGCCCGGACTGGAAGGGTGATTTGCCGAAGAACGTGACGCGAGTCGACGTGCCGACCCACAACGCGTGGGTGAGCGTACGCATCCAGTCGAACGGCACGCGTGATCTGACGGCGGTGCGCAAGTTGCAACGCGCGATCCGGGTCGTGCCGCTGAGCGTCTACGTCGGCGACACGCATGCTGCCCAGGTTGCGCCGCCCCGCAGCAATTCCGCCGACACCGCCAGCGCCACCGCTACGACTCCGGCCGCGCAGGTCGCCGCGCTCGACGCGAACGGTTTTTTCAGCCGCCTCGCCGATGCGCTGCCTGACAATCCGCCGACACCAGCCGATCCGCACGCGCTGAAAATCCTCTCGGATTTCGGTGTGATACCCGGCGAACCGGTGAAGCTGCCGAACGCAACCGCCGTCGTCAACGCAGGTCTCGCGGACGGCCACGAGCGCGTCGCCACGCCGCCGACCAACGTGCTGAGCGCCAACGGCTGGAGCTGGTTCGGCGACGGCGTGGGCAACTACGGCCCCGACTACGCCTTGCGCGCTTATGCGGCGAGCACTCAGCCGGGCATCGGCACGAAGGACGACGAAGTACGCGCGGTCGTCACCCAGGACAGCGACGGTCACGCGCTGAACGGCGCGAACCGCTACGTGATTCACTTTGCGCCGAACCAGTTGCCGCCGGTGCGCGGCTTCTGGTCGATCACCGCGTACACGAAAGATGGCGCATTGGGTGAAAGTGCGCCTGCGCGCCTGGCGGTCGGCGATCGTAACGGCGCGCGCCGCAATCGCGACGGCTCGCTCGACGTGACCGTTTCGTCGACGCGCAGCAGAAGCGGCAACTGGCTGCCCGCGCCGCGCAGCGATCTGCAACTGGTGCTGCGTCTGTACGCACCGAAACCGCAGGCCACCGACGGAAGCTGGCAACCGCCCGCCGTCGTGCGTCAATGATGTGAGTCGATGCGATGCGTCGGTGACCGGATCACCGATGCATCGCGTCGCGCAAGACATTGCGTCCTGCGAAGTACGTCAGCGAGATGACAACGCGCTGTCAATAACACCTTGAATCGTGGTTTATTCGTTGCCTGATGGCGGCGGATAAACCACTCCGTCACGCGGATGTTTGTAAAACCGCGCTCGACATTTCTATCCCCCACGAGATTCACGTTTTATACTGCCGCTTGCGGGATTTTCGTTTTCGCGGCGGGCTTGCCGCCGCATTACCCAAGACCGAGATGGCAAGCCTTAATAAAGCATCACTAGCATCATCCATGCAGACCGTGCGCGAGGTTGCGCAGTCACGTCGCACGCGGCGGGTCCTGATAGGTCTGCTGATCTTTCTCGTATTGTTCGGTCTGCTCGGCTTTTTCGCGGCGCCCCCGCTGATCCGCCACATCGCCGCGCAACAACTCAGCAAGCAGCTCGACCGGCCCGCCTCGATTGGCCGCATCGCGCTCAATCCTTATACGCTCCGCCTCGAAGCCGACAACGTGCATATCGGCGAGCGCGGCGGCGCTGGCGATTTCATCGATATTTCGCGGCTGATCGTGAAGCCGTCGTGGAGTTCGCTGTTTCGCGGTGCGCCGATCGTCGATGAAGTGCAGGTCGACTCGCCACGCTTTCATATCGTTCGGTATGACGCGCAGCGCTTCAATTTCACCGATCTGATCGAGAAGTTTTCGAAGCAGCCCGCCAAGCCCGACAGCAAGCCGACGCTTTTCTCGGTGTCGAATATTCGTGTCGAAAACGGCCAGATTACGTTCGACGACAAACTGCTCGGCGCGACCCATGTGATCGACCAGTGGAAGCTCGGCATCCCGTTTATCGCCACGCTGCCTTCGAAAACCGATATTTTCGTCGAGCCGCTGCTGCGTGCGCGGATCGACGGCAGTCCGCTTGCTATCGACGGCCGGACCAAGCCGTTCGCCGCGTCGCGCGAGTCGGAAGTGTCGCTGCGTTTCGACGGGCTCGATGTGCCGCGACTGATCTCGTACGCGCCCACTACGCTGCCAATCGTCGTGCAGTCGGGCAAGCTCTCTACCGATCTCAAGCTCAATTTCGTGATGTCGAACGACGCGCCTTCGTTGCGCGTCGCGGGCACCGTCGATCTGAACGACGTGGATGTGCAGGACCGCAACAAAGCGCCGTTCTTCGCGGCGCGCGCGGTGCACGTGGCGGCGGCGTCGCTTGAACCGCTGAAAAGTCTTTACCACTTCGACGATATCCGTATCGACGCGCCCAGCGCCAATCTCGCGCGCGACAAAGACGGCGTGCTGAGTGTCGAGCGGATGTTTGCGCCAGCGCCTACGGCGCAGAATGCGCAGGCATCGGCGAGCGCGTCCGCGCCGGTCGCTGCGTCGGGCGCAGCGCCTGCCGCCAACACTAAAGCCGAAGAAAAGGCCGCCCCGCCTCTCGATCTATCGATCAAACGCTTCGCGCTCGCCGACGGCACCGTCAAGGTCCATGACGAGGCGGCCTCGCGCCCGGTCGACCTCGGTCTGCAAAAGCTCGCAGTCACGCTCACCGATTTTTCGACGCTCGCCACCACGCCCGCGCACTACACGCTGAACACGGAACTGGGCGACGGCGGTTCGCTCGGCGCCGAGGGTGCAGTGGGCCTCGTAGCGAAGACGGCCAGCGCGAAACTCGATCTGAAGTCGCTGAAGCTGCCGGTCCTGCAGCCCTACATCGATACCGCAACGGCGGCTCAGGTGACCGACGGCGCGCTGTCGGCGACGGTCAATATCGACGCGAACTGGTCGAAGTCGCCGGTCGCGTTGACGGTCGCCGATACGCAACTGGACGTGCAGTCGCTGAAGCTCGCCTCGCGCGACAATAAAGCGCCGGTGATCGCGCTCGCGCAGGGCCAGGTGGCGGTCAAGCAGGTGGACGTGGCGGCGCGTACGGCCGACATAACCAGCGTTGCCACCACTGGTCTCACGGTGGATGCGCAGCGTCTGAAAGACGGCAGCATCAACCTGAGTTCGCTCGCCGGGCCGCACGAAACCGCGCAGCAGCGCACCGCGATCCACGCGGCGAAAAAGGCGCACGAAGAAGGGCCGGCGTGGCACTACAAGATCGGCGAGTTGAACCTGAAAGACGCCACCGTCGATTTCACCGACAGCACCACGCCGCGTCCGGTCAAGCTGAGCATCACGCCGATGCAACTGAAAGTGCAGCAGATCAGCGACGACCTGAGCCGTCCGCTGCCGGTCGATCTGCAAGCCACGCTGAACAAAAAAGGCACGCTCGGCGTGAAGGGCGACGTCACGGCGACGCCGCTCAAGGTGGCCGTCAAGGTGAACGCGAACCGGCTCGACGTGGCGGCACTCGAACCTTACTTCGGCAGCAAGCTGAATGCCGTGATCGCGAGCGCGCTGCTCAACGCAAACGGCGATCTCGCGCTGAGCCAGGCGAAGTCGCTGAAAGCGAACTACCGCGGCGACGTGGCGCTCGTCGACGTGCGTATGCTCGACAAGGCGACTTCGGACCCGTTCGCGGGTTGGGGCTCGCTCGCGCTGTCCAACCTGAAGGCCGATTACGACGAACATGGCACGGTCGTGGACGCGGGCCGCGTCACCTTCACGAAGTTTTACGGAAGCGTGCTGCTCGACGCACAAGGCAAGCTGAATCTGAAGGACGTCGTCGCGCATGAAAGCGGCGCGGCGCAATCGCTCACACGAACCAAAGGGGGCACCGAACCCGTGCCGTTGACGCCGCCTGCGGCGTCGGCGGCGGTGGTTGCGTCCGCGCCCGTGGCGGCCTCGCCCGCCATGGTCACCGCGGCGACGCCGCCGCAAAGCCCGGTCAGGATGCACTTCGGCCAACTGGTGCTGCAACAGGGCCGCGTGACGTACACGGACAACTTCATCAAGCCGAATTACAGCGCGAACCTGGTCAACATTCAGGGTACGGTGGGCGCGTTCGGCACGCAGTCCACCACGCCCGCGCCGGTCGATATCGCTGCAAAGCTTGCGGCTAACGGTCCGCTGTCGATACGCGGCACGATCAATCCGCTGATCGCCAAACCGGCGCTCGATCTGACCGCGAGCGCGCACGATATCGAGCTGACCAACCTCACGCCGTATTCGTCGAAATATGCGGGCTATCCGATCACCAAGGGCAAGCTGAACGTCGATCTGCATTACAAGCTCGATAACGATCAACTGAATGCGGACAACCATCTGTTCATCGATCAACTCACGTTCGGCGATCACATCGACAACGATACGGCGACCAAACTGCCGGTGCGCCTCGCTATCTCGCTGCTGAAGAATTCGCGCGGTGAAATCGACGTGAATCTGCCGGTGTCGGGCTCGCTGTCGAATCCTGAGTTCAGCGTGGGCGGGTTGATCTGGCATGCCGTGCTCAACCTGTTGCAAAAGGCGGTGACTGCACCGTTCTCGCTGATCGCTCACGCGTTCGGCGGCAATGGCGAGGAATTGGGCTACGTCGAATTCGAGCCGGGTTCCGCGACGCTCTCGGATGCCGACAACAAGAAACTCGACACGATCGTGAAGGCGCTCGCCGATAAATCGTCGGTGAAGATGGACCTGATCGGCCGTGTCGATCCTGCTGTCGACGAACCGGCGTTGCGCACGCTGTACGTCGACCGCCTCGTCAAGCAGCAGAAGATCAAGGATGTGGTGGGCAACGGCGAGAGCGTGGATTTGTCGACCGTCACGCTCGATCCGAAGGACTACGACAAGTACCTGACCAAGGCCTACAAGTCCGCCGACTTCAAGAAGCCGCATAACTTTGTCGGCCTGACCAAGAGCGTGCCGGACAGCGACATGAAGGCGGCGCTCGCGGCCAATGCGCCGATCAACGACGCCAGCCTGCGCGAGCTTGCGCAACAGCGGGCGCAGAGCGTGCAGCAGTATCTGGACGGCAAGATCGACAGCAGCCGCGTGTTCGTCGTCGCGCCGAAGCTGAACGCCGATGGCATCAACGACAAAGGCGCGACCACGCGCGTCGATTTCGGCTTGAAATAAGGGCTTTTCTGAATGCGCATGCCGCAGCGTGTTGTACGCGCTGCGGCATGCAGGCGTGTCGAAAGCGCGTTGCCTTCTTGTTGTTCTTCCCCTCCCATGCATCGCTTTGCGGCAACCCTCGCCGCACGCGTTTTATCGCTCGATGCAAAGCCGATATGCACACTTTTTTACCTTGTATCGTGGCTGGTCATACAGCCGGATGACAGCCGCTATCCGATTCGCATGAAAGCGGTCGAAGCGTCTGATGGGAATCTAGGATTGCTCCCATTCCTTGCATGTCTTCTCGTATTCATACTCGGAGTCTTCTCCCGGACGATGCGCTAGACGCAGACCGCAATGACATTGCAGCTAACGACGCTGGTATGCGCTTTAGCCTTAACGGGCTGTGCAGGCCATGCAGCGCGTGAACGGCTCGGCATCCAGGATGCGAGCGTGCTGAAAACGGGCATTGGCGCCAGTCAGGGTGAAGCGGCGGGCGCGGCCAACTCTCAATGGGTCAACACCTACGCGTCGATCGGCAGCAGCCGCAAAGCATTGGCGTCGTTGCAAAAGCGTCTCGATCAGTTGCCGGGCGACAAAGACAACTACTTCCACGCCAAAGCGCAATGCTGGATCGACACCGCCAGGCAAACGCGCGACGCAAACGACGATTGGGGTTTCGTCGAAGAGGCCATCGGGCAGGCGGCTGAGATCACAATGAGCCTCGAGCGAGGCGAGCCGATTTCCGCTGCGAATCCCGCGCTACGTACCGTGTCCACGGTGCGGCCCGATCTGTGGAATATCGTCAACGCAATCAAGATGGATGCGGCCGTAGCCAGTTGTCCAGAAGCGCAACCGCTGCTCGCCTGCGCCGAAGTCGGGTTGATGCAGGCCGGTCACGATGCGTGGACCCGCAGCTTCGCCACTGCCGAAAAGCGCTTGCCGCAGATTCAGCAGAACCTGCGCGAATCGGCGGAATTGACCCTGCAATGCAAGACGGCGATGCCGCAGCGAATGTCAACGCCGGCTGAATCGTCGCCACAAAAGATGACGTTGCGCGCCGACTCGCTGTTCCGTTTCGGCGGCGCCGACAACAGCGCCATGCTTGCCGCCGGCAAGGTCGAACTGGACGCGCTAGCGGCGCACCTCAAGACAGCTTCTGTCACGAGCAAACTGAAAATTACCGGCTATACCGACCGGCTCGGCGGCAACGCCTATAACCGGCACTTGTCGCTGCAACGCGCACACACGGTCGAACAATATCTACGCGGACGCGGCGTGACATTGCCGATCAAGGTGCAAGGCCGGGGCAGTGAGAATCAGAAGGTGGATTGCCGGCAAACACAACGCGACGAACTGGTGCAATGCCTCGCACCGAATCGCCGCGTCGAGCTGGAATTTGCAGGCGCTGACTAGTCAGCAGCGCTTTTGCATCGGGGCGGCATGCAGCGCCAATAAACAACAGTGAGCGTTTTCACGAGGATAAAAAACCATGTCAACAACTCTGATTATCGATGACCATCCCGCATTCCGAATGATCATCAAAATGCAGCTCCAGCAGTTGCTGGGCATCGAAGAGGTAATCGAAGCGGACAACGGCCAAACCGCCGTTGAAATGGCCCGGCAGTTCACGCCGAAACTCGCCATTCTGGATCTGGATATTCCGCGTATCAGCGGACTCGATGTGATTCCACGGCTCAAGCTTGCTCATCCGCCCATTCGCGTTCTGGTGCTGTCCGGTCACGATCCCGCCACGTTTGCCCCGCGCGCAATGCGTTCGGGCGTTCACGGCTTTGTCGGCAAGTCGCAGGAAATGAAGGAGATCATGCGAGGCGTGGAGGCGGTGCTGGCGGGTTACACGGTGTTCCCGGTCACAGCCGGCGGCGGCGCGACGCCCAACATCAGCACCGAACACGAAGAAGACCGCGTGCGCATGCTGTCCGACAAGGAGCTCGTGATCTTGCAGATGCTGTCGAAAGGCATGTCGAACAAGGCTATCGGCGACGCGCTGTTTATCAGCGACAAAACCGTGAGCACTTACAAGAGCCGTATTCAGGAAAAGCTTGGACTGTCGTCGCTGGCCGCGCTGATCGAGTTTGCTTCGTTGCATAAGCTGATCGATTGAGTTTTGCGGTTTATGAATAACGTGACCATGGCGCGGTTTATCTTCGACTTCCGGTGCCCGTGCGTGCAAAAGGCGCGGCGCATGTCGATCCGTTTCGTGACGTTGTCGGGATGTTTCATTGCGTTTGTACTGCTGTTGTGTATGTTTCCGGCGCAGGCCAATGCGGCTTCGCGAGTTGGCGCCGCGTCAACGCCGGTACTCAACGGAAACTCCAGTCCCGCAGTTGAAGCGAACCAGCACGGCGCAGTCATCCCGTTGCCGCAACCGCTTGACGACATCGACGCACATGAAGGGGGCAGCTCCGGCCCCCCTCTCGCTACCATGGCGAGCGGTGACGGATCCGCGCTCGCTGAAACTGCACAGGACGATGCATTCGCGAGGCCTACGTGGTCGATCACGCTGGGGTTGGCGCTCGCTTTGTCGCTTGCGGCTGGTGTGAGCGTTGCGCTAATCGGCGCGTTTCTGTCCCGGTCTGCAACACGGCGGCTGGTTGAAAAGCAGAAACAGGTGGCCGACCAGTGGGCTCGTCGTTATGAGGCCGCAGACGCGCGATGGCGGACCGCGCAAATCCACGGATGGAATCACGCGCAAGCGCACGGCAATCCGTGCGCGGTTGACACTTCTAATTCGTTCGGGCTTTCCGGTGCGACACGTTTTCTTGTCGAGGCACCCTTGCTCGCAGTGGCGAATCTGCTCGATTGTTTCAACGTACCTGCCGTGCCATCCAGGCCTTCACCGCCACTGGCCACGATCCAATACGCGTTGCGGACGTGGAGTCAAACGCTCCGCGATCTGCTCGATACGTCTCCGCTGGAATCGCGCACTCTGGTTATCGACGAAAGCGAGACGAACCTGCGCGAACTCGCAGATGGAGTCGTCGGTTTATTGGCACCGTTTGCAGCGAACCAGGGTGTGCGTATCAGCGTGAATGTCGATCCCGCCGTGGCGGAGACGATTCTGGCCGACCATGCGCGCGTCGGCCAACTCTGTTTTCATCTGCTGGGCCGCGCGATTCAACTCAGCCGGCATCAGGAGATCGTGCTCATGGTGGGCGCTGAGCCTTTGAATGCGGGTTCGCAGCGAATCCTGATCGGCTTGATGGAGGCGGGTGAGAAAAGCGCGCCGGCTGAGCGACGTCCGCAGGCCGATTGCATCCTGTGTCAGCCAGACATGGCCGGCAAGCGGTCCGACGAAACGGATGCCTGTCTGCCACTGTGTCAGGCGCTTGCACAGCGCATGCAGGGTGAACTTTCAGTCTCGCGCGGGCTGGACGCAATCGCTAGCGTCAGCTTCGAGGCGCAGTTTGCCGTCGTGGAGAAGCGGTCGTTAGCAAGACCGGTTTGTGACGACGTGCAAACCTCCGCTTCCTCCATCGCGACGGGACTACCGGCTGACTCAGTCAGCGGCTCCTACGAGCCATTCGATCATCGTTTTCTGGATTCGCTGTCCGAAGAAGGGGTCAATCTTTCCATCTTTCTGGACGGCTGGCGACGAGCAATGGCCGACGACGTGGCACGCCTCGGCGTGTTGTGGCGTCAGGGTGAGCCTGATCATCTGCGTAGCGTGTTGCACCGGTTGAGCGGCGCTGTTGGCCTCGTCGGCGCGCGCAGCCTGATGGAAGCGTTGCGGCGGGCGAGTGTCTCGCCGCTGGAGCAAAGCACGATTTCGATTGAGTCGTTGATTGAACGGGCGAGGAACCTTGCGATGCAACTCGAAGCGCGGCCCGCAGCACCGGGGAGCACCTGAAGATGACCAGACCGTTGGCGCTGATTGAAGGCGATCTCGCGCTCCCAGACGCGCGGCTGCTGAGTAGCTTGCCGCCGCCGTTCGGTTTGCGCCCACAGCCAGCGCGCTCCACTGCGCAACGCGACGCGGAGCGAGTCGCCGCTGCCGCAGCACAAGAGGCAATCCGGACAACCGCGAGGCACAAGACGCCGGTGCGTCGAAAGCCGCTTCCGCCGGGCACCATGTTTCGCTTTTTTTACAAGGTGCGAACGCCACGCGACTATTCCGCTCATATCCAGGCACAACTGGACGAAGCGAGGTACTACCTCGAAGCCGGTAAAACACGTGTGCGTTCGTCGCGCCGAGATTACGTGCTGGGGGCGGGTATTTTCGCGGCTACGGGTATCGCGCTGGCCTGGTTGCTGACAACCACCGCAATGCGTGACGCTGAAAAAGCCGACGCGACGCTGATAGCGCGTCCCGCTGTGGTTCATTCGGAAGAAACGGCCTTGCAGGCTGAAGCGGCGTTCAAGGTTGCCCCGACGGTTGTGCAGAATGCGGCTTCGATGGCGAAACCGGTGCCTCTTGCCGTGCGTCCGGTTGAGTCCAAACCATCGCGTCAGGCTGCGCTTCCGGCCGAACTTGCGGCATCGTCGCGGCATACCGGGTCGTACAAGATCACGAGAACTCTGGCTTCCGACGCCGCTACTCGCCGCGCCAGTGCGAGCGTCAACGCTAGCATCGACACCAGGCCCAGCGCGCCGAGTTTGCATCTGGGCAAGACGCCGATCGACGATCGCCTGACACTAAGTCGCTCAGCAGATCCGTCCGCACAAGCTTCAACATCGGCGCAACCCGAGTGGACCGCACGCGTGCCTTCAACCGATGCGGCACCCGAGCAGGCCGCATTGCTCAACTGGGCCGCCCAGCAGCGGCGCACCTCGGCGGTTGCTGCGTCGACTACGATAACCCCGGTCAGCGCGTCGGCGACACCGGCCGACGTCACATGGAACGCCCGCATGACTCAGCGCCGGGTCACGGACAACCCTGGCGCGTTCAGCGCCAACGCATCCCAACGGTAAACAAAAAAAGCCCGACCAAAAGGTCGGGCTTCAAAGTCGGCTGCGCCCTCCACAGGACGCAGCCCCTGCAAAACAGCCATGCCGTTAGCCCGACCGTGAGGTCGGACTGAACTGAGTCGAGCTTAAGCAGCCAGCAGCGAACGCAGAACGAACGGCAGAATACCGCCGTGCTTGTAGTAGTCGACTTCGATCGGCGTGTCGATACGCAGCAGCACCGGCACGCGCTTCTCGCTGCCGTCCTTGCCGCGAATCACCAGCGTCACTTCCTGCTGCGGCTTGAAGTCCGAACCCAGGCCTTCGACGTCGTACGTTTCTTCGCCGGTGATACCGAGCGATTGCACGCTATCCGAGCCCTTGAACTGCAGCGGCAGAACGCCCATGCCGACCAGGTTCGAACGGTGAATCCGCTCGAAGCTGCGTGCGACCACAGCCTTCACGCCCAGCAGTTGCGTGCCCTTTGCTGCCCAGTCACGCGACGAACCCGTGCCGTACTCTTCGCCCGCGAACACGACAGTCGGAGTATCCGCGGCGATGTACTTCATCGCTGCGTCGTAGATCGATTCCTGTTCGCCGCTCGGCTGGTGAATCGTCAGGCCGCCTTCGACGCGCGAGCCGTCTGCCTTCGCCGGAATCATCAGGTTCTTGATCCGGACGTTCGCGAACGTGCCACGCATCATCACGTCGTGGTTGCCGCGACGCGAGCCGTAGCTGTTGAAATCGGCCTTCTGCACGCCGTTTTCCTTCAGCCAGCGGCCTGCCGGCGAGTCTTCCTTGATCGAGCCAGCCGGGCTGATGTGGTCGGTCGTGACCGAGTCACCGAAAATGCCCAGTGCGCGCGCGTTCCTGACCGGAGCGATGCTGTCGGCCGGCGTCATCGAGAAGTCGTTGCCGAAGAACGGCGGCTCAGCGATGTACGTCGACTTCGGCCAGTCGTAGACCTGACCTTCTTCGCCTTCGATCTTGCTCCACAGGTCGCCCTTCTTGGTCAGCGACGCGTAGTTCTTGCGGAACGCGTCGGCGTCCAGCGCGAACTTGAGCAGTTCGTTGACTTCTTCGCTGGTCGGCCAGATGTCGCCCAGGTAGATGTCCTTTCCGCCCTTGCCCTTGCCGACCGGTTCGGTCATCAGGTCGCGCGTGATGTTGCCGGCGATTGCGTAAGCGACGACCAGCGGCGGCGAAGCCAGGAAGTTCGCGCGGATGTTCGGGTGAATACGCGCTTCGAAGTTACGGTTGCCCGACAGAACCGCTGCCGCGACGATGTCGTTCTTCGTGATCGCTTCGTTCAGTTCCGGCGTCAGGTCGCCCGCGTTGCCGATACAGGTCGTGCAGCCGTAAGCGGCCAGCGTGAAGCCCAGCTTGTCGAGATACTTCAGCAGGTTGGTCTTCGTCAGGTACTCGGTGACGATACGCGATCCAGGGGCCAGCGAAGTCTTGATGTGCGGAGCGACCGTCAGGCCGGCTTCGACAGCCTTCTTCGCCAGCAGGCCAGCGGCCAGCAGCACGCTCGGGTTCGACGTGTTCGTGCACGACGTGATCGCGGCGATCAGGATGTCGCCGTTCTTCACGTCGACGCCGTTGGTCGTCGTGTATTGCGCGTCGAGGTCTTCAGCCTTCTTCGCGAAACCGTTTTCCGCGACCGGCTTCGAGAACAGGTCGCCGAAGGTCGACTTCACATTGCCGATTTCGATACGGTCTTGCGGACGCTTCGGGCCTGCCAGCGACGGAGCCACCGTGCCCAGATCCAGCGTCACGACCTTCGTGAAGTCGATGTCGCCGTCCTTCGGAACGCCGAACAGGTTCTGCGCCTTGAAGTAGTTTTCGAACGCCGAGATTTCTGCGTCCGTGCGGCCCGTGCCCTTGAAGTAGTCGATCGTCTTTTCGTCGACCGGGAAGAAGCCCATGGTCGCGCCGTATTCCGGCGCCATGTTGCCGATCGTCGCGCGGTCCGGCAGCGACAGCGTGCGCGTGCCTTCGCCGAAGAACTCGACGAACTTGCCGACAACCTTTTCCTTGCGCAGCAACTCGGTGATGGTCAGAACCAGGTCGGTCGCCGTCACGCCTTCGCGCAGCTTGCCCTTCAGGTTCACGCCGACCACGTCCGGCGTCAGGAAGTACACCGGCTGGCCGAGCATGCCGGCTTCAGCTTCGATGCCGCCCACGCCCCAGCCCACCACGCCGATACCGTTGATCATCGTCGTGTGGCTGTCGGTGCCGACCAGCGTGTCCGGGTAGTACACGGTGTCCGCGCCTTCGGCCTTCTTGTGCACGCCGCGTGCGAGGTATTCCAGGTTCACCTGGTGAACGATACCGACGCCCGGCGGCACGACCTTGAACGTGTCGAATGCCTGCATGCCCCACTTCATGAACTGGTAGCGCTCGTTGTTGCGCTGGAATTCCAGTTTCATGTTCAGATCGAGCGCGTTCTTTTCGCGGAAGTGATCGATCGTGACCGAGTGATCGACAACCAGATCGACCGGGACCAGCGGTTCGATCGATTTCGGGTCCTTGCCGACGCGCTGCGCGACACCGCGCATGGCAGCGATGTCGGCCAGCAGCGGCACACCGGTGAAGTCTTGCAGCACGACACGCGCCACGACAAACGGGATTTCGTCGACGCGTGCGCCGGTCGGGTCCCAGTTCGCCAGTTGCTTGATGTGTTCTTCGTTGACTTTCTTGCCGTCGTAGTTACGCAGCACCGATTCCAGCACGAGACGGATCGAAACCGGCAGACGGTCGATCTTGATGTTCAGTGCCTTGCCGAGTTGCGGCAGGGAGTAGAACTTGCCTTTGCCGGAACCGCTGTCGAATTCCTTGAGCGTTTTGTGGAGGTTGTGGGCCATGGTGTTTTCCTTGGTTTGATCGCGGAACTACAGTACTGAACTAGATGACGTAAAGATCGACATATTCATTGACCGGCATGGCTTCGAGCCTTGTCTGATCGAGCGACACGTCGAGAATCGCCAGTTGTTGCCTGACCGGAAAGCGCCGCGCGAGGTTGGTCCTGAACTTCTCGACCAGCAACGGAATCCCGTCTTCACGACGGCGCTTATGACCGATTGGGTATTCGACTACGACTTCGTCGAACCTTGATCCATCGTTGAATTCGACCGTCAGTGCATTGGCGATCGAACGCTTCTCGGGATCGTGGTAATCCTGCGTGAACTGCGCGTCTTCGACACATTCCATCCTGGCGCGCAACACATCGATACGCGCGTCCTGCGCGACCGAATCTTCGTAATCCGCGGCCGTCAGGCGACCGTGGATCAGCGGCACGGCGATCATGTACTGAATGCAATGATCGCGATCGGCCGGGTTGTCCAGCGGGCCCTTCTTGTCGATGATGCGGATCGCGGCCTCGTGCGTGCGAATCGTGATCCTGCTGATCTCGTCCACGCTCCGGCCTCGCGCCGCGAGTTGCGCGTTCAATGCGAGCGCTGCTTCCACCGCAGTTTGCGCATGGAATTCTGCCGGAAAAGAAATCTTGAAGAGTACGTTTTCCATCACGTACGAGCCATACGGACGCTGGAATCTGAACGCGTTGCCGTTGAACAGCACGTCGTAAAAGCCCCACGTCTTCGCCGTGAGCACCGACGGATAGCCCATCTCGCCGGTTTTCGACATCAGCGCCAGACGTACGGCGCGCGAAGTCGCGTCGCCCGCCGCCCACGATTTGCGCGAACCCGTGTTCGGCGCATGGCGATACGTGCGCAGCGCGTGCCCGTCGACAAAAGCCTGCGACACCGCGTTGATCAGCTCGTCGCGCGACAGGCCGATCATTTGACCGACCACCGCTGTCGACGCCACTTTCACCAGCAATACGTGATCGAGCCCGACCTTGTTGAAGGAGTTTTCGAGCGCGATACAACCTTGAATTTCGTGCGCCTTGATCATGGCGATCAACACGTCTTGCATCGTCAGCGGTGCTTTGCCCGCTGCGATGGCCGTGCGCGAGAGCCAGTCGGCTGTCGCGAGAATTCCGCCGAGGTTATCCGACGGATGCCCCCATTCGGCGGCGAGCCACGTGTCGTTGAAGTCGAGCCAGCGAATCATTGCGCCGATGTTGAAGGCCGCCTGAACCGGGTCGAGCTGGAACGATGTGCCTGGCACCTTGGCGCCGTTGGGGACGATCGTGCCCGGCACGATCGGTCCCATCAGCTTGGTGCAGGCCGGGTAGGAGAGCGCCTCGAGTCCACAGCCGAGCGTATCGATCAGGCAATGGCGCGCGGTTTCCAGCGCGAGCTTGCCGTCGATCGTGAAATCCAGAACGTAGTCGACGATATCGACCAGGACGGAATCCGGGTCGGGTCGTACGTTGGAAATCGGAGCGGACATCGGGGAGCGTTCCTGACGACGTTGTTTAGTTGGTGGTCCGGTTGATCGCGTTCGATTGCGTCGGAGCCGGCGCGCCTTGCGTCATCGCTGCCGTCTTGCATTCGTCGGCGAGGCGCGAGCTGTCCTTGTCCTGGAACAGCATTGCCTTGGTCGGGATCACGACCAGATCCATGCCCGTTGCGGCGTCGTGGAAGCGGTCTGCGCCGGTGGTGGTCGCTTCGCGCGGCAGATTGTAATTTTTGTTGGCCCAGTGAACCGTGACGATCTGGTCACGCTTCATGTCGCCCTTCAGGTCGAAAGCCAGACCTTCGGCGCACGACCACTTTTCCGAGCCGTCCGGTACCGGATCGACCTTCGCTTCCTTGGCCGGGTTAGCTTTGCGCTTGATCAGGCGACGCGGTTCCGGGCGCTTTGCCACGGCCTTCTTCGCTGCCGGCTTGGTGGTGGTCGCTGTTTGTGCGGCGGCTTCCGTCGACAGGGTCAGCATCGTCGTGGACAGGGCGCCAATCACGGCGGCGATCATCAGCTTTTTCATGGAGAAAACCTTTCTATCTAGTTTCAGTTAAACATTACGCGGGCTACCGGTCCTGGCGACCGCGTGGGTTGAACTGCACGCGCTTTGAAAGCGCACAGCGACCGCTATTTTCTCCTATTTAGCGGCAGGTACTTCAAATTCTCAGGTCCGGTGTAGTTCGCGCTGGGTCGGATGATCTTGTTGTCGACCCGCTGCTCGATGATGTGCGCGCTCCACCCTGCCGTGCGCGCGATCACGAAAATCGGCGTGAACATCGCCGTCGGCACGCCCATCATGTGATACGACACCGCGCTGAACCAGTCGAGGTTCGGGAACATTTTCTTCGCGTCCCACATCACCGATTCGAGCCGCTCGGCGATGTTGAACAGCTTCGTATTCCCCGCTTCCTTCGACAGCTTCTTCGCCACGTCCTTGATGACCACGTTGCGCGGATCGGAGATCGTGTACACCGGATGGCCGAAGCCGATCACGACTTCCTTATTCTCGACGCGCCTGCGGATATCGGCTTCCGCTTCGTCGGGCGTCTGATAGCGCGACTGGATTTCGAACGCGACTTCGTTGGCGCCGCCGTGCTTCGGGCCGCGCAATGCGCCGATCGCGCCGGTGATCGCCGAGTAAATGTCGGACCCCGTGCCTGCAATCACGCGCCCCGTGAAGGTCGACGCGTTGAATTCATGCTCTGCATACAGGTTCAACGACACATGCATCGCATCGACCCAAGCCTTCGACGGCTCGACGCCATGCAACAGATGCAGGAAATGGCCGCCGATCGAATCGTCGTCGGTTTCGACCTCGATGCGCTTGCCGTTGTGCGAATAGTGATACCAGTACAGCAGCATCGAACCGAGCGACGCCATCAGCTTGTCGGCGATATCGCGTGCGCCCGGCAGATTGTGGTCGTCCTTCTCCGGCAGCACGGTGCCGAGCACCGAGACGCCGGTGCGCATCACGTCAATCGGATGCGCAGCGGCGGGAATCCATTCGAGCGCGGCCTTGACGTTGGCGGGCAGGCCGCGCATGCCTTTGAGTCTGGTTTTATATGCCTGAAGCTCGGCCTGCGTGGGCAGCTTTTCGTGGACCAGCAGATACGCGATTTCTTCGAATTCGCAGGCGCTCGCGATGTCGAGAATGTCGTAGCCGCGATAGTGCAGATCGTTGCCGGTCTTGCCGACCGTGCACAGCGCGGTGTTGCCCGCCGTCACGCCGGACAGGGCGACGGATTTTTTGGGCTTGAAACCGCTTTGTGGGGTGCTGCCGCCTTGTGCGTCTGTGGATTGCGTCGTCTCACTCATCTCCCGCCATCTCCCTTGAGCTTGCGTGCGTTGGTCCTGCGAGCTATTTTCCCTACGTACTGCTGCTGCGCCAGCCGTATGTTCGACGCCGGTTTTTCATCGCCGCGAAGGCCTGTGCTGTGATCAAGGCAGCGCGCACCGGGC
This sequence comes from Paraburkholderia fungorum, assembly GCF_900099835.1. Classification (NCBI taxonomy): domain Bacteria; kingdom Pseudomonadati; phylum Pseudomonadota; class Betaproteobacteria; order Burkholderiales; family Burkholderiaceae; genus Paraburkholderia; species Paraburkholderia fungorum. The sequence goes on from NZ_FNKP01000002.1 coordinate 28,744, forward strand.
GCGATTGCATGCCCCGAACGCTCACGACGCAGCTTGTCCGTTAGCGCCCACTTCTGCGAAAAGCGGCGCGGCGTCTTGCGGAACCGCGCGGCCCGTCGCTTGCGCACGGCGCAGCACCGACCAGTAATAGCGATAGCTCGCGCGATCGTGCAGCGTGTCGTGATAGCGCGTCGGCCCCCATTGCGCCGACTGCGCGGCCAGCAGGATTTCAGTGGCCGTGGCGATCTCTTCGTCGCGCGGAGCAAATGCGGCGACGATCGCCTCGATCTGCGCCGGGTGAATGCTCCACATGCGCGTGTAGCCGAACTCGTTGCGGGCCCGCGCTGCGTCGTTCGCGACCACGCTCATGTCGCGCACTTCGGTGCTGACGTTATGCGACGGCACCTTGCCGTATGCATGACAGGCCGCCGAAATTTCCAGTTTCGCGCGACGCACCAGCGGATGATCGAACTGACCCGGAGAGCGCATGGCCGTGTCGGGAATCGCGCCGTTGTGCGCGGAGACGAAGTCCATCAAGCCGAAGCTCAATGCTTCGACGCCCGGCAGCGCGGCCAGATCGAACACGCGCGTGAGCGCACCGTGGGTTTCGACCAGCAGTTGCACCGGCACCGGCTGCGTGATGCCGAGCTCGCGCCGCGTCGCCTCGATGAACGCGACCATTTCGGCGGCATCGGGAACGTTGCGGATTTTCGGAAGGGTAATGTAAGCCGGCGCGCGCTTCGCGGCACGCAGAATGAGACGGACGTCGTCGCGCCAGTGCGCGTGATCGAAGTCGTGAATCCGTACGCCGACGCGCCCGAAACGGTCATGCTCGCTGCCCAGAAGCGACGCGACCAGTTCCGCGTGCTCCGCTTCGCGGCCGACTTGCGCACCGTCTTCGCAATCGAGCGTGATGTCGAACACCGGGCCGAGTTGCTGCTGCAGCGCGAGCGACTTCAGCATCAGCTTTTCGCTGCCGGCGTAGTGATCGCAGGCAGGTAGCACAAGCGGCGGCACTTCGCCGTCAAACAGCACTTCGGCGGGGGTGGGGGCGCGCATCGTCGGCGTCAGGGGCGTGGGGTTGTTTAGTGAAAATATGATTCGGATGAACTCTGCCTGAGCGTGACTGCTGTCAGGTGATTGCAAAGCGCATTCGGATCAGATGCGAAAGACCGGAATTGCATAAATTCCGGCATTCGCACGAAAAAAACCGGAACCCGCCGCGGTGAAGCTACGGAGTTCCGGTTTATCTGCATCAGGGGCTTAGCCGAGCAGGTGTTGAACGCCGTCGCGCTCTTCCAGCAATTCCTGCAGCGTGCCGTCCATCTTTTCGCGCGAGAACGCGTCGATTTCCAGACCTTCGACGCGCTTGTACTCGCCGTTTTCGCACGTAACCGGCACACCGTAGATGATGTCTTCCGGGATGCCGTACGAGCCGTCCGACGGAATACCCATCGTGACCCACTTGCCGTTCGTGCCCAGAACCCAGTCACGCACGTGGTCGATTGCAGCATTAGCCGCCGACGCCGCCGACGACAGGCCGCGCGCTTCGATGATCGCTGCGCCGCGCTTGCCGACGGTCGGGATGAACGTGTTGCGGTTCCATTCTTCGTCGTTGATCAGCTTGGTCAGGTCCTGACCTTCAGCCGTTGCAACGCGGAAGTCCGGGTACATGGTCGGCGAGTGGTTGCCCCACACAGCCAGCTTTTCGATCGACGCGACCGGCTTGCCCGACTTGGCAGCCAGTTGCGACAACGCGCGGTTGTGGTCCAGGCGCAGCATGGCGGTGAAGTTCTTCTTCGGCAGATCCGGCGCCGACTTCATCGCGATGTATGCGTTGGTGTTAGCCGGGTTGCCGACCACCAGAACCTTCACGTCGCGGCTGGCGACTTCGTTCAGCGCCTTGCCCTGAACCGTGAAGATTTCGGCGTTTGCCGACAGCAGGTCCTTACGCTCCATGCCTTTCGAACGCGGGCGTGCGCCGACCAGCAGGGCCACGTCTGCATCCTTGAATGCAACTTTCGGGTCGTCAGTGATCACGACACCCGACAGCAGCGGGAATGCGCAATCATCCAGTTCCATCACGACGCCTTTGACGGCGCCTTGCGCTTGCGGGAGGTCGAGCAGTTGCAGGACAACCGGCTGGTCCTTGCCGAGCAGATCGCCATTGGCGATGCGGAACAGCAGGGAGTAAGCGATTTGACCTGCGGCGCCGGTGACGGCAACGCGCTTTGCGGGCTTAGCCATTGAGAAATCTCCAGGACGATGCGTTAGACGCTAGGGAAAACGCCATTCTATATGCGCGTTCAGCGAAGCGTTATGAAACACGGCGGAATTCACTGTTCGCGTGCGGCCCTGTAATTCGACGGGGCCAGGCGGCGCGTTGCGGCAAGATCGCCGTGCCGGAAACCTTTACTGAGCGGGAGCGGAATAAGGTGGCGCCGAGGTAGCCGCTGCACGGTGCGGGCTCCTGCAAACAGCGCGTTTCGGCAAGCGTCTGACCAACGAATGGCGGCGAATCGAAACCTGAACTGCGAGGGAACTGCATGGTGCGCAGTGGCTGCCGAAGCGTCGCGGCGCTGTGTCAGAACAGCTGCCGAAAAACCCGCAAACCCTTGCTCGCCAAGGAGTGTAGGAGTCGTCATGCACAAAGTCAACATTATCTTATGTCTTATATAAGACACATCTATTGCGGGGAAAACCCTAGACGCACCCCAGCCCTTTATGATGAAATGCGCGCATGAATTCGAACCCGGCGAATACCACGAACCCGAGCGGCCAAGGGGCCGCGGGCGAGGGTGTACCCGCCAGCACTCCCGCCTCGTCGCCTACTTTTAGCCCCCTGTATCAGCAGATCAAAGGGCTGATTACGCAGAGCCTCGAAAGCGGTGAATGGAAGCCGGGCGAGATCATTCCTAGTGAAGTCGAATTGGCGGCAAGATACAAGGTCAGTCAGGGGACGGTGCGCAAAGCCATCGACGAACTGGCCGCCGACAACCTGCTGGTGCGCCGCCAGGGCAAGGGCACTTTTGTTGCGACGCACAACGAAGATCGCGCCCAGTTTCGCTTCCTCAGATTACTGGCCGATGACGGCGCGGAGCATCCGCACGTCAGCCGCCTGCTTGAATGCCGCCGTTTGCGCGCTTCTGCCGACATTGCCCGTCAACTCGATCTGAAGCCAGCCGACCCGGTGGTGCTGATCAAGCGTTTGCTGCAGTTCGACGGCGAAGTCACGGTCCTCGATGAAATCTGGCTGCCTGGCGCCGTGTTTCGCGGACTGACGCTCGAACGGTTGTCGGAGTACAAGGGTCCCCTCTACGCGATGTTCGAGACGGAATTCGGCACCCGCATGATTCGCGCCACGGAGAAAATCCGCGCGGTCGCAGCGGATCCTTCTGTGGCCGACCTGCTGCATGTGCCCGCGGGTTTTCCGTTGCTGTCGGTCGAACGCGTGTCCTATACCTATGGGGACCGGCCGGTTGAAGTCCGGCGAGGTTGGTATGTCACAACCGGGTATTACTATCAGAACGATCTGAGTTGAGTCGGGCTGAATGAAGGCGCGGCGTCCCACACGCGCGCCTGTTTGACGGCGTCTTTATCGCGTGTGCTGTAACGGACCTGTAGTGGTTTTCGCTGCAGCGCGATATAAAAAGGCGCTAAAATTGCGGATTAGTGTGACTACATAGTAGGGGTCTAGCATGGCAGAAGCCGTAAAAAAACCGAGGCCGGAATTCCGGAATATCGGTATTGGGCAGATATTGACGGCATACCGTCTCCCGCTCGCGGGGCGCGTGTCGATCTTGCACCGCGTGAGCGGTGGTCTTTTGTTTGTTTTCCTTCCGTTCCTGCTGTACCTCTTTGATCAGAGCCTGACTTCAGAATTGAGTTTCGAAGGCTTCAAAGGTTTCCTCTCCAATATCATCGTCAAGCTCATCACGCTCGTTCTGGCGTGGGGTTTCCTGTTCCACTTCTGCGCCGGCGTCCGCCATCTGATGATGGACACCAATCACGACTCCGTGACGAAGGAAAAAGGCAAGTCGACCTCCATCGTCGTTATCGTCGTGTCGTCGCTGCTCACCATCGCATTCGCGGCGAAACTGTTCGGAGCATTCTAAAAAATGTCATCAAATAACCGGATCGGTTCGAAGCGTCTCGTTGTCGGCGCGCATTACGGTCTGCGCGACTGGCTCGCGCAACGCATCACCGCCACGATCATGGCGGTCTACACGGTTATCCTGCTCGCCTGGTTCTTCGGCGCGCGCGATTTCTCGTACGACGGCTGGGCCTCGATCTTCGCGACGCAATGGATGAAGCTCGCTACGTTCGTCACGCTGCTTGCACTGTTCTACCACGCGTGGGTTGGTATCCGCGATATCTGGATGGACTACGTGAAGCCCGTTGGCGTGCGCCTGACCCTTCAGGTGCTGACGATCGTCTGGCTGCTCGCATGTGCGGGCTACGCTGCGCAGATTCTCTGGAGAGTGTAAAAGAATGGCTGCAATCAAGAATTCTCTGCCGCGTCGCAAGTTTGACGTGGTCATCGTCGGCGCAGGCGGCTCGGGAATGCGCGCTTCGCTGCAACTCGCGCGCGCCGGTCTGTCGGTCTGCGTGCTGTCCAAGGTGTTCCCGACGCGTTCGCACACGGTCGCGGCTCAAGGCGGCATCGGTGCCTCGCTCGGCAACATGAGCGAAGACAACTGGCACTACCACTTCTACGACACGATCAAGGGTTCCGACTGGCTCGGCGACCAGGACGCGATCGAGTTCATGTGCCGTGAAGCACCGAACGCAGTCTACGAACTCGAACACATGGGCATGCCGTTCGACCGTAACGCAGACGGCACGATTTATCAGCGCCCGTTCGGCGGCCACACCGCCAACTACGGCGAAAAGCCGGTGCAACGCGCCTGCGCGGCGGCTGACCGTACCGGTCACGCGCTGCTGCACACGCTGTATCAGCAGAACGTCGAAGCAAAGACGCAGTTCTTCGTCGAATGGATGGCGCTGGATCTGATCCGCGACGCCGACGGCGATGTGCTCGGCGTGACCGCGCTGGAAATGGAAACCGGCGACGTCTACATCCTCGAAGGCAAGACCACGCTGTTCGCAACGGGCGGTGCAGGCCGGATCTTCGCGGCATCGACCAACGCGTTCATCAACACCGGTGACGGCCTCGGCATGGCTGCGCGTTCGAATATCGCGCTGCAGGACATGGAATTCTGGCAATTCCACCCGACCGGCGTGGCCGGCGCGGGCGTGCTGATTACCGAAGGCGTGCGCGGCGAAGGCGGCATTCTGCGTAACTCGAACGGCGAGCGTTTCATGGAACGCTACGCACCGACGCTGAAGGATCTGGCGCCGCGCGACTTCGTTTCGCGTTCGATGGACCAGGAAATCAAGGAAGGCCGCGGCGTGGGTCCGAACAAGGACCACGTGCTGCTCGACCTGTCGCACATCGGCGCAGAGACGATCATGAAGCGTCTGCCGTCAATCCGCGAAATCGCGATGAAGTTCGCGAACGTCGATTGCATTAAAGAGCCGATTCCGGTTGTGCCGACCATTCACTATCAGATGGGCGGTATCCCGACGAACATCAACGGTCAGGTCGTCGGTACGGCGCGCGGCCACGAAGAAGTCGTCAACGGTTTCTACGCAGTGGGCGAATGCTCGTGCGTGTCGGTGCACGGTGCAAACCGTCTCGGCACGAACTCGCTGCTCGACCTCGTGGTGTTCGGCCGCGCGGCCGGCAACCACATCGTCAAGCACGTGCAGAGCATGAAAGAGCACAAGCCGCTGCCGGCCGATGCTGCCGACTTCGCGCTGTCGCGTCTGGACAAGCTCGACAAGTCGTCGTCGGGCGAGTACGCGCAGGACGTCGCGAACGACATCCGCAGCACGATGCAGGCTCACGCCGGCGTGTTCCGTACGTCGGAGTTGCTGGCGAAGGGCGTCGAGGCTATTCGCGAAGTGGCTGGACGTGTCGACAACATCCATCTGAAGGACAAGTCGAAGGTGTTCAACACGGCCCGCGTCGAAGCGCTGGAAGTGGCGAACCTGATCGAAGTGGCACGCGCCACGATGGTCTCGGCCGAAGCGCGCAAGGAAAGCCGTGGCGCGCACGCGCAGAACGACTTCGAACATCGCGACGACGAAAACTGGCTGCGCCATACGTTGTGGTTCAGCGAAGGCGACCGCCTCGACTACAAGCCGGTTCACATGCAACCGCTGACCGTCGAATCCGTGCCGCCGAAAGCGCGTACCTTCTAAGGCACCAGTCAAAGGAATTCAGAAATGGCAAAGCGTATATTTGAAATCTACCGCTACGACCCGGACAAGGATGCAGCACCGCGCATGCAAACGTACGAGATCGACATCGACTCGCACGAACGCATGCTGCTCGACGCGCTCCTGAAGCTGAAGGCCGTGGACGAGACCTTGTCGTTCCGTCGCTCGTGCCGTGAAGGCGTGTGCGGTTCGGACGCAATGAACATCAACGGCAAGAATGGTCTGGCGTGTCTGACGAACCTGAACGATCTGCCGCAAAAGATCGTGCTGCGTCCGCTGCCGGGCCTGCCGGTCATTCGCGACCTGATCGTCGACATGACGAACTTCTTCAACCAGTATCACTCGATCAAGCCGTACCTGATCAACGATACGCCGCCGCCGGAAAAGGAACGTCTGCAGTCGCCGGAAGAACGCGACGAGCTCGACGGCCTGTACGAATGTATTCTGTGCGCGAGCTGCTCGACGTCGTGCCCGAGCTTCTGGTGGAATCCGGACAAGTTCGTCGGCCCGGCTGGCCTGCTGCAAGCCTATCGCTTCATTGCGGACAGCCGCGACGAAGCGACGGGTGAACGCCTCGACAACCTGGAAGATCCGTACCGTCTGTTCCGTTGCCATACCATCATGAATTGCGTCGACGTTTGCCCGAAGGGCCTGAACCCGACCAAGGCGATTGGCAAGATCAAGGAATTGATGGTTCGCCGCGCGGTCTGAGATGGACGAAACATCGCATCAGTCCGACCCTCTCCGCCGGGCGCGCCTTCGTTGGCGTGCCCGGCGGGGCCTGCTGGAAAACGATCTGATCTTCGAACGTTTTTTCAGCCGATATGAGCATGACCTCAGCGATGCCGACGTAGGCGCACTTACGCGCCTGCTCGAGCTGAGCGATAACGACCTGATGGACTTGCTGCTTGTGCGCAAGGAACCGGAGGGCGAGCTTGCCGACCCGGATGTAATCCGTGTTCTGGAGCTGCTGCGCAACGCTTGAGCGCCGCCAGCCTGTTGTTCCAGGCGTGCAATTATCGAAACCCTGTTTCCATACTTCGATTGAGGATGTGCTATGACCCCGTCAGATGTTAAAGCCACGCTATCGTTCAGCGACAATTCGCCGAGCGTTGAAATGCCGATTTACAAGGGCACTTTGGGCCCGGACGTAATCGACATTCGCAAACTGTACGGCCAGACCGGCAAGTTCACGTACGACCCGGGCTTCATGTCGACGGCGGCGTGCAATTCCGCAATCACCTACATCGACGGCGACAAGGGCGAGCTGCTGTACCGCGGCTACCCGATCGACAACCTCGCTGAAAACGCAGACTTCCTCGAAAGCTGCTACCTGCTGCTGAAGGGCGAGCTGCCGAACGAGAAGCAGAAGGAAGAGTTCGTCAAGACCGTGACGAATCACACGATGGTGCATGAGCAAATGCACTTCTTCTTCCGCGGCTTCCGTCGCGACGCGCACCCGATGGCGATTCTGGTGGCTGCTGTCGGCGCGCTGTCGGCGTTCTATCACGACTCGCTCGACATCAATAACCCGCGTCACCGTGAAGTGTCGGCAATCCGCATGATCGCGAAGCTGCCGACGCTGGTCGCAATGGCGTACAAGTACAGCATCGGCCAGCCGTTTGCGTACCCGAAGAACGACCTGTCGTACAGCGCGAACTTCATGCACATGATGTTCTCGAACCCGTGCGAAGAGTACAAGGTCAACGACGTGCTGGTGCGCGCACTCGACCGCATCCTGATCCTGCACGCAGACCACGAACAGAACGCTTCGACCTCGACCGTGCGTCTCGCCGGTTCGTCGGGCGCGAACCCGTTCGCGTGTATCGCTGCAGGTATCGCCTGTCTGTGGGGCCCGGCGCACGGTGGTGCGAACGAAGCCGCGCTGAACATGCTGGAAGAAATCGGCTCGGTCGACAACATTCCTGAGTTCATCAAGCAGGTGAAGGACAAGAACTCGGGCGTGAAGCTGATGGGCTTCGGTCACCGCGTGTACAAGAACTACGATCCGCGTGCGAAGCTGATGCGCGAAACCTGCCACGAAGTGCTGGAAGAGCTGGGTCTGCACGACGACCCGCTGTTCAAGCTCGCCATGGCACTGGAAAAGATCGCTCTGGAAGACGAATATTTCGTGTCGCGCAAGCTGTACCCGAACGTCGACTTCTACTCGGGCATCGTGCAGCGCGCACTGGGCATCCCGACGTCGATGTTCACGTGTATTTTCGCGATGGCACGTACGGTCGGCTGGATTGCGCAGTGGAACGAAATGATCGCCGATCCGGAACAGAAGATTGGCCGTCCGCGTCAGCTGTTCATCGGCGACACGCAGCGCGAAGCCAAGCCGATCGCGCAACGTTGATTCGGTTGGAAGTTGTTTAGTTCGTAGCAGCAGTTTGCTGCGGGCAAAAGCAGTTTCGCAATCCGATGATGATTGAAAGACGCCCCAACGGGATTTATCCGTTGGGGCGTTTTGTTTTTTGCGCGGGAGACGGGCTGACTCTTTCGGGGTGCTCGCAAACGGGCATGCATCCATGAGCCCGACGCAATTGCAGATGGCGTGTGGGCGAGACCAAAGTGCCTTGGAGTCGTTGCGTTCGATAGAAACCGCTCCAGCTGTTTCAAAGCGCTTCATACGAATTAGCCGCATGCCGGCGCATGCACTCGCCGGTATGCTCACTCTTTCCGGGTGTCATCGATACAGGTATCGTCACTACCACCCAACTCCCTGTTTTTTATCGGTTTTTCCGCTGATGGAGGGTCGCGTGGCAAGGTTCTGCGTGGCATAATCGACTGACACAGTCAGCCCGAAAGCTATTACTACCCCGCATACCATGGCACAGACTCTCTACGACAAATTGTGGAACACGCACGTGATCCACACGGAAGAAGACGGTACTTCGATTCTTTATATCGACCGTCACCTGCTGCACGAAGTGACCAGCCCGCAGGCGTTCGAAGGCCTGAAGCTGGCTGAGCGTCCCGTGTGGCGCATCAGCGCGAACCTGGCCGTGTCGGACCACAACGTCCCGACTACCGACCGCACGCACGGTATCGCCGATCCTGTCTCGAAGCTGCAAGTCGACACGCTCGATTCGAACTGCGACGCCTATGGCATCACGCAGTTCAAGATGAACGATCTGCGTCAAGGCATCGTGCACATCATCGGGCCGGAGCAGGGCGCTACGCTGCCGGGCATGACGATCGTCTGCGGCGACTCGCACACGTCCACGCACGGCGCGTTCGGCGCGCTCGCGCATGGCATCGGCACGTCGGAAGTCGAGCACGTGCTGGCCACGCAAACGCTCTTGCAGAAGAAGAGCAAGAACATGCTGGTGAAGGTCGAGGGTCCGTTGCCGCGCGGCTGTACCGCGAAGGACATCGTGCTCGCGATCATCGGCAAGATCGGCACGGCGGGCGGTACGGGTTATGCCATCGAATTCGGCGGGTCGACCATCCGTTCGCTGTCGATGGAAGGCCGTATGACGGTCTGCAACATGGCGATCGAAGCAGGCGCGCGCGCCGGCATGGTCGCCGTGGACGACACCACGGTCGAATACCTGAAGGGCCGTCCGTTCTCGCCGGAAGGCGTCGAGTGGGATCACGCGGTCGAATACTGGAAGCAGTTCAAGTCCGACGACGGCGCGCATTTCGATCGCGTGGTCGAACTGAATGCCGCTGAAATCGTGCCGCAAGTCACGTGGGGCACGTCGCCGGAAATGGTCACGGCTGTTGACGGCCGCGTGCCCGATCCGGAACGCGAAAAAGATCCGGTCAAGCGCGACGCGATGGAACGTGCATTGAAGTACATGGCGCTCGAACCGAATGCGCCGATCGAGTCGATCAAGCCGGACAAGATTTTCATCGGTTCGTGCACGAACGCGCGTATCGAAGACATTCGCGCCGCGGCTTATGTCGTGCGCAAGCTCGGCCGCCGTGTTGCACCGAATATCCGTCTGGCCATGGTGGTGCCGGGTTCGGGTCTCGTGAAGGCGCAAGCCGAACGCGAAGGTCTCGACAAGGTCTTCACCGACGCCGGTTTCGAATGGCGCGAGCCGGGTTGCTCGATGTGCCTCGCGATGAACGCCGACCGCCTCGATCCGGGCGAGCGTTGCGCGTCCACGTCGAATCGCAACTTCGAAGGCCGTCAAGGCGCAGGTGGCCGCACGCACCTCGTGAGCCCTGCAATGGCAGCGGCTGCGGCAATCGAAGGTCACTTCGTCGATATTCGGAAGCTCGGGTAAATCATGGATAAATTCATCGTACACACTGGCCTCGTGGCGCCGCTCGATCGCGAGAACGTCGACACGGACGCGATCATTCCGAAGCAGTTCCTGAAGTCGATCAAACGCACTGGGTTCGGCCCGAACGCGTTCGACGAATGGCGTTATCTCGATCACGGCGAGCCGGGTCAGGACAATTCGAAGCGCCCGCTGAATCCGGATTTCGTGCTGAATCAGCCGCGTTATCAGGGCGCTTCGGTGTTGCTGGCGCGCAAGAACTTCGGTTGTGGCAGCTCGCGTGAGCACGCGCCGTGGGCGTTGCAGCAATACGGTTTCCGCGCGCTGATCGCGCCGAGCTTCGCCGACATTTTCTACAACAACTGCTTCAAGAACGGCGTGCTGCCGATTGTGCTGACCGAGCAACAGGTCGATCACCTGTTCAACGAAACGTACGCGTTCAACGGCTATCAGCTGATCGTCGACCTCGAAGCGCAAGTCGTGCGCACGTCCGACGGCAGCGCTGAATATCCGTTCGAAGTCGCCGGTTTCCGCAAGTACTGTCTGCTGAACGGTTTCGACGACATCGGCCTCACGCTGCGTCACGCGGACAAGATTCGTCAGTTCGAAGCAGAACGCCTGGCAAAGCAGCCGTGGTTGAATCACCGCATCGTCGGTTAAAGGTGTGCGGGCCTTTCGGGGCCCGTTCGCTGACTCGCGTTTGAAAAGTCCCGAAGAAAATCATCAAGGAATTCGCATGAAGATCGCAGTGTTGCCGGGCGACGGCATCGGTCCCGAAATCGTCAAGGAGGCTGTCAAGGTCCTGAACGTACTCGGTGAAAAGTTCGAACTCGAGGAAGCGCCGGTTGGCGGCGCGGGCTACGAAGCAAGCGGCCACCCGCTGCCGGATGCGACTCTGGCGCTGGCGAAAGAAGCCGATGCGATCCTGTTCGGCGCAGTCGGCGACTGGAAGTACGACAAGCTCGAACGCGCTCTGCGTCCGGAGCAGGCCATTCTGGGTCTGCGCAAGCATCTGCAACTGTTCGCGAATTTCCGTCCGGCTATCTGTTATCCGCAACTCACGGGTGCATCGTCGTTGAAGGAAGAGATCGTGTCGGGTCTCGACATCCTGATCGTGCGCGAATTGAACGGCGACATTTACTTCGGCGCGCCGCGCGGCGTGCGTGAAGCGCCGGACGGCCTGTTTGCGGGCTCGAAGGAAGGCTTCGACACGATGCGCTATTCGGAACCCGAAGTGCGCCGCATCGCGCACGTCGCGTTCCAGGCCGCGCAAAAGCGTGACAAGAAGCTGACTTCGGTCGACAAATCCAACGTGCTCGAAACGTCGCAATTCTGGCGTGACGTGATGATCGACGTATCGAAGGAATACGCGGACGTCGAGTTGTCGCACATGTACGTCGACAACGCGGCCATGCAACTCGTGAAGGCGCCCAAGGCATTCGACGTGGTGGTCACCGGCAACATGTTCGGCGACATCCTCTCCGACGAAGCCGCGATGCTGACGGGTTCGATCGGCATGCTGCCGTCGGCCTCGCTCGACAAGAACAACAAGGGCTTGTACGAGCCGTCGCACGGTTCCGCGCCGGATATCGCCGGCAAGGGCGTGGCGAATCCGCTGGCGACCATTCTGTCGGCCGCCATGATGCTGCGTTACTCGCTGAACAAGGCAGAGCAGGCGGACCGCATCGAAAACGCGGTGAAGAAGGTGCTTGAGCAGGGCTATCGCACGGGCGACATTCTCACGCCGGGTTGCAAGCAGGTCGGCACGGTCGCGATGGGCGACGCCGTTGTGGCGGCGCTGTAAAGCGCGTCGGAGCATCAACGGTAAGCAGGGCTGGCAACGGCCTTTAAAACGTAAATTGGCCTCTTTAGAGGCCAATTTACGCGTAAAACAGACAACAGCGACGGGCTGAAGCGGCGAACGACGTCGCCAGATCCCGGTTTTCGTGTATATTGTGACGATGGCGCAGATCTCAAAAATCTCCTCGATTTCCAAACTTCACGGCAAAACGGCCCGTGCGGTTGAACTCGCCATTACCACCATCAAAACGATTACCCCGAAAACGATCACGAAACGCTGATCGTCCGTCGTGCCCGCTCATCTTCCCCGCGCGGTCACTGCGGGCAAAGATGCGGGGAAGTTTCCATTCGAAGGGTATGAAGTCATGAACGTAGGTCTCGTAGGTTGGCGCGGCATGGTCGGCAGCGTCCTGATGCAACGCATGCAGCAGGAAGGCGATTTCGACTTGATCGAACCGGTGTTTTTCAGCACCAGCAACGCGGGCGGCAACGCGCCGTCGTTCGCCAAAAACGAGACCAAGCTCAAAGATGCGACAAGCATCGACGACCTGAAGAAGTGCGACGCGATCATCTCGTGCCAGGGTGGTGACTACACGAACGACGTGTTCCCGAAGCTGCGCGCAGCGGGCTGGAACGGTTACTGGATCGACGCGGCTTCGTCGCTGCGCATGAAGGACGACGCGGTCATCATTCTCGATCCGGTCAACCTCGACGTGATCAAGAATGCGCTGGTCAAGGGCCAGAAGAATTTCATCGGCGGCAATTGCACGGTCAGCCTGATGCTGATGGCGCTCGGCGGCTTGTTCCGCGAAGGCCTCGTCGACTGGATCACGGCTATGACGTATCAGGCCGCTTCGGGCGCGGGCGCGCAGAACATGCGCGAACTGCTGCAACAGATGGGCACGCTGTACGGTGCAGCCAAGGAAGACCTGGCTGATCCGTCGTCGGCGATTCTCGATATCGACCGTCGCGTGCTGGCTGCAATGAACAGCGACCGCATGCCGACCGACAACTTCGGCGTGCCGCTCGCCGGCTCGCTGATTCCGTGGATCGACAAGGATCTCGGCAACGGCATGTCGAAGGAAGAGTGGAAGGGCGGCGCTGAAACCAACAAGATTCTCGGTAAGCCAGCCATGGGCACGCCGGGCTCGATCCCCGTCGACGGCCTGTGCGTGCGGATCGGCGCAATGCGCTGCCACTCGCAGGCACTGACCATCAAGCTGAACAAGGACGTGCCGCTGGACGAAGTGAACAGCATCCTCGCGTCGGGCAACGACTGGGTCAAGGTCGTGCCGAACGAGCGCGAAGCCACCGTGCGCGATCTGTCCCCGGCTGTGGTCACGGGCACGCTGACGGTGCCGGTCGGCCGCGTGCGTAAGCTCGCGATGGGCGGTGAATATCTGTCGGCATTCACGGTCGGCGATCAGCTGCTGTGGGGCGCTGCGGAACCGCTGCGTCGCATGCTTCGCATTGTGCTCGACAAGTAAAGTAAACTACGCGCTCACGACGCGTAGAAAACTCAAGAAGCGTCGCGCTTGCGCGGCGCTTTTTTCATTGTGTGCTCCGAAAATCTTGTCTCTTTCCAATCGCAAAAAAGGGCTGCGCGCTGACGCGGCAGGAGTCCCGATGACCCTTCGACTCTCGTCCCTTCGGGCCATGTTCATTCATCGACGTAAGGGCCGTCTGGCGGCTGCGGCTGCACTGGCTTTGGCGCTAACCGGCGCGGGGCTGGGCAACGCGCTTGCCGCGCCGGATTCGACCGCGAGCGCGCCCGATGCCGCTTCGGTGTCGTATGCGGCGGGCAGTCAATACACGGTGAAGCCCGGACAGTCGCTGAATGACGTGGCGATCGCCGTCACGCAGTCACACGACAAGGCGACGCTCGCGCGGGCGTCGCACGCATTGTTCGACGCGAACCCGAATGCGTTTATGAGCCACGATCCGAGCCGGATGCGAGTCGGGGCGGCGTTGACGGTGCCGGCGCTGGATGCGACGGGTGCGTTGGCGGCTTCGGCTTCGTCGGCGGCCTCGGCTTCTGGGGCGGCTACGGCGACGACTGGCGCGACGCAGGCCAATGCGGCGGCGAGCAGCGCGGCAAGCGCTGTAACGCCCGCAACGGTTTCAGGGACGGCAAGCGCGACCACTGAGGCAAGCTCCCCGGCGCAGGCGGGTGCAGCTGCGAGCGGTGCGATTTCGTCGGCGCCGGCAGCAGGGTCGCAGCCGGCCGCTGTGTCTGCTAGCGACACACGCGCGTGGTCCGGGTCGGTTCAACCGTCAGCGAGCGAACCCGTTGCCGCGACACAGCCGCCGGCTACTGCTGCCGCGCCGGTGTCGGCTGCTCCACTGCCGGCATCGCAGCCGAAAGTCTCCAGTTTGCAGCAGTTGCTCGCGCTGAAAAACCGGGTGCTCATGGAGTTGCAGAAGCACGGCATTGGCGGCGCTCCGGCGGCGGGAGGGGCGGTGGCGACTAGCGGCGTGGCGTCGGCGGCTGGCGCTTCCGCGGCAACCCCGGTTGTGCCTGGTCATGGGGCGGCGACGGCTCCCACGTCGAATATTGGCGGGATGTCGCAACAGAATCTGAGCATCGCGGCAGCGATCGGCGCTGCGCTGGTCGTGCTGCTGACGGCATTGCGTATCCGTCGGCGTAAGCGCGAGAACGTCGCGGCGGCGCAAGCGGCGGCGGCAGATCGCGAGGTGGCGGCGCGGGAGGGCGAATCGCCGGCCATCGTTGCGACTCCCGACGAGACGTCGGTGTCCGACGCATCTGACGACAAGGACGCGGCCGTCATCTCGGCAGCAGCGCTGGCTGCCGCTGAACGCGAGGCGGCTGAGGGCGAGGCTGCGCAACGGGAAACAGCGGAGCGTGAGGCTGCGGAGCGCGAGGCGGAAGCCCGTCACGCGGCCTCGCAGGCGGCGGCCGAGCGCGCGGCAACAGAACAAGCCGCAGCAGAACAGGCCGCAGCCGAGCGTGCCACGGCAGAACGCGTGGCGGCAGAGCAAGCCGCAGCCGATCACGCACGCGCTCAGCAAGCAGAACACGAAGCAAAACAAGTAGCAGAGCACGAAGCCACAAATCACCCGTCACAAGCTGATGCGCTCTCGCAAGAGGCCAACCTGGCCGCGTCCAGCAATGTCTGGGAGGAGTCGCGTGCTACGACGCCCGCATCGGCCGAACCGGTTTCCGGGCTAAACCCGACTACCCCGCCGCCGGTCGACCTCGATTTCAGCCCGGAACCTCTACCTGAGCATCACCACGACCATATCGATGGGGCGACCACCGCAGCGAGCCTCGCTGCCGCGGCAGAACTCGGCGCCGAAGCTTTGCCGCTGACCGCACTCGAGCCAATCGATGAACCCATCCAGCAAGAGGAACTCGCTCGCCGCTTGCAATGGAATGACGAGCCGGCGCCGGGGGCGTCGGCGGAACAACAAGAACTATCGGCAGAGCCGCAAAACAATCAGAACGTACCACCACCTGTGATCGATTTTCCGCAACAACACGCCGAGCCGCATGCAATCGTGCCGCCCGGTCAGCCGTTCAATGACGCAAATCACGCCGACGCCGACGAAGCGAGCGATGTGCCGGTGCCTTCGGTTCCCACCATGTCGATACCGCCGGTGCCGACCGAATTCCCGGCCGATGCCATTGATGCCTTCAGCAGCCTCGACATGCCGCTGCCGCCGCGTATCGAATCGACGGCGGACGACATCCGCGCACCCGTCTCGCTGACGACCCAGCCGGTTGTGTCGCCGGAAACGACCGCCCAACAGGCATTCGCGCCGCGCGAGGACGACGCCCCCCATATCGCCGATGAAATCGCCGCCGGCACCGCAGGCCCGGCTGCTGTCGCGGGCCTCGGTGCAGCCGGTTTCGGCGCGCTGAAGCTCGACTTCGATCTGGAGTTGCCGCCGAGCCCGGCGCAGCCCTGGCCGGCGTTCACCCCGACCGATCTGATCCGTATCGCCCGCAACAAGCTCGATCTGGCCTCCGAGTACATCGAACTCGGCGACCTGTCCGGCGCGCGCACGCTTATCAACGAAGTGATCGAGGCGAACGATCCGGCCACCCGCACCGAGGCTCGCGCGTTGCTCTCGACTCTCGCCCCGTTGTCGTGAAGCGGGTTGCATTAGGCGTCCAGTACGACGGCGCGGCATTCGGCGGCTGGCAGATGCAGCCGCACGGCAATACCGTGCAGAACGTGCTCGAACACGCGTTGGCCGAGTTCGCGCGGACGCCCGTGCGCACGGTGGTGGCAGGTCGCACGGATGCGGGCGTGCATGGAATCGGCCAGGTCGTGCATTTCGACACCGAACTCGACCGCGCCGACAGTTCGTGGGTTCGCGGCACGAATGCGTTCCTGCCGAAAACGATCGCCGTGCAATGGGCCAAGCCCATGCCGGATGAATTTCACGCGCGCTTTTCGGCGTTCGAGCGAACCTATTACTACGTGCTCTACGTCAATCCCGTGCGCTCGCCGATGCTGGCGACGCGGGCCGGCTGGGTGCATACCCCGCTCGATGTCGACGCGATGCGTGCGGGCGCCGCGTATCTGATCGGCGAGCACGATTTTTCGTCGTTCCGTTCGTCGCAATGTCAGTCGAAAACGCCGATCAAACACCTGTATCAGATCGACGTCAGGCAGCAGGGCGATTTCATCCACTTCCGCTTCAGGGCGAATGCTTTTTTGCATCATATGGTGCGTAACCTGATGGGCTGCCTTGTCAGTATCGGACGAGGCAATTACCCGCCCGAATGGATGGCCGAGGTGCTCGCGGCTCGTAGCCGTGATTGCGCCGCGCCGACGTTTATGCCGGATGGGTTGTATCTGGCGCAGGTGGGCTATCCTGAGCAATTCGCCGTGCCCGCGCCGCAGACTGGCAGCGTGCCATGGAGCACTGTATGGACCGAGCAGGCGCAAACATGAAAGCAACCGAAAATCTGGTGAATTCCGCCGATGCCGCCGCGCCGCAGCAGCGCGCGCCGCATCGCACGCGAATCAAATTGTGCGGGCTGTCGAAGCCGGAAGATGTCGCACACGCGATCGATCTTGGCGCCGACGCGATCGGCCTCGTGTTCTATCCGCCGAGCCCGCGCTCGGTGAGTGTCGCGCAGGCGGTCGAACTGGTGCACGATGTGCCGCCGTTCGTGTCGGTGGTCGGCCTGTTCGTCAACGCGACGCCGGAGTGGATCAGCGAGGTGGTCAGCAATGTCGGGCTCACGTTGTTGCAGTTCCACGGCGACGAGACGCCGGAGCAGTGCGAAGCGCTCGCCAGCGTTGCGGGTTTGCCTTGGTTGCGTGCGTTGCGGGTTGCGGCGGATACTCAGCCGGCTGATTTGGTAAAATCAGCTTCCAACTATTCAGCAGCCAGCGGCCTCCTGTTCGACACCCATGTCGAAGGCTATGGCGGCGGCGGGAAGGTTTTCGATTGGTCACTTATTCCAGCAGAGCTCGCGCGTCGGGCCGTTTTGAGTGGTGGGTTGAACGCGCAAAACGTCAGTGATGCGATCCATCGCGTGCGCCCGTACGCGGTCGATGTCTCGAGCGGCATCGAAGTAGAGGGCGCCAAGGGCGTGAAAGATCACGCCCGGATGGCAGCGTTTGTACGCGCAGTGCGCGCGGCAGACGCCGAATGATTCAGGCGGCCGGTTTTCCTCCTGCGAAAACCTGGCGCCACACTGATAAGAGTGATCACCATGTATAACTTGCCTGACGAAAGAGGCCATTTCGGCCAATATGGCGGCGTGTTCGTCGCTGAAACGCTTGTGCACGCACTTACCGAGCTGCGTGAAGCGTACGAGAAATTCCAGAAAGATCCTGAGTTCGTCGCGGAATACGAGCGCGAGTTGAAGCATTTCGTCGGCCGTCCGTCGCCGATTTATCACGCGAAACGCTGGAGCGAAATGGTCGGCGGCGCGCAGATTTTTCTGAAGCGCGAAGACCTGAACCACACCGGCGCCCACAAGATCAACAACGTGATCGGCCAGGCATTGCTGGCGAAGCGCATGGGCAAGCCGCGCGTGATCGCGGAAACGGGCGCAGGTCAGCATGGCGTGGCGACAGCTACCATTGCCGCGCGTTTCGGTATGGAATGCGTGGTCTACATGGGCGCGGAAGACGTGCGCCGTCAGGCCGCTAACGTGTACCGGATGAAGCTGCTCGGCGCCACGGTCGTGCCGGTCGAATCGGGCTCGCGTACGCTGAAAGACGCGCTGAACGAAGCCATGCGCGACTGGGTGACGAACGTCGAAAGCACGTTCTACATTATCGGCACGGTGGCTGGTCCGCATCCTTATCCGATGATGGTGCGCGACTTCCAGCGCGTGATCGGTGACGAATGCAAGGTGCAGATGCCGGAAATGGTGGGTCGTCAGCCAGACGCCGTGATCGCGTGCGTTGGCGGCGGTTCGAACGCAATGGGTATTTTTTACCCGTACATTGACGACACTTCGGTGAAGTTGATCGGCGTCGAGCCAGCTGGTGACGGCATTGAAACCGGCCGTCACGCGGCGTCGCTTCTTGGCGGCACACCTGGCGTGTTGCACGGAAACCGTACCTATCTCCTTCAGGACGAAAACGGTCAGATCATGGAGACGCACTCGGTGTCCGCTGGTCTCGACTACCCGGGCGTGGGTCCCGAGCATGCGTGGCTAAAAGACAGCAAACGCGCTGAATACGTCAGCATCACCGACGAAGAAGCGCTTAAAGCGTTTCACGACTGCTGTCGCATCGAAGGCATTATTCCGGCGCTCGAGTCCAGTCACGCGCTGGCGTACGCCGCGAAGCTCGCGCCGACGCTGCCGAAGGACAAGGTCCTTCTGGTCAATTTGTCGGGCCGTGGCGACAAGGACATGCATACGGTCGCCGAGCGATCGGGCATTCAGTTCTGAGCGCCGCGACGATGCGTGACGAGTTCGACGAGCCGCAGCAGGCGATTGAAACGACGAGTCCGGCCACCGACGTAGCGGTGGCCGAGGCGCCCGCGCCTTTGCTGGCGCAGGTGCCTGCCGGCATTCAGCTGTTGAACCGCGATTTTCTGACCGATGTGGCGAACATTCCGGACGGGTCGATCGATCTGATCGTCTGCGACCCGCCTTACGGATTGGGCAAGGACTACGGCAACGACTCCGACATGCGCACCGGCGAGGATTTTCTCGCATGGACGCGTGCCTGGCTCGAGCTGGCGGTTCCGAAGCTCAAGCCGTCCGGCTCGCTCTACATTTTCTGCACCTGGCAGTATTCGCCGGAAATCTTCAGTTTCCTGAAGACCAAACTCGTGATGGTCAACGAGATCATCTGGGACCGGCGCGTGCCGAGCATGGGCGGAACGGTGCGCCGATTTACTTCGGTGCACGACAACATCGGCTTTTTCGCGGTATCGAAGGATTATTTCTTCGATCTCGATCCCGTCCGCATCCCGTACGATGCAGTCACGAAGAAGGCGCGTTCGCGTAAGTTGTTTGAGGGAAGCAAGTGGTTGGAGCTTGGCTATAATCCAAAGGACCTCTGGTCGATATCGCGGCTGCATCGGCAACACGCCGAGCGCGTCGCGCATCCGACCCAGAAGCCGCTGGAAATCGTCGAGCGAATGGTGTTGTCCAGTTGTCCGAAGGGCGGGCGCGTGCTCGACCCGTTCATGGGCAGCGGCACTACCGCCGTCGCTTGCGTCCGTCATCAGCGCGAATTCGTCGGCTATGAGATCAATGAAAGTTACTGCGCGATAGCGCGCGAGCGCGTCAGCGCCGCCGCTGCTCCTCCCGTGGCTCGCCGTGCCAAAGGCAAGGCGGCCCGGCAAGCCGAAGTCCAGTGAGCGAAGCGCTGCTCAAGTCAGCGCGCGCAAATCACGCGCAGTAGCCCAAATTCGAGAAAATTCCATGTCCCGTATCAAGAACACGTTTGCCGCGTTGTCCGCTGAAGGTAAGAAAGGCCTGATTCCGTTCATGACGGCCGGCGATCCGGACCCAGCTCGCACGGTCGAATTCATGCACGCGCTCGCCGCTGGCGGCGCGGATGTGATCGAGCTCGGTGTGCCGTTTTCCGACCCGATGGCCGATGGTCCGGTGATTCAGCAGTCGTCCGAACGCGCTTTGGCGCATGGCGTGTCATTGCGTCACGTACTCGCCGACGTCAAGCGATTCCGTGAAACAAACGACAAGACTCCGGTCGTGCTGATGGGTTATGCCAATCCTATCGAGCGGATGGGCGCCGAAGCCTTCGCGAAAGCCGCGCAGGATGCTGGCGTCGATGGCGTGCTGGTTGTCGATTACCCGCCGGAAGAGTGTGCTAACTTCGCTGATCAGATGCGATCTGCGGGGATCGATCCGATCTTCCTGCTTGCGCCGACTTCGACGGACGAGCGTATTGCCGAAGTTGGTAAAATCGCCAGCGGCTATGTCTACTATGTGTCGCTGAAAGGCGTGACCGGATCGGCAAATCTGGACGTTTCCAGCATCGCGAGTAAAATCCCGGCCATCAAGTCGCGCGTACCCCTGCCGGTGGGCGTCGGTTTTGGCATTCGTGACGCGCAAACGGCGCGTTCGGTGGCCGAAGTGTCCGATGCCGTCGTGATCGGCAGCCGTATCGTCCAATTGCTCGAACAGGCGGCTCCCGAAACCGCCGCCGAAACGCTCACGCGTTTCATCGCTGAAGTGCGCGAGGCGCTCGATAGCGTCGCGACTGCCCGATAACAGTTATTTTGTCGCTGTAGTGTGTGCGGCGGGTTTATCCCGCCGTTTGCACGACTGTTGACCCCAGAAGGATTCAATATGAGCTGGCTCGATAAGCTGCTGCCGCCAAAAATCAAACAAACCGACCCGAAGAACCGCAAGGGGATTCCGGAAGGCTTGTGGATCAAGTGTCCGTCATGCGAAGCCGTGCTGTATCGCAACGACGTCGAGGCGAACTTGCATGTTTGCCCGAAGTGCGACCATCACATGCGGATTGGTGCGCGCGAGCGGCTCGACGGCCTGCTCGATCCGGAAGGGCGCTACGAAATCGGCCAGGAAATCGTTCCGGTCGATGCGCTGAAGTTCAAGGACAGCCGTAAGTACCCGGATCGTCTGAAAGAAGCAATGGACGACACCGACGAAACCGACGCGATGGTCGTGATGGGCGGTGCGATCCACACGATTCCCGTGGTGGTGGCGTGCTTCGAGTTCTCGTTCATGGGCGGCTCGATGGGTTCGGTAGTCGGCGAGCGCTTTGCGCGCGGCGCACAGAACGCGCTCGAACAGAAAGTGCCGTTTATCTGCTTCACCGCTTCGGGCGGCGCGCGGATGCAGGAAAGCCTGCTCTCGCTGATGCAGATGGCGAAGACCACGGCCATGCTGACGAAGCTCGCCGAAGCCAAGCTCCCGTTCATCTCCGTGTTGACCGATCCGACGATGGGCGGTGTGTCCGCGAGTTTCGCGTTCCTCGGCGACGTGGTGATTGCCGAGCCGAAGGCGCTGATCGGCTTCGCCGGCCCGCGCGTGATCGAGCAGACTGTTCGCGAAAAGCTGCCGGAAGGCTTCCAGCGCGCCGAGTTCCTGCTGACGAAGGGTGCGGTCGATATGATCGTCGACCGTCGCAAGCTGCGGGAAGAGATTGCCCAATTGATGGCGTTGTTGAGCCATCAACCGGCCGACGCGGTCGCTTAAACATTCGATCGCACGGAAATTGACAGTGGTCCGCTGCTGAAGCGCGGCCCTCTCAGGCAGGAAAAGTAGTTAAAAATAGCGCGCCGCGTGAGTGATCAAGCGGCGCGCTGTCATTTCCGGGATAATCACGGTCTCGCAACGCGGCGGAGTTGTCCCAGTAGCTTGAGCGTGGCTTTGTGCGCATAAAGTCTGCGTCAGGCGTCGCTCCAGGGTCAAAGCCGGGCCGCCCCGCGCTCATCCGTACCACCGCCTAACCGATTTACTCGCGATTCACTCGATGACCACATTCCCCTCCCTCGACGCGTGGCTCACGCACCTTGAATCCGCGCATCCTGTCGGCATCGACATGGGTTTGGGACGCATTAGCCAGGTACGCGACGCGATGCAACTGTCGTTCGCGTGCCCGGTCATCACGGTCGGCGGGACGAACGGCAAGGGCTCGACGTGCGCGATCCTCGAATCCATTCTGCTGCGCGCCGGTTTCACCGTGGGTTGCCACACGTCGCCGCATCTGCTGACGTTTAACGAGCGCGCGAGGGTGAACGGCACCATGGCGAGCGACGCCGAACTGCTGCTGCACTTCGAAGCGGTCGAAACTGCGCGCCTCAGCCTCGCCGAGCCGGTTTCGCTGACTTACTTCGAATTCACAACCTTGGCGATCATGAGCCTGTTCGCATCGCGCGGACTGGACGCAGTGATTTTCGAGGTGGGCCTAGGCGGCCGGCTCGACGCGGTGAATATCCTCGATACGGATTGCGCGATCATCACGAGCATCGATATCGATCACACGGAATATCTCGGTGATACGCGCGAGAAAATCGCGTTCGAAAAAGCAGGCATTTTCCGTCCGGGCAAGCCGGCGATCTGCGCCGATCCGGTACCACCGCAATCGTTGATCGACCATGCGGAGAAAATTGGCGCCGAATTGTGGTTATTTGGCCGCGATTTCCGCTACGAAGGCCAGGCGGGCAGCGAGCGCCAGCAATGGAGTTACGTCGGTCCGACCATGCGTCGCTCGGCACTCGCCTACCCGGCATTGCGCGGCGCGAATCAGTTGATCAATACGTCGGCGGCATTGGCGGGGCTCGAGGCACTGCGCGACCGTTTGCCCGTGTCGGCGCAGGATATCCGCCTCGGTCTCGCCAACGTGGAATTGCCCGGACGTTTCCAGGTGCTGCCCGGCAAACCCGCGATCGTGCTGGACGTCGGCCACAACCCGCACGCCGCCGCGGTGTTGTCGCAAAACCTCGGCAACATGGGTTTTTTCCCGTACACCTACGCAGTATTCGGCGCGATGCGCGATAAGGACATCGCCGGCGTGCTGACGCATCTGAAGGGCGAAATCGACCATTGGTGCGTGGCCGATCTGCCTACTCCGCGAGCGGCATCGGCAGAAGAACTTGCTGCGGCGTTGCGCGAGCAGGGTATCGAAGACGGCGCCGACAGCAGCGTCACGCGCTACGCAACACCTGCAGAGGCTTTCCAAGACGCGCTAAAACGAGCGTCAGAGAATGATAGAATCGTGGTTTTCGGCAGCTTCTACACGGTAGCAGGCGTGATGGCCTACCGTAAATCGCAGCAACACTGAACGGGCGCCAGGCTCGAACCAAGCGATTCATGGGAATTTTCTCGTTCGGCAAGAAAGACGACGCACCTACCCGGCGCGGCGCAAACACCAGTTCCAATCGGGCTGCCCGTGGTGAGCGCGTGGAGCGGCGAACCCGCCGCACCGAGCGCCCCGTCGACGCAGACGCGATGCTGCTCGACCCCACGTTGCCGGAAAAGCAGCGTGCGCGGCGCCGGCTCGTTGGCGCGATCGCGCTGGTCGTGGCGGCCGTCATCATTCTGCCGATGGTGTTGGACTCGCATCCGAAGCCCGTCACAGACGATATCTCCATCGACATCCCCAGCCGCCCTGCGCCAAAAGTCTCACGCGCGGTCGAAGACACGCAGGCTGGCGTAGCGCCCGACAACCCAACGCCTGACGCAGGCCTCGCCGCGTCCGCGCTGGCGCCGGCAACGGCGGCGAACTCGGGCAAGAGCTCGACAAAGCAGGGCACAGACACCACGGCAGCGGCCTCGACGCCAGCAACGAAGCCAGCGGCGGCGAAACCGCAGGCACCGGCAACCGCAGTCAATGCCGCACCGGCTGCGCCTGTCGCGGCAGCCAAGCCGGCGGCCAGAACGCCGTCCACGCAATCGTCAGCGCGTAATACCGAAAGCGCAGCCACCGCCGGCGACGAGGACACCAACACAGCCGCCGCTAGCGCAATTGCGAACTCCGGCACGCCGGCATCGCCTCCTGGCAGCCGTTTCGCGGTTCAACTGGGTGCTTTCGCCGACGAATCCAATGCGCGTAACTGGGCAAGCAGGTTGAAAGCGGCGGGCGTGCCCGCATATACCGAACATCGAAAGCAGGCTGACGGCACAACGCTTACGTTGTTGCGCGCCGGTCCGTTTGCCGACCGTGCAGCGGCCACCGCCGCGATTGCGAAGGTTCGTGCGGCCGGCTTGACGTCGAGCTCGAACAGCGGCACGGCACAGTAAGCCAGCGATGTTCACTGCCTTCGACTACGCTGTAATGGCGGTGATCGGTTTGTCGGCGTTGCGCGGCACGTGGCGCGGTTTTTTGTCTGAGATATTCGGGCTGATCGGCTGGATAGCGGCGTTTTTCATTGCCTGCCGCTTTGTCGGTTACGTGGTGCCGCATATCCCGTCCACGTGGCCCGGCGGCGCGTTGACCCAGTGGCTGGTCGCTTTCGCGCTCGTGGTGATCGGTGTGGTACTGGTAGTGGGCGTGCTGAATGCACTGCTGAGCCGCATCGTGCAGGCAACCGGCTTGAGCGGCGTGGACCGCTCGCTCGGTTTGATGTTCGGCCTCGTACGCGGGGTGATTCTGGTGCTGATTCTGGTCGCCCTTGCTGGCTTGACCGAACTCCCGGAACAGGATTTCTGGCGCAACGCCCTGCTTCGGCCCTATGCGGTCGAGGGCGTGCACGTAATGAAACCGCTGCTTCCCGAGACGCTTGCTGCCTACGTCCGAGTGTGACGATCAGGTGAGCGGTCGGAGGAACATAGCAGGACTCCGGCGCAGCCGGCTGCCTTGATGCGACAACGCGCGTAACACCGCGCTTCGTCACATGACTTCGCGACCCTCATCGCAGGCACCGGACGCCATGACGAATTTCGTACCTTTGAAGGACATGCCATGTGCGGCATCGTAGGCGTAGTTTCCCACTCCCCGGTCAATCAGCTGATCTATGACAGCTTGCTGCTCCTGCAGCATCGCGGTCAGGATGCCGCCGGTATCGCGACAGCGGACGGCAGCAATTTCCACATGCATAAGGCGAACGGCATGGTGCGCGACGTGTTCCGCACGCGCAACATGCGCAGCTTGCCAGGCACGACCGGTATCGGCCAGGTCCGTTACCCGACTGCCGGTTCTGCATCGAGCGAAGAAGAGGCCCAGCCGTTCTACGTGAACGCGCCGTTCGGCATCATCCTCGCGCACAACGGCAATCTGACCAACTGGCAGCAGCTGAAAGATGAGATGTTCCGCATCGATCGCCGCCACATCAACACGAATTCCGACACCGAAGTCATGCTCAACGTGCTCGCGCACGAATTGCAGCTGTCCAGTTCGGGTCTGCAACTCGATCCGGCCGCGCTGTTCAAGGCGGTGTCGGGCGTGCATCGCCGGGTGCGGGGTTCGTACGCGATTGTTTCGCTGATCGCCGGTTACGGACTGCTCGGCTTCCGCGACCCGTTTGGTATCCGTCCGCTGTGCCTCGGCAAGCAGGAAACGGCTGAAGGCGTCGAATGGATTCTGGCGTCGGAATCGGTCGCGATCGAAGGTATCGGCTTCGAATTCGTGCGCGATATCGAGCCGGGCGAAGCGATTTTCATCGACATCGAAGGTAATCTGCACTCGCAGCAATGCGCGACGAACCCGAGCCTGAACCCGTGCATTTTCGAACTCGTGTATCTCGCGCGTCCGGACTCGGTGCTCGACGGCGTGCCGGTCTACAACGTGCGTCTGCGCATGGGCGACTACCTCGCCGAGAAGATCAAGCGCGAGCTGCCCGACGTCACGATCGACGTTGTGATGCCGATTCCCGATTCGTCCCGTCCGGCCGCGATGCAGGTCGCGAAGAAGCTGGGCGTCGAGTATCGCGAAGGCTTTTTCAAGAACCGTTACGTCGGCCGTACCTTCATCATGCCGGGTCAGGCAGTGCGCAAGAAGTCGGTGCGTCAGAAGCTGAACGCAATGGGCATCGAGTTCAAGGGCAAGAACGTGCTGATCGTCGACGACTCGATCGTGCGCGGCACGACCTCGCATGAAATCGTGCAGATGGCGCGCGATGCAGGCGCGAACAAGGTGATTTTTGCGTCGGCGGCGCCGCCGGTGAAATTCCCGAACGTCTACGGTATCGACATGCCGACGCGCGGCGAACTCGTCGCCCACGGCCGCACGGACGAAGAAGTTGCGCGCATGATCGGCGCGGATCACCTCGTGTACCAGGACGTCGAAGCGCTGAAGCAGGCTGTGCGCGACACGAACCCGGCGCTGAAGGAGTTCGAAGCATCGTGTTTCGACGGCAACTACGTGACCGGCGACATCACGACCGAGTACCTCGACCGCATCGAAACCGCGCGTCTCGCACCTTCGTCGCAATCGGATCGCGACGCAGCGAGCGAAGCGATCGACGGTGGCGCCCCGGCGCGTTCGCAACTGCATCTGCAGTTGTCGGTGGGCTAAACGCCCGTCACCGCTCGCGACGTGGCCCGCTGCACGCCACATCGCGAGCGTGTTAGCATGACGGCTTGCGTCGATTTGATCTCAGCTTGCGGACGCGGGGCAACCCGAAACAGCTAAAGCGAAAGGTGGGAAAGCCGCAATTATCCGCCTCCGCTCCAGCTTTCCCGCACATGAAGCCCGCTTATGCCGACGCAAAAGCGGGCTTTTTTGTTGCTGCCGTTCGTGGTCGCGCCTGGTTTGCCGAGGCGCACCGGACGCAGCCATCGAACATTGGAAACCAGAACCAACATGGACGACTCCCTGAATTTCGATACGCTGGCAATCCGCTCGGGTACAGCGCGCAGCGACTTCAACGAGCACTCGGAAGCGATTTTCCTGACCTCGAGCTTCGTGTTCGAGAGCGCCGCGGACGCAGCCGAACGCTTCAAGAACTCCGAAGACAACTTCACCTACTCGCGTTTCACGAACCCGACTGTGTCGATGTTCCAGGACCGGCTGGCCGCGCTCGAAGGCGGCGAGGCGTGTATGGCGACGGCGTCGGGCATGGCCGCGATCATGTCGGTGGTGATGTCCACGTTGCAGGCCGGCGACCATCTGGTCAGCTCGCAGGCGCTGTTCGGCTCGACGCTCGGCATGTTCTCGCAGATCTTCAGCAAGTTCGGCATTACGACCACCTTCGTCGATCCGACCGATCTGGACGCGTGGCAAAACGCAGTGCGTCCCGAGACGAAGATGTTCTTCCTCGAAACGCCGTCGAATCCGCTGACCGAAGTGTCCGACATCGCCGCAATCAGCAAGATCGCGAAAGCGGCGAACGCGGTGTTCGTAGTCGACAACTGCTTCTGCAGCCCGGCGCTGCAACAGCCGCTGAAGCTCGGCGCGGACGTCGTGATGCATTCGGCCACCAAGTTCCTGGATGGTCAGGGCCGCGTGTTGGGCGGCGCGCTGGTCGGCTCGAAGAAATTCATCATGGAAAAGGTGTTTCCGTTCGTGCGTAGCGCCGGGCCGACGCTGTCCGCGTTCAACGCGTGGGTGCTGCTCAAGGGCATGGAAACGCTGTCGTTGCGCGTCGATAAACAGTCGGCGAATGCGCTCGAAATCGCGCGCTGGTTAGAGACGCATCCGGCCGTGAATCGTGTGTTTTATCCGGGGCTGGAGTCGCATCCGCAGCATGAGTTGGCGATGCGTCAGCAGAAGTCGGGCGGCGCGATTCTGTCGTTCGAATTGAAGGGCGACACGCCGGAGCAAATGCGCGCGAATGCATGGCGCGTGATCGACAGCACGAAGATCTGCTCGATTACCGGCAATCTCGGCGATACGCGCACGACCATCACGCATCCGGCCACGACCACGCACGGCCGTGTGACGCCGGAAGCGCGTGCAGCGGCGGGTATCAGCGAAGGTTTGATCCGGCTGGCCGTGGGTCTGGAACATCCCGGCGATATTCGCGGCGATCTGGAGCGCGGTCTGGCGGGTTGATCTGCGGAGTAGGGGCGGGCGCGGGTTTCTGCGCCCGATGGTTCAGCGGGCCCCGGCACTCATTGAAGCAGGAATCGAAGCTACAAAAGCGGGCCGTTCTGTTCCGGGCGGCTCGCGCCATCCAACTCTCGTCAGACTCAATGACGCAACGCGCGCCACTGCCCGGGCGCGAGCCCGAAACGCCGCGTGAATGCGTGCGTGTACGCGCTCTGATCGCCGAAACCGATGTCTAGCGCGATATCGGTCAACGAAAGACGCGGGTCTGCGAGTAGCGTGATCGACGTGTCCAGGCGCAGCCGCTGCAAATAGCGATGCGGTGTTTCGCCGAAAGCGTCGATAAAAAGCTGATGAAAGCGCCGCATGCCGAAGCCGCAATGCGCGGCAAGATCGGCGATACGTAACGGCTCCGACAGATGCGCGCGCAGCCAGAGGTCAATGCGCGCAAAGTCGAGCCCCGCGCCGGTTGCCTGCATGCCGGCCGTCGTGCCCGCATCGGCGATCAACGCAGCGCCCAGGCGGGCCGCTGCATCCCAATGAAACCGCCGGCTGTCGAGGTCGTCGCCCTGTGCGCCGCCGGTGGCGTGCGCCGCGATCCGATGCACGAGTTGCGCTAGCGATGTGTCGACCGTCACGGCGCGTGCGCGGTCGAACAGGCGTTCCGGCACGGCCAGCGACGTAGCCGGTAAATCCAGCACCAACTGCCGGTTTTCGCCGACACCCGCATAGTCGTGCCGCGCGCCGGCCGGAATCAGCCACGCCGAGCCGGCGTCGATTTGCTGCGCGACGCCGTCTACCGCCATCACCATCGCGCCGTCCAGCCCGAGCACGACCTGGTGAAAGTCGTGCACGTCCGACGCCTCGATCGCGCCGTAACGGCGCAGCGAAACGCTAGGGGCAGTGACGGCAGCGTGGCTCATTCGCGTGCTTCAGCTTCGGCTTCAGTTCAGCGCAATGCGCAAAACCGAAAACAGCGAAAAACTTAAACGTCGAGCAATTCGACTTCAAACACGAGCGTCGCGTTCGGCGGAATCACGCCGCCCGCGCCGCGCACGCCGTAGCCGAGTTGCGGCGGAATGGTCAGCTTGCGGGTGCCGCCGACCTTCATGCCTTGCACGCCTTCGTCCCAGCCCTTGATGACCATGCCGCCGCCCAGCACGAACGCGAACGGGTCGTTGCGGTCCTTGCTCGAGTCGAACTTCTGGCCGTCGGTCAGCCAGCCGGTGTAGTGCACGCTGACGGTCTTGCCCGCGACGGCTTCAGCGCCGCTGCCTTCAACGATGTCTTCGTACTTCAGGCCGGATTCGGTAGTCACAGTCGACATGTGTCGCTCCTTGATCAATTCGTAAAAACCGACATTGTAGGCGTGTTGACGGCTTGCCGGCCACGATTGCCGACGAATGCCGCGTGGCACGCGGATTGCGTGACGCCAGCATGGCAATTAGCCATCCGGCCAGGCTGGTCGTGCCGGACGCCGTGCCTATAATGGGGCTATTTCAATCATCATGCACTGCCTGAGAGGGCTCGATTGTGACAACGTCTTCAACCGGCGCTGCTGGCGCATCGCCGGTGTCTTCTTCCGGCTTCGCCGTATCCGAACGCACGGCCCATCTTCGGGCAGAAACCGCACTGTTCATGCGCGATCATGTGCTGTCACTGGTGTCGCACGACTTGCGCGGCCCGTTGAATGCCATTCATAGCTGGGCGTATGTGCTCGAGCGCAAACTCGACGCGAACGATCCCAACGCGCAACGCGCGGTCACCGGTATTCGCAATGGCGTTGACCAGCAGGTGAAACTGCTGGAAACCATCGTCGACGCGACGCGCGCCGAGACCAAATCGCTGGCGCTCGCATACGCGCCGTTCCCGCTGCATCCGCTGCTCGACGAAACTGCGGAGGAGGTCCGCTCCGGCCTCGCCCGTTCGCGCGGCGTCGAAGTCGCGGTCGACTCGCAACTCGCCACCGAACAACTCAATGGCGACCGCGAACGCCTCGCTGCCGCGCTGTGGGTCATGCTCGCGTTCGCGGTCGAAGCGAGCGCCGAAGGCGCGGCCGTCACGCTGTCTGCGCGCGCGGACAGCGGCGCGTGGCACGCCACCGTCACCTACGTTTCGAACGAAACCGCGCTGAACGATCCGGCGCTGCCTCATCTGCTCGAAGCATTCGCGCGCAAGCAGGCCGGCGAGCCGCGCGAAGCGAAGCGGATCGCGTGGGTCTTTGCGCTTTGTAAACGGGTCGCGGAAGCGCATGGCGGCAATTTCGAGCAAAGCGATTCGAGCGGCGGCGAGCCGGTCACGCTTTCGTTACGTGTTCCGCTGAGCGCGGTCGGACCGAAGTGACGCGCGCCATTGCGGCATCTCGTGCGCGCGTAACTTTTCATCGAGCTTTCACCCTCTATACTGACAACTTTTGTTGCCGGAGCCCTTTGCTTTGATCCAGGTTGTCGCTCTCATTGGTGCGTTGCTTCTCGTTGCCCTCAACGGTTTTTTTGTCGCCGCTGAATTCGGCCTGGTCAAACTCCGGCAAACGCGCGTGCAAAGCCTCGCCACGCGGCACGGTTTGCGCGGACGTTTGCTCGCGAAGGTTCATGGGCGTCTCGACGCTTATCTGTCCGCGTGCCAGCTGGGTATCACGCTTGCATCGCTCGGGCTGGGCTGGATCGGCGAACCGGCATTTGCCGAGTTGATCACGCCGCTTTTCAAGCTTGTCGGCGTCGAGTCGGAACGGCTGATTCACGGTATCTCGCTGTTCTTCGCGTTCTCGTGCATTTCGTTCCTGCATATCGTGGTGGGTGAACTTGCGCCGAAGTCGCTGGCCATTCGCGAGGCGGAGAAGGTGTCGCTGTGGGCGGCCATGCCGCTCTACGGTTTCTACTGGGCGATGTATCCGTTCATCTGGGTGCTCAATTCGAGCGCCAATGCTGTGCTGAGAATGGCGGGTCTGGACGCCGATCACGGCCACGATTCGCATTATTCGACCGAAGAACTGAAGCTGATTCTGCGCGGACGTCGCGCGAATGTGGCGACTGAACTCGGTTCGCCTGCAGACGCGTATAGCCAGGACGAGTGGAACACAATTGCGCACTCGCTCGATTTCTCGCGTATGACCGTGTCGGACCTGATGCGCCCCGCGTTCGAGATGGTCGGCTTGCGGCGCGACCTGCCGTTGCGCGAGAACATGCAGATCGTCGCGCAGCATCGTTTCAGCCGTTATCCGCTGTTCGACGATGCGTCTGGCGAACGGGTGACCGGCATGATCCATTTGAAGGATCTGCTGCTCGCGCGTCACGCGGGCAGCACGCTTGACGACCTGTCGAAATATGCGCGGCCGGTTCAATACGTGAAGCCTGAAATGCCGGCGCTCGAACTGTTCCGGCGCTTCCGTAAAGGCGCGCCGCACCTCGCGCTGGTGGGTCACAAGAACGCGAAGCCGATCGGTTTCCTGACGCTCGACAACCTGCTCGGCGCGCTGGTCGGTCAGATTCACGACGAGTTCCGTCAGGGCGATGCCGACTGGACTCGCATGGACGACGGCACGTTGATGGGCAAAGGCAGTTTGCCGGTAGTGTCGCTGGAGCGCGCGTTGGGGATCGATATCGACGAGGGGAAAGCCGAATCGGTTGGCGGGCTGGTGATTCAGGCGCTCAACGATCTGCCGTCGGAAGGACAGCGGGTGGAGTTCGATCGCTTCGACGTGGTGGTCAAGAAAATGAAGGGGCCGCGTATCGTGCTCGTGCGCGTGTATCCGCGAACCTTCGACGACGAAGGCGGTTGATTTACGCGCCACTCGCGACAAGTCATCCAGTAAGAAAAGAGCACGCAAACCACGCGTGCTCTTTTTATTTCAAGGGTCGCCCGGAGCCAGCGCGGGCGAGTCCTCAACTGCGCGGCACACCGTCCTCGACCAGCACGGCAATCGGCATCGCCGCCAGCGCATCGCGCAAATACAGCAGGCCGTTTTCGTCGACCTTCGGCGCGGCAGGGCTCAGCCAGTCGAACAGCGCCCGCGATGATAGATCCGACGGCACTTCCACGGCCGTGTCCCCCCACTTCGCGGCGTCCACCAGCGGCAGTTCGCCGTCGTCGCCGAGTAGCCCCGCGGCCAGCCGGCTCGCCACCACCACTGCCCACGCATTGCCATGACGCCGCGCAAACGCAATCACGCTCGACGCATGCGTGCCGCGCACCGTCAGCGGCAAATAGGTGCTTTGACTCAGCAACTCCGGCAGATGCTCGCGCAACGCAAGCACACGTTGGACGACCGCCAGCTTCACACGTCCGTCGTGCCAGGTGGATAGAAATTCCGACGGCGGCGTCTGAACCAGTAACGCCTCGCGCTTCGCGAAATCGACGGGACGCCGATTGTCGGGATCGACGAGGCTGAAGTCCCACAGTTCGGTGCCTTGGTAAAGGTCGGGAATCCCAGGCGATGCGAGCCGCAACACCGTCTGCTGCAAGCTGTTCAGCGCGCCCGCCCGGCCGATTCGCGCGACAAACGCCGCCAGTTCCTTCAGGAAGCCATCGCGCCGCTGCGGCGCGAGTATGTCGAACAGGAAATCGCGGCAGCCCGCCTCGTAGGCTTCGTCGGGCGCGAGCCAGTTGGTTTGCAGCTTCGCTTCCCGCAGCGCCTTCAGCTGCCATTGCGCGACGCGCTCGGCCAGTTCCTTGACGCCCGCTTCGTCGTCCGGCTGCAGATCGGGTGGCCAGCACCCCACCAGCGTCTGATACAGCATCGCTTCGGCCGCCGCGCCGGGCGCCCAGTCGTCGCTGCGGTCCTGACTCACGCTGCTAATCGGCTCGCCATCGAGCGCACGACGATGCGGCACATTCAGCGTCGACCACGCGCGCAACGTCGCGCTCCAGTCGTCCGCGATTTCGCTCAGCACCGCGAGCCGCGCACGCACGTCCTCGCCGCGCTTGTGATCGTGTGTGGCCGTAGCCAGCAACGCGTGCGGAAACCGCTGCGAACGTTCCAGATTGGCCGCGTGAAATTGCTCGACCGACAAAGCGAATTCGCCCGGATCGGAGCCAACCTCGTTACGCGACAGCAACCGTCCATAGCGATAACACGCTGTATCTTCAACCGCCTTCGCAGCGACCGGCGCGGTCAGTTGCGAAAATAGCGTCTGCGCGGTGCGGCGTGACGAGCCTGCATGCGGCGGCGGTCCGCCACTCTGACCCGGCTGCTGCGGTTGCGCGCCGGGTCGTGGGTTCGGCATTTCTTCCGCGCTGCCGCCGAGCCACGCATTTACGCGCTCCAGCACGACGTGATCCGCGCGCGACAATGTTGCCTTCGCGCTCGCCAGAGCCTGATCGAAATAAATGTTGTCGGTCGCGCTGCGCAAGCCGTTCTGCGGATAAATCCGGTACACCGGAAAATGCACGACCAGTTCGGTCAGCACGCGGCGCAGCGTGGTGAACGTGAAGTCACGCGTCGTCAGCGAATCGCGTGCGATGCGATGCAATGCGCGCGCCGCGCGATCCAGTTCCGCCGACAGGTTTTCCGCGAGAATCTTGCGACGCGCGGCCAGTGCTTCGTCTTCGAAACGCGGACTGCGGCCGGTCAGTTCGGTCCACGTGCGCGCGAGCGGTTCCGCGCCGGCCGGGTCGTGCAGCAGCGCGCCGACGTCGCTCATGAAGTCGTAGCCCGTGGTGCCGTCCACGGGCCAGTCGTCTCGCAACGGCTCGCCCCGGCCGAGAATCTTTTCGACCACGACATACGGCGCCGTGTCGCGCAATTCCGTGAGCCGCTGCCGCAAGCGCTGACAATATTCGCGCGGTTCCGCGAGTCCGTCGACGTGGTCGATCCGCAGGCCATCCACCACGCCTTCCTGATACAGCCGGAAAACCAGCGCATGCACGGCGTCGAATACTTCGGGTCGCTCGACGCGCACGCCGGCCAGCGTCGAGATATCGAAGAAGCGCCGCCAGTTCACTTCATCGGATGCGGTGCGCCACCACGCGAGGCGGAAGTGCTGCCGCTCGATCAGACGATGCAAGCGGTCGCGCGTCACCGGATCGTCGGGCGCATACGCTTGCAGCACGAACTCGATCGCCGAGCCGCCGTGCTGCGCGACGAACTCGCGCAACGCATTGCGCGCTTCGGCGGCGCGCGGCTGGTCGGTCGGTTGCGTCGTCAGTCCCTGGAAACGCTCGGCGAGCGCGCTGAGGTCGGCGCGGTCCGCGCTTTGCAGGATCGACGCGTAATCGATCGGGCAGATCGGGAACACATGTGGGCCATAGCCGATGTAAAAGCGGCCCGTGTCGGCGGCGAAATGCAGCGCGATGCGGCCCGCCGCGAGTTCCTCACCGTAGGGCGCGCCGAGCGTGGGCTGCAGCACCTTGCCGCGCAAGGCCGGATCGGGTGAATGCCAGTCCACGTCGAAATGGCGGGCATACGCGCTATGGCGTCCCCATTCGAGGATGTCGAGCCACCACGCGTTGCTCGATCCGCCGACGCCCATGTGGTTCGGCACCATGTCGACGATCAGCCCCATGTTGTGCGCGCGCAGTTTGTCGACGAGGCGCTTGAGGGCCGCCTCGCCGCCGCATTCGGCGCTGACCTGGTTGTAGTCGACGGTGTCGTAGCCGTGCATCGAGCCGGGCTCGGCGGTCGTGATAGGCGATGCGTACAGATGGCTGATGCCGAGCGCCGCGAAGTAGTCGACGTGCTTCGCGGCGTCGTCGAAAGTGAAACCGCGGTGGAACTGGAGGCGAAGCGTGGAGCGCGGGACGGTCATGGCGTATCAGGCTCCGAAGAAGCGTTGGAAGAGGGAGTGGCAACCTGGGCGGCGCGGCGCGCGCGATCGACGGCGAGCAGGCGATCGCAGAAGGCCTCGTCGTTGAACAGTTCGTCGACCGGCAGGCTCAGACGACGCCGCCAGTTCGGGTGCTCGTCGATCGAACCGGGCAGATTCGGCTGATCGACCAGCGCAAGCAGATCTTCGAGCGGAAACGTGACGAGCGGGCCTGGGGTCGCCGCGACGAAGGCCAGCGCCTCGTCCACGGGCGCGCTGTCGGCGGGCGGCGCGCTCACGCCCGGTGCGGCCACGCCCGCCTGCTGGAACGCGCGCCACAACTCGACGCGTTCCTTCGCGCGTTCCTCCTGCGCAGCTTCTTCGGGATCACGGCCGTCGGCGCGCGCCATCGTCTGTCCGATTTTGTTGCGCCATGTGATGTCGCTGCCGCGCCACCAGCCGGTCACGGTCGGCAGATCGTGCGTGGTCGTGGTGCCGACCGCGTTGCGGTCCCACTCGCGCGGCGGCTTGAAACCGGGGCCGTCGTGCGCGCCCTCGAACCACAACACGCGAATACCGGCGATGCCGTGTTCGTCGAGCCGTTCGCGAAAACCGGGCGGCACGGTGCCAAGGTCTTCACCGATCACGATTGAGCGATGCCGCCACGATTCCAGCGCGATCAGCCGCAGCAGGTCTTCGAGCGGGTAGCGCAGATACGCGCCGTTGCGCGCGCTCTCGCCTTCGGGCACGAGCCATAGCCGCCGCAAGCCGAGAATGTGATCGATGCGGATGCCGCCCGCATGTGCGAACGCGGCGCGCAGCATGTCGATGAACGCGGAGAAGCCTTGCGTGCGCATCGCGCGCGGCGAGAAGGTGGTGAGCCCCCACGCCTGACCGGCCTGATTGAACAGGTCGGGCGGTGCGCCAACCGACACGCCTTGCAGCATGTCGTCGCGATACGACCACGCGTGACTGCCCGCACTGTCGCAACCCACCGCGAGATCGGCGATCAGGCCGACCGCCATGCCCGCGTCGTGCGCGGCTTGCTGCGCGTGCGACAAACCTTTCGCGGCAAGCCATTGCAGAAACAGGTGGAAGTCGACTTCGTGACGATTCGCGTCGGCGAACGCGTCGACTTCCGGGCTGCGCGGATCGCGCAATGCGTCGGGCCAGTCGCGCCAATGTCCGTGGCCGCCTTCCTGCGACAGTTGCGCCGCCTGCAGCGCTTCGAATCGCGCGTGGTCTTCGAGAGCACGGCCGGCGCGTTCGCAGAAGCCGTGAAATTCCAGCGCGCGCGGCGTGTGCTGCGGGCGTTCGTGTTCGCTGAAATGCTCGTACAGCGTGCGCAACACCTTCAGCTTCAAGACGACTGCGTTCGGCCAGTCGATCAACTGCAGGTCTTCGAGTCGTGACCAGGCATCCGCGGCCTGCGCGGCATTGAGCGCATCGCGCGCGGCGTCGGCGCCGAACACTGCAGCGGGATCGATATGCGTGACGTTCAGCCACAAACGCGACGACGGCGAATACGGGCTGAAGCGATTCGGCTCCGCGCTGAACATCGCGTGAGTGGGGCTGATGGCGAGCGCGTGCGCACCGCGTTTCCCGCTCTCGACGGCGACTTGCGCGAGCGCCGAGTAATCGCCGATGCCGCCGTCGCCGGACCGGCGCAGGCCGTACAGTTGCGCGGCGACGCCCCACAGCGGCGGCGTTTTCTTCGCGCTTTCGGGATGCAGCGTGCGCCACGCGTCGTCGACGGTGTAGCAGCGATGCGGCGCGACGGCCAACGTCACGCGTTGCTCGTTGATCACAAGCGTGTGATAGCCGGGTTCGTCGATCGGCGCGAGCAGCGCTTCTTCGCCTTTCGGCGAGGTAAAGCGTCCGTCGATGATCGAGCCGCTCTCCAGTTCAATCCGGTAATGGCTGCCCGACTTCACGGCGGCCATCGGCAACGCAATGCCGCGCCCGACTTCGGCCGTCATCAGCGGCGGCATTTTCTTGCCCGACAATTCGGCTTCGAGAGCCGCAGCGCTTTGCCGGATCTGCGTGGCGTTGCCGCACGGCAAACCCATTCGTTCGAGCAGCACCGCGAGGGTGCTTTCGGGCACCTGCTGCGTCGTGTGATGCGCGTCCTGCCACTCCACCTCGAAACCCGCGCGGGCGGCGAGGGTGACGATGGTTTCGTTAGGACGGCGGTTGGTTACTCGTGTCGTCACGCGTTGCGCTCCTGTTTTCCTGCGATGCGCGCATCGTGGCCGATCGCGTAGTCGCTGACGTCGCCGGTCATCCACGCGACGAACGCGTTTGGCGGCAACGTGCCGGCGGCGGCCTGTTCGCGTACGCGCGGCGGCGTTTCGAAAATCACCTTGCCGTCGGGCACGCGCTCCAACGCCACGTTTTCCTTCGACAGATTCAGCGCCATCGACAACGTCTCGCCGTCGCCCATTTTCCAGCGCGCAATCAGCGCGTTCGCGTCGCCGCCATTGGCTGCGGCGAGCACGGTTGCACCGAGCGCCTTGCCGTGCTTCAGGCGCGGCGTGATCAGCTTTGCGCGCACGGCGAGCGCGGATTTGTAGAAGTGCATCCAGTCGAGGCGGTCTTTCGCCTGCGTGTCGTCGTCGGCGGCGCGCGCTTTGTGAGGCGCGGGCGGTGACGACGCGTTAAACGTCTTCACGTCGTTCGGATCGGGAATCTGCGCGCGCTTCTTTTCGTCGCTGAACGACGAGAAGCGCGCGAATTCGCGGCGCCTTCCTTCGCGCACTGCGTTGGCGAGATCGCCGGTGTAATCGGTGAAGAAGAGGAAGGGCTGGGTCGACCCGTATTCCTCGTCCATGAACAGCAACGGGATTTGCGGTGACAACAGCAGCAGACCGGTGGCGGCGCGCAAGGCGTCGTCCGAAGTCAGCTTGCGCAGACGTTCGCCGAAAGCGCGATTGCCGATCTGATCGTGGTTCTGCAAAAACATCACGAACGACGTAGGCGGCAAATGTCCGCTCGATTCGCCACGCGGCGCACCGTCATGAATCGGCGACGGGTCGCCCTGATACGCGAAGCCTTCCGACAACACGCGCGCGAGACGGCGAATCGGCTGATCTTCGTATGCGTGGTAGTAGCCTTCCGTTTCACCGGTCAGCAGAACGTGCAGCGTGTTGTGCGCGTCGTCGTTCCATTGCGCGTCGAAATGCGTGTCCAGCAGGCTCGCGCTGTTGTGCTCGTTTTCGAGCACCAGATGCACGTGCCGTCCATGCTGGACGCCCGCGCGGATATGGTCGGACAATTTGCGCAGCCATTCGTGATTGTCGATCGCATGCACGGCGTCGAAACGCAGCCCGTCGATCCGGTATTCGTTGATCCAGTAGATCGCGTTATCGGTGAAAAAATCGCTCACTTCATTGCGATTGAAATCGATTGCCGGACCCCACGGCGTATGCGTGCCTTCGCGGAAGAACGAACGCGCGTAGGCGTGCAGATAATTGCCGTCGGGACCGAAGTGGTTGTAGACCACATCGAGGAACACCATCAGGCCGAGACCGTGCGCGGCGTCGATCAGCGCTTTGAGTTCTTCCGGGCGGCCATACGCGGAATCGGGTGCATACGGCAGCACGCCGTCATAGCCCCAGTTGTGCTTGCCAGGGAAGTCGTTCAACGGCATCAACTCGATGGCAGTCACGCCGAGCGCGGCGAGTTCGGGCAGGCGCTTCTGCACGCCCGCATAGCCGCCCATCGCGCCGACGTGCAATTCGTACAACACCGTTTCTTCCCACGGCCGCCCGTGCCAGCCGGTGTTTTCCCATCGATACGCGCGCGGGTCGATCACTTCGCTCGGTCCGTGCACGTCCTGCGGCTGAAACCGCGATGCCGGGTCCGGCACCGTCTGCTCGCCGTCGAGACGGAAGCGATACAACGTACCCGCGCCGCAATCGACGGTCGCTTCGAACCAGCCGTTGCCGGTGGGCGTCATATCGTGCGTACCCTGCGCCGCGCCGTTCTCTATCGCGATCTGCACGGTCTTGCACGAGGGAGCCCAGAAACGGAACCGCGTGCGCGGCTTCGTGCCTGTCGCGCCGAGTAACTGCGCGCTGAAGGGCAGGCAATGCGCGTGATGATGCGCATGAGGATCAATCGGACTTTCGGACATGATTCTTCACCATTCGAATGTGCTGTCGAGCCGCGTTTTACACGTAGGTCATGCCAACGATTCCGCGCATACCGTCATGGCGCGCTGCGCGCCGCGCCGTCTAGGTGCTCGGCGACGTGTCGCTACCGGGCGGATGCGCACCGGGATCGGGCGGTAGCGCAGTCAGAAGCCGTGGCCCGTGCTGCGCGCCGGCCATCCATCCGGCCTGCCAGTCCGCTTCGCCGACCGGTTGCGCGGCCAGCATCACCAGACCGTGCGCGGCCACTTCCACGTCCGCCGCTGCCAGCCGGTACGGCGCGTTGGCCGGTTCAGCCGTATCTAACAGCACGTGCCATTCCAGGTGCGGCGCGGGAGGCGTGAATCGCAGCGTTTCCTCGTTTGCGTTGAGCATCATCAACAATACTTCGGTTTCGCCGTTCGAACCGGGCCCCGCGCGACGCAGCGTGAACGCGCGGCCTTCGGGGTCCTGCCATGCTTCGATAGTGAGCGGATCGCCATGTTCGTCGAACCAGCCGACATCGAATAATCCCGGCAGTACTTCGCGGTCGCCGAACAGAAAACGCGTTTCGCGCAGTAGCGGATGCTGCTTGCGCAGCGCGATCACGCGCGCGACGAAGTCGGTCATCTGACGGCCGTCGGGTGAATCCGCGCGCTCCCAGTCGATCCACGATATGTCGTTGTCCTGGCAGTACGCGTTGTTGTTGCCGTTCTGCGTTCGCAGCGATTCGTCGCCGGCCAGCACCATCGGCGTGCCGAGCGCCATCAGCAGCGTGGCGATCAGCGAACGGGCGACGCGTTTGCGCGTGGCGAGAATCGCGGGATCGTCGGTCGGACCTTCGACGCCCCAGTTGCGGCTGCAATTCTCGTTATGCCCGTCGTTGTTGTCTTCGCGATTTGCTTCGTTGTGCTTCTGCTCGTACGCAGTGACATCCGCTAACGTAAAGCCGTCGTGTGACGTGACGAAGTTGATCGACGCCCACGGTTTTCTGAAGCGCCGGTTGAACAGATCCGCCGAGCCCGTCAGACGCGCGGCGAGGTCGGGCCGCAAGCCTGCGTCGCCGCGCCAGAAACGGCGCACGGTGTCGCGAAAACGGTCATTCCATTCGCTGAATCCCGGCGGATGATTGCCTAGCTGATAACCGCCAGGCCCGATGTCCCACGGTTCGGAAATCAGCTTGCGCTGCGACAGAACGGGGTCCTGGCGCAGCGCGTCGAAGAAACCCGAACCGGGATCGAAACCGTGCTGCTCACGGCCGAGCGTCACGCCGAGATCGAAACGGAAGCCGTCGATGTTGAACGCCGTCGACCAGTAACGCAGCGAATCCATCACCATCTGCAATACGCGCGGATGCGGCAGGTTCAGCGTATCGCCACAACCGGTGTCGTTAATATGGTGACGTTCATCGCCTGGAATAAGGCGGTAATAGCTGGCATTGTCGAGTCCGCGCCACGAGATGGTCGGCCCCATTTCGCTGCCTTCGCAGGTGTGGTTGTAGACCACGTCGAGAAACACCTCGATGCCGGCCGCGTGCAACTGGCGCACGGCGATGCGCATTTCGTCGAGCCGGTGCGTGCTCAGATACGACGGCTCGGGCGCGAAAAACGCGGCGGTGTTGTAGCCCCAGTAATTGCGCAGGCCGCGCTCCACCAGAAAGCGGTCGTTCAGAAACGCATGGACCGGCAACAGTTCGACGGCCGTCACGCCGAGCTTCAGCAAATGCTCGATGAACTCCGGCGACGACAGCGCCGCGAACGTGCCGCGCTCGTGCTGACGCAAATCGGCGCGCAACATCGACGCGCCGCGCACATGCGTTTCGTAAATAACCGTCTCTCCCCACGGCACGTTCGGGCGTTTATCGTGCGACCAGTCGAACGCTTCGTCGATCACCACGCACTTCGGCATCGCAGGCGCGGAATCGCGCCGGTCGATGGAAAGGTCCGCGCGATTCGAATGCACGCGATAACCGAACAGCGCATCCGACCAGCGAAACTGGCCGACGAGCTTGCGCGCATACGGATCGAGCAACAGCTTGTGCGGATTGAAACGATGTCCCTGATGCGGCTGATACGGCCCGTGCGCGCGAAAACCGTAAGCGGTGCCCGGGTGCGCATTCGGCAGATAGCCGTGCCAGACTTCGTCGGTACATTCGGGCAGCGTGTAGCGCCTGATTTCCTTGCGGCCCGTGGGGTCGAACAGGCAAAGCTCGATTTTCTGCGCATTCGCCGAGAACACGGCGAAGTTGACGCCCAGTCCATCCCAGCTGGCACCGAGCGGATACGGCGAGCCCGGCAACAGCCGGTCGGGCATTGCATGCGACATGATTCCCCTTCCTGTTCTAGTTTGTGAACGCTCGTTTGGGTCTTCATGCAGCGGACCGCGCGGAGCCAAGGCCGCGCGATCCGCTTTACAGCACTCTTTTCAATCGACGGCTCATTCTGCGCGCAATACGATCGTGGCGAGCGGCGGCAAAACGAGTGACGCGGAATGCGGTCTGCCGTGGCTCGATATTTCGTCGGTATGAATCAGGCCGCCGTTGCCCATGTTCGACCCGCCGTA
Organism: Paraburkholderia fungorum; assembly: GCF_900099835.1. Taxonomy (NCBI): domain Bacteria; kingdom Pseudomonadati; phylum Pseudomonadota; class Betaproteobacteria; order Burkholderiales; family Burkholderiaceae; genus Paraburkholderia; species Paraburkholderia fungorum. The sequence goes on from NZ_FNKP01000002.1 coordinate 70,347, forward strand.
CACGCCTGCGTCGGTATTCAGCACTTCGGCCCAGCGTCCGCCGCGCGGCATGCCGATCCGGTAGCCCACGCGCGGCACCGGCGTCATATTGCAGACGACGACTACTTCCCGGCCTGCGCCGTCGGTGCGTCGATACGCGTAGACGCTGTTGCCGCTGTCGTCGCCGATCAACCAGTCGAAGCCGCCCGGTTCGCTGTCGAGCAGGTGCAACGCGGGCTCGCTGCTGTACAGATGGTTGAGGTCGCGGACGAGTTTCTGCACGCCATGATGATTCGGATCGTCGAGCAGATGCCAATGCGGCGACGTGTCGTGGTTGAATTCCGCCATCTGGCCGAATTCGCCGCCCATGAACAGCAGCTTCTTGCCCGGATGCGTCCACATGAAGCCGAAGTACGCGCGGAGATTCGCAAAGCGCTGCCATGTGTCGCCGGGCATCTTGCCGAGCAGCGAGCCTTTGCCGTGCACCACTTCATCGTGTGAAAGCGGCAGGACGAAGCGCTCCGAGTACGCGTACACCATCCCGAATGTCATCTGGTGATGATGGTACTGGCGATACACCGGATCCTCTTCCATGTAGTGCAGCGTGTCGTGCATCCAGCCCATGTTCCACTTGAACTGGAAGCCGAGTCCGCCGTCTTCGACGCTCGCTGTCACGCCAGGCCACGCCGTCGATTCTTCGGCGATCGTGATCGCGCCCGGCACGCCTGGCACATAGCCGACTTCGTGATTGAGCCGCTTCAGGAATGCAATCGATTCGAGGTTTTCACGTCCGCCGTAAATGTTCGGCACCCACTCGTTGGCGGCGCGCGAATAGTCGCGATACAGCATCGACGCGACTGCGTCGACGCGCAGGCCGTCGACGTGATAGCGCTTCAACCACGCGAGCCCCGACGCGACCAGGAACGCGCTCACCTCGTTGCGGCCGAGGTTGTAGATCATCGTGTTCCAGTCCTGGTGATAGCCCTCGCGCGGGTCCGCGTGCTCGTAGAGCGGCGTGCCGTCGAAGTCGATCAGGCCGTGTGCGTCGTTTGGAAAATGCGCGGGCACCCAGTCGAGAATCACGCCGAGTCCGGCTTCGTGCGCGCGGTCGACGAACAGCGCGAACTGCTCCGGCTTGCCGAACCGCGCGGACGGTGCGAACTGCCCAAGCGGCTGATAACCCCACGATCCGCCAAACGGATGTTCCGCGATCGGCATGAACTCGACGTGCGTGAAGCCCATGCTTTTCACGTACGGAATCAGCCGGTCGGCGAGTTCTTCCCAGTTGAGACCGCGCTGACCTTCTTCGGCGACACGAATCCACGATTCAGCGTGGACTTCGTAGATCGTGATCGGCGAGCGCGGGGTCTGCTTTTCAGCGCGCGACTGAATCCAGTCGTGATCGGTCCACGGAAACTGCTCGATCTCGTCGACATGCGCAACCACCGACGCCGTGCCCGGCGGCTTCTCCGTTTGCATCGCGCACGGATCGGCCTTGAGCGGCAGCGGATGGCCATCGCGCGACAGCAATTCGTACTTGTAGCGCGTGCCCGCACCGACGCGCGGCACGAACAATTCCCACACGCCCGCCTGATGACGCAACCGCATCGGATGACGCCGTCCGTCCCACGCGTTGAAGTCGCCAACCACCGACACGCGCCGCGCATTTGGCGCCCACACGGCAAAGCGCACGCCCGGCACACCGTCGACTTCCATCGGACGCGAGCCGAGCAGTTCGAGCACCGCGTATGGATCGCCGTTGGCAAGACGGCCTAGCGGTTCGTCGCCGAGAACGGGGCCGAATGAATAGGTATCCTCGACTTCCTGAATCACGCCATGCCAGTCGATCCGCAAACGATACGGCGCAGCCGACGTCACGCGGCCCGCGAACAGCCCCGGCCGCAGTTGCTCCAGTTCGCCGAGCGTCGCACCGTCCGCACGCGAAATCACCGTGACGTGCGCGGCATTCGGCAACAGCGCCCGCACCACTGGACCGATGTCCGTCTGATGCAGCCCGAGTTGCGAAAAAGGATCGGGGTGACGCGCTTCGACGAGCGCGTCGATCTCGACAGGTTGAAGGCCAACGGCCGGATCGTGCTCACTCATAATCGCCCTCGGCCGGGTTAGGCGGTGTGTCGGCGCCAGGCGCCGGGGTGGATGGGGTTTGCGACGCTGTGCTGCCCGTATCGCCGAGCAGACGGCTCGCGAGCGCGGCCAGGCCACGCACCGGCAAGCCGAGCCACGTCGGACGGTTGGCCGCTTCGTAGCGGATTTCGTACGCGGCCTTTTCGATCAGGAACAGATCGAGCAGCGCCTGCTCCGCTTCGGGTGCGACCAGCGGCGTCGGCGACTCCGCGACGGCGGCACGGTACTGCTGCAAAAACGCCTCGGTTGCGTGCACACGGAAGCGGTCGAACAACGCGCGCTTGCGATCGGCGGTTTGCTGCGGCGCCGCTTCGGTGGTGGACTGCGCCGCCGCGCTCGCATACGACAGCGAGCGCATCAGCCCGGCCACGTCGCGCAGCGGGCTCGACTTCTGCCGACGTTCTTCCAGCGAACGCGCCGGTTCGCCTTCGAAGTCGATCAGATACGCGTCGCCCTGTGCGACCAGCACCTGGCCGAGGTGGAAGTCGCCGTGAATGCGGATGCGCAGCGCCTGCGAGTCGGCGGAAACGAGTTGGTCGACCGCAGCGACAAGCGCCTCGCGACGATCGATCAGGCTCTGCGCGAGCGCCTTCGTCTCCGGGTCGCTCATCTGCTCGATACGCGGCGCGAGCAGATCGAGCGCGCTCGCGAGCATCGACTGCGTACCGTCGACCCATGCCTGCACCTGGGCCGCGTCGGCGGGTTCGGGCGAGAACGCGGGATCGTCGGTCGGCGACGCGAGCGCGACATGCAATTCGCCGAGCCGTCTGCCGATAATGCCCGCCAGTTCGCTATAGCCTTCGAGCAGAATCGCTTCGTTTTTCTCGGTATCGACGGCAATCGCGAGTTCGTCGACCGAGCGGCGCAGCGTGTCGAGCGACCAGTTCCACGCATCGCCCTGGTTGTCGATAAAGCCTTGCAGAATGCACAGCGTATGCGGCACGCCTTCGGGATCGACGCGCACCACTTCGCCATACAGCGGCGCGGTGTTCGCATAACCGAGATGCGTCAAATAGCGGCTGATTTCCGCTTCCGGGTGGATGCCGCTCACGAGCCGGCGCACGAGCTTCAGCACCGCAGCGTCGGCGATGATCAGCGAACTGTTGCTCTGTTCGGCAGCGAGCCAGCGGATTTCCGGACGATCGCCGAGATTGTCTAGTTCGGCGAAACGCTCGGTCGGCAGGAACTTGATTTCGCTCTTCTGCACGGTCGGCACCACCGCGCGTTCGCGCAGCTTGCGCATCACGTTGTGGGCGAAGATCGGCAACGCAAACGCGTCGGTCAGATGACCGACATTGCGGCCGCGCCGCACGCGCGCGAGCGCCAGTTGCATGAATAGCGGCGTGGTGGTTTCACCGCCCCACGTGATCGCAATCGGCACCACGTAACGCTCGGTATGGTCGCCCACGTCCACTTCGATTTCGGTGAACGCAAAGCCGCCGTTCGGGATCGTTGTCAGCGCGGCGAGCCGCACCGCATGCATCTTCTGATCCTTCGACGCAAACCAGCGGCGCCGGCTGAGCCATGACGGCAGCACTTCCGATTCGAGCAGACGCACGTTCTCCGGCGTCGGACCCGCTTGCCCTTCGCGAATCACGATCGTGACGAACTCCGGCAGCGGTTCCGAATGCGCCTGCGCCCACGTCGGACGCTGGCCGCCTGGGCACAGCATGAACCACAGGAAGCCGTACGGCGGGAACGTCAGCAGATAGGTGAGCTGGCCGATCGCGGGGAACACCGAATCGGCGGTCATTTCAATCGGCACGGAGCCGTTGAATTCGGACAGATCGAGTTCGACCGCCTGCGGCGCGCGCGAAAGATTCGCGACGCACAGAATCGGCGGCTCGCCCGGCATTTCCCGCAGATACGCGAGAATCTTGCGGTTTTCGGGCTTCAGGAAGCGGATCGTGCCGCGCCCGAACGTCTGCTTCGCGCGACGCGTGGCAAGCATGCGGCGCGTCCAGTTCAGCAGCGAATGCGGATCGCGGCTTTGCGCTTCGACATTGACCGCATCGAAGCCGTAGAGCGAGCCCATCACCGGCGGCAGCACCAGTTGCTCGGGATCGGCGCGCGAAAAACCGCCGTTACGATCCGACGACCATTGCATCGGCGTACGCACGCCGTCGCGGTCGCCGAGGTGGATGTTGTCGCCCATGCCGAGTTCGTCGCCGTAGTAGATCACGGGCGTGCCGGGCATCGACAGCAGCAGCGAATTGATCAACTCGATGCGGCGGCGGTCGCGCTCCATCAGCGGGGCGAGACGGCGGCGGATACCGAGATTCAGGCGGGCGCGGCGGTCGCTTGCGTAGGTGTTCCACAAGTAGTCGCGCTCGGAATCGGTGACCATTTCGAGCGTGAGTTCGTCGTGATTGCGCAGGAAAATCGCCCACTGGTTCGTCGATGCGAGATCCGGCGTTTGCCGCATGATGTCGGTGATCGGGAAGCGGTCTTCGCTCGCAATCGACATGTAGATACGCGGCATCAGCGGAAAGTGGAATGCCATGTGGCATTCGTCTTCGTCGCCGAAATATTCCTTCACGTCTTCCGGCCACTGATTCGCTTCGGCGAGCAGCATCCGGTTCGGATATTCGGCATCGATGGTCGCGCGAATCTTCTTCAGGATCGCGTGCGTTTCCGGCAGGTTCTCGTTGTTCGTCCCTTCGCGTTCGACCAGATACGGCACCGCGTCGAGCCGTAGCCCGTCGATTCCCATGTCGAGCCAGAAGCGCATCACCTGCAGCACTTCCTTCAGCACGGCCGGATTGTCGAAGTTCAGATCGGGCTGATGCGAGTAAAAACGGTGCCAGTAATAGGCGCCTGCTACCGGATCGTGCGACCAGTTCGACGGTTCCGAATCGATGAAGATGATCCGCGTTTCCTCGTACTTCTGATCGGTATCGGACCACACATAGAAGTTGCGATGATTCGAACCCGGCTTCGCGCGGCGTGCGCGCTGAAACCACGGGTGCTGATCCGACGTGTGGTTGATCACCAGTTCGGTGATCACGCGAATGCCGCGCGCGTGCGCTTCCTGAATGAAGCGCTTCACGTCGGAAAGCTGACCGTAGTCGGGATGCACGTTGCGATAATCGGCGATGTCGTAACCATCGTCGCGCCGTGGCGACGGATAGAACGGCAGCAGCCAGATCGCGTTCACACCGAGTTCGGCGATGTAGTCGAGCTTCGCGATCAGGCCGGGAAAGTCGCCTACGCCGTCGTTATTCGCATCGAAAAACGACTTGATGTGCACCTGATAAATGATCGCGTCCTTGTACCAGAGCGGATCGTCGCTCAGTGCCGCGGGTTTGCCGCGCCGGTTCGGGCGTGCTTTGGCCGTATTGCCGGGAGCGTTGCCCACCGGCGACTGCACTGTGGTTTGGGCTGGATCGTCACGCTTCATATCGCACCTTCCGTAGGGGTTGGGTTGCCAGCGTCGGCGTGAAGAGCGCTGTTGGAGTCGCTGTCGCTTTCATCGGGACGTTCGGCAGGCAAACCGCCGAGCGGCGCGATGCGCCAGATCGAGAACGGCTGACCGGACCCGAGTTGAACGTGCTGCCAGCGGCCATGCCATTCGAAGCGCGCGCCGGTCATCTGATCGGTCACTTCCAGCGCGCCATGATCGTGAAGATTCCATGTCTGGAAAGTCTCCCACGACAATTCAATATCCGCGCCCTGTTCGTTGAACGCATCGAGATTGATGGCGACGACGATCACGTTGTCGCGCGATTCCGTCGCCTTCTCGAAGAACAGGATGTTGTCGTTGTGCGCCGTCAGGAACGTGAGACCGAGATGCGTCTGCAGCGCGGGGTTCGCGCGGCGAATGCGATTCAGCGCGGTAATTTCGCCGGTGATGTTGCCGGGCCGGTTCCAGTCCCACGCGCGCAACTGGTATTTCTCGGAGTTCAGATATTCTTCGCTGTTGGGCAGCGCGGCGGCCTCGCATAACTCGAATCCGCTATACACGCCCCACAAACCGGCGAGTGTCGACGCGAGCGCCGCGCGAATCAGGAAGCCCGAACGCCCTTGTGATTGCAGATGGCGCGGGTTGATATCGGGCGTATTCACGAAGAAGTTCGGCCGATAGAAATCACGCGCGCTTGTCTGCGTGAGTTCGCTCATGTACTCGATGAAATCGCGCTTCGATTCGCGCCACGTGAAATACGTGTACGACTGCGAGAAGCCGATCTTGCCGAGCCGGTTCATCATGCGCGGACGCGTGAAGGCTTCGGCGAGGAAAATCGTGTCGGGGAAGCGCGCACGCACGTCGCCGATCACCCATTCCCAGAACGGCAGTGGCTTCGTGTGCGGATTGTCGATGCGGAAAATATGCACGCCCGCGTCGATCCAGAACAGGAACACGTCGCGCAACGCAAGCCACAGGTCGGGCTTTGCGTCGTGCGCGTAGAAGTCGGGATTGACGATGTCCTGATACTTCTTCGGCGGATTTTCCGCGTAGCGCAGCGTGCCGTCGGGACGCCACGCGAACCACGTCGGATGCTCCTTCAGCCACGGATGATCCGGCGAGCACTGCACCGCGAAATCGAGCGCGATTTCGAGGCCGTGCGCATGTGCGGCGGCGAGCATTGCCTTGAAGTCGTCGAGCGTGCCGAGTTGCGGATGCACGGCGGTGTGTCCGCCTTCCGCGCCGCCGATGGCATACGGGCTACCCACATCGCCCGGTTGCGCAGTGAGCGTGTTATTGCGGCCCTTGCGATTCGCGACGCCGATCGGGTGAATCGGCGGGAAATACAGCACGTCGAAACCCATATCGCGGATGCGCGGCAGCTTCGTGATCACGTCCGCGAAGGTGCCGTGGCGCGATTCGTCGTCGCTCATCGAACGCGGGAAGATTTCGTACCAGCTTGCGAAGCGCGCGGCGGTGCGCTCGGCGTCGATCCGGTAGATCACCGGATCGCGACTCAGGAACGGACGATGACGCGCGGCGGTCATCGCCTTCGCGGTGGTCGGCGCGAGCAGCAACGCGAGCTTCGTCGCCGCGTCGGACTTCGTGAACTCCTTCACGATATGTTCGAGCGGCGCGGTCACTGCGCCTTCCACCGTCTCGACCTCGGCCAGCACCAGCGCGAATAGATGCGACGCTTCGTCCAGTTCGAGTTCGACGGTTTGGCCCGCCTTCAGCTTCTTCTGAACGTGCTCGACCAGCGACGCGAAATCGTCGCGCCACGCAATCACGGTGAATTCGTGACGGCCCATGCGTTCGAGCGGAATCCGCGCTTTCCAGATATCGAGCCCGGCGGGTTGGGCGGGAGCCATCAGCACTTCGTGCCACGCGGTTTCGTCGGCGGCTCGCCAGATCACGGCGGCGGCGATCTTGTCGTGTCCCTCGGCGAAAATCGCCGCGCTGATTTCAGTGTGCTCGCCCACATTGCGCTTGACCGGAAAGCGGCCGTTATCGAACGAGGGCATCACGCTTTCGATCGCCACGCGCGGCGCGGCAATCGCTTCGACCACGGTCTTGCGGCCGCTGCGCTTGCTGTTGGCTTTGTCGATGGGAGGCGCGAGCCGGATCGGCTTTTCGGTGACCGCGCGGAACAGCCGCACGGCGCCTGCTGCCAGCGTGAACGGCGTCAGCGTGGCCGGCGACGTGCCGGCCGGTGCGTCGAGCGGCACGAAGCGCGTGAAGTTGCCGGGCACGCCCGCAAGGAAGCGCGCGGGATCGACGCGCACCGCCGCGCCGAGTTCGGGATTGACGACGATCAGGATCGACTCGTCGGCGTCGCGCAGGTCGGCCTGGTCCGCGCGCAGCAGGACCGCTGCGGGTGCACCGGGGCCGCTGAGCGGGCGCAATTCCCCGTTCGCGTGCAGTGTCTTCAGTTGGCTCGCGACTTCGTTCACATGCGTGACGGCGGCCGTGAGGTCGAACTTTTTCGCCTGGGCGGCGAGCGCGAATTGCGCGGCGTCGCCGCGCGTTTGCGACATCGGTTCGGTGATGCCGTATTCGAATCCCATCGGCATCATCCAGCCCGTGCCGATCACCGCCGACGTGAACAGCGCGCGGCGATAAGCGCGCTCGACAATCGCGGCATCGTGGACATCGGTCAGTTCGGCGGCGAGTCGGGTGCCATACGGCGCTTCGGGGAATGCAATCGGCGCGCCGATGCGAGCGAGCGCGGCGTGTTCCTCGACCATCCAGCTCGCGCGGAAATCCCACCAGCGCACCGACGAAAACGCGCTGTCGAAGCCCGCGCCTTCGAGACCCGGCAGGTCGCCGCGAGAGAGTCCCGGCGTCGCGGCCAGAAAGCGCACCTCGGGATGCTTCGCACGCACTGCGTCGAAGAGTTGCCGCCAGACGTCGGCGGGAACGCGATGCGGTGAATCGAAGCGGAATCCGCCGATGCCCGCGTCGGCGAGCGCCAGCAACTGCTGCGTCCACCAGCCGACGAGCGCGGCACGGCTACCCGGGTCGTCGAAGTTGGCATACGCGACGTTGTCTTCGCGATGCACATGGCGCGGATCGAGCCGCGCTTCGTCCGATTCGGACGGATGAAACCAGTCCGCATGCTCGGCGTAGAGCGCGCCGTCGGCGGCCATCCGGTCGATCACCAGGTCGGCCAGCAAGGTCAATCCGTTCTGCTTTGCCGCGCCGGCCAGCGTGCGGATCGCTTCGGACGCCGGCTGCTGCGTCTCGAACACCGGATGCAGCTTGGCGTGATTGCCGACCACTTGCCCGTGTCCCGCCTGGCCAGGTTCGAACAATCCGCCGATCAACGCATGATCGAAGCCGAGCGAGCCCGCATGTGCGAACTGCGCGGGCCAGGCATCGAGCGGCCCAACGAGGAGTGAATGAAAAAAGTAAATCCGCGGCGCGTACCCGTTTGGAGATTCCATCGGTGGTTTCCAGATTCGTCCTGCTGCGGTGTGGATGCAATTGGCATGCGATCACAGCGCTCATTGGGCTTCCAGAGCCGGTTGGCGCGCGATGCCGAAGCGAAGGCGCGCACAGGTCAATGTAGTGCAAAGATCGTCACGCCGCTGGCCAGTCGCAGGTGCTTAGACGCCAGACATCGGCTGCACGCGGCTCGCCAGAACTATTCGCAAGACGCAGCAAACGCTGTGCCAGTGAGGTCGGCACAGGATCGGCGGAAGGGGGAAGCGGGTGCCCCGCAGGAGGATGCGCGGCAAAGCGGCGAGGCAGGGCGAGAGCGGGATTCTCGCGCCGCGCATGTAAAACGGGTGGAGGTCGTCCGGGTTTTACATGGGGCGCGAGGAAGGCGATGTTATTACCGCAAAAGGCGAATTCGTTGCGGCGGGTTGGGGCAGATGGAGATTGTGTCAGCCGCGTTTATTCGCTGTGTCAGCGAGGTGACGAAGCAGGTTCACGAACCCAGCAGCCCTGCCGCGATGTTCACGCACAGGCCGAGCACCGCGACGTTGAAATAGAACGACAGAATGGATTGCGCGAGCCCGGCGCGGCGGATCGTGCGCGAACGCAGCACCACGTCCGAGGTTTGCGAAGCGACCGCAATCGTGAACGAGAAATACAGGAAGTCCCAGTAGTTCGGTTCGAGCTTGTGATCGGGGAACAGCAGCGCGGTTTCCTTCGCGTCGGTGTCGTAGTAGAGCCGCGCGTAATGCAGCGTGAAGATGGTCGGTATCAGGAACCACGCGCCGATCAGCGTGAAGCCGGTCAGCAGATAGTGCCAGAGGCCCGTTGCGCCGCCCGCGCCTTTTGCCGATGCCAGTTCGAGCACGATCGCCGCAATACTCGCGATAGTCGCCACGCAGATCACGAACAGCACGACGCCCGCGTTTTCATCGTCGCGTACGGCGTATTCGCGGACCAGGTGTTCATCGGCGACGGCCATGTGGATCCAGATCATCACCAGGTAGCTCCAGACGGCAGCGTCCCAGCCGATCAGCACCCGCGCCATCGTCGTGGTGTGCATGGGAATCAGCAGCGCGACCACGATGCCGATCGCGAGACCGATCACCGTGCGCGGCCGGTTGCGGAGAACCTGCGGATAATATTTGATGAGCATGGAGTCAGATTTGAGGCCGATAGTGTCGCGGATTCTACTCGCGCTGCGACGAATGTTTGCCCTATATCACGCTCTCTGGCGTCGCGCTGGCGAGAGTCTTTCGCGGCTTCTTGCGCGACGCTTTCAATCGGGTTTCGGGTTCGCCATCGGCAGGCTTTCTGTTTCGTTTCAGCGCGCGGTGCGCGCGGCAAGAGTGACTATCGGTAGGCGGCCGATTGGTGAGGCATCCCCGAAATACGCCATTTTTGCGTCGTTTCTGGTCATTTTCGTCCAACGACGCGTTCAGATACGATAGGCACCGCGCATACGGCCCTGTGTGAGCGGCACTATCATTGACGCATGGCTTCCGTCACCGTCAACCCTGTCGAGCATCATGCCGCCAACGAGAACGGCCGCGATTTCGTGGTCGGCGATCTGCACGGCTGCATGGATGCCTTGCGTTTCCTGCTACGCGTGATCGCGTTCGATCCGACGCGCGACCGGCTCTTTTCGGTCGGCGATCTGGTGGATCGCGGCGAGCATTCCGAGCAGGCGCTGGCGTTGCTCGACAAGCCCTGGTTCTATTGCGTGCTCGGCAATCACGAAGACACGCTGTGCGCGGTCGCCGAAGGACGCTTGCGGCCGCAGTGGTGGTATGGAATCGGCGGCATGTGGGCGATGGATTTGCCCGACGAGCGCCTGAAGCACTACGCGCAACGGCTGCGGACGCTGCCGCTCGTGCGTGTGGTGGGCAGCGGCAAGGAGCGCTTCAATATTCTGCATGCCGAATTCTTCGGTTCGGACGCCGATCTCGACGCAGGCAATTTCTCCGACACGACTCGCCAGCAATTGCTGTGGGGCCGCGAACTGGCGCTGGGCAACGCCGATCCGCAGCGCCAACGCGGGCTCTCGCTGACCTATTGCGGCCATACGCCGATGCAGGATATCAAGCAGACCGGCTCGCAAGTGTTCATCGATACCGGCGCATTCAGCCCGGACGGCAAGCTGACCATCGTGCAACCGCAGGCATTGCGCCGCTGGTCGATTTCAGTCGACGAAGCGCGAGCGGAAGGCGCGGCGGCTTTGGCGTTGCCGTGATGGCGCGCGCCTCCGCGCTTCGCCGCCTTTGATCACGTCGAATTACCCGACCTGATTCAGTTCGAATACCATATCGACGGTCGTGCCGTTCCAGTTGTATTCCAGATATGCCGCGTGATGGCAGTCGCGCAACAGCGTGGTGCGGAACGCGGCCAGACATTCGCCTTCTCTATCCCGCACCGACCGGTACACGATGCCGGGCGCATCCGCTTCGCGCACCGCACGTCCGAGCGACTGACCCGCCAGATAATCGTCCGGCGACAACACCGCGAGATCGAGCGAAGGATCGTCGCGGATATCGACCACCTTGCCTTGCGCGACCACCGTATAAAGCCGCATCTGCTGACGCATGGGCGGTTGGGCGGTCGCCTCCAGAAACTTGCCCGTGTGATAACGCGTTTCGGCAATCGCCGTGGCGCGCGAACGGGCGCAGTAGAACACTCCGTAGGTGCCGTCGGAAAAGCGGCTGCCTAGCGGGTTCAGATGCGTCAGCGCGGCCATGATCGGGCCGTAACCCGGACCAAAGCGGCGCTCGTCGCGCGGCACCAGATCGAGTTCGCCGACTTCGGTGCGCAGGCGGTCGTTGGTCATCGCTTCGAGCGCGTACAGCGCGTCGAAATCTTCGGGCGACGCGACGCGGTCGAATAGATTCACAGCTGGAAAGCGCGTGGGAATCACCCGGTATGCGGGCGACCAGTCGAGCGGCGCAACGGGCCAGCGGTCCTGCCAATGCGGTTTTGTCACGCCCAGCCGCCTCGCATCGCGTCGAGATACTGGCGCACGGCCACGAGATCGCTGATATTGCCCGCCAGCATACGGTCGAGCGCGCGACGGCCGCCGAACGGCGGCGCGCTGTTCGGGCGCTTGACCCAGGTGTCGGCGGCATTGGGTTGCGGCAGCAGGATTTGCAGCGCCTTGTAGATGCCGAGCAGCAGCGACAGCCGCTCCAGCGTGTCGCGCCCCAGCCGGGCGGTCTCGGGCGACGACTTCCATTTGAAGTAAGTGGAGCGGCCCGGCGAGCCGAGCAGCACGATCTGCTCCTCCGCGTTCAGATCCCAGTCGCGCGCAATGTTGAAGAAAGCGCGCAAACCTGCTGCGGACATTTCAGTCAGCGTAGGTTCCGAAGCGGGCCGTCGAATCGGCTCTTCAGGCGTGGAAAGGCGGGCAGCGTGAGCCATGAATAGGTTGGTCCTAATTTGTACTTATTGAAGATGTTAGTCCATATATAGATTAATGCAAGAGAATATAATCCTGGCTCGTTAAGTAGTCGAAAGATCAGGAGAAGCAGGTGATGTGGTTTCGAGCAGTAGCAGCGGCGCTGGCCGTTTGGGGTGTATCCGGCGCGGCAATGGCTGCGGGGTACACGGAAGTGTGGAATCCGCCGGAAGCCAGCGGGCATGCGGCGCCGAAGAGCGCGAAGAAGAAGCCGGCGGCGGTTAAGGCCAAAGCTGGCGCGAGTCGCAAGGGGGCCGGGCATGCGCCTCGGAAGGCGGCGCGCGGTGCATCGGTAAAGACGCACATCGGCGAGAAAACAGCGGCGCGCGGCAACCTGAAGACAGTCGCGGCCAAGGGGACGAAGGGCGGCGTCAAGCCGGCGGCCGTCAGTGCAGGCAAGGCCCGGCCGAAAACCGCCGTAGTCGCGCAAAGCAAAAAGCCACACGCGCAACTTGTTCACGCTAAAGCGGGGCAGGGCAAGGTCGTTCGCGCTGATCTGACGCATCCGGTTCGTCCGCATGCCGTTAGCGTGGCGGCGAAAAGCGCCGCTGCGAAACCGGTGGTGTCGCATTCGGCTTTGCCGGTTGCGTCCGCTAACTTCAACAGCGGTTCAGCGGATGCATCGACGAATCCGGCCACCGCGAGCAGCGGTTCGTTGCCGCCGATCATTCATTGATTGAGGTTCATGCGCGGGCGACGGGGTGACACCCGTGCGGCGCATGTAAAGCCGTCTGACCTGACATCTGCGATTCGAGCCCCGGCCATAAGGCGCTACAGTTAACGGCGCCTTCCTTGCAGCCGGGCGTTGCTTCAGATTCCGGCAGATTGACGTGGCCTGATGGCGCGGACCGCCATCGCTTCGGGTTCACTTTGGCGGCATCACTGCGCGTCGAACACAAGCCGCGCCATTTCTCCATCCCGCTTTTTTTAAGGTTGAATCTGGCCTGCTCGCCAGATCGGCCCGGCCTCCGCTCGGTCGCCCCGTTACTGCGACGCCAGCCCATTCGCCACCAGCCTCAGCGTCTCCACCGACTGCCGGTCGCGCACCCGCGAATGCAGCGTCACGCGAGACTCCGGCAGCGTCGGCAAACCCAGCCGCGCGCCGACATCGACCAGCCCGCGCGGCGCCACCCGACGCGCCAGCGGCGACACCGCCAAACCCGCCGCCACCGCCGCGCCAACGGCAGCCACCCCGCCGCCGACGAACACCTCCTGCCACGCCACCCCGTTTTCGGTGAGCGTGCGCAGCGCGATATCGCGGACGTTGCACGGCGGGCTCAACAACGCCAGCGGCAACGGCTCGCCGACCCGCGGCAACCAGGCAGCCGCCGCCAGCCAGACGAGCGGCTCGCTGAACAACACTTGCGTATCGTCACGCGGCGGTTCGTCGACGCCATAACGGACGATCACCGCATCGAGCCGGCGCTCGTCGAATTGCGCGAGCAGCGTGGACGACGAACCCAGATGCAACTCCACCACCAGCCGCGGATCGTGCGCATTGAGCCTGCCGAGCAACTGCGGCAGATCCGGTCCCGCGACGTGCTCGCTCAACCCCAGCGCGAGCCGCCGACGCTCCACCGACAGCGCCCCCAACGCGCGCTCATGCGCATTCAGCAGATCGCGCGCCGCGCCGAGAAACGCGTTTCCATCGACGGAAAGCCGGACCACGCGCGGCGTGCGCTCCAGCAATTGCTTGCCCAGATGGGCTTCCAGCCGCTTCAGCTTCAGGCTCACGGCTGATTGCGTGGTGTCGAGCGCGTCGGCGGCGCGCGTGAAACTGCGCAGATCGGCGACCAGCACGAAGGCCCGAACTGCATCGAGATCGAGAACTTTCATTTCATTTGAATATGGATGAAATAGCCAATGATGTCTGTTTATTATGGCTGAGCGAGCCTAAGCTGTGTTCACCCACCCAGCAAACAAAGGAGTTTCATCATGCCGCTTAGCCGAATTTCACTACGCGCAGGCAAGTCCGCCGAATACCGGAAGCAGTTGACCGAGGGCATCCAGCGCTCGCTGGTCGACATTTTCAACGTGCCGAAAGACGACGTCTTCATGCTGATCACCGAGCATGACGCCGCCAATCTGATCTATGACAGGCAGTATCTGAATATCGAGCGAAGCGACGATTTCGTCGCGATCCAGCTGACGGTGACGAATTCGCGCACGCTCGAGCAGAAGAAGGCGCTGTACAAGCGGATCGTCGACGAACTGGCGGAGTCGCCGGGCGTGCGGCGAGAGGATGTTTTCATCAGCCTCGTCGAGGTCGCGAAGGAGAACTGGTCGTTCGGCAATGGGATCGCGCAGTACGCGGTTTGAGCGTGACGGCCCTATAGAAAAGCCAGTCGCTGGGCCGATCGATCGCCAATGCAATGTCAATCGACCCAGCCGGCAATCAGGCGATCGCATCGCTCACTCCGTCGTCGGCCCGCAGCGCCGCGCGCTTAGTCGCCGAGGCCTGCGGCGAGCGTACGTACGCCACCATCATTCGCGGCCTCTTCAGTGATTGCCGCCCGCTGGATGATCGAACTGCTGCGATGCTCGCGCACGAATTCGGTGGTGGTAGCCACAACATGGGACACGTGTGGGACATGCCGGAAAATGCAAAGCGCGGAGTGCCCGCAAGACGTTCTCCGCGCTCACGGCGTGCGGAGCTTGCGAAGCGTCGAGCAGAAGGTATTCCATCGATCCTCTAGCGGTCGGCGGTCGGCGGTCAGCGGTCAGCGGTCGGCGCAGATTCCAACACGCATTCGCGTGAGACTGCGTCGTTATAATGATTCACCGTCCTTTACCCGACGCTCTTCTGCCCGTCCCCTCCAGCCTCGCTCCACGTTTCCAGCCATGACATCCGACCGCATCGACCCTTCCCGCGAATCACTCGAACTCAGCGGCTCCGTCTGGTTTCAGTCCGGCGGACATACGCTCGGCGGCGCGTCGCGAATTGCGCTGCTGGCTGCGATAGGCGAGACCGGCTCGATCACGAGCGCGGCGAAAGCGGTCGGCATGAGCTACAAGGGCGCGTGGGATGCCGTCGATACCATGAACAACCTCGCGGGCGAGCCGCTTGTCGTGCGTCTGACCGGCGGCAAAGGCGGTGGCGGCACCACGCTGACACCGCGCGCGATCAAGCTTATCGACACGTTTCGCGCGGTCGAGCGCGAGCATCGGCGTTTTCTCGAACGGGCGGGCGCGGCGATCGAGGGCTTCGAAACGGATTGGGATCTGATTGGCCGCATCGGCGTGAAGACGAGTGCGCGCAATCAGTTCTACGGCACGGTGTCGTCGATCACGCGCGGCACGGTCAACGACGAAGTCGTGCTCACACTCCCCGGCGGCCATACGATCGTCTCCGTGCTCACGCACGAAAGCACCGAGACGTTGGGCCTCGCTGAAGGCGTGGCGGCGTTTGCGCTGATCAAGGCGTCGTGGGTCGTGCTGTTCGTCGACGGCGAAAACGGCGCACCGCTCAAGCTATCGGCGCGCAATCAGTTGCGCGGCACGGTGTTGAGCGTGAAGCGCGGCGCGGTGAATGCCGAGGTGTCATTGGGACTGGAAGGCGGCGCGGTCGTGACGGCGGTCGTCACCAACGAGAGCGCCGAAACGCTCGGTCTCGTGGAAGGCGGTAGCGCGGTTGCCGTGTTCAAGGCGTCGAGCGTGATACTCGGCGTGAAAGACTAGGCGTCCCGTGAAGACGCGCTTTATGACCCACTGCGCGCATAACCCGTGAACGTCGGATTCTCGCGCACACAACCATCGCTGACCTGCACCACCTGATCGCCGAATGCGGCGACATCGTCGGGATCGTGCGTGATGAGCACCATCGGTATATCGAGCCGCGTTTGCAGATCCAGCAACTCGCGCCGCATCCGCTGACGCAACGCGCTATCGAGTGCGGAAAAGGGCTCGTCCAGCAACAGCAGGCGCGGTTGCGCAACCAGCGCCCGCGCCAACGCCACGCGCTGCTTCTGTCCACCCGAAAGCTGCGCCGGATGGTTGCCCGCTACGCTCCGCAATTCCAGCGCGTCGAGCCAGTAATCGACCTGCGGATGCGCCCGCCGCGCACCCGGATTCAACCAGCCCTGCTGCAAACCAAAGCCAATGTTCTGCCGCACGTTCAGATGCGGAAATAGCGCGTAGTCCTGAAACAGAAACGCGATCTTGCGAGCTTGCGGTTTCAGATCGATGCCTCGCGCGCTGTCGAACAACGCATTGCCGTGCAGCGTGATCGCGCCTTCGTCGGGGCGCAGCAGGCCGGCAATCGCCTGCAAGGTCAGACTCTTGCCCGCGCCGGACGGCCCGAACAGCACGACGCGCTGCGAGCTCGCGCGGAACGACACGTCGAGCAGGAAATGCCGCTCGGCGCTCACGAAGGTCTTGCGGATATCGACGGCGAGCAGCATGTCAGCGCGAGGTCAGAAGCGTGTGCTGCGGCACCAGCCGGCCCGCGAGCAACAGGATCACGACGCACGTCACCGAGGTTACGAGCACGAGGAAATTGGCGGTGCTGTCGTCGCCGGCCTGCACGGCGGCGTAGACCGCGACGGAGAGCGTTTGCGTGCGTCCAGGCAGGTTGCCCGCGATCATCAGCGTCGCGCCGAATTCGCCGAGCGCGCGGGCAAAGGCCAGCAGACCGCCCGCGAGAATGCCGCGCGAAGCCAGCGGCAAGGTCACGCGAAAAAACACTGCAGTCTCGCTGACGCCGAGTGTGCGCGCGGCGCGTTCGAGTTGCGGATCGACGGCTTCGAATGCGGCGCGCGCCGACTTCAATACGAGCGGAAAAGCCACCACGGTCGATGCGATCACCGCGCCCTGCCAGGTGAATACCAGCTGGATATCGAATCGGTCGAGCCATGCGCCGATCACGCCGCGCCGTCCGAGCAGCACGAGCAGGTAGTAGCCGAGCACGGTGGGCGGCATGACGAGCGGCAGCGTCAGCAGCGAATCGACCAGATCGCGCGCGCCGGAGCGCCAGCGCGACAAACCGAAACCCGCCGCGACGCCGAACACCAGGTTGAGCGCGGTGGCCCAGCCCGCTACTTTCAGCGACAGGAGCAGCGGAATCCAGGCGTGTTCCATGGGCGGCTTTTTATCGCGAGCGGAATCAGTGCGCGGGCTTGAAGCCGTACTTCGCGAGCACCGCCTGGCCGGCCGGCGACAGTACGAAGTCCGTGAAGGCCTGGGCGTCGGCCGCGTGGCGGCTGCCTTCGACCTGCGCGATCGGATAGGTGATCGGCGTTTGCGTCGGCACGTTCAGCGCGACCTTGACCTTGTCGGGCATGATCGCGGCGTCGGTGCCGAACACGAAACCGGCGTCGACTTCGCCGCGCGCCACGTAGTCGAGGCTTTGTCTCACATTCGACGCCAGCACCGCTTTGGCCGACACCGCGTCCCACACGCCCGCCGCCTGCAACGCGCCCTGGGTATAGCGGCCGACCGGCACCGAAGCCGGATCGCCGAACGCCACGCGTTTTACCGTCGCGGCGGTCAGATCGTTCAGCGCGGCGGGTGCGAAACGGCTGTCGGCTGGCACGATCAACACCAGCGAGTTGGCCGCGAAGTCGCGGCGCGTGGCAGGCACGATCACTTTTTCGGCGGCGGCTTTGTCCATCGCTTTCTGATCCGCGGATGCAAACACGTCGGCGGGCGCGCCCTTGACGATTTGCTGCATCAACACGTCGGACGCGCCGAAGTTCAGCAGCACCTTGGTGCCCGGACGCTGCTGCTCGAAGGCGTCGCTGACTGCCTTGAACGCGTTGGTCAGGCTCGCGGCGGCGGAGACCACCAGCTCGTCGGCGCGCGCCTGCACACTGACGACCACGGAGAGCATGCTGGCGATAAACAGCGCATTTTTCAGAAGGCGGCGGGACAGGGTCATGATGGCCTGAAGTCCGGCGAGGAACCGGAACGATGGGTTAAACCGCTATCGTAATATATGAAAGGATATAACGGACACCATGACAATTATTCGGCCACGAGCATGAAGCGGCCTGTGAAGCGGCTTGTGAAGTGGCCGGTGAAGCGACTTGTGACGCGACTTGTGAAACGGCGGGGAAATGCTCAGGCGTCGGACGACGAATGCGGCGCGAGCGTATTGAGCGTTTGCGACAACGGCGCGATGGACGGACGCACATCGCGCACCGCCTTCCACTTTGCGCGGATATACGGCCGGTCACGGCCGGACACTTTCAGCGCGATGTCGGTGACCCAGCGCTGGGTCGGCACATGCACGCCGTGCATCAATACCGCGAGGACCAGCATGCTGACGGTCACAGGCAGCACCGACAGACGCCCCGGCTCCGCATTCCACGCCATGCGCACGAACAGCAGCGCGGCGAGTGCGCCGACCAGACATCCGGTAACGGCTTCGGACGGCGAATGCGCGCTCAGCACGACGCGCGACAAACCGACCGCGATACCTGCCGCGAGCCCGGCCAGAACACCGATTAGCCGGATCGCGGGACGCGCCGGCAGAAGCAGCAGGAACAGGGACACGGGATAAACGGCGGTAGACAGCATGGCATGACCGCTGACGCCGGTGAAATCCAGCTCCTTCACGCCGACCCCCCAGCCGAGGAACGCCAGCTTGGTCACCGTTACCACGCCGATTGCCGCGCCGAGCAGCACCAGCCAGCCGGCGGCCATGCGCCACGAGTAGCCGACCGCCAGCCAGATCGCGATGGCGAACGCGAGCGGCAGCGTCATGCCGGCGCCGCCGAGGCTGGTGATGGCGTACCACAGATGGACTGGTAAATCGGGCATGGCAGGTTAGCGGCTCAGGCCGCGCGGAATCGGGTTGGCAAAATTCGCAAAAAAGTCGGGCTGATAAAGATTCAACGCGCGAGCGGTGCAAATCGCCGACGCGGGAAAAATCTGCGAAACACGTTGATTAAGCGTCAGTATAGACGGGTGTTGCAGCGCGGTCTTGCCATGCGCGGCGCATTTTGGCCTTCGCTCGTGGGCTGCCGAACAGGTGACGCAGCGGTTTGACGCCAGGCTCGCGCCAAGGTTCGCCGATCAGAAATTTCGACGGCCAATGAGTGCGCCAGCCTCCAGCATGGCCCGAAGAATGATGTTATTGTGCATTGCACAAGATATGTCGTTCGGGGTTTTTATCGTGCGGCACCTGTCCCTTTTTGCGAGGTTTTCCGCCGATGGCAAAAAGTCTATCGAAAATCTGGCTGCGCGGTCTTAAGCGGCTGCTCGCCATTCAAACCGAGCACGCTCAGAAGACCACCAAGCGCACTACGGCACGCCCGGCGCGGGCTGCCACGCCCAAGCCGTCCGCCAAGGCGCGTCCGCTGAAGCCCGCTGCCACGGTTCGCGCATCCGCCAAGCGCGAAGCGCCACGCCCGGCGGCGCGCGAGTCGCGGGTTCGTCCGCGCGCGTCCGCGTGGGCGAGCGGTTCGTGGACGCGCTCGTTCCACTCGGCGCCTGCCGCGCCGGGGCGGCTCGTCAATCATCTGCAATACGGTTTGTATGTTCCTTCGGGACATGCGCTCGAGTCCATGCCGCTGCTCGTGATGCTGCACGGCTGCACTCAGTCAATCGACGAATTCGCCGAGGGCACGCGCATGAACGTCCTCGCTGACCGCTTTGGCTTTGCCGTGGTGTATCCCGAGCAATCGAAGCATGTGCACTCGCACCGCTGCTGGCACTGGTATGACGCCGGCGACAGCGCGGGTGGGGCGGAGGCGCGCGCGGTGGTGTCGCTAGTGGATGCGCTGGTCGCGCAGCACGGTTTTGACCCCGAGCGCGTTTATGTGGCGGGCATTTCCGCTGGTGCGGGTTTGACGGCGTTGCTGGCGGTCAACTATCCGGGGCATTTCGCCGCAGTGGCGCTGCATTCCGGCCCTGCGTTCGGCGAGGCACGTTCGGGCATTACCGCCATGGACGTGATGCGCCGCGGCGCGCGCCGCGATCCGGCTCAACTGGTCGACGAAGTGACTAATGTGGCCCGTTATCCCGGCATGCCGGCGATCGTGATCCACGGCGATTTCGATCATGTGGTCGCGCCGGTTAACGCAGACCAACTGGGCGAGCAGTTTCTCCGCCTGAACCGCATGGTCGACGCAAACGGTGCGCGTAAATCCGGCGAAGTTCGCGAGGAGCGCAAAGGCGGCGTAGTAATGCGCGATTACGTTCGCAGCGGCCGGCGTGTCGTGCGGGTTTGCCGGGTGCAAGGTCTGGCGCACGCGTGGAGCGGGGGTGACGAGGCCGTGCCGTTCCATTCCGCCAAAGGCCCGGATGCGAGCGCCATGATCTGGGAATTTTTCAAGCATCAACGTCGCACGGGCGCGGGCCAGATCGCGGAAACCGCCGCCACGACGGGCTCTTCAGCCGATCGGTGAGTTTTGAGCAACACTTCGAAAATGAGCAGTGGCGCAACACTAGGGTTTTCCCTATAATACGGGTTATCCCCTAGGCGTTAACGCCTAAACTCATTGCCGAGGTAGACCATGTACCTGCTTAGCCGCCTTTTCCTGTTTCTGACCAAATCGCCCGACCAACTCGCGAAAGAACGCGCGGACGCATTCCTCGCCGAAGCTACGGACCTGTACGACCTGGAATTCCGTATGCGCAAGCTGGACCGTGAAGCGAATGTCCGCCAGCCGTCGTGGATGAGCCAGCACTAAGCTCGAGTCTTTGCGAAGTACAAAGCATCGGTGGGTCGTGAGACGCCGGTGTTCGGGGTAGGTCAATCTCCCCACGCTGTTTTCGACCGCTCAGTCGAAGTCGAACTGACGCAGGCTCACACAGCCGGATTCAATTGCCACAACGCGTGATTCAAAACCGCGGCGAACGCCACCCAGGCGACGTAAGGCACCAGTAGTCCGCCTGCCCAGCGGTCCCGTCGCCAGAACGCGAAAGTTAGCGCGACGATCAGAACCAGCAGAATTACGATGTCGGCCAATGCGGCCCCTGCTTGATGCAGACCGAAGAAGAGCCACATCCACGCTGCGTTGAACAGCAACTGAACCACCCATAAAACGATCGCCGCACTCAGGCCGTCGCGTTTCCACACGCGCCACGCGGAAATCGCCATCAGCACGTACAGTACCGTCCATGCTGGCGGGAACACCCAGTTCGGTGGATTAAACGCGGGCTTTTGCAGTCCTGCGTACCATGCGTCGGGCAGAAAACGGCTCGCTACCAAGGCAGCGGCCAGCGTCAACAGAAGAAATACCAGCAGCGACGGCAAACGGCGCATGCTTCACCTCCTTCAAGCGTCATCCATCAATTCGATGTAAGCGGGTACTCACTTGCCGAAACGGGCCAGTGTGCGCGCGCGAGCTTCCGCATGGTCGACAATCGGCTCGGGATAATCCTTGCCCAGCACGACCCCGAATTCCGCGAGGCGCTCCCGACCTGCCAGCCACGGCGCGTGAATCCACTTGGCCGGGACTTTTTCCAGCTGCGGCAGATAGCGCTTGATAAAACGACCTTCGGCGTCGAATTTTTCCGATTGCGTGATGGGATTGAAGATCCGGAAATACGGCTGCGCGTCGCATCCCGTGGATGCCGCCCATTGCCAGCCGCCGTTATTCGCCGAAAAGTCAAAATCGTTCAGCAGGTCGGCGAAATAGCGCTCGCCGAGCCGCCAGTCCACGCCCAGATCCTTGACCAGAAAACTCGCCGTCACCATGCGCAAGCGATTGTGCATGTAGCCGGTGCGGTTCAGTTGCAGCATCGCCGCGTCGATCAGCGGGTAGCCGGTGCGGCCGTCGCACCAGGCGGAAAACGCTTCGTCGGCTTCGGAGCCGCGTTCCCAGCGCAGCCGGTCATATTCCTCCTTGAACGACGCCCCGCTCGCCAGCCGCGGATGATGCGACAGGATCATGAAGTAGAAGTCCCGCCAGATCAGCTCCGACAGCCACGTGGCCGAGCCCTTGCCGTCGGGTTGCAACGACATCTCGTGCGCGATTCGCGCGAGCGTGCGGATCGATACGGTGCCGAAGCGCAAATGCATCGACAGATAGCTGGGGCCTTTGGCGGCGGGAAAATCGCGCCGATCCGCATAACTGTCGATGCGGCTCATGAAGTCGTCGAGCAGACTTTGCGCGCCGCTCATGCCCGTGGGCAGCTTCAGTTCCGCGAGGTTGCTCGGTGCGAAGCCGAGTTGCTTGAGCGTCGGCAACTCGCGATGCAGCTTTTTTGGCACCGCAGCCAGATGTTTCGCGTACTTTTCGACGGGATACGGCTTCAGATCGAAAGCCGTCAGCTGTTTGAGCCACGCATTCTTGTACGGGGTGAACACGGTGAACGGCTTGTTCTGGCCGGTCAGCACCTCGTCGCGCTCGAAAATCACCTGATCCTTGAAGGTCAGCCACTGTCGGCCGGCTTCGGTGAGTTGCTCGCCCACCTTTTCGTCGCGCTCGATCGCGACCGGCTCGTAATCGTGATTCGTGAACACCGCGTCGACGCCGAGTTCGGCGGCGAGCTTCGGAATCAGATCGGACGGATCGCCGTACAGCACGATCAGGCCGCCGCCTTTCGCGCGCAGCGCGTCGTCCAGTTCGCCGAGTGCGGCGAGAATGATCTCGATCCGCCGATCCTGCACCTGCTCATCGGGGTGACGGGCCTGCCAGGTTTCCAGCAGCGGTTGCAGGATCGTCGTATCGAACACGAATGCGCACCAGACGCGCTCGCAGTGCTTGAGCGCGTAGTAGAGCGCGGCGTTGTCCGTGTGACGCAGGTCGCGGCGGAACCAGACCAGACCGGTGTCGAAGGAGTCGTTCAGGCGTCGGGCGCGTGTCATTTAGGCGTGGGTCGAAGGTGAAAGGGCGCTCATGCAAAGGCCGGGGCGTCGGTATATGACCGGCGTTGCAGATTACATGCCGCGTCCGCAAAACGGAACAGCGCCCGCCCCAATGGTGAAAGGGCGGGCGCTGTTCATGGTGACGCGGTTGTGCCGCGCCGCCGTTTGCAACTCATTGCAGACTTTTCGGCATGCGCCGACGCCGCAGCTTACGCGACTTGCAGACGAACTTCGACGTTGTTGCGCGTGGCGTTCGAGTACGGGCAGACCTGATGCGCTGCGTCGACCAGTTCCTTGGCGGCGTCGGCGGCCAGGCCCGGCAGCGACACGCGTAGATCGATGTCGAGCGCGAAGCCGCCCTTGTCGTTCGGACCGATGCCAACCTCTGCTGTCACTTGTGTGTCGGCGGGCAAAGTCTGCTTGCGCTGGCCGGCGATGAATTTCATTGCGCTCAGGAAACACGCCGAGTAGCCGGCGGCGAAAAGCTGTTCCGGGTTAGTGCCCGCAGCGCCCGTGCCGCCCAGTTCGCGCGGTGCGGCCAATTTCACGTCCAGTGCATTGTCCGACGACACAGCACGGCCGTCACGGCCACCGGTACTCGTTGCAGTTGCTTTGTAGAGGATGTTCATGGTGCTGCTCCTTAATCTGGATTGTCAGGATTTGCATGCTTGCCGCCATTGAGGCCGCCGTTCTGGCGGAGCGCTATCGAAGCGGCATGTCGCTAAGATAGTGTACAAATCATTTGTGTGCAAATGATTTTTTAGATGGATGTGATAGCCGCTGGTTTGCAAGCTGTCCGTCAGTCGTCCGGGTGATCCATGTAATCGTTGAGCGTGGCGCGCAGGCGGGTCAGATCGTCCCGCAGGCGCAGCAGGAATTCCGGCGACTGCTGGGTCGCGCAGAAGATTTCCGCGGGCACTTCACGCGCCTGGCGTTTGAGAGCCGAGCCGGCTTTAGTGAGGCGGATATAGACCAGGCGCTCGTCGTCGACACCGCGTACGCGCTCCAGCAGTCCCTGTGCTTCCAGGCGTTTGAGCAGCGGCGTGACGGTGGCCGAGTCGAGATTCAGGCGTGCCGCCATGTCCTTGACGGTGACGTCGTCGGTTTCCCACAGCACCAGCATGGTCAGATATTGGGGATACGTGAGTCCCAATTTCTCGAGCAAGGGCTTGTACGCCTTCGTCATCGCGAGCGAGGTCGAGTAGAGGGCGAAGCAGAGTTGCTCGTCGAGCGTGAAGGGCAGGGTGACGGGGCGCTGGGTCATGATGCATCTCGTATGAAAGAGCGTGCAAATGGATTGCGCGCAAACTATTGTGCCGCAAATCGGCGTGGGTTGACGAGCGTGCAGCGAGGGGGACGGGAGATGGGATGTGGCTGAGGTTGCCACGGGAGACGGAAAGACGGACGCCAGACCGGCGTCCGCCACAGGTAATGCTTAAGCCGCCGGGGTGGTCGGCAGATCCGGCGTTTCGGGCGTCTGGACGCCGAAGCAGCCGCGATACGTTGCGTAAAACGAGCAGTACAGCATCGTCGTGACGATCATCGTCGCGGGCATCAGGATCGCGAACGCGAAGTCGCCCGCGCCGAGCGCCTGCAGCAGCGTGGACAAACCGAGCGACACAATCATCGCCACCGCAAACCACAACGCGCCGAACACGATGAACGCGCCGCGATTACGCCAGCAACTGACGATGCTGAAGAACATCGCCTTGACCGGCGGCACGTCGTGCCAAGCGGTGAGAATCGGCGAAAACCAGAAAATCATCGCCACCGGGATATAAAAAGCGAAGGCCGTGATGACCGCCAGCGAAATGTTGCTGTTGGCAATCGTGTCCTGATCCATCGTCGCGCCGCCGAGCATCACCTTGAGCAGCATGCCGCCGTCGGCGAGCGCCGATCCGGCCAGCACCAGGCCCATCGCGACGACATACGCCACTCCGAGCACCAGCAGGCGTTTCGCGACCACCGGGCCGTATGAGTGAAAGCCGTCCACCAGAATGGTCGGGAACACCGGTTTGCCCGCGATCGTATTGCGGCACGCCGCCATGAAGCCGACCGCGACGCCCGGAATGAACGCCAGCGGCAATACGCCACCGACCACCGGAATCTGCGCGACCAGCGTCATCACCAGCAGGTAGGTGAAAAACAGTGTTAGAAACGCGAGCGGGTTCTTGCGGAACAGCCAGATACCCTGGCGGAACCACACATAGCCGGTTTTCGCCGGGACTTCGATCAGTTGCATGGAGTGTGGGTGCCTGGATGTGGAACGCCGGCAAGGCGTTCGCGCAGAATGCGCTCGAAATGGCCCGGATCGTGCGGTTTGAGCAACTCGGCCGCACGCGGCAGGTGAAAGTCATACAGGCGCGAAACCCAGAAGCGGTACGCGCCTGCTCGCAGCATATCGCCCCAGTGGCGGTTTTCTTCGGCGGTGAACGGGCGCACGGTCTGGTACGCGCGCAGCATCGCTTCGGTGCGCGACTCGTCGAGCTTGCCGGTGGCGAGGTCGACGCACCAGTCGTTGACCGTCACCGCGACATCGAACAGCCACTTGTCGCAGCCCGCGAAATAGAAGTCGAAGAAGCCGCCCAGGCGTACTTCGTGGCCCGTTTCCGGCGCGGCATGCGCGAACATTGCGTTGTCGCGGAACAGGTCGGCGTGGCAAGGGCCTGCGGGCAATGCGGCGTAGTCGGCGGAGGCGAAAAAGGCTTCCTGATGCGCCAGTTCGGACGACAGCAACTCGCGTTGCGCGCCTTCCAGAAACGGCAAGACGGTCGGCACGGTTTCGCGCCACCACGGCAGGCTGCGCAAATTCGGCTGATAACCGGTGTAATCGCGCCCGGCGAGGTGCATGCGCGCCAGCATCTGTCCGACTTCAATGCAGTGCTCGACGCCCGGCGTCATTTCCGGCGCGCCTTCGAGCTTGGTGACGATCGCGGCGGGCTTGCCGAGCAGCATGCCGAACAGCGCGCCGTCTTCGCGCGGCATCGGATCGGGCACCGGCACGCGATGCGCGGCCAGATGACGCATCAGATCGAGGTAGAAGGGCAGTTGTTCAGCCGTCAGCTTTTCGAAAATCGTCAGGACGTATTCGCCGCGCGTCGTCGTCAGAAAGAAGTTGCTGTTTTCAATACCGGATGAGATGCCGCGAAACTCGACGACATCGCCGAGATCGTAGTGACGCATCCATTCTGCTAGTTGGGATTCGTTGACAGCGGTGAAGACAGCCATGCGGGGAACGTCGGATCAGGTTGGTCGGGCTGGCGCGGTGCGGCCAGTGCGATTTACGGCAAATTCGGTGGCAAACAACTTCTGGCAGATGCCGCTAACCGGTACGGTAGGCAAATGCAGCGGTGATACGTGGGCGGCGCCTCGGCGACATTCCGGCAATATGGCGAGGAAAACGCTGTCGAGCGGACGCCCGATTACGGTGCAGGCTGGCGAGCGCGATATTTCCACCTCACCCCGCCGAACTGACGCCGTGCAAACCGCTTGAACAACCCGGACGCCGCTTCGCGTCCACCCTCACAAAACCTGGACGGCAACCACGCCCGGCAGCCACCCAGGCACGAATCAATAGCTCAAATGGACCGACGGCAAGCGCGTGCTCGCGCGGCCATTGTCGCGCACCGTAGGCGACGTGTCGGCAGGCGCGCTCATCTGGTAACGCGTGCCGAAGTTCGACCTTACGTTGATTTCCACCGGCTTGCCCTTGTCGCGGTATTCGGTGATTTCAGTGCCGTTCGGGCTGGTTTCCTGAAAGCTCGGCGTACGCGGGACGTTGATTTCGACCTTCGAGCTGACCTCGGCGGCCGGACGATTGATCTTCGCCAGGTCGGGCAGACCGGCCCGCTCGTTGGCGGACTGAGGCGCGTCTGGCGAAGGGGTGTCGTCGACAGGCTGGGCAGCCATCGCGGCGTTGCCAAAGGCGAGGGCCAGTGCAACGGCGACGGGAAGGAGCGGCTTCATGGTGATTCTCCAAAATGGTCCCCGATTCTAGCAAATCCAGTCTGGCGTACGGGGCGCGATCGCCTTATTTTGCGCCGCTTTCACGCGATCTGCCCGCAATCCCGCCGGGGCGCGGCGACATGTGTTGCAACGCCGCCAGGTCATTTGGCTATCACGGGTTCCGTGGTAATGTCGTCTCATCAATAGGGGCACATGAAGATGAAGAACGATACCAATCAACGTGCAGTGCAAACTCCTGCCAACACCTTCCCAACCGAATCGTTCGATGACGCGACCGACGCCGTCACGCGTCTCTCGGCGATCTACGAAGCGAACACTTCGTTTTTGCGCGACGCCTTCGCGCGCTATCGCAGGAACGAGTCGTTCGAAAGCCGCGTGCGCGCGTGTTATCCGTTTGTGCGCGTGTGTACCGAGGTCAACACGCATATCGACTCGCGTCGCTCGTATGGTTTCGTGGCCGGCCCGGGCGAGTTCGAAACAACCGTGACGCGCCCCGATCTGTTCGGCGATTACTACCGCGAACAGTTGCGTCTGCTGGCGAAAAACCATCATGTGAAGATCGAAGTGGGCGTGTCGGATCAGCCGATTCCGATTCACTTCGCGTTCGCCGAAGGCATTCATCTGGAAGGCGATCTCGACCGCGAGCGTCTGTTCCTGATGCGCGACGTGTTCGACACACCCGACCTCGCGCTGCTCGACGACCGCATTGTGAACGGCACGTATGAACCGGGGCCGGGCGAGCCGCATCCGCTCGCGCTGTTCACGGCGGCGCGGGTCGATTTCTCGCTGCATCGGCTGAAGCATTACACCGCTACGTCGCCCACGCATTGCCAGAATTACGTGCTGTACACGAACTACCAGTTCTATATCGACGAGTTCGTCAAACTCGGCCGCACGATGATGGCCCATACCGACGACGCCGAATTGCGCGCGTATCGCAGCGAATACACGTCGTTTGTCGAACCGGGCGATGTGGTCACGTACAACGAGAATCTCGGCGAGCAATCGCAGGAAGGTACGGCGCCGCCGCGTCTGCCGCAAATGCCTGCGTATCACCTGAAGCGCGCGGACGGCAGCGGCATCACGATGGTCAACATCGGCGTGGGACCGTCGAACGCGAAGACGATCACCGATCACATCGCCGTGCTGCGTCCGCACGCGTGGATAATGCTCGGCCACTGCGCGGGTCTGCGCAATACGCAGCGTCTCGGCGACTACGTGCTCGCACACGGCTACGTGCGTGAAGACCACGTACTCGACGACGATTTGCCGCTGTGGGTGCCGATTCCGGCGCTCGCCGAAGTGCAGGTTGCGCTGGAGCGTGCGGTCGCGCAGGTTACGCAACTGGACGGCGTCGAGTTGAAGCGCGTGATGCGTACGGGCACGGTCGCGAGTGTCGATAACCGCAACTGGGAGTTGCGCGATCATCGTGAGCCGGTGCAGCGGCTGTCGCAAAGCCGCGCGGTCGCGCTCGATATGGAAAGCGCGACGATCGCCGCGAACGGCTTCCGTTTCCGCGTGCCTTACGGCACCTTACTCTGCGTGTCGGATAAGCCTTTGCATGGCGAACTGAAATTGCCTGGCATGGCGGATCAGTTTTATCGCGCGCAGGTCGACCAGCATTTGCAGATCGGCGTGAAGGCGATGGAGTTGCTGCGGATGAATGGGCTGCATCGTCTGCATAGCCGGAAGCTGCGGAGTTTCGCGGAAGTGGCGTTCCAGTAAGCGCTGGTCAGGTTTGCGGGCGTGCGAAAAAACCCCCGTGCGCCTGCAAACCGCTTCAACGTCATAGCTGCCCGAAACCCGTCAACCCGATCAGGCTCCCCGCTGCCAGCAGCCACAACGGATGAATCCGCGTTTTCATCGCCATCACGGCGGTGAACGCGGTGATTGCCCACGCAATCGCCGTCGGGTCCGACGCGCGGGCGATCAACGCCGCACTCGCCGCGACGATGCCGGCCGTCACCGGCACCAAACCCAGCTGCGCGTAGCGCCGCCACGGACGGTCCTTGAACCGCTCCCACGCATGCAGCGCGAGAATCGTCACGATCGACGACGGCCCGAACTTCGCGATCGACGTCACCAGCATCCCGGCCCACCCGGCCACATGCCAGCCGATCAGCGTGACGATCATCAGATTCGGTCCTGGCGCGGCCTGCGCAAGCGCGAACAACGCGCTGAATTCGCTGGCCGGCATCCAGTGATGCACGTCTACGACCTGACGTTGCATCTCCGGGAGAATCGTATTGCCGCCGCCGAACGCGAGCAGCGAAAGCTGGCTGAAAATAACCGCAAGCGAAATGAGCGTGTCGTTCATCGCGCGCTCCTCGATGCGATATAGATGCTGAGCGGTGTCAATACGAGCATGGTGGGCAGAAGCGGTAATCGCAAAACAGCAATCGCGACGAAGCCGAGCACGGCGATGAGTGCGGCCATCGGTTTATTGCGCAACGGCAGCACGATTTTGACGGCCATCGAGATGAGCACGCCCGCTGCGGCAGCGGCAAGTCCTGCAAACAGATGGCGAATATGCGGATCGTTTTGCGTGCGCTCATAGAGCACGCCCAGTCCGATCACAACGAGCGATGGCCCCGCGATCAGGCCTAACAAACCGGCCAATGCGCCGGGTACGCCGCGAAAGCGCATGCCCATTGCCACCGACAGATTGATCACGTTGCCGCCCGGCAAAAATTGGCATAAGCCGAGCAGATCGGTGAAATCGTCGGCGCTCAGCCAGCGGCGCTGTTCGACCAGCGCGCGGCGTGCGAGCGGCAGTGCGCCGCCAAAAGAAATCAACCCGAGCCCGAGAAAGCCGCCGAAGATTTGCCGTAATGTGGGCGTAGGCGCGAGTGCGGGTTCGGTCGAAGTGAGATCGTGATTCATGTCGCTGAGCTTCCGGTTCAAGCTCAGCAGGTTAGCGCCGAACGGGCGGCGAGCGGAAGGATTTTTTGCGGGCTGCGCAGCGATTCTGCCTGCCTTGCAAGCCGTAATGCACGGCCGTTTCGTCGCGCCTGTTCAGTCGATGAAACGAAAACGGGCAGCCAGATTCTGGCTGCCCGCTAAAGGTCATGTGCCGCGCTACCGCATACTCACTTCGCGCCTGTTGGACGCAAAGTAACGCACAGCACCAGCCTCGACATCACAGATAAAACATCCGGTCTTCATCCGATTTCGCCGGATGCGGCTCCGTCTCCTCACGGTCTTCATAAAACTTCAGCACCGCTTCGAGCACCTGATCCGGATCGTCGATCACCTGCATCAGATCCATGTCGGTCGGATTGATCAGGCCCATCGGCGTGAGCGAATTCTTGAACCACGCAAGCAGGCCTTCCCAGAACTCCGCACCGACCAGAATGATCGGAACGTGGCGCGACTTCTTGGTTTGAATCAGCGTGAGCACTTCGGCGAGTTCGTCGAGCGTGCCGAAGCCGCCCGGCATCACGATGACCGCGTCCGAGTTCTTCACGAACGTGACCTTGCGCGTGAAGAAATGGCGGAAGCGCAGCGAGATGTCCTGCCACTGATTGCCCGATTGCTCGTGCGGCAGTTCGATATTCAGACCGACCGACGGCGCCTTGCCCGCATGCGCACCCTTGTTGGCCGCTTCCATGATGCCGGGGCCGCCACCCGAGATAACCGCGAAGCCTGCGTCCGACAACTTGCGCGCGATTTGCGTGGCGAGTTTGTAGTACGGCGAGTTCGGTTTCAGTCGCGCCGAACCGTAGATGCTGACGGCCGGGCGAATCTCCGAGAGGTACTCGGTCGCCTCGATAAACTCTGCCATAATCGTGAACATCTGCCACGATGCGCGGGCCTTCTTGGCCGTTGCGCGCTCTTGATCTGCGAGTGATCGCAGGCTCGGAATCACTTTTCTCTTAGTCATAATGCCTGAAGAACGAAGCCTTGAAGGTAAGACCCTGCTATTGGTCGACGGTTCGAGTTATCTGTACCGGGCCTACCATGCGATGCCGGATCTCCGCGGCCCCGATGGTGGTCCAACGGGTGCGCTCTACGGAATGATCAACATGCTGCGGCGCATGCGCAAGGAAGTCACAGCAGAGTATAGCGCGTGCGTGTTCGACGCCAAGGGCAAAACATTTCGCGACGACTGGTATCCCGATTACAAGGCGAATCGTCCGTCGATGCCCGACGATCTGTCGCGTCAGATCGAGCCGATTCACGTGGCCGTGCGCGCGCTCGGCTGGCCGTTGCTGATGATCGAAGGCGTCGAAGCCGACGACGTGATCGGTACGCTCAGCACCGAAGCCGAGAAGCGCGGCATGAACGTGATCGTGTCGACTGGGGACAAGGATCTGGCGCAGCTCGTGTCGGATCATGTCACCCTCATCAATACGATGACGAACGAAAAGCTCGACCGCGCCGGCGTGATCGCCAAATTCGGCGTGCCGCCGGAGCGCATCATCGACTACCTGTCGCTGATCGGCGATACCGTCGACAACGTGCCGGGCGTCGATAAGTGTGGGCCGAAAACCGCGCTCAAATGGCTCACGCAATTCGACTCGCTAGATGGCATCGTCGCACACGCGGACGAGATCAAAGGTGCGGTAGGAGACAATTTGCGGCGGGCTCTCGACTTTCTGCCGATGGCGCGCAAACTCGTCACCGTCGAGCGCAATTGCAGTTTGACCGACCATATCGTGTCGATTGAGGAAAGCCTGCAAAGCCGGCCCGAATCGCGCGAGGAATTGCGTGACGTGTTCACGCGGCACGGCTTCAAGACCTGGCTGCGCGAAGTCGAAATCGCCGACGCGGTCGAAGGTCCTGAAACGGATGTGCCGCCCGCATTGTCGGTGGATCACGAGAAGCACTACGACACCGTGCAGACGTGGGAGCAATTCGACGCGTGGCTCGAGAAAATCAACGCGGCCGAGCTGACTTCGTTCGACACCGAAACCACGTCGCTCGATCCGATGACCGCGCAGATCGTGGGCCTGTCGTTCTCCGTCGAGCCGGGCCGTGCCTGTTACGTGCCGGTTGCGCACCGCGGTCCTGACGCGCCCGTGCAGCTTCCGCGCGACGAAGTGCTCGCGAAGCTCAAACCGTGGCTCGAAAGCGGCGACCACAAGAAGGTCGGTCAGCATCTGAAATACGACGAGCAGGTGCTGGCGAATTACGGCATCGAAATGCGCGGTATCGAACACGACACGCTGCTGCAATCGTACGTGCTCGAATCGCATCGCACGCATGACATGGACAGCCTCGCGTTGCGCCATCTCGGCATGAAGACGATCAAGTACGAAGAGGTCGCGGGCAAGGGCGCGTCACAAATCGGCTTCGACGAAGTCGCGCTCGAACAGGCGGCCGAATACGCAGCGGAAGACGCCGACATCACGTTGCGTCTGCATCTGGCGATGTATCCGCAAGTGGCGGCCGAGAAGGCGCTCGATCACGTGTACAAGGCGATCGAGGTGCCGACGTCACGCGTATTGCGCAAGATGGAACGCACCGGCGTGCTGATCGACGCCGAAAAACTGCGCGCGCAAAGCAGCGAAATCGCCACGCGTCTGATCCAGCTGGAAAGCGAAGCGTACGTGCTGGCCGGCGGCGAATTCAATCTGGGTTCGCCGAAGCAGATCGGACAGATTTTCTTCGAGAAGCTGGAGTTGCCGGTCGTCAAGAAGACCCCGAGCGGCGCACCGTCCACCGACGAAGAAGTGCTGCAGAAGCTCGCCGAAGACTATCCGCTGCCGAAGATCCTGCTCGAACATCGTGGCTTGTCGAAGCTGAAGTCGACCTACACCGACAAGCTGCCGCGCATGGTCAACGCGCAGACCGGACGTGTGCATACGAACTATGCGCAAGCCGTTGCGGTCACGGGGCGTCTCGCATCGAACGATCCGAATTTGCAGAACATTCCCGTGCGTACCGGCGAAGGCCGCCGCATTCGTGAGGCGTTCATTGCACCGCCAGGACATAAGCTGGTGTCCGCCGACTATTCTCAAATCGAATTGCGGATCATGGCGCATATTTCCGGCGACGAATCGTTGCTGCGCTCGTTCTCGCAAGGCGAGGACATTCACCGTGCAACGGCTGCGGAAATTTTCAGCGTGACGCCGCTCGAAGTGTCGAACGATCAGCGCCGGGTGGCGAAGGTCATCAACTTCGGCCTGATCTACGGCATGAGCGCGTTTGGCCTCGCGGCGAATCTCGGCATCACGCGCGACGCGGCGAAGATGTATATCGACCGCTATTTCGCGCGTTATCCGGGTGTCGCGCGATATATGGAAGAAACGCGTTTGAGCGCGAAGGCGAAGGGCTATGTCGAAACGGTGTTTGGCCGCCGCTTGTGGCTGCCGGAGATCAACGGCGGTAATGGCCCGCGTCGTCAGGGCGCAGAGCGCGCAGCCATCAACGCGCCGATGCAGGGCACGGCCGCCGATCTGATCAAGCTGTCGATGATCGCGGTACAGAAGTGGATCGAAGAATCGAAGATCGGCACGCGCATGATCATGCAGGTGCACGACGAATTGATCCTCGAAGTGCCGGACGCGGAATTGTCTGAAGTGCGCAAGCGTCTGCCGGAACTGATGTGCGGTGTCGCCCAGCTGAAAGTGCCGCTGGTCGCCGACGTGGGCGCCGGTCTGAACTGGGAAGAAGCGCATTGATGCGCAGGTAGCCACACGCGATAACGTCGTGCGCATGTCACACATGTGCACTGACGGCTTGTGACAACCCGTGCTGCTCGCGGACAATCGCTGGAAGGCGGCGCGCCCAGGCGCGTCGTCACGACGGATAATTCATCGGCAAACACGGAGAGTGCAATGCATCGATTTATCGTCGTTGGCGGGGGAGCAGGGGGGCTGGAACTGGCCACGCGTCTTGGCGACCGCTATGGCTCCGGCAAGAAGCGCGGCGAGCGCGCGCTGGTCACGCTGGTCGACCGCAATCCCACGCACATCTGGAAACCGCTGCTGCATGAAGTCGCAGCCGGCAGCATGGACCCGTTCACGCAGGAACTCGAATATGCCGCGCAAGCCCGCTGGCACGGCTTTGAGTTTCAACAGGGCGATCTGACCGGGCTCGATCGAACGAACAAGCGTCTCACACTGGGTATCGTGCTCGACGACGATGGCGCCGAACTGCTCCCCGAACGCGTACTCGAATACGACACGCTGGTGATTGCGATTGGCAGCACCACGGCGTTCTTCGGCGTGAAAGGCGCACCCGAGTTCTCCCTCGCACTCGATACAGTCGGCCAGGCCGAGCGCTTCCGCAAACGCCTGATCGCAGCATGCATGCGCGCCGAGCATCAGGTGCATGAGCCGGTCGAATCGCGACCGGGGCCGGGCACGTCGACCGCCAGTGAGCCGCGCATTCAGGTCGCGATTGTCGGCGGCGGGGCGACGGGTGTCGAACTGTCGGCGGAATTGCGCAACACCGCGCAGGTGCTGTCCGCGTATGGGTTGCACAAGCTTGATCCGCGGCACGATGTGGGCATCGTGCTGATCGAGGCGGGGCCGCGCATCTTGCCGGCGTTGCAGGAACGCGTTTCCACCGCCACCGCCGAACTGCTCACCAAACTCGGCGTGAAGCTGATGATTGGCGAGACGGTGGCGGAAGTCGCGCCGGGCATTATCCGCACGGCAAGCGGCCATACGGTGCGCGCCGATCTGACCGTGTGGGCGGCGGGCATCAAGGCGCCGCCGATTCTCAGTCAGCTCGACGGCCTGCCGGTCAACCGGCTCGGTCAACTCGTCGTGCGCCGCACACTGCAAACCGAAATCGACGACGACATTTTCGCGCTCGGCGATTGCGCCGCCTGCCCGTGGCCCGGCAACGAGCGCAACGTGCCGCCGCGCGCGCAGGCCGCGCATCAGCAGGCCAGTTTCCTGATGAAAGCACTGGCGGCGCGGCTCGGCAACCAGCCGCTGCCGGAATTCACCTATCGCGACTTCGGCTCGCTGGTGTCGCTCGGGCATTTCAGCGCGGTCGGCAATCTGATGGGCGGGGTGATCGGCGGAAATATGCTGATCGAGGGGCTGTTCGCGCGCTTTATGTATATGTCGCTGTACCGGCTGCACATTGCGGCGCTGCACGGCTATGCGCGGATGGTGCTCGATACCTTCGCGCACTGGCTGCGCCGCTCCACGCTGCCGCGCGTCAAGCTGCACTGAGCGCTCGCGGACGGTTGCTTCTGCAACAGGATGCGCGTCCGGCGTATCCTGTTGCATCAAATAATCTATCTAGGAGCGCTGGATGCTGAAACCCGAAATCGATAGCCTGGTTCCACACGTCCCATTCAACCGCCGTACCTTCATCAAGGCCGCGCTCGGCACTGGTTTTGCGGCAGCGGTGCTGCCGGTGTCGGCGCAAACCATCCATACCGATAGCGACGGCCTCGAAGCCGGCGAAATCGCCGTGCATTCGGGCGGCACGCTGGTGCCCGCCTATCGCGCGCAACCGAAGGGCAAGACGCACTTGCCGGTGATCATCGTCGTGCATGAGATTTTCGGCGTGCACGAACATATCGCCGATGTGTGCCGCCGCTTCGCCAAGCAGGGTTATCTGGCGATTGCGCCGAATCTGTACGAGCGCGAGGGCGATCCGACCGTCTACACAAGCATGCAGCAGCTCAACGAACAACTGGTCAGCAAGGTGCCGGACGAGCAGGTGCTGGCCGACCTCGACGCAACGGTCGCCTGGGCCGGCGAGAACGGCGGCGATCTGAACCGGCTCGGCGTGAATGGCTTCTGCTGGGGCGGGCGGATCGCGTGGCTGTACGCCGAGCACAACCCGCGTCTGAAGGCGGGCGTGGCGTGGTACGGGCGTGTCACGGGACAGAAAACCGCCAACACCCCCGCCAATCCGCTCGACGAAGTGGCGCAGTTGCACGCGCCGGTTCTCGGTCTGTATGGGCGGCAGGATCAAAGCATCCCGCAAGACACGCTCGAGCAGATGAAGCAGGCGATCGCGCAAGGTCCGGAGGCGGGGCGCGGCTCGCAGTTCGTCGTGTACGACGACGCGGGCCACGCGTTTTTCGCGGATTATCGGCCGAGCTACAAGAAGGCCGATGCCGAGGATGGCTGGCGTCGGGCGCTGGTGTGGTTCAAGCAGCACGGCGTGTGAGTTGATGCGGGGCGCGGCTGGACACGCGCTGCAATAGCCGGCGCCCTTTGCTTGAGATAAAAAAAGGCCGTTGCCGCATGTCCGCGGCAACGGCCTTTTGATTTTCCTTCGACTTACAGCTGCCCGCGCTTACGGATTAGGACCCGTCGCCACCGGCCGCTTCGAATCCGAACTCCACTCGCTCCATGAGCCCGCATACAACGCAGCGCCGTGCAGGCCGGCGACTTCCATCGCCAGGGCATTGACGCAAGCCGTCACGCCCGAGCCGCATTGCAGGACCACATGCTCCGGCGGCGTGTCGGCCAGCAGCGCGTGAAACTCCTCGCGCAACGTGTGCGCGGGCTTGAAGCGGCCGTCGGCGGTGAGGTTGTCCTTGAAGAAGCGGTTCAGCGCGCCGGGAATATGGCCGCCGACGCGGTCCAGTGTCTCGTTCTCGCCGCGATAGCGATCGGCCGCGCGGGCGTCGACCACCACGCGTTCTTTAGAGCCGATATTGCGTTCCACGGCCTGTGCGTCGACCGTCACGGCGAGCGGCGCGCCAGCCTTGAAGTCGCCGGTGTTCTGTGCGGGGACGTCCTGCGTCAACGATTGGCCGGCGGCCTGCCATGCCTGCAATCCGCCGTCGAGCAGAGCCACCGCGTCGTGCCCGAGCCAGCGCAACAGCCACCAGGCGCGGGCGGCGTACATACCGCCTTGTGCGTCATAAGCGATCACTTGCTGACCTTGCTTGAGCCCGCGCGACTCCAGCGTTTCCACGAGCCGCGCGCGATCCGGCAATGGATGCCGGCCATTCGTGCCGGTCTTCGGTCCCGACAGATCCCGATCGAGATGCAGATAATGCGCGCCCGGCAGATGCCCGGCCAGATACGCTTTCTCTCCCGCTTCCGGGTCGGCCAGATCGAACCGGCACTCGATGACGAACACGCTGCCTGGCGCGGCCGCGAGCCGTTCCGCGAGATTCGCCGCGGATATCAGTGTGGTGTAGTGAGTGTGGGGCATGACGTCTCCTGTCGACCAGAGTTGGCACTTTAGCGCCTGGCTATGGTTCCATGAAAGCTCGAATCGGGCGATGGCGGCTCCGTTCCGGCGTACTGATGTTCAGGCGCGTAAACGGATGGCCGATCCCGCTAGTCTAAACAAAAAAAGACGGGCCGAAGCCCGTCTTTCTTGTGCTGCCCGAAGGTAATGCGTGAGCATTTGCTCCGATCTCGTGCGAGATTTTGCCGCGAAGAATTTGTCTGCCGGAGAAGCGGATCAAACGCGAACGGCACAAGGCCGTGGCGTTGAAAAAGCTCCCGCAACGGATCAGATCTCGCCCAGTTCGCGCCGCAAAAATTCGTGGAAGTGCTGCATGCCGTCTTCCATCGGACTTTGATAAGGACCGACCTGCGATTCGCCGCGATTCATCAGCGCGCGACGGCCGGCGTCCATGCGTTCGGCGATCTCGTCGTCCTCACGGGCGGTTTCCATATAGGCGGCGCGTTCGGCCTCAACGAAATCGCGTTCGAACAGCGCGATTTCCTCAGGGTAATAGAACTCGACCACATTGGTGGTTTTCTGCGGACCGCGCGGAATCAGCCACGACACCACCAGCACATGCGGATACCACTCGATCATGATGCCGGGGTAGTACACCATCCAGATCGCGCCGAATTCCGGCGGATTGCCGTCACGGAAACGCAGCACCTGGTCGTGCCACTTGCGGTACGTCGGGCTGCCCGGCTGTTCCAGATCCTTGTGCACGCCAACTGTCTGGACGCTGTACCAGTCGCCGAACTCCCAGGTCAGATCGTCGCAGTTGACGAAACTGCCGAGGCCCGGATGGAACGGCGCGACGTGATAGTCCTCCAGATAGACCTCGATGAAGGTCTTCCAGTTGTAGTTGCACTCGTGCACCTCGACGTGATCGAACATGAAGCCCGAAAAATCGAAGTGCTGTTTGGTGCCCAGACGAGCCAGATCGCGCGCGACGTCGCGGCCCTGCGCTTCGAACAGCAGCCCTTGCCAGTTCTGCAACGGCGTGGCGCCGAGATTCAGGCAGGGGTTGTCTGCGAAATGCGGCGCGCCGAGAAGCTCGCCTTTGAGATCGTAGGTCCAGCGATGCAACGGGCAGACGATGTTCTCCGTCTGGCCGCGACCATTGAGCATGATGGCCTGCCGGTGGCGGCACACGTTCGACAGCAATTCGACCTGCGACTGCTGGTTGCGGACGAGCACGCGCCCCTCGCTTTCGCTGGGCAAGGCAAAATAATTCCCCGCTTCGGGCACCATGAGATCGTGGCCGATGTAACGAGGACCTTTCTTGAAAAGGGTTTCGATTTCGCGCGTAAGGAGCGCTTCGTCAAAGTAAGCCGTGACTGGCAGCTGGCTGTGAATAGACCGCAACTGCAATGCATTGCTCAGATTGGACATTCCCACTCCCGTGAAGACGTGAAAGCAGTGAACAACCCAACCATCGATAGATTCGATTTAGGGAGCCTGCGATTATAACAGTTTCGCCATGTCTGGGGCGCTTAAGTGCCTGATTTGGGTCAAAAAAGTCATGAAAGTTCGACCTTTTAGCCGCAGACTGATCGTTTTTTTTCTGCGAGACTGCTGGGGCGGCGCGGGATTCACGGGTGAGAGGGAAGGCGGCGAGCGGATCGGAATTGTCGCTTTTGCCGTAGAATGTCCGACTTGTTTTAATTTTGCGACTATTCATGGCGAAGACCGCGTCGAAAGAACCTGCAGCCGCGCCTGCTGAAGGCGTCGATAACACGCCGTTGCCCGGCAACTACGAGGCCGCGCAGGCAGAGCTGGAAGAGCTGGTTGCGCGCATGGAAGGCGGCAGCCTGAGTCTCGAAGAGTCGCTCACCGCCTACCGGCGCGGTGCGGCTCTGGTGGCGTTTTGTCAGCAGCAGCTCGAAAAGGTCGAGCAGCAGGTCCGCGTGCTCGATGGCGAGACGCTCAAGCCTCTGCCCATGAATACCGCAGGCACAGCCGCTACTGAAAGCGGGGACGACCTATGACATTCGAACAATGGACGCGCTCGGTACTCGAACGCGTCGAAACGGCACTTGAACACTATCTGCCGACCGAGGCGACCGAGCCCGCGAAACTGCACGAGGCCATGCGCTATGCGGTGCTGGGCGGCGGCAAGCGGGTTCGCCCGCTGCTGTGCCATGCGGCCGGCGAGCTGACCGGCGCGCGCGCCGAATGCCTGGATGCGGCAGCGGCAGCGCTGGAAATGATCCACGTGTACTCGCTCGTGCACGACGACATGCCCTGTATGGACGACGACGCGTTGCGTCGCGGCAAGCCGACGGTACACGTCAAATATGACGAAGCGACGGCATTGCTGGTCGGCGACGCGCTGCAATCGCAAGCTTTCGTTGCGCTGACGTCCGAGGTTCTGGCGCCGGCGCAGCAGGCTTCGCTGGTGCGTGAACTGGCGTTGGCGAGCGGCTCGATCGGCATGTGCGGCGGTCAGGCAATCGATCTTGCTAGCGTCGGCCACACGCTGACGCGTCCGCAACTGGAAACCATGCATCGGCTGAAAACCGGTGCATTGCTGCGCGCCGCGGTGCGCATGGGCGCACTGGCGGGCGAAACGCCGGACGCGGAAGCCATGCGTGCACTCGACGCCTATTCGGCCGCTGTCGGCCTCGCGTTTCAGGTCGTCGACGACATTCTCGACGTCACGACCGACTCCGCGACGCTCGGCAAGACCGCAGGCAAAGACGCGAAGGACGGCAAGCCGACCTACGTGTCGATTATTGGCCTTGACGCTTCCCGTGCGCTCGCAGCGCAACTGCGCAGCGACGCCCACGCCGCGATTGCGCCGTTCGGCGCACGCGCGCAGCGTCTTGCCGAATTGGCCGACCTGGTAGTGAACCGGGTTAGCTGAACGCGAAAGCCCGCCGCCGCGCACCTTTATCCCCGGGTGCATGTATGAAGTGCGGGCGCGTAAGTTTTCCTACAATGGAACGACGATGTACGACTTGCTGAAAACCATTGACGACCCGGCAGCCTTGCGCCGCCTCGATCGCCGCCAGTTGCAACCGCTTGCAGACGAGTTGCGTGCCTTTGTGCTCGACAGCGTATCGCAGACGGGCGGCCATCTTTCGTCCAACCTCGGCACGGTCGAGTTGACCATTGCTCTGCACTATGTGTTCGACACACCGCGCGACCGGATTGTCTGGGACGTCGGTCATCAAACGTACCCGCACAAGATCCTGACGGGTCGCCGCGACAAGATGCACACGCTGCGTCAGCTCGACGGGATTTCGGGCTTCCCGAAGCGCGACGAGTCGGAATACGACACGTTCGGCACCGCGCACTCCAGCACGTCCATTTCGGCTGCGCTCGGCATGGCGGTCGCGAGCAAGCTGCAGGGCGATAACCGCATGGGCATCGCCGTGATCGGCGACGGCGCCATGACGGCTGGCATGGCTTTCGAGGCGATGAACAACGCCGGTGTCGAAGACGACGTGCCGCTGCTGGTCATCCTGAACGACAACGACATGTCGATTTCGCCGCCGGTCGGCGCGCTGAATCGCCATCTCGCGCGCCTGATGTCGGGCCGTTTCTACGCCGCCGCGCGTGCGGGCGTCGAACGCGTGCTGCGCGTCGCGCCGCCGATGCTCGACCTGGCTCGCAAGCTCGAAGAGCACGCTAAGGGCATGATCGTGCCGGCCACGCTGTTCGAAGAGTTCGGCTTCAACTACATCGGCCCGATCGACGGTCACGACCTCGATTCGCTGATCCCGACGCTGCAGAACATCAAGGAACTGCGCGGTCCGCAATTCCTGCACGTCGTCACGAAGAAGGGTCAGGGCTACAAGCTGGCCGAGGCCGATCCGGTGCTTTACCACGGCCCGGGCAAGTTCAACCCGGCGGAAGGCATCAAGCCGGCCACCACACCGTCGAAGAAGACCTACACGCAAGTGTTCGGCGAGTGGCTGTGCGACGCGGCCGAGCTGGACGCGCGCGTCGTCGGTATCACGCCGGCCATGCGCGAAGGTTCGGGCATGGTCGAGTTCGAGAAGCGCTTCCCGGAGCGTTACTTCGACGTCGGCATTGCCGAGCAGCACGCCGTGACCTTCGCGGGCGGTCTGGCTGCGGACGGCATGAAGCCGGTCGTGGCGATCTACTCGACCTTCCTGCAACGTGCGTACGATCAGTTGATCCACGACGTCGCGCTGCAAAATCTGCCAGTGGTGTTCGCGATCGACCGCGCGGGTCTGGTCGGCGCGGACGGCGCCACGCACGCAGGCGCTTACGATCTCGCGTTCCTGCGCTGCATCCCGAACATGACGGTGATGGCTGCGTCGGACGAAAACGAATGCCGTCAGATGTTGTACACGGCGTTGCAGCAACCGAATCCGACGGCGGTGCGTTATCCGCGCGGTGCGGGTACGGGTGTCGCCACCGTCAAGCAGATGGCGGCGTTGCCGATCGGCAAGGGCGAAGTGCGTCGCGAAACCTCGCAGCCGGCCGGCAAGCGCATTGCGATTCTGGCGTTCGGCACGATGGTTGCGCCGTCGCTCGCAGCCGCTGAGCAACTGGACGCGACGGTCGCGAACATGCGCTTCGTCAAGCCGCTCGACGCCGAACTGGTCCGCCAGCTGGCCGAAACGCACGACGCCATCGTCACCGTCGAAGAAGGCTGTGTGATGGGCGGTGCAGGTTCGGCTTGCGTCGAAGCCCTGCTTGAAAGTGGGGTTATTCGTCCCGTACTACAATTGGGCCTCCCCGACCAGTTCATCGATCATGGGGATCCGGCCAAGCTGCTCGCCGCGTGCGGTCTCGACGCTACGGGCATCGCCAAGTCGATTCGCGAGCGCTTTCTGTCGAGCGGCGCGGTCGGCGGTCAATCTTCGGTGAAGCGCGTCGCTTAATTGCGCTGCCGTTTGCCATGTTGCCGCTGTGTCAGCGCGGCCATGGCGGTTTCCCACTTGAATCGGTGAGCCTCTGGCCCATCTTAAAACGCCGGCCCAGGCCGGCGTTCGCCGTTGCGCATCCTGATTCGCACGGCCGCCGAGCACCCCATCCGGTCGACTCGCGACAGCCCTCGATCCCCAACGGGATCGTCGGGCGCGGACAACCTGGGCGGCCCGGCGTCTCCTGAAAGGACAAAAAAATGAACCAGATGAATCCCGCCTTTGTGATGCCCGACGTGCAAAGCACGCCCGATACGCGTCAAATTCCGATTCAACGAGTCGGCGTCAAGGGCGTGCGTCATCCGTTGACGGTGCGTACGCAAGCCGGCGAAGTGCAGCCGACGGTCGGCACGTGGAACCTCGACGTGCATCTGCCGGCTGAGCAGAAGGGCACGCACATGTCGCGTTTCGTCGCGTTGCTCGAAGAGAACAAGGCGCCGCTCGAATCGGCCACGTTCCGCACGATGCTCGCGGCGATGCTCGACAAGCTCGAAGCCGAAGCGGGCCGTATCGAAGTGTCGTTCCCGTACTTCGTGAACAAGACCGCGCCGGT
This sequence comes from Paraburkholderia fungorum, assembly GCF_900099835.1. Classification (NCBI taxonomy): domain Bacteria; kingdom Pseudomonadati; phylum Pseudomonadota; class Betaproteobacteria; order Burkholderiales; family Burkholderiaceae; genus Paraburkholderia; species Paraburkholderia fungorum. Next base: position 113,046 of record NZ_FNKP01000002.1, read on the forward strand.
GTCGGGCGTGCAAAGTCTGCTCGACTATGAGGTCACGTTGACCGGCGACGCGCGCAACGGCGCGACGCGTCTGTTCCTGAAAGTGCTGGTGCCGGTCACGAGCCTGTGCCCGTGTTCGAAGAAAATCTCGCAGTACGGCGCGCACAATCAGCGCTCGCACGTGACGATCAACGCCGAACTCACGGGCGATGTGGCCGTTGAAGAACTGGTGCGGATCGCCGAAGAAGAGGCGTCGTGCGAACTGTGGGGCCTGCTCAAGCGCCCGGATGAGAAGTTCGTCACCGAGCGCGCGTATGAAAATCCGAAGTTCGTCGAAGACCTCGTGCGCGACGTCGCGCAACGTCTGAATGCGGACGAGCGGATTGTCGCGTATTCGCTCGAAGCCGAGAACTTCGAGTCGATTCACAATCACAGCGCGTATGCGGTGATCGAGCGGGACAAGCGGGTGGCCTGACCGTCACGCAGCGCACTGCCTTAGCAGCGCAAGAAAAAAGCCGCTTTTCAAGCGGCTTTTTTTACGGCTCGAGTTGCCCGGGTAGGCCCGGATGCGCAGCCTAGCGCGCGAGCGACGTCAGATCCCAGCGCGGCTTCACGGTGAACGCGTAATCCTTGCCCGACTGATCCGGCCAACGCTGCAAACGCAACGCGCCGGCCAGCGCGATCATCGCGCCGTTGTCCGTGCACAGCGACAGGTCGGGGTAATGCACGTAGAAATTGCGCTTCTTCGCGGCAGCGGAGAGCGCTTCGCGCAGTTGACGGTTCGCGCCCACGCCGCCCGCGACGACCAGCCGGTTGAGCTTCGTCTTCTTCAGCGCAGCCAGCGATTTGGCGGCCAGCACGTCAACCGCTGCATCGACGAAACCTCGCGCCAGATCGGCTTTCGCCTGTTCGCAGATGTTCGCGCCGCCGAGCTTTTTGGCGTTCGTCAGCACCGCCGTTTTCAGGCCGCTGAAGCTGAAATCGAGGTCGCCGGAATGCAGCATCGGGCGCGGCAGAACCACGGCGCCCGGTGTGCCGAATTCGGCCATGCGCGAGACTTCCGGGCCGCCTGGGTAGCCGAGGCCGAGCAGCTTCGCGGTTTTGTCGAAGGCTTCGCCGGCGGCGTCGTCGAGCGTTTCGCCGAGCGTCTCGTAGACGCCCACGTCGGTCACGCGCATCAATTGCGTATGTCCGCCGGACACCAGCAACGCAACGAACGGGAACGGCGGCGGTTCATCCACGAGCAGCGGCGACAGCAAATGGCCTTCAAGGTGATGGATGCCGATGGTCGGCTTGTCCCACGCCATCGCCAGCGAATTGGCGACGCTCGCGCCGACCAGCAGCGCGCCCGCGAGCCCCGGCCCTTGCGTGTAGGCGATCGCGTCGATGTCGCTGCGCACGGTGCCCGCGCGTTCCATCACCTCTTCGAGCAACGGCAGCGCGCGCCGGATGTGATCGCGCGACGCCAGTTCCGGCACGACGCCGCCGTACTCCCGATGCATCGCGATTTGCGAGTGCAGCGCGTGCGCGAGCAGGCCGCGCTCCGTGTCGTAGAGCGCGAGACCGGTTTCGTCGCAGGAGCTTTCGATGCCGAGAACGAGCATGATGGGTGGTTTGAACGGCGCAAAAGTGGTGACCGCGCGCGCGTCCGAAAGAAAAAGGTAAGCCTGAAAGTATAGCAGCGTGGGTAAGCGCCCGCAGACGCGCGGGTACAATGCGGCCCCATGGAATCCTTCGATATCGCAGTGATCGGCGCGGGCGCGGCCGGCATGATGTGCGCGGCCGTGGCCGGGCAACTCGGCCGCCGCGTGGTGCTGATCGACCACTCGCAGCGTCTCGCGGAAAAAATCCGCATTTCCGGCGGCGGCCGGTGCAATTTCACGAATCTTTACGCGGGGCCGAATAATTATTTGTCGGCGAATCCGCATTTCTGCCGTTCGGCGCTGGCTCGCTACACGCCGCGCGACTTCATGGCGCTGCTCAAGCGGCATCACGTGACATGGCACGAGAAGCACAAGGGGCAGCTTTTCTGCGACCAGTCGAGCGACGCGATCATCAACGTGCTGAAGGCCGAGTGCGATGCGGGCCGGATTGCGTGGCGCACACCGCTGTCGGTGGAAGAAGTGCGTCAGGACGCGCAAGGCCGCTTCACGCTGGACACCCCGTCGGGTCCGATCACCGCGAGCGCGCTGGTGGTGGCGACCGGCGGCCTGTCGATTCCGAAAATCGGCGCGACCGATTTTGCTTACCGGCTCGCCAAGCAGTTTGGTCACAAGCTGATCGACACGCGCCCGGCGCTGGTTCCGCTGACTTTCGCCGCAGCCGACTGGGCGCCGTTCGCGGCGCTTTCGGGCGTCTCGCTCGACGTGCAGCTGGCGACCGGCAACAAGAAAACCGGTGCCGAATTCAACGAAGACCTGCTGCTCACTCACCGTGGTTTGTCCGGCCCAGGCGTGCTGCAGATTTCGAGCTACTGGCAGCCTGGCGAGCCGATTCATATCAATCTGCTGCCTGAACGCGACGCCACCGCCGACCTGCTGGAGGCGAAAACGGGTACCAAACGCCAGATCGCCAACCTGCTGTCCGAGTGGGTGCCGCAGCGGCTCGCGCACGTCTGGCTCGACACCCACCAGATTCCCGCTGAGGCGCGCGTGGCGGATCTGCCGGACAAGACGCTGCGGCGAGTCGGCGACGCGCTGTCGCGCTGGACGCTGACGCCGAACGGCACCGAGGGCTATCGCAAGGCGGAAGTCACGCGCGGCGGTGTCGATACGCGCGGTTTGTCGTCGTCGACGATGATGAGCGAACGCACGCCTGGCCTGTATTTCATCGGCGAGGCGGTCGATGTGACCGGCTGGCTCGGCGGCTACAATTTCCAGTGGGCATGGGCCTCTGGCGTGGCTGCCGGGCAGGCCGCCGCCGAGTTCGCGCGGGCAGCATAAAGGGCTTGACGGCGCATTAGCTTTGTGAGAAAGCTCTGCTATACTCCTGAACCTCTGCGGGGTTTCGTTGTTGAAAAATGACGATAATCCGCGTGAAAGGCAACGAGCAGACAACGAGCCGCTTTAGGTCGCCATGCGCCGTTTCAGGCGCACCGCGGAGAAAAACGGCTTGCTGACCGAGCTTCGCGCTCGCGGGTTTTGCAAAAAACCTACGGCTGGGCGCAAGCGCAGGAAGGCGGCTGCGGTGAAGCGTCATTTCAAGCGTCTGCGTGGTCAGATGCTGCCAAAGAAGTTCTACTGATTCTGGCGTTGCCGCGGTTCCGTCTGAACGGAGCGGCGACATCCAACCGGTGGCGGCACAGCAGGTGCCATCACGGAAACACGGCCCTTCGGGCCAGCCGGCAGGGTCGCATCCACTACGCATATTGCGCCAACCCGCTTGAGGAAGCAGTCCCCAAGCGGGTATTCGTGTTGATGCAGCGGAGTGGTGTCCGCCCCGCCGGTTTTTCAAATTTCAACGCATTCAGGTGAGTGATGACTCTCAAGGACCGGATCAACGACGATATGAAAGCTGCCATGCGGGCGCGCGAGACCGAGCGTCTCGGCACGATCCGTCTGCTGCTCGCCGCCATCAAGCAACGCGAAGTCGATGAGCGCGTGACGCTCGACGACACCGCGATCACGGCGGTCGTCGACAAGATGATCAAGCAGCGCAAGGATTCGATCAGCCAGTTCGAAGCCGCCGCCCGCACGGATCTCGCCGACAAGGAAAAGGCCGAGCTGGCCATCCTCGCTGCGTACATGCCGGAGCAGATGTCCGAAGCGGAAATCGTTGCCGAAGTTCAGGCAGCGGTCGCGCAAACCGGCGCAGCCGGTCCGCAGGACATGGGCAAGGTGATGGGCGTGCTCAAGCCGAAGCTGGCCGGCCGCGCCGACATGACTGCGGTTTCGGCGCAGGTCAAAGCTGCGCTCTCGAAGTAATTTCTGTTTGACCCCGGCCTGCGCGCCACGCCGCCCGACGGCGGCGCGCGCAGCGTTGAGCTTTTAAGGTAGCGTCATTTACTGTGATTCCACCGTCATTCCTGCAGGACCTGCTCAACCGCGTCGATATCGTCGACGTGGTCGGCCGGTACGTGCAGTTGAAAAAGGGCGGCGCGAACTTCATGGGGCTTTGTCCGTTCCACAACGAGAAAAGCCCTTCGTTTACGGTTAGTCCGACTAAACAGTTCTATCACTGCTTCGGCTGCGGCGCGCATGGCACGGCCATCGGCTTCCTGATGGAGCACGTCGGTTCCTCGTTTCCCGAGGCGGTCAACGATCTGGCGCAATCGGTCGGCTTGACCGTGCCGAACGAACCGTCGCCGGGATATGGCGGTGGCTCGGGCGGTTCCGGCGGTTATTCGTCGGGGGCGTCCAAAGCCGTCACGACCGCGCTGTCCGACGTCATGCAAACCGCCTGCGATTACTACCGCAAGCAGCTGCGCAGCGCGCCCAATGCCATCCAGTATCTGAAGAAACGCGGCTTGACCGGCGAAATCGCGGCCCGTTTCGGCCTCGGCTATGCGCCGGACGGCTGGCAGAATCTCGAGCCCGCATTTCCCAATTACCGGGACGATTCACTGGTCGAATCGGGGCTGGTTATCGTCAGCGAAAAGTCGGATGCGCAAGGGCAGAACCGCCGTTATGACCGATTTCGAGAGCGGATCATGTTCCCGATCCGCAATGTCAAAGGGCAGGTGATCGGCTTCGGCGGCCGCGTGCTGGACGGCGGCGAGCCCAAGTATTTGAATTCGCCCGAAACGCCGCTATTTAACAAAGGCAGCGAGCTATACGGCCTGTTCGAGGCGCGGCTAGCGATTCGCGAGCAACATTACGTGCTCGTGGTCGAAGGCTACATGGACGTGGTTGCGCTGGCCCAGTTGGGGTTCCAGAACGCGGTTGCCACGCTCGGTACGGCCTGCACACCGATTCACGTCCAGAAACTGATGCGCCAGACCGACACGGTCATCTTCAGTTTCGACGGCGATTCGGCCGGCCGTCGCGCCGCCCGTCGCGCGCTGGACGCCTGCTTGCCGCATGCGGCGGACAACCGGACCATCCGCTTCCTGTTCCTCCCGTCCGAGCACGACCCCGACAGCTATGTACGCGAATTTGGCACGGAGGCGTTTGCCGAACAGGTCGAACGCGCGATGCCGCTGTCGCAATTCATGCTGAACGAAGTGCTCACGGGCAAGGAACTGGATCAGCCGGAAGGCCGTGCCCGCGCGCTGTTCGACGCCAAGCCGCTGTTGCAGGCCTTGCCGGCCAACGCGTTGCGCGCGCAGATCATGCATATGTTTGCCGACCGGCTCGACGTGCCGTTCGACGAAGTTGCCGCTCTTTGCGAAGTCGATTCGCGAATCGCAGCGGCTGCGCGCCAGGCGCCCGCTCGCAAGGATCGACGCAGCGTCACGGGAATCGAGGAAAAGACCCTGCGCAATCTGGTGATGTATCCGCGCACGGTGGCCGTGCTCGACGAAGACGCCGAACAGGCGCTTCTGAGCGTGACCCGGCACGGCGAACTGTTCGAGGAAGTGACGACGCACGCACGTGCACTCGGCGATTCGGCGGAGTTTCAGTTGTTGTCCGACCTATTGCGAAACGGCGCAAACGCCCCAACTTTCGAGGAAATCTTTCGCAAAATTCTGGACTATGATGAAAATGTCCGGGATTTGCTGCTAAAAGATCCCGAGGATGCGACTGTTATCGAGGAGCGGCGGGAGCAGGAGCGGATCGTGGGTGAGGAACTGAAGGCCGCGATCCTGAAGATGCGGTATGACGCTTACTGCGAGCGTCTCGAGCAACTTTCGCGGCAATCCCGGCACACGCCGGAAGAGTTCGCGGAGCTCTCGGAACTGAACAGAAAGCGGGCTGACATGAAGCGTCAGCTAGGCCTGTAAAGGGCTTGGCGGAAGGACTGACAAAGGATTCACAAAAAGGTTGACAAAAAACCCAAGTGCTATAATTGAGGGTTTCCAGCGGTTTGTTTTTCAAGGGTTTTCCTAGCAAAGGCGAAAAGGCGATGCGATGGCAAAGACTACGGGCGGAAATAAAGCGACAGGCACAGGCTCCACGGAGCCGACCAGAAAGGTCACCGAGGCCAGGTTAGTTTCTTCCGCCAGAAAAACGTCTACCGTCAGCGTTACGCCAGTTGCCGGGAAGAACTCATCGACCACTTCGGCCGCGCGCGCGGATCCGGTCAGGGCAGCGAAAGCTGCACCACAACCGGCCACTACGGGGTCAGGTGTCAGAAGCGAAAGGGAAGCGCCTGCTGTGCAGGACGAGGCGGCGGCGCGTGAGATTCCAGTATCCACGGTTCAACCGGCTGTTGTCCAACAGCCGCGAGTCGAGACTACAGCCGGTACGGCGAACTCCATGACGAAAAAGCTGACTGAAGTATCCGTCGATGACGAAGCACCCCAGACCGAAGAGACTCCTGCCGCGCCTCCTGGCAAGGTCGAAAAGGTCAAGGCTCGTGACCGTCGTGCCAAGGAAAAAGCGCTGCTGAAAGATGCATTCGCGTCGTCGCAGCCGGGCACGGTCGAGGAGCTCGAGGAGCGCCGTTCGAAACTGCGCGCGCTGATCAAGCTCGGCAAGGAGCGCGGCTTCCTCACCTACGCTGAAATCAACGATCACCTTCCGGACAACTTCACCGAAACCGAGGCGATCGAAGGCATCATCAGCACGTTCAACGACATGGGCGTGGCGGTCTACGAGCAAGCCCCCGACGCCGAAACGCTGCTGCTGAACGACAACGCGCCCGCCGCTTCGTCAGACGACGAAGTGGAAGAAGAGGCGGAAGTTGCGCTGTCCACCGTCGACTCCGAATTTGGCCGCACCACCGACCCCGTCCGCATGTACATGCGCGAGATGGGTACGGTCGAACTGCTCACCCGCGAAGGCGAAATCGAGATCGCGAAGCGGATCGAAGACGGCCTCAAGCACATGGTGATGGCCATCTCCGCGTGCCCGACCACGATCGCCGACATCCTCGCGATGGCGGAGCGCGTCGCGAACGAAGAGATCCGCATCGACGAACTGGTCGATGGGTTGATCGACTCAAACGCTGAAGACGCCGATGGCTTCTCCGAACAGGAAGCGGAAGCGATCGAAAGCGAAGACGAAGAAGTCGAAGAAGAAAGCGACGAAGACGAAGAAGAGGACGACGGCGCGGCGCAAGCCACCGCCAACGCGGCGCAGATGGAAGCGCTCAAGCGTGCGTCGCTCGAAAAATTCGCGATGATCAGCGAGTGGTTCGACAAGATGCGTCGTGCGTTCGAGAAGGAAGGCTACAAGTCGAAGTCGTATCTGAAGGCGCAGGAAACGATTCAGAACGAACTGATGACGATCCGCTTCACCGCGCGCACCGTCGAGCGTTTGTGCGATACGTTGCGCGCGCAGGTGGACGAAGTGCGTCAGGTCGAGCGTCAGATTCTGCATACCGTGGTCGACAAATGCGGTATGCCGCGTGCGGAATTTATCGCGCGTTTCCCGGGCAGCGAGACGGATCTGGAGTGGGCGGACAAGATCGTCGGCGAAGGTCACGCATACAGCGCGATCCTCACGCGGAACATTCCGGCCATTCGTGAACAGCAGCAACGTCTGCTCGATTTGCAGGCTCGTGTGGTGTTGCCGCTGAAAGACCTGAAGGAAACCAACCGTCAGATGGCGGCCGGTGAACTGAAGGCGCGTCAGGCAAAGCGCGAGATGACCGAGGCTAACTTGCGTCTCGTGATCTCGATCGCGAAGAAGTACACGAACCGTGGTCTGCAGTTTCTCGACCTGATTCAGGAAGGCAACATCGGTCTGATGAAGGCGGTGGACAAGTTCGAATATCGTCGCGGCTATAAGTTCTCCACGTATGCCACGTGGTGGATTCGCCAGGCCATCACGCGTTCGATTGCCGACCAGGCGCGCACCATCCGGATCCCGGTTCACATGATCGAAACGATCAACAAAATGAACCGTATTTCGCGGCAGATTCTGCAGGAAACCGGACTCGAACCGGACCCGGCGACGCTGGCCGAGAAGATGGAAATGCCGGAAGACAAGATCCGCAAGATCATGAAGATCGCGAAGGAGCCGATCTCGATGGAAACGCCGATCGGTGACGACGACGATTCGCATCTCGGCGATTTCATCGAAGACAACAATACAGTTGCGCCGGCCGACGCGGCTCTGCATGCAAGCATGCGCGATGTCGTGAAAGACGTGCTCGACTCGTTGACGCCGCGCGAAGCGAAGGTGTTACGCATGCGCTTCGGCATCGAGATGAGCACCGATCACACGCTCGAAGAAGTCGGCAAGCAGTTCGACGTCACGCGTGAGCGGATCCGTCAGATCGAGGCGAAGGCGCTGCGCAAGCTGCGTCACCCGAGCCGGTCGGACAAGCTCAAGTCGTTCCTCGAAGGGAATTGATCGTTGCGACTGTTGGGTAGCAGGTAATGAGTAGTTTGAAGGGGCCTCCTCGTTGTTTCGCGGAGGCCCCTTTTTCGTGTAGTATGTCGGCCAATCAGCGAATGGGCCCGGCCTTCACGACCGGGTCTTTTTTCTTGGGCCGGACGCCGTGCTGGTTGCAGGCAGCGGACTCATAATCCGCCTCCGAAAGGACATCGTCGGTTCGAATCCGACCCGGCCCACCAATATTTATAAGGCTTTGGCAGTTTTACCCAAGGCTTCTCAGAAACAGGGGTGTGGGTTTTTCTGCCTCAGCCCTGACTCCGTATCCGCTTACTTTCACCGATCCTCCCTACGGCCTCAGCGAGTCTACCTGTGACCAGGTGCGAGTAACGTTTCGTTGAAACTGTCGATTTGTGCCCAAGTACGCCGCCGACGGTGAACAGATCGATCCCAGCATTGATCATCTCCGAAGCCGCCCCGTGACGCAGGTCATGAAATTTCGTCGATGGGTGCCCCGCCGCGACGCGTGCGAACTGCCATTCATCCTCAAATCGCCATATCGGAATCGTGAAGCGTATCCGCCGCGCGAGCACGGCAATGCGCGGGTGAATTGGGATAATGCGTGGCCGGCCGTTCTTCGTGGTCTCCAGCGAAAAGCCATTGCGCGTGACTCTCGCTCGCAATATCTCCGCCCGGCGCATCCCAGAGTAGAAAGCGATACGGATTGCGGCACGCACCTCGCGGTCGCGACAGGCGTGTGCGATGCGAAGCATTTCGGCCCGCTGCGGGTAGTGGTGTCGCTCATTATTAACTGAAGGGATCAGCATGCGCGCGGTTTGGTCTGTCTCGATCATTCCGACCTTATGCGCGTATTTCAACGCGGCCCGAATGTAAGCCAGCACGTTTCTTATCGCCCCATCGCTTAGCGGTCGTTTTTTCTTCCCGCTGCGATCGACGCTGGCGCGCGCGAACCCCACGAACTCCTTAGACCATTCGTGCAAATCAAGCGCATCCTGATCGGCATACTCCGGTGCCCACTTCTCCAAGATCAGGATGCGCTTTTCGGCATCTTTCCAGCCTGCGGCCTTGTCGGCGACGTGCTTACGCACGCAGCTACCGATCGTGACGACAGCTTTCTTCGCGCCGCTCGCGACGGCGTAAAGATCCCGCTCCCATCGCCTGGCTAACTCGTCTGCTTCCTTGGCAGAAATTCCCGCAGGGAGAAGTTTGGTTTTTCGTACGCGCTCATCCTCAATGACACGTTCGAACGTCCAGCGGTAGCGCCGGCGACCGGCTTTTGTAATGGTTTCGATTGGCATGAGGCAAGGAACCGGTAGAGCGATTCGAGTTCGTAGACGTGTGTTTTATGACCGAGCTTGTACCGCTGGATTATTTCTCCGGCGCGGTCGATCCGACTTATGGCGTAACGCGGCACGCCGAGAACCTTGGCGGCTTCGGTGGCGCTTACGCGCTTTCCTTCTGCGATGCCCATTTGATACCCCATTGTTTGCGCGTTGTTTCGATCATTCGTTGTGCTGCTGCGGTCATGCCGTTTTGTTCTGTTCGAGCCACGCATTCAACTGCGCGACGTATTCATCGTGGGTTGGGCCGTCGGACATCGTGAGCCACTGCTCATACCCGGAGTCATAGCCACCGCTGACCGAGTGCGACGACAGGCCTTCGTGATCGATCTGGATCGCCAGATTGAACAGAACGTCAGCCAGCGCGCGCCGGCTGTCGGCGCCGACCTCAAGGCGAAACTGCACGGCCCGCTTTGGAATCTCAGCCATGATCACCTCCGCTTGCTGGCTGCGCGGCGGCCATCTGATCGCGTGCATCGGTCACAAGAATTTCCGTGACAGCATCCGAGCGAAGATGGTCGTACGGGGCCGGCCAGTCTTTGACGTGGCCGTGCAGATACCCAAGGATGAATTCCCGAACGCCAATCACGAGCTTGCGCAGGTTGGCGTCACTCTGCGTCGCCGTGGCTTGCGGGGATGCGGCGCGGGCATCGCACCATTCAATGAAACTATGGTGCTTCTCCGCTTCGGCAATCCTGCCACCTTCGAACAGGCAGCGGACTCGCTTAAGCGGATCAGACGACGACTTAAACCAGCCAACGCGATAATCCGCCGCCCGCTCACCGTCCAGCACCACGGCGGATTCGCTGTCGAGAATCTGCTCGATTGCGCGGGCTGCGTAGCTGATGGCCGGATGGTGCTTGCGAATGATCGCGGCCGCATCTTTCAGGTGCGAGCGCAGTTCGCCCGTGAGCTTGATCATTCCGCATCCCCTTCCAAAGCTTTGTGTGTGTTGACGATTTCGCGCAGAACATTGCGGCCATGCCCCGTAATGCCCCAGCAAAGCGCCGCCCATCTGTCCGATCCGAAACGGAAGCTGCTAACTATGCCCTGACGCTCTAGGCCACGCAGGGCGCTATTGATCGCGATGTGGGCGCTCTTAACGTGGGGTACGAGCGCTTGGGACGACGACCCCGGCGACCGATCAAGGGCCATCAGGCAACGCTCTTGAAATTCAGTCATTGCGAGTCTCCTTTAGCCGCGCTCCAAGTGAACTCCATAACCGTTTTCACCGAATAACTCGCCATCAAGAATCGGCCGAACTCCTCGTACCATTCATTGAACGCCTCGCCAGCTTTCACGGGCTGGGTGGGTTGAGGGGCGGAGAATGCTTCGAGTGCATCCTCAATCGCCGTGTTGTAGCCAAGTTGGTATTGCGATTCCGGCTCGTCAGACGGCCCTAATTCGCCTTCCGGCCACGGTTGAAACAGAGTGCGAATCCGATCTACCGCCTCCCCCGATTGCGCTGGCGCGGCAATTTGCGGCGTCCGATAGAGCGGCACACTTCGAAATTGGCTCTGCGTTCGCTGAATTCCTGGCGTACGGTCTGGGCCGGCGGTTTCATCGTCGGGCAGCATGCTATCCAGTTCGAAGCCGTTCACGTACGCGGCAGGTTTGCTTGCAGATAGCAGGGCGATTTGCGCAACCATCCGCTCGATAGTGTCTGCGGCATCGTTATCGATATTGCCCCACCCGAAGTGGCCTTCTTTGGCGATTTGCGCGGCCTGCTTTCTTAGGGAATCGATAATATTTTTTGCGTCGGTCATCATCGCTCCGAGCTGGTTAGAGGTGGTCATGGGTTCAGTTCCTTCTCGGCCTGTGCAAGCGCTGCGTTCAATTCGGTCATGGTTTCGTGAGAACCGCCTTTGTCCGGATGGTGACGCGACGCCAGAACCCGGTAAGCGGCGCGGACCAGAGACATATCCCGAGCATCTGCAGCTACGCCGAGCACCTCGCGCCACGTACGCACCGTGGTCGGCGACGGCAGTGCCGTGAAGCCAGTAAATGCCGCTTTCATCATGTCGCCGGTGCCCCAGCGGGCGATGCCACGCAACGCATCGATGGTCTTTACGATGGCGTGCATGTTGTGCTCGACCCGATCCCACCGATCGCACGCAAAGCTCATTTGCTCGCCGTCGAGCGTGAAGTACACAGCGACACCCTCGTCGTCGATCTTGCGATAGCTGGCGTAGGGCAACCCGTCCTGGCGAAGTGGCACATTCGTCGAGATCACCAGATTTCGGCCGCCGAGCCGTTTGACTTCTGCCAGCAGGTTGTCGCGTGCCACTGCGAACGATGTGGTGAAGTTGGCACGCGCCCGGCGATGTGCAGCAGTTCTCGGGCGTCCAGCAGGCCACTGGAGCGGGTATGAGGTCGTCACGATTTTTTCTCCGCGTCCGATTGAGCGGTAGCGGCGAGAGCGCGGATGTCGTTCGCGCAGCCCGCAGCGGCGCAAGCCTGCCCGCGGCAATCGTCTTTCACATACCAGTCCTCACGCTCGTCACAGAGCTTTGCCGCCTCTTCCAGAATCGCGTTGCGGTCGGGAGTGGGAGCGACGGGTGCGGCGATAACAGCGCGCATCTTCGTGAGCAGACTAGCTGCCCGCTGCCGGTTCGCTGCGTCGGCGTATGCAAGCATTCGGATTATCGAATCGATGTCGCGCCAGTCGCTATCGTTTGCAAGCGGTGTCGGCGCTTGCGCTACATCGGAAGTAAGAGCGGCGCGGCGGTTCCATGCGGCAGCGAGCAATTCACATTGACCCGGCATTTGTGGCACGGTCGGCGCATGGCAATCGTCCATGATGCAATCGGAATCGTGATGTGCGACGATGCGCCACCAATCTCGAGCGACTTTGTGCATCGTTGCCGACGCGCCGCAAAACGGGCATGGCTTCAGCGTCACTGCTTCAGTATTAGATTCGGTCATGATTATTTGGGCGGTAAGGGGTTAGGCGGTTAGGACATGCATTCGCACGGCTTGGCGTCGAAGATCGGCCGTACCGCAATGATCTTTTTCGCTTGAGCCCAGAAACGCTGTGGCTGGATGTGTTCGGTCGCCGGAATGCCGGCCGCCTTCATGCGCGCGAAACGGTCTTCCATGTCTTCGAGATAGACGGCGCCAGTTTCGTCGTGGTGAATCGAATAGCCGATCTCGTCCTCGGCCCACTTTCCCTTCAGCCAGATGTCGGGCCGCGTGCAGTACACGACGTACCAGTGCTGCCATCCAGCCTTGAGGCACCCGACGCAGTTCGCGTGCTTGAATACGCCATATGTGTTCGGCAGGGAAACGCCGATTTCCATGGTACTGACGATCGTACGGTCCGCCCACAGGGCAACGGGATAGTCCGTCTTCCAGCCCATTGCGCCCATGATCGAAGAACGTCGCTGGATGCGTCCGGCTTCGTTGGAGTCGAACCCGTAGTAGCAGACCGTGTTTTCCGGGTTGGCGTTGGCCGCCATCCACTTCATGAACGGCTCAGTCTTCAGCACGCTGGTGCAGAACTCCTGACCGCCGTCCACCTTGAACGCCTTCTTCGCGACAGTCACGTCGAACTGGTCGAGCTGCGCGTTTGCGTAGCTTGCATACGTCACTGGCAGGCCGAGATGGTCAGCGACCTCTCGCTTGAACCGCTTGATGTCGGCGTCTTCAGTCCAGAACGGCAGATCGTGGTTCAGCAAGACGATCTCGTCGCCAGCGAACCGGCGAGCGACCTCGATCGCTACAAGCCCTGAACTGTGGCCGCCGGAATAGCAGACAACTCGTTTCATATCGTCTCTCTCAGTCAATCGCAGAAAAAGCGTTTATCTGTGGGGCGTCAGAACGGCAGATCATCGTCAGGATCGCCGGTCAGTCCGGGTTCGCTATCTGGTTCCGCATGCACCCGAGGGACCGCCTTCACGCGGATGCAGATCAGGTCTTTGCCTTCGAGGTCGTAGCAGTCGCTCAGATCAACGAAAGCCTTGTATCTGGCCTTGCTGCGCGTGCTGGCGCTCACAGTGAACACTGCCGGGCTATCCCAGTCATCCCACCTGTCGCGCGGCAGCAGACACTTCCATTCGCGCAGCGCGGGGGCGTCGATGATGTCGCCGTAGACGACCTTGTCGACGGGGTGATAACGGCGCTCTTCCTCGCTCTTGTCGCCGTCGATGACCACGCAGAGGTAATGACCATCTGCGCCCACGATCACACCGGTTTCGCCGTAACACGTGACCTGACGACCGCGCTCAGCGGGCACGCCGTAGTGTTTGCGGATGTAGTCGAAGCTCATATTCGTCTCGCGTGAAGGTTTATCTGTGTGGCGAATAAACGCCGTTTATTCGTTTGGCGAATATCGCTAACTGGGCGCTTCGGCGATCTGTTTGCGGATGGCTGAAGCAGTCTTCTGCGCTACGCCGAGGTATTGCTGCAGGTCACGTACGGTCGCGCGGGTTTCGCCGGCGGCGATACCGTTGCGGGCGCGAGTCACGTCCCGCTGAAACTTGTCGTCTGCCTGCTCGATCACAGGCAGTTGCAGAACCGGCGCGGGCTCGGTCACGTCTTCTGCGACTGGCGCGGCGTTACTCGTCACCGTGACGGCTGTTACTGGCGCGACGTGACTGCCTTGTGTAACGGGCGTTGCAGCGATTTCAGTCACGACGACGGGGCGAAGCGTAAGCATCCACGCGAAGCAGGCGACAGCTTCGAGCACGGCGGCGAAGGCGAGGCCGGCAATGAGATCGGCATGCGCTGCGGTCACGCCAAAGGCCGTCATTGCGCCGGTCACTGGGTCAGCGAGCGCGGCGTCACGAGCAGCAGTCGCGCGGTCCTGAGCGGCCTCGGCGCGACGCGCTTCGGCTTGTTCGATGTCGAGCGCGTCGACGCGGGCGGCGGCAGCGGTGCGGTCGGCGATCAGCTTCGGGCATGGTTCGACGCAGCGACGCGCATTGGTGCGGGCCAGTCGCGTTACTGCGTCTGCACGGTCACGTGCAATCTCAGCCAGACCGCGTCCCTTAGCCGTGACTACCGGCACCGCGGCGGCTCGCAGATCACCCGCATGCTTCTGCGCCATAAGAAAGAAAACAGCGTGGCCGTAGCAGGTGGCCGCAACACAGGCCAGCCAGATCACGGCGCCGACAATACGGATGCGCCAGCCATGCGACCGGACGAGCGCGGGCAGCAGGTGAGCCGCGACGACGAGAACGACGCCGACGGCGACCCACAGCGCACGCTCAGCGACAAAGCCACCGCGTTGCAGGCCTGCTTGAATGGAGAGGCACGCTGCAGTCAGAGTTGCTGCGACTGCGAGGGATGCCGATTGCGTTTTCATTGGCATAGCGTTGTCGTTTTTGAGGTCGATCGTGATTTGCTACAATTCGCGTCGGAGAGCTGCCGGACAGGAGTTGAAGGACGGTTCCCGGAGTCTCCCAATTCCCCTTTGCAGGGAGTCGCCTCTAAGCCCGCGTCTGCGGGCTTTTTCATTGCCAGCCACCCCATCCCCAAACCTGTCAGCGCAGCTCCGACTACAGCGAGCGCGAGCCATCCAATAGCTGTCATTCAGGTGACTCGCTTGAACTCAACGACCCAGACCCACGGGTTGGCTTGCCAGTCGGTGACCGGCGGAGCTAGGCTGTCCCAAAGTTCAGAGAACCACGCCATGGAGTCGAGGCTGTTGTCGTCGGTAAAGCCCGGCCAGCCTTCGGCGGCAGCGTCCGTATCGCTGATCTCGTTGAGGCGCTCGACGCGCACGTCGGTTACTTCGAGCGTGATGCGCGACGCCCAGCGCGGCATGTGGATGCTCGGGCGCCAAGGTTCGCTGTCGCGCGGTTGCGTCGCTTGGAACTCCACGCGGCGGCAGTGTTGTTGATCCGGCACATACCGGGCGACTGCCAGCTCAGTAGATTCGCCGGGCGGAGTGATAGCTACGACGCCGCGCCACGTCTCGCGCACCCACAGACGATCACCGGGCATGCCAAAAGGGCTGGGGATCAGGTCGACTTGCGGAAAGTCGGTGCCGATACCGCGCCGAATGAAAGCTCCGAAGCGGTCTTTCTTGGGATGCGGCGACGTGATGCGACCGAACGCCGGCGGCGTTTCGAAGGCCCAGCCGTTGGTGGGCTGCTGAGCGACGATGCGGCGCGTCTGCGTCTTGCTGCCGTCGAGCAGAGCGCGCACCATCGGGCCGCTGAAGAGGATCGGACGTTCTTGCATGCTATTCTCGTGCTCCGTAGATTCAGTTAAAGAGTGCGTCTCATGAACGATCAAATGCGCCGCGAAAAAGTCGAAGCCGCTTATAAAAACTGGCTCGAACAAAATCACTTCGAAGCCTCTCAGGACAAAGCGGCGTATTTTGCTGCTGTGATGACCGAACACGGCACTCAAAAATTCTGGAACCTGAGTGAGACGGCTGTAGTTGAAATACTGCGCGGCAGTCACTGGTTCTGATCAACCATCAAGCCTTATTCGTAAAAACGCGGGTAAGGCGCATCGCATTCGTATTCAAAATCGCCCGACAGATACGGGTCTGCTGCATCTGCTTTCTTCGCTGCCTGAACCATCCGCAGCGCAACGAAGGTTCCTAAAAACAGAAGTAGTCCTAACCAGCCAAGAATGTCGTCAAGCATCGGTGAGCCTTTACGGGATCAGGTGCAGCGCGATAGGCAGGTGAGGGCAGTACTCGCGCCCTGTTCATCCCATTGCTGCACGGTTGCGCAGAGCAGAACGACAATCGCGAGTGCCGAGGTCGTTGCCGCAACGTATTTGGCAAACGCCCACATCACCAGGCACCCAGCAGACGGCAGATTCCTTCAGCGATGAAGGGGATCGCGGCGATGATCGCGAAGCAGAGCAGCGGGCGCTTCGTCGTGCGGCGCGCGTACTGCTCCAGCTCTGCGTCGCTCATGCCGCCGTCGGCGAAGTACTCGATCTCGTTAGTGGCGCGCGTTGCTGCGGTGAAGCGTGGCGCCAGTGCTGGCAAGGTGCTCATCTCAAGGTCTCCCGGTAGGTCGGTGAGTGCATGAGATGGATATTAGGCGATGCCTAGATATGGTGTCAAGGCACTGCCTAATAATTTTTTCACTAGCCGGCTGTACCTCGAGGAGCGAAACGGATGCGTGGCGCTTAGGCAACAAAAAACCCGCCGAAGCGGGTTTGAGTGTTGAGTAGCGTGACGTTCAGTCGAGATGGCAGCCAGTCCGGACCTTGGCGACGCTCAAATGTCGGGCCTCGATCTGCCTTTCGAGCTTCGCGATGGTTGCATCGCATTGAGCCCCTTCATTCGTCGCCTGTCCAGCGGCGCGATTGTTTGCTATAGATGTGGCAATGTCCGGCTGATAGCGCTGGCTATTCAGGCTTTCCAATTTGTCGGCAGTGTCCGCATGGATCTGTGCTTTCCGAGATTCCAAGACACTTATGCAATAGGCAAATTCGAGATCATTCCTCTTCATTGCCTTCAGTTCTGAGAACTCATATTGCTGGCACGCTGCCATTGCAGCAGCGGGCGCGAGCAAAACGCCCGCCAGCAGGATGGTTATTGTTTTCACTGTGGTTTTGTCTCTTTAATCTGGTCGCCACGCAGACGGCTTTGCAATCCAGCCCACGTAGTGCATCTTCTCAATTTCTTCGTCTGAGAACGCGATGTTCCCGTGCGTCTCGTTGACCGAGGCGAGGTGGTACCGGCCGCCGCGTTTGTATAGAAATTCCTTCACCATGACGCGCCCGTCCTTCGATTTTACGAGCACCTCGTCGCCCGGCTCGATGTCGTGATTTGGCTCAACCACAACAAATTCGCCATCCTTGATGCGCGGACGCATCGAGTCGCCTTTGCAGCGCAACGCGTAAGCATCCTTGTCTTTGCTCGGTACGTCGACAAACCCGTCGCCATGCCCGACGGGATATTCCACGTCGGCCCAAAAACCCCCGTCTCCCAATTGCGCCATACCCACCACCGGAATTCCCCGCCAGCCCGTGACGGGGATAGGGTTCCATTCGTCGTTATAACGGACAGCCGTCGTCCGCCGCCCCTTTCCGAGCATCAACCACACAGAGTTGACCCCGTACTTTTCTTGTAGAGCGACGGCCTCGTCGACGCCTATCGTCGCTGTGTTGCCTGCCAGCCAACCTGCCACGACGGCTTCGGTTGTGCCAGCGGCGGTTGCGACGGCCGAAATGTTACCGCCGGCTTCATCCAGCACCGACTTAATTCTATCGGCCAAACCCGGTGCTCCCATTGAGGGAACAGGGGGCAAAACTGCGTTCTCATCGCCGGTTATCCACCACTCGGCGGATTTTCCTGACATCTCAACCAAGCCCGGGATGTGCTTTTTGGCGATCCGTCCAAACTTAAGCCAATCGTAAACTGAGGGATTTTTGACCCCAAAGCGCTCTGCGACCACCGTGGGAGTTAGCCCAAGGCGGTCCATTTCTTGGCGAAGCCGGTCGCCGATGTGCTGCGGTGTTTTAGGCATTGCCTCTATATAAGCCACGTCTACAAATTCGGCAATGCCTTGACATCCAATTAGGCGATGCCTAGAATTAGTTTCCATGGACAAGACCTCTATTTCCGCTGTTAGTCGCGCCTGCCAAATCGTTGGCGGCAAGTCGGCGCTCGCGCGCGCGGTAGGGGTAAAGCCGGCGACGGTTGCCCAGTGGTGCAGTGGCGAGCGACCTGTGCCCCCAGGCAAGTGCATCAGCATTGAAAAGGCGACGAAGCGGTCTGTCCGAGTCGAACAGATCCTGCCGGAACTCGATTGGGGTTTTATCCGCGGTTCCGCAAACCAGATTGTGGAGGCAGCCTGAAATGATGAAGCTGTATGCGCGACTCGCGTTGCGTCTTTCGGCGCCTAAGCTGCATGCGCCGACCGAGAGTGAGAGCCCCGCGACGGGCCGCTCGGATATTAAGAATCTACGCTCCGAATTGGCTACTGCGAAAGCGTCAAATGAAGTTTTTCTTCGAAGATCTGGCGCATTTTTGCAGCGTGTTCGCGGTCGGGCGCGTTTCTGACGATCTCCGAAATGGCGTCTTCCAAAGTTTTGCGTTTGTCCGGTGGCAAAAGACTCATGACCAAGGTCATGCACATCATCAAAGGTGATATGTCGTCCATGTTCGAGATGACATGGTCTTTTAGTGCATTGAGCATTTCGCCGTGCTGCGTTACGACTCGCTCGATCTCTGCAATGCGCGGTTCTGAGATTTGAGGTTTTTCGATTCGATTGAACATGAGGATCCCCGTAGAACTTGGTTGTGTGAGAACTCCAAATTCTACTGGCGAAAGCCGGGATCCTCACCCCAATACGCATAAAGCTGGAGATATAGAGCATGGCGCTCACGGCAACGGAACAGAAGCAGATTCGAGAGGCGTTGTGCGCGATAGCAGTACGCGGCGCTCGATACCCGGATGAATACGAGACGGCTCGCAAGAATCTGACGGCACAGTTCGAAATGCTGAAAGTGGCTGCAGCGCAACCAGCAGAAGCAAAGAAGTAACTGCCGCGCGTCCATCGGGCGCGGCGGCAGAAAGAGATTCCCGTAGCGTTGTCATTTTTTCTTATCCCTGATTTTCTTCTTGTCAAGTTGCACTTTAGTTGTCCTAAGCGCAACGAAACACGTTTGTGTGGAGCAGCAATTGAACATCCTCGACACCCTGCACGCAGTTGCGCATGACTATCCCGGCGGATGCGAGTCGCTGGCACCGCGCATCGATATGTCGGCCGCCGTCCTTCGCAGCAAAGTCAACGTCAACAACGACACGCACAAGCCAACGCTCATGGAGGCGGTGCGTATCACGGACGTTTCCGATGACGACCGAGTACTCGAAGCGTGGGCACGCGAGCGCGGTTATGCGCTGGTCAAAGTGCCGAACATCGAGGGTTGCACCGACGCCGCAATTGTCGAGCTGATGGGCGAGGCCTGGTCGACGCACGGCGATGTCGGGAAAGAGATCGTGAAGACGCTCGAAGACGGCAAGGTCGAGTTCAAAGAGGTGGATCGCGTCGAAGGCCGGATCTTCAAACACGCGCAAGTGCTGTTCAACATCGCTGCGCGTCTGCGCGGTATGGCGGAGTAACCATGCGAGCCACACACACTCAATTGGCCGGCTATGACTCGGTCACCGGTACGAAGCGCTGCACACAGAAGCAGATGATCCTCGATCTGTTCTACAGCACGCACCTGACGCTGACGCGGCAAGAGATTTCCGAACGTACGAATCTTCGCTTGTCGAGCGTCTGCGGCCGCACGTTCGAATTGCTCTCCGAAGAAAAACTCGTGAAGCGCGGCACGCAAAAGTGCGCAGCAACGGGCGTCGATAACGAGACGCTGGGTCTGCCGGTCGAGGTGGTCGCGTGAGCGTTCAAGCAATGGCATGGGCCATCGAACAGCAAGACGTACGCGATTCGCACGCGCGCCACGTCCTACTGTGCTTGGCTAACTACGCCGACAACAAGGGCAAGGCAGCATTCCCGTCGACCGCGACTCTCACGCAGGACACCGGAATGTCTGAGAGCACGATTCGTCGCAAATTGGACTTGCTCGAAGAGCAGGGGCTGATTGTGAAAGGCAATCAAGCCGTCGTCGCTGCGTACATCGCGCGTGGTGATCGCCGACCGGTTTGCTACGACATGTCGATGAAAAAGCGGGGTGTCACGGAGACAGGTCGTGACGAACGGGGTGTCAGCGAGGAAGGAACGGGGTGTCAGCCTGCATCGAACGGGGTGTCAGCGGAGAGCGAACGAGGTGTCACGGTGACACCCAATCCATCCTTAACCATCCATAAACCATCCATAAACCAAAAGAATAAGGCCGCTGCGCGTCCTTCGAGCACTCGCAAGAATGCACCGGCGAAGACGTCGATCCCTGAAGACTTCGCAGTAAGCGAGCGCGTCGCAGCGTGGGCAGCCGAACACGGCCACAAGCAGATCGAGGTTCATCTCGCGTCGTTCATCGGCAAGTGCAAAGCCAAGGGCTATGTCTATGCGAGCTGGGACGACGCCTTTATGGAAGCGATCCGCGCCGATTGGGCCGGGCTCGCGAAGTCTCGAAACCATTCGGCAGGCGGCCGCAACGACCGCAGCGCGGCGGCTGCAGCGATCTTCCCGAAACAATCCCAGCAATCCGAGGTGATCGATGTCTGATGTCGTCGACGAAAACCAGATCCGCAAACTCTTCATGTTGCTCCACGGCATGTATGGCAACTCGGTGCTCGACAAGTACCGAATCGGCCAGGTCGAGAACGGTGAAGACGTCGGCATGATGTCGGCGCGGCAAGTGTGGCTGAACGGCTTGCGCGAGTTTCCGCAGGCGCTCGTTTTGAGAGCACTCGCGAAATGCTCGGAAAAGCACAAGACGTTTCCGCCGACGTTGCCCGAGTTCCGCGACATCTGCAAGTCGTTGATGCCTCGCCAGTGGACGGCGAGCAACGAAGCTCCGCGCCTCGAAATGAGCGAAGCACTCCGGTCTGAGCAGGTCGAGCGTGCACGCCGCGCGATCTCAGAGACCCGCCTGCATCGCGAAGGCGGCTTGAAGACGGAAGACGGCATTCGCGGTCTTCACATTCTGATCGCAAAGGCAGTGGGGCACGCGGGCGGCGACGAGGCCGCGACGTTGCTGGCGCTCGACTCGAAGATTGCGGGTGT
This sequence comes from Paraburkholderia fungorum, assembly GCF_900099835.1. Classification (NCBI taxonomy): domain Bacteria; kingdom Pseudomonadati; phylum Pseudomonadota; class Betaproteobacteria; order Burkholderiales; family Burkholderiaceae; genus Paraburkholderia; species Paraburkholderia fungorum. Next base: position 134,374 of record NZ_FNKP01000002.1, read on the forward strand.
CGCATGAACGCACGAACACTCGCACGCGCCATTGCGTTCGACATCTTCCTTGGCATGTGCCTCTACCTGTGGCTCGTGCGCGGCAACGACGGTGCGCGCGTTTTGGCAATCGGCTATCTCGGCTTCCTCACCGCGTTCATCTGGATCGCCGCGCTGTTTGTGCCGGCTGAGAAGTTCGAGAGAGGATACGTGGTGAACGCCGCATACGACATCGTCAGCACGCTGGCAGTGATCGTCGTGCTGGCGTGCAACGGTGAGCCGTGGCTGGCGATCGCCTTGCTGATCCCCTACATCGTGACGCTTGCAAAGCGGGAGGCCGCGAAAGCATGACTAAGCGCGCACCCTGGCCGATGGTGGTCCCAGCCGGTACGACGACGGTCGGCACCGCCCGCGTGCGCGACGACGCACTGCCGCGCATGACGACCGCGCAACGCCGGATATACGAGAAGACCGGCAACCCGCCGCAGACGTCCGCGCTCGACGATCCGCTCGACCCGTTCCCAGCGCACCAGCAGCATCCCGTGTCGCTGGCCGCGAAGAAGCCAGCGAAATACCGCAACACGAAGTGCGAGCACGAAGGCATCAAGTTCGACAGCCAGAAAGAGCGTTCGCACTGGTTTCACCTGGTCGAGCAGCAGGCGAAAGGGCTGATCAGCGATCTGAAATTGCAGGTCAAGTTCGAATTGACGAAACGCAACCAGCGCGATGACGGAACTTGGGAGCGCGCATCGAGTTACATCGCCGACTTTACCTACGTCCGCGACGGAAAGCTGGTGGTCGAGGACGTCAAATCGAGCATCACGAAGAAGAATCGCACGTACATCGACAAGCGGAAACAGATGCTTGAGAAGTACGGAATTTCGGTACAGGAGGTCTGATGGGACGCTCAACGAAACCCCGCAAAGCATATCGGCCGCGCATTGTCAGCCGCACTGCCGGTCTCGACGTGATCGAGCGGCTCACGCCGATGGACATCAACCAGACGACGGATCTCGGCATCGCGTATCACGTCGCGCTCGACGAGATGATCCACGGTCGCGGCACGGAAGAACACTGGTCGACGGTGGCATGCGCGTTGAACATTGGGCTTGTTCTCGCCGAAATGGGTTGCGCGGCGCTCTACATCGGAATCATTAAAGACGCGCTCGACGGTGCGGTGCGCACGCGTGACCGGGCACGGCAAATAGGCCGCTGGGGATTTGACGGCGACGCGCTGCTCGCCGTAAAGCACGCGCTGGAGATCCACGACGCGCAGATGGCGATCGTTACGAAGGCGACGATTATCGCGGCGCTCGCCGAAGTGCATCGACGGATCGACGCGGGCGACGTGTTCAAGGAGGCTGCGTGATCGAGAACCTTACCCGCCAGCCATGGACGCCCGAAGCCGATGCTTTGTTGCGTGAGGTGTGGGCAGCGCCCGAGGCGCTGAAAACCGTCCTCGATCGCTTCCCGGGCAGAACCGAGAAAGCGCTGATGACTCGCGGGCATGAGCTGGAGCTTCCTGATCGCCGGATTGCCATGGCAGCAGCGCGAGCCGAACAGTCGACGGGCGCCCGCCTGAAAGCCGCCATTGCGTTGACTCCTCGGACCGTCGATCAAATGGCGGCTGTCGCTGGCACGTCGACGACGACGGCGCGCCGATTCGTCAATCGCCACCGCGCTGAAATGCACATCAAAAAATTCGACGTCGCACCAGACGACGGGTATGCGGCCGCCATGTGGATCTGGGGCGCTGGTGTGGACGCTAAGCGACGCGGCGCGCAATCGCAACCGCAGATCAGCGCGCGCTATTACCGGAAGCTGAAGCGCGAGCGGCCAGAAGTAATCGACAAGATCAAGGCGAAAAACCGGATTCGATACGCGGAGAAGGTCGGCAAGTTGGTGCGGCGCGACCCGATGACGTCAGCATTGTATGGAGACGCGGCATGAAGCTATACCTCGCCGGCCCGATGACGGGCTATCCCGAACTGAACTTCCCGCTTTTTCATTCCGAGTCCGCGCGGCTCAGAGCGCTTGGGTTCGAGATCGTCAACCCAGCTGAGTTGAACGCCGGGAGCGATGGCGACTGGCTTGCCTGCATGCGTGTCGACATCGCCGCGATGATGACCGAGGAGTGCGATGGCGTCGCTTTGCTGCCTGGCTGGGAGCGTTCGCGCGGCGCGCCGATCGAGCACAACCTGATGCGCGATCTTGGTCTGCGCGTGATGCAGGCGAAGCACATCGTCGGGCTCGCTGGCGACATGCCGGTGATCTCGCAAGCCGCTGTTGTCGAGTTGACCGAGGTGGACGCATGAGCACAAACAACGTGACTAGCGAAGAGCACAACGCCGCACGCGACGCAGTCAAATTTTCGATGGGCGTCGTCGGTTGTGACGTCGAGCTGCGGGCTTTGAACGAAGAGCTTGCTCGTCCGTTCGGCGATGTGCCGCTGTATGCGCGCTGCTTTGCCTTCGCATTGTGGCAGCAAGGCTATCCGATCGAATTCTCGATCGGCGGTGAGCGATGGAACTTGACACCGTCTCCGCAGTGGGGAGCGAAAGGCCGCTATCGCGTTCGCCCTAAGCGCGAGGATCTCGTGCTGCCGTCGATCGACTGGAGCCACGTCGTGGCGAAGTGGAAGTGGCTGGCGCAGGACGAAAACGGGGAGCTTTGGGTTTTCAGTGAGCGGCCGGAAATCTCTGCGGCTGCGAAGTGGTGGTTCGTTGCCGGGGGGAAGAGTACCGAGATCCAGGCAGTTGCAGCGCTCGCATCGGCTAAGAGCGGCTCGGGAGACTGGCGAAAGCTGATCGTGCAACGCCCGGAGGGCGAGTGAAGCGGTCGACACCGATGAAGCGTACCGGGTTTAAGCGCCCGGAACCCGGCGTATTCAAGAAGCAACTCGACCGCAACACGCAATTGCAGCGCACCAAGGCGATGAAGAGCAAGCCGAGGCGGCCAGCAGTCGCCGAGGGTTCGAAGTATCTCGCAGCGTGCCGAGGCGAACCCTGCTACCTGAATGTGAAGTGTGCGCGGTGCGATTGGGCCGATCCGACTGTCGTTCCGTGCCACGACAACCGCCTGAGCGCGGGGAAGGGCATGGGGCTGAAGGCAAGCCACGAACGCACGTTGCCGGGCTGCATGTTGTGCCATGCATGGCTGGACCAAGGCAGCGCGACTCGCGAAGAGAAGTTCGCACGGTTCGACGCCGGGTTCGCGCGCTGGGTTGTGCGCCGCGCTCGAAAGATGGGATTGGAAATGCAGGAGGCAGCTTGAGAATGTTGGTTGATATTCCTGACGGCGTGGGGTATTTCCGGCACGGCCGTCGCATCGGTCGTGCAGTCGTCACCACGTACGCGAGGACAAGGAAGATCGAGACGACGGTGTACCGCGTTGCGCTTGTCAACAACGAGCCAGGCCCGAAGCGCGTACGGGTTGATGTGTGGGTGCCGGAGCATCACCGAGGCGGCTTCATTCCCGGAGATCTTTCGTGGGTTGGCGACGGCATTTACCGGACCTTTGCGTATGTGGACGAAAACAGGAACACCTTGGCCGCGTTTCTCGCCAGTGGTGATCAGGAATGGGACGTGAGGGAGCAAGAAGCATGAGCGAGATCAAGTTCAACACGGCACGCACCAACACGCAAACGCATCGCGCCGTGCTTGGCGTCGACGACATTAAGCGCATCCTCGCGCGCGAAGTCTGCGCAGCCGCCGCCGTGCCGATGGGCGCCGATAGCACGCGCGTGAATGTTCAATTGAGCAGCCGCATGGGTAATTGTGGTTCTGAATATGAGGCGGTCGTCACGGTGACTATTGATTTCGAAAAGCTGCCGAACGTGATCGGAGCTTCGGAATGAACGTCAATGAGCTGAAGGGCGCGGCTCTCGATTGCTGGGTCGCGCGCGCCGAAGGCTTCAATGCCGAGTTGGTCAAGGCGAACGGCATGGAGTATTGCCGCATCGACGTCGAAACGGTCGGCCACCAGTTTTACCAGCCGACGCAGAACCCGAATATCACGTCGCCAATCCTATTCCGCCAGCGCTACACCCTGTATCCGCTCGACGAGATCAGCAGCAAAGGCGCGGGCACGCGGCGAGTGTGGATCGCTGAAGCGCAGATGAACCCGGAATTTCACGATCTGTACCGCGACGAGCAGCCGATGGTCGCGGTTTGCCGGTTGCGCGTCGCGGAAGCGATTGCGGCAGGGATCGTCAAACCGGACGACACCGCATGAATGCTCGCTTGCGCGGCCCGTACCGCGACCCGCTGCTTATCCTGATCGACGCCGAGCAGCCACGCTGCAACGGCTGCCCGCAAGAACGTACTTACGAATTCATTGGCGACATGCAAACCATCTGCGCACTGGGCAAACCACACGGCAATCGTTGCGAACAATACGGAAAGAGGCAACCCAACATGACGACAAGCGCCATTGCGGCAGATGAGATCGACGCGGTTCTGACGGAATGGTACGAATGGAGCCAGGCGTATGAACCCGCGCTCGGTCATGGCCGCGCGTCGGCGAGCTGCCGCGACTTCAAGATCAGCAACCAGTGGATGGACTATGACGACCTGTCGGAAACGGTTGATCGTCAGCTACGCGCCGCTACCGGCGAAGCCGTCGATCCGCTCATCCAGAAGCTTTCACTCGGTCATCGAGTCGCGGTCATGACGGCAGTGCGCAACTTCGTCGCTGGCTCGCTGGTGTTCCGCAACCCGCGCAATCCCGCGACCCAAGATGCGGACTATGCAGAAGCGAAGCGTCTGCTGCGTCCGGGATTGATCGCCAAAAACCTGATCGCCACGAGTAATCGCCCTTCGAATCAATAAACAAAAAAGTTTATGAAAGTGCTTGCGTGGTTAAACATTAGTGTTTAATATAAACACATGTTCAACAACACGGAGGGACGGTGAAACAGAAAGAGTTCAAGCGGTGGTTAGAAGAGCAAGGCGTTGTAGTGAAAGATGGGACGGGCCACTGGAAGGCCTACTACAACGGCAAGCAAACCACCCTTCCTCGGCATCCAAGCCACGAAATAGGCGAAGGTTGAGGCAGCGAATACTAAGGCAACTCGGACTAAAGTGAGGGGAGCCCCCGAAAGGGGCTTTCTCCGCACCGTTTCTCAAAAGCGATGGAGTGATATATGTTGCGTTATCCAGCATTGATTGAGCCGGATGGTAGTGGTTTCATGGTTTCGTTTCGGGACATCCCGGAAGCTTTGACCGGTGGAACGTCGATTGAAGAAGCGCGTGCTATGGCCGCTGACGCGTTGCTATCGGCGATGGATTTCTATTTCGAAGACAAGCGACCTGTTCCGGCCGCGTCGAAAGCGAAAAAGGGTGAGGAGTTGGTCGCGTTACCGGCGAGCGTGTCGGCGAAAGTCTTGTTGCTCAACGAGATGATCGCGCAGGGCGTTACGCCGTCAGAGTTGGCGCGGCGACTCAACACGCGACCACAAGATGTAAATCGCATCGTCGATCTGAAGCACACGACCAAGATTGATACGATCGCAGATGCCTTGGCTGCGCTGGGGAAAAACTTGGAGTTGGCGGTGTCGTAAAAAGGGCTTGTAAACCCTGAAAAGTTTTGCTAATGTTCTGTCCGTGGTGAGTTCGCTCGTCCAAAGAAAAGCCCGCTAGGTGAAAATCTAGCGGGCTTTTTGCGTTAGACGCTCAGTCCTGATACTTGTGTCGCAAGATAATTAGGACGCAATTGGTCGTGCCCTTGCCAAGTCAGTCGGATCGCTGCCGGCTCCGAAATGTTGAGATAGCCAACGTCGCCCATGATGTAGACGTGATGGGTCACTTCGTCGCGCTTGACTTTATCGTCACCTGCAATGGTGGCTCGAATGGTGTCTATGGACAGCGATCTTCTGTCGCTGTCTTCTAGCATCTTCAGGATTTTCGTCACCAATTCGTTGTTTCGTTTCATGTAGTTTCCTTTCGCGCTGGCCCATTCCATCGCGATCAAATTCTAACTTTGCCATGAACCTCAAAGCCATCATTCAGAAGATCGCCTCGTGGTTCAAGAGCGAGACAGCAGCCATCGAGCAGCGCGTCGAGATCGATGTCACTCAACTCGAATCCACGATCAAGGCCGATGTCGCTGAAGTACGCGCATCCGCGCCGACGATGACACTCGATGAAATCAGCGCAGAACTTCACCAAATCTACGAAAGGGCTATTCTCATGAGCACTCCCGCAGCAGACACTCAAGCCGCTGTCGCAACGACCGGCAACAACGTGAACACCGCAGTGCAACTCGCGCTTGCACTGAAGGCAATCGACCCATCGCTGTCGGTCGAAGCAGTGCAGGCCGCAACCAGCGCTGCACTCACCGCGGCGTATCCGGTCGCTGCTGCCTGATCATGCGAAAGCTAATCGAGGCGGTCATCCGGGGCATCACAGGCAAGAGTGATGCTGAACTTGCTGCGGCATGGACGTGGCATCACTTCTGCACTCGTTCGCACGTGCGCGCGTATTGGCGCACGCTGCGTTACTCCATCTGAACGCGAGCCATGCCGACTAACGAACCGAAATTATCGGTCTCGATCGACCGGCTGGGTGATGCCGTCAGCGCTGGTCGCATTGAGATCACCGTTCACATGAAGGTGGACGGCGTCACGCGCGTGGGCAGGATGTTGATCGAAGGCAGGACGTTGAGCCCATACACACGCGCGCTCGAATGGGATGACGAAGCCTGATGCCGCGCCTTCGCACGCTTCCGACTCGACTGCAATCGCTGCCGAGTCGTGTTGTCGTTGCGGAGTCTGTCTCGTGGCGCACTGGCAAGACCAGCAGCGCAGCGCGAGGTTATGACTATGCCTGGCAGAAGCTTCGTGCCAAGCATCTCGCAGCACATCCGCATTGCGTGTTCTGCCTTCGTGACCTTGGCATGCTCGGCATGTCACCAGCTGATGTGGTGCTGGCGTGCGCCACACGTGGTCTAGCTGAGCCGCTGGGCAATATCGGTGATCACATCGTGCCGCATCAAGGCGACGATCGGCTGCGTCTCGATCCGGCTAACGTTCAGACGCTCTGCAAGCCGCACCATGACGGTGAAAAGGCACGGTTGGAGCGCGGAAGACGCTGACTTTCAGCGGTTTTGTTGTTAAAAACCAACGAAAGCGCGGGATTTGTTGCTTTTTAGCGACATGCACCAAGGGGGTGCAGAAAGTCTGAGGGCTCGACCGTCCCAGACCGACCGTTCCCGCACGCGCAGAAAAAATTCCCTTTTGAGGATTTTGTTAATGGCTTTAACAGCGAAAAAGAGGCTTTTCGCCGACGCTGTTTTGGCCGGCAAAGCCAATAAAGACGCGGCAATCGCCGCAGGTTACAGCGCCGCAACGGCGTCGGCCGCCGGGTCGCGGCTTGTTAAAGACAAAGACGTGGCGCTGTACATGGCTGCGCAGCGCATCGAACAGGAGGCGAAGGCCGCAGCAGCTGCAAAACCTCCCGTTGATCGCTCGCCGCCGCCGGATTTCGATCCGTACGCGATGACGAGCTTCACCGACCCGAAGGCTTTCCTCATTGCTGCGATGAACGACGGCCGGACGGAGCCGAAACTGCGCGTCGACGCCGCCAAGGCGCTGATGCCGTTCGTGCACGCCAAGGTCGGCGAGACGGGCAAGAAGGATGCGAAGGGCGCGGCAGCAGAGAAAGCCGCGAACAAGTTCGCTTCGCTCGCGACGCCGAAGCTCGTAGTCAACAACCGGAAATAGCGGATGGAATGGTCGACAGCATGCCCGGACTGGCCCGAGCGGTTGCGGTCTGGGCGCTCGATCATTCCACCGCCGATCTTTCCGGAGCAGGCAGAGATCGCGCTGAACGTTTTCAAGCAACTCAAGATCGTCGATGCACCGGGCAGTCCGACGTTCGGCGAGTCGTGCGCGCAGTGGGTGTTCGATCTCGTCGCATCGATCTTCGGCGCGTACGACCCTGATAGTGGTCGACGCCTGATCACCGAGTGGTTCGTGTGTATCCCGAAGAAGAACAGTAAGTCGACGCTGGCCGCCGGGATCATGATGACGGCGATGATTCTGAATTGGCGGCAGTCAGCGGAGTACGCGATTCTGGCGCCGACGATCGAGGTGGCGAACAACAGCTTCGCGCCGAGCCGGGACATGGTGAAGCACGAGGAAGACCTCGATGAACTGTTCCAGGTGCAAACGCACATCAAGACGATCACGCATCGCGTCAGCGGCGCGGCGTTGAAGGTCGTTGCCGCCGACGCGAACACGGTCAGCGGGAAGAAGAGCGTCGGAACGCTGATCGACGAACTGTGGCTGTTCGGCAAGCAGCCGAATGCTGAAGACATGTTGCGGGAAGCGACGGGCGGACTCGCATCGCGTCCCGAAGGCTTCATCATCTACCTGACGACGCAGTCGAACGATCCGCCGGCGGGGGTGTTCCTGCAGAAGCTGCGTTACGCGCGCGACGTGCGCGACGGAAAGATCGTTGATTCGTGCTTCGTGCCGGTGATCTTCGAGCACCCGCCGGAGATGGTTAAGCGCAAGGAGCACCTGAAGGTCGAAAACCTTGCAATGGTGAATCCGAACTTCGGGTTCTCTGTTGATCAGGCATATCTGGAGCGCGAGTTCCGCAAGGCGCAGGAAACCGGCGAAGAGTCGTTTCGCGGCTTTCTCGCGAAGCATGCAAATGTAGAAATCGGACTTGCGCTGCGCAGTGATCGCTGGGCGGGTGCCGAGTTTTGGGAGGCGGCCGCGCAAGTGCCCGGCGTGACGCTCGATCAACTGATCGACCGGTGTGAGGTGATTGACGTGGGCATCGACGGTGGCGGTCTCGACGACTTGTTGGGGCTCGCGGTCGTCGGTCGAGAGAAGGGCACGCGGAACTGGTTGGCCTGGACGCACGCGTGGGCGCATCCATCGGTGTTCGAACGCCGCAAGGAAATTGCCGACACGCTGCGTGACTTCGAGCGCGAAGGCGATTTGACTGTCGTCGAGCAAATTGGCGACGACGTCGAGGACGTTGCCCAGATCGTCGCGACGATTCACCAGGCGGGACTGCTGGACAAGGTTGGCGCGGACCCGGCCGGAATCGGTGGCGTGCTCGACGCGCTCGGCGCGGCAGGTGTCCCTGAAGACAGGGTGATCGGCATCTCTCAGGGTTGGAAGTTGTCGGGTGCGATCAAGACGACGGAGCGTCGCGTTGCGGCAGCGAGCGGGCGACGCGCTGACGATGGCGGCGAGAAGCCCGACGGCACCTTGATTCACGGCGGCCAGCGCATGATGGCGTGGGCCGTCGGCAATGCGCGCGTCGTACCTGTCGGAAACGCTGTGAACATCACAAAACAGGCCAGCGGGACGGGGAAAATCGACCCGCTGATGGCTATTTTCGATGCGGTATCGCTGATGGCGCTCAATCCGCCGGCTCAAGGGCCGTCGGTGTACGAGTCGCGCGGCATCCGATTTCTTTGAGGTGTGAATGGGTTGGTTCGATTTCATCCGGCGGGGCAACCAGCCGGAGGCCCAAACTCGCCCGGAAAACGCCGCCCCTCGCGCTGAAATCCCATCGGGCAGCGTGACTTTCACTGGCTTGGACGATCCTCGCTTGCTCGAATACATCCGGCGCGGCGAGTTGGACGGGCGCGATCCGCGCGCGGCGCGTGCGCTGCGAAATATGGCGGTATTGCGCTGCGTGACGCTGATCTCCGAAGCGATAGGCATGCTGCCGCTCAATCTTCAGAGCAGCGACGAGACGAAGCAGGTTCAGACCAACGACCCGGCGCATCGGCTGCTCAAGTACAAGCCGAACGACTGGCAGACGCCGATCGAATTTAAGAGCCTGATGCAGTTGCGCGCGTTGCTCGACGGACAGTCGTTCGCGCGAGTTATCTGGTCGGGCAATCGGCCGATTCGACTGATTCCGATGGATCGCGGATCGACGAAAGCGCGGCTGACGGCTGCATGGCAGATCGTCTATGACTACACGACGCCGGGCGGCGACGAAATAACGCTGCAAGCGCGTGACGTTTTTCATCTGCGCGATCTCTCGCTTGATGGTGTGAACGGAATTTCGCGTATCAGGCTGTCGCGCGAAGCGCTTGAGCTTGCGGAGCAGGCCGAGCGCGCGGCGTCGCGCACGTTCCGTACCGGCGTGATGGCTGGTGGTGCGATCGAGATCCCGAAAGAGCTTTCCGACACTGCATATAAGCGCATGAAGGAATCGCTCGCCGATAACTACTCTGGCGCAGAAAACGCTGGTAACTGGATGCTGATCGAAGAGGGCGGCACGGCCAAGCAGTTCACGGCAACGGCTGTTTCAGCGCAGCAGATCGAGACGCGCAATCATCAGATCGAAGAGGTTGCGCGCATGTATGGTGTGCCGCGTCCGCTTCTCATGATGGACGACACGAGTTGGGGCAGTGGCATCGAACAACTGGCGATCTTCTTTATTCAGTACGGCCTCGGTCACTGGTTTGTCTCGTGGGAGCAGGCTGCTGCGCGCAGCTTCATCCCTGACAGCCAGCTTGGTGCTCGGCAATTCAAGTTCAACGAGGGCGCGCTGCTGCGCGGCACGCTCAACGATCAGGCGTCGTTCTTTTCGAAGGCGCTTGGCGCTGGCGGCCAGTCGCCATGGATGTCGCAAAACGAAGTGCGCGAACTCTCCGACCTGCCCAAATCCGATGATCCGCAGACCGACGCATTGCGGAATCCAATGACACAAAAACCGAAGGGGACCGGCGATGAGCCTCCTGCAACTGCCTGAGATTCGTGCCGATTTCCGCTTGGGCGCGGCGCAGTTTGATATGCGTCCGGACGCGCTGGAGCGCTGGGAACCCGAGGTACGCGCGGCAAACGATGGATCGCCGTCGATTTCGATATACGACACGATTGGCGACAATTGGGAAGGCACTGGCGTGACCGCGACGCGCATCTCTGCCGCGCTGCGCAGCATCGGCGCGAATCAGGCCGTTACGGTCAACGTGAATTCGCCCGGTGGTGACTTTTTCGAGGGCGTCGCGATCTACAACCTGCTTCGCCAACACCAGGCCAAGGTCACCGTGCAGGTGCTGGGCCTTGCGGCGTCGGCGGCATCGGTTATCGCAATGGCTGGCGACGAGATCCTGATGGGCGAAGGCTCGTTCCTCATGATCCATAACGCGTGGACGGTTGCAATTGGCAACCGGCACGATCTCGCACAGGCGTCGCAGACGCTCGAACCGTTCGATTCAGCGATGGCGAACTTGTACGCAAAGCGTGCGGGCATCACGCAGGACGCTGCCGCGAGCCTGATGGACAAGGAAACGTGGATCGGCGCCGACCAGGCTGTGAGTGACGGCTTTGCAACCGGACTGATCGAGTCCGCCGAGGTTAGCAAGACACAGACGTCCTCATCGGCAACGCGAAAGACTCTAGCGATTGTCGAGGCGTCGATGGCGAAGGCGGGCTACTCGCGCTCGACCCGTCGCGAAGCAATCAAATCCCTTTTGTCCGGCACGCCGAGCGCTGCTGGAAACCCTGCCACGCCGAGCGCTGGCGAAGACGTTGCAGAAACCCTGCAAAACCTCCTCAACGCAATGAAAGGCTGAAAAATGAACAAACGCATCCTCATCGCCGCGCTTGCGGCATCGCTGGCTGGGCAAGTTGGCGCAGTCACTCGCGGCATCGTCGTGGTGCGCGCCGATAGCGGTCCCGGCGACGTCAAGGCGCTTATCGAAGGTGTGAACAAGGCTTTTGCCGAGTTCAAAACCGAGCACACGAAGCAACTCGACGCGGTTAAGGCTGGTCTGCCGGCGTCGGACATCACTGCGAAGGTCGAGAGGATCGGCGCAGATCTGGACGCATTCCAGAAGGCGCTCGACGAGCACAGCATCAAGATGGCCGCTCTCGAGATGGGCGGTGGTGGCGGCACCAAACTGCGCGACGCCGAATATACAGACGCCTTCAAGGCACACGTAAAGAAGGGTGACATCAATGCGGCGCTCAACAAGGGCGCCGACGAACAGGGTGGCTACCTGACGCCGGTCGAGTGGGACCGCACGATCACCGACAAGCTCGTGCTCATCTCGCCGATGCGCCAGATTTGCCGAGTGCAACCCACGTCGAAGGCAGGCTTCTCGAAACTGTTCAACATGCAGGGCACGTCGAGCGGCTGGGTCGGTGAAACGTCGGCCCGTCCGCAGACCAATACGGCCACCTTCCAGCCGCTGGCATTCACGACCGGCGAAATCTACGCGAACCCGGCCGCGACGCAGCAGATCCTCGACGACAGCGAGATCGATCTGGAAACGTGGTTGGCCGGCGAAGTGCAGACCGAGTTTGCGAAGCAGGAAGGTCTCGCATTCGTGTCGGGTGACGGCACCAACAAGCCGAGCGGCATCCTGACGTACATCACCGGCGGCGCCAATGCGGCAAAGCATCCGTTCGGCGCAATCGAGGTCGTCAACAGCGGTGCGGCCGCCGACATCACGTCGGACGGCATCATCGACATCATCTACGACTTGCCGAGCGCATTCACCGGCAACGCGCGATTCACGATGAACCGCAATACGCAGCGCTCGATTCGCAAGCTGAAAGACGGTCAGGGAAACTATCTCTGGCAGCCCACCTTCGTCGCGGGCCAGCCGGCGACGGTGGCCGGCTATCCGATCACGGAAGTGCCGGACATGCCGGACATCGCTGCGAACTCCACGCCGATCATGTTTGGCGATTTCCAGCAGTCGTATCTGATCGTCGATCGTATCGGCATCCGCGTGCTGCGTGACCCGTACACCAACAAGCCGTACGTCATGTTTTACACGACGAAGCGCGTGGGTGGTGGCCTGCTGAATCCGGAACCGATGCGCGCGATGAAGATCGCTGTCGACGCATAACCGTATCTCCGTAGCGTGTGGTTTAGGGGCGTCCAAGTGACGCCCTATTTTTTTGGAGGCAGACATGCCGAAGTTCATTAAGCCGTTCCGCGGCGTGCCGGAAGGCGAGATATATCCGAAGCAGTTCGATGCGGGCGACGAATGCCCGTCCGAGCTGGAGGCCGGCGCAAAGGAAGTCGGCGCGCTGGAAGGTTCGGACAAGCCGGCTAAGGCGACCAAGTAATCGATGGCGCTCGTTGATCTCAGTCTGGCGCTTGGCTTCTTGCGTCAAGACGCAGGCGTCGAGGATGACGTCGTGCAGGCGCTGCTCGACGGCGCAACGCAATCGGCCGTCGACTATCTGAATCGTCAAGTGTTCGAAGACGACGACGCGATGGCGGCGGCGGTGGCAGCTGGCACTGCGGGCGATAACCCGATGGTGGTCAACGGCGCAATCAAGGCGGCGATTTTGAAGTCGACCGCGGAGTTGTACTCGAATCGCGAAGACTCGTCAGTTTCGAAATTGGTCGAGTTGCCGTTCAACGCGCGGACGTTGTTGCGTCCGCATCGAATCATTCCGGGCGTCTGATGCGTGCTGGCGATCTCAACCGGCGCGTGCGCATCGAGCGCCGCGACCAGTCGCAAGACGACCTTGGCCAGCCGGTCGACACGTGGGTGGAGGTGGCGACGGTCTGGGGCAACGTGCGCATGCTCACCGGCAAGGAGACCTTGACGGCTGACGCCGACGTCGCCAGCGCGACGGCGAGCATTCGGATTCGCTATCGCACGAACATTGATAACTCCATGCGCGCGGTGGTGCTCAAGTTCGTTGACGGCCAACCGGTCGAAGACGTCATCTTCAACATTCTCGCGCCGCTGCCGAATCTCGCCAGCCGCGAATACACGGATCTGGCCTGCTCGGCCTTTACGAACAATGGCTAGCGCCGAATCCGTCACAGCGGGCGCGATCAAGGCGTTGGCAGGTGGTCGCGTCTATCCGGACGTCGCGCCGGCGACGGTCGCCAAACCGTACATCGTCTATCAGAGCGTTGGAGGTGTCGACGAAACCACGTTCGACGGCGCCGACACGTTGCAAAACAGCCGCATGCAGGTCGCTGTGTGGTCAACCACGCGCGCCGAGGCGGCAACCATCATTCAACAGGTGCGCGCTGCGCTGACTGCCGCGCCTGTCAATGGCACGCCGATTGGTGCGCCTGTGTCGGTCTACGAAGACGACACGAAGCTTTACGGCAGTCGGCAAGACTATTCAATCTGGTATCAGGAGTGAAACATGCCCAGCACCGCAATTAGCGCCCAAGGCAGCAAATTTTCCATCGACACCGCCGCCAACGGCGCAACCGATCCGACTTGGACGGCAGTGAAAAACGTCAAGTCGTACAGCGGCTTCGACGGCACCGCGACCGAGATCGACACCACGGACCTCGATTCCGAGGCGAAAGAAAAGATGCTCGGTCTGATCGACAACGGTTCGTTCTCGATCGACGTCAACGTCAACATGACCGACCCGGGGCAGATTGCGCTGAAAGCGGCTCAGAAAGCATTGACGCTGCAGAAGTTCAAGCTCACCTACCCGGACGGTTCGAGCGATTCGTTCTCGGCATTCGTGAAGAGCTTCCCGATCGCGGGCGCAACCGACGCTGTCATCACCTCGACGATCGCATTGACGATCTCGGGCGCAGTGACGACCGCAGCTGCCGGAGCGTAATGCATGCTGACGAAAGAGCAGATCCTCGCCGTGCGGGACCTCGGGTTCGAAGTCGTCGTCGTTCCCGAGTGGGGCGGCGAGGTGACCGTCTCCGAGATGGGCGGCAAGGCGCGTGACGCACTGATGGAAGCGCTCGCGGAGCCGCAACCTACTGCGCGCTTTCAGGCGCTCGTGCTGTCGAGCACGGTGGTCGACGACGGCGGTTCGCCGATTTTCACCGCCGATGACATTGAGCAATTGAGCGGAAAGAACCCGGAAGTTCTCACCCGCCTCGTCGCTATCGCGATGCGTTTGAACAAAATCGGCACGAAGGCAACGGAGGAAGCCGAAAAAAACTCCGAAGCCGCCCTGAGCGGCTCTTCTGGTTCCGACTCGCTCGCGAGCTAGGCATGTCGGTCGCACGCTGCCAGTCGGAAGTGAGCAGCGCTGAGTTCACCGACTGGCTGGCGTATCACCAGGTCGAACCGTTTGGCACTCAAATGGACGATCTCCGAGCAGGCGTAGTCACCGCAGCGATCTACAACGTCAACCGGAACGCGGAGAAACATCCGGAACCGTTCGGAGCATCTGACGTAATTCCGTGGCTTGGAGGCCTATCTACGCAGTCCGAGCCTGAGCCGGTGCTTTTCGATGATCCAGTAGCGCAGACGGCAATGCTGCGGGCATCGCTCTTCGGAAAAGCTGCAAATGGCTAAGGCGTTCGAAACGTCCAACCCGGGCGCGTTGACCGCGCAACTGGATGCGCTGGACGACGCTGTGAGCGAATCGACGCTGCGGAAGGCCGCGCTCGTCGGCGCAAACATTTTTCTCGCGGAAGAGAAGTTGAGAATTCCGCGCGACACCGGCAAGGGAGCCGACTCTCTCGTCATTGCATACGACGCGGAGAAATCGGTGCCGGGGAAGTTGGCCTCGTACATCGTGACGTGGCTGAAAGATGCCTATTACCTGCGATTTGTCGAATACGGCACTTCTCATTCGGCTGCGCATCCGTTCAAGCGGCCCGCATATGAAGCAAAAAAGACGGTTGCGGCGCAAGCCGTCGCCGATGCACTCGACTCTGAAATAAAGGCGAAAACCAGTGGCAAATGAGAGCGTAACGCGGGTCACAGCCGACGCAAGTGGCTATCGGTCCGAGTTGGATTCCGCGCGCAAGTCGGCTCAGGCCTTCATGCAAACGCAGGATCAGGCAGCGCAGCGCGTCGCCGTCGCTCAGAAGGCCATTTCAGAAGCCGCAGTGAACGGCAGCCAGGCGAGCACCAGAGAGATCAATTCGTTCGTCTCATCGCTGACGCGCGCGGCTGACACTGCGGGGAAAACGCGCTCCGAACTGCTCGCGATGAAGGCTGCTCAGCTCGGCATATCGGATGCCGCGGCGGAGTCGGTTGCGAAACTGAAGGCCGTCGAAGAAGCCTCCAATGCGAATAGCGAGGCCGCCCACGGATTCAGTTTGAATTCGGCTGCCGCACGTCGCGAACTTGCCGTGTTGGCTCACGAAGCATCGCAAGGTTCCTGGAAGAATTTCGGCGGCTCACTGATGGTGCTGGCCGAACGTACTGACGCACTCTCTGTCTTGATGAGTCCATTGGGGATCGCGATCGGCGCTGCGGCTGGTGCCGTCGCGTTAATGATTCATTCGATCTCTGAGGGTGCGTCGCAATACGACGCGTTCCAGAAGTCGATCGTTAGCACTAATGGTGCGCTCGGCCTGTCTGCCGAGCAGATGATCAACATTTCGAACACGCTGAACGACTCGAAAACGTCGCTGTCTGCGGCTCGCGAGACGCTCGCGTCGCTCGCTGACACCGGCCGTTTCGCGGGTGACGATCTGGCGCTTGCAGGGCGTGCCGCTGTCGCGATGAGCGAAGACACCGGCGTCAGTGCGGATCAGGCCGTCGAATCGATGGTTAAGCTGCACGACAACATTCTCGAATGGCTCGCGGCATATCAGGAGCAGCATCACACGTTCTCGGCGGCGCAAGTCGACGAGATCGAAGGATTTGTGCGCGCTGGCGACGCGGCCGCCGCTCAAAAGGCCGTCATGCTCGACCTCATCAGTGCGCACGAGCAGGTGGCCGCGTCGGCGAAGACGCAAACCGGTTTCATCGCGCAGGGCTGGCGAGACATAGTCGAAGTCGTGACCATGTACAAAAACATGATCATGAACATCGGCGTGCCCGACGGTATCACGAAGCAAGTCGGCGACCAGCTCGCGCGCGTCGAAGCGGCGCAGCGCAATCTCGATCAGTTGCAGGGCGGATCGTCGTTCAGCGTCGACGCCGCCAAGCAGCAGCTCGCGGTGGAGACCGAGAAGCTGAACGTGTTGCGCGACCAGCAGGCGGTGCAGTTCAAAACGCAACAGGCGGCCGAGAAGCGAGCAACGGGCGGCGATGCCGCTGTTGCGGTGAACAAGTATCTCGGCAGCACGCAATACGCTTCGCCGCTCGATCAGCGGAACCTCGCGATCAAGAAGGAAAACGCCGATTTCGCCGAGGCGACCAAGGATCTTGATAAGACGGCGACAGACTTCGTTGCTGCAGAGAAGCGGCACGTCGACAACCTCGCGCAGATCGACAAGCAATATCAGAGCCGGAATGGTTCGAAGGCTGCGGCAAGCGCTGCAGCGGCAGCGGCGCAGAATGCAATTAGCGCGCAGCTCGCCGCTCTCGACCAGCAGCAAAAGGACATCGAAACAAAGCTCAAGACGTCGCTCGATCACATCAAGAGCTTGCAGGATCAAGGCTTGATCACACAAGAGGATGCGCTGCAGCAGATGCATGACGCGCGCTCGGCGGCCCTGCAAGATGAGCTGAAGATCGAGCAGCAGGAAGTTGAAATCGCGCAGGGCAAGAAGCAGAAGGCTGCAATCGAGAAGTACGCCGGCGAGGTGAAAACCACGCAGGACAAGATCGCGGCAAACGACCAGCAGTTCACCGACGATTCGGGGAAGCTGGCGGCGAAGCGCGCGGCTGACCTGAAGGTGTACACCGACGCGCTGCAGCAGCAACTCGCCACGCAGCAATCTGCGGCCGACCAGACGCTAGCCGGTCTTAGCATGGGCACCAATGATCGGGCCGACTACGACAAGCTGTTGTCGTTGCGCCAGGACTACGATCGGAAGGTCGCCGATCTGACCAAGCAGCGCACAACCAACCAGATTGGTCCGCAACAGTACGCCGATGAACTGGCGGCTACGCAGGACTATTACGACAAGTCAGTGGCGATCGCGCAGAAGTCGTCAGCGGACATTCGCGCTGCAAATGCGGACTGGACGACCGGCGCTAAGCGGGCACTTGCCGACTATTCCGATGAAGCGGCGAACGTCGCGGCGTCCACCGCATCGACGTTTCAAGATGCATTCCGCGGCATGGAGGATGCGTTCGCGAAATTCGTGACCACTGGCAAGCTGAGCTTTTCCGATCTGGCTACCAGCGTGATCTCGGATATTGCGCGCATGCAGGCACGCGCGGTGATCTCCGGCCTCTTCAATTACGCCGCGAGCGCCATCGGTTCGTACTTTGGCGGCTCGACCGCGGGCGCAACCGTGACTGCTGGCGAATCGTCAGCAGTCTATGCGGCGACGGGCGGCCATGTTACCGGCCCGGGTTCGGCTACGTCGGATTCGATCCCAGCGTGGCTCTCGAATGGCGAATACGTCATGAGCGCCGCAGCGGTACAGCGCATCGGCATTGGAAATCTCGACGCGGCGAACAGCGGGCGCAGCGTGCACGGCGCCGCGCGTTTCGCGAGCGGTGGTTACGTTGGCGCGGCGTCGAGCACGACGTCGTCGCGCGGCGGCGACATCAGCATCAGCGCGCCGGTCTCAGTTCAGGGCGGCTCAGATCCAAGCGCAAACGCGTCCAACGCCGCACAGTTGCAGAAGCAGATCACCGACGCTGTTAAGGCCGTCGTCGCGAAAGAGCGGAAGCAAGGCGGCACGCTCTGGAAGATGCAACAAGGGATCAAGTAAATGGCCGACACATTCGCTTGGGTTCCGACCGTTGCCAACTTCACGGGCACGCCGACATTCAAGGTGCGCACCGCGCAATTTAGCGACGGCTACGCGCTGCGCGTGGCCGACGGCCTCAATAACCGGTCGTCCGTCTATTCGCTGCAGTTCATCGGCGACGAAGACAAGATGACCGCGATCATCGCTTTTCTCGACACCCAGGCCGGCGCGACCAGCTTCTACTGGACGCCGCCGTTCCGCGCGCAATCCCTGTTCACCGCGACATATACCGAGCCGACCAAAGACGGCGACGTGTACACGATGACCGCGACGTTCACACAGACTTTCGCTCCCTGACCTATGACAGCACTTCAGTCGATCAATCTAGGAACCGCGCCGGCGGGTTCCGACGGCGATACCACGCGCGCAGCGAGCGTAAAGGCGAATTCGAACGTTGCGGTGCTCAATGCGCAGGCGACGCTCACAAGTGCGCCGGTCACGATTACGGCAGCGTCAGCGCTGACCGCAGCACTGCACCTCGGCAAGCGCGTCAATATCGCGCTGGCCGCGGCTGGGATAGTCAATGTTCCAGCCGCGTCGACGTGCGGCGCCGATGGCGTGTTGCATTTGCGGAACGTCGGCACGACCGTGGTCACGCTCGCAATTACCACTGGCTCGGGCGACACGCTGGCGATCAGCAAGCTGAACCCGGGTGAATCCGTTTTGCTCGACACGGATGGCGTGCACGCGTGGACGGTGCTGTTGCGTGGCCGCACGAACAGCGACAACGAAACGGTCAACGGCGCACTGACGGCCGGCAGCTTGACGGTCAACGGCCTGGCGACCGTTTCGGGCCTGACAATGCCAAACGGAATCATCACGTTTGCCGATGGCTCGAAGCTGAGCGGCAGCCAGCAAGCCAGAAACTACCTCGATAACGCGTGCGGGCTGATCAACACGCGTGGCTATGTGAGCGGTACGGCGACCACGGCAGCGAATCAGTACACGCTTGACCGGTGGCGCGTCGTCACGGCAGGGCAGAGCCTTCAGTTCACTACCGGGACCGTTTATTCGATCGTCATGACCGCGCCGGCGGGCGGGGTTGAGCAGGTCATGGACGCATTCAGTACCGACGGGGGCACCTTCACACTGTCGTGGACGGGAACGGCGACAGCGACGATCAATGGCGTAGGCGTGGTAAATGGCGGCTCTGCGGTTCTGCCCGCGTCTGGTTTCACGTCGATCAAGTTCTTTAGCGGCACCTTCAGCAATCCGCAACTTGTGAAAGGGACGGTCGTTCTGCCGTTCACGCCAACGCACCCGGCAGTAGATCGCACTGTTTGCGCGTGGTACTGCCGCTCGCTGCGTTACGACGAACACGGATATGCAACGGCCGGCCTTTATATGGTGCGGAATCTGTCGTATGGGGCTCCGATGCGGTCCGCGCCGACCGTTACCGTAATCGGCACGCCGACCTACGCGGGCATTGCCTCGCCGCCTAGCGTGACGGCAACCGCGGGATTCTTGCTGATGTATTTAAATCAGGGCACTACGGCGGGCGCGTGGGGTGTTGACAACTACAACATGCTGCTGTCGGCGGATATGTAATGACGATCACGGCCGACATTCAGCAGCTCGAGCCGGGCCGCCTGATCGAGTTGTTTGAGGTGGACTGCACGGCGATTGGCGGCGACATGCTGCGCTTTCACGGCCACCTGCAATCGACGTCGATCTTCTGGCAGGGCAACGAGTACAAGCCGTGGGCAATTCAGGCGAGCGGCTTCGAACACACGTCCGATGCGCAACAGCCTGAACCGACGCTTACCGTTGGAAACGTTGGCGGCACGATCTCGGCTCTGTGCGTCTACCTCGACGATATGGTGGGCGCGAAGGTAACGCGGCATCGCACGCTGTCGAAGTATCTCGATGCGGTGAACTTCCCGGACGGTAATCCGTCGGCAGACCCTGCCGAGGAAATGCCGATCGAGCTTTGGTACGTCGAGCAGAAGAGTAGTGAGACCAACGTCGAGATCGAATTCACGTTGTCGTCGGCGCTCGATTTTGGCGGCCAGCAATTGCCCGCGCGGCAGATCGCCAGCCTCTGTCAGTTCGAATATCGCGACGCGTATTGCGGCTGGACCGGCACAACCTACTTCACCATCGACGACCAGGCGACGGACAACCCGGCGCTCGATAAGTGCAGCAAGCGGATCAGCGGCTGCGAATGCCGATTCGGCGTCAATGAACCGCTGAGCTTCGGCGGCTTCCTGAGCGACACCCTTTCCTAAATGAACGAACAGATCAAGAACGCGATCGCGGAACACGCGCTCGCGGCCTACCCGCGTGAGTGCGTAGGACTGGTCGTGGTCGTTGGCGGCGCTGAAACGTACGTGCCCTGTATCAACTCGGCCACGACGCCGGCTGAGCACTTCGTGCTTTCCGGGCAGGAGTACGCGGCCGCCGAAGATCACGGCGAGATAGTCGCGCTCGTGCATTCGCACCCGGGCGCACCGGCGCGGCCGAGCATGGCCGACAAGACGATGTGCGAGCAGAGCGGCATTGCGAAATGGATCATCGTTTCGCTCGGGGTGCAGACGGACGGCTCGATTGGCATCGACGACTGGTGCGAGTTCGGTCCATCTGGCTATCAGGCTCCGCTACTCGGGCGGCAGTTCGTCCATGGCGTGCACGACTGCTATTCGCTCATCCGCGACTGGTATCGCATCGAGCGCGGCGTCACGCTGCCGGACTTCCCGCGCGCGGATAAGTGGTGGGAAGACGGCGCGTCGAATCTCTATCTCGACAACTTCGCAAAAGCTGGCTTCGCTGATCTCGGGCAAGACGCGCCGGTCGAAGTCGGCGACGTTCTGCTGATGCAGATCCGCAGCAAAAACCACGTCCCCAATCACGCAGGCATCTACATCGGCAACGGCCAGATGCTGCACCACTCGTATGGCGCTCTGTCAGGCCGCACGGTGTGGGGCGGTATGTGGTCCCACAGCTTGCGCACAGTACTCCGATACCAGGGTTAAGCAATGAGCGAAACACTCCGAACCGTACGTCTCTATGGCGTCGCGGGGGCAAAGTTCGGCCGCATGCATCGGCTGGCTGTGTCGTCGACGCGCGAAGCGGTACGCGCGCTGTGCGTCATCGTGCCGGGTTTCGAGAAGTTCTTGATGAACGCCAAGGATAACGGGCTGACGTTCGCGGTGTTCAACGGCCGCCGGAATCTCGACGAAGAGGGTCTTGCACATCCGGTCGGCGCCGACGAAATCCGTATCGCTCCGATCCTGATCGGCAGCAAGAGCAGCGGCATCTTCCAAACGATCCTCGGTGCCGCGTTGGTGGTCGTCGGTGCTGTTGCTTCCGCATACGGGCAAGCGTGGGGCGCTAACGTCATAGCGCTGGGCGCTTCGATGATGTTGGGCGGCGTTATGCAGATGCTGAGCCCGCAAACGTCGACGTCGAGCAATGACGCGGGAAATGGCGCGTCGTATTACTTCGGCGGTGCCGTGAACAGTTCGGCGGAAGGTGATCCTGTGCCGACTGCATACGGCTGGATGCGCGTCGGCTCAAAGGTCATCAGCTCCGGTATCTACGCAGAGGATCAGGCCTGATGCAGATCGTCGGAGCAAAGGGCAGCAGCTCGTCGTCGGCGAGCGAAACCGCTGATTCGCTGCTGTCGATCGCCTATGCGAAGGTGCTCGACCTGATTTCGGAAGGGCCGATCTATGGCCTGGTGAATGGGGCGCAGTCCGTTTATCTGGACGACACGCCGATCCAGAACGCCGACGGCTCGCTGAACTTCACGAACTACTCGCTCGATACGCGGGTTGGCACTCAGGATCAAACGTTCCTTTCTGGCTTTCCGGCCGTCGAGAACGAGTCAACTGTCGGTATCGAGTTGCGCGCGGATACGCCTTGGGTGCATGCGATCGAGAACACCCAGCTTACCGCGGTGCGCATCCGGCTGGCAGTGCCAGCCCTGTCGCAGACGAACACCTCGACGGGCGACATCACAGGCTACGAGATCGATTATGCGATCGACCTGTCTACGGACGGCGGCTCATACGCGACAGTCCTGAGCGCGTCGTTTAACGGCAAGACGACAAGCCTGTACGAGCGCAGCCATCGCATCGAGCTTGGCACTGCGACCACTGGTTGGACGGTCCGCGTGCGCCGTATCACACCGAACACGGCCAGTGCCTACATCGCGAACACAACGAATATTGAGGCAATCACCGAGATCATCGACCGGAAATTCCGGTATCCGATGTGCGCTGTCGCCGGCATGTCCTTCGACGCTTCGTCGTTCTCGTCGGTGCCGACGCGCGCGTATGAAATCAAAGGGCTGCTAGTTCGCGTGCCGTCGAACTATGACCCAGATACCCGGGCGTATTCGGGCGCGTGGGACGGCACTTTCAAAACGGCGTGGACGAACAATCCAGCATGGGTCTTTTACGACTTGGTGCTGAACGACCGGTATGGGCTCGGGAAGCGCATTGATGCCTCGATGCTCGATAAGTGGGGGCTGTACACGATTGCGCAGTATTGCGACGTCATGGTCGCCGACGGCAAGGGCGGCACTGAGCCGCGCTTTACGTGCAACTGCTATATCCAGAGCCGCGCGGACGCATACAAGGTATTGCAGGACATCGCCGCGATCTTCCGGGGCATTTCGTACTGGGGTCCAGGCGCTGTCGTTGCCGGCTGCGACATGCCCGGCGACACGTTGTACGTGTACACGGCGGCCAACGTCGTCAACGGTCTGTTCACCTATGTGGGCTCGACGCTGAGCACGCGCTACACGACGTGCCTCGTGACGTGGAACGACCCGGCGAACAACTACGAGCAGGCAGTCGAATACGTCGCCGATCAGGACGGCATTGCGCGCTACGGCGTCAACAAGGTAGAAATCACCGCGTTCGGCACGACGTCGCAGGGGCAGGCGCACCGCCTCGGCCTGTGGACGCTTCTCACGAGCCGCTATGAAACGAACACGGTCACCTTCTCTGTCGGGCTCGACGGAACGCGCTGCTCGCCGGGGCAGGTGATCGCGATTGCAGATCCGGCGAAGGCTGGCCGGCGTATCGGCGGCCGGATCAAGTCGGCCGTTGGGCGTGTCGTGACGCTCGACAAGGCGCCGACCACGGTAGCCGGTGACACGCTGACCGTCATTCTGCCGACGGGTGTCGCGCAGGCGCGCACGGTGCAGTCTGTAAATGGCGATGCGGTCACGGTGACCGATCTATTTGACGACGATGCAGTGCCGGGCGCGGTGTGGATGCTGGAAAGCGCCGACCTAGCCGCGCAGACCTATCGCGTCGTGAGCGTGACCGAGAACGACGACGACGGCCAGATCACATACACGGTCTCGGCGACGCAGCACGAACCGGGAAAGTTCGACGCGATCGACAACGGCGCGGCGATTCAGGTCAAGCCGACCACGGTCGTCCCGCCGTCCGTGCAGCCGCCGCCGACGAATGTGCGGCTGTCCACCTATTCGACAATCGACCAGGGTATCTCCAAAACCACAATGGTGATCGCGTGGGACGCCGCGGCGAGCGCGACGTCGTACGTCCCGATGTGGCGGAAAGATAACGGCGAGTGGGTCAAGATGAACGCCGTCGGCGGCCTGCAGGTCGAGGTGCCGGGCATCTATCAGGGCACCTATCTGGCAGGCGTCTATGCCGTGAATGCGATGGGCGTCTCGTCGGCGATCGCGTATGGCACGGACACGGTTCTCACCGGCAAGACGAGCGCGCCACCCGCGATCACGTCGCTTACGGCCACGTCGCAGGTTTTCGCGATCCAACTCGATTGGACGTATCCCGCCGACGGCACCGCGAACGACACGTCATACACGGACGTCTGGTACAGCAAGACGAACGACCTGACCACTGCGACGCGGCTTTCGACCTATCCGTTTCCGCAGGCACGCGCGAACCTTATGGGTCTTGCTGCCGGGCAATCGTTCTTCTTCTGGGCGCGGCTGGTCGACACGACAGGCAACATCGGGCCGTGGTATCCGACCGGTAGCGGTGTGAACGGGCAAAGCAGCAGCGATGCGACTGAGATTCTGACCTACCTCACGGGTCAAATTACGAAGTCGCAGCTCGGTCAAGACGTACTGGCGCCGATCCAGTCGATTACGCCGCCGATGGCCGGACAAGCCACGATTTATGCGGGCGACGACACGTCGTATGCGGGCGTCTGGTCACTGCAGTCCGCGAGCCAAGAAGCGGATCTCGCGCAAGCACAGCGCACCGATACAGTCGCGGCGCAACTCAAGACGTCGACGGACACGCTCAATGCAGCGGTTCAGACGGAATCCAAGGCGCGCGCCGATGCGGATAGCGCGCAGGCGTCGCAAATCACAACGGTTCAGGCTCAGGCAAACGCGAACACCGCGGCGGTCCAGACAGTCGCGGCGTCGTATGCGGACCTTAATGGCCGCGTCGCGGCGTCGTACCAGATCAAGACGCAAATCACCTCGAACGGTCGGACGTACATCGCCGGGATAGGCGTCGGCGTTGACAACAGCAGCGGCGTTGTCGAGTCGACGGTGCTTCTGTCGGCGAGCCGCGTCGCGATCATCGACCCAAATGGCAGTGCGGTGACGTCACCGTTTGTGGTGCAGGGCGGTCAGGTGTTTATCAGCCAGGCGCTCATCGGTACGGGCTGGATTACCAACCTGATGATCGGCGACATCGTCCAGTCGACCGCCGTCGGCGCGAACGGTCAACCGCGTTGGAAGCTGGATAAGAACGGTACCTTGACGTTGAACGGTGCGAACGGTGGCGCTGGGTACATGACTCTCAGCGATTCGACGCTGCTCGTGTACGACAACAACGGGACATTGCGCGTCCGCTTGGGCCTCTGGTAATGACGGCGGGCCTTCAGATCTGGAATGCGTCAGGGCAATTGCTGCTTGACGCCACGTCGCGAGTGGGGCGCATCAAGGGTTCGCAGCAGATAAGCGGTGGATCTGGTTCCATCGCGATGGACCTCTCAAGTGGCACGCCGTTCTGGTCGTTTCAACCAGACTTTCTATTCGCGCACATCAACGGCAATTCACCGGTTCCGGTGGTGTCGATTTCTTCAACGGGCATCAGTTGGACATATAGTTCGCCGCCCACTACCAGCTATCTGTATCCGATCACCGGCTGGCTGTTTTGGGGAGTGTACTGATGACCGCGGGCTTTCAAGCTTTTACGGATACCGGTGTCGTTCAGATTGACGGCCTCACGCCAAACTATCAGTTGATCGCGACGTTCGCGCAGGTGACGCAGCAGGAGAGCATTCCGACGGTCTTCAATAACGTCAACACCCAGTTTTACGCAACCCTATGGCACACGACATTCACCTTTACGGCCAGCCGGCCGTTCTTTGCATTTCGAGCGGACGGCGGTGTCATGGCGACGCCGTGGAAATTCTCAAAGATCGGAACGAATACGTTCACAGCCGAATTCATCTCGGCTAGCCAAGCGACGATCCGGCTTTATGTGTTCGACCAAGTTCCCGTGACCGCCAACAATTTCGGCCTTCAGGTGTTCGATGCGTCGGGCGCGCTGATTGCAGACGCGGCCAATCCATTTACTCGAGTGATCGATGTGATCGAAGGCCAGTATCAAGCTGGTCTTGGGTGGCAAGCATCCGGCAACTCGATTCCTGGCCTAAACACGCAATCGAAGTCGTACAGCGTACCGGTCGCGTTCGGCGGAGCGATGGCTGCGCACTTCTTCCTGAACACCAGTCCGTTCATCTTGTCGGCGTTCGGCGCGAACGGTGGCGCGATCAGTTGGGAGTTTCATCAGTACGTCGGCAACAACAGTGGCACGTTCGTTGGTTTTGCCGAGGCAACCCGTTACCGGTTCATGGTTCTGGACATGACCGGCATCACTTAAAGGGAAATTCATATGCCGCTTCAAATCGATTTCGTTACCCCGTCGACCGGCGCGACCGCGAGCTATCACGTGGTGCAACAGGTCGGCCTTGACTACGAGTCAGGATTCACAAACGCCACCGTCGCGTCCTACCTCAGCGCGGATGCGAAGGCCGCCGGCAAATTCTCGATGTACGTTCAGCAG
Organism: Paraburkholderia fungorum; assembly: GCF_900099835.1. Lineage (NCBI taxonomy): Bacteria > Pseudomonadati > Pseudomonadota > Betaproteobacteria > Burkholderiales > Burkholderiaceae > Paraburkholderia > Paraburkholderia fungorum. The sequence continues at coordinate 160,931 of NZ_FNKP01000002.1, forward strand.
ATTCAGATTTCGGGGTTGCCGGACAAGGGCACGGACGCTCGTGATTCGGCGGAAGCCCTGTTGATCGCGGCGCCGCCGACTGACGGCACAACCCAAGGCGCATCAAATCGATATACGTTCGCGGGCGCTGAAATCGTACAGTAGCGTCCCGGTAATTTCCGTGTAAACTTTGCTCGCTTGTAAGAACTTGAAAGATCTATATACGGGGGCGGAAATGCTGAAGAAAGTGGGTGCTTTAATGCTTGTCGCATTGAGTGTTGCGGCGTGCGGCGGTGGTGGCGACAGCGGAAGTTCGGCGCCGACCGCGAAGACAATGAAGCTTTCGCTCTATGGGCAACCCCTCGTCAATTCATCGACAGCAACCGCTCACGTTCAATCCGTTGCGCATGATGCTTCGGCGCCAGTGGCCGCGAGCGATGCGAACGCTTCGGTCTTGGCTCTCCAGGATGCGCTGACCGCGCGCGGCGTGCCGGCCGATGTCACCGCGCAGGTGATGGATGGCACGACGCTGCATCAGATCGTGATGGGCGAGAACAACGGATTGCCGCCGACGCCGGATCAGTTCAAGACAGACCCGAGCGGGTATCTGATCGTCAATTTTCAACTGGACGACATGACGACGCCGTGGAGCGATCCGGCTCAGATCGCGGCGGTTCAGCAGTTCGTTCAGGATCTCACGGTCTTCGCGCAGCGCGCGTCGGTCAGCGGAAAACTGGTTTATGCAGTCGCGCCTATTCAGACGTGCGACAGCTCAGGAGGTGCGGCCTATGCGCTTCAGTCCGCAATTACTCAAGCTTCGCAGAAGACACTGATCGCCCAGATTGGTGTTATCCCGTTCGGGTTCGCGTTTGACGGCACCGGCAACGTCATCAACACAGCAGACGAGGTGCATCTCGGCGCGGACTGCCGGACGCCGGACGCGTATCTGCTCGACATGCGTACGAACGCAATTGCGGATTACATTGCGGCGCTCTACAAAGATACGGCGTCGACCGCCAGTGCAGCGAGTGGAGCATCAGCAGCAGGGACATAACGACTACCAGACAGCAGATCAAAAGCCAGCCTTCGAGCTGGCTTTTTTATTGGCCGCCTTCGGGTGGCTTTTTTTATGGACGCGCAGTTTTTAAAGGAGAGGCGCGCGATGCAAGAACGGCAACCGGGGGCGGTGCTGCAGGCAGGTGGGCGGCAATGGTCGTTCGACAAGTCGGTGAACATTCCGACGCTCATTACGTTGGTCGGGCTGATGGCCGGCTGCTTGGCTTCGGGCTTCGGTTTGTACCTGAGCTTCGACCGGCGCATCAGCAGTCTCGAAGATCGGACGACTCACGTCGAGAAGGACCAGAGCGAACAGAAATCCGACAACAAGGAACAACTCCGCGCGATCAACGAGAAGCTGGACCGGCTTCTCTATGACCGCGCTGGCGTGCGTCCTGAGACGCGGGGGTGGACCAAATGAAATTTCGAGTCTCGCTGGCCGACGGCTGGCAGAAGTTGCACACGCGCGGCACGGTGATTTTCTCGACGGCGGTCGGCGTGGTTGCGCCGCTCGGCGCCGTGTTGCGTGAGACGTGGAACGGTATGCCTGACGACCTGAAGCAGTATCTGCCGCACAGCGTGCAACAGGCAATCAGCTACACGATCCTGTGCGCGACGTTCCTCGCGCTGCGTTACACGACGGTGCGCCGTGTGCCGCGGGAGGGTGACGATGGCCCGCATTGACGCCGCGACGGCGGGCGGTGAGAACCGCGTCGCCTTCCTCGACATGATCGCAGTCAGCGAGATCGGCAATCAGCTGCTGGCGCTGAGCGACGACGGCTACAACGTGCTGGTCGGCAGCACGCCGAGCAAGCCGCTGTTGTTCACGTCGTATGCCGATCACCCGAACATCTACAACGCCGGCTGCAATTCGACGGCGGCCGGCCGCTACCAGATCCTGATCAAGTGGTGGCGCATCTACAAGGCGCAGATGTTTCTCCGCGACTTCTCGCCGATTTCACAGGACCGGTACGCCCTGCAGCAACTGCGTGAGCATGGCGCGTTTCCGTTGATCGACGCAGGGCAGTTTCAACTGGCGGTCGCAAAGGTCGCCAACGTGTGGGCCAGTCTTCCCGGCGCCGGATACGGCCAGCACGAAAACCAGATGGCGCATTTGCAGGCTGCATATCAGGCGGCAGGCGGGAGCATTTCGACATGACGGAAGCAATTGAACTCGCGTTCAAATTTGGGCCATGGATTCTCACGGCGCTCGTCGGCGTCTTCGCACTGATCACGCATGCGAATTCAAAGGCAAAGGTCGCGGTGGCCGATCAGAAGGTCGCCGAGGCTCAAACCAGCGCCGCGCAGGCGCAAACCCAAACCGCCGAGGTGCGTGATGCCGAGGCCCAAGCGAACGCGGCAGCAGCGCAACAAGGCGCGGCCGCAGTCAAGGAGAGAACCGATGTTGAAAGTGACGTTGCTGCTTTGCCTGCTGGGTCCGCTGCTGACCAGTTGCGCAACGAATGGAGCCGACCAGGCGAAGACGCAGGTCGAGGAACCGCAGGTGCAGGTCAAGACCCGGTTCGTTGATACGAGCTGCGCCATCTTTAAGCCGGTCTACGTCAGCAAGGGCGACATTCTGGCCGACGAAACGGCTAAACAGATTCTGGCGAACAACCTCGCAGGCGCTACGCACTGCGGGTGGAAGCCGACTGGCAAGTAATTAGTCGCACGCTGCCGGGTCAGGCTCCGGTGGCGGTGACTCTTCGCCACGCATGATCCTCGGAAGGCCCGGAAAGTAGACGTCACATCGTTCGTGATGGGCGGTGGCGTTCCGTCGTGGGCACGCTGACAACTCAGAACCGAGATTCGTCATTGGGAAGTCGCGCCCAAGTTCGGCCACCAATTTTGCGACGCGATACCGACCCTTGCGCTCGCAGCGAGAACACGCCACATCCAGGTGGCTAGATCGTTCCGCGACCTCGCCGAGCGAAACGCTCCCGCTTTTCACGCCCCACCTTGCGCCGCCGGCGTAGCGCCGGCATCGGCAATCCACTCGGGTGACTCGTACTCGTCGTCATAGTCGTTCACGACGCAATCGCAGTCGCCGCACGCCCAACGATTCGGCACGTCTCCCACAGCTGGTTGAAATTCGTCGCGCGCGAGCCTGCGTGCGCAAATTGGACACGACATCGCCGCCATTTGTGATCTCCCTCGGTTCGCTTAAATACTGTATGGATGTACAGTATAACGACTGCCCAAGGGGTGTGGGTTTTTCTGCCTTAAAACTGCAAACACTGTTCGTATACACAGCATTCAGATACCCCGCAAACCCTTGATGCACCGTAGTTTCCAGAGTTATAGGCTGTTCATGCATACAGTATTGCAGGACTCATAATCCGCCTCCGAAAGGACATCGTCGGTTCGAATCCGACCCGGCCCACCAAAGGGTTTCAGCAGTTTTTGAAACTTCATTCTCGCTCCGCAAAAGCTGGATCGTTCCGCAATTCGGCTGTCTGATATCTCCGGCCTCGACTGGCCGGATCATTCGTTACCCTTCGTTTGCGTCCATTCTGACTCGGCGATCAGCGCCAGTTCGTTGGCCCTTCCCTAGCTGCCCCTTCGATCGCGGACGTGATTCCCCCCGTTTTGATTTCGAGTGATGCAGAGCCGCGCTATCTGCTGAGCTGATTGAGTCGCCGCTGAAATGTTTCGAAACCGTTTCGGTTATCGACATGAAAGAAGACAAAGCGGATTTATTGGATGCGACAATATGGCGCTTGTGTCGCGGGATTAATTCGTTCGACGGGAAGTTCGGCTGATTTAGTTGGGCCGCTCATATCGTCCACTCTGGTGAATTCGTCGGCGCTTTATATTCGCCTCTCGCGTGCGATCCGATGGCGATAATCGAGGACGTTCCGTCCGTCTCAATCGCGTCATTCTCGCCGACACCTGAATCGCAAAATCCCCGCCGCTTAATCTTCTTTCCATGGTGATTCCTCTGGCGCGGGCGTGCTCTCCGTTGGCGGTCTGCCGCACAGAGTGAGCGGGGACTCGCCGCTAGGCTGGTCGTCAGCTGGTCCGCAGTTCATCGTCTGGGAGTGGCACGTCGTTTGCGTATTCTCGGCTTCCAGACCATATTAATAAAGAGACCACCATGCGCTCCGACCACACCGCTGCCGAGTTTGCCCAGCCTCAACCTCAACCCGTGCTTGCCACGCCGCTGCAAGCTGCTGACGAAATCACGTCGCAAGAGCCAATGCGCTTGTTGACGCGAGTCACGTTCTGCTTTGCGTGGCTGTTCGGTTTGGAGGCTTTCCTGACGGGTTACGCTGACGATGCTCCGCGGTCGACGCTCGATCGCCATTACTGATCCACTGACCTGAGCCGTCTTGCTGCGGCCATGGCGTCCTCCGGATGGTCATTGAAAGTTTCGCCAGCGAGTCGGCGAAATTTCTACAGAGCGGCAGCGACATCGGCGGGGCGATTGCGGCGTCCTCGAAGACTACAAGAATCTGCGTCCTCTCTCGTCTATTGCCGGGAATAGCTGTTGCGCGCCTGACGGCGGGAGACTTTCCCATCCGACAAGGCGCTTATCATGCAGACCGTTCCCACCGTCGACCCGATTGCGGATCCGCCCGACCCACCTCTCGAGGTGCCCACCGAGCAACCTTCGCCAAGTCCCAGCACTCCGCCGGATACCAAACCGCTTGCGCCGGACTCATCGCCGCAGGACGAGGCGGCGCTTAGGCGCAAATAGGCTGGCCATAAACGCCACTTCTGCAGAAATTAGGGAAACTCCGTGTAAAAACGGGGACGGCTACGCCGTTAAATGAGTCAGGAAGGCTGTTCGATGCATGCCATCCGCTTTCAGCTCGGGTCTTGTCACGCGTCGGTCGGCGCCGCAATTCACCTCCGGGCAATACCCGTGCTGAAGGCTTTCCCTTTTCGTCGACGTCGCAGCGATTGCGGTACATGAAGTGTGGCGAGGCTTGGAGGTTGCCGAAGCCAGTTGCCGCACGAAAAGAAAAACCGCCTTATGGCGGTTTTTTCACGTTAGACCTTCACGTTAGTCCCTTACGCGGGCGTGCTGTTGCACAGATCCAGACGTGCGCCGCGCAACCGATCTCCGGCGAGACGACATATCTCAGAACCAACAATTCAACTTAATTCGAAAATGAGTTAATCGGCAATTGGATAAGCGGATTAATTTGCCATCACGCGAGTGACATTATTAGTCCATCAAAGTTCCCGGTTTTCTTAAATAAATTTATAACCGGTCGATTACGCTTCATTTCATTGCCTCTATTCCTGGCAATGCAGAAATTCCATATTCCGTAATTGTTCCGACCCGATTACGTCAGGCGTATTAAAGCACTGTTGCATACGCACAACTTTGAATATTGAGACGTTGCAAATTACTTATGACCAGAGCAGGTGAATCAGGTCCGGAAAATCGCGATAAATTCCTATAAAACAACGACTTAATACAATTGTCATTTGGATTGTTGCTGATTCTGAAAAATCCTGTTGTGGAAATTGCGCCCGTCGCAACTAGGGTGTCCCCCTACACTCACGCTTCGTTTCAAGGGTGCCCAAGGCCGATCCGGAATGGTCGGCGAACAGGGCAGCAGCCCATGCTTTCATGCGCTGCTGAGGCAGGTCCCGCTCCCCGCGTAAATTTTCCGAACAGGAGTCCCACATGAAGAAGAGTCTCATCGTCGTCGCGGTTGCCGCATCGTTCGCATCCGTCGCTCACGCACAAAGCAGCGTTACCCTGTATGGTCTGCTCGACGCAGGTCTGACGTACACCAGCAACGTTGCTGGCAACTCGAAGTGGGCAGCCGGTAGCGGCGGCATCAATCAAAGCATGTTCGGTCTGCGTGGCTCGGAAGATCTGGGCGGCGGTCTGAAGGCAATCTTCACGTTGGAAAGCGGCTTCGGCATCAACAACGGCACGCTGGGTAACAACGGTGGCCTGTTCAACCGTCAAGCCTTCGTCGGCCTGTCGAGCGCGCAATACGGTACGGTCACGCTGGGTCGTCAGTACGACGCAGCTCAAGACTACCTCGCACCGCTGACGGCAACGGGCAGCTGGGGCGGCACGTTCTTCGCGCACCCGTACAACAACGACAACCTGAACACCAACGGTGGTCAGTCGGTCAACAACTCGATCAAGTACTCGAGCGCTAACTACGCTGGCTTCACGTTCGGCGGCACGTACGGCTTCTCGAACCAGGCTGGTGCATTCGCTGACAACCGCCAGTACAGCATTGGTGCTGCATACCAGTGGCAAGGCCTGCACCTGGGCGCTGCTTACGCACAGCAAAACAACCCGGCTGCAAACACGAGCGGCGCTTCGAGCGGCACGCTGGCAAACATCGGCGGCGAAATGACGGGCGACTTCCGTCAACGTCAATTCGGCGCAGGCGCTTCGTACTCGTTCGGCCCGGCAACGGTCGGCGCAGCATTCACGCAATCGCGTGTTGACAACCTGGTCGGCGCAGAAGCTGGTCAACGCCCGGGTCGTTCGAACAACTACGAAGTCAACGGTAAGTACAACCTGACCCCGGCCCTGGGCCTGGGCGTTGCTTACACGTTCACGGACGCAAAGGGCTACGGCTCGAACGGCGACGGCAGCGAAATGAAGACCCGCTACCACCAGATCGGCGTTCAGGCTGACTACTCGCTGTCGCGTCGTACGGACGTCTACGCTGAAGCCGTGTACCAACACGCAATGGGCGACGGCGGTGTTGCTTCGATCTACAGCGGCGACAACACGGTTTCGCCGTCGTCGTCGAAGAACCAGACGGCTGCTACGATCGGTCTGCGTCACCGCTTCTAAGCTTCGGCTTAAGCTGGTTGCAGTATGAAGAAGGTGCCGCTTGCGGCACCTTTTTTATGGGCGCAAGATTCGGATGTCGCGCGTCTGGCGGTAAAAACTTCGCTGGCCTTGCCAGAATCGGCGATTGAGAAAATCGTCCGCAGACCGAGTGCAATGCCGGTCTGATTGTTGCGATTCGGTGCTCCGGCAATTCGACCGATCCCGCGTTAAACACCTTGTCGGAATCGATCGCGCCTTCCCATCTCGGTGCACTTCGGCAGCGCGCGCTATGAACGTGTAGCGATATCCGCCAGCTCACTTCGCAGTTCGAAGCCCTTTCATTCAACCGCGACGTGCGAGGCGAGCCTATGCGCGGACTCGCGGATGACAGACAGCCGCCTTCTCTCCGCCATCAATCCGTCAGCGCCATCAATCTTTTGCGATCTCTAACCCTCGCACCGACACGTCTAACAAGAGTTAACTTTCACGCGAGCGCTCTTCGGGTAATCTGAAAATGCCCTAATTCATAGACTCTTTCTTCGCGATGACGCCAGCGCATTTGCTGTACGTGCACGCCATGACTCCATGAATATTTTCGTTGTTATGCCTCCGCCCCGCCAGGATCCGATCCAGGATCTGACTGACGAACAATGGCAGCGCATTGCACCGTTGCTACCTGAGGCGCTGGAGCACGCCCCCCGACGCGGTCGTCCTACGATGGACCCGCGCCGGGTGTTGAACAGCGTGATGTGGGTTCTGCGCACGTGCGAGCCGTGGAGCGCGATGCCCAGGCGCCACGTGCCCTATCAGACCGCCCACCGTTATTACCTGCGCTGGAAGCGTTCAGGCGTGCTGGGCCGTGTCGTGCTCGCGCTGTTCAACACCGACGCGATGCTGGAGCGCCGCATCACGCGTAAGAGCGATACGCGCGCGCTGTAAAGCGAAGCGCTAGATCTGCTCCTGACCAAACGCGCTCAAACGTTCGAGGTCGAGCACGTCGATCTGGTTGTACGACAGACGCAAAATCTCCAACCGCTCAAGATTTTGCAGCGCCTGATTGATTCGCTGACGCGACACCCCCGCCAGAAGCCCGACTTCCTCCTGTGAAATGGCGAGCGTCCGACCGGTGTCGGGATACAGATCGGGATTGAACAACTGCGCGAGCGATTGCGCCACGCGCGCATCCACGTCGAGCAGCCGGCTGTTCTGGATCGACGCGATGAACTCGCCCATGCGGTTATTCAGTTGCCGGATCACGAAGCCCGTGAACGGCAGGCTCGACTCGAGCAGCGCATGGAACGTGGCGGACGGCACGAACATCACGAGTGACGGCTGGATCGCGGCCACGTCGTATTTGCGCAATTCGCGCTTGATCACGCTACCTTCGCCGAACCAGCCGCCTGGCGGCACGCCGGACAGCGTGCAGCTCCGCCCGGACGCGTTGTAAATCGCGAGTTTGATCAAGCCGGAATGGACCCCGATCCAGTAGTCCGATGGTTCCTGACGGCGCGCAATCCATGCTCCGCCTTCCAGATGCTCCGCGTGCGCACTGGCGAGGACCATCGCCTGATGCTCGGCGCTGAGCGCCCGAAACCACGCGCAGGTGGCGAAAAGCCGCGCCAGGTCGGCGCTTGCTACCCGCGCGGGCGGAGTGGAGCGGGCGTCGGCGGAGGCAGTCAGCAGTGTGTCGTTCATAAATAGTCGAAGAATGCGTCAGGCTAATGCCGGGGCAGGAAATTGCCGCCGCGCCACTCTGTCATTTGAATGACAGACAGTTCAGCATCACAATTGCTAGGCTAGCTTACCCATCAGAATAATCGACGAAAACAGGCGGCGGCGCGCCCGGCGCCTTAGGAGACAACGCGATGAAGCACATGTTCGAGGAAGGCCTGGAGCGCCGCGCGGCCAATTATGTCCCGCTGACGCCGATCGATTTCATCGTCCGCGCGGCGCAAGTCTACGGCGAGCGGCCGGCGGTCATCCATGGGGACATCCGCCGCAACTGGCGCGAGACGTATGAGCGCGCGCGGCGCCTGGCCAGCGCGCTGCGGCAGGTTGGGATCGAGCGTGGCGATACCGTCGCGGCTTTGCTGCCGAATATTCCGCCGATGATCGAAGCGCATTTCGGCGTGCCGATGGCCGGCGCTGTGTTCAATACGTTGAATACGCGACTCGATGTGTCGTCGCTGCTGTTCATGCTGCGTCATGGCGAGGCGAAGGCGCTGATCGTCGACACCGAATACGGCGAGTTCGCGCATCGGGCCGCGCTGGAATTTCCCGGCCTGCGCGTGATCAGCGTGGCCGATGCGATGCCCGCCGACGCCGCGCAATTCATCGGCGCAACCGACTACGAAGCGTTCCTCCAATCGGGTGACCCGGAGTTCGCATGGACTCAACCGGCCGACGAGTGGGACGCCATCGCGTTGAATTACACGTCGGGCACGACCGGCGATCCGAAGGGCGTGGTCTACCATCATCGTGGCGCGTATCTGAATGCGCTGAGCAATATCCTCGAATGGGACATGCCCAAACACGCGGTCTACCTATGGACCTTGCCGTTATTTCACTGCAACGGCTGGTGTTTTCCGTGGACCGTCGCCGCGCGCGCCGGCGTTAATGTGTGTCTGCGAAAGTTCGATGCGAAGACCGTGTTCGAACTGATTCGTCGCGAAGGCATCACGCACTATTGCGGCGCGCCGATCGTGCAGAGCGCGCTCGCGAATGCGCCCGCCGAATGGCGCGAGGGCATCACGCACCGCGTCTCGACGATGGTGGCGGGCGCAGCGCCTCCGCCTGCGGTGATCGCGAAAATGAAGGAAATTGGCTTCGATCTGACACATGTGTACGGGTTGACCGAAACCTACGGGCCGGCGGCCGTCTGCGCAAAACAGGAATCGTGGGAATCTCTCGATGACAGCGCGCGTGCCGAATTGAACGCGCGCCAAGGCGTGCGTTATCACTTGCAGGCTGCGGTAACCGTGCTCGATCCCGACACGCTCGCGCCCGTTCCAGCCGACGGCGAAACGCTTGGCGAGATCATGTTCCGCGGCAATATCTGCATGAAGGGCTACTTGAAGAATTCGCGCGCGACCGAAGCGACTTTCCGCGGCGGCTGGTTCCACACCGGCGACCTCGGCGTGCGGATGCCCGATGGCTACATCCGTATTCGCGACCGCAGCAAGGACATCATTATTTCGGGCGGTGAGAACATCTCGAGTATCGAGGTCGAGGACACGCTGTATCGTCACCCGGCGGTATCGGTAGCTGCCGTGGTGGCGATGGCCGATCCGAAGTGGGGCGAAGTGCCGTGCGCGTTCATCGAACTCAGGGAAGGCGCGCAGGTTAGCGAGGAAGATATCATCGCTCACTGCCGGCTGTTTCTGGCGGGATATAAGTTGCCGAAAGCGGTGCGCTTTGGCGAATTGCCGAAGACGTCGACGGGGAAAATTCAGAAGTTCGAACTACGTGCGCGAATCAAGGCGGAGCGAAGCGAATAGGGCGCGCTACCAACGCTAATAAATAAAGCTAATGCTTTTTATGTTCTGCCCAGCGTCGCAAGATGCGCGGGCAGATTCCACCGAATTAATTACGCGTTATTTCGCAGAGCCGCACGCTTAACCGCGTGTGTCGACCCAGTGATGCGCCCAATGCGCCGAGTGTCGCAATGCCTGTTCTTCGTTCGGGAAATAGTCGAGCGAATAGAACTGGTAGCGCCCTTCGGTGCGTGCGCTATCTGCGCGTTCGAGCAGCAGGTTGGATGAGAAGCTACCGTCGGGCAAACGATGCGCCGAGGGTTTGACGGCATAGCCGTTGTAATGATGAATATGTTTGTTTGTCATTTTATATTTTAATGATTATTCGAGTGCGAGCCGGCCGTTCGAACCCGTAAAACGAGTATCGCGGACGAGCTGATTCGAGCCATTGCGAGCCGAATCGAAACGCAGTCGGAAAGCGAAAAAAAGGGCGTTAAAGCCGGAGGGGAGAATGAGGTGCAACGAGGCGTTTGGCGCTTGGGCTAGCTGCTTGAATACGTGCAGCCAAAAAGCGAATCGCGCCAACTGTGGGAGACAAAAGCTCCGCGAGGGTGTCGCTGCAGCCCGATGTCCGTTGCCGGACACCGAGCCCTTCAAACTTACAGCGGCTTGATGTTAGCCGCTTGCAGACCCTTCGGGCCTTGCTTCGTTTCGAAGCTCACCTTCTGGTTTTCAGCCAGCGTCTTGAAACCGTCGCTGCGAATTTCCGAGAAATGCGCGAACAGGTCGTCGCCGCCCTTGTCCGGGGTGATGAAGCCAAAGCCTTTGCTGTCGTTGAACCACTTAACGGTACCGGTATCCATGAAGAATCCTTGAGGTAAAAATTGAAGAGTTTGCTCGGTGAAAGAGCGCTTGAAGCGTCAAGGAAGGGAGAGGACAACGAATACCGCTGAGGGAGCGAGACATTGATGAACAGCAATCGAACTTCTTGAACTTCGGGTGCCACATTAACCGCGAGGGCATATCAGCGTCAACAGTTAACTTGTAACTGTTTTGCGAGGAGCGGCGGATCGGTCAGGTTTGCAGGGTGTTGGTTGGAAGTGCCAATCCTTTACCAGCGCGCGTTGCGTCGCCTCGCCGTGTTCGGCGGCGAGGCACGCTGAAGGCAAATCACAGCGCAGCGTTATTTTCAGATGCCCACTTTGTGTGCAGTCAGGATCAGGCGTAATCCGAGCGCGGCAACCGCGCTTGCCGCGACCCGATCGATCCACGCTTTCCATTGCAGATAGACCTCACGCGGACGTTTGCTCGAAAAGCACAGCGCGACGATCGTGTACCAGCCGGCTTCGATCGCGAAAATTGCCGGGGGCAACGCAAAGTAGCACCACATCGGCGGATGCTGCGGAAGCAGCGCTGCGAAAATGCTGCCGTAGTAAACAGCCGTCTTTGGATTGCTGAGTTGCGTACTCAAGCCGATCCAGAACGATTTGCGCGGATTCGCAGCGGAGGCCTGCGCAGCATCGAAAGCGAGCGGCTTGGCTGCGCCGCGCCAGATTTTCGACGCCAGGTAGACCAGATAGATACCGCCCGCGATTTTCAGGCCGACATAGAGCCACTCGACCGTGGCCAGCAACGTATAGAGGCCGAGCAGCGCGATGCCGCTAAAGAACACGCCGCCGATGCCCATGCCAAGCGCCGTAGCGAGTCCGTCGCGGCGCGACAGTCCGATCGCATTGCGGGCGACGATCACGAAGCTCGGACCCGGACTCATGGCACCGAGCAGGAGCGCAGCCAGAATGGTAAGGATGGCGGTTGAGGCGGGCATGGTCGTGTCTCCTATGCGCGTATGGGGGTGATGTTTGCGTAGTGTATGTAGAAGTATGACGCAGCAGAACACAGGATTGCAGCAGAAGGCTTTGTCCTGCTTCTTCCGTTGACAGTTATTGCCCGTTCTATCGCCTAGCCGGTACGCCGATAAAGGAATACGAACGGAAAACCCCAATTTGTCATTCAGCGTCCCCTCGCTGCAAACAGAATAAATTGAATGCTAGAATTACTTTCCATACGCTGAAGCCGATGCCTCCTGGCAGCATGAACACAGCATGCGGAGAGGCTGGCAGCAGAAGCGATTCGAGCCAGTCGCCTTAGAATTCTCTTTAATCCAAGATTGACCAGGCCTGATATCCGGGTGCAAGTTTTACGCATCGGGAGTCATATCGCGGGTTCGAATCGCAATCTATTCCGATGAATCATCGCATGAGCTTCGCGTCGTTTAGCGAAGTATTCGTTTGTCTAACGCGAACATAAATAGCAGCGATACCGGTACGTTATGAAAGTGCGAGAAGAACAAGGGTTGCTCGATTTCGATGGCAATGCGCGTGAGCGTCTGGTCGCGTGGATACGCCGGCGTATGGACGACTACGGCATCACGCTCGAGGCACTCGCAGACTCGCTCGAAGCCGATGCGAACGCCGTCCGTGCAGTGATGTATCGCGATGCGTACGGGAATTCGTGGGACGGTCATGGCGATAAACCCGACTGGCTCGCGCGCGCGATTCACGCCGGGCAGAACCTCGATTTCTTCCGTTGCTAAAGCGGTTTTTCCGCAGGTTTTCTGTTGCAGACGGATGGTCTGTCCATCATTCTCGAGGTCCGTTCTGCGTTGATCGTATGCAGGTTCTGTCTTAACATCGGCGGGTCGTTGCCGACGCGGTGCCCATTATTTTCGAACTCGCGCGGCACAGAACTGGAAACTGCATGCCGTACGGTCGTCGAATTTCTCCATCTGAATTTCCTGCTCATCACCTCTTAACTTGGCTTCGCTATATCGCGATATTCGGCCTGCTGTGGCTGACTATCGGCGAGTCTTCTGGTGCGACTCACGAGACGGCGCGGCAATCTTCCGCGCGCGTTGGCAGACAGGTTACGCCATCTGTTGCGCGTAAGTCGCGAGCAAAAATCGAGGCACACGGTAAAGCGAAACGGCCTGGCGTCGGCAAAGCGCGGCGTCGTGTCGCGCACAAACGCAAGCGCGCGACGAGTGCGGTACAGCCCATGCATCACAGCAAGATCACGCCGAAACATCGTCGTCAGGCTGCGCGCATGGTCAACGGGTCACGCGGCGCACGTTCGATAAAGGAGCCGGGCAGTGCGCAACGTGTTGCGCGGCAGCCAGCAGCGGCGTCGCGTGCTCCGGGGCTTCGTCTGCTGGCGCGCTGCGGTTATACGCGGCAATCGCGCGCCTTGCTCCGCGCGCGATCTGTGTATGTCGTCGATGCACGCACGCGCACCGTGCTTACCGAAAAGCAGGCCGAGCAGATAGTGCCGATTGCTTCGATATCCAAACTAATGACGGCGGTCGTTTCGCTCGATGAAAAGCATGCACTGAACGCGCCGCTCGACGTCACCGACCAGGATCAGGATTTCGACAAGTTCACCGGCTCACGGCTGAGTGTCGGCTCGCGATTGTCGCGTCACGACATGCTGCACATTGCGCTGATGTCGTCGGAAAATCGCGCGGCCGCCGCGCTCAGCCGGGATTACGCGGGCGGGCGGCCTGGCTTCGTCGCGGCGATGAATGCGAAAGCGCGTGCGCTGGGCATGCGCCGAACGTCGTTTGTCAACGGCACGGGGTTGTCTGCGCAGAATGTGTCGACCGCGAAGGATCTCTCATTGCTGGTTGCGGCGGCCAGTCGCTATCCGCTGATTCGTGCTTATTCGACGGACCGCTCGCAGATCGTGTTCCCCGGCGGACGCCGCGCGAGCCTGAGTTATCACAATTCGGACGCGCTGGTGCGAGGCGGCGACCGGTCTATCGTGTTGCAGAAAACCGGCTTCATCAACGAGGCGGGACATTGTGTCGTCATGCGGATGATCGTGCACGGCAGGCCGATCGATATCGTCGTGCTCGGCGCGCCGGGGCCGCACGACCACATTGCCGATGTGATCAGGATTCGCGGCTGGCTGCGCTGCTCACTGGCACATTGAGCGGAAAAAGCGCAAAAAAAAGCCCGCGCGAGGCGGGCTTAACTACTCTACTCGGAGTATCGCGATCCAGTCGCTAAACTGAATCGTAGCCAGTGTATGTGAAAGCTATATGAAAGTATAGAAATACCCGGAATAGCTTTCGCCGGCTTCACATCACAGGTCGAAGAAAACGGTTTCCTTGTCGCCCTGCATGTGGATATCGAAGCGATACACGTTGGCGCTGTCCGGCTCGCGACGCGCGATCAGCGTGCCGCGACGTTCCGCCGGAACCGCTGCCAGCACCGGGTCCTGCTCGTTCGCCGAGGTTTCGTCGTCGAAGTAGATGCGCGTAAACGTGTGCAGCAGCATGCCGCGCATCGTCAGGATCACGTTGATGTGCGGCGCTTCGTCCGGGTTCGCACGGCCAGGCTTCACCGTTTCGATGATGAAGCGCTTGTGCGGGTCCGTGCCCGTGCCCATGCGCGCGAAGCCGTGAAAACCGGTCTTCAGGATTTCCTCGCGCGACTGCGGATAGTGGCCGTTGGCGTCCACCTGCGACATCTCGATCATCGCGTCGCCAATCACCTTGCCGTCGCCGTCGAACACCTGACCGACGATCGAAATATGCTCGCCAGCCGCTTCGCGGTCGGCCAGAACGGACGTGAACAGGCTCTTGTAGTCGAAATCGTATTGCTGCGGGCACAGACCGTAAGCGAAGTACGGTCCAACCGTTTGCGAAGGCGTTTGCTTGAGAGTGGTCATGGCTTAGCGCTCCATCGGCGTTTCGTTCGGGCCGCGCAGCACGATGTCGAAATCGTAGCCGAGCGCATAGGCCTCTTGCGTGGTGTCGAGCGAGAAATTCGCGATCATGCGTTCACGCGCGCCTTCCGGCGTGCCCTGATAAATCGGGTCGAACGCGAGCAGCGGGTCGCCGGGGAAATACATCTGCGTGACGAGACGCGAGCCGAAGTGATCGCCGAACAGCGAGAAGTGAATATGGTTCGGGCGCCATGCATTCGGATGATTGCCCCACGGATATGCACCCGGCTTGATCGTCAGGAAGCGGTAGCGGCCTTCGTTGTCGGTGATGCAGCGGCCCGCGCCGAGGAAGTTCGGGTCGAGCGGCGCGTCGTGCTGGTCGGCCTTGTGCACATAGCGGCCGGCTGCATTCGCCTGCCAGATTTCGACCAGCGTATTGCGCACCGGGCGGGCGTTTTCGTCGAGCACGCGGCCCGTCACGATGATGCGCTCGCCGAGCGGCTCGCCGTTACGCACGGCGTTTTTCGTCAGATCGTGGTCGAGCGCGCCGAGGTCGTCGGTGCCGTAGACGGGCACGCGCTGGTCGCGCAGTTTCTCTTTCAGGGGGATCAGCGGCAGTTTCGGGCCGCGTTTGGCCGAAGAACCGTAGCTGGGATAGACGTAGTCGGGGTGGGATGGGAAGTCGCGCGGACTGAGCAAGGAATCGTCCATCAGTGTCTCCTTCGAGGAATTGTGGGATAAGGCGTTATGGCTGCGACTGTATCTAACCTGCGCGGTTATGAAAAATGACGTTTTCGCCCGTTTCATATAACCTTCCGTTATGCAACGCAGTCTCGCGGATAGCCGCGTCAAATTTCGCCATCTCCAGTGCTTTCTGGCCGTCGCCCAGTTCGGCAGCGTCCAGCGGGCGGCCGACAGCCTGTCCATCACCCAGCCCGCCGTCTCCAAGACGGTCGCGGAACTCGAAGCGATTCTCGGCGTGAAGCTGTTCGAGCGCGGCAGGCACGGCGCCGTGCCGACCCGCGAAGGTCAGCTTTTCATGCCGCACGCAAGCGCTTGTGTCAGCGCGCTGCGCCAGGGCGTCGATCTGCTGGCGCGCGCGGAAGGCGCGGCCGCCGCCACGCTGGAGGTCGGCATTTTGCCGACCGTCGCGGCCGCGCTGATCCCGCCGGTGCTGAAGCAGTTCGCCACGCTGTGGCCGCGCGTGATCGTGCGCCTCGCGACCGGCGCGAATCCGGAATTGCTCGAGCGTCTGAAAGCAGGCACGATCGAATTCGCGGTCGGGCGTCTGGCCGATCCCGAGCGCATGGTCGGCCTCAGCTTCGAACAGTTGTTTACCGAGCCGATGATCGCGGTGGTGAGAGCGGGGCATCCGCTGACGCAGGGTCTCAGCTTGCCGGCGACGTCGCTGGAAGATTTTCCGGTCGTTCTGCCGCCGTTCGGCACGCTGATCCGGCAGTCGGCGGAGAGTTTGCTGAGTGCGTGGGGCGTGCCGCCGTTGTCGGCGTTCGTCGAAGTGTTGTCGGTTTCCACAGGGCGGGCGCTGACGCTCGAAAACGGCGCGGTCTGGTTCGTGCCGTTGAGCGCGGTCGAATATGAGCTGGCGCACGGCATGCTGGTGCGTTTGCCGCTGCCCTTTGCCGGTACTGGCGAGCCGGTCGGGCTGATCCGGCGCTCGGACACGCAGCCGTCGCCGGTGGGGCGGGCGTTCATCGACGCGGTGCGCGAGGTCGCGCAGCAGCGGATGGCGGCCATCGCGGGCAAGATGGCAGGCAAGGTTGCCGGTAAAGATCAGCGCAAGCGCAGCCGGGCCAGGTCGGCGAGTAGTTGAAGTAGACAGCGGTGGTGCGTGTGCGCCAGCGCGTCCGATCCATCACGCATGAACCATTCAGTACAAAATGAAAGTTGCGAACGCCCTGCTACCCGGTGTACAAACACGGTGCAAAAGCCGTCGGTAGCCGCGTTTGCTGCGGCACACCATGCGTGAACTGCTGTAGGGCAGGTAGATCGACGGTGCACACCAATCATCGGAAACACCGGATTTAGCGTCGAAAGACTGTACAAGGAGATTGCCATGCCCAGCGACTTGCCCACACCAGACGCCGCGCTGCGCGCCGTGTCGGCGCCTGAGCACAATCCGCTCGGCACTGCCGGCCTCGAATTCGTGGAGTTTGCCGCGCGCGATCCGCAGGCGCTCGGCGAAACCTTCGCCAAGCTCGGCTTCAAGGCGGTCGCACGTCATATCAGCAAGGACGTCACGCTCTACCGGCAGGGCGAGATGCAGTTCCTGCTCAACGCGGAACCCGACTCGTTCGCCGCGCGCTATGCAGAGGAATACGGCGCCGGCATTTGTGCAATCGGCATTCGGGTGGCCGACGCGCAGCGCGCGTTCGACCGCGCGATCGAACTCGGCGCGTGGGCGTTCGAAGGCGAGAAACTCGGCATAGGCGAGTTGCTGATTCCGGCGATCCAGGGCATTGGCGATTCGCACATCTATTTCGTCGACCGTTGGCGCGGCCGTGGCGGCCAGCGCGGCGGGCTCGGCGATATCTCGATCTTCGACATCGATTTCCGGCCCATCGAAATCGACACGGCGCACGCCGATCTGAGTCATGTGGGCAACGGCCTCATTGCGGTCGATCATCTGACGCAAACGGTCGGCGAAGGCCGGATGCAGGAATGGATCGACTTCTATCGCGACCTGCTCAATTTCCGCGAGATTCACGAGTTGCACGCGAACTGGCATGTATCGGCGGAATCGCGGGTGATGGTGTCACCGTGCGGCGCGATTCGCGTGCCGCTCTATGAAGAGGGCACGCGCCGGACCAGTCTGATGCACGAGTATTTGCCGGATCACCCGGGCGAAGGCGTGCAGCACATCGCGCTAGCCACCGACGACATCTTCGCGTGTGTCGAGCAGCTACTCGCGAACGGCGTCCAGTTCGTCGAGCCGCCGCCGCGTTATTACGAGCAACTCGACGCGCGTCTGCCGGGTCACGGACTCGACGTGGAACGGCTCAAGCGCACACACGTGCTGGTGGATGGCGAAATTGGCGCGGACGGCGCGCCGTTACTGTTTTTCCAGACCTTCGTGCGCCGCGGAACCGGCGAGATCTTCTTTGAGATCGTGCAACGCAAAGGACATCATGGGTTTGGCGAAGGCAATCTGAGCGCGTTGGCGCGAGCCCGCGAACAGACCGGGACCTGAGTCGGAAACACAGGGCTGCATGCATACGCTGCAGCCCGCGCCCGCGTTATTTCTTCGACGACTCGGCCGCGCCGGTGGCGGGCACTTGCGGAATATCCGCGCTGGTCGCCATCCACAACACTTCGGCGTCTTCTTCGCTGGTTGAAACGGCCGCATGCCCGGTGCGGCTGTCGAAGTACAGGCTGTCTCCCGCGTTCAGATGGGTCGGCGCATATAGCTCCGAATAAAGACACACGCTGCCGCTGATCACATACAGAAATTCTTCGCCTTCGTGGCGGCCCCAGTCGTCGAATGCGTCTAGCGTGTGCGCGGAAATGCGGATGCGAAACGGCAGCATTGCCTTGTGCGCGAGATCGGTCGCCAGCAATTCCATCTGATAGCCGCGGTACGCGTGGCGTTGACCTTCGTTTTTGCGGGTCAGCGCGCGGCGTCCATTCGCGCTGACTTTAGGTGTGGAGCCGAACAACTCGCCAATTTCGATCTTCAATCCGAGGACGATTTTCTGCAGCACGTCGAAAGTGGGGGACATCAGGCCGTTTTCGACTTTCGAGAGCGTGGAGCGCGAGACGCCGCACAGGCGGCTTGCGGTCTCCAGCGTCAGGTCCTGTGCCTGGCGCGCGGCGCGCACGCGGCGGCCGAGGTCGGTGGTCGAGGGCTCGGCGGGCTTCGTGAGGTGGGTGTCCATGGGGTTTGCTGCTTGTCCAGTACGCGCTTTTTCGATGGCGGATTGTGTTTCCGATAATAACATCGGCCATCGCGATTGAATCTCTGCAAGAGGCGAGAAAAGGCGTGGTTCGGACCTGCAACGACCCCGCGCTTTTCTCTCATCGGAAACGTTTGCCGGTTTACTCGTCTCCGCTATGCCGGCACGTTTACGAAGATCCGCGCGTGTGCGCCGCGGCGAGTACTAAAAGGACACCGCTCCTCACGCGCGGTCCTTGAACAGATCGTTCAGTTGCGAGCCGGGTGCCGCGCTGTCGAAACCGTCGAAGCGGCCTTCGGCCAGCACTTTCGCAGCCTGTATGAAGCCGCCCCACGCCGCGCGGGCCAGCGCGCCGCCGACGCTGATCCGCCGTACGCCGAGCGCGGCCACGTCCTGCAACGTGAATGTCGATGACGAGCCGAGCAACAGGTTGACCGGCTTGGGCGCGACCGCCGCCACCACCGCCTCGATCTGCTCGCGGGTCTGGATGCCGGGCGCGTAGAGGCAATCGGCACCGGCTTCGGCATAGGCCTTGAGCCGCGCAATCGCGTCTTCCAGATCCGGGCGGCCGGCGACGAAATTCTCCGCCCGACCCACCAGCAACGTATCGCCGCCGGTTTCGTCGATCGCACGGCGTGCCGCGCCGAGCCGCGCAACCGCGACATCGATCGGGAAAAGCGGAGCGTCGGCGTCACCGGTCGAGTCTTCGATCGACAAACCCGCCACGCCGGTTCCGACTGCCAGCTTGACGCTTTCGGCGACCTCCGCAGGATCGCGGCCGAAGCCGTTCTCGAAGTCGGCATTGACCGGCAGGTCGGACGCTTCGACCAGCTCGCGCAGATGCGCGAGGATGGCTTCGCGGGGCAGCGAGTTGTCCGCGTGTCCGGTGGACCATGCAAAGCCCGAACTGGTAGTGGCGAGCGCCTTGAAGCCGAGGGAGTCCAGATAGCGGGCGCTGCCCGCATCCCACGGATTGGGCAGCACGAAACAACCGGCACGATGCAATTCACGGAAAGCGGCGCGTTTCTCGGCGGTGGTGCGGGACATGACGTGTCTCCTGGTATGGGCGGAGGCGAAGCTCCGCGTGGATCAGGCAACTGCGGTATTGACCACTGGGAAGTCTATTTTCGTATCGAACGCAATGGTTGATGAAAATCGCCGTCGTGTAATGCGCGTTCAGCGTGATGAATTCGACGATGTTCTCATCGAACCATTTTCGGGCGATTAAAAACCACCCGCGCGAGGAGGGAATTTTGCACTGTAAAAGAGTTGAACGAGCAGCAGCAGAGGGTGCAAAAAGAAGGGCTTAAAGCGGGGAGATACGTGAAAAGAGTCGTCAGAAAGCATGCCGAAAAACATGCTCCAAAAAATCAGAAGCGAGTGCAGGTCTGAAAACCCGCACTCGCCGCACCATCGCGAAACGATGAACTGTCGATCAACCGCCCGTTATTGAGCCGGACTTGCGGCGCCATTACCACCCGTTTGCGACGACCCGGTCGCCGTCGTCCCATAGCCGGTTGTATCCGCTTGTGCCGCGTTTTTCGCCGCGACGCGCGCTTCGGCTGCCTGGATGTCGGCGGGATAGACGGCATCCGTCGCGACAGCGGGCTTGTAGCCCACGTCTTCGAGTTGCTTTAACTGAGCCGTGACCTGTGCACGCGTGAGCGGCTGCTCCGATTGTGCAAACGACACCACCGGGGCCACGACAACGACAGCTAGCGCTACTGCTTTGATCAACGATTTCATGATGCTTCCCTCCGGGATTGTTTTGTCCGGCACTGCGACACTTTCCAGTACCTGTTTACGGAGTCTAGGAAGTGTGCGAGTTGGGGGAAACCATTGGTCAGCTAATTCAGTATTGCTTCAAACAGTAAGTCGGGGCGATGTAATGTGCGCTGTAAAAATACGACGAATCGCGTTAAACGCCTTTGCGCACGTCGACGCGGTAGGCCGTGACCTGGCGGTACGTATCGCCGGGACGCACGATCACCGCTTCCTGCCCGTCCATATTGATCTGATTCGGAAATCCGCCTGCTTCAAGGCACAAACCGGCATGTGTCTGGTACTTGATGCCGCCGCGTCCCGCGTCGCCGTTCAGGAAGTTACCGGAGTAAAACTGTAAGCCGCGCTGATCGGTGAGCACCGTCAATTCGCGGCCGCTGCCCGGATCGTAAGCGCGCGCGACTTCGCGCACCGATGGCGAGCTTTCCGCGCCCGTTGCACCGGACGCCTCGCGCAGCACATAACAATGATCGAAGCCGCCGGCTCGCGCGAGTTGCGAATGCGGCCAGTCGAGCCTCGCGCCGATTGGCGCGCTCTGCCGGAAATCGAAAGCGGTGCCCGTGACTTCGGCCAGGTTGCACGGGATCATCGTGGCGTCGACCTCGTAGAACCGGTCGGCGTCGATCGACAACATATGGCCGCGCACGTCCGCGCCCGGGCGCCCCGTCAGATTGAAGTACGCATGATTGGTCAGATTCAGCGGCGTCGCGGCGTCGGTGATCGCTTCGTATTCGATGGTCAGCGTGCCGTCGTCATCGAGCGAATAACGGACCTGGGTGGTCACGTTGCCCGGAAAACCCGCGTCGCCTTCGGGCGACTCCAGCCGCATCACCAACGCGCCGTTATCTTCGCTCACGTCCCACAGCGCACGATGAAAACCCACCGTGCCGCCGTGCAGCAGGTTGGTGCCTTCGTTGCGGTCGAGCGTGTATTCGATGCCGTCGAGCCGGAAGCGTGCATTGGCAATGCGGTTCGCCCAGCGGCCGATCAGGCCGCCTATGTAAGTGGTCGCCGCCACGTAGTCGGCGGGCGTGTCGTGGCCGAGCAGAATATCGCCGAGACGTCCCGCACGATCCGGCGCGTGCCATGAAACCAGCGTCGCGCCGAGGTCGCTGATGGCGACTTTCATCCCGTGCGCATTACGCAGCGTATAGAGGCGGACGCGATCGCCGCCATGCAATGTGCCCCACGGCTCGGAAGATAGTTGTGCGATGCTGATCATGTCGTCGGTGGGATTAAAAGAGAAAGGGCAGGCTTAACCGGGTGTGGGCGCTGCGGGTGTCGCGGGCGTTGTCGGCGTTGCAGCGGCGTTCGCGCGCTCCTGATATTCGCGCGGCGTACAACCCAGTTCGCGGCGAAATACCGCGTACATGTATTGCAGCGACGTGAAGCCGCAACGAATCGCCACTTCGGCACTCGACGCATCGCGCTTCGCGAGTAGCGCCTTCGCGACGTCGAGCTTATGGCGCAGGATTTCCTGATGCACGGTGCACTTGCGTTCGCGCCGGAAGTACTCTTCGAGCGATGAACGCGACACGCCCACGTAATCCGCTACCTGTTCGGTGCGAATGCCCTGACACGCGTACTGGCGGATGAAATGCCGCGCGCGCATCACATACGGACTCGTCAGCGGCTGATGCTGAGTCGATTCGAGCACGTTGATGCCGACCGGCGGCACCAGAATGCGCCGCCCCGGAAAGCGCGCGCCGTGCAGCATCTGATGCAGGATGTGCGCAGCGGTGCGGCCCATTTCGCCGGTCCCCTGAATCACCGACGAAACCGGAATACGGGTGAGCGTGCGCGTAAGCGGGTCGTTGTCGATGCCGATAATCGCGACTTCTTCCGGTACGGAAATGCCCGCCATCAAGCACGCCTGCAGCAGATGCCGCGCACGCGCGTCGGTCACCGCGATGATGCCGACGGGCTTGGGCAATTGCTGCAACCATGCGGTGAGCTGTTCAATTGCCTGGTTCCACGACGGCGCGCTGGTCGACAGGCCGCGATAGACCTCGGCGTCGATTTGCGCGGTGCTGCGTCCATCGGCGCGACGCAAGTGCGCGAACGCGAGTTCACGCTGTTGTGCCCAACGGTTTTCCTGCGCCTGCGGCAAGCTGTACAAAGCGAAATGTTCGAGACCCGCGCCGATCAGATGCGTATAGGCGAGTGAAACGAGCTTGCTGTTATCGGTGGCGATATAGGGTAAATCCGGGGGATAGTGCGCCGGATCCTCAAACGACGAACCCACCGCGACCACCGGCAAGCGGCAATCGCGCAGTGCTTCGCCCACGGCGGGATCGTCGAAATCCGCGATGATGCCGTCGCCGTCGAAACGCTCGATACCGGCCAGCCGGCAACGGAAATCTTCTTCGAGAAAAAGATCCCATGCCACGCGCGTCGACAGCAGGTAGTTGCCGATGCCGGCGATGATCTCGCGGTCGTAGACTTTGTTCGCGTTGAACAGCAGCGCGATCCGGTGGGTCGTCTGTGGAGTTGGCGGGCGGGTCATGGCGATGGGCGGCGCGCGGCGCGTACTGACAGTCAGTACAAACCCGAGCGCCTGTGTCTCCTGTTGGTGGCGCTTTACGCAGCACCGTTTTTTAAGCGTCCGGTTATTCTAGGCTGCGAATCGCGCGACGGGACGAAACAAACGCGCGGGCGGTAAGAAACATCAAGCGTGCTGCGCAATTTCGCAATTGCCTATGCATCTGGCAAGCGGCAGCATGGCGTCACCTTGTCGACCGGTACGATCTTTATCGCGCGAGTTGCGGTGCAGCATGGGACCGGCAGAAAGCGCTGAAGCGCGTCGACAGCTTTGCATGGGACGGCAGTAAGCGCTGAAGCGCTAACTCCCGTCGACATAAACGGAGACGCCCATGTCCTACTTCGAGCACATTCCCGAGATTCGTTACGAAGGTCCGCAATCGGATAACCCGCTTGCGTATCGTCATTACGACAAAAACAAACGGGTACTCGGCAAGACGCTCGAAGAACATTTGCGGATTGCCGTGTGCTACTGGCATACGTTCGTGTGGCCGGGTGTCGATATCTTCGGTCACGGAACCTTCACACGACCCTGGCAGCAACCCGGCGATGCGATGGAGCGCGCGCTGCAAAAAGCCGATGCCGCGTTCGAGTTCTTCTCGAAGCTCGGTGCACCGTTCTACACGTTTCACGATACCGATGTCGCGCCCGAAGGCACGAACCTGAGAGACTATAGCGAGAACTTCCTGCGCGTGACCGACTACCTCGATCGCAAGCAGCAGGAGACCGGCATAAAACTGCTATGGGGCACGGCTAATCTGTTTTCACATCCACGGTATGCGGCTGGCGCGGCGACCAGTCCCGACCCGGAAATTTTCGCGTACGCAGCGACCCAGGTGCGTCACGCACTCGAAGCGACACAACGGCTCGGCGGCGCGAATTATGTGTTGTGGGGCGGTCGCGAAGGTTACGACACGCTGCTCAATACCGACCTCGTGCGCGAGCGCAATCAACTCGCGCGCTTCCTGCATATGGTCGTCGAGCACGCGCACAAGATCGGCTTCAAAGGCTCGCTATTGATCGAGCCGAAACCGCAGGAACCGACCAAGCATCAATACGATTACGACGTCGCGAGTGTGCATGGCTTTCTATTGCAATACGGACTCGAGAAAGACATTCGGGTAAACATCGAAGCCAATCACGCGACACTTGCTGGACACTCCTTCCATCACGAAATTGCCACTGCTTATGCGCTGGGTATATTCGGAAGCGTCGATGCGAATCGCGGCGATCCGCAAAACGGCTGGGATACGGATCAATTCCCAAATAGTGTCGAAGAACTCACATTGGCTTTCTACGAGATTCTCCGGCACGGCGGGTTTACCACGGGCGGCATGAACTTCGATTCGAAAGTACGGCGCCAGAGCGTCGATCCGGAAGATCTGTTCTACGGCCATGTGGGTGCAATCGATAACCTCGCGCTAGCAGTCGAGCGCGCTGCGGTATTGATCGAAAGCGACCGGCTCGACCGGTTCAAACGTCAGCGATATGCGGGCTGGGATGCGGAGTTCGGCCGCCAGATCATGTCCGGCGACTATTCGTTGTCCACGCTCGCAACCGAAGCATTGGCGCGCGGTATCAGTCCGCAGCATGTCAGCGGTCAGCAGGAGCGGATGGAAAACATCGTGAATCAGGCTATTTATAGCGGACGCTGAGAACACGCAGCGTGCGTAATAAAAACGAAGCACCACAAGAAAGCACGCGGACACGTTGATCGCGTGAAACGAGAAGTTTGGGGTTGTCGCCTGTCCGGTTTGTGGCTTGATGCCCAGGCCGTCCAATCCGGTATTCCGGCTATTAGAAAATGGAGAGAGACATGAAATTTGCAAAACGTCGTGCCGTACTGAGTACTCTCGTGAGCGGTGCCGTGCTCGCGAGTCTGAGCCTTGCCGCGCCGCTCGCGCATGCGAGCAAGGACCATCCGGAAATTGGCTTCTGTATCGACGATCTGCGCGTCGAGCGCTGGTCGCGCGATCGTGACTATTTCGTCGCCGCAGCGGAAAAGCTCGGCGCGAAAGTGTCGGTGCAATCCGCCGATGCGAGCGAAGAGCGTCAGGTTTCGCAGATCGAGAACCTGATCTCGCGCGGCGTCGACGTGATCGTGATCGTGCCGTTCAATTCGAAAGCACTCGGCAATGTGGTCGCCGAAGCGAAGAAGGCGGGCATCAAGGTCGTGTCGTACGACCGCCTGATTCTCGACGCCGATGTCGACGCGTATATCTCGTTCGACAACGAAAAGGTCGGCGAAATGCAGGCACAAGGCGTGTACAACGTACAGCCGAAGGGCAACTACTTCCTGCTAGGCGGCGCACCGACCGACAACAACGCGAAGATGCTGCGCGCAGGCCAGTTGAAGATTCTGCAACCGGCTATCGACAAGGGCGACATCAAGGTGGTCGGCCAGCAGTGGGTGCCTGAATGGAGCGCATCGACGGCGCTGCGCATCGCCGAAGATGCACTGACCGCGAACAACAACAAGATCGACGCAATCGTCGCGTCGAACGACGGCACGGCGGGCGGCGCGATCCAGGCGCTGGCCGCGCAGCATCTGGCGGGCAAGGTGCCGGTTTCGGGTCAGGACGCGGATCTCGCGGCCGTCAAGCGCGTGATCGCCGGAACCCAGACGATGACCGTGTACAAGCCGCTGAAGCTGATCGCCGGCGAAGCGGCGAAACTCTCGGTGGCGCTTGCCAAGGGCGAAAAGCCTAACTTCAATGCGCAATACGACAACGGCAAGAAGAAGGTCGACACGGTGCTGCTGCAACCTACGTTGCTGACCAAGGCCAACGCCGATATCGTCGTCAAGGACGGTTTCTACACCCAGGCCCAGCTCGCGAGCCAGTAACCGTAACGCGCGTGCGATCAGCCGCGATACGCACGACGCGTATCGCGGCATATTGCGATCTGTCGCGATCGATCGCGCGCCTTGCAGCGAGGCACTTCGAATGACGCAACCTCTGTTGACGATGCGCGGCATCGTCAAAACTTTTTCAGGCGTGAAAGCGCTCGACGGTATCGACCTGACGGTCGCGCCGGGCGAGTGCGTCGGTTTATGCGGCGAGAACGGCGCAGGCAAATCGACGTTGATGAAAGTGCTGTCCGGCGTGTATCCACACGGTACCTGGGATGGCGAAATAACCTGGGAAGGCGAAACATTAAAAGCCACCAGCGTGCGCGACACCGAGCGTGCCGGGATCATCATCATTCACCAGGAATTGATGCTGGTGCCGGAGTTGTCGGTCGCGGAGAACATTTTTCTCGGCAATGAAATCACGCTGCCGGGCGGCCGGATGAATTACGCCGCGATGTATCAGCGCGCCGACGAATTGCTGCGCGAACTCGGTATCAGCGGCATCAATGCCGCGCAGCCGGTGATGAACTACGGCGGCGGTCATCAGCAGTTGATCGAGATCGCCAAAGCGCTCAACAAGCGCGCCAAACTGCTGATTCTCGATGAGCCGTCGTCGTCGCTGACGTCGTCGGAGATCGCCATTCTGCTGGACATCGTGCGCGATCTGAAGCGGCGCGGCGTGGCGTGCGTGTATATCTCGCACAAGCTCGACGAAGTGGCCGCCGTGTGCGACACGATCAGCGTGATTCGCGACGGCCGGCATGTCGCGACCGAACCCATGCACTCGCTCACAACCGACCGCATCATCTCGCTGATGGTGGGCCGCGAAATCAAGAACCTGTTCCCACGTGAGCCGCATCCGATCGGCGACGTGATCTTCGAAGCGCGCAACGTCACCTGTTTCGACGTCACCAATCCGCGCCGCAAACGCGTGAACGATGTGTCGTTTTCGCTGCGGCGCGGCGAGATTCTGGGTGTCGCCGGTCTGGTCGGCGCGGGTCGCACGGAACTGATGCAGGCGATCTTCGGCGCGTATCCCGGCGTGAGCGAAGCGACGGTCGTGCTGGAAGGCAAGCCGCAAAAAATTCGCGCGCCGATCGACGCGATTCGCGCGGGCATCGGCATGGTGCCGGAAGATCGCAAACGTCATGGCATCGTGCCGGGCCTCAGCGTCGGGCACAACATCACGCTGGCGGTATTGCAACGCTTTGCGAAAGGTGGACGGATCGATTCCGCCGCCGAACTCGACACGATTCACACGGAAATGAAGCGGCTGTCGGTGCGTGCCGCAACACCGATGCTGTCGATTGCGAGCCTGTCGGGCGGCAATCAGCAGAAGGCCGTGCTGACCCGCATGCTGCTGACCGATCCGAAGGTGCTGATCCTCGACGAACCCACACGCGGCGTCGATGTCGGCGCAAAGTATGAAATCTACAAACTGATTTTCCAGCTGGCACAGCGCGGCATGTCGATCGTGATGGTGTCGTCCGAATTGCCCGAAGTGCTCGGCATCAGCGATCGCGTGCTGGTGATCGGCGAGGGCGAATTGCGCGGCGACTTCGCCAACGACGGCCTCACGCAAGAGGACATTCTCAGCGCCGCGATCCGCCCCGTGCAGCCATTCCCGAACCCAACCGCAGCGAGTGCCGCATGACCCCCGACGTTACTACCCAACGCGCCGACGCGACTGCTCCCCGAGGTGCATTCGGCAGTTCGCAGCGCATCCAGCAACTGTTCGCGCGCTACAAGATTCTCGCGCTCTTGATCGCCGTGGCCGTGATCTGGATTTTCTTTTCCGCGCTGACGCATGGCGCGTTCGTCACGCCGCGCAATCTGTCGAACCTGCTGCGGCAAATGTCGATCACCGGCATGCTCGCTTGCGGCATGGTGTTCGTGATCATCGCGGGCGAAATCGATCTCTCCGTCGGCTCGCTGCTCGGTCTGCTCGGCGGCGTCGCGGCGATTCTCGATGTGAACCGGCACTGGCCGATCGGCGTCACGGTGCCTGTCGTGATGCTGCTCGGCGTGCTGGTCGGCATGTTCAACGGATGGTGGTCGACCTACCGCCGCGTGCCGTCGTTCATCGTCGGGCTCGGCGGCATGCTCGCGTATCGCGGCATTCTGCTCGGCGTGACCGGCGGTTCGACGATCGCACCGGTCTCGGACGATTTCGTATTCATCGGACAAGGCTACCTGCCGCGTCTCGCGGGCGATTCGCTGGCGGTCGTGCTGTTCCTGCTGCTCGCGTTCCTGACGGTACGTCAGCGGCAAAACCGCGAGCGTTATCAATTGCGCGTGGTGCCGGTCTGGCAGGACGTCGCGAAAGTGGTCGGCGCGGGCGCGATTCTGGCGGGCTTCGTCGCGACCCTTGACCGTTACGGCGGCATTCCCGTGCCGGTTCTGCTGCTGCTCGCACTGCTCGGCATTTTCACGTGGATCGCGACGCAAACCGTGTTCGGCCGCCGCATTTACGCGGTCGGTTCCAATCTCGAAGCGACGCGTCTGTCCGGCGTCAACACGAACCGCGTGAAGCTCGCGATCTTCGCGCTGATGGGTTTGATGTGTGCGTTCGCCGGGATCATCAACACGGCGCGGCTCGCGGCCGGCTCGCCGTCGGCGGGATCGATGGGCGAACTCGATGCCATCGCCGCGTGCTTTATCGGCGGAACCTCGATGCGGGGCGGCTCCGGCACCGTGTACGGCGCGCTGATCGGCGCGCTGGTGATGGCGAGCCTCGACAACGGCATGTCGATGCTCGACGTCGACGCGTACTGGCAGATGATCGTGAAGGGCGGCATTCTCGTGCTGGCCGTGTGGATCGACGTCGTGTCGGGCTCGAACCGCCGCTGATCGAATGAAGCAAACGACGGTGCGTCGGCACGAAACCGGGGCCGACGCACCGCGCGATTTAATGAAACGCCCCGCGATTTAAGTCCTTCCGCACCAATCGCCTCATCCCCCGTCCCAAGCCCGCTCGGCCTGAGCGCGCGAATTTAAGTCTCCCGCGCCTTCAGCCGTCTTATTACCATTCCGAAGAAACAGCGCGACGCAATTCATTGCGCGCGCCTGGCACAGCTTTCCTGCTCTCGCGAAAGCGGATCGAGTCACGTCATGTTGAAGCGCAGAACTTTCCTGCTCGGCGGCGCCGGCGCTTTAGGCGCGCTGCTGGTCGGCTGGTCGGTGCTGCCGCCGGGTCAGCGTTTGACCACCTCGACGCCGCTGCCCGCAGAGGGCACGCAGGCCGCGCTGAACGGCTGGGTCAAGATCGCCGCCGACAACAGCGTGACGATCATGATGTGCAAGGCGGAAATGGGGCAGGGCATTCACACGGGGCTCGCCATGCTGCTCGCCGAGGAACTCGACGCGGACTGGTCGCAGGTGCGCGTCGAAGATTCGCCGATCGACAATATCTACAACAGCGTGCAGAGCATTATCGACGACCTGCCGTTTCGTCCCGACGACGACAGCCTGGTCAAGCGCACGACGGTCTGGTTCACCCGCAAAGCCGTGCGCGAGGCGGGCACGATGATGACCGGCGGGTCGTCGAGCATCAACGATCTGTGGACGCCGATGCGCGAAGCCGGCGCGTCGGCGCGCGCGATGCTGATCGGCGCGGCGGCCGAGCAATGGCACGTACGCGCCGACGAATGCCGCGCCGAAAGCGGCCACGTATTGCATACGTCGGGCCACAAGGCGAGCTTCGGCGAGTTGTCGTCGATGGCCGCGCAACAGCCGCTGCCGCGCCACGTCACGCTGAAGAATCCCGCCGATTTCAAGCTGATCGGCAAGCCGGTGCGCCGCCTCGAAGCGGCGTCGAAGATCAACGGCACGGCGCGTTTCGGCATCGACGTGCTGCCCGATGGGCTGCTGTATGCGAGCGTCGTGATGTGCCCGACCTTGGGCGGCTCGGTCGCGCATTTCGACGCAATACCGGCTGCCGCGCTGCCGGGTTTCATCAAGGCGTTCGCCGTGCCGCCGTTCGGTGGCGGAACGGGCGGCGTCGCGGTCATCGCGGACAACCCGTTTCGCGCGATGAACGCCGTCAGCGCGATCAACGTGGAGTGGGCGAACGGCGCGGCGTCGGCGGTATCGAGCGCGGACGTGGATCAGCGGCTCACCAGGGCGCTCGACGAAAGCGACGGTCACGCGTACTTTCATCGCGGCAATGTCGAGGCCGCGATGACCGGCGCGGCGCGTACCGTCACCGCCGACTACCACGCGCCGTACCTCGCGCATGGCGCGGTCGAGCCGGTCAATTGCACGGTGCAGGTCGCGGACGGCGCGGCGACGGTCTGGGTGTCGACGCAAGTGCCCGCGCTCGCGCGTCAGCATGTGGCGAAGGCGCTGGACATCGACGCCGATAAGGTCGACGTGCAAACGCAATTGTTGGGCGGTGCGTTCGGGCGTCGGCTGGAACTCGATTTCATCGCGCAGGCGGCGGTGATTGCGCGCGAGGGCGGCGGCCGTCCGGTGCAGACCATCTGGTCGCGGGCGCAGGATTTTACCCACGACTTTTACCGTCCGGCCTGCGTGTCGAGGCTGACGGCGGGGTTCGATGCGGGCGGCAGGCTGGTTGCGTGGCGCAGCACGTCGGCGAGTCAGGCGATCGTGCCGGAAGCGCTCGCCCGCTATTACGGCGTGCCGCGCATTCCGATCGACAAAACCACCTGCGAAGGCGCATTCGATCAACCGTACGAATGGCCTGCCGCGCGGGTTGCGCACAAGATCGTCGAGTTGCCGGTGCCGGTCGGTTTCTGGCGCTCGGTCGGCCATTCGCACCAGGCGTTTTTCACCGAGAGTTTCACTGATGAACTCGCCGTCGCGACCGGCCAGGACCCGATTGCGTTTCGCGTGGCGCTGCTCGCGCAGCATCCGCGGCATGTGGCGGTGTTAAAGCGTGTTGCTGCGCTGTCGGGCTGGGGGCATCCGTTGACGCATGCCGCCGACGGCGCTCCGCGAGCGCGCGGTGTTGCGCTGCACGAGGCGTTCGGCAGCGTCGTCGCGCAGGTGGCGGAAGTGTCGATCGGGCCGGATAAGAAGATTCGCGTGCACCGGGTCGTGTGCGTGATCGATTGCGGTTTGCCGGTGAATCCGAACCTGATCCGGCAGCAGATGGAGAGCGGGATCGTGTTCGGTCTTTCGACCGCGCTGCAGGATGAAATCACGATTGTCGGCGGCCAGGTGCAGCAGAAAAACTTCGTGGATTTCCCGGTCGTGCGCATGAACGATTGTCCGGTGATCGAAACCGACATCATGCCGAGTCAGATGCATCCGCAGGGTGTCGGCGAACCGGGCGTGCCGCCGGTTGCGCCAGCGGTTGCGAACGCGGTATTCGCGCTGACGGGCAAGCGCTTGCGCAGCTTGCCGCTGAAGCTTGCATAAGCGCTGGAAGATTCAAGGCGACTGAAAAATAGCCACTCAGGAGACAAGCATGGGATCGCTCAATATCAACGGACGGGCCGTCGCCGTGCAGGCCGACCCGGACATGCCGCTGTTATGGGTGCTGCGTTGCGACCTCGGCATGACCGGCACCAAGTTCGGCTGCGGCGTGGGGATTTGCGGCGCGTGCACGATTCATCTGGACGGCGCCGCGTGCCTCGCCTGTCAGACGCTGATGTCGAGCCTGCATACGCAGAAGATCACAACAATCGAAGGCGTACAGGGCCCTGAAGCACAGGCGCTCAAAGCCGCGTGGATCGACCTCGACGTGGTGCAGTGCGGCTATTGCCAGAGCGCTCAACTGATGGCGGCGAGCGCGCTGCTCAAACAAAAACCGCATCCCACTGACGCGGATATCGACGCGGCCATGAGCCATATTGTGTGCCGTTGCGGCACGTATCCGCGAGTGCGGGCGGCGATTCACCAGGCGGCGGGGAGTCGGCCTCCCGGCTAAACCCGCTCAATTCGCCAGCATTTCCACGACAGCAACCACCGCTGTGAAGATGCCGATGCAGCCACCCAAAGAAACTACGCCGCGCATGAAATCCGACATACGTGCCCCCGAAAGTGCGTGATTGGTGGCTCGTATTTAATCGGAATTGAAAGCTAAAAGAAAGCTTTTCAAAAACAATTTGTCGGCCAGTCAGGGCGCTTTTGCGGGTGTCGCGGCTGCTGTGGTTGGCGCGGTTGGCGGTGTTGTCGGCGGCGACGAAATTGAAGCCGAAGCCGGAACACTCTTCGCGGAGGCCGCCGCCGCACCTTGCGCATCCGTCTCCCAGCCGCCGCCCAGCGCGAGGAACAGATTCACCTGATCGACCGCCACCTGGCCTTCCGCCGCTGCCACTTGCGATTTCGCCGACGTCAGCGTGCGCGTCGCGTCCAGATCCGAGATGAACGACTCGCGTCCCGCCAGATACAGCCGGTGCGTTTCATCCGCCGATTCACTCGCCGACTTCACCGCCGCGCGCAGCGACTCGGCGCGCGCATAGTCGGATGCGTAAGTGGCGAGATTGGTTTCGGTTTCGCGCAGTGCGGTCAACACCACGCCGTCGAACTTGGCGAGCGCAACGTTGCTCGACGCCTCCGCCTCGCGCACGCGGCCGCGCGCGCCGTTGGTCGGGAAATTCCAGTTGAGCAGCGGACCGAACGCCCAGCGCGCGGTCGGCAAGGTCGGGATGTCTTCGAGAATCCCCGTATATCCCGCCGATGCCCCGAAGCTGATGGTCGGATACAGCGCGCCAGTCGCCACGCCAATGCGTGCCGTCGACGCCGCCAGTTGGCGCTCGGCCTCGCGCACGTCCGGACGGCGCTTGAGCAGCCCGGCACCGTCGCCGACCGGAATCGGCTGATGAATTTGCGGCAGCCGGTCGCAAGCCAGCACGGCCGGCGGCAGGCTCGACGGCGCGCGTGCGAGCAGCGCGGCGAGCCGGTATTGCGCGATCTTGCGGCGTGCCGTGTAGCGCGGAATATCGGCGGTCAACGTATCGACCTGAGTCTGGCCGCGCGTCACGTCGGGCTGATTGCCACGGCCCGCATCCCGCAGACGGCGCGACACATCCACGCGCTGCTTCTGCAACGCGAGCGATTGCTGCGCGATCCGCAGTTCTTCGGCAGCCGAACATTCCTCGACGTAAGAGCGCACCACGTCCGCGACCACGGTGATTCGCGCGAGATCGCCCGCGGCCTGGACCGATTCGGTGTCCGCCTGCGCCGCTTCTACGCCGCGCCGCAGCTTGCCGAACAGATCGAATTCGTACGAGATGCTGATGCCGAAGTTGCCTTCGTTGGCGACCGGCAGCTTCTCGAACAACAGGTATTGTTCCGCCGATTCCTGCGCGCGCTCGACCGCCGCCGACGCGCTGCCGGAAAAGCCGCCCTGCGCCTGCGCAACACCCAGCGCCTCACGCGAGCGCGCGAGATTCGCGGCGGCGACGCGCAGGTCGGTGTTCGATTGCAGCGCCTCGTCGACGAGACTGTTCAGCACCGGATCGTCGTACATCTTCCACCAGACGGCCGGCACGTTCGCGTGCGAAGTCAGCGCGGTGTCGGCGCCGTCGATCGGGCCGTTGGCGAGCGGCGCGTTGATCAGCGCCTGCTGCGGCAGCGCGTAGTTCGGGCCGACGGTCGTGCAGCCGTTCAGCGCAACAGCCAGCGGCAAAAGTGGCAGAAGCGGCAGCCACGGCAATGAGGGCAGGGAGCGCGACAGCTTCATTGCGATGCGCCCGAAGTAACGGTAGCTGCCGAAGCAGGCTGCGCGGAGGAGGCCGAAGGCGTCACCGGGCTAGCCGAAGCCGAACCTGCTGACGAACCCGAAGCAGCAGCCGACGCCCCCGACGCATCCACGGTCCCCAACGCCTCCGGCGTCGCCCGCCGTTTCACCGGCGACAGATCCCGCACCGACACCGTCGCCGTGCGTCCGGCGATCATCCGGAAGTCGGCCGGCACTTCGTCGAGCGCGACCCGCACCGGAATCCGTTGCGCGAGCCGCACCCAGCTGAACGCCGGATTCACGTTCGGCAGCAGATTCGTGCCCTGCGTCCGATCACGGTCTTCGATACCGGCGACGATGCTCTGCACGTGCCCGCGCAGCGGCGTCGGCTCGCCCATCACCGAGATATCGACCGGCTGGCCGATGTCGATGCCGCGCAACTTGGTTTCCTCGAAATACCCATCGACGCGGAACGAATGCATGTCCACCACCGCGACCACCGCGCGTCCCGCCGACACGAATTCGCCCGCACGCGGCGCGCGATCGTTCAGATAGCCGTCGACCGGACTCATGATCGTCGCGCGCTGCAGGTTCAGTTTCGCGGTGTCGATCGCGACGTTTGCGTCGGCGAGCGCGGCTTCACCGGCTTCGACGCGCGAGCGGCTTTCTTCCGCGACTTCGGCGGCGACCAGGTTGCCGAGCTTGCGGTTACGCGCATCTTCGCGGCGCGCCTGATCGAGCGTCGCGCGACGCTGCTGCGCGGTGGCCTGCGCCTGGCGCAGCGCCAGCGTGTAGCGCGCCTGATCGATGACGAACAGCACCTGGCCCTGCCTGACCTGCTGATTGTCGACCACTTCGACCGACGAGATCAGCCCCGAGATATCCGGCGCGACCTGGATGACGTCGGCTCGGACGTGTCCGTCGCGGGTCCACGGCGCGAACATGTAATAGGCGACCAGCTTCCACAGCACGAGGGCTGCCACCACGACGACGATCAGCGTCAGCAGAATCTGACCGAGAGAGAACCAGGTTTTTTTCACGTTATTAGTCTGTGCGAAACAACAACGACAAGGCCCAGCACCAGCACATAGATGCCGAGATCGAAGATGGAGCGATGCCAGACGAGCCGGTAGAAACCGACGCGCGCCAGCACCGTGCGGATAACCAGGTTGATCAGATAGGCGATCAGCATCAGCACGAGAATGGCCGGTACGAACACGCCGAAGATATCGATTTCACCGATCATCGCGATAACTGGAAAAGAGGGGGGAACGGGGGCGGGTTGCGTGCATCAGGCAGCGGCCTCCGGTTCGGGCGGCGTCGGTTTTACCAGCGTGGCCGGAAACAGCGAAAGACGCAAGCCGACCAGCGCATGCAGCGCCTCGCGCAACAGCCGCGCCGAGGTGGGCGACGTCGCGGTCGGCGCGGCGGCGTTGGCGAGCCCTTGCGAGACGACGCGCGCGAGCGCGGTGTCGATTGACGTCATCAAACTTTCCGGCACTGTGACACGCTTGCGGTCGTTGACGCAGTCTTCGTAGTAAATACGCACTCCATCCAGCACGTTGGCGATCGCGGCCGGCGATTCGCCGCCGAGCTTGCGGGTCAGTCGCCGCAGATCGAGCGCATTGAAGGCAATGCGCAGATCGCGAAAGCTTTCGATCGACGGATGCCGGTGGTCGTCGGTGGCGGCAAGGCGCGGGATCAGCTGCATCAGGCGGTCGAGCATGCGCGCGGCCAGATTGCGCGGATCTTCGATCGGCGACGTCGAGGCCGTGAGCGCCACGTCCGCCCAGCTGGAGCGCAACAGACGCGACGCCGCGAGTTCTGCGCCGAACGGGCGCGTCACACGGGTCCACAGATACGCGTACAGCAACCCGGCCAGGCCCGCGAGATTGCTGTTCATGAACACGAGGAAGTTGGCGTCGTACGCGTCCTGAATGCTGATGAAGGTGGCGGTGTTCACCGCGACCAGCACCGTCGCCATGTTGAACTGCGGACGCGGAATCAGCGTGCCGACCAGGATAAACGGCGCGGCGAACAGGATCACCAGCATCGGGAAGTCGTGCACGTGCGGCAGCACCGCAAACAGATAGATACCCGCCGCGACCACGCTGATGCCGGTCGCGAGGAAAAAGCGCATCACCATCGGCGCGGGTTCGTCGAGCGCGGCGAAGAAGCAGACGGCCACGGCGGCCAGCGTCACCGCGCCCGCGCCGTCGTTCCAGCCGGAGCTGATCCAGATGCTGCACGCGAGTATCACCGCCGCCGCCGCCGAGCCGGTCGAGAACAGCATGATGCCGCGATCGTAGAAACGTTCGGTACCGCCCAGCCGCCAATGACGGAAATGCGGCCGCCACGAACCCTCTTCGCGCGTGATGATGACGCGCAGCGAGCGGCAGTCCTGCCACACGTCGATCACCTGTCTCATGCGCCACAGCGCGTTCGACAGGAGCGCGCCGTCCCAACTGGTCAGCGCGGCGGCGGGCGGCTTCATCGCCGCGATGCGGGCGCGCAATGCGTTGGCGGTTTCGTCGGCGTGATAGCCCTGACTGGGCGCGGGCAGCGGCTGCCCGAACCACTTGATCACATCGTTGAGCAGCGCTTCGAGACCTTCCGGCCAGGTCTGCCGGCCGCTGTTGTACAGCGCCACCAGCGGATCGGCGAGCGACGACATGATTGGCAGAAACAGCTGCATGCGCCCGCGCAATTCGTGCGCGCGCCCCACTACGTCGGGTCGCGTGTGGTCGTAGGCGAGCTGGCTCAGCAGCAGCTCCAGACCGTTGATGATGCCCGCCAGCCGTTGCCGTGCACCGGAAATCGCCGAGCCGGCGATCCGGCCGGACAGCGTTTCGGTCGCGTAGAACGCGGCGTCGCGAAACCACGCATCGGTCCGCTCGATGATGGTCGGCGCCAGCCGGCTCGGCAACAGCACACTCCCCACCACGCTCGCGCACACGATGCCGACCAGAATTTCTTCGGTACGGCTGACGGCGAGATCGAACACGCCGGCCGGATTGGTGACCGACGGCAGCGCGATGATCGGCATCGTGTAGCCGGCCAGCATGAACACGTAACTCCGCGCGGTGCGGTCCGACACGGCCAGATAGAGCAGCGTGCCGGTCCACAGCGCGACGATTACGCTGAACAGATACGGCGATTCGACAAACGGCGGCACCAGCAACACCGCCGCCGATGCGCCGAGGGCGGTACCCAGCGCCCGGTACAGCGCCTTCGAGCGGGTCGCGCCGACAAACGGATTCGATACGATGTAGACGGTGGCCATCGCCCAATACGGACGTGGCAGCTCGAAATAGAGGCCGATGTAGAGCGCGATCATCGCCGCAGCGAAGGTCTTGACGGAGAACAGCCAGTCGCGAAGGGTGGGATAGACCATAAACCGTTACGCCGGATCGTCGGCGTCTTGCGGCGCCGCTTTGTCTGCGTCGCGTTGATTGTTTCGCGCTTTGGCGGCTCGTGTGATTTTGGCGGGGGATTTGCGTTCAGTGCGCTCCGTGCGCCGGTCATGCGTCTGACTGCGTGGCTGACGTGGCTCGCGTTCTACGCTGCCCGGATCGGCACGGCCAGTATCGGCACGGCCAGTCTCGGCATGGTCGGCGGGGTCTGCGGTGAACGCCGCCAGCACGCGCAGCGCCGCTTCGAGATCGCTACGCGACACGTCTTTCAAAGCTTGCGCGCGCAGCGTGACGAGTTCTTCTTCCATTTTCGCGGTGACGGCGCGGCCTTCGTCGGTCAGCGCCACGGTTTTCGCGCGACGGTCTTCGGGATCTTCGTCGCGACGCATCAGGCCGGCCGCGCACAACTGATCGAGCAGACGCACGAGCGACGGCCCCTCGATGCCGACGTGATCGGCCAGCGTGACCTGACGCACCGCCGAGCCGAGTCGGCTGGCGGTGAGCAGCGGGGTGGCGCACGCTTCTGACACATTGAAAGCCGCCAGCACGCCATGGCTCGTGCGCCGCCATTTTCTGGCAGCGACGACCAGGGTGCTGCTGACAGTCCGGCGCAGGGTATCGAGGTTCGGCATGGCCGGTATTGTATTTCCAAAAGATTCGTTAGCAAGCTATTGAATTGCAAATTTTTGTGTGACGGCGACGGGATGCGGCGGGAACGCAACAACGGCATTCAGATGGACAAGACGTCGCACGCATGACAAGCCGGCGGCCGCATGCGTATTGAATTACGCGACTTTGGGGATCGACGGGATTTGGAAGGCAGTGTGACTGCGGAATTTGACAGCGCGACGTGTGTCACGCGCGAAGTGATGAGCAACGCAAAGCTGGGCGCCGTCAATGATGCAACTAACTGTCAGTGACAGGCGCGCCCGCCTTTGCCCGCCAAAAACCCGCGGCCCAACACAAATCAGGCCGCCAGCCCCAACCGCACCGTACGCGCCAGATCGTCGAGCTGGAAAGGCTTGCGCAGAATCGTGCAGCGTTTCACTGCCAGGCCTGAAATGTCCACGTCGGCGTAACCGGTTGCCAGAATCACCGGCAGATCCTCACGCATCTTGCGCGCCTCGGCGATCACGTCGATGCCGTTCATCCCCGGCATCGCGAAGTCGACCATCAGCAGATCCGGCTTGTCGTCTTTCAGGCGGTTAAGGCCCGACTGGCCGTCCGCTGCCTCGGTCACCGTGTAGCCGAGCATTCTCAGCGACTCGACCAGCATTGCCCGCACCTCGCCGTCGTCCTCGACGACCAGCACGCGCTTTTCGCCGACCGCGTTCGCCTCGGCGTCGGACGCCGCTTCGGCTTGCGGCGCGACCGGTTCGCGCAACGGCAGCCAGATTTCGACAGTGGTGCCCGCGCCTTCCTCGCTGAAAAGGCGCGCGGTGCCGCCCGCCTGCCGCGCGATTCCGTAGACCTGGCTCAAACCGAGGCCCGTGCCCTTGCCGATCGGCTTGGTCGTGAAAAACGGGTCGAACACGCGCGACACTACGTCGGGCGGCACCCCCGTACCGGTGTCGGCGACTTCGAGCACGACGTACTGGCCGTCCGCAAGTGTCTGATCGGGCGCGGTGCGCTCCTTCACGCGGATGCCGAGCTGACCGCCGCCCGGCATCGCGTCGCGTGCGTTGATCGCCAGATTGAGGATCGCCAGTTCGAGCTGGTTGGCGTCGGCCTGGGTCCACATTTCGTCAGCGTCGAATTCGTTGGCGTAGCGAATGCTCGACCCCAGCGACACCGTGATGATGTCGCGCATGCCTTGCAGCAGCGCCACCACGTTGACCGCTTTCAGATCGAGATTGCTATTGCGCGAGAACGTCAGCAACTGGCCGGTAAGCTTCGCGCCGCGTTCGGTCGCGCGCTTGACGGTGGCGGCCATGCCGCGAATCCGCTCATCGCTGCTGACCCGCGCGATCAACTCCGAGTTGACCATGATCACGTTCAGCAGGTTGTTGAAGTCGTGCGCGATGCCGCCGGTGAGCTGCCCAAGCGCTTCCATCTTCTGCGACTGCACCAGCACCGCCTGCACCTTGGCGCGCTCGTGAATCTCCATCATCAGACGGTTGTTCGCGGATGCGAGTTCGTGCGTGCGTTCGGCAATACGGCTTTCGAGCGAATCGTTCAGCTGCACCAGCGCCTCTTGCGCCTCGATCCGCTCCGCGAGATGGCGGCGCGACTGGTACTGCCGCGCGCGCGCCCGCAGCGACGACGCCACCGCGCGCCGCAGCGTCTCCGAATTCAGCGGACGTTCGAGCACGACCACGTTGCCGAGCTGTTCGAGCACGTCGAGTCCGCTCGCCGAACGATGCCCGAGCCGCGACGCGGCGAGCAGGATGAACGGAAAATCGGACCATGCCGGCTGCTGCCTGAGCCACGCGAACAGACGCGACGCATGATTGCCCGCAAGCGCTTCCTCGGCGATCAGCGCGGCACCCGCACCGACGTCGAGCGCCTCGGAAAGCGCGTCGGCGTCGCGGCAGGTCACGCAGATCCGCGAGTCCTTTTGCAGCACTTCGGCAATCACATCGGCGTCGCGGCCGAACGGCGCCAGGATGAGGACGCGTTGCTCCATCGCCATTACTGCCGGACCGTTTCGATGACACGCTCCGTCGCGCCGAGCAGCGCGGTGCTGCCGCGATACGAAGGCAGTCCGGACAGCACGCCTTCGAAGTCGCGCAACGCTTCGCCGACCTCCACGCCCCGCACGCCCAGACGGAACTGGCGGATCGAGCGCTCGTGCGCATTGGCGCGGCTTTTCACGGCGGTGACGGCGGTCAGCACTTCGCCGTGGTGTTCGAAGTAGCGGAACAGCACGACCACGTCGCTGAGGTAACTGATGTCGATATCGTTCTGCACTTCGCCGATGATGCCGTGCTGCCCCAGCACGAGCATCGTGATCACGCCTTGCTGGTTCAGATAGCCGAGCAGTTCATGCATCTGCAGTAGCAGGTAGCGCTCGCCGGGCATCGCCTGCAGATAGGCGTTGAGACTGTCGATCGCGACGTAGCGCACGTTGTCTTTCTCAACCGCGGTGCGCACGTTGCTCGCAAACTCGCCCGGCGAAATCTCGGCGGGATCGATCTGGCGCAGCGTCAGCAAGCCGCTTTCGACGTGCGGCGCGAGCTGCATGCCGAGTGTCGAGCAGCGGATCATCAGTGTGGTGAGCGTTTCGTCGAACACGTAGTAAGCGCAGCGTTCGCCGCGTTCGAGCGCGGCGATCAGGCAGGACACCACGGTGGTCGTCTTGCCGACCCCCGACGGGCCGATCATCAGCGCGTTGGTGCCCGGAATCAGGCCGCCGCCAAGCAGCGCATCGAGTCCGTCGGTGCCGGTGCTGACGACTTGCGTGTCGAACTCGGCGTGATGCTCCGCCGCCACCAGGCGCGGATAGACATTGATGCCGCCCGTGTCGAGCGTGAAGTCGTGGTAGCCCTCGCGGAACTTGATGCCGCGCATCTTCGCGATGCGCGCGCGGCGCCGGTTGCCGCCGTAATCGTGGGCGATGTTGTCGAGGCTGATGACACCATGCGCGATGCTGTGCAACTGCACGTCGCCGGGCTCGGACGAGTTGTCGTCGAGCAGCAGGACCGTGCATTCGCGGGTCGCGAAATAGCGCTTGAGCGCGAGAATCTGCCGGCGATACCGCAACGGATTCTGCGACAGCAGCCGCAATTCCGACAGGCTGTCCAGCACGATCCGCGTGGGCTTGAGGTCGTCGACCTGCTTGATCACGTTGCGCACGGTCTCGCCGAGTTCGACCTCGGCCGGATGCAGCACGGTCTGCTCGTATTGCGGATCGAGGCCTTCGTCCGAAAGCAGTTCGAGAATCGTGAAGCGGCTGACGTCCCAGCCATGACTTTCGCCGACCGCGATCAACTCGGAGCGTGTCTCCGACAGCGTGATATAGAGGCCGCGCTGTCCTTCCTCGACACCTTTAAGTAAGAATTGCAACGCGAGGGTAGTTTTGCCGGTGCCGGGCGCCCCTTCCACGAGGTACATGCGACGAGGTGTCAGGCCCCCGCCCAGAATGTTATCGATCCCGTCGATTCCGGAGGAAAGGCGGCCGGTCGTACCAGCGGCAGGTTTGTTTGACATGGCGTAGCGGTCTGCGTCGTATTGGAATGGCGGGCGTTTGCCCGTCCGGTACGGCGAGATTGCAATTTACGTGCCATTCAATTGCGAACGCGCTCCTGAACTAACTGGATAAACCGCGTCGCCGCGCTGTTGTGCAGCGCTTCGGGGTAAGCGAGATGCAGCGGCGCGCTCAACCCGGACGGGTTGGTCAGCGTGCAATACACGGTGCCGAGCTGGTCGTAACGTTGCATCGACGCGGGCACCAGCGTCACGCCCATGCCCGTCGCGACGAGGTTGATACCCGACACCATGCGCGGCACCTCGCGCGCGACTCGCGGGACGAACCCCGCCTGCCGGCACGCGGCGAGGATATCCGCGTACATGCCTGGCGCGCCGGGGCGTCTCACGAGAATGAAATCTTCGTGCGCGAGCGCCTTCAGCGAAACTTGCGGCGGCTTCCTGCCGTCTTTCCCGCGGCCTTTGAGCAGCGGATGCCCGACCGGCAGCACGACGACCATCGGTTCGTCGAGCAACAGTTCGAACGCGACGCCCTCGCGCACATCGACCGGTTTGCGCAGAAACGCCGCCTGAATCTGGCCCGCCGCGAGGCGCTCGATAATCTCCGCCGCGTTGAGTTCGGCGAGTTCCACCGACACCTCGGGATACACGGCCCGGAACTCGCGGATCGTCTCGGTCGTGAACGGATGGAACGCAGCAGAACTGGTCAACCCGATAGAGATCGTGCCGAGCTCGCCGCGCGCGATCCGGCTGGCTTTGTCCACCGAGGCTTGAAGGTTTTGCAGCAGACGTTGTGCGTCGTCCGCGAATGCGTGGCCTGCCGGTGTGAGCGTCACGCCGCGCGGCATGCGGATAAACAGCTCGAAGCCGATCTCTTCTTCCAGCGCGCGGATCTGTTGCGAAAGCGGCGGCTGTTGCATCGACAGCCGTTCGGCGGCGCGCGTGAACTGGCCTTCTTCGGCGACCGTCAGAAAGTAGCGCAGATGGCGCAGTTCCATGGTGTTCCGTCTCCTTGCTGGCAGTGGCCGTCGTCCGTTTCGACGCGACTCAATGCCATATCTAATAAATATGGACAGTGCATAAAACAGGTATTTTACATTTGCCAGCGGCGCTCCTACGATCTCGTCCATCGCATCGATCCAGCCCTTCCAGGGGGGGCGCTGAGACATGCGAAGAACAAAACGAAATGGAGACGACCTCGGTGAAAAAACAATACGCAGCGGCCGCGCTGGCCATGGTGAGTTGTGCAGGCGCGCACGCGCAGTCGTCGGTGACGTTGTACGGCGTAATCGACACCAACCTCGAATTTCTCAACCATGCGGGCGCGGACGGCGGTTCGCTGGTGCGTCAGAATTCCGGCGGCCTGAGCAATTCGCGCTTCGGCTTCCGGGGCGACGAAGACCTCGGCGGCGGCAATCGCGCGTTCTTCATTCTCGAAGGGGGATTCAACGGCAACGACGGCACCAATGCGAGCGCCGGCGTGCTGTTCAACCGGACGGCGGCGGTCGGGTTGGCGAATGCGTACGGCGCGGTGTCGGCGGGTTTGCAGTACACGGCCATGTACGACACGCTGATCAAATACGATCCGATGGTGTTCGGCCAGCAATACACGTGGATGCCGAGCACCGGCCTGTCGGACAGCTTTTCGTTCAAGGCGCGGGTGAACAATTCGGTCAAGTACGTAGGCCACTTCGGCGGATTGACGGCGACCGGCGTCTACAGTTTCGGCGGCTCGGCGGATTCGTTTCAGAGCAGTGCCGCGTATGGCGGCGCGCTCGACTACAACATCGGCAGCTTCGCGGCGGCGCTCGCGTACGACTACCGCAACGGCGCGATCAATTCGAGCAACCTGTGGACCAAATCGCGCAACTGGAGCGCGTCGGCTCGCGAGCAGATCGGCGACGCGACGCTGATGGGCGGCTACGAGCACTATCTGTATAACCCGACTAAAGGCAAGTCGGTGTCGTCGGCATTGTGGTTTGGCGGCGTGCGTTATCTGGTCAAGCCGGAACTGCGCGTGACGTTGGCCGCTTACTACCAGAGCAACAAGGCGGACAACGTGTCGAACGCGCTGATGGGCGTGCTGGGCGCGGACTATATTCTGTCGAAACGAACCGACGTCTACGCGACCGTCGCCTACGCTGCGGCCACCCGTTATGCCG
Source organism: Paraburkholderia fungorum (assembly GCF_900099835.1). Lineage (NCBI taxonomy): Bacteria > Pseudomonadati > Pseudomonadota > Betaproteobacteria > Burkholderiales > Burkholderiaceae > Paraburkholderia > Paraburkholderia fungorum. The sequence goes on from NZ_FNKP01000002.1 coordinate 204,382, forward strand.
ATGGTCAGTACACGCCGGTCGGCGTGACGAGCGACACCGCGTTCGGTCCGGATCAGACCGGCGTGACGCTCGGCATCCGGCATCGTTTCTAACTTTCGTTTCCATAAACGGATTCGGCGACGCGCTGCGTTTAACCCACTGCACGGTGATCAGGAGTCAGGCTGGATGATTATCAATTTCTCTCGATATCTCGCGCGACTGTGCGCGGCTGCTTCGGCGAGCAGCGCGATGCTGCTGTCGTTCGCGCAGCCTGCACTTGCGGTGCATGCGTACGAGCCGCATCTGAAGCCGGTGGCGACGATCGCGGACACGCGCTTCACGCTCGACACGCCGCAAGGGCACGCCGAATTTCCGTTGTATCTGTCGAAAGACTGGAGCGTCGCGCAGCCGCAGATCACGCGCGCGGTGATCGTGATTCACGGCAAGTTGCGCAATGCGGACGTGTATTTCCGCACCGCGCAGAAGGCCCGCGACGCGGCGCATGCGGACCCCGACGCGACGTTGCTGATCGCGCCGCAATTTCTCGCCACGCTCGATCTGCGCATTCACGACGAGCCCGCCGATCTGCTGCGCTGGAGCGGCAACGGCTGGATGGGCGGCGAAGCGGCGCAAGCGCCTGTGTCGATCAGTTCGTACGACGTGCTCGACGCGATCGTCACGCGTCTCGCCGATCGGAAGCTGTTCCCGAATCTGCGGCACGTCGTGTTCGCCGGACACTCGGGCGGCGCGCAGGTCGTGCAGCGCTACGCGGTCGCCGCACGCAACATCGCCGCGCTGACCGATGAGGGCATCGACGTGCGTTATGTGGTGGCGAGCCCGTCCACGTATGCGTATTTCGATGCGCAGCGGCCCAACGCGCAAGGCGTCGCCGCGCCGTTCGATGCAGCACAGTGCCCCGATTTCAATCAATGGAAATACGGCATGGACCAGCGGCCGCCTTATCTCGACGACCGCTCGCCTGCGCAACTCGAAGCGGCCTATGCCGCGCGCCGGATCGATTATCTGGTCGGCGGCGACGATGACGATCCGCAGCAAAGCGCGCTCGATAAAACCTGTGCCGCCGAGGCGCAAGGGCCGCAGCGCGTCGCGCGTGCCGAAGCGTATTACCGTTATATCCGCGCGCGTCATACGGATCATCTGCAACAGAGTTTTCATATCGTGCCGGGCGTCGGCCACAACGGCGCGCGGATGCTGACGTCGGTCTGCGCGCTCGCGGCGATGTTCGATACCCAAGGATGCGAGCCATGAGCGAAGCGACTTTCCATCGACGCGAAGGCGCAAGCTCCGCCAACGACCACACGCCAAACGCTTTGAGTCCGGCGATGGTGCGGCGCGCGATCTTCGCGTCAGTGCTCGGCAACGGGCTCGAGTGGTTCGACTTTCTGATCTACGGCTACTTCGCGAAGATCATCGCGCAGGTGTTCTTTCCTGGCGGCAACGGCTTCGTGTCGATCATGCTGACGCTGGCCACGTTCGCGGTCGGCTTCATCGTGCGGCCGATCGGCGGCATTCTGCTCGGCATTTACGCGGATCGCGCCGGGCGTCGCAAGGCACTCTCGCTGCTGATCATCTCGATGGCCGCCAGCACGCTGCTGATGGGCCTCACGCCCGGTTACGCGCACATCGGTATCGCGGCGCCGTTGCTGGTAGTGCTCGCGCGGCTGCTGCAAGGGCTGTCGGTCGGCGGACAGTTCGCGACCGCGTCGGCGATGCTGGTCGAGTACGCCCCGCCGCACAAGAAGATGTTCTATGGCAGCTTCAACATGTCGGCGCAGGCGTTTGCGTTGCTGCTGTCGTCGGGCGTCGGCTACCTGCTGACCACGCAATTGACGCATGAACAACTGGTGTCGTGGGGATGGCGTCTGCCGTTTCTGTTCGGCGCGCTGGCGGGGCCGTTCGGGTTTTATATCCGGCATCGCGTGGCGGAGTCGCCGGAATTCGAACGCCTGCGCGATAGCAAGGACAAGCCGCCGCGCGTCACCGTCCGGCAGTTTTTCCGCGACAACGGCGATGCGGCGATCTGCGCGATGGGCGTGATCATCGTCGGCGCGGCGACGAATTACGTGTGGCACTCGTATCTGTCGGTGTATGTCGAGCGGCAATTGCATTTGCCGTTATCCACCGCGCTGCTCGGCGCGTTCGTGTCGGGCGTGCTGAATCTGTTCCTGTTCCCGCTGTCGGGCAAGCTTGCCGACCGCTACGGCGCTTACCGTCTGTTCTATCCAATCGTGATTGCGTGGATGGTCTGCGTGTATCCGCTGTATCAGTTCGTCGTGACGAATCCGACGCCGGGGCATCTGTTCATCGCGCAACTCGTCGCCACAGTGTTTCTCGCGGCGATGTCCGGCTCGCATCCCGGCATGCTCGCGACGCTGTTCCCGGTGCGCAGCCGCTCGGCGGGCGTGGCGCTGTCGTACAACATCGCGGTGACGCTGTTCGGCGGCATGGCGCCGCTCACCATCACCGGTCTGACGCGCGTGACCGGCAGCAGTCTCACGCCCGCGTTCTACCTGATTTTTGCCGGCTTCGTTTCGCTTGCGATGGTGTACTTCACGCGCTCGGGACGCGAGCCGCGCGGCACGGCGGCGCGACCCGCCGCTCATTAGCACGGTGGCGCGCGGCGCCCCCTGGCAGATTAACCACGAGCTCATTGCATGACCCAGCCTTTGATTACAGACGACGAGCGCGCGCCCAATGAACGTCCGGTGGCGGTCGTCGCGAACCGGCATCTGACTGTCACGACCGATGCGGGCAGCGGCACCGTGCCGGTGTTCGCGAACGGCGACTGGCTTCTCCCCGCGCGCGGCATCGAACGCGCGGTGATTCTGATTCACGGCCGCCTGCGCAATGCCGATACGTATTTCGACCTCGCACAGCGGGCCTGCGCGCTGGCGGGCGGCAGCGCCGCCGATACGCTGCTGATCGTGCCGCAGTTTCTCGCGACCGCCGATGTGGCCGCGCATGAGGTCCCGCCATCCACGTTGCATTGGGAGTGGACCAGCTGGATGGGCGGTGGCGAGGCCGAAGGTCCGGCGCCGCTCAGTTCGTTCGACGTGCTCGATGCCATCGTGCAGACGCTCGCTTCGGACGACCGCTTTGCATCGCTGACCGAGGTCGTGATCGCGGGGCATTCGGGCGGCGCGCAGGTGGTGCATCGCTATGCGGTGGTGGCGCGCGAGCAGGCGTCGCTGGCCGCGCGGGGTGTCGGGTTGCGGTATGTGGTCGCGAATCCGTCGTCGTATGTGTATTTCGATGCAATGCGTCCGACGGCATCCGGCGAGTTCGCTGCGTTCGATGCGGCTCGGTGTCCGTCGTTCAATCGCTGGAAATATGGGCTCGAAGATTTGCCCGCTTACACGCGTGGCGAAGATGGCGCGGCATCCGCCGACGGGCTCGAAGCACGCTATGCGCGCTCCGATGTCACCGTGCTGCTGGGCGGCGCGGATTGCGATCCGCAGCATCCCGCGCTCGACCGCTCATGTGCGGCGATGACCCAAGGCACGAACCGGCTTGAGCGTGGGCTCGCGTACGCGCGGTATATGGCGTTGCGGCATCCGCAAGGATTGGCGACCCACCGGACGTTCGTGATCGATGGCGTCGGGCACGATGCGAACGGGATGTTTGCTTCTGAGCAGGGGCTGGCGGCGGTATTTGGCGTCTGACGGTGTTCGCGATGAGCCTTGGCGATCACGTCGGTCGGGCCAGCATGGGCACAAAGCCTGCTACCGCAGCAGTGACCACGCGGATCGATGTTGATGATCCGCACGCCACCGTCCGAGGAGCGTGTCGACATGAACAAAACCCGAATACTCGCCACCGCGCTTGCCGCTGCATCGCTAGGTGCGCTGTTGCCCTGCAGCGCACAGGCCGACGATGCCCCCAGCCCGTGCGCGTCGCTCAAACGAATCGTGGCGGCGGCGCCGGGCGGCCTGGCTTCAATGACACCCGAGGATGGCAAAGGCATCGCGCAACCCTACGGCGACGATGCCCAATGTGCTGCGAGCCCAGGCAGCTACCAGTGCACGTGGACGCCGCATCACGACGCCGGTTCGAATGCCGCCGCGTTGCAGGCGGTCGCAGCCGACATCGCGTCGTGTCTGCCCGAAGCGACTCACGATCAGAATTCACCGGGACGCCAGCACTTTTATGTCGGCGATAAAGGCAAGCGGACCGGCATCACGCTGACGCCCACGGGTTCGAACAAACTGCGGCTGGTGGTATCGGGTCAGTGACCGGCGGGCTAGTTAATGAGTAGCTGCGGTGTCCCGATAAATTGAAGTTGAACGGCGGCGACAGTCAGCTTGCCGACGGCCGCCATGTCCAGCCGCGCGACGAGCGCCGCAATTCGACCAGCGACAGCGGCGCGATTTCAATCCGCGCAAATATCTCGGGCGATGCCCCCAGCGCATGCACAATCGCGGCCCGCAGCAGCGGGGCATGCGTGACAGCAACGACATGGCGCGGATGGTTCGATGCGTGGTCCGCAGTCGTAGGGTTCAACGCGTCGAGCCACGCTCCCACCCGCTTCACGAGCGCAGCGAACGACTCGCCTCCGGGCGGCGCGGCGTCGGGATCGCGTGTCCATGCGGCGAGTTCCTGGGGCGCTTCGTTGGCTATGTCGATGAGCCGCTGGCCACGCCATCTGCCGTAATTTATATCCGCCAGAGCTTCGTCGACCGTCGCGGCCAGTCCGAGTGCTGAGGCCGTTTCGCGCGCGCAAACCGCCGGGCTGACGAACGCGGCGGCATCGCCGGAAAAGGCCATACGCGCCCGCACAGCTTCCGTTTCGCCGATGCTACGGGCGTCGAGCGCGTCGTCGTCGATGGGAAAGCGGCCTGCGCGCTGCGCGGCCGTCGACGCGTGGCTGACCAGTAACAGTCGTAGGTCCATTCTTTTCATTTCCGTTCAAACGATGCCGAAACGCGGCGCGGACGGCACGTCCAGGGTCGCGGAGGCCCGAGTTTAGCGCGTAGAATAGCGGGACTGCGAAGCACGGAAGCCGGTGAGAGCCCGGCGCGGTCGCGCCACTGTAATCGGCATCGCAAGCCGAAAGCCAGACCTGAGCTTCGCACCATTCCTTTGCAATCGACTTTCGGGGCGCGCTACCCCCAGGAGATGTCACTATGAACGACACCGTTTTCAATTCCGCGACCCAGCCCGTTGCGCAACCCACGCCTATCCCGTTGCGTGAGTTGCTGCCTTGGGTCGTATTCGGCGGCTTGCTGTTATTGCTCGCGATTTACTTCGTTGGTGCAGAAGAAGGTGCCACGTCGCTGGTGCCCGGCATGTACGTGCATGAATTCGTGCACGACGGTCGCCATCTGCTCGGCTTTCCCTGCCACTAACGGAGCCGGACATGGTTGGTAAATTGTTGGTACGCGGGATGCTCGCCGGCATCGCCGCGGGACTGCTCACGTTCGGCTTCGCGCGACTGGTAGGCGAGCCGCAGGTCGATCAGGCCATTTCGTTCGAAGAAAAGGCAGACGCCGCCAAAGGCGAAGCGCCCGAGCCTGAACTCGTGAGCCGCGAGACCCAGGCGGGCCTCGGATTGCTGACCGGCGTGGTGACGTTCGGCGCGGCGGTCGGCGGTCTGTTCTCGCTGGTGTTCGCGTATGCGTACGGACGTGTCGGCGTGCTGGGCGTGCGCGCGTTGTCCGCGTGGCTCGCGCTGGCGGCGTTCATTGCGCTGGTGATCGTACCCAATATCAAGTACCCGGCTAATCCGCCATCGGTAGGCGACCCCGAGACGATCGGGATGCGCACGGGCCTGTTCTTTCTGATGATCGCGATCTCGATCGCCGCGATGGTGTTCTCGCTGAAGGTGCGACGCCGCGCGGTGCTGAAGCTGGGCGCGTGGAACGGCTCGATTGTCGCGGGACTGGTGTTTATCGTGATCATCGCGGCAGTGCAACTGTCGATGCCGGTCATCAACGAAGTGCCGGCGGCTTTCCCGGCGGTGCTGCTGTGGAAGTTCCGGGTGGCCGCGATCGGCATGCAGGTCATCATGTGGACGACGATCGGGCTGCTGTTCGGCGCGCTGGTCGAGCGCAGCGATTTCGCACGGCTGAATGTGCGTGGCGTGGCGAAGTCGGCTTGAGGCTGGCCTGGCACTGGGGCGCTTGTCGGTACTTCTGGCGCTCCGGTGCTTACGGCGCGACTGTGTAAGCGGTCGCGCCAGGTGCGCAAGGCTCGACTCTGGTTTGGTATCAAGGACTTGGCCCGGTTGTGGATAGGTTATCCACAGGCTTGCGAACATTTTCTGTGGACAAGTTCGCCGGGTTTCTCGTGTTGGCCGGTAGCTGTTCCTGTATTCGTCTCCGTAGTTGCCGCGAGTTGCCGCGATAAGCACGCAGACGCGGCAACTCGCCCTCGTCTCACACCCCTTTTCCCCGCAACGCCCAGTTGAACATGCGTCGCGCTTTCCCGGTAGGCTGCGTCAACCGGTCGAACAGTTGCGCGACCGCGCCATCCAGTTGAGCCAGCGCCGGTGATTTTGCCGGATCGACCTCGATCCCCACTGCAGCCGACGCACGCTCGTTCGTTGCATCACGCGCCGAACCGCTCGGCTGTCCGTTGTATCGGGCGATCAGCGAGTCCAGTCGCGCCACGATCGATTCGACATGGGCCGCGCTGATATCCGCCGCATTGAGCGCCGCCGCTTCCTCGTTAGACGGCATCCCGCGCCGCGCCGGATCGCTCAACACCCGCGCCCAATGCAGGCAGCACAGCAGCGAACCCGTGGCTAGTTCGACATCGGGATTCCACGTCACTACACGCTGGGTTTGCAGCGGCTTTAATGCAATCCGAAGATCGTGCCAGCCACGATCCAGCCGGCGCATGGCAGCACGCGTTTCAGACGCGCTCACGCTAGCAGCACCAGCACCAGCACCAGCACCAGCACCCGCACCCGCACCCGCCGCAAGCCGGACCACCTCGCGCAGCGCTCCGAGCACAGCGCCCAGCCGAACCTCGACATGACGGGTGGCCGAAAGCGGCATCATCAGAATGGCGACGGCGAACGACACGATGCAGCCCACCAGCACTTCCTCGATCCGCAATTCGACCAGCGGTCCCATGGCGAAACCCAGTTCGCCGTAGACCAACCCCACGAGCACGGTAATGAAGAACACCCCCGGCGCGTAAGCGCTGAGGATGAAGTACGCCCAACCGAACACGCAGAGCACCATCGCAGCTACTAATAGTGTCGGCGAGTCGTGCAGCGGCGCGACCAGCATGACGCTGACCAGCGCGCCAGCCAGCGTGCCGACCAGACGCTGCGCGCCGCGATAGACCGTATCGGCGCGAGATCGCGTACCGAGAAACACGACGAATGTCGTGATGACGGCCCAGAACCAGCGCTCGGGGGAGAGCGAATGGCCGATCAGCATCGCCAGAAACGCCGCAGTCGTGGCGCGTGTGGCAGGCAACCAGCAGAGTTTGGCGCGCATGTCGGCGAGGCGTCGGGAGAACGGCGAAGCGATCGCGTTGTTGCTGGCCGGCACAAACGAAGCGTGCCGATGCGTCAGTTCCCTGAGCCGCGTCATCGCGTGACGAAGCATGTCGGCTGTGGTCGGGGCGTTGTGCCCGGCGGCGTGGCTCGACGCGAAGGCATGCTGCCCGGCCGCCACTTCGACTTCGACAATCCGCTCGCGAACCGTGCCCGCGTCGGATGGGTTGAGCAACGCGAGCTGCTCCTCCAGCGACAGCGCGGCTTCGTTCAACGCGGAGAGATTGGCGGCGGCTGGCGTATGGAGCACACGCGACGCACGCAGCGTCAGCGTGTGAATGGCGAGCCGGAACGTGGCAGCAGGACGCAGCGGCAAGACCACGCGGCCGATCAGCGCGACCATCAACGGGCCGAAGGCGGAAAACATCAGCGATTGCGTGAGATGCGCGATCGACGGATGCAGATACAGGCCGAGGTAGAAACACACGACGCCCAGCATCGCGCAACCCAGCGCACGCGGGCCGCAGGCCTGGCAAAGCATGCCGATGAACATCACGAGCAGAAAGCCCGCATCGGCGGCCAACGGGTAGCGACTCAGCACGGCCGCGACGGCGAAGCACGCGCAAGCGCACAGATAGAGGTAGGTGAGTGTGGCGAACCAGGCGGAGCGCCGGGCGTCGCGCAGGAACAGCGGCGCGACCATCGCGAACAGGACGCCGGGCGCAGCGAGGATGACGGGTTGGCGATGGGCGACGGTCCACGCGATGCTCGCCACGCCAGTCAGCAGGCAGGCAAGCGCGACGCGCAGCGCGGTGTGGAGGCGCACGAGTCCGGGGTCCGCGGCTAGCAGACGGTCGGCGACGCGCGAAAACGCGGCAGCAATCATGATCGATGATGTCCAGGCTAAGTGGCCGCCATCGGCTTTTGGCCGATCGCGGCAGGGCGGATCACGCGGGACCCGCCACCTTTGTATCGCCGGATTGGACCCTCGTGCCGGGATCACCGGCTGAAAGCCCCGTCCGACGACGGGCGATAACCTCGAACAAGCACGCCGGACGCGCTGCAAAGGGTGGGGCAGCACATCGGCAGGTTCGGGTTTTCCCGGATGATAGCTTGTCAAAATTGAGGCGGCGAATATTTGGGGACCGTGGTGCTCTTTGGCTCCTGGTTCGCGGCGCGCGGATTGGTTGCGGACTGCGGTGGACAAATAGCAGTTGCGTGTGGGAGCGGCGGCGATCTCTACACATATAGACGGCGCGAGCGCCCTGAGTTACCTGCCATCGTTCGACCGGGCTCGTGACGAGGCTGACGTTCATTCTCGGTCGGCCACGTGTCCATGTCCCGATGCTCGGGATGTCGTTACGGATGTGCTGTCGTTTTAGGCACGCTATAACAGCGCATCTCAAATTGAGTCGGATGACTAACTAATTTGCAATTGGTGCGAAAGTGCCTATTTTTATAGCGCTCTTATTTTTTAGAAAATAATTGCACAAGAGGGTTGACGGGGTTCGGTCTGATCGCCATAATCTCGTTTCTCTGCTGCAGACGCAGCGACGCAGAACGAAGCGGTGCCGGGTGGTTGAAGTGGGCGCAGTTTTGTGAGCGGATCGATCTTTAAAAATTAACAGCCGATAAGTGTGGGCGCTTGATACGCGATGCGAGTGGATCCTTCGGGGTCTGCTGCAAAGCAAAAGCATCAAGTCTCACACAGTAATGAAAGGAAGGTTTTTCTGTCCTCGGACAGATGAATCATTCGTCAGTACGTTGAGTGAGCGACCGGTTCTTAACGGAACCGAAAAACAGTAACAGGTTTGAACTGAAGAGTTTGATCCTGGCTCAGATTGAACGCTGGCGGCATGCCTTACACATGCAAGTCGAACGGCAGCACGGGGGCAACCCTGGTGGCGAGTGGCGAACGGGTGAGTAATACATCGGAACGTGTCCTGTAGTGGGGGATAGCCCGGCGAAAGCCGGATTAATACCGCATACGCTCTACGGAGGAAAGGGGGGGATCTTAGGACCTCTCGCTACAGGGGCGGCCGATGGCAGATTAGCTAGTTGGTGGGGTAAAGGCCTACCAAGGCGACGATCTGTAGCTGGTCTGAGAGGACGACCAGCCACACTGGGACTGAGACACGGCCCAGACTCCTACGGGAGGCAGCAGTGGGGAATTTTGGACAATGGGCGCAAGCCTGATCCAGCAATGCCGCGTGTGTGAAGAAGGCCTTCGGGTTGTAAAGCACTTTTGTCCGGAAAGAAAACTTCCTGGTTAATACCCGGGGAGGATGACGGTACCGGAAGAATAAGCACCGGCTAACTACGTGCCAGCAGCCGCGGTAATACGTAGGGTGCAAGCGTTAATCGGAATTACTGGGCGTAAAGCGTGCGCAGGCGGTTCGCTAAGACAGATGTGAAATCCCCGGGCTTAACCTGGGAACTGCATTTGTGACTGGCGGGCTAGAGTATGGCAGAGGGGGGTAGAATTCCACGTGTAGCAGTGAAATGCGTAGAGATGTGGAGGAATACCGATGGCGAAGGCAGCCCCCTGGGCCAATACTGACGCTCATGCACGAAAGCGTGGGGAGCAAACAGGATTAGATACCCTGGTAGTCCACGCCCTAAACGATGTCAACTAGTTGTCGGGTCTTCATTGACTTGGTAACGTAGCTAACGCGTGAAGTTGACCGCCTGGGGAGTACGGTCGCAAGATTAAAACTCAAAGGAATTGACGGGGACCCGCACAAGCGGTGGATGATGTGGATTAATTCGATGCAACGCGAAAAACCTTACCTACCCTTGACATGTATGGAATCCTGCTGAGAGGTGGGAGTGCCCGAAAGGGAGCCATAACACAGGTGCTGCATGGCTGTCGTCAGCTCGTGTCGTGAGATGTTGGGTTAAGTCCCGCAACGAGCGCAACCCTTGTCCCTAGTTGCTACGCAAGAGCACTCTAGGGAGACTGCCGGTGACAAACCGGAGGAAGGTGGGGATGACGTCAAGTCCTCATGGCCCTTATGGGTAGGGCTTCACACGTCATACAATGGTCGGAACAGAGGGTCGCCAACCCGCGAGGGGGAGCCAATCCCAGAAAACCGATCGTAGTCCGGATCGCACTCTGCAACTCGAGTGCGTGAAGCTGGAATCGCTAGTAATCGCGGATCAGCATGCCGCGGTGAATACGTTCCCGGGTCTTGTACACACCGCCCGTCACACCATGGGAGTGGGTTTCACCAGAAGTAGGTAGCCTAACCGCAAGGAGGGCGCTTACCACGGTGGGATTCATGACTGGGGTGAAGTCGTAACAAGGTAGCCGTATCGGAAGGTGCGGCTGGATCACCTCCTTTCTCGAGCTAACGCATCAAGTGTTGAGCGCTCACGCTTATCGGCTGTAAATCAAGACAGACTCAGGGGTCTGTAGCTCAGTCGGTTAGAGCACCGTCTTGATAAGGCGGGGGTCGATGGTTCGAATCCATCCAGACCCACCACTGTTTCTGCGGTGGCTGCACTAATCGATAAAAAACCTCTGTGATATCTGTATGACTGGGGGATTAGCTCAGCTGGGAGAGCACCTGCTTTGCAAGCAGGGGGTCGTCGGTTCGATCCCGTCATCCTCCACCAATCTTCAATGCCTAGTGTTCTGTGAATGCGCAGAACGTTATGCATTGGCGATTGAGCCAGTCAGTAGGGATACGCGGTTATAGCAATCGCGATATCGGCTGTCGTTCTTTAACAATCAGGAAGAAGTAGTAAAGAGATTCACGAAAGCATACTTAGAGATGGGTGTGTGAGTAGGTGGATCAGGGTTGTGATTGTATCAATGTATGAAAAGGTGATCGAAAGATTGCCTTGGAATACGGCGCAACACGAATACTCAACCTGTAGCGAGTGTGAGAAAACGCGGTCTTCCCAGTGAAGACGGCGGGAGACACACCCGTTATAGGGTCAAGCGAACAAGTGCATGTGGTGGATGCCTTGGCGATCACAGGCGATGAAGGACGCGGTAGCCTGCGAAAAGCGGGGGGGAGCTGGCAAACGAGCTTTGATCCCCCGATATCCGAATGGGGAAACCCACTCCTAATGGAGTATCCATAGCTGAATACATAGGCTATGAGAAGCGAACGCGGTGAACTGAAACATCTAAGTAACCGCAGGAAAAGAAATCAACCGAGATTCCCAGAGTAGTGGCGAGCGAAATGGGACCAGCCTGTACTCTTTATCTTCATTGTTAGTCGAAGGCTCTGGAAAGTGCCGCCATAGCAGGTGATAGCCCTGTAGACGAAAGCAGCGAGGAAGAACTAGGTGTACGACAAGTAGGGCGGGACACGTGAAATCCTGTCTGAAGATGGGGGGACCATCCTCCAAGGCTAAATACTCGTGATCGACCGATAGTGAACCAGTACCGTGAGGGAAAGGCGAAAAGAACCCCGGGAGGGGAGTGAAATAGATCCTGAAACCGCATGCATACAAACAGTAGGAGCCTCGCAAGGGGTGACTGCGTACCTTTTGTATAATGGGTCAGCGACTTACATTCAGTGGCAAGCTTAACCGATTAGGGCAGGCGTAGCGAAAGCGAGTCCGAACAGGGCGATTCAGTCGCTGGGTGTAGACCCGAAACCAGGTGATCTATCCATGGCCAGGATGAAGGTGCGGTAACACGTACTGGAGGTCCGAACCCACTAACGTTGAAAAGTTAGGGGATGAGCTGTGGATAGGGGTGAAAGGCTAAACAAACCTGGAAATAGCTGGTTCTCTCCGAAAACTATTTAGGTAGTGCCTCGTGTATCACCTTCGGGGGTAGAGCACTGTCATGGTTGTGGGGTCCATTGCGGATTACTACGCCATAGCAAACTCCGAATACCGAAGAGTGCAATCACGGGAGACAGACATCGGGTGCTAACGTCCGGTGTCAAGAGGGAAACAACCCAGACCGCCAGCTAAGGTCCCCAAATATTGCTAAGTGGGAAACGAAGTGGGAAGGCTAAAACAGTCAGGAGGTTGGCTTAGAAGCAGCCATCCTTTAAAGAAAGCGTAATAGCTCACTGATCGAGTCGTCCTGCGCGGAAGATGTAACGGGGCTAAGCAATATACCGAAGCTGCGGATGCACATTTATGTGCATGGTAGGAGAGCGTTCCGTAAGCCTGCGAAGGTGCATTGAAAAGTGTGCTGGAGGTATCGGAAGTGCGAATGCTGACATGAGTAGCGATAAAGGGGGTGAAAAGCCCCCTCGCCGTAAGCCCAAGGTTTCCTACGCAACGTTCATCGGCGTAGGGTGAGTCGGCCCCTAAGGCGAGGCAGAAATGCGTAGCTGATGGGAAGCAGGTTAATATTCCTGCACCATTGTTAAATGCGATGGGGGGACGGATCGCGGAAGGTTGTCCGGGTGTTGGAAGTCCCGGTCCTTGCATTGGAGAAGGCGCTTAGGCAAATCCGGGCGCGGAATTCAAGGGTGTGAGGCCATTCACTTAGGTGAAGAAGCAATCGGAAGTGGTTCCAAGAAAAGCCTCTAAGCTTCAGTTTAACAAGACCGTACCGCAAACCGACACAGGTGGGCGAGATGAGTATTCTAAGGCGCTTGAGAGAACTCGGGAGAAGGAACTCGGCAAATTGGTACCGTAACTTCGGGATAAGGTACGCCCCTGTAGCTTGATGCCCCTGCGGGCAAAGGGTGAAGGGGTTGCAATAAACTGGTGGCTGCGACTGTTTAATAAAAACACAGCACTCTGCAAACACGAAAGTGGACGTATAGGGTGTGACGCCTGCCCGGTGCCGGAAGATTAAATGATGGGGTGCAAGCTCTTGATTGAAGTCCCGGTAAACGGCGGCCGTAACTATAACGGTCCTAAGGTAGCGAAATTCCTTGTCGGGTAAGTTCCGACCTGCACGAATGGCGTAACGATGGCCACACTGTCTCCTCCCGAGACTCAGCGAAGTTGAAGTGTTTGTGATGATGCAATCTCCCCGCGGCTAGACGGAAAGACCCCATGAACCTTTACTGTAGCTTTGCATTGGACTTTGAACCGATCTGTGTAGGATAGGTGGGAGGCTATGAAGCGTGGACGCCAGTCTGCGTGGAGCCAACCTTGAAATACCACCCTGGTTTGTTTGAGGTTCTAACCTTGACCCGTTATCCGGGTCGGGGACAGTGCATGGTAGGCAGTTTGACTGGGGCGGTCTCCTCCCAAAGTGTAACGGAGGAGTACGAAGGTACGCTAGGTACGGTCGGAAATCGTGCTGATAGTGCAATGGCATAAGCGTGCTTAACTGCGAGACCGACAAGTCGAGCAGGTGCGAAAGCAGGTCATAGTGATCCGGTGGTTCTGTATGGAAGGGCCATCGCTCAACGGATAAAAGGTACTCTGGGGATAACAGGCTGATACCGCCCAAGAGTTCATATCGACGGCGGTGTTTGGCACCTCGATGTCGGCTCATCTCATCCTGGGGCTGTAGCCGGTCCCAAGGGTATGGCTGTTCGCCATTTAAAGAGGTACGTGAGCTGGGTTTAAAACGTCGTGAGACAGTTTGGTCCCTATCTGCCGTGGGCGCTGGATATTTGAAGGGGGCTGCTCCTAGTACGAGAGGACCGGAGTGGACGAACCTCTGGTGTACCGGTTGTCACGCCAGTGGCATCGCCGGGTAGCTATGTTCGGAAGAGATAACCGCTGAAAGCATCTAAGCGGGAAACTCGCCTTAAGATGAGATATCCCCGGGGCTTTAAGCCCCTTGAAGGGTCGTTCAAGACCAGGACGTTGATAGGTCAGGTGTGGAAGCGCAGTAATGCGTTAAGCTAACTGATACTAATTGCCCGTAAGGCTTGATCCTATAACAGGTGTGTCTTGCTCCCGCAAAGGGACACGAGACGCACGGTTGAGATCAGTGTTGTGCCAGAAACAGCACAACCCCAAAAGCTTCTCTGGTGAGCATCACCAGAAACTACTTCTTCCAGATTGGTTGTGTTGCCCCAAAGGCGACACGACAACAAGTCATGCCTGATGACCATAGCGAGTCGGTACCACCCCTTCCCATCCCGAACAGGACCGTGAAACGACTCCACGCCGATGATAGTGCGGATTGCCCGTGTGAAAGTAGGTAATCGTCAGGCTCCCCAGCAGTATCAGAAACCCCACCCCGCAAAGGTGGGGTTTCTGCGTTTACAGGCCAGGTTCTGATAACTCCGATTGCTACGGCAGTTGTAGCGCAAGCGAGCAGGAATAACCGAGCGCTTCGCAGTGGCCGCGAGTGCCCTCAGCCATCCGATGCTGACGTCGGCAGATTTAAGCGCCAGACGTTGATCTATTTGGCGCGCCAGATCTATTTGAAAAAGCGATGTGTAGACGGATGAAATTACTCTCCGCTCGCCGTTTGTGCGTCGGTTAACCGCCGAAATGTGCAGAGAAACGCGGCATCATCGTTTGCGCGCGTGCTAAAAAGCGATGAGCAAATAGACCCACTTTCGCCAGTCACAATTTCAGGCAAGCTGGAATCCCAATTGCTGCAGTCAATCCGCGAGCAAAAGCAGCAAATCTCCCTTCCCGAAGTACTCTAAAAACCTTCGTCGGGAATAGAAAGTCCGAGTTCATCAAGAACTTCGCGCGCACTTCGAAACGCTTCCACCGCCGCGGGCGCGCCTGCGTAGATCGCGCTATGCAGCAGTACCTCGCGAATCTCGACGACGCTAGCGCCATTGTTAATCGCGCCACGTACGTGTCCCTTGAGCTCCGTGCTCTTACCAAGCGCCGCGAGCATCGCACACGTGCACAGACTGCGCGTCTTCAGATCAATACCCTCCCGAAGCCAGGTACTGCCCCACGCATGTTCGTTGAGCCACTCTTGCAGCGGTCGATTGAACGCGTCCAGTCCATTCATCGCGCGATCAACGAAGGGCGCTCCCATCACCTGAGTACGACGCGCTTTGCCCGCGCTCTGTTCCTGATCGCTCATGCTGTTCTCCCGAGACAATGTGACGAAACGAAGTGACGTACCGCATCGAATCTTAGTGTAGTGTGAGCCGGACAATACTCAGAAGCCGAGCTCGTCGACTGAGTACAGCGCGCCCTTATCTCACCCTTCCTCTCCGCAAGGTGAATCCATGCCCAGCAATCGTTTGTCGCTAATCTTCGCTGCCGTCGCCGGGTCGTTGCTGGCAGCATGCACGACAACATCGTCATCACCCGTCGCTGCTTCCATCGATCCACCTCAAGCCGAACGCGTGATGAGCCTGGCGGCATCCGGCGTGCAAACGTACTCATGCGAGTTCGACACTCAGCATCGCCTGGGATGGGTATTCAAAAGCCCGCAAGCAATCCTGTTCGACACAAGCGGGCATGCGGCCGTCCGCCATGGTGCGGGGCCGTCCTGGGAAGCGGAAGACGGAAGCCGGATTCAGGGGCGCGTACTCGCACAGCAGCCCAGCGCCACCCCGGCAAGCATCCCGCAGCTCCTGCTGGAGACGCATAGCACGGCCGGCAGCGGCACGCTTTCAGCGATCCGCTATGTCCAGCGCGTGCATACGGTCGGCGGGCTGACGCCTTCGGCTTCATGTTCGACGGAACACCAAACCGGAAGCTCGCCTTATCTCGCCGACTACATTTTCTACCGATAACGGAATAAGGCATTAATGCCTTATTCCGCCCGTCACCTCGCCAACCTATTCAAGCGCTGAAGCCGGTCCAAAAAACTCATACCGGCTTTGCGATTCCGGCACGCCAATCGCCTTGAGGTGCTTTTTGATAGCCTTCATGAAAGCAATCGGCCCGAGATAATACACATCGACGTCACGCGTTTCCGGCAACCATTCTCCCAATCTCTTCTCGTCGATATAGCCGACACCGTGCGCATTTGCATCGCCTGTGCGGTGCTGTTCATAGCAATAGAAGCGCTTCAATTGCGGATGATGCGCGGCCAACGCGTCAATCGCATCGCGAAAGGCATGCACGCCGCCATGACGGGCCGCGTGAATAAAATGCACGGCGCGATTGGTTTTCAGCGCAGCTTGAAGCATAGCGAGAGTCGGCGTAATACCGACGCCGCCGCTAATCAGCACCAGCGGCTTATCGTTAGGTTCGAGTTTAAAATCACCGGCCGGCGCAAACAGTTCGACCGCATCGTTTTCATTAACGCGCTCATGCAGATAGTTCGAGACTTTCCCGTTCGGTTCGCGCTTCACGCTAATGCGGTACTCGTGACCATTTGCCATTGCCGAGAGCGAATAATTGCGCCGCACTTCTTCGCCGTCGATCATTAACCGTACGCCGATATATTGCCCCGGATAAAACGCCAGCAACTCGCCGTTGTCGTCCGGACGCAAATAAAACGACATGATCTCTTCGCTTTCCCGCACTTTTCGCGCGACGCGGAAAACCCGCGTACCACGCCATCCGCCCGGCGCTGCTTCTCGCTCCGAATACATCTTCTCTTCGAGTCCGATCAGTAAATCGGCGAGTTGCTGATAAGCAGCGGCCCACGCTTCGATCACCGCATCCGTCGCGATTTCCGCGCCGAGCACTTCGCGGATCGATCTCAGCAGACACTGTCCGACGACCGGATAATGCTCCGGCTGGATATTCAGCGCGACATGCTTGTTGATAATCTGCGAGACGAGTCCGCCAAGCTGTTCGAGTTGATCGATATGGCGCGCGTACATCAGCACGCCGTTGGCCAACGCGCGCGGTTGCGCGCCGCTGGCCTGATTGGCCTGATTGAACAGAGGACGCACTTCGGGATGTTCACTCATGAGCATCTTGTAGAAATGCGTGGTCAGCGCTTCGCCCCCGCTTTCGAGGAGGGGAACCGTGGCTTTGATGATGGCGCGGTGTTCGGCGGTGAGCATGGTGACGTTCCTGTGTGATGGATGAGCAGTCAGCCGGACTGCGGCTGAACGCGTCTATCTATCCATGATTCGTGCCAGGTATAAACTGTAGGTAAATCAACGATCTGGATTCGATAATGGTCGATTCGACCCTGGTCAAAGAGACCAGTAAGGCAGTCAGTTTGACTGCAGAAGCGCTGCTGGATGCTCTCACGCCGCTGATCCTCGACCTGTCGCGCGAGTTGTCCGATCGCGAGCGCTATCGCCGCTTGCTCAGCAGTCTGCGTACGCTGTTTCCCGGCGATGCCGCCGCGTTATTGCGTCTGGAGGGCGACACGCTGGTGCCGCTCGCTATCGACGGCTTGAGCAGCGACACGCTCGGCCGGCGTTTTCGCGTCGGCGATCATCCGCGTTTCGCGCAGCTTTTATCGCGCGCCGAACCCACCCGTTTCGCCGCCGATTCCGATTTGCCCGATCCCTACGACGGCCTCGTGCAAGGTGTCGCCGGCAAACTTCATGTTCACGATTGCCTCGGCTGTCCGCTGTTTATTCGTGGACAACCGTGGGGCCTGCTCACGCTCGACGCACTGGACCCGGCGCGTTTCGATTCGCTCGACATGGCCTCGTTTCGCGCCTTCCTCAGCCTGGCGGCCGCGACCGTCAGCGTCGTGGAGCGCATCGACACGCTCGCGCGCACCGGCGAGGAGGAGCGTCGCCGCGCCGAAGCGTATCGCCAGGCGAGCAGCGGCACGCATCGTGAGTTGATCGGCAGCAGCGATGCTCAAAGTCAGCTGGTCAAGGAAATCGAGGTCGTCGCGGGCAGCGATCTGACCGTGCTGATTACCGGCGAGACGGGCGTCGGCAAGGAGCTTGTGGCCAACGCGATTCACGCGTTGTCGTCGCGCGCGAACAAGCCGTTGATCAGCCTGAACTGCGCGGCATTGCCGGATACGCTGGTCGAGAGCGAACTTTTCGGCCACGTGCGCGGCGCGTTTTCTGGAGCGTCGGCGGATCGGCGCGGCAAATTCGAACTCGCGGATGGCGGCACGATCTTCCTCGATGAAGTCGGTGAGTTGCCGCTCGTCGCGCAGGCAAAACTGCTGCGGGTTCTGCAGAACGGACAACTGCAACGGATCGGCTCCGATAGCGAACACAAGGTCGATGTCAGGCTGATCGCCGCAACGAATCGCGATCTCGCGGAAGAGGTGCGCGCGGGCCGGTTTCGTGCGGACTTTTATCATCGGCTGAGTGTTTATCCGCTACGTGTGCCGCCGTTGCGCGAACGCGGCCGCGATGTGTTGCTGCTGGCCGGGTATTTCCTCGAAGAAAATCGCTCGCGGCTTGGGCTGTTGAGCCTTCGTCTCGCGGCAGATGCGCAGGCTGCGTTGCTGCGCTATTCATGGCCGGGAAATGTGCGTGAACTCGAGCATCTGATCGGCCGCAGCGCGCTCAAGGCACTCGCCGCGAATCGCGAACGCCGGCGCATTCTGACTTTGACCGCCGCCGACTTTGCGTTGTCCGATGCATCGGCATTGATATCGGCGTCGGCTCAGGAAACAGCGGCGGCTGACGGAGCGCAGAACGTGTCGAAGGATTTTCGCAGCGCAGTGACGGAATTCGAGCGAAACATGGTTCTCGATACGCTGGCGCGTCACAACCAGAATTGGGCTGCAGTGGCGCGCGAGCTAGGGCTCGATCGGGCCAACCTGAACCGCCTCGCGAAACGTCTCGGCCTTAAATAAGCTGTGGCGTTTCATTCACAGGCTGTCGAGCGAGCCTTAGGAAAAGCCCGAGGACCGCTGCAAAAATGCGAACTTCGCAGACCGTAGCGCCTCGTTCATAGTACGGTTCAATCAACTCAACAAGCGCATCTGGAGACTTGGCCCATGTCTGCTTCCTCAGAGAAACTCGACGACTGGCTCGACAAGGAAGAGGTGGTGAAAGACGACATCGCTGCTTTTCCGCTGACGGCGATGGCAGCCACGCTTGATTGCGAATCGAGCGGCTCAGCCAACGGCGATACGTTGCCCCCGCTCTGGCACTGGCTGTACTTTCTGCCGGTTTCGCCGATGTCCGATGCCGGTCCAGATGGTCATCCGAAGCGCGGCGGTTTTTTGCCGCCGGTGCCGTTGCCGCGTCGCATGTGGGCCGGCGGCCGGCTGACGTTTCACGCGCCGTTGAAAGTCGGTGAGCAGGCCACGCGCACGTCGACGATTGCGAATATCGAAGACAAAACCGGCCGTTCAGGCCGTCTCGTGTTCGTCACGGTTCAACATACGATCGAAGTCGGCGGAGAACTGAAGCTCGAAGAAGAGCACGACATCGTCTACCGCGATGCATCGCAGGAAGGCGCGCGGCCGCAACAGCCGCAACGCGCGCCGGACGGTGAAACGTGGCAACGCACGATCGACGCGGACGCGGTGATGTTGTTCCGCTACTCGGCGCTGACCTTCAACAGTCATCGCATTCACTACGACTACCCCTATGCCACTCAGGTGGAGGGCTATCCCGGCCTGGTCGTGCATGGTCCGCTGATCGCGACGTTGCTGGTCGAACTCGTGCGCCGCGAGCTTCCCGGCGCGACGTTGCAAAGCTTCGCGTTCAGAGCGTTGCGCCCCACTTTTGCAGGTCAACCGTTCACGGTATGCGGCCGGCTTTCCGCCGATGGCACGACCATCGACCTGTGGGCCAAAGATCACGAGGGTTATCTGACCATGCGGGCTACGGCGGCCATCGCCTGAACCCGGGCGGTAATCGCATGGTCGCAGCGGCCCGATAAACCAGCCGATGCCTCGTTGCTGCGCTTATCGGTCTAACGTCTGCCCCAAATGAGTGCGCGACGCTGTGGAAGTATCAGCAGACGGCGGGTGCCGTCATGCCGTTTTCGCATTCGGCCAGCAGTGACAGCAGCTTGTCCAACGCGAACGGTTTCCTGAGAAAACCTTTCACTGGCAACGATGGGGTTTCGCCGCTGCCACTTGTCAGGATGACGGGCACGGATGCCAGTTCACTTCTCGTCTGCATCGATTCGATCAGCCCGGCGCCGTCCATGTTGGGCATGCGCCAGTCACACACCACGGCGCTTACGCGCGTGCGCTGCAGGCGCTCGAAAGCTTCGGCGCCGTCCGCTGCGGTGGCCACCGTGTAGCCACGGCCGACCAGCACGGCGCGTAGCGCGGACAATGCTTCGGGTTGGTCATCTACCAGTAAAACGCGACTCATATTGCTTATGCCTGAAAAATTCGGTTGGGGTGGCCGTCGCTCATGCGTTGGGCCGCCCTGACAGCGGTGCGGGCGAAATCGCACCGCTTTGTGTCCTGCTGTCGAGCCGCACAATTAAGCAAGTGCTGTGCCTGTTTGTTTTAATCGATATGTTCACGCGCTTTTGCGTGCGAGGATCTGGCGTGTGCGGCCTGTTTGAACGCCGCGCGTGCGGGTCATTCGCCCGGAGTGTGCGCGAATAGCGTACGGGCGCATTCGATACAGCGGCTCACCATTCGCCCAGAGCGAGTCGAAGCTCGCGGTAAGCGGTTCAACCTTTACCGGTAAATGGGGACGAGGCGCGTGAGCTGAGAGGGGCAGTCGATTTTGTGCAGGTGCTCGGCGCGAGCTTCGTCAGGCTGCTGACATCGAGCATGATTCAGGGCGTTCATCATCAGCGTCGCCCGATGTGCTCGAGGCACGTCTGACATTGCGCATCGAGGTGGGTTAATTTCGAAGCCGCGTGCCGGAGTCGGCTGCATTGTGGCAAGGAAGCACAATTCAGATATCCATCGGCCGTGTGAGAGTGATCTATAGGCCGGACGCAAAGCTCAATCTCGAGATCTGCTGCACGCAGTGCAAAGAACCCGCCATCTGTCGCGCGTGCTTTAGCCGACCGGCTGATGTCGCTCTGTCTGAAATACTGCCTTGCGCGGAAGCGGCTGGAATGCCCGATGGCGCTCGCCTAAACTGAAGACTTCATTCCAATCAACGATTGGCCCGCGACCGGACTGCTGACTGCTGCGTCAAGCAGGTCCCGCCGTCGAGACCGATCGATCAGGGCGTACCCATCATGAAGCCATTCAAACCGCTGCTCCTGCTTGGCGCGCTGCTTTGCGCCGCCGCGACCCAATCGGCGCAGGCCAATCCAGACGTGTCGTCCGAACGGGGTCAAGCCGTGACGGCTCAATGCGACTCGGTGAGCTTCGCTTCGGGGTCGCCGGCCAACCGCGCCGCTTGCCGGCGAATCTTTGCCCGCCAGATTCGACCTACTGTGCAAACTTCGCCGTTGACCGCATCGGACTTCAGCTCCTGATTGACGCAGTAATGACGCAATAAAGCAGGATTAAAACGCGCGACACGCTTCGCACAACATGCGCGGCCCGCATGTCGTCTTCACACGTCGCGCGATGTCTCGCTGCTTTGCCGCGTCACCAGCTGAAAGCCGACATCGACCACTTTCGGCTCTGCCGCTCCGGCGTTTTCGTCGGCAGGCGTGTCGAGTTGCGACAGCAACTCTTGAGCGATCCGCAAGCCGATCGACGCGGCATGCGGCTGGATCGTCGTGAGCGGCGGCACGCAGACCTGGCTGAACGGCAAATCGCCGAAACCGGTGACCGCCAGTTGCGCAGGCACGTCGATCCCGCGCCGCTGTGCTTCGAACAACACGCCGAGCGCCATCACGTCGTTGGAACAGGCAATGGCCTGCACATCCGGCATGCCGTCTAACGCAGCGGCCAGGGCTTCGCCGCCGCTGGTCGGCGACGCGCCGCTCTGCAAATCGACGACGAACACGTCCACGCCTTTTCTCGCCAGCCAGTCACGCAGACCGTCGCAACGTTGCCGCGCGCGCAAGTCGCTGGTCATTCGCGCGCCCGCGAAGGCAATCCGCTGCGCGCCCAATTCGTACAGATGCGCGGCCAGCGTCTCGCCAACCGCGCGGTGCGAAAACCCCACCTGCAGATCGAACGGCTCGCCGCCGAGTTCCCACATCTCGGCGACCGGCGCGCGCGCCTGGCGCAACAGCATACGCGTCGCGTCGTCGTGCCGGCAGCCAGTGATCACCAGCGCGGTAGGCGACCACGACAGAAACGTGCGCACCAGTTCGGTTTCGCGGACGGCATCGTAGTCGGTCGCACCGAGCAGCAACTGGTAGCCGTGACGATCGAATTCCTTCTGCATCGCCGCGACGGTTTCCGAAAAGAACGCGTTGCCGAGCGACGGCACTACCACGCCAATCGCGCGAGTGCGGGCGGCCGCCAGGCTGCCGGCGAGCAGGTTGGGCACGTAGCCGAGCACGTCGATAGCCTGCTTGATACGCGGTGCGATGCGCGGCGACACCGCTTCGGGATTGCGCAGGAACAGGGAAACGGAACTGGGCGAGACGCGCGCGCGCGCCGCGACGTCGTCCATCGTCACGCGGTTAGTGCCGCGCCTGACGCGAGGGGAGGCTTTGCTGGTCTGGGACATTCGGCCACATTTCGGGATATGCACTGTGAGTCAGCGCGGTGCGAGCCGGCTATTTTAAACCTCCGCAGCGCAATGAGCTATTCCATCAGTGATAACCCTGATGGCCCTGACAAGAATCACAGCGCTATTATTTCGCAGCGCTGCGATTTTCGCTTAAGGCGAGCAGTCGTGGTTTTTCAGCAGCATCGACCGGCGGTTTTTCGCCCCTCACCGACCCGTTTGCCTAGCCCCGCCCGACTCGCCAGATCATGACCGTTCTCTCCGTCTCCTCCGAATTCCAATGTGTGCTGAACGCCCAGGCCCAGCTTGGCGAATGCCCGCGCTGGGACGAGCGCGAGCAGGTGCTGTACTGGGTCGACATCCTCGAACCCGCGCTGCATCGCTTCGATCCGGCGACGGGTGTCGATACGAAATTCATGCTGCCGGAACACATTGGCTGCTTCTCGTTGTGCGAAGGCGGCGGGTTTATCGCCGGGTTGCGTTCGGGCATCTGGACGCTCGACGAACACGCCCGTCCGCTCGACATGATCGCGTCGAATCCCGAGAATCAGCGCACCAGCCGCTTCAACGACGGCCGTTGCGACGCCGCAGGCCGCTTCTTCGCGGGCACCGTCGACGAACCGAAGGCCGGCGGCAATGCGCATCTTTACCGGCTGGTTGCGTCGGCGCTGGGCGTGTTGAGCAGCGGTCTGATGACGTCGAACGGTCTCGCCTTCAGCCCTGACGGGCGCTGGCTCTATCACTCGGACACGCCGCGCTTCACCGTCTATCGCTCGCCGTACGACGTCGCCACCGGCGCCTGCGGCAAACGCGAAGTCTGGATCGAAGTCCAGCCGACGCAAACCGATCGCGGCCGCCCGGACGGCGCGGCGGTCGACGCAGAAGGCTACTACTGGAGCGCGTTCTACGAAGGCGGCCGGGTCGTGCGTTTTTCCCCGGACGGCGAAATCGACGCGGTCTACCCGCTGCCGGTGCGCTGCCCGACGATGTGCGCGTTCGGCGGCCCCGATCTGCGCACGCTGTACGTCACGAGCGCCCGGTCAGGCCGTCCCGCCGACGAACTCGCCCGCGAGCCGCTGGCCGGCGCGCTCTTCGCGCTGCGCACGGAAGTGCACGGCCTCGTCGAACCCCGCTGGCGCGGCTGATCCGCGTCTTCCATCCTCACCGGTACTTTTCCCATGCTGAATCTGAGAGATCCTGACCTGCTGCGCACGCAATGCCTGATCGGCGGCGAATGGTGTGATGCGCCCGAAGGCGGCACCATCAACGTAACCGATCCGGCCACCGGCGCGTTGCTCGGCACGGTGCCCGCGATGGGCACGCGCGAAACCCGCGAGGCGATCGCCGCCGCGCAGGCGGCCTTGCCGGCCTGGCGCGCCCGCACGGCGCTGGAACGCGCCGGGTTGCTGCGCAAGTGGCACGAGTTGATCCTCGCGAATCAGGAAGACCTCGGTGCGCTGATGACCGCCGAGCAGGGCAAGCCGCTGGCCGAAGCCAGGGGCGAAATTGCGTTTGCCGCGAGTTTTATCGAGTGGTTCGCCGAAGAAGCAAGACGCGTGGATGGCGACGTGCTCGCGTCGCCGTCGAAAGACCGCCGCCTCGTCACGATCAGGCAGCCGGTCGGCGTGTGCGCCGCGATCACGCCGTGGAATTTCCCGGCCGCGATGATCACGCGCAAGGCCGGCCCGGCGCTCGCAGCCGGTTGCACGATGGTGCTGAAGCCCGCGTCGCAAACGCCGTTCACGGCGCTCGCACTCGCCGTACTGGCGCAGCGCGCGGGCATCCCCGCTGGCGTGCTGAACGTCGTGACCGGCGACCCGCAAGCCATCGCCGACGAACTCACGAGCAATCCCATCGTGCGCAAGCTGTCGTTCACCGGATCGACGGCGATCGGCGCGCGGCTGATGGAGCAGGGCGCGCGCAATATCCAGAAGTTGTCGCTCGAACTGGGCGGCAATGCGCCGTTCATCGTGTTCGACGACGCGGACCTCGACGCGGCAGTCGAAGGCGCGTTGATCTCCAAGTACCGCAACGCGGGTCAGACCTGCGTGTGTGCGAACCGTTTTTACGTGCAGGCCGGTGTCTACGACGCATTCGTCGGTAAACTATCGGCCCGCGCGCAAGCGCTGAAGCTCGGCGACGGCCGTGCGCCGGATACGCAGATCGGTCCGCTGATCGACGCCCGCGCGTTGTCGAAAATCACCGCGCTGGTCGACGACGCCCGTTCGCAAGGTGCGAATGTGCTGTGCGGCGGCGAAGCGCTCGCGCTGTCCGCTGACGGCGTCGCGCGTCACTACGCGCCGACGGTGCTCACCGGCGTGACCCCCGGCATGCGGGTCGCGCGCGAGGAAATTTTCGGCCCGGTCGCGCCGGTGATGCGTTTCACCGACGAGCAGGACGTGATCGCACTCGCCAACGACACCGAATTCGGTCTCGCCAGCTACTTCTACACGCGCGACATCGGCCGCGTGTGGCGGGTTGCCGAAGCGCTGGAGTTCGGCATGGTCGGCATCAACACCGGCCTCATTTCAACCGCTGAGGCGCCGTTCGGCGGCGTCAAGCAATCAGGCATTGGCCGCGAGGGTTCGAAGTACGGAATCGACGAATACCTGGAAATGAAATACCTGTGCATGCAGGTCGCCTGACTTCGCGCGTGATGGAAACCGGCACTGTCGCGCGACCAGAAATCGCAGCGCTGCGAAACTGACGCCAGCAAGATTCCGCATCCACGGGACCGGCGTCCGAATCCACCTCAAAGAAGAACACCGAGGAGACGATCATTTTTACGATATTGAGTTTTGCCTTCTTTACCGCGCTGGTGGGATTCGTGTCCTACCTGTTCACGCGCCGCGCGAAAGACGTCGGCGCGCGCGGCTACTTCATGGCAAGCGGCGGACTGACCGGCTGGTTTATCGCCGGGTCGATGATGCTGACCAACCTCTCCGTCGAGCAGATGGTCGGGCTGAACGGCGACGCGTATGCGCACAACCTGTCGGCGATGGCGTGGGAGTGCACGGCGGCGGTCGCCACGGTCGCGCTCGCGATGTTCTTTCTGCCGCGCTATCTGCGCGGTGGGTTTTCGACTTTGCCGCAGTTTCTCGAAGAGCGCTTCGACGCGACCACCCGGCGCGTGGTCAGCGCGCTGTTCGTGGTCGGCTACATGCTCGTGGTGAATCCGTCCGGTCTGTACCTCGGCGCGATCACCTTCAATCAGGTGTTCGGCGTGCAGGCGATGCTCGGCACGTCGTATCCGGTGACGATCACGTTGCTCGTATGGATGTCCGGGATCATCGGTGCGCTGTACGCGATTTTCGGCGGTCTGCGCGCGGTGGCCGTGTCGGACACGATCAACGGCGTGGGCTTGCTGATCGCCGGTTTGATGGTGCCGGTGCTGGGCTTCTACGCGCTCGGTCACGGCGACTTTTTCTCCGGTCTGCATACGGTCGCGACGCAGGCGCCGGAAAAGCTGTCGGCGATCGGCGGCCCGCATGACTCGGTGCCGTTCGGCACGCTGTTCACCGGCATGATCTTCGCGAACCTTTTCTACTGGTGTACGAATCAATCGATCGTGCAGCGGACCTTTGCGGCGAAGAACCTTGCCGAAGGGCAGAAGGGCGTGCTGCTGTCGGGCCTGCTGAAACTGCTGGTGCCGATTGTGATGATGCTGCCCGGCGTGATCGCGTTCCATCTGTATTCGAGCAATCCGCTGAGCCGTCCCGACCTCGCGTATCCGCAACTGGTGGCCGATCTGTTGCCGTGGTGGGCGAAAGGCTTCTTCGTCGCCGTGCTGTTCGGCACCGTGATGAGCCACTTCAACGCAGTGATCAACAGTACCGCCACGCTCGTCGCGTTCGACTTTTATCGCGCGTGGAAACCGGATGCTTCGGACGAGAAACTGATTCGCGTCGGCAAATCGGCGAGCGTCGCGATTGCCGTGGTGTCGCTGCTGATCGCACCGCTGCTGATGTACGCGCCGGACGGCATTTACATGGTGATGCGCCGCTTCACCGGCTTCTTCAACATTCCGATTATCGCCGTGGTGCTGGTGGGTTTCTTCAACAAGAAGATCGAAGCGTTGCCCGCGAAGATCGTGCTGCTGCTGCACGTCATCGTCTACACGTTGCTGATTTTCGTGTTCAAGGTCGACAAGGTGTACGGCATCAACTTCATTCACATCATGGGCATTCTGTTCGTGAGTGAAGTCGCGCTGATGCTCTTGCTCGGCATGCGTTTCCGCCGCGCGGTTCCGTATGAAGCGCAGTTCCGTCAGCACGGCGACCTCACGCCGTGGCGCTTCGCCAGCACGATGAGCGTGCTGCTGATGGCGATGCTGGTGAGTCTGTATCTCACGTTCTCGCCGCTGGGTGTCGCGCGGCAAGGCGGCGTGACGACGCAATACATGGTGTGGATGGCGATTACGTGGTGCGTGGCCGTGGTGCTGATCGCGACGTTGCGCCGGCGTGAATCGGCTGCGCATCGTGGCGTGGAATGGCGTCATGCATCGCCGGAACAGCGGCACTGATTTTTTCGATTTCGAAGCAAGGACGAATGTGATGGACTGGCAGATAGATGCAGACGGCAAGCTGACGCTGCGCGTCGCGAACCGCACGCTGTTCGAACACTCGCCGCAAGCGCCGGCCGTGTTCGTCGGACGCGGTGTGGAAACGGTCGAGATGTATCGCGGCAACTTCGATATCAGCGACTACGTCGAGGAGCGCGTTGCATTGCGAGACGCGCGTCTCACGCAGAATGCGGACGGCAGCGCGCGCATCGAACTCGCGCGTCACGCGGATACCCCGGCGGAACTGGTGATCACCGCGCAGCGCACGGCGAACGGCGTGCATCTCGCGTTGTCCGGCGATGCGTCGCTCAATCGCTTGTGGTGGCGCGTGCCCGCTCAGGCCGACGAACACGTGTGGGGTTGCGGCGAGCAGATGTCGTATTTCGATCTGCGCGGCAGGCACTTTCCGCTGTGGACCTCGGAGCCCGGCGTCGGTCGCGACAAGAGCACGCATCTCACCTGGCAGGCCGACGTGACGTCGAAGTCGGGTGGCGATTACTACCACACCAACTATCCGCAACCCACCTTCGTTTCGTCGCAGAAGTACTGCCTGCATGCGCAAACCACCGCGTATGCGGACTTCGATTTTCGCCATGACGGATGGCACGAATTGCAATTCTGGGCCGTGCCGGAGCGCCTCGAATTCATCGTCGCCGATGACTTCGTCACGCTGGTCGAACGCATTTCGATGCGCTTCGGCCGCCAGCCGACGTTGCCCGACTGGGTGATGAACGGCGCGATTCTCGGCCTCAAAAACGGTCGCGATCACGCGCAGGAAATTTTCGAAGCGAGCCGCGCAGCAGGCGTCGCGGTGAGCGGTTTGTGGTGCGAAGACTGGGCAGGCATTCGCCAGACCTCGTTCGGCAAGCGTCTGTTCTGGGACTGGCGCTGGAACGACACGCGCTATCCCGGTCACGCGGAATGGCTCGCGCAACTGAAGCAGGACGGTGTGCGTTTTCTCGGTTACGTGAACCCGTATCTGTGCAATGACGGCACGCTGTATCAGGAAGCGCTTGCGGCCGACTATCTCGCGAAACACGCGGACGGCAGCCAGTATCTGGTCGATTTCGGTGAGTTCGATTGCGGCGTGGTCGACTTTACGAATCCGGCCGCGGCTCGCTGGTTCGAAGAGCGCGTGATCCGCGGCGAAATGCTCGACCGTGGACTCGACGGCTGGATGGCCGACTTCGGCGAATATCTGCCGACCGATCTGGTGCTCGCCAACGGCGTCGACGCGATGCTGATGCACAACGCGTGGCCGACGCTGTGGGCCGAAGTCAACGCCCGCGCGATTGCCGCAGCGGGACGCACCGGCGACGCACTGTTCTTCATGCGCGCAGGTTATACGGGTGTGCAGGCGCATTGCCCACTGCTGTGGGCCGGCGACCAATCGGTCGACTTCACGCGGCACGACGGCTTGCAGACGGTGATCTGCGGGGCGTTGTCGTCGGGCTTGCTCGGCAACGCGTATCACCACAGCGATATCGGCGGATATACGAGCCTGTTCGGCAATGTGCGCACGCCCGAACTGTTCCAGCGCTGGGCCGAAATGGCCGCGTTCACGCCGGTCATGCGCACGCACGAAGGCAATCGTCCGGCCGAGAATTTCCAGTTCTGGCAGGACGCCGACGTGCTCGCGCATTTCGCGCGCATGACGCGTCTGTTCGTCGCGTTGAAGCCCTACGTACAAGGTCTCATCGACGAAGCCGCGGCGCGCGGTTTGCCGTTGCAGCGTCCGCTGTTCCTGCACTACGAACACGACGCCGCGACCTACGCGATTCAGGACCAGTACCTGTATGGCCGCGATCTGCTGGTCGCGCCCGTGCATGCCGCCGGCGCAACGCAATGGAGCGCGTATCTGCCCTCGGGCGATGCGTGGACGCATCTGTGGAGCGGTGTCGAATACGAAGGCGGTCAGCGCGTGACGGTTGACGCGCCGCTCGGCGAACCGCCGGTCTTCGTTCGACGTGGCGCGACGAATACCGCTCACTGGCTCGATCTGGTCAAGGCGCTCTGATGACCGGTTCGTTCGTCCATCACCTGATGTTCGTCGTCTGCGTCGCGCTCGCGACGTTCACGCAAAGCCTGACCGGCTTCGCGTTCGGACTGGTGCTGCTCGGCCTCGTCGCGGTGTTTCATCTCGCGCCGTTGCCGGTCGCCGCCAACGTTGTCACGGTGATGGTGCTCGCCAACGCCGCGCTGCTCGTGCGCAGCCTGCCGGCTTTGCCGCGCCGCGTGGCAGTGCCCGCGTTCGGCAGCAGTCTGGTCGGCGTCGCGCTCGGCGCGTGCCTGCTCGCGTGGCTGTCGGATAACGCGATCGGCGTGGTGCGTGTCGCGCTCGGCATCGCGATTCTCGCGTGCAGCGTGTTGCTGGTCGTGCAGACGAAGCCGCGTGCGCAACTGTCGTCGCCGGGTGCGTTCGCTTTTTACGGCGTGGTGTCCGGCGTGATGGGCGGCGTATTTGCGAGCGCCGGTCCGCCGATGGTGTTTCACCTTTATCGCCAGCCGCTCGACCGGCTGGTCGTGCGCGACACGCTCGTGCTGGTGTTCGCGGTGAACGCGGTGTTGCGGCTTGGCATCGTGCTGCAGCAAGGCCGTTTCGACGCCGATTCGCTCGCGCTCAGCCTCGAAGCATTGCCGGTCGTGTTGCTGGTGACGTGGCTCGCGCGTCGTTATCCGCCCGCATGGTCGCCTGGCGCGGTGCGCCGCGTCGTCTTCGTGCTGCTCGCGATTGCGGGCGGGAGCCTCGTCGCTCCGGCCGTGACCTCGGCATTCGCGTCGCCGCACGCGCTTTCTCATCAATCTTCTTAAGCCTACGGCTCTCACTATCGTGCCAGACAAGCTCAAACAACTCGCCGATCTGCGCAGCCAGCGCTGGCTCGCTCCCGACGACATGCGTTCGTTCGCGCATCGTCAGCGCCTGCAGCAGATGGGCTTGCGCCGCGAAGAATTCATGACGCGGCCGGTGATCGGCATCGTCAATACGTGGAGCGATCTTTCGCCGTGTCACGCGCATATGCGCGAGCGCGCGGAGGCCGTGAAGCGCGGCATCCTGATGGCGGGCGGCATGCCGTTCGAACTGCCCGCGATGTCGCTCGGCGAGGTCATGGTCAAGCCGACCACGATGATCTACCGCAACCTGCTCGCGATCGAAACCGAGGAACTGCTGCGCTCGCTGCCGATCGACGGCGCGGTGCTGATGGGCGGCTGCGACAAGACTACGCCGGGTTTGCTGATGGGCGCGTTGTCGGCGGATCTGCCGTGCATCTTCGTGCCGGCGGGGCCGATGCTCAGCGATCGTCATCGCGGACAGGTGGTCGGCGCGGGCACGCATACCAAGAAGTTCTGGGACGAATACGTCGCGGGCAATCTGGAGCAGCCCGAATGGATCTCGCTCGAAGCGCGTATGACGCGCGCGCCGGGCACCTGCAACACGATGGGCACGGCGAGCACGATGACCTCCATCGTCGAGGCGATGGGCTTCACGCTGCCCGGCGCGACCAGCATTCCGGCGATGGATTCCGCGCATACACGGATGTGCTCGGCGAGCGGCGAGCGCATTGTCGGCATGGTGTGGGAAGACCTGAAGCCGAGCCGCTTCTTCATTC
This sequence comes from Paraburkholderia fungorum, assembly GCF_900099835.1. Taxonomy (NCBI): domain Bacteria; kingdom Pseudomonadati; phylum Pseudomonadota; class Betaproteobacteria; order Burkholderiales; family Burkholderiaceae; genus Paraburkholderia; species Paraburkholderia fungorum. Next base: position 235,255 of record NZ_FNKP01000002.1, read on the forward strand.
GCGCGGCGGTCGAGAACGGCATCGTCGCGTATATGGCGTTAGGCGGCTCCACCAACGCGGCCATTCACACGATTGCGATTGCGGGGCGCGGCAATGTCGACCTGACGCTCGATGAGATCGCGCGCGTCGGCGCGAACATTCCGGTGCTGGCCGACGTGTTCCCGTCGGGCGCGCGTCTGATGGAAGACTTCTATTACGCGGGCGGCCTGCCTGCGCTGCTGTCGGAATTGAAGCCGCGTCTGTCGCTCGATTGCATGAGCGTGAACGGCAAGACGCTCGGCGACAACCTCGCGGCGTTCGAAGCGGGCCAGCGTCCGCAGAACGAGGACGCGATTCGTCCGCTGAACAATCCGGTGACCGAAGGCGCGGCGCTCGGCGTGCTGCGCGGCAACCTTGCGCCGTCTGGCGCGGTGATCAAGCCGAGCGCGGCGAGCCCGCATCTGCTGAAGCATCGTGGCCGCGCGCTGGTGTTCGATTCGATCGCGGAAATGAACGCACAGATTCACGCGCCCGATCTCGACGTCGATGCCGACACCGTGCTTGTGTTGCGAGGCGGCGGCCCGATCGGCGCGCCGGGCATGCCCGAGTGGGGCAATCTGCCGATCCCGAAGAAGCTGCTCGCAGCGGGCGTGCGCGACATGCTGCGTATTTCCGATGCACGCATGAGCGGCACGCACTACGGCACCTGCGTGCTGCACGTCGCGCCGGAAGCGGCGGCGGGCGGCCCGCTCGCGCTGATCCGCACCGGCGACATCATCGAGCTCGATGTGGAAGCCGGGCGTCTCGACGTGCTGCTTTCCGTCGAAGAACTGGCGAGCCGCCGCGAAAGCTGGCGCGCTCCGCCGAAGGCACGTCAGCGCGGCTATATCCGCCTCTATGTCGATCACGTCACGCAGGCCGACAAGGGCTGCGACTTCGATTTTCTGGCCGGCTTCGAAGAACCGGTCGAACCGCCCATCTTCTGAATTCACAGCATTCACAGGTTACGTCATGACTCAAAGAATCAAGCAGGACCCCACGCGCAATGCGTTCCGTGATGCGTTGAAAGCACCGGCCGGCACCAGCACGATGCGTGCAAAACCGCTCGGCACATGGTTGATGGCGGGGTCCGCGGCGAGCGCGGAGGCGTTCGGTCATGCAGGCTTCGACTGGCTGCTGATCGACATGGAACACGTGCCGCTCGAATTCACCGACGTGCTGCATCTGTTGCAAGCGGTCGATTGCGGCGGCGCCGCGCCGATCGTGCGTCTGGCGAAAACCGACCCGACGCTCGCCAAGCGCGCGCTCGACATGGGCGCGCCGACGTTGATGTTCCCGTTCGTGCAGAGCGTGGAGGAAGCGCGTGCGGCGGTCGCATCGACCAAGTTCCCGCCGCTCGGAACGCGGGGTTTTGCCGCGATGCATCGCGCTAGCCGCTATGGCACGTGGAGCGAATTCGGCCGGCGTGCGAACGAAGCGACCGCGTGCATCCTGCAACTGGAAACGCCGGAAGCGATTGCGCAACTCGAAGCAATCGCCGCCGTGCCCGGCGTGGATGCGCTGTTCGTCGGGCCGGGCGATCTGTCCGCGGCGATGGGCAAGATCGGCAATCTCGCCGATGCCGACGTGCGTGCGGCGCTGGCCGATTGCGCGCGTCGCGCGAACGCGATCGGCATGCCGATCGGCATCGTCGGACCGACGCCCGCGATGGTGCGCGAGTTCATCGAAATGGGCTACGACTTCGTGGCTATCGCGTCGGACATGGGCATGATGATGCGTCAGGCCAACGCGTTCATCGCCGAACTGACGCAGACGCAAGTCGCCGCCGATGCAGGCGGCCCGTACTGATCATGACGGACGCTCACACCCTGCTCGCATTGACGAGCGACGTCTGGCAGATACGGCTCGCGCCTTCGCTGGGCGGATCGATTATCGATGCGCGGTGGCGCGGCCACGACGTACTCCGGCCGACCACCGACGAGCAACTCGCGTTGAACAACGCGCGCAAGACGGCGTGCTATCCGCTGGTGCCGTTTTCGAATCGTGTGGGCTTCGGCCAGTTCGAGTTCGACGGCGAGAAGCACACGTTGCACGCGAATTTTCCGGGTGAACCGCACGCGGTTCACGGCGTTGGGTTTCAGCGCGCGTGGTACGTCGGCGAGCACAGCGATAGTGCGATCGACATGCATCTGACGCACACGCCTGATCGCTCGTGGCCGTTTGCGTTTGCCGCGCGTCAGCGCATTCGCATCGACGACGACAGGTTGATGCTGACGCTGAGCGTGACCAATCTCGACAAACGTCGTGCGCCTTGCGGTCTCGGCTGGCATCCGTTTTTTCCGCTCGATACCGCCGCTGGAAAAACCCGGCTCGCGACCGAATGGGACGCGATGCTCGTCAGCGGCCCCGATCAGCTGCCGCGTGAGCGGGTCGAGCCGCCCGCATTACCCGCGCTCGACGACACCGTGGTCGATAACTGCTTTACCGGCTGGAACCGCCGCGCGTCGATCGATACGCCGCATCACCACATTCGCGTCGACGCCAGCGACACGCTGCGCTGCATCGTGCTGTTCCGGCCCGAAGGTCAGCCGTTTTTTGCGTTCGAACCCGTCAGTCATCCGAACAATGCGCTGAATGGTATCGAACCGTCGATGCATGTGCTCGAACCCGGCGCGACGCTCGAAGGCGAAATCGCGCTGACGCTCTCGCCCCGCACAACCGATTCTTTAAGGACATCAGCATGAAAGCCTCACGGCCAATCTATCCGGGCCTCGCGGGCCAGGTCGCGTTCATTTCCGGCGGCGCGTCGGGAATCGGCGAGGCGCTTGTCGAAGCGTTCTGGGAGCAGGGCGCGCAGGTCGCGTTCTGCGATATCGACAGTGATGCGGGCAACGCATTGTGCGAGCGACTCGCCGCGACCTCCGCCACCGACACACAGGTCGCGCGTCTGAAGCCATGGTTCGCTGTGTGCGACGTACGCGACATCGACGCCTATCGCGTCGTGCTCGACGACGCAGCGCGCGCACTAGGGCCGATCCGTACGCTGGTCAACAACGCGGGCCGCGATACGCGTCACGCGCTGGACGATCTGTCGGTCGACATGTGGCACGACATGCTCGCCGTGAACCTCACGCATCACGTGTTCGCAACGCAGCGCGTGGCCCCGGGGATGCAGGCGGCCGGCGGCGGTGCGATCGTCAATCTCGGCTCGATTTCGTGGTTGCGCGGGCGTCCCAATCTGATCGGCTATACCGCGTCGAAGGCGGCGATTTCCGGCATCACGCGCACGCTCGCGCGCGAACTTGGTGAGCACGATATTCGCGTGAATGCCGTGCTGCCCGGCGCGGTCGTGACCGAACGGCAGAGCGCGTTGTGGCGCGATGCCGCCGCCGATCAGCAGTTTATCGATCTGCAATGCCTGAAGTTTCGCGTCGAGCCGTCGCATATCGCCGATTCGGTGCTGTTCCTCGCAAGTCCGCAAGCGGCTGCGATCACCGGGCAGAACCTGCTGGTCGATGCGGGGCTCGCGCAGGTGTCGGTAGTGGGCTGAAGGCGGCCTGAAAAGTGAGTGGAAAAGCGGGCTAAAAAGCCCGCCGAAGTTTGTTCGCGTGATTCAAAAAAACAGAAAAAAGACAGCAGTTTGGAGACGCATTGATGACATACGAAAACAGGCAGTCACGGTATCGCACGAAACAGAACGACAAGAGCTTGAGAAAAGGCCTGGCGCTTTATGCCTTCACGGCCGGATGCGCGTTGCTGGGCGCGCACACGGCGCACGCGCAATCGAGCGTCACGCTATACGGTATCGTCGATTCGGCGGTGCAGTACGGCAAGTTCAACAGCACCGTCTCGCCGACCGCGATGGCCGCGAGCGGCAACCTCCAGGCGTCGCGTTTCGGTTTTCGCGGCAGCGAAGATCTGGGGCAGGGGTATCGCGCGAACTTCCAGCTCGAAACGGGCTTTAATACCTACACGGGCGTGGGCGGCGGTTCGACGCTGTTCAACCGGGGCGCGTCGGTCGGCCTGTCGAGCACGCGCTACGGCAGCATCGACGCGGGTGAGTTGTATCTGCCGATTTACTGGGTGTTTCTCGCGTCGGACGTCGCTACGTATGGTCTGTCGAACCCGGCGGCGATCATGTCGCTTCAGCACAGTTCCACGCTCGGCAAGTCGGGCACCGGTGGCTTCTATCCGAATGCAGTGCGTTACCGGACTCCGGCGACACTGGGCGGATTGTCGGCGGAAATCGGTTATTCGTTCGGTTCGCAGAACACATCGGGTCAAACCGTCGACGGACGCAATATCGGCATGAACGTCCAGTACGCGAAGAACGGGCTGCTGCTCGGTTATGGCTTCAATCGCTACCAGTACTACGCGAACACGAGCACGCTGACGGCGTCGTCACAACTGACGCAGGTGGCGACCGCGACGTATCAGATCGGCAATAACGTGATCGGTGCCAACTACGTGTACTCGAAGCGCACCGATGCGACCGCGTGGTTTGCTTCGTCGTTTCTGCTGAACGCGAAAATTCCGGCGGGTCCGGGCGATATCGAAATCGGTGTCGCGCGCCGGATCGAGAACGCCGAGGCGCGCGCGATGGCTTATAACGTCGGCTATGTGTACTACCTGTCGAAGCGCACGCAACTGTACGGCTATGCGTCGATGATCTCGAACAACAGTCACTCGACGCAGGGCTTCGGATTGCTGAACTCGACGTACGCGACCGTGACGCCGGGCTTCGATCCGTGGGTGGTGACGGCGGGGTTGCGGACGTCGTTCTGAAGTGACCATATCGACATGACCATGGAAATCGCGGACCAGTTGCGCTAGTCTCCAGCGTGCGCCGAATTGACCGGCGCTACCGGACGAGTCCGGGAAAAACAACCATGGGGACGTTTCGCGATGTCGGACCAAAGCGGTAGTCAATCTGTCACGCTGCCCGAGCGGGCCGGCAATCAATCGGCATTGCGCCAGGTTGCGGCTTCGCGGTTTTTTCTCGGCGCAACGATTGCGATGTTTCTGTCGGGGCTCGGCACGTCGGCGGCGGCACCGCAGATCGTGCCCTTCCTCGTGAAAGAACTCGGCGCGTCGCTGCCGCTCGCCGGGTTTTATTATCTGACCAGTCTTGCCGCTCCGTTCGCCGGATATTTCGTCGGCCGTTACTCTGATCGCACGGGCAATCGCCTCGGTCTGTTTCGCGTATGCGCCGTCGCGGGTTTTCTAGGTTGGGCGGGGCTGGCGCTTTCCACGTCGGTCTGGGTGCCGTTCGTCCTCGCTGTCGTTTTGCTGGCTGTTTCCGGTGCAACAGCCTCGCAGATTTTTGCGGCCGTTCACGATGAACTCAGCGAGAAGCCCGGCGACGCAAATGAGAGCGTGGTCGCCATCATCCGTATGGCGCTGACCGGTGGATGGATCGTTGGACCTGTGCTGGGCGCGTGGGTGGCGGCTGCGTACGGCCTGCGCCCGATGCTCTGGATGACCGCCATCTGCCTGCTTCTGCAGATCGCCCCTCTCGGCACGCTGAACCCCGTCGGCAAGCTCAAGCCGCAGCAGACGGGTGACGCGGCGCGTCACACCGGTCTGCGCGCGATGCTTCCCCTGCTGGCCTTCACGGCGCTCTTCGTCCTTGTCTATGCCGGCGAACCCGTGAAATACGGATTCCTGCTGATCTACATGGAGGAGCAACTCAAGCTGAGTCCGGCCGTGCGCGGAGCGGTCATCGGCATACAGCCGTTTATCGAACTGCTGATCATGCCGTTCAGCATCGGACTGGGACGCAGGCTCGGCAACGTGTGGTTGATGTGTATCGCCGCCGCGATGGGGATATTCGCCAATCTCTGCTTCGCGCTGTGGCCGTCCGCAGCGGGCATGTTCGCCGGACAGATTCTCATGGGCGGTGTCTGGGGCATATTCATGGTCTTGGGGATCATCGTGGCGCAGCGCCTGCTTCCCGACGCGGTAGCGACGGCGTCGGCCATCTTCATGAGTTCGACGGCGCTTGCATCGGCGTTGGGCGGCATGACGGGCGGCTTCGGCGTTGCATGGCTGGGCCTTCCGAATGTCTTCCTGCTGCCCGCCCTTTTCAGCGGTATGGCCGTTATCGGACTGGCGCTCATGGCGCGCACTGAACGCTTCAAGTTGTCCTGATCTCGGCGGCGGGCTCAAGTCGAACCGGCTTGGCGAGATCCGTTCATCGTCCCTGCGTGCTGGCAGGAATCGCGCGACGTGCGTCCAGATTTCGCTGACGCAGCGCTTCGGTCGATTCGCCGGCACCGTCCGCGCGCCATCCCGGCGGCAGGATCACGTAGCAGATGGCAGTCCACACGCTGCCCGCCGATCCGATGTCGCGCGCAAGGCTGACCCAATGTTCGAATTCGATCACTAGCGGATTGCGCGAGCGGGTCGGTGTCGTCAGTCCGTAGCGGCACGGTTCGTCTTCGCGTTCTTCGACGTAGGTGCCGAACAGGCGGTCGAATATCACGAGTACGCCGCCGAAGTTCGCATCGAGATAATCGACGTTCGACGCATGGTGAACGCGATGCGCTGAAGGCGTGTTGAACACGTATTCGAGCCAGCCGAGTTTCGGCGTCCAGGTGTTGTGCAGCCAGAACTGATAGAGCAGGTTGAAACTCAGCGTGGCCAGCACGATTTCCGGGCGCACGCCGAGCCACACGAGCGGCGCGAAAAATATCGCCGAGCCGGTCAGTTTGCCGGTCAGTCCGAGCCGGTACGCAGAGGAAAGCGTCAGTTGATTCGGCGAATGATGAACTGCATGCGTCGCCCAGAAAAAGCGGATTCGATGCGACGCGCGGTGGTACCAGTAGTAGCAGAATTCCTGGCCGATAAAGAGCAGCAACAGCGTCAGCGCGCTGTTGAGCGTCACGGTAAACAGCCGGTGATCCCAGGCGAACGCGAATACCGGCGCCGCGAGCGAAAGCGGCAGCAGCGCGAGCAGCTTGCGACCGGCGACGTCGGCGAGTGAAATCCACACCTCGTACCAGTCGAAAGGCGCGGCGCTGCTGCGCTGTTTGCAGGTGAGCACGCAGGCTTCGATCAGCGAGACGCCGATCACGAATAACGTGACGCAAAGCGAGATTTTTCCAAGGTTCATCATGGCGGGCAGATAACGGAGTGAGATGGGACGCGTCGTCTGCGGGACATGACTGCTGGCGCGTCGGGTGAAGGCAATGTAGTGGGCTGCCCGGCGAAAGGCCATGCGGAAACTGTGTCGCCGGATGTCATGAAAATGCAGAGGCGCTCGAAGCCTCCGGCGGCGTGGGCCGCGAGAGGGCGGCGCGCTGGAGCGTGTAATACGGCGACATCTTCTGGATGGGATTCTTGAGGGCGAGGTGCCGCGAGGCAGGCGCGGTAACCACGTCAGCCAACGACGTGCCAGATACAACCCAGGGAATTTCCGAAGGGAAACGAGGTTTCTCTTCGTGTCGTTCTTCGGCAAGCATCCGGGCTTGCTTAAAAAAATAGAATCGCCAGCGCGGAGACCGGTTTCTACCCGCAGCCGGAGAATGACGGCCACCTCCCGTCAAGCGCAGTCAGCCAAGCTTTTCGAGGAAAATCAACGGTTTGCGCGTGACCGTGGCGTCTCATCCCAGCTCTTTATGGCTGGATGCTCCACCTTGCCGCCATAAAAACCCCCGTGTATAGTTTCCGAACTTACTGTTGTTTCGTATCGGAAATTAAAGGGGTTTTTCATGGACGCTTCCAGCATCCTCGCCGACCTCGGCATCGCGCACGCGGCGCAGGCCGGCGATCTCGCGGTTCATTCGCCCATCACCGGCGAACTCATTGGCCGCGTGGCCATCAACACGGTGGCGGAAGTGGACACGGCCCTCGCCAATGCGAAGCACGCGTACACGGCGTGGCGTAACGTGCCCGCGCCGCGTCGCGGCGAACTGGTGCGACTGCTCGGCAATCGTCTGCGTGAAAAGAAGCAGGCGCTGGGCAGCATCATCACGCTCGAAACCGGCAAGATCCTCCAGGAAGGCATGGGCGAAGTGCAGGAAATGATCGACATCTGCGATTTCGCGGTCGGTCTGTCGCGCCAGTTGTACGGCCTGACCATCGCGTCGGAACGGCCGGGTCACCGGATGGCGGAAACCTGGCATCCCATGGGCACCTGCGTCGTGATTTCGGCGTTCAATTTTCCGGCAGCGGTTTGGTCGTGGAACGCGGCGCTCGCGCTGGTCTGCGGCAACTCGGTGATCTGGAAGCCGTCCGAGAAGACGCCGCTGACCGCGCTCGCCGTCAATCAGATTCTCAACGAAGCGCTGCAGGAATTCGGTGACGCACCCGCCGGCCTGACCGCGCTGATCAACGGCGGCCGCGACGTGGGCGCGAAGCTGGTGGCGGACCCGCGCGCGTCGATCGTCAGCGCGACCGGCAGCACCGAAATGGGCCGCACGGTCGGCGTGGAAGTGGCGAAGCGCTTCGGGCGCTCGCTGCTGGAACTCGGCGGCAATAACGCGGGCATCGTCACGCAAACCGCCGACCACGAACTCGCGATGCGCGGCATCCTGTTCTCGGCGGTGGGGACGGCGGGGCAGCGCTGCACGTCGTTGCGGCGTCTGTTCGTGCACGACAGCGTGTACGACAAAACCATCGAACGTCTGACGCAGCTTTATCGCAAGGTGCCGCTCGGCAATCCGCTCGAAAAAGGCACGCTGATGGGCCCGCTGATCGACCAGCAATCGTATGCGCGCATGCAGGAAGCGCTGCAACAGGCCACAGCCGAGGGCGGCAAGGTGCACGGCGGCGAGCGCGTCGAGGTAAGGGGCTACGAGGGCGGTTACTACGTGCGCCCGGCGATCGTCGAAATGCCGTCGCAAACGGCGGTCGTGCTGAAGGAAACTTTCGCGCCGATCCTGTACGTGCTGCGCTACACCGATTTCGCCGACGCCGTCGAAGCGAACAATGCAGCGGTTCACGGTCTGTCGTCGTGCGTGTTTACCACCGACCTGCGCGAAGCCGAGCGTTTCCTGTCCGATTCGGGCAGCGATTGCGGCATTGCGAACGTGAATATCGGGCCGAGCGGCGCTGAAATCGGCGGCGCGTTCGGCGGCGAGAAGGAAACCGGCGGCGGCCGCGAGTCGGGCTCGGATGCGTGGAAGGCCTACATGCGTCGCGCGACCAACACGGTCAACTATTCGTCGGCATTGCCGCTCGCGCAGGGGATCGATTTCAATATCGATTGATCGAGCGGGTTTTGGCGAAGCGCGGTGGCGGCGAGAGCTTAAATTTCGTCGCCGCGCTTTGTCTGAGCTGCCGTACACCCAGGCAATCCGTTTGCGCCGCCCGGCGTTTTCAGAGCGGCCACGCTATTCGTGGAGTAAGACGTGAGTTCCAAAGTCGTGATCGTCGGCGGTGGGGTGATCGGCAGCTCGATTGCGTATTTCTTGCGGCTGTCCGATCCGACAGTCAGCGTCACGGTGATAGAGCGCGATCCGACTTACGCGAGTTCGTCGTCGGCGTTGTCGGCGGCATCGATCCGCCAGCAATTCTCCACGCCGCTTTCCATTCAGATGTCGCTGTTCGGCATTGAGTTTTTACGCTCGATTGGCGAGCGGCTCGAAGTCGACGGTACGCAACCGTCGATCGATCTGCACGAAGGCGGCTATCTCTTTCTCGCGACGCCCGTAGGCATGCCGACGCTGCGTGAAAACCACGCGCTGCAAACGCGTCTTGGCGCGGATATCAGCCTGCTCGACACACATGGCTTGCAGGCGCGCTTTCCGTGGCTCAATACCGAAGACCTCGCGGCGGGTGCGTACGGTGAAAGCGGCGAGGGCTGGTTCGACGGCTACGGTCTGGTGCAGGCGCTGCGCAAAAAAGCGCAGGCGCTCGGCGCGCGTTATGTCGCTGCCGATATCACGGCGATGCATCGCACAGGCAATCGCGTCACGCATGTGCAGAGCGCGAACGGCGAAACCTTCGCGTGCGACGTGGTGGTGAACGCCGGCGGTGCGTGGTCGCGCAAAATCGCGCAGATGGTCGGCATCGATCTGCCGGTTTACGCGCGGCGGCGGAGTATTTTCAATGTCACGTCGCCGGCGAAACTCGAACGGTGCCCGTTACTGATCGATCCCAGCGGCGTGTATTTCCGGCCCGAAGGGCAATCGTTTATATGCGGCACGTCGCCTTCCGCCGATAACGACCCAGACGATCTGCCGCTCGACGAGGTCGATCACGCGTTGTTCGACGAGGTGATCTGGCCGACGCTTGCGCATCGCGTGCCGCAATTCGAGGCGCTGCGGGTGCAGAACTGCTGGTCCGGCTATTACGAGTACAACGTGCTCGACCAGAACGCGGTCATCGGCTATCACCCTGACGTCGCCAACTGCATTTTCGCCAACGGTTTTAGCGGCCACGGTTTGCAGCAGGGACCGGCAACGGGTCGTGGCATCAGCGAACTCATTTTGCACGGACGCTATACGACACTCGATCTGGATTCATTGAGCTTCGCGCGCGTGCTTGAAGACCGGCCGATAGTGGAAAAAAACGTCGTATAGACGCGCGAGTAATGCAGATTTAAAACGCGTCCGTTTTTCATTCGCCGGTATCAAACGGAATGGATGTTTTTTGCGGGTGTTGTATCTCGAAAAATAATATTCACGCAGCCCCGCGTTCCGGTTCTTTCCATGTGACTCGACGGACCATTATCCAAACCGGCTTGCGGAGAATGGAACCGCTGTTTGACTGCTCTTGTCCTCGCCAATTAAAAATTTGCGGAAAATGCGCCATACAGGCAGGGCGGGATCCGGTAATTTGTGCGGATAAACGCGATTCGGCGGTATTCCGCATCAGCTGGAATAGGCAGGCGCAGTCTCCCAACGGAGTTTTATCGCACTCGCAACGATTTAACCCGATTGGGCGAAGCTAATAGATACTCGCGTTGACGCGCTTATAAACAGGCTTTGAATTCTCACCGTGCCACCGCAGAAAAGTCAGTCGTTTGTTAAATGACATGCGAATACTGGCTAATAGTCAAAAACATCGGTTATCATCGCTGCCCTTGGAGATTGATTAAGCGCGCTTAATCCGTCACGCATCTACGTTAATACCGTCGCATCGAACCAGAAGAAATCAGATGAAGATGTCGCGTAAAAACATTGCAATCCTGGTAGTCGGTCTTCTGATCGTAACCGGCGTGGTTATTCAGGCGGTGTGGCGTCCGTTTGCGCATCGCAAGGCGACCGGCACCGAAGCACTGGCGTTCGATATTCATCGTCCCGACGCGGTGATCGACAGCGAGGCGCTGTCGCGTCTGCCGCGCGATATTCTGCGTGTGCCACTGCTGCACGACGTGCTCACACAAGACTTCGTCGACTATTACGAGTCGGACAACACGCGGCTCTCAGCCGAAGGCGCATTGCGGCGGCTCGCGTTCGAGCATCAACTCGACTGGCGCGAAGAACTGATACGCCGCGTCTTCGACGAACCCGCGCACGTATTGCTGTGGCGCTCGCCCGACGGCCGCCTCGGCTACTGGGTCATGTCCATGCATCGCAACGGCCTGGCCAAACTGCTGCAAGGCATCGGCAACGTCGCCGCCAGCGATTCGCAATTGAGCCAGGTCGCCAAGCTATCCGGCGGCGTACCCGTCTACGCATTGAAGCTGGCGGTGGGGCGCACGCTGCTGTTCGCCACGAAAGACGACCGCCTCGTGGTGCTGTCCGCGCCCGGCGTGCTACTCGACGAAAAGGGCGGCTTGCTGAGCGACCGCGCCGATGCCGTGTCCGCGATGCTGTCGTCGGGTCACGACGATTCGGCGAGCGCCTATCAACTCGATGCGGCCGGCGATACGCCGAAGGGGCATCGGCTGGTGGTGTCGGCGAACTATCTGTCGTTCGGTTATCAGGCGTTTTTCTCCGGCATCAACGCGTTGCGCTTCGATTTTTCGTCGAATGGCAATGCTGCGGCGAACTGGCAGACCTCGGCGCTGATCGACCCGGACAAGCTGCCGCAACAGTGGAACAGCGCCGATTTGTGGCGCGCGTTGCCGGCCAATCCGGCGGCCTGTACGAGCTTGCCGGCGGACTGGAAAGAGGCGTCGGGCCTGCTAGGCAAGGTGACGGCGGATGCAGGCGGCGCGACTGCTATCGGCGATCAACTGACCGGCCCCGCGGCCGTGTGCTGGTACGCAAAGTCGACGCTGGTCGCGCCGGTTTTCGTCGCGCGCGTGAAAACGCAGGACGCGGCGAGCGTCGCAGCGTTGAAGAGCGCGCTTGGCAAGACGTTTGGCGACGTGATCGGCGCTTATGAAGCCAAGGCCGCTAATGCCGCTAACGCCGATTCGGGTTATCGGCGGTTGCCGGTCACGACGAAAGAGCAGGGCGCGGATGTCACCGTGTGGCAACGGCCCGTGAGCGCGCGCTCCGGGACGGCGCTGGCGAGCAAGGCCTCGTTCGCGTCGCAGTTGTCGGCGGAGCGGTATTTCCCCGTGACGCTCGCGCTCGCTCACGGTTACCTGATTTTTTCGCCGGACAGCCGCCTCGTCGACGACACGCTCGCCGTGCTCGACAAGCGCTACCCGGCGCTCGCCGACACGCTCGCGCCGCAGCGTCTGCCGCGCACGATCCTGACGTTGACACCTTCGTCGGCGGCGACGCTGGTCGAACGCGAGGCGGCCTCCGCGTTGCCGGTCGATCAGGAAGCGGTGTTCCGCAATGCGTCGCGCACGCATCTGGTGCCGAAGCTGCATGCGCTCGCGCACTATCCGCCGGTTTCGCTGACGCTGCCGCAACATCTGCCGGGTTCGGCGGGATGGGTGCCGGTGGAATGGTGGTTCGATCGCACGAAGGGCGAAGCGGGTTCGGCCGATGCAGGCGCGGGTGCGCTGGATGCGCCTGCGGATCAACCCGGCACAGAGGGCGATTGAGTGCGCCGCGCTCGCGTTTTGCGCGCGGAGGCTGAGACGCTGGCGGCGCGTGTGATTGCGGCGGCTGAGCGGCTGCGCCGTTGCCGCGTCGCCGCGCGTGCTGTCGGCGAGACGTCTCATGTGCGTGCAGCGCCAGGCACGCGCCACGCGCCCGTTCCCGCCCGCCGCACCTGGCTCGCACACGCCGCGTCCCTGATCGCTCTGGCTAGCCTCGCGCCCTACGCGCACGCGCTCACCTCAGCCACCGCTTCACCCGATCCCGACGCGCTCTCACCCGAACAATCCGCGGCATTCCGCGCGTGGTTCGTGCGCATCGTCGATCAGCAGATGCGGCGCGGCCCCACGCCGCGCTGGACCCAACGCGATTGCGCGGGCCTCGTGCGCTTCGCGGTCGGCGAAACGTTGAAGCCGCACGACACCAAATGGCTGCGCGCAAACGGCATGACCGGCCTCGCGGATACCGGCAGCATGCCGCCTGAACTGCAACTGTCCGCGTCGCAACGCACGCTCGCGAATCGCTGGACGCAACTCGACGGATCGACCGGCGCGTATGCGTCGGCGATTGCGCTGATTCAACGCAACAGCCGTTTTGTCTCGAAGGACGTCAACCAGGCGCTGCCCGGCGACCTGCTGTTCTTCGATCAGGGCGACGACCAGCATCTGATGATCTGGCTGGATCGCTACATCGCTTATCACACAGGCACCGTGACGCCGGCCGATACCGGTCTGCGCGCGGTCGCCGTTTCCGACCTGATGCAATGGAAAGATTCCCGCTGGCAGCCGCTCGACGGCAATCCGAACTTCGTGGGCGTGTTCCGTCTGGACTTTTTGACACCATGAGCCGAATGAATTCCGTCACCTCATCGAAGGGCTGGTTTGCCAATGCGCGCCGTCGCGCGACATTCATGTTCGCGGCATTGTTCGCGACGCTGACGCTCGCGGTGGCGCCGCCATCCGCCTATGCCGACGACAGCGCATCGAGCAGCGCCGCCGATACCAGCATCGCCGCGAATCCGACCTTGCAGAGCGCGCCGTCGAGCAACTTCAATTCGCAGAAAGTCGACGGCCAGCCGTTCTTCCTGCTCTCCGACGCGAGCTTCGGCAGCGATCAGGTCGCGCAGGTGCGGCTCGAAGCGCCGGGCCGCGACTTCAAGGACACGCTGCAAGGCTATGGCGGCGCGGATATCGTCGTTTATCGCGTGCCGAAACCGCTGGAGTTTTTGAAGGCGCAGAAGAACCTGCATCGGCTGAACGTTGCGCCGAATTATCAGGGCGAAGGGCTCGCCAACACGCTCGCGTATTTGTGGGACCGCTGGTACACCGAGGCACGCCGCGCCTGGCAGCGCGTGCTGTCGTTTGCGACCCGCAGCAAGGCGACCGAAGCCGCGCCGCAATTCAAACTGGGCGAACAGACCGGCGCGCCGACGCACTTCGAGCAGAACTCGCAATTTGCGCCGCTGAAAGGCTACGACGTGACCGCGCGTTTCCGCTACCCGATCTGGGATGCGAAGGTGATCGAGCCGCCCAAGGGCGTGGATCTCGCGGGCAGCAGTAGCAATTTCATCGAAGCCAGTTCCGGCAACGTGATGATTCCGGTCGGCAAGCTGCCGCCGGGGCTGTATATCGTCGAGGCGGTGATCGGCAACTATCGCGCGCATACGCTGCTGTTCGTGTCGGACACGGTGGCGGTCGTGAAAGCGGCGTCGAGCGGGATGCTGGTATGGACCACGCGGCGCGATAACGGCAAGCCCGTCGCAAATACAGACGTGAGCTGGACCGACGGCGTCGGCGTATTGCAGAGCGGCACGACCGGCAGCGACGGCGCGCTGGTGCTGCAGCACGTGAGCCCCGAGCGCAGCTATGTGCTGGGCGTCGATCCGCAGGGCGGCGTGTTCGTCTCCGAAAACTTCTATTACGACAGCGAGATCTACAACACGAAGATCTACGCGGTGACCGACCGGCCGATGTACCGGCCGGGCGATCCGGTGCATGTGAAGTTCATCGGCCGGACGTTCCAGAACGCAACGCAATCGTCGGCGCCTGCCGAGGCCGATATCAAACTCGACGTGCTCGATCCGAACGGTGCGCCGGTGGCGACCAGCAAGGTCCATTTCGCGTCCGACACCGGCGCGGATACGGCCTTCACCTTGCCCGCCGATGCGACCGCCGGCGGCTACACGCTGCGCTTCGATTACAACGGCGATGTATACGGCAGCGCATTTCGCGTCGCCGACTATGTGAAGCCGCACTTCGACGTGAACCTGTCGATGGACAAAGCCGATTACGCAACCGGCGAGCCGTTGAAGGGCAAAATTCAATTGCGCTACCCGGACGGCAAACCGGTGCGCGACAGCAAGATCTCGGTCACGCTGCGCGCGCAGAAGGTGACGATCGTCGACGGCGAATTGCGTTACGCCGGACTGTTCCCGATCAAGCTCGAACAGCAGGAGTTGAAGACCGACAGCGACGGCAATGCGAGCCTCACGCTGCCCGCTGCAACGGAACCGAGCCGCTATGCGTTGACGCTGTTCGCGCAGGACGGCGCGGCCTACAAGGTGCGCGTAACGCGCGAAGTGCTGATTGCGCGCGGCGCGACGCCGTATCGGCTGACGACGGCGAAGTCGTTCTCGCAGCCGAAGGAGGCGGTCACGTTCGACTTGCAGGCACTCGGCGCGGTCGATGCTTCGTCGCATCCGCCGTCGAAGTGGGAATGGACGCGCCTCGAATCGCAGACGCATGGCGATGGCGCGTTGACGAGCACGGCGAATGGCTCGAAGGGCGCAGCCAAACTGTCGTTCCCGGTGACGTTCGACGCGCCGGGCTCATACATGCTGTCGGTCAAGGACGACAACGGCAATCTGCTCGCCGCCGCCAGCCATTGGGTCGCGGGCGATGGTCTGAAGGCGATTCCGGGCAGCGTCGAAATCGTGTTCGATCGCGACAGGTACAAGATTGGCGATACCGCCGAAGCGCTGATCACGTTCCCGATGCCGGTCGACGACGCGTTGCTCACGCTCGAACGCGATAACGTCGAACGCCGCGCATTGTTGAGCGCCGGTGGCGACTGGCTGCAACTGCAAAAGGTCGCGCCGTCGCAATGGAAGGCGCGTATCAAGGTCGACGCCGACTTCGCGCCGAACATGACGTTCTCGGTGCTGTACGTTCACGCGGGCGAATACGTGTTCCAGAACGCAGGCATCGTCGTCGCACAGCCGCAGATCGAACTGAACGTGAAGAGCGACAAGCTGGTGTATGGCCCCGGCGATACGGTCACGCTGAATTTCGACAGCACGTTGAACGGCAAGCCGGAAGCCGCCAATCTGACCGTCAGCGTGGTCGACGAAATGGTCTATGTGTTGCAGCCGGAAATCGCGCCGAACATCGTCGACTTTTTCTATCACCCGCGACGCAACAACGTGCGCACGTCGTCGAGTTTGTCGTTCATCACCTACGACCTCGCGCGTTCGCCGTTGAAGGGCGCGCCGGGCGGTCCGCAGCGCGCCAACTACAACGAGCGCGGCGTGAAAGTGCTCGAACGTCCGCGTCGCGACGATCAGGACACGGCCGCTTGGGAAGGCAACCTGAAAACCGACGCGAACGGTCACGCCACGATGAGCTTCAGGATGCCCGACTCGCTCGCACGCTGGCGCATCACGGTGCGCGCGGCCGCGCCGGACGGCATGGTCGGTCAGCGTACCGCGTATGTGCGTTCGGACAAGGCGCTGTATCTGAAGTGGAGCGGCCCGTCGCATTTCCGTACCGACGATCAACCCGCGATCGACATGATCGCGTTCAATCAGACCGATGCGGATATGGACGCGCAATGGGTGGTCGACGGCGGCGGGTTGTCGCTGAACCAGAAGGTGACGCTCAGGCGCGGCGCGAACTATCTGCGTCTGCCGACGGGCGCGCTGAAGGCCGGCGTGATCAACGCGACGTTGCGCAGCGGCGGTAAAGACGTCGACCGTCTGCAGACCACGATTCACCTCGATGCGGGCGGCTGGCTCGATCTGCATCAGAACACGGTCGCGCTGGACGGCTCGAATGCGCCGCTCAATCTGCCGCAGGATGCGCAGGATGTGAGCGTGCGGTTTATCGGCAACGCGGCGAGCCAGTTCATGCGCGTCGCCGACGACCTGATCAACTACCCGTACGGATGCGCCGAGCAGACATCGAGCCGGTTGATTCCACTTGCGCTCGCACACGACGCAATCGGCCACGGCGACAGCGCGAGTTCGACTCAGGGGCTCGAAGCGCTACTGCGCAATCAGCGGCAGCGGCTGGCGATGCTGGCGGGTGTCGGCGGCACGTTCGGCTGGTGGGGCGATACCACGGGCGGCAGCGCGCTGATCACGGCCTACGCGTACTACGCGGATTGGCTCGCGAGCCGCAGCCTCGGTATCACGCTGCCCGCCGACAACTGGCAGCACGCGATGGACGTGTATCGCGATGCCGGTGCGAAGGAGCCACTGCTGCATCGCGCATTGGCGTTGTGGCTGATGCAGCAGATGGGCTTGCCGGTGGCGACGCCGGTGTCGGGCGTGGCGTCGGATTTGCTGAGCGACGCGGCGGCCACGGCAGCCTCGGCAGCAAAAACGCCCGCCCGCATCGGCACCTATGGCGCATCGGACAGCATTGTCTTCGCGCAAGCCGATTCGCCGCGCGGCAAGCAGATGGCGATGCTGTTGATCGCGAACATGGCGCGCAGTGCGAGCGCGCAGTTGCCGGATGGCTTCGACGCAGCCGCAAGCGCCGCGCGCGCAGCACTGACCGGCGACACCGCGCCGCTCGTACAGAGCCTGCTGTTCATGTCCGGCGATAACGGCGGCGCGGCTATCGACGCATCGGCGTTGCTTGCAAAAAGCAGTGCCGATTACCCGACCCTCGATCGCGCGTTGACGTTGTTGTGGTTGCGCAAGGCGCTTGGCGGCGATGTTGCGGCCGGGGCGTTGCCATCGTTGCAAGGCGCGGGCTGGACGCGTGCGTCGACGGCGACGGGCACGCCGCTTTATAAATGGACCGGCGCTGCGCTGCCGACGACGCTCGACGCGGGCGCTGCGCGCACGGACGTCAACGCGCTCGTCTCGTTCCGCAGTCATACGAGTGAGGACAGCCGTTTGAACATCACGATCGAGCGTCGTTTCTACAAACTCGTACCGCTCGATGCACCGGCCGCCGACCCGAAGAAGGACGCGCCCGCCGCGAGCCAGTTGGGACGCGCTTCGTTCACTGCACGTCTGGTGAAGCAGGGCGATGCGATCGACAGCAACGCGCTGTACGTCGACGAAGTGACGCTCACGCCGCGCTCGGGCAATGCGTACCACTACGGTCTGCTCGACGTGCCGCTGCCGCCGGGCGGCGATGTCGAGGCGACGAGCTGGGGCGTGTCGATCGACGGTCTGCCAGGTGTGAAGGACAGTGGCAGCGGCCCGCAGCCGTTCCAGCGCGCGGCATCGTATGAGATGGGCGAGCTTTCGTATCATCAACCGGTGCCGTTGCTCGACCGGCCGGTTACGTTGCGGCAACTGGTGCGCTTCGCGCTGCCGGGCACCTTTACGTTGCCGCCCGCGCGCTACTTCCGCATGTATCAACCGGACGCGAAGGCGTTCGAGGGCGGCAAGAGCGATCGCGTGACGACGCTGCGTATCGAGTAAGCGAGACGCTTATGTTCAGCACGCTTCGGCCTGTTCGCGATTGTCTGGCGGTGACGCTGAGGATTGCGCTCGCCGTGAACGTGGGCAACGTGGTGAATAGCGGGGCTGCGTATGCCGCGGACTCCACCGTGCCCGCGGTCGCGGCAAACGCGAGTTTCGCTTCGAGCCGCGCCGTCGACCGCGCAACCAGCGCGACAAGTGCCTCAATAGCGCGCCCCGCGTCGTCGTCCGCGCAACTGCTGAACTTCGCATGGTTGCGCGACGGCCAGAGCCAGCTTTGGCAAACGACCGCCAATGCCAGCGGGCCGGCCTCCGGGCTGGAGCCGCGATCTGCGCGACCCTTGCCCGCATCGCTTGAAACGCCACTTGGCAGCGTGTGGAAACTGTTCGTCTACGGCTATCTCGTCGACCGTAATATCGCGACGCCCGACTACGCGTGCAACGGCGGCGACCGCGACGAAGTGTATTGCTGCATGACCGGCGGACACATCGACCGGGAACACGCGCTGGTGCAATCTTGCGGACTGTATTTCGAGCCCGCGCGCCTGCAACTCGATTCCGCCGACTGGCGCAAATACTGGAGCACTGCGCACGCGCCAGCGTGGCTGCGCGATCTCCGTTCGATGACGCCGACGCAACGCGTGCGCGTCGTCGACCTCCTCGCGGCATTGCAGGCGATGCCTGCGCGTCCGCGTGAAGCGGCGGCGAGCACGCTGGTGTCCGTGCTCACCAGCGGACGCGGCGAAGGCACGGTCGCGCTATATGGCAGCGTGTTGCGCGCCAAAACCTGGACGATGCCCAATCCGGCGCGTCCGGGCGCATCGCTCGGCGGCGCGGCGGGCTGGCTCGCGGACGGCACGCCCGTGTGGCTCGGCGGACCCGGCGGCAGCGCTCGCGTGCTGGCTGCCGCCGCGCCGCGCATCGCGCCGCTGCTCACGTCGATTGCCGTACCGGACGACGACGGCTGCGTGCTGGTCGATTTCTTCAGCCGCTATCCGATCCGGCAAGTTCTCGGCGACGCAGGACCGGCCGCTGCGCCCGACGGGCCGATGCGTGGCGATTTTCGGGTCGGTTTCATCAACGGCAACTGGGCGCGGGTGACGAGTCTCAGTGAGCTGCGGCTCGATCGCGACGCGGCAGGCGCGCCGCGCGTGGTCGGCCGCTTCGGTATGAACGACTACGTGGCGCGCGTAGTCGAGCGCGAGGGCGATACGAGTCAGCCGGAAGCGGCCAAGGCGCTGGCGGTGGCGGCGCGCACCTATGTGGTCCAGCACGGTAATCACGACCACGGCTGTTTCCGTATCGACGACAGCAGCAGCACGCAACGTGTCCTGCCGCGCGAACCGACCGCAGCCGCCCGCCATGCCGCCGATCTGACCGACGCGCTGGTGCTGACCGGCGTGCCGGTTCAGTATCACCACGACAAGGCCGCGCCGGGCCAGATGAGCTGGCTTGCCGCGAAGGCGTCGGCGCAAACCGGTCTCACGTTCGACGCGATCCTCGCGCGCACGTGGCCGCAGGCGACATTGACCTCGTTCCTGAGCCCGCTGTCCGGCGACTGTATCGCGGTGGCGGGCGCGCAGGCCTGGCTGAAACGTAACGCATCCACGTGGGAGCGGCGGCTCGACGGCGCGGCAGGCTACGAGACGCCTGATCTGCCGGCGGTGTGCGAAGTGCGCGAAGGGCGTCCCTATGCCGATGCGCAGCGCAATCGCGTCTACGTGTACCGGTTGCAGACCGAAGAGGACCGCATCGCGCTGGCGCATGAATATCTGCATCTTGCGTTCCAGCATCATCCGCGCGGGCTCGACGAGGCGTTTGTCGAACGCACCGCGCGCACGCTGATCCGTACCGATAATCCAATCCAATGAACGACGTTACGCGCCCATTTTTATCGTTGTCCCGGCGAGCGGTTTCCGGGCGCTGCTCGCGTGGCTGCGTGGTGGTAGCGCTTGCCGGGACGATGCTGTTTGCGAGCGTCGTCACACAGTCGGCAAACGCTGCCGATACCGCCGGCCCCATCGCCGATCTGACCGGCGCGTTCGGCGGCTGGCGTCATAGCGGGCTGACGAACGAAGGCGAGCGGTTCGTCGCGGCGTATCCCAAGCCGCCGGTCGATCGTGGTGCGCAGCGCTTCCGCACGCTGATCGAGGGACGTCTGCGGCATATCGACAAACACGCGCGCAGGCCGCCCACGCTTGTGGTCAACGGCAATCCCACGCCGCTCTATACCGACGACGAAGGCGCGTTCGCGCGGCCGTGGGCGTTCGGCGCGGGGTCGAACAGCGTCGAACTGATTTCCGCCGACGGCCGGCAGCATCAACGGATGCAGTTCTACGAAGCCGACCGCAGCAAGCCGCAGGCGAAACTGCGTGCGATTGTCACGTGGGACGATCCGCATGCGCAGGTCGATCTGCATGTGATTACGCCCGACGGTTTGCACGCGTTCTTCGCCAATCCGACCCTGGAGGACGGCAGCGGTTTCGATGTCGATTCCGTCGACGGCGCGGGGCCGGGGATTTTTTCGTCGGCGGCGCCCCAGCATGGGACGTGGCTGTTCTTTCTGAACTACTGGGGCAATTTCGATTCGACCGGCTATAACTTCGACGCCGCCGCGCACGACCGCGACGTGATCACCGCGACGTTGACGCTGGTATTCAACGAAAACACGCCGAACGAACGACGTGAAACGATGGTCGTGCCGCTGCGCAAAATCGGCGACCTGATGCTCGTGAAAAGCGAGCGACTCTGACAGCGGAACGGGAGCATTGACGATGAAGTTCGATACCACGACGGGGTGGGTGAAAGCGGCTCGCGGACTGCTCGTCGCCGTCTGCCTGCAGGCTGCGACGGCGGCGCACGCGAGCGAGATCGATTTCGCCGCGCCGCTGAACGGCTGGCGCAATACGAGCGGCGACAGCGCGCGTTATACGCAGGACGTGCATTACCCGGCGGTGTCGGTGTCGACGCCGGAGGGGCAGTCGAAGTTCGCGCTGATCGAGGGAGAGATCCGCAATACGCCGAAAAACAAGAGCAAGGGCGACGGTAGCGGCAAGTCGGTCGGCACGCTGGTGGTCGACGGTACGCCATTGCCGCAGCGCGTGGAGGAAGATGGCAAGTTTTCGCGTCCTTATGCGTTCCCTTCCGGCAGCAATAGCGTCGAACTTCGCGCGCCGGACGGCAGCCGCAAACGCGTGCAGTTTTACGACGCGTACAGCGGCAAAACTCAGCCGAAGTTGCGCGTGGTGCTCGCGTGGGACACTGACGGAACCGATCTCGATTTGCACGTGGTGTCGCCCGATGGCGCGCACGCATGGTACGGCGACCGCGTGACAGCCAACGGCGGCTCGCTCGATGTCGATGTGACGACCGGCTATGGGCCCGAGATTTATTCGTCGGCGGCGCCGTTGAAGGGGACGTATCTGGTTTTCGTGAATTACTACGGTAGCGGCGATAGCGGCAGCGATATGACCGTCGCGCAAATCACGATCATCACGAACGAAAACACGCCGGATGAAAAGAGCGAAACGATCCGCGTGCCGATGCGCAAGGCTGGGGAGTTGACGCTGGTCAAGCGTTTCGTGGTGCCCTGAATCAGGATCGTGCGACTCGTTGAGAGCGGACGCACGAAATCCAGTGCGATCAATGACTTGGATGAGTCATGCGCAGGTTGTCCACAGGCTTAAGAACAATTTCTGTGGACAACGATGGAATGCCGGTGTGCCTTTGGCGAAGGCTGAAGGCAGCGCCGGGAGTGCTAGAGGTTCGACTCCCGTTCCTGCGCCACACCGCGCGTCGCCGCCCAATACGGCGAACGATTGTAGTAAGCGTGGACCGACGCGCCCCATTCCACATCGGCCATCGACGGCCAGTGATCCTTATCGAATCCGGGTGCGCTCCTGATCCGCTCCACGGGAGCGTCGAGCACGAAGCAGCGGTCGTCGGTATCGAGCGTGAGGACGCTCCACGGGATCGCGTGAAGCGTGTCGCCTATGCCGAGAAAGCCGCCCGTCGACAGCACCGCGTAGGCGATCCGTCCGCCGCGCACGTCGAGCATGATGTCCGAGATTTTGCCGACATGTTCGCCATCGGACGAAATCACCTTGTTGCCGTCGAGCGTCGACGCAGCCATCACATCGGGACCGGGGCCTTCGCCCACGCCCATTCCAACTATGTTTGCACCTTGCGCGGCGGAAGGGTCGGCGGATGCCGGCTTTGAGGGATCGAGTGTGGTCATGATTTGCTCCTCGTAAAAAGCATAGTGAGGAGCGCGCAACGAGCGTGCCCAAGGCGGTGGGGAGGTGGTTGTTTTGCTGGTGGCTCGCGGTGCTTGCCGGATGGCGCTTGCCGCTTGCCGTGACAGCGAGACAGCGAGTATTTCAGGCAGTGAGGCGGCGTTTGAGGGTGGTTTGCTCTCTGGCGACAGCCGGCTCAGTTGGAGGTGACTACTCTGCACCCAGCCGTGGCTGATTTTCAGCCTGCCGCCGATCAACCGACGCGTACGCTTACTGCGCCTTACCAATGCTCAAGTTCCGGCTAGCGAGCGTCGATAGAGTTTATGACCGATTGCGCGTTGCCCCGCTGCGTGAGTCGCCATGTATCGCCGATGCACGGCGACTTGGCTTTCCGCAGCCGACGGCGCGACGCGTGCCTTAAGCGACTTGAACGGAGGTAGCAATGCAAATTAACAGCACATTGCCAACGACGACGCAGCTAGCGGCGCCAGCAACATCGAACAGCACGGCCGCCGCGAGCGACGCTGCCGCGCAGACCAGCACATCTGGAACGCCGTCGCAGGATGACGCGGTCAACATCTCCACAGACGGCGCGGCGCTCGCTGCGCAGGCGACTCAATCTGCGCAACCCTCTCAGACCGGGAATGCGACACAGGACGCCACGACGGGCGATACGTCGGGAGACGGCGATACGGATTCCGGTTCGGATGTCTCGCCGGTGAAGTCGTTTGCGTACGGCTCGCTTGGGCTCGAGCGGCCGGACCAGCCGCAATCGGACGGCAACTCGTTCTACACAGCCGGACGCTGGCTGGCGGCGGGTATCACCATTGGCGGCCTTGTGTCGCTGCTTATTTGATGCTGGAAATGAGGCGGGAAAGCGGGGAGGGGTGAAGCGGAGGGGGCAAGGCGGGAGAAAAACTGCGCTTGCCGTGCCTGTTGCACGGCAAGCGCGATCGCTAACTAAACCGCTGGATTAGCGGTCGAGGAACGACTTCAGACGGTCAGCGCGGCTCGGGTGCATCAGCTTGCGCATAGCCTTGCTTTCAATCTGACGAATCCGTTCACGCGTGACGTCGAACTGCTTGCCGACTTCCTCGAGCGTGTGGTCCGACTTCGTGTTGATGCCGTAACGCATACGCAGCACCTTCGCTTCGCGCGGCGACAGCGAGTCGAGCGCGTCGTCGATGGCGGCGCGCAAGTCGGCCTGCATCGCAGCGTCGGCCGGCGACGAAGCCGCCGAATCCTCGATCATGTCGCCGAGCGTCGCGTCGCCGTCGTCACCAACCGGCGTTTCCATCGAAACCGGCTGCTTCGCGATTTTCAGGATGCCGCGAACCTTCTCTTCCGACAGTTCCATGCGTTCCGCGAGCACCGACGGATGTGCTTCCATACCCGTTTGCTGCAGGATTTCGCGCGAAATACGGTTCAGCTTGTTGATCGTTTCGATCATGTGCACCGGCACGCGGATCGTGCGAGCCTGGTCGGCGAGCGAACGCGTCACAGCCTGACGAACCCACCACGTTGCATACGTCGAAAACTTCCAGCCGCGACGGTATTCGAACTTGTCCACCGCCTTCATCAGGCCGATATTGCCTTCCTGGATCAGGTCGAGGAACAGCATGCCGCGGTTCACGTACTTCTTCGCGATCGAGATCACGAGACGCAGATTCGCCTCGATCATCTCGCTCTTCGCCTTGCGCATCTTCGATTCAGCCGCGACCATCTTGCGGTTGACCTCTTTCAGATGCTTCAGCGGCAGCGAAACCGTGGCTTCGATCTCGATCAGCTTCTGCTGTTCGGACTGAATCGCCGGCAGGTGACGCTCCAGCGCCGGGCCGTACGTCGAGTTGCCGCGGGCGGCGCGTTCCGTCCAGCCGAGGTCGGCTTCGTGGCCGCCAAACGACTCGATGAACTTCTCGCGCGGCATACCGCTCTTCTGAACGACGATTTGCAGAATGTTCCGCTCGATCGCGCGAACTTGCGCAACCTGGTGCTGCACGTCGCCGCACAGGCGGTCGATCGTACGCGCGGTAAAGCGAATTTTCGCGAGGTGTTGCTGAATTTCTTCGCGTGCGCGCAGATAGGCCTTCGAGCTGACGTCACCGCGTGTATGCGAAGCGTTCATCTCGTCGGACAACATGCCGACCTTGGCGAAAATTTCGAGGCAGTCGCTCGTGAGTTGCTTCAGACGCGCTTCGTCCGCAGCCGACGAATCCGCCGGGCCGACGTCGTCGTCGCTATCTTCGTCTTCGTCACCGTCGCTGTCAGCGTCGTCGTCGGCGGCCGTGTCGGCGCTGGGCGCTTCGTCTTCCGCCGCGACCGTTTCTTCGTTCAGGCCGTCGACCAGTTCGTCGATGCGCAGTTCGCCGTCGGCGACCTGCTGGGCGCTTGCCAGAATCGCGGAGATCGCGAGCGGGCAGGCGGCGATGGCTTGCACCATCTCATGCAGACCGTCTTCGATACGCTTCGCGATGGCGATTTCGCCTGCGCGCGTCAGCAGTTCGGTTGCGCCCATTTCGCGCATGTACATACGCACCGGGTCGGTCGTGCGGCCGAACTCGGAGTCGACCGTCGACAACGCGACTTCGGTTTCTTCGTCTGCCTGATCGTCCGACACCACGGCGGGCGCGTTCGAGTTGAGCAGCAGCGTTTCAGCGTCGGGGGCCTGTTCGTAGACCTGCACGCCCATGTCGTTGAACGCGCTGACGATGCTGTCGATTGCCGCGGTTTGCGCGAAGTTGTCGGGCAGGTGGTCGTTGATCTGGGCGTGGGTGAGGTAGCCTTGCTCCTTACCCAGCTGGATCAGCGCGCGCATCTGGCGCTGACGCTCTTCGGCTTGTTGCGGCGCGAGTTCTGCTGCAACGGGGATCGCTTTGCCAGCTGCCTTGCCCTTGGCCGTGCGACCGGACGGGGCTTTGGCTGTATAGCTGGCGTTTTCGTGTTGCGAATCTTCGCGATCAAAAGGGTTCACGTATTCTCCTCTAGAGGCTTCGCTATGAGACGCAAGACGCGACCGTCAGGCGTTTCGAGCATGGCTCAACATCACCTGAGTGACTCAACGCGGTTGTTTGGCTTGTGCTCTTGGAGAGCAAAAAGATGAGCCCGCTCGAAGCGGGCCGATAGAAAAATGCGAAAATCGCGCGGCTCGCATTATATACGAGGTTGCGCCTTCGCGCTCATGGGGGCACACCAATTAGTGATGCGCGTTTGTCGCAGTACTGCTTGCGCCCCGCTGGTGGCGGGCCGGGCCGAGTGCCGACGTAGGTTGTATATGGCGCGCACCAGGCTAAATGCAAGCCTTCAACTATAGAACAAGTCTCGGTTTTTCACATGACGCGCTAGGCCTCTTTCTTCACCATATATAGGGGCTGTACGTTTCCGGCGTCTTGCGCGGTCTGCCCGCAAGAAAATTCGCGAAAGGGGGTTGACGGGGTTCGGTCTGATCGCCATAATCTCGTTTCTCTGCTGCAGACGCAGCGACGCAGAACGAAGCGGTGCCGGGTGGTTGAAGTGGGCGCAGTTTTGTGAGCGGATCGATCTTTAAAAATTAACAGCCGATAAGTGTGGGCGCTTGATACGCGATGCGAGTGGATCCTTCGGGGTCTGCTGCAAAGCAAAAGCATCAAGTCTCACACAGTAATGAAAGGAAGGTTTTTCTGTCCTCGGACAGATGAATCATTCGTCAGTACGTTGAGTGAGCGACCGGTTCTTAACGGAACCGAAAAACAGTAACAGGTTTGAACTGAAGAGTTTGATCCTGGCTCAGATTGAACGCTGGCGGCATGCCTTACACATGCAAGTCGAACGGCAGCACGGGGGCAACCCTGGTGGCGAGTGGCGAACGGGTGAGTAATACATCGGAACGTGTCCTGTAGTGGGGGATAGCCCGGCGAAAGCCGGATTAATACCGCATACGCTCTACGGAGGAAAGGGGGGGATCTTAGGACCTCTCGCTACAGGGGCGGCCGATGGCAGATTAGCTAGTTGGTGGGGTAAAGGCCTACCAAGGCGACGATCTGTAGCTGGTCTGAGAGGACGACCAGCCACACTGGGACTGAGACACGGCCCAGACTCCTACGGGAGGCAGCAGTGGGGAATTTTGGACAATGGGCGCAAGCCTGATCCAGCAATGCCGCGTGTGTGAAGAAGGCCTTCGGGTTGTAAAGCACTTTTGTCCGGAAAGAAAACTTCCTGGTTAATACCCGGGGAGGATGACGGTACCGGAAGAATAAGCACCGGCTAACTACGTGCCAGCAGCCGCGGTAATACGTAGGGTGCAAGCGTTAATCGGAATTACTGGGCGTAAAGCGTGCGCAGGCGGTTCGCTAAGACAGATGTGAAATCCCCGGGCTTAACCTGGGAACTGCATTTGTGACTGGCGGGCTAGAGTATGGCAGAGGGGGGTAGAATTCCACGTGTAGCAGTGAAATGCGTAGAGATGTGGAGGAATACCGATGGCGAAGGCAGCCCCCTGGGCCAATACTGACGCTCATGCACGAAAGCGTGGGGAGCAAACAGGATTAGATACCCTGGTAGTCCACGCCCTAAACGATGTCAACTAGTTGTCGGGTCTTCATTGACTTGGTAACGTAGCTAACGCGTGAAGTTGACCGCCTGGGGAGTACGGTCGCAAGATTAAAACTCAAAGGAATTGACGGGGACCCGCACAAGCGGTGGATGATGTGGATTAATTCGATGCAACGCGAAAAACCTTACCTACCCTTGACATGTATGGAATCCTGCTGAGAGGTGGGAGTGCCCGAAAGGGAGCCATAACACAGGTGCTGCATGGCTGTCGTCAGCTCGTGTCGTGAGATGTTGGGTTAAGTCCCGCAACGAGCGCAACCCTTGTCCCTAGTTGCTACGCAAGAGCACTCTAGGGAGACTGCCGGTGACAAACCGGAGGAAGGTGGGGATGACGTCAAGTCCTCATGGCCCTTATGGGTAGGGCTTCACACGTCATACAATGGTCGGAACAGAGGGTCGCCAACCCGCGAGGGGGAGCCAATCCCAGAAAACCGATCGTAGTCCGGATCGCACTCTGCAACTCGAGTGCGTGAAGCTGGAATCGCTAGTAATCGCGGATCAGCATGCCGCGGTGAATACGTTCCCGGGTCTTGTACACACCGCCCGTCACACCATGGGAGTGGGTTTCACCAGAAGTAGGTAGCCTAACCGCAAGGAGGGCGCTTACCACGGTGGGATTCATGACTGGGGTGAAGTCGTAACAAGGTAGCCGTATCGGAAGGTGCGGCTGGATCACCTCCTTTCTCGAGCTAACGCATCAAGTGTTGAGCGCTCACGCTTATCGGCTGTAAATCAAGACAGACTCAGGGGTCTGTAGCTCAGTCGGTTAGAGCACCGTCTTGATAAGGCGGGGGTCGATGGTTCGAATCCATCCAGACCCACCACTGTTTCTGCGGTGGCTGCACTAATCGATAAAAAACCTCTGTGATATCTGTATGACTGGGGGATTAGCTCAGCTGGGAGAGCACCTGCTTTGCAAGCAGGGGGTCGTCGGTTCGATCCCGTCATCCTCCACCAATCTTCAATGCCTAGTGTTCTGTGAATGCGCAGAACGTTATGCATTGGCGATTGAGCCAGTCAGTAGGGATACGCGGTTATAGCAATCGCGATATCGGCTGTCGTTCTTTAACAATCAGGAAGAAGTAGTAAAGAGATTCACGAAAGCATACTTAGAGATGGGTGTGTGAGTAGGTGGATCAGGGTTGTGATTGTATCAATGTATGAAAAGGTGATCGAAAGATTGCCTTGGAATACGGCGCAACACGAATACTCAACCTGTAGCGAGTGTGAGAAAACGCGGTCTTCCCAGTGAAGACGGCGGGAGACACACCCGTTATAGGGTCAAGCGAACAAGTGCATGTGGTGGATGCCTTGGCGATCACAGGCGATGAAGGACGCGGTAGCCTGCGAAAAGCGGGGGGGAGCTGGCAAACGAGCTTTGATCCCCCGATATCCGAATGGGGAAACCCACTCCTAATGGAGTATCCATAGCTGAATACATAGGCTATGAGAAGCGAACGCGGTGAACTGAAACATCTAAGTAACCGCAGGAAAAGAAATCAACCGAGATTCCCAGAGTAGTGGCGAGCGAAATGGGACCAGCCTGTACTCTTTATCTTCATTGTTAGTCGAAGGCTCTGGAAAGTGCCGCCATAGCAGGTGATAGCCCTGTAGACGAAAGCAGCGAGGAAGAACTAGGTGTACGACAAGTAGGGCGGGACACGTGAAATCCTGTCTGAAGATGGGGGGACCATCCTCCAAGGCTAAATACTCGTGATCGACCGATAGTGAACCAGTACCGTGAGGGAAAGGCGAAAAGAACCCCGGGAGGGGAGTGAAATAGATCCTGAAACCGCATGCATACAAACAGTAGGAGCCTCGCAAGGGGTGACTGCGTACCTTTTGTATAATGGGTCAGCGACTTACATTCAGTGGCAAGCTTAACCGATTAGGGCAGGCGTAGCGAAAGCGAGTCCGAACAGGGCGATTCAGTCGCTGGGTGTAGACCCGAAACCAGGTGATCTATCCATGGCCAGGATGAAGGTGCGGTAACACGTACTGGAGGTCCGAACCCACTAACGTTGAAAAGTTAGGGGATGAGCTGTGGATAGGGGTGAAAGGCTAAACAAACCTGGAAATAGCTGGTTCTCTCCGAAAACTATTTAGGTAGTGCCTCGTGTATCACCTTCGGGGGTAGAGCACTGTCATGGTTGTGGGGTCCATTGCGGATTACTACGCCATAGCAAACTCCGAATACCGAAGAGTGCAATCACGGGAGACAGACATCGGGTGCTAACGTCCGGTGTCAAGAGGGAAACAACCCAGACCGCCAGCTAAGGTCCCCAAATATTGCTAAGTGGGAAACGAAGTGGGAAGGCTAAAACAGTCAGGAGGTTGGCTTAGAAGCAGCCATCCTTTAAAGAAAGCGTAATAGCTCACTGATCGAGTCGTCCTGCGCGGAAGATGTAACGGGGCTAAGCAATATACCGAAGCTGCGGATGCACATTTATGTGCATGGTAGGAGAGCGTTCCGTAAGCCTGCGAAGGTGCATTGAAAAGTGTGCTGGAGGTATCGGAAGTGCGAATGCTGACATGAGTAGCGATAAAGGGGGTGAAAAGCCCCCTCGCCGTAAGCCCAAGGTTTCCTACGCAACGTTCATCGGCGTAGGGTGAGTCGGCCCCTAAGGCGAGGCAGAAATGCGTAGCTGATGGGAAGCAGGTTAATATTCCTGCACCATTGTTAAATGCGATGGGGGGACGGATCGCGGAAGGTTGTCCGGGTGTTGGAAGTCCCGGTCCTTGCATTGGAGAAGGCGCTTAGGCAAATCCGGGCGCGGAATTCAAGGGTGTGAGGCCATTCACTTAGGTGAAGAAGCAATCGGAAGTGGTTCCAAGAAAAGCCTCTAAGCTTCAGTTTAACAAGACCGTACCGCAAACCGACACAGGTGGGCGAGATGAGTATTCTAAGGCGCTTGAGAGAACTCGGGAGAAGGAACTCGGCAAATTGGTACCGTAACTTCGGGATAAGGTACGCCCCTGTAGCTTGATGCCCCTGCGGGCAAAGGGTGAAGGGGTTGCAATAAACTGGTGGCTGCGACTGTTTAATAAAAACACAGCACTCTGCAAACACGAAAGTGGACGTATAGGGTGTGACGCCTGCCCGGTGCCGGAAGATTAAATGATGGGGTGCAAGCTCTTGATTGAAGTCCCGGTAAACGGCGGCCGTAACTATAACGGTCCTAAGGTAGCGAAATTCCTTGTCGGGTAAGTTCCGACCTGCACGAATGGCGTAACGATGGCCACACTGTCTCCTCCCGAGACTCAGCGAAGTTGAAGTGTTTGTGATGATGCAATCTCCCCGCGGCTAGACGGAAAGACCCCATGAACCTTTACTGTAGCTTTGCATTGGACTTTGAACCGATCTGTGTAGGATAGGTGGGAGGCTATGAAGCGTGGACGCCAGTCTGCGTGGAGCCAACCTTGAAATACCACCCTGGTTTGTTTGAGGTTCTAACCTTGACCCGTTATCCGGGTCGGGGACAGTGCATGGTAGGCAGTTTGACTGGGGCGGTCTCCTCCCAAAGTGTAACGGAGGAGTACGAAGGTACGCTAGGTACGGTCGGAAATCGTGCTGATAGTGCAATGGCATAAGCGTGCTTAACTGCGAGACCGACAAGTCGAGCAGGTGCGAAAGCAGGTCATAGTGATCCGGTGGTTCTGTATGGAAGGGCCATCGCTCAACGGATAAAAGGTACTCTGGGGATAACAGGCTGATACCGCCCAAGAGTTCATATCGACGGCGGTGTTTGGCACCTCGATGTCGGCTCATCTCATCCTGGGGCTGTAGCCGGTCCCAAGGGTATGGCTGTTCGCCATTTAAAGAGGTACGTGAGCTGGGTTTAAAACGTCGTGAGACAGTTTGGTCCCTATCTGCCGTGGGCGCTGGATATTTGAAGGGGGCTGCTCCTAGTACGAGAGGACCGGAGTGGACGAACCTCTGGTGTACCGGTTGTCACGCCAGTGGCATCGCCGGGTAGCTATGTTCGGAAGAGATAACCGCTGAAAGCATCTAAGCGGGAAACTCGCCTTAAGATGAGATATCCCCGGGGCTTTAAGCCCCTTGAAGGGTCGTTCAAGACCAGGACGTTGATAGGTCAGGTGTGGAAGCGCAGTAATGCGTTAAGCTAACTGATACTAATTGCCCGTAAGGCTTGATCCTATAACAGGTGTGTCTTGCTCCCGCAAAGGGACACGAGACGCACGGTTGAGATCAGTGTTGTGCCAGAAACAGCACAACCCCAAAAGCTTCTCTGGTGAGCATCACCAGAAACTACTTCTTCCAGATTGGTTGTGTTGCCCCAAAGGCGACACGACAACAAGTCATGCCTGATGACCATAGCGAGTCGGTACCACCCCTTCCCATCCCGAACAGGACCGTGAAACGACTCCACGCCGATGATAGTGCGGATTGCCCGTGTGAAAGTAGGTAATCGTCAGGCTCCCCAGCAGCATCAGAAACCCCACCCCACAAAGGTGGGGTTTCTGCGTTTACCAGCACCGATTCAGCATCCTGAAAGCGTCGGGGGGCGCATCCCGCAGGCTGCAGAGGAATCCCGGCCATGGCAGGAGCGCGTATGGTAGCGACCGTGACACATGCGGCCAGAGGTTTCTTGCAACTCCTCGTGCCTTCCAAATTATCGGAATAAACGCGCCCAAGCGCTGATAACCCAGTTCAGCAGGTACTGCTTCGAGAATCCGAAGCAACTTATTCCCCGAATACACCAATCATCAATACCGGCCGTGTGGTCTATACGCCGATATCTTCAACGCTTTCCAATCTAAGGCGTTTGCGCGCTTCGATATCCTACGTCTGATCTAACGACGCTCCCTTTGCGCGTCACCCTCGACGGCTCGTCACACACGGCGCTAATCGTCGCCACTTCGTCGTAAAAAACTCCGCGGCACTACAAAGCCATCCGGCCGCCTAAGCCCGTTTACGCATCAGTGTTTGATCCGGCACGCCAGCGATAACGCGGTCGAGCCGTTCGCTCGCGTCTGTTACGACCCAAAGTGGCGCGCTATGCAATTGCCGGTCGTAATTTGTTGCGAGTTTGGCGAAAAGTTCGAATCCCGCGTCGTCCAAGCGCCATTCACCAGTCAATCTGCCGATATCGAACACCGCTGCGACCGCGCCGTCCGCTGCGCCGAGCTCCTCGCCGGTTACCTTGCCGAACCCGGAATCGGCAAGGAATCCGTTGAGCAGCATGACCTGCGTAAGCGTTTGTGCATCGGTCATGCTGCCGACACCGCGGCGCAAGGCGTCGAGCGAGAGGTGCATGCGTAGTGCGAGGTCGTCGGCGACCTGTCGCGGCATGGGCAGCAGCATGGCCTTGGCATGCCGCGCGCGCGCCGCGCCCGCGTTGCGGGATAAGGGGATAGGTTGTGCCATGAAGATCCAAAGTTATGCCTGTGCAGATGCAATAACGGCGCGCTCCGTAAAAGATTGAGCCCTCACCGCGCATACTTCACTGAGCACATCTCAACCTGCGCTGGTAAGTCATTCCGCGACCGCGAATTGCATTCGTTTCAGGCGTTGCTCGCACCTTTTCAGTTCACCAAAGCAGTGGCTTTCGATCCCCCTTCATTGCGTCACTCGGTCGGCAGCGCGGGTTGGTGTCGGTGACAACTGGCGCACCTATAGCAGCGTGGTGGATCTGCATCCGGCCGCTTCGGACGTGGAGCACGTCGCACGACAGCTTTTAAGCAATCAATTCACGCTCTACGTGACGATTACATCAATCACGCTGATAGGGCGCTAAGCGCACATTTCCAACGCAGCCGCTGTCAGGCAGCAAGGCCGCGTATCAGTGAAATGAAGCCTCAGACGTCTGTGACAACGGGGGCGTATGAAGCCGATCCGCACATGATCATTTGAGGCTGTGCAGAATGATCGACTTGCCGGACCTCAACGACGCGAGGAAATCGACAACGTTTAAGGCAATTGTGGATGCCGCATTGGATCGAGGCACGTTGATCTCCAATGGCGCAAGCGCTACCGTGCACGGAAACGCAAAAATCTCGCAGCGTGGGCGTGGCGCGTAAAGTTGCAACGTTGGCAACTTAGCTATAGATAACAGCAGTTGACTTGCCCGACAGTGTTAGTTCAGTTCGTCATTTCCAACTTGATAGCTCTCTTTCCGGTGAGAGGAGACGGTTGACCCGAAGCCGCGAAGTGGTGGGCTAGAGATTCGAGTCGCCCCGGAGAATCATTCCTATAACCGACGGTGGGCGAGATCTTCGCTGACAGTATCTGAGCGGCGAGTAGAGGCTAATACAACTGAACCTTATCTACCGCGCTTTTTGACCTAGGAAGGATGCGTTGCGCGAGACGGCGACGAAGTAGCTACCCAAAGATGAACAGCAAAGCTCTTGATCAACTGGGTGCTTATCACTCACACGTTTCGGTCTAAAAATCGGCGCCGCTAACCATCGCTGACATCGTCGTGCGGTTCAGGCTGATGATCGGCCGCTGACTACGAGTGACGGTCATGCCGATACGCAACTCACGTGCGGCAGGTCGAATGCAATGACGATATTCAACCGGATAGCGAAGTACTCAGCGCATTGGCCAACGCCAACCTCACATCAACACAGATGCCAAAAAAATAACCCTCACTTGTGCTTCGTACTCAGCACATGTTCACGACACGCTCTGCCATACCTGACACACGCAAATTAGAGCTCGCGATAACAAGGCACACGCACGAGTCGCGACATGTCCAACCACTCCGATTCCAACCCGCGTCGCGCGCATGCATCCACTGCTCAAATCGCGAATGTGTCGCCGGCAGCAATCATGTGCCGCATTTCGACGACAGCCCATTCGCATTCGAGTACTGGAATCGACCGGGCCTAACTGCTGGATTCGCAGACCAGACAAAGCGCAACTTACCTCGCAAACTGAACCGAAGCACACATATCGACATAAAATTGCACCGAGGGGTTGTGCTGCGCGCGAGGACTCTCTATAATTCGCGCTCTCTAAAGGCTCGTAGCTCAGTTGGTTAGAGCACCACCTTGACATGGTGGGGGTCGTTGGTTCGAATCCAATCGAGCCTACCAACGAATATGTGACGTAGACGAAAGCGGTTCCGCTTTCGTCTACTGTCATGTTCAGTGTCTCTCTTTTCTTCTCTACCGCCTCCCTGTTTTATAAAAGTCCCTTCTTTCGCGGATGCATTTGCGCGTTCACGTCTGTCGCATTCCGTCACTGTTCTCAGCAATGCGCGGTAAAGTTAAGCCTTCACGCTTTCTGTTGAATCACCAGCAAATCTCCACCGAATTCTCGACCCATCGCCACTGCTTCGTCACCGAATAATCTGCCAGGCGCGCACAACTACGCGCGGGTAGTTTTCAAAGGATGCTGACGCAATGAAGAAGCTCATCAATGACGTCTCCGCAGTCGTCCCCGACATGCTCGACGGACTCGCGGCGCTCAATCCCAATCTCTCGCTGCTGCAAGGCGGCACGATCGTCGTGCGGGCCGATATTGAGGCCGTAGCGGCGCGCAACGAGGTCGCGTTGATCTCAGGTGGCGGCTCGGGTCACGAGCCCGCTCACGGAGGCTATGTGGGCCACGGCATGCTGAGTGCGGCGGTAGCGGGCGAAGTATTCACGTCGCCCTCCACGGACGCGGTGCTCGACGCCATACGTGCGGTTGCCGGTCCCGCAGGCGCGTTGCTGATCGTGAAAAACTACACGGGCGACCGCTTCAACTTTGGCCTCGCCGCCGAGATCGCGCGCGCCGAGGGCATTCCCACGGAAATGGTGATTGTCGCCGACGACGTCGCACTGACCGCGAGCGGCGACCACGCGGGCCGGCGTGGGCTTGCGGGGACCGTGCTGGTCCATAAGATTGCGGGCGCGGCGGCTGCGGCAGGGCGTCCGCTGAAAGAGGTTGCGCAGATCGCACGGAATGTCGCCGCGTCGCTCGGCACCATGGGTGTCGCGCTCACGCCGTGCACGGTGCCCGCTGCCGGCAAGCCGGGCTTCGAACTGGCCGACGACGAAATCGAATGGGGACTCGGCATACATGGCGAGCCAGGCGTGGAGCGCGGCGCGATGGAACCGGCGAACACGATCGTCGGCAAATTGCTGGCGAAGATTATCGGCGACCTGTCGTTGCAAAGCGGTGATCGCGCGGTGTTGCTCGTGAACAATCTCGGTGGCACGCCGTCGAGTGAATTGAGCATTGTGGCGGGGTCCGCGCTGCGTTATCTGGCGGAACACGGCATCCAGGTCAAGCGCGCGTGGGCGGGCACGTTTCTGAGCGCACTGGAAATGGCGGGTGTTTCGTTGTCGTTATTGCGAGTGGACGACGAGCGGCTCGGCTGGCTCGATGCCGCCGCGCACACCAGCGCGTGGCCCGCGTTGAGCGGACGCGTTGCGCCGGTTTCGGTGCGAGCCGCAGCCGCTACGCCCGATCGCGCGAGCGGCGCCACGCTCTCGCGCGACTCCACGTTGCGTCACGCAATCGAAGCCGTCTGCGCGTGCCTGCTGAAAGCAGAGCCGACGTTGACCGCGATGGATCAACGTGTCGGTGACGGCGATCTCGGTATCAGCCTGTCTCGCGGCGCGCGGGCGGTTCTGCAGGAGATCGACGGGTATCCCGCCGAGGCGACGCCGGGCGCCGTACTACGCAGCATTTCCGCGACGATAAGACGTGTGGTCGGCGGAACGTCGGGGCCGCTCTACGCGGTGATGTTGTTGCGCGCGGCCACGACCCTCGAGCAGTCCGGCGGCTCGACGGCGACCGAATGGGCGGCGGCGTTCAGCGCGGGTGTCGACGGATTGATGGAGCTAGGGGGAGCGCATCCCGGCGACCGCACCATGGTCGATGCACTGAAGCCCG
The DNA here is from genome assembly GCF_900099835.1 of Paraburkholderia fungorum. Classification (NCBI taxonomy): domain Bacteria; kingdom Pseudomonadati; phylum Pseudomonadota; class Betaproteobacteria; order Burkholderiales; family Burkholderiaceae; genus Paraburkholderia; species Paraburkholderia fungorum. Next base: position 271,456 of record NZ_FNKP01000002.1, read on the forward strand.
CCGCCGATGCATTGCAGTCCGCGCTCGCTCATCGGGAATCCATCGACGCCGCATTGAAAGCCGCCGTCGACGCCGCCATCGAAGGCACGTCACAAACTGCGTCGATGCATCCACGGCGAGGGCGTTCGAGTTATGTCGGCGATCGCGCTCTGGGTCACGCTGACCCGGGAGCGCATGCAGTTGCGTTGTGGCTTGCCACGATTCACGAGGCGGTAGTGAACTGAGTGAGTCTTGAGGGGCGGGTCGTTACGGGCGCAGCAGATCGAACCCGGCCAGCGCGACGACTCCGCTCACGACGATCAGCGCGACAGAGTGCTGTCCAAAATAAAGCAGCCCTGCTGCCGACCAACTCGTCACGGCGAATGCGGCGATACGTTTCATACCTGAAAAACCCGATTCAAAAGCACAAACTCAGAAACCCAAAGCGACTGCCAACAGCCCGCTCACCACGCCGCACACCAGCACGGCAAGCGCCACGACCGTCAACACGCGTCGCGGGAACGAGCGTCCGAGCATCGCCATCGACGGTACGCTGATTAGCGGCAACGTCATCAGCAACGCGCCGGCAGGGCCAGACGCCATGCCGAACGACAGCATCGCCTGAATGATCGGCACCTCGCCGGCAGTCGGGATCACGAACAGCGTCCCGGCGATCGACAGCGCGACGATCCACACCAGGCTGTTGTCGATGTTCGGCCCAATGTGCGGAAACAGCCACGCGCGCGCCGCGCCGAGAATCAGCACCAGTACGATGTATTCGGGCACGAGGCGCAGCGTCATCGCGCCGAGAATTTTCAGCCAGCGCGAAAAGGCGGTGCCGGCTTCGTCAATGGTGATCAGCTTCGCTATTTCGTCGCGCGATGCTTCGGCTTCTTTCGGCGTGACCATGCGGTTCACCAGATAGCCCAGGCCGAACACCATGACAATGCCCAACGCGAGCCGCAAGCCCATCCACTGCCAGCCGAGCACGAAGCCCATGAAGATCAACGTGGCCGGATTCAGCGCGGTGTTGCCGAGCCAGAAGGCGATCGCCGCGCCCGGCGCCGCCTGACGCGCGCGCAAACCGGCGACGACCGGCGCCGCGCAGCAGGTACACATCATGCCCGGCAACGACATCAGGCCGCCCTTCACGACACTGCTGAAATCGCTGCGCCCGAGCGCGCGTGCGACCCATTGCGGCGGAATTAGCGCCTGCACCGCCGAACCTAGCAGAAGACCGAGCACCATTGCCTGCCAGATGGCCTTGCCGTAGGCGAGGGCGTAATCGAGTGCGGCTTGCAGCGACGGCGCGGGCGCGTTCGCCGAGGTGCCCATCAGAATCGATTTGCCGATCGAATGCTGGCTCGCCGCGACGAACGCGCGGTTGTAGTAGGGGAACCACTTCACATAGAAGAGGCCGACCACAGCGATCAGCAGAAAGACGATCCAGCCAAGCGCGGCACGGGGCTGTCTAAGGGTTGTTTGCATGATGAGGTCTCTGGCGTGGGTTTTTATTCGCTGACAACGAGCGCGCGGGTGTTCAGTTGCGCGAGCAGTGCTTTTGCCTGACCGACGACATCCGCGTCGTTCGGGCGGAAATTCATTTGCAGCGCGTGCGGCAATTCGACGAAATGCTCATGGCTGCTGCGCGCGTAGGCGGGATCATAATGCCGCCCGATCAACTCGTGAGCGAGTTCGGCCCGCCTGTTTTCGTCGACGAGTCGTTGCCAGCCGGTCACACGTTCGCGGCTGTGCAATCCGATCATTCGTTGCAGTTGCCCTTTCAGCGAATCGGGATCGTCGAACAGATGCGCGTAGTCGTGCAGCAGGAACGTCGCGCGATCTTCGCGGCTCGACAGCACCTCGACGCACGCGCCGCGATGAAACTTATCGAGCAGCGCGAGCGGCAGCGTGATTGCGCCGATGCGCCGGCTTTCCGCTTCCACGAACACCGGTTGCGTTGGATCGAACTCGCGTAACGCGCTCACGAGCAACGTGTCGAAGCGCTTCTGCGACGGCTGCGGCATGCCCGCCCACGCGCCCAGCAGCGAGCCGCGATGCGACGCCAGCGCTTCGAGATCGAGCGTTTGCGCGCCCGCGTGGTTCAGCGCCGTGAGCAGTCGGGTCTTGCCGCTGCCGGTCGGGCCCACCAGCGCGATGTAATTGAAGGTGGCGGGCAACGCGTCGAGCGTGTCGAGCGTCGCGCGCCGATAGCTTTTGTAGCCGCCATCGAGTTGACGTGCCGGCCAGCCGATCATGTTGAACAGTGTCGTCACCGAGCCGGAACGCTTGCCGCCCCGCCAGCAATAAATGAGCGGCCGCCAGCTACGCGGACGGTCGGCGAAAGTCGTTTCAAGGTGATGGGCAATATTGCGCGCGACCAGCGCTGCGCCGATCCGTGTGCCTTCAAACGGCGACACCTGTTTATACGTTGTACCGACCAGTACGCGTTCTTCGTTGCTCAGCACAGGCGCGTTGATCGCGCCCGGAATGTGGTCTTCCGCAAACTCGAGAGGCGTGCGTACATCGATGATTTCGTCGAAATCACCTGCTTTTTCGAGGCTGACTAAAAGGTTTTTCAAGAGATAGGGGCAAAACGGTCTACGGCGGGAAGCGGAAATTATCTCATGCGCCGTTAATGGCGGCTGATGGACGGCCCGGACGATGAGGGCGCTTCGTAAGCCGAAGCGCCCTCATATCGTCATATTGTCTACGGATATTTCAGGCTACTTCGACACGCGCTTCGCCGTTCACCATGTCGCCGATCACGCAGGCGTCGGCGAATCCGTCGGCGCGGAACAGCGCGAGCACTTCGTCGACCGATTCCGGTGCGCATGACACCAGCAATCCGCCCGATGTTTGCGGATCGGTGAGCAATGCGCGAGCCGTCGACGGCAAACTCGATGGGAGCACGACATTCTTGCCGTAAGCATCCCAGTTGCGCCCCGACGCGCCCGTGAAGATACCGGCCTCGGCCAGGTTCACCACGTCCGGCAGCCACGGCAAATCCGCGTAACGCACGCGAGCGGTCAGATTCGAGCCGCGCGCCAGTTCGAGCGTGTGGCCGAGCAGGCCGAAACCGGTGATGTCGGTCAACGCGTGAACGCCGTCGAGCCGGGCCAGCTCTGCGCCCGGCCGGTTCAGCCTGGTCGTCGCGCCGATCATCGCGGCGTAGCCCGCGGCGTCGAGCCGGTCTTTCTTCAGTGCCGCCGACAGAATGCCGACGCCGAGCGGCTTGCCGAGAATCAGCACATCGCCCGCTTTTGCACCCGCGTTGCGCTTGACGCGCTTCGGATCGACCACGCCGATCGCGACAAGCCCGTAAATCGGCTCGACGGAATCGATCGAATGGCCGCCCGCGAGCGGAATGCCCGCCTCGGCGCACACCGACTCGCCGCCCTTCAGCACGGCCGCGATCACGTCGTGCGGCAATACGTTGATCGGCATGCCGACAATCGCGAGCGCCATGATCGGCTTGCCGCCCATCGCGTAGACGTCGGAGAGCGCATTGGTCGCGGCAATCCGGCCGAAGTCGAACGGGTCGTCGACGATCGGCATGAAGAAGTCGGTGGTGGCAACGATCGCCTGATCGTCGTTGAGCTTGTAGACGGCGGCGTCGTCGGCGGTATCGTTTCCAACCAGCAGGTCGGGAAAGAAGGGCAGCGGCGCGCTGCGCTTGAGCAGGTCGGCGAGCAGTCCGGGAGCGATCTTGCAACCGCAGCCGCCGCCGTGAGAGAGGCTGGTGAGGCGGGGCGAGGGGCTGGTCTGGACGTGGGTGTCGGTCATGATGGCGCGAATTCCGGGCTTCGAATGACCGCATTATGATGGTTGTTCGCACATAGTGCCGAGTTTGGCGGGTGCGCCAAAGCGGCAGCGAGCCAGATTCGCGGGCGGAATCGCGAAAAGCCATGGCGCGGGTCGGGTGTGTCCGGCAAATAGGCGATGGCGCAACAACCATTAACAATCTCTCCGGCGCGTATCGCGATGCTTAACCTGGCGAAGTTTCAACGTTCTGCAACAAATTGACACGCCGGTTTGATTCGTTCGTTTGATACGCGTAAAAGTTGCCGTTCGCTGCCTCGTTGCTACTTGTTGCTGCCCGCGCCGGTGCCGTACAAACCATTGTCGAAACCGCCTGCGCCCTGCGGCTTGTGGCCTTTCGCGCCGGTCTTGCCACGAGAATTGCCAGAACCGCTGTCCTTGCTCTGAGGCTTGTGCGACTCATGAACCATCGAAGCGGAGGGATCGGGCGACGCGCCCATCGCCGAGGTGCGATTTTCCTGCTGTGACGAGCCGCTGCCCTGGGTGATCTGCGCAAAGCTTTCGTCGCTTGCAAGGGTCATCGCGCCACCCATCAAAAGCGAAAGGCAACCGACCGATGCGCGCCATTTTGCGGGGTGATTAAAAGTGCGTTTGAAATCGGAGAGGAAATTTTGACGGTTCATGGTGAGGGCAGGCGTCCATTGGAAGGTTGATTGACCGCCCCCTTCATGCAGCAGAAATAATGCCCGACTGCCTCAAACCGGCTGTGACATTTCATATTTGCAGGCGATTTTAGTGACCCACTCGACACTGCACGACTCCATGCCGGCATCTATAATCATTCTCAGTATCCCGAAAGAGCCGAGGCCATTCAATGACCCATATGTCCCGGCGACAATTTCTAAAGGTCTCCGCAACCACGCTCGCCGGATCGAGTCTCGCCCTCATGGGCTTCTCGCCGACACCCGCGCTCGCGGAAGTCCGTCAATACAAATTGTCGCGCACAACCGAAACCCGCAACACCTGCCCGTACTGTTCCGTGGGCTGCGGCATCCTGATGTACGGACTGGGCGACAACGCGAAGAACGCGAAGTCCAGCATCATTCACATCGAGGGCGATCCCGATCATCCGGTCAATCGCGGCACGCTTTGCCCGAAGGGCGCGAGCCTGATCGACTTCATTCATAGTCCGAGCCGTCTGAAGTATCCCGAGTACCGCGCGGCCGGATCGAACGAGTGGAAGCGCATGTCGTGGGAAGACGCACTCGACCGCATCGCGAAGCTGATGAAGGAAGACCGCGACGCCAACTTCGTCGAAACGACTGAAGACGGCAAGAAGGTCAACCGCTGGCTGACCACCGGCATGCTTGCCGCATCGGCCGGTAGCAATGAAGTCGGTTATTTGACGCACAAGACTGTCCGCAGTCTTGGCATGCTCGCATTCGACAATCAAGCACGTGTCTGACACGGCCCGACGGTGGCAGGTCTTGCCCCGACGTTTGGCCGTGGAGCGATGACGAACCATTGGGTCGACATCAAGAACGCGGATGTGATTCTCGTAATGGGCGGCAATGCGGCCGAAGCGCACCCGTGCGGCTTCAAGTGGGTGACGGAAGCGAAAGCGCACCGCAAGGCGCGTCTGATCGTGGTCGACCCGCGTTTTACGCGCACGGCGTCGGTGGCGGACTATTACGCGCAGATCCGTACCGGCTCGGACATCGTGTTCTTGGGTGGGGTGATCAACTATCTGATCACTAACGACAAGATTCAGCACGAGTACGTGAAAAATTACACGGACATGTCGTTCATCGTCCGTGACGACTTTACGTTTACCGACGGTCTGTTTTCCGGCTACAACGCCGACAAGCGCAAATACGATCAAAGCTCGTGGGACTACGAACGCGGCGACGACGGCTTTGCGAAGGTCGATCCGACGCTGCAGAATCCGCGTTGCGTCTATCAACTGCTGAAACAGCATTACTCACGCTACACGCCCGAGCACGTCGAGCGAATCTGCGGCACGCCGAAGGACAAGTTCCTTCACGTGTGCGAGATGCTTGCGTCGACGGCGGTGCCCGGCCGTGCCGGCACGGTGCTGTACGCGCTCGGCTGGACGCATCACTCGGTCGGCGCGCAGATCATCCGCACCGGCGCGATGGTGCAGTTGCTGCTGGGCAATATCGGCATCGCGGGCGGCGGCATGAATGCGCTGCGCGGTCACTCGAACATTCAGGGCTTGACCGACCTCGGTTTGATGTCGAACCTGTTGCCGGGCTACATGACGCTGCCGATGGAAGCCGAGCAGGACTTCGACGCGTACATCGCCAAGCGCGCAACCCAGCCGCTGCGGCCGAACCAGTTGAGCTACTGGCGCAACTATCGCGCGTTCCATGTCAGTTTCATGAAGTCGTGGTGGGGCGATAACGCGACCGCGCAGAACAACTTCGGTTACGACTATCTGCCGAAGCTCGATAAGTCATACGACATGCTGCAGGTCTTCGAGCTGATGAATCAAGGCAAGATGACCGGCTACATCGCGCAGGGCTTCAACCCGCTCGCCGCGGCGCCGAACAAGGCGAAGATCGGCGCGAGTCTGGCCAAGCTGAAGTGGCTCGTCATCATGGACCCGCTCGCGACGGAAACGTCGGAGTTCTGGAAGAATTTCGGCGAATTCAACGACGTCGATACCGCGTCGATCCAGACCGAAGTATTCCGTTTGCCGACCACCTGTTTCGCGGAAGAACGCGGATCGCTGGTCAGTTCCAGCCGTGTGCTGCAGTGGCACTGGCAGGGCGCGGAAGGTCCCGGCGAATCCAAGAGCGATCTGGAAATCATGTCAGGGTTGTGGCTGCGCATGCGCGACGCTTATCGAAAGGACGGCGGCAAGTATCCCGATCCGATCCTGAACATGAGCTGGCCGTACGCGGACCCGGAAAGCCCCACGCCCGAAGAACTGGCTATGGAGTTCAACGGTAAGGCACTCGCCGACGTCACCGATCCGACCGACAAGACCAAGGTGCTGGCCAAAAAGGGCGAGCAGCTGGCGAGCTTCGCGCAATTGCGCGACGACGGCAGCACCGCGAGCGGCTGCTGGATCTTCTGCGGATCGTGGACCCAGGCGGGCAACCAGATGGGCCGCCGCGACAACTCCGACCCGACCGGCATCGGCAATACGCTGAACTGGGCGTGGGCATGGCCGGCGAACCGGCGCATTCTGTACAACCGCGCGTCGTGCGATGTCAGCGGCAAGCCGTTCGATCCAAAGCGCAAGCTGATTGCGTGGAACGGCAAGACGTGGTCGGGCGCCGACGTTCCGGACTTCAAGGTCGACGAGCCGCCTGAAAACGGTATGAATCCGTTCATCATGAATCCGGAAGGCGTGGCGCGTTTCTTCTCGCGCGACGGGATGGTCGAAGGGCCGTTCCCCGAACACTACGAGCCGTTCGAAACGCCGCTCGGCTACAACCCGATGCACCCGGACAACAAGCTGGTGGTCAGCAATCCGGCCGCACGCGTGTTCCCGGACGACAGGGCGGCGTTCGGCACGCACGAGAATTTCCCGCATACGGCGACCACTTATCGTCTGACCGAGCATTTCCATTACTGGACCAAGCACGCGCATCTGAACGCGATCATCCAGCCGCAGCAGTTCGTGGAAATTGGCGAGGAGCTGGCGAAGGAGGTTGGCGTGGTGGCGGGAGATCGCGTCAAGGTGTCGTCAAACCGCGGGCATATTTTCGCGGTCGCGCTCGTCACCAAGCGCATCAAAACGCTGATGATCGAAGGCAAGAAGGTACAGACAGTCGGGTTGCCGTTGCATTGGGGCTTCAAGGGACTCACGAAGCCGGGCTATCTCGTCAATACGCTAACGCCCTCGGTGGGCGATGGGAATTCCCAAACACCGGAATTCAAGTCGTTCCTCGTCAAGGTCGAAAAGGCATAAGGAAAAGAGATGGCACTGCAATCACTGGATATCAGACGCCTGTCGGCAACGACCACGCCCCCGCCGCAGGTGCGGGAGCCGGTCACCGGCACGGTCGCCAAGCTCATCGACGTGTCGAAGTGCATTGGCTGCAAGGCGTGTCAAACCGCCTGTATGGAGTGGAACGATCTGCGCGATGAAGTCGGCGAGAACGTCGGGGTGTACGACAATCCCGCCGATCTCACCGAGCATTCGTGGACCGTCATGCGGTTCTCCGAGTACGAGAACACCGAGGGCGATCTGTCGTGGCTGATCCGCAAGGACGGCTGCATGCATTGCGAAGATCCGGGCTGCCTGAAGGCGTGTCCGTCGCCGGGTGCGATCGTGCAGTACACGAACGGCATCGTCGATTTCCACGAGGAAAACTGCATCGGCTGCGGTTATTGCGTGACCGGCTGCCCGTTCAACGTGCCGCGCATTTCGAAGAAGGACAACCGCGCGTACAAGTGCACGCTGTGTTCGGATCGCGTGGCGGTGGGTCAGGAGCCGGCTTGCGTGAAGACCTGCCCGACCGGCGCGATCATGTTCGGCACCAAGGAAGACATGCATCAGCAGGCGGCCGACCGCATCGTCGATCTGAAGGAACGCGGTTTTCAGAACGCTGGTCTATACGATCCGGCGGGTGTCGGCGGCACGCATGTGATGTATGTACTGCATCACGCCGACCGGCCGTCGCTGTATCACGGTTTGCCGGACAATCCGAAGATCAGCATCATGGTTTCGGTGTGGAAGGGGCTGGCGAAGCCGCTGGCGCTGGCCGGTATTGCGTTCGCGGCGGTGGCCGGGTTCTTCCACTACACGCGCGTGGGTCCGAACGAGGTCAGCGAGGCGGATGAAGCCGAAGCCCAGCATGAAGCCGATGAAGTACGCCGTTCAAGGGAGGCATCCAATGAAGCACCCTGAGCAGACCGACCTGAAAGACGTGAACGGTCATAGCCTGATCCAGCGCTATACGCCGAACGAGCGCACGAATCACTGGATTACCGCCATCACGTTCGTATTGCTGGCGCTGTCCGGGCTCGCGATGTTTCATCCGGCGATGTCGTGGCTTTACGCGATCTTCGGCGGCGGACAATGGACGCGCATTCTGCATCCGTTCGTCGGCTGCGTGATGTTCGTGTCGTTCCTGATTCTTGCGTTGCGCTTCTGGCATCACAATTATCTCGACCGCGCGGACATCCAGTGGATGAAGCAGATCGACGACGTGCTCAACAATCGCGAGGAAAAACTCCCCGCGATCGGAAAGTACAATGCCGGCCAAAAGCTGCTATTTTTTACGATGGTGCTGTGTTTGCTGGCGTTGCTGGCCAGCGGCATCGTGATCTGGCGGCGCTATTTCTCGTTCTATTTTCCGATCGAGGTGATTCGCTTCGCGGCGGTGGTTCATGCGGCGGCTGCGTTCGTGCTGATCGTCGGCATCGTCGTGCATATTTATGCAGCGTTGTGGATCAAGGGATCGATCGGCGCCATGACGCGCGGAACGGTCACGTATGGCTGGGCGAGAAAGCATCATCCGAACTGGTTCAAGGAAATCATCGGCAAGTAGTGGTTCAGTCTCAGGCAAGTCAGGCCGCGCGCTTCTCCAGGTGCGCGGCACCATGAGCCGCCGCCTTCGTTCGATGATGAACAGCGGCGGCTTTTCAGTTTTCAGAGGTCGATACTTTGGTCCAACGCATTCTTGAAGCCGGCGATATCGAGTCGCTCGATCACACGTCGATTCCTCGCATCCGCACGCCGGAGCGTCTTGCCGTGTTCGCACCGCGTGCCGCGCGTTTGCGTCAACTGGCGGCGCTCAACAATCCGATCGCCGGTTATTTGAGGTTGATGGCCGTGCTCGCCGATGCACAGCAGGCGGTGATCACGGGCTTCAAGGCGCAACCGCCGAGCCGCGAGTTGATCGCGAGCGCGCAAGAGCATTCGATGCCGTTGATTCCCGCGCTGTCCGGCATGCGCGATCCGGCGTGGCATGGCGTGTTGCGTCAGTTGCTCGACAAGTTGCAGGCCGCAGGGCCGTTGACGCCGCCGCTCGAAGCATTGATCGCCCGCTTGCGCACCATCGATCCGGCCGCGCTCGAAGCGCAAGCCGATGCGATTTTTGCGCAGCGTTTCGACGAGGTCGATCCGGCGAGCGCGCCGTTCATCATGGCCGCGCTGCAAGTAGTCTGGACCGATCTCGCCGCCGATATCGACAAACGCGAAGTCCCGTATCTGGAGACGCTCGGTTTGTGTCCCGTTTGCGGATCGCACCCGGTCGCGAGCATCCTGCGCGTGGGCGGTTCGTACGACAATTACCGTTATCTGCAGTGCGGCTTGTGCGCGACCGAATGGCATATGGTCCGCTCGAAATGCTCGAATTGCGATTCGACCAAGGGCATTGCGTACCATGTGGTTGGCTCGCCGGAAGCGGACGAGGCTACGCGCGAAGCCGAATCGAAGAACGCCGCCTTGAAGGCGGAATCGTGCGACGAATGCCATACTTACCGCAAAATCGGCATTCAGTCGAAGGACTACGATTTCGAGCCGTTCGCGGACGACCTCGCCAGTCTCACGCTGGATCTGTTGATGGGGGCGGAAGGTTACCGGCGTGCGTCGCCGCATCCGTGGCTGTGGCCTGAGCAGGCCGACGGTGACTCGGCGGATGAGTCTGCGAGTGAGCCCGATTAAGCATCGACCAGGCTCGACAAAATAAAAGGATGGCTTCGTGAGCGACGTAAGCGGCTCTGAATTGCGCGCGCTGATGGCACGCGTGCCGTCGGTGGAAAAGGTCATTGCATCGACGGAATTTGCGGCGCTCGTCACCGAGTTTGGGCGCACCCAGGTGCTCGGCGCGTTGCGCGATGCGCTCGATCAATGGCGCGTGGCTGCGCTCAACGCACAACCGGGCGATGCGGCCGTCAACGCGCTCGACGTCGCACAGCTTCGCGAATCGGTTGAACGCGCCTTGCGCCGACGCAACGAATCACGTTTGCGCAGCGTCTTCAACCTGACCGGCACCGTATTGCACACCAACCTCGGGCGCGCGTTGTTGCCCGACGAAGCCGTGCAGTCCGTGATGAAAGCGCTCACGCAACCCGCCAACCTCGAATTCGATCTCGACACCGGCAAGCGCGGCGACCGCGATGACCTGATCGATGAACTCATTTGTGAATTGACCGGCGCCGAAGCCGCGACCGTCGTCAACAACAACGCGGCGGCGGTGCTGCTCACGTTGTCCGCGCTGGCGTCGAAGAAAGAAGTGATCGTGTCGCGCGGCGAGCTGGTTGAAATCGGCGGGGCGTTTCGCATTCCCGACATCATGAGCCGTGCGGGCGCGAAGCTGCGCGAAGTCGGCACGACCAACCGCACGCATCTGAAGGATTACGACGAGGCGATCAGCCCGCAAACCGCGCTGCTGATGAAAGTCCACGCGAGCAATTACGCAATTAGCGGCTTCACCAAAGAAGTCGGCCTGAACGAAATCGCGCCGCTCGCGCATGCGCGCGGTCTGTCGGTGGCAGTCGATCTCGGCAGCGGCACGCTCGTCGATCTGAGCCAATGGGGATTGCCGGGCGAGCCGACTGTGCGCGAAACCGTCGAAGCGGGCGCCGATCTCGTCACGTTCAGCGGCGACAAACTGCTTGGCGGCCCGCAGGCGGGCTTGATCGTCGGCCGGCGCGATCTGATCGCGAAGATCAAGAAGCATCCGTTGAAGCGCGCGCTGCGCGTCGGCAAGTTGACGCTCGCCGCGCTGGAGCCGGTGTTGCAGCTTTATCGCGCGCCGGAAAAGCTCGTGGGACGCCTGACCACATTACGCCTGCTGACCCGTTCCGCCGACGACATCCGTCTCGCCGCCGAGCGCGTGCAACCTGCATTGCAGCGTGCGATTGGCGAGCGCTATGCGGTGGTGTCTGAGCCGATGTTCAGCCAGATCGGCAGCGGCGCGTTGCCCATCGATGTGCTGCCGAGCTACGGCCTCGTCGTCAGGATGGCCGACGGCAAACGCGGCGGCCGGCAATTGCTGGCGCTGGAAAAGCGGCTGCGCGAGATGGCGCGACCGGTCATCGGCCGGATCGCGGACGACGCATTGCGCCTCGACCTGCGCTGCCTCGAAGCCGCCGACGAAGCGCAACTGATCGGGCAACTGAAGGGCGAGCACGCATGATCGTCGGTACGGCCGGGCATATCGACCACGGCAAAACGAGTCTGGTGAAGGCGCTGTCGGGCGTCGACACCGATCGTCTGAAAGAAGAAAAGGCGCGCGGCATTTCAATCGAGCTGGGGTACGCGTACGTGCCGCTCGATAACGGCGACGTGCTCGGTTTTATCGACGTGCCGGGTCACGAGAAACTCGTGCACACGATGACGGCGGGCGCGAGCGGCATCGATTTCGCGCTCCTCGTGATCGCCGCCGACGACGGCGTGATGCCGCAAACGCGCGAGCATCTGGCGATTGTGGAATTGCTCGGCATTCAGCGCGGCGCGGTCGCGTTGACCAAGGTCGACCGGGTGGACGAACAGCGTCTGCGCGACGTGCACAACGAGGTGACTGCGTTTCTGAGCGGCAGCGTGTTGCAGGCCGCACCCGTGTTTGAAACCTGCGCAACGCAAGCTAACGACCCGGGTGTGGCCGCGCTGAAATCGTACCTTCTCGGCGCGGCCGTCGCGTGGCATAAGCGGCGGTCCGACGGACTGTTCCGGCTTGCCGTCGATCGCGTTTTCACACTCGCAGGGCAGGGCACGATCGTGACGGGGACGGTGGTCGCCGGCAGCGTGAGCGTCGGCGATACGATGCTGCTTGCGCCGAAGAATCAGCCGGTGCGCGTACGCAGCATCCATGCGCAAAACCGCCCCGCCGAAACGGGACGCGCCGGCGAGCGTTGCGCATTGAATCTCGCGAGTATCGAAAAGAGCGCGATCGATCGTGGCGACTGGATCGTCGATTCGCGTTTGTCGCAAGCGTCCGAGCGCATCGATGTCGCACTGACCTTGCTTGCCGACGCATCCGTCACGCTCGAACATTGGACGCCGGTGCATGTGCATCTGGGCACGCAGCATCAGGTCGCGCATGTTGCTTTACTCGAGAGCGACACGCTCGGCGCCGGTCAGCGCGCGCGCGTTCAACTGGTGTTCGAGCGGCCGATATGCGCGGTGCCGGGCGACCGGTTTGTCGTGCGCAATGCGCAGGCTGATCGCACGATTGGCGGCGGACAGGTGCTCGATCCGTTCGCGCCGTCGCGCAAACGCCGCTCGGCTGAACGGCTGGCGTGGCTCGATGCAATCCGGACAATGCTCGACACCGGCACGCTCGACGCGATGTTCGCGAGAGCACCGCTCGGTTTATCGCGTGCGTTGCTGGAGCGGCTCACGGGTAGGTCCGCGAGTGCTTTGACCTTGCCTTCGGACACGCGCGTGGTCGAGTTGCCTGGGCACGACGCGCTGCTCGTTGCCGATGCGTCGTGGCAGGCGTTGAGCGCGCGCGTGATCGCGTCGCTGACGCAATATCACGAGCGCTCACCGGATGAGTTGGGGCCGGACGTGTCGCGCTTGCGGCGCATTGCTGCGCCTCTGGCCGACGACGCACTCTGGCGCGCGCTGATCGATGATGCGGCTGCGCGCGGTGAGCTGGTCAGGCGTGGACCGTGGCTGCATTTGCCCGGTCATGCCGTGACGCTCGACGCCGCCGATCAGGCGCTCGCGGCGGCGCTTCTGCCGGCGGTGAAGGCGGGGCGTTTCGATCCGCCGTGGGTGCGCGATCTGGCGAGTGCGCAGGGCGTGTCCGAAGATCGCATGCGCCAGTTGATGCGCAAACTCGCGCGTCAGGGCGAGCTTTTTCAGGTCGTCCACGATCTTTTTTATCATCAGGACGTGATCCGCGAACTCGCTTCGATCGCGGCGGCCGAAGCGGCCAAGAACGCGGGGACGGTAGCTGCCGCACCGTTTCGCGATGTCACCGGATTGGGACGAAAACGCGCGATCCAGCTTTTGGAGTTCTTCGACCGCGTTGGGTATACTCGCTTCCACCGTGGCCTGCATCTGATGCGCACGGATAGTCGCTGGCTCGATCTGCTTTGATCTTTAGTTCACGTAGTTCAATCACCGTAGGAAGGCATTCGTATCCGGTGGTACGGCTGGGCTTCAAACCCAGTTGAGGGCGTCAGACGTTCTCAGGTCGGTTCGACTCCGGCTGCCTTCCGCCAGAAAGGTATCGGCGGTTGTGGGAGTGGAGGAGGAATTGTGGAGTTCATCAATTAATGTCGTTTACGACACGAATTGATTGGTTCCGCGTCGACCCTTATCTATTCTTTCGCTATTCGCGATAGCAACGCCAATATGGGTCACATTGAAATTACAATGTCCGCCATGTTCGAGCTGGCGAATTTGGTTGCATAAATCTACGAGCTTCGTGCAACCCAAGTTTATTTTTTTGATGAGGTAGATGGGCTCCGTTGCCCTATACATAGGGGAACAGCCCCTTGGATTTGCGTCCAGGCGCAAGGAACATCGTATCGCCATCGCGCGATATTTCCATGATCGTATTGCAGTCAGATTTCGTCTTGGCATTGACGATTGCGACCTCCAGCCCGTCTCGCAGATAGGGAGGAGGCGCTTGAAAATCTTCCAATGATCGACGCCCCATCATTGCAGCGTACAACACGCCAAACCAGCCATTGACGACTTTACTTCGTTCTTGGTGACAACTTCACTTCACTCTACGTCAGCGCGGCCACCTTGATGCGGCGTATCGGTCGTCCATCACAGCGACTGGACCTGCACGGCATTTCCCGTTTTGCCTTCGACCGTCGGGGCAATGACGAGGTAGCGTCGCGTGACTCCTTCCGGAGAGATTTCCGTGGGTCCCGGCGCGACCACTTGCCGGATCTGCCCTATCGCGTCGACGATTGCCGAGCCAGCCGGGTTGGTCATGAAACGCGCAAGCGGCTCTACCGGTCCGCTTCCATCCGCAGAACCACTGAGTCCCAGCACGTAGGGTTGCTTCGGTTGCAGGCCCGTGACGGATGCCTGCAGGACCTGCACCACGCCCTGCTCGTATAGCACGACACTGGTTGGCGCGGCCGCCGCATCAGCATGGTCGACGCCCACCATCGATAGATGTGCAGCCTGGCCGGCTACACCGAGTGGTTGCATGTTCTGGGTGCCATCGCCTTCCGGAACGGCATTCGACACATACGCGATGGCCTGCGGCGCCTGACCGATCGGGACAACCGCGATGACCTTGTTGGTGCGCGTGTCGATTGCCGTCATCGTGTCGGAGTTTTCGAGTCCGACGTAGATGCGCGAGCCATCGCCGGATGGCCAGACGCCGTGTGGCATGTTGCCGACCGGAATCGTTGCGACCTGCGCGAAGGTGTCCGTGCGGAACACCTTGACCGCATTGAGTCCGCCCACCGTGATGTAGGCGAACGATCCCTTTGAATTGACGGCGAAGTTGACGTGGTTGGTGATCGGCCCCGTGTCGAGAGTCTTGATCAGCGAGAACGGTGGATGAGCATCGAACACCTGCGTTTTACCGATGTCCTTCAGCGTAAACCACACCTGTTTGCCGTCCGGGGTCGCCGCGATATTCGGGCAGAATGGACTGTCCTGCGTGACTTTCGCGACGATCTGATGGTCGGCCACCGTGATCACATCGACTTCCGGATTGAACGACGAACATACATAGCCATATTTTCCGTCGGTAGAAAAAATCGTCATGCCGGGTCCCGCTGGCGTGACGATACGGGTTTTTTCGGCATAGGTCCCGGCGTCGAGCACGTCGATGTAATTTTCGCCGCGCACGGTCACCCAGACTTCGCGGCCGTCCGGCGTGTAAAACGCTTCGTGCGGTGAGCGGCCCACGTAGGTCGTGTGTTTGATCGCGTTCGTTGTTGTGTCGATGAACGTCACCGAATTGGAGCCGATCGCCACGATGGCTAGCGTGCGGTGATCGGGTGAGTAACCCATGCCGTGCACGAGCACCTGGCCTTTATAAAGCGGGCTGAAGTTGCCGGGCGACGGATCGCCGAGACGGATCACCCCGATCAGATGGTTGTCCACCGGATCGATGATCGACACCGTGTTCGAGAATTGCTCGGACGCATAGACACGGTCGTGATGACTGATCGGCACGTTGGGATCGCTCGACGCGCCCGGAGCCTGGCCTGCGCAGGCTGCGGGCAAGTGTGCGAAAGCGGTGGCCACCAGTGTGACTAGCAGAATGCAGATTTGCTTCATTTGGTATCTCCGGGGAATGTGAGGGCACTCATCGCAGGACTTGGCGAGCGTTAGCGGGCATCGGCATCTGCATGCCCGTTTGATGAGGCGCGGTCTGGGGCGAAAGAACCGGTTGCATCTGCGTCGGGACGGGCGCGGGCGGCGGTGGCGCGCGGTTTAGCGCGATGTTCATCGCAACAATCTCCTGCTGCTGATCGACGATGATTTCCTGCGCGATGCGTCGCAACTGTTCGTTGTGGCCGTAGCGCAGTTCGACTTCCGCCATGTCGATCGCGCCCTGATGATGCGGCTGCATCATGGCAACGAAGTCGTCGTCGATATCACCGCTTGGCGCGGCCGCCATACCGGTCATCATCCGGTTCATCGCCTCATTGTTTTCAGCGAGAAACGGCTTTTCCATGGGGTCGGGGGCAGCCCGATGCTGGGCAAGTGTCGATAGCGGGAAAGTCGTTAGCAGACCGGTCAGTACGATCAACGGCAGCCAGGCTGGTCGCCAGTTTTTCAGGTTTTCCATGGGGCCTCCATTCCATAGTCAGATGTCTTTGACATCGCCGCGTGACAACATGACGCCGATTTCATATCGGATAACTTAATATGCACAGACTGATGGCACGCCACCATTCTGAAATGAGCTGTGCGACCCATACCAACGTATATCTGGTAAGTCTTGTCGACATGGCGTCATGGCATGCCTACGGCAAAAATGAGGCGGTTCGCCGTGTTCCGGCCGAACAACGGGCCGATTGGGCGAACCGCGCGAGTTGTTTGCCGTTTGTCAGCTTCCGAAATAAGGCGTGCAGTAACTCGCCGGACCCACGCAGTTGTCGTTCATTGCATGGTTGTGACGCCGCCCGGACTCAGTGCGATTCGTCGAACCGCCTACGCTGCTTGTCGCGGCAGCCGTGCCCTCGGTGCTTAATTTAGCTTCGGCAGCCTCGATATCGGCGGGATACGTCTGGTGATCACCGGTTGCCGGCGAATATCCCGCCTTTTCTATCTGAACCAGCTCTGCGCGCACTTCGGCGCGGGTGAGCGAGGCGTTGGTTTGCTGGGCGAATCCGCACAGGGGGACAATGAAAAAGCTCGTGGCAACGATGAGGGAAGCGAAGGATTTCATGGCAACTCCTTTGAACGCCGGGTGGCGAGTGATTGCGGAAAAGATCGACGAGGTCGGGGTGTGCCGACTGGGTTGTCGGCCAAACAACGCACGAATGTCGAGCCGGGTGAATACAAACGCTGCGTACGGGGGTCGCTCCAGCGATCCGTTTTGTCCGTGTTCGTATTCGACCGTGCTGTAAGAAGATTAGAGGGGGCGACGTGTCCACACCATTCTGCGAACGTGTAGCTGCGCATGGTCCTTCGACGGGGTTACCCATACCAACGTGGAGGTCGTCCCTTGTCGGCCCTTCAGCATGGGCGAACAGTGTGATGATCGTCGTGTGAGCTAGCGACAGGACAAGATCACGCGGTCTCAGCCTGTAGCACAGGTACTAGTACATGCACAGAATGAACAAGTCGCGCTTGGAGTGACGGCCGAAAAACCGTTCGCCCATACTTTTAAGCTTGCTCATTGTCGGATGATGAGTGGCGGCGCAATACTCCAATCGACTCTCCGCCTATTTGCACGATCCCTTCGTAGCAGACACGGACCGCAACTCTGCGTCGCGTCGCCGACGACGACGGCGCCCAATTTGCACGGGATAACTGAATAGATGTGCATCGAGATCTGCGCCGATTGTCAGAAGTGTCGACGCTCTCGCCGGCCAGCTTGCCGACTGCGGAAAGCCCGAACCAATTCGCGCGTGCCGCCCAAAAAACGGGCGAATCCAATACTAATGGATACCCTGAAGTACTGATAAGACTACCCTTCGGACGCCGAAGGTACGATGGTCGTCAACCTCCGCCAAATCTAAGCTGGTCACATCCGGATACAGATGAATCCGGCTTCCGGTTGGGACCGAGCGCATTAGCGACAACGTTGAAAAGCGCATCCCACGAATAAACAACGTTCTATTTGCGGAGCACATCAAATGAAAACATCTAGCCTCAGCCTGGCCGCCGCAGTCTTGTCCGTCGGCATGGCATTGTCGTTCGCATCGCCCTCAACCTATGCAGAGCGAGGCGACGCGCGCCTGGAATATTACGGACAAAGCATCGACACGATGATTGCCGATTTCATGCAGGAAAAGCACATTTCCGGCTTGACCATGGCCATTGTCGAAGCTCCCTATATTCCGCGCGTCGCAGGATATGGTGAAAGCGACACCACGAAGAAACTGCTGGCATCTCAGGGAACGCTCTGGAATATCGGACCGATCACGCAGGGCTATACGGCAGTCGCGGTGATGCAGCTGGTCGAAGCCGGCAAGATGGATCTGCACGCACCGGTCGCGACATATGTTCAAGGCTTGCCGTCGGCCTGGTCGAAGCTGACTGTGATGCAATTGCTGCAACACGCAACGGGTCTCGCCGACTATCGACAGGCGCCCGGCTATGACGCGACCCGCGAGTATCAGCCGCAGCAGCTTGTCGATCTGGTGAAAGACAGCAAACTGGCATTCAAGCCAGGGACCGCCGTGGCGCAAAGTGCGACGAATTTTCTGCTGCTCGGCATGGCGATCGAATCGGCTAGCGGCATGAGCTACCACGACTTCATCTGGAACGGTCAGATCAAGCCGTTGAATCTGACTCACACCATGTTCATCGAAGACTTTCCGGAGCATGCCGCTATCGACCCGGTCGAGAAGACCGGCATGCGCCACCACCTGTTCACCGGCGACGGCCACTATATCAATCCCGTTGAACCTTCCGCCGGCTACCGGCTGGTCAATGGACAACTGACCGATGCGCGGCCCGCGACTTCGTCGAGCGCGTTTGCCTTCGGCTCGCTATGGGCTTCGGCCGAAGATGTCAGCACCTGGGATATTGCACTGGCCGGCAACGAGGTGATCAAAGAGGCGGCGCACCGTGATCTGGTCTATAAGCCGACCCGGCTCGACAACGGCATGGTCGTGCCGGCCATGGCCGGATGGCAGTTCACGAAGCATAAGGGCTTCATGGATATCAAAGGCAACGCGCCGGGCTATAGCGCTTACTTGAGCCGCTTCACCAATCCCGACGAACTGGTTTGCGTGACACTGCTCGCCAATACCGAAGGCGTCGATCTGACGGATCTCGCGCGACGCATCGCCTCGGCCTACGATGCCCGTTTGGGCTCGGGTAACGATCCCGCGCAAACGTCCACCTATGAAAGTGTATTCGGCGTGAAGGAAACGGTGGCACGCCTTGAAAAGAACATCAAAGCGGCGAATGGCCAGATCTTTGCGCACTTCGATCATCAGATGAACGCCGAGCAGGCGGGACTCAGCATGCGGCCGACCGAAGTACTCGTGTTCGGCAATCCGGCAGCCGGCACCATGCTGATGCAGGAACAACCGGGCATCGCGAGCGAATTGCCGTTGCGTGTCGCGGTCTGGGAAGACGAGCGTGGCAGAACGTGGGTGAGCTACACCAACTTCGACCGGATCGCAGAGCGCTACGGCATTCACGACGCCAAGACGATCGCGGCCATGAAGGCCGGCGTTGCTGAACTCGTACGCAAGTCGAGCAGTGCTTATTGAATCGAGCTGTGGGGCTGGCGTGCGCACGGCGCGTCCAGACCCACATCGCCTGAGAGACACCCATATACCAATCATGAGGTTTGATATGTCGACTACTCTGCAAGGTTCAAAACGCCGGGACGTTCTTCGAACGATGGGTTTCGCCGCGCTGTCCGTCGCCGCGCTTCTGCCGCAACGGCGTGCAGAAGCGAAGGAAGCACATGACGTCGCGATGTTAGCGGGGCTGGATGGTGCAACGACGCTCACGCAACTCGGCAAACGGCTCGCTGCGGCGCCCCGTCGTCGTAATTTCGAGTCTGTGCCGTTCATGCTGACGGATCGCCAGTATTGGGATTTCGATGCCGCCGAGCAGCTGTTGCAGTATCAGTCCAAAGCCCGTCAGGTCTGGGAAAACACGGATCTCGCGGGACCATGGCCCGGACTGATGCGCGAAGCAATGAACGGGCAGGTCTTTGCCAACAGGAATGCGGATTTTCTGGCCGTTTCCGCGACCCACGGTCTTGCTCACCTGGCGTTGTTCGCGCAACCGATGTGGGACACGTATAACCTCGCCGCGCTCGCGGGACCGAAGTTCGCAACGAACACGCTGATCGTCGAAAAAGCAGGTGTGTCGCGATCGGACAGCATTGAAAACGTGGCCGGTTTTTACGGCCCGGCGAATAACAACGTGACTTCGCTACAGCGCCGCGGAGCGGTCTTTATCGCCTGTCACGATTCCATTCACGCTATCTCGCGTGCGCTTCAGAGTTCGGCCGGGCGGCCTGCGGCATCGGCCGACAGGATTGCGGCTGATCTGACTAATAACCTGATTCCGGATGTCGTGCTGGTCCCGAGCGTGGTGTCGTTTATGGTCGACCTCCAGAGCAGGGGGTTCACCTATTCGAAAGGAGGTTGAGCGTTCTGGCAGGCGCTGGATCGAAACGATGGAGCGCCGCACGCTCCATCGCATGTTTCGTCATACAGAGCGGTTCGCACGCGGCAGGTCAGCCGCAAGGGGCCCGGGTCCGCGTGCTGGACGCGGCCTTTATCAAGCCGGGCTACGGCGAAGCGTGTCGCTTTTGACTCCAGGTTCGACGCCCAACGTTTGCACTTTGCGGACCAGGTCGGCCACCGAGCGGGCCGCCATCTTCCGCATCGCCTGTCCGCGGTGCATCTTCACCGTGACTTCACTGACATTCATTTCCGAAGCGATCTGTTTATTGAGCAGCCCGGCAAGCACGAAACTCACCACTTCGCGCTCGCGCGGCGTGAGCGAGTCATAAGACGCGCGCAACGACAGCACCGATTGCTCGGCCAGCATTCTTTCGCGGTCTTTTGCCAACGCGTTCGATACGGCGTCGAGCATGTCCTGGTCACGAAATGGTTTCGCGAGGAAATCCTGCGCGCCGGCTTTCATTGCTTTGACCGTCATGGCAATGTCGCCGTAGCCGGTCACGAAGACGACCGGCATGCGCAGATTGCGGCTTGCCATTGCGTCCTGAAACTGCAGTCCGTTCTCGCCACGTAAGCGGACGTCGAGAATCAGGCAACTGGGTGCGTCCTGTTTCGAATGGTCGAGAAATTCCTGTGACGACGCAAACGTCTCGACCGAAAGCCCCACTGACCGCAGCAGGCCAACCAGCGCGCGCCGCACGGATTCGTCGTCGTCGACGACATAGACCATCGATGTTTCCATATTTGGGCTCGATTTGTTTGCGGCGGGTTGTCGCTGTGGAATCATCTGGGGTGCTCCTTGGTCCATCGGTGCAACGCACCTGCTTGACCGGACAGAGGGTCGGCGCGCGCCTCGCTGATTTGTTATTAGTCCTGGCTGACTCGGCCGATTCTCAGGGTGCGTGGCGGGCCGAATCAGTGGGGTATTGCGCTGAGCCGATTCATTTTAGGCCAGCTTGACCATGCCGCGCCAGCGTCTCGCAATGCTTTCGGAACGTAAGTATTGCGAGGCTGCCGACAGTCGCAGCGTTCGCCGCACAAACAGCGCGTGCCACTATCCCTTGGTCTGGGAGCATTTCTAACGCGGTCTCAGTGTCGAGCGGCGTTGCTCGCAGCCGTGGGCAGAAAACTGTTCGGGTCCCATACTTTAGTATGCTTTTCGTCGGACGACGCAGTCGATAGGCTGAGCTTAAAGTCCCGTTTAATGCCGTCCCGGCCTCTGCAGGCATTCACTATCGAGCACCGATTGCGTACCGAACCTATCAAGATTGTCGCCGTCGTGGATGATGACGAGGCCATCAGGAACGCCACGGCCGGTCTCGTGCGCTCGCTCGGATGGAGCGTGCGCCTGTTCGACTCGGCCGGCGCATTTCTGCAATCGCCCGGTATCGCGGAAACGGATTGTCTGGTTTCGGACGTGCGGATGCCGAATATGTCCGGCATCGAAATGCACACCCGGCTCGTGCAGGCCGGCTACACGCTGACCACCATTTTCATCACGGCGTTCTCTACTCCGGCGCTCAACGCAAAGCTTCAGGAGCCGGGTGTGGTCGCCATTCTGGAAAAGCCTATCGATGCCGCCGCGCTGGCCGATTGCCTCACGCGTGCGTTAGGGTTGCCTTGACTGTCGGGGCGCGCGCCGCGCCAGTCGTTTGAGACGAATGAGCGGGTTTTCGAATCGTTCGCGCCTTCGCGATGGAACCGCCCGTCTAAACTATTTTCCCGATCTGCAAATCGTCGAACCCGATCGTCTGCAACGGCACCAGCGCAATAACCTGCGCGACGTGCATTCGCTCACAACACGCACCCATGCATGTACCGCTGCCGTTCGTGGCGCCTGGCGATCCGAGCTCGCGTGATATCGACCAAGGTATGGGACTGCACTACCTATGAGCACTTGTCCGCTCAATAGGGAGCCCGTAATGTGGAATCGTTGGCGCGTCGCCGATTGCTCATGAAACGACGCGCCGCTACGTTAGGCCGCCATCGCGCCTTCTCTCACCTTTCATGACCAACTGGTCGCTCAAAGGCCCCCATCATGTCCATGCAAGCTGTTGTACTCAGCCGCTATAACGGTCCCCTCGAACTCACCAGTCTTGTGCGCCCCGAACCTGCTCGAGGCGAAGTGCTGGTTCGCGTCGCGGCGAGCGGACTGAACCCGCTCGACACGAAAATCCGTGCGGGTAGCGCTGGCCACGCGAAGCATCCACTGCCGCTGGTGCTCGGCATCGACATGGCGGGCGTGGTGGAATCGGTGGGTCCTGGCGTGAGCGCTTTCAAGCCAGGTGACGAGGTCTATGGCATGACCGGCGGCGTAGGCGGCATTCAAGGGTCGCTCGCCCAGTACGCCGCGGTCGACGCCGATCTGCTGGCGCGCAAGCCATCCAGTCTGTCGATGCGCGAGGCCGCCGCGCTGCCCCTGGCTTTCATTACGTCTTACTCGGGCATTGTCGATCGTGCCAATCTGCAAGTCGGCCAAACGGTGCTGGTACAAGGGGGGGCGGGCGGCGTGGGTCATGTCTCGGTCCAGCTTGCGCGGGCGCTCGGCGCGAAGGTGTTCGCCACGGCAAGCGGCGGCAACCAGGACGTGCTCGTCCAGTTCGGCGCGACGCCCATCGATTACGCGACCCAGACCGTCGAACAATACGTCGGGTCGTGTACGGATGGGGAGGGGTTCGATCTCGTGGTCGACACCGTCGGCGGCACGACGCTCGATGCGTCGTTTGCGGCTGTTAAACACTTTGGCCATGTGGTAAGCGCGCTCGGTTGGGGCACCCATGCGCTCGCACCGCTATCGTTTCGCGAAGCGACGTACTCAGGCGTTTTCACACTGCATGCGCTACTGAGCGGCAAGGGCCGCGCACATCACGGCGAGATGATGCGCAAAGCCACTCTGCTTGCACAGGCCGGCAAACTGGCGCCGCGGGTCGATCCTCGCCGCTTCGATCTGGCTTCCGTCGAACAGGCTTACGAGGCACTGAGCGACGGTACAGCGCAAGGCAAGATCGTGGTGGATATCGCCTGATACTCCGCGCACCAGGTCCAGTGCCCGGCGCAGTCCCGCTATCCCTGGGATTACTACAGCATTAAAGCGGTGATACCCGCAGACCAGGCATTCCGGCCTCTGGCCGAAAGCACCTGTCCACTCGTCAGGAAGCCGTAACGAAAGTAGGCGGGCGGCCGATGAGCTTGTTGGCCGCACGCAGGCAAAAACTCATTGCTGCGCCGTGTCGTCCTGCTCCACCGCCGCACCGGCAGGCAGGTTCAGGCTGAACACCGCCCCATGGGGTTCGCCCGGCGCGACGGTCAGTTCGCCTCCATGGGCTTCCGCGATGGACCGGCATATCGACAGTCCCATGCCCATACCGGATTGCTTGGTGGTGACGAACGGCTCGAAAAGCCGCCCGGCCACCTCGGGGGCGAGCCCCGGACCCGTGTCCTCGACCCGCACGAGTGCGCGTTGTCCATGCAGCGCTTCGCATGCCACGGTCAGCACGCGAGGGCGTTCGTCCAAGGTACTCATGGCTTCGGTCGCGTTCATGATCAGGTTCAGCACGACTTGCTGTACCTGAATACGATCGCCATTCACCAGTACCGGATCGGGCGGCCGATGGATCACTTCGACATGATGGTCCTGTATCTGGCCACGCAACATCGTCAGCACTTCGAAGACCGCTTCGCCGAGATCGAACAGGCTGAAGGTTGGCTCCGACTGCTTCGCCATTGCCCGCAGGCTTTTGATAACCTGGGATGCCCGCAAACTGTCTTCGGCGACATTGGTGAGCATGATCCTCGCCTCGGCGACCTCGGGTATCGGCCGGTCGAGCCAGCGCAAGGCGGCGCCGATCGACGTCTGAATAGCCATCAGCGGCTGGCTGACCTCGTGGACGATCGACACCACCAGTTCGCCCATGGTCGTCACCCGCGTCATTCGCGCAAGGTTGGCCAGCGCGCTGCTCAGCGCCTGCTCGGCTTTCGAGCGCGCCCGATTCTGTTCGATCAGGTCTTCGTAGAGTCGCGCGTTGTCGACGGCAATCGCAGCCTGGCTGCCCAGTACGGACAGCAGGGCAGTCTTGTCACCCGTGAAGGTGCCGACGGCCAGCTCGTTTTCCACGTAAAGCACGCCGATCAGCTTCGCCTGTTTGAGGAGCGGCGTGCAGACAATCGAACGGGAGCGGCTGCGCTGCACGTACTCGTCGCGAACGAATGCGCCGCTCTCGCAGGCATTGTCCAGCACCACGTGCTTGCCGGTGCGAACGACCGCGTGCACTACCGAGGTCGCCACATCGGCAGATGAGATAGGCAAGCTGGCGACGCTAACGTCGATGCGTTCGTGCCATACCCGCGCCTGCGCCTCGATCCGCATCTCCGTGCTATGCGCCAGTGCCAGCACGCAGCGCCTGCCACCCGCGTGTTGTAGCGCGGTCGTGACCAGTGTTTCGATCAGGCGGGGGAGTACGATTTCGCTGGCGAGCGCGTTAGACACCTTGATGACGGCGGCGATATCCAGTTGCTGAAAAGCCGGATCTTCCGGGCGTGGTGCCACGAGTGCGGAATCCGTGTCGCGCAACCACCCGTAGCGACGATCCAGTTCAGCGGCTTTGGCGTTAGCACCCCATTGCGCGTAAGCACGACGCGCGTCACGCAGATAGGTGCGTGCTTTCTCCTCGAGTCCGCGCGCCAGGTAAAACGAAGCCGCGAGTTCATTGGCCACTGCCTCGATTTGCAGGAACCGGTTCGCTTTTGAATGACGGATCGCTTCGTCGTAGAGGTGTTCCGCGCGAGCCGACGAGTGTTCCAGTCCGTCCAGTTGGGCAATTCGCGCGGCGACGAGCGTACTGCGGCCAGCAAAGTTGACCGGACAGGTTTGCGCCCAGGCAGCTAGCGGCGCGGAATGCATCGCGAGCGCGGCCCATTGAATGCGTCGGGCGTTCTCGTCGACGGCCGACGCGTAAGCGTCGGCCCGTGTGAGCGCGCCGTAGAAGTGATAGTCGATCACTTCGAGAATGGTTGTCGAGGCGCTGAGCGACGGCTGGGCCATCTGTTCGGCCTCCAGCGCGGCGTCGATCTGTCCGAACATGAAGCGGGCCTGCAAGCGGTATGTCCACTCGGAAAACGCCACGCTCGTCGTCATGTCTTGCGCAGCTTCGTCGCTGTGGGTGTGGCGCTCGATGCCCGATTCACGCAGCGCTTTCACGAGTTCGATCTGGCCGCCCAATACCCCGAGGTACAAAGCAAATCGTGAAGCGCTCGCGATCGAGAAGCCTCTTTCTGCCTCGCGCAAGACTTCGTCGAGAGGGGCGCCGGCGAGAAGCAGAAGACTCGCCACGTTTCTTGCGCTGGAGACATCGAACACCAGATTGCCGATTTCAGACGAGATCCGGTAAGCCTGTTCGACGAACGGCATGCACTCGTCGAGCGGCCGGGTCCAGGGAATCACGAGACTGCCGAAGCGCATGTAGACCCGCGACTTGTAACGTGACTGGCCGCAACGGTCGATCACCTGAATGGCCAATTTTCCAAATTCATAGCCACTTGAATAGTCGCCATAGCGCGCGCCGTACACAAAGTTCAGGAAGACGAATCCAAAGCTGGACGCATCGCATAAGCCGTGCTCGACGCTCAGGTTGGCGACATGCAACAGGATGATGTCGAGGAGGTTGACATCGATGAACAGCGCCGGTGGGATCATGTCCGCCAACGCCTCGATGGCGCTGTGCCAGAGTGGATCGCTGATCGTGGGCAAGTGCGCGAGGTCTGCCACTGTGCGGTTGCCGATACGACGCTGCAGATCGGCAAATGCCTCATCGACCTGTACGTCCGTCGGCCTTGCTTCGATATGAAGGCCAAGGCGACGCAGATAGTCGAGGCCTGCTTCCATGCCCAGATCGGCGCGACTCTGTGCGGTGTACAGACCCGTTATCAGCCGCGTCAATTCGGCTCGCAACGCCATGCTGATTTCGCGCGCGCCCAGCCGCAACAACCGTTCCTCTGCCGACCCGAGCATGCCGAGCAGACATTCGCAATCGGCGAGGTAGAACTCCACCCAATGCGTGCTCTCGTCTTCGGGTTCCGTGCTCAACAGCGCCGCCGCCGCGACGAAATAGGTCAATGCCGACGCGTACGCCGTCGCCGCTTTGGCACGCCTGCCGGCCATGACGTTCAGTTGGGCGAAGCGCCGCCGCTCGTCGCCCGGTGCAACGTCGCCGATGCCGAAATTGATCTGGCTGACGATGTCGAACACGTCCTCCACGGACTGCTCGTCGGCGATGCGCGCGATCATGCGCCGACCGATCTCGAGGTGCAGGGCGATACGCGCGTGTTCCGTCATCGAAGCATAAGCGGCTTCGCGAAAGCGGTCGTGTCGGAAGTGATAGCCGTCTGCAGCTCGATACACCAGATCGCTGCGCAAGGCGTCGGCCATCGCCTCTTGCAGCGCGGCCTCAGAACAGTCCATGGCGCTCGCGATCGTTGCGACCGGTGCAAAGCTGCCAAGACAGGAAAGGTGTCGCAGCGCCGCTTGGGTCGCGGCGCCCAGCCGGTCCAGACGTCGCAGCATCAGATCGACGACGTTATCCGTATAGGCCTTGGCGCGAATGCGGTCGAGGTCGCGAACATGCAAGCTGGACTGATGTTCGAATTCGATCAGGCCTTCCTGAGCCAGTTCGATTGCAAACTGGGTGGCAAAAAATGGATTGCCGCCGGTCTTTTCGTCGACGAGGTCAACTACCGGGTTGACCTGTTCGAGCGAACATTGCAGGGTGCTCGCGATTAACCTTGCAGTGTCGTCACGATCGAGCGGCGCCAGTTCGAGATGTTGCAGATTGGCGCTCGCCGACGCCATGAGTTGCCGGAGCGGATGATCCGGTCCAACCTCGTTGCAGCGATAAGCGCCGATCAGAAGAAGATAGGGGCCGCACGACTTTTCGCTCAGATGCCCGAGCGCGCTCATCGTGCCTTCGTCGGACCACTGAAGATCGTCGAAGAAAAGAATCAGCGGACGTTCAGGTTTGCAGAACACCTTGATCAGATCGGCAGCGGCCGTCAGAAACCGTTCCCGATCGACGGGCACATTCGCGCCATCATCTTCGAACTTGTCACCCAGGATCAGTTTCAGGTCGGGGATGACGGTCCACAACATGCGCGCCTTGGCCCCGAGCGCGTCGAGCAGACGGCGTTGCGACACCAGAAACGTCTGCTGGTCTTCGCCGAGAATGGGCCGGACCAGTTGCTCGATGATCTGAATCAGCGCCACGTAAGGCGTTGAGCTATTGACCTGCTCGCAGGTACCGGCCGCGAACAGATGCGACGACCCACCCATCTGCTTGATCCACTGGCTCACGAGGGAGGTTTTGCCGGCGCCCGAATAGCCGTTCACCAGAATGAGTTGCGACGGTTCGCCGGCGGCAGTTCGCTCGTACGCGTTTCGCAGCACGCTGGTTTCGCCTTCGCGTCCGAACAGTTGTTGCGAGAGGTGCTGGCGTCCGGACAAGGCGGGTATGTCCAGTGGAAAGAGAGAGATCCACTCGCCGGCTTGCCACATCGTCTCGCAGCGTTCAAGGTCGGCGGTCAGACTCGCAGCCGACTGATACCGCTCCTCGGGATCTTTTGCGAGGAGTTTCATGATGATCATCTCGATCTGTCGGGGTAGCCCCGCGACCAGTTCCGATGGCAGCGCGGGACGCCGCGCAAGGTGCGCATGAACGAGCGCCAGCCGGTCGTCGCCAGCTACCGGTAAGGTGCCCGTCAACATTTCGTAGAACGTGCAGCCAAGCGAGTACAAATCAGCACGTGCATCGATACGACGATTCATCTGCGCGCACACTTCCGGCGCCATGTATTCCACGATGCCCTGATTCGCATACCGCAAGTCGCTTTCCCGATGGTTCTGGTCGTCGCGAAACGCGCAGCCGAATCCTGTCAGACACGCGCCGGCGTCCTGAGTTACGAGAATGTTATCGGGGCTCAGGTCGCAGTGAACGAGGCCTTGCCCATGCGCGCCGCTCAACGCGGAACTGATGGCGCTTGCCAGTCGCAGGAAAACATCGACAGGCAACGGCGCTTTGCACCTTTCACGGAGCAGGTCGCCGCCGGGATCGTCCAGCATCAGTACGAGCTTGTTGTCCTGATGCAGCAATCCGGTTGGCCGGGCGGCCCATGGTGAGCGTAGCTCTGCGCGCAAATCGTATTCGTGATGCAGTCGGTGCGAAGTGTCGCGTTCAGAGTGTGGGTTTTCGATGGACACGAACA
This sequence comes from Paraburkholderia fungorum, assembly GCF_900099835.1. Taxonomy (NCBI): domain Bacteria; kingdom Pseudomonadati; phylum Pseudomonadota; class Betaproteobacteria; order Burkholderiales; family Burkholderiaceae; genus Paraburkholderia; species Paraburkholderia fungorum. Next base: position 300,193 of record NZ_FNKP01000002.1, read on the forward strand.
GGGCGCGTGCCGCCGTTGAACTGATCCCTCGTTGCAGCACCAAAGGGGTAGCGCGAAGCAACGTGAGCGAGTACTCGGTCAAATCCGTCATGGGCGCCGTTGTAAAAAAGAAATCGTCACGATCTGCTTAGCCGCAAGAAGACCACGTATATCCGCGCTAACCTCGCCCCGGCCTGGCTCGATGTGCATCCGTCAGCGCGTCCACCAGCGCACGGACACGCGCGGCGCGCACTCGCGATCCTGGCAACACCAGATTGACCGCCAGCGGCGTCGGCCGACATCGCGGCAGCAGTTCAACAAGGGCGCCTTCGGCAAGGTGCTGTTGTGCAAGGAACTGGGGCATCTGCGCAATTCCGATGCCGAGCACTGCCGCTTCCGCGAGCGCCTCGCCGTGGCTGATGCGAAACGACGTGTTGGGTGTGAGCGTCACCGGTCTGCCTTTCTCGATAAATTCGAGCGGCCTGTCGCGGCCGTGGGTCGGCAGACGGAACACGATGACGGTGTGATGGGCCAGATCGTGAATTGAACGTATGGGATGGTGCATAGAGAGGTACGCCGGACTGGCGCACAACACCAGTTGCTGTTCGTCGATCTTGTGCGCGATCAGCGTTGAATCTTCGAGTTGACCGATGCGGACAACCGCGTCGAACCCTTCGTCAAGCACAGCGACACGCCCATCGGACAGCCGAAGATCGAATTCGAGCGCCGGATGAAGCTCGCGTAGCCGTGCCAGCAGAGGCAGCACGATGCGCACGCCGTAACCGATCGGCGCACCAATCCGCAGCATGCCTGAGGGCTCGTCCGATTCGCCGAGCGACATCAGATCGAGCGCGTCGATTTGCGCGGCGAGTGACTCGCACTTCGCGAAAAGGGTGCGGCCTTCTTCGGTGAGCGTTAGCGCGCGCGTGGTGCGATGAAAGAGCCGAGCGCCCAGGTCCTTCTCGAGACGCGCCACACTTTTGGCCACAGACGATGGCGCAAGCCCCAGTTCTCTCGCAGCTTGCGCGAAGCTCCGATGTCGCGCGACGGCCGAGAAATTGAGGAACTGGCTGAGATTTTTCATTGATGGATTCGCGACATCGTGTCGTCAGAGTCGCGGCATGGCGGCGACCCCGCGTGAGTCGAAGCGTCGTTATAGTCTTATCACGTCGACGCAAACGCAAGTTGGAGCCGGCGTCATGCAATCCTATCCTTTGGAGAAAACAATGACTGCACGTGACACAGACATCTTAACCGAAACCATCGGGTACGACTTCGGTGGCTCCCATACACGCATTCTTGTGTCCGGCGCCCAGACGGCGGACGCATATTGTGTGCTCGAAATGGCTTCGCCTGCTGGTCGCGCAACCCCGATGCATCATCACGACAACGAAGACGAGACGCTGATCATGCTCGAAGGCGAGTTACAGACCATCGGCGATGAAAAAACCCAAACATTGCGCGCTGGGGCTTCTTTCACTTTCGGGCGTGGCGAGCGGCATCGGCTGATCAACACGGGCACTCAAACCGCGCGATACCTGGTGATCTGCGCACCGGCTGGCTTTGACCGCTTCGTGCAAGCCTGCGCGGAACCGCTGGCAGCGCTGGAAGAAACGCGGGAACCCGATGACGCCTTCAAGACGCGCATGCGAGAAGCCGCGGTGCGCTTCGGCATTACGCTGCATGCGCCAACTGCGGTTCTTCCGCAGTAACGGGATCAACTGGAATCGGACGAACCGCAACGCACGATGACGATGATGGAAAAGACGACGACGCGACGCAAGACGCTGTCCATTGGCATTGGCAATGTGCTGAAGCGACTGCACTAGTCGCAGGAGGGTGGCAATGTCACAACTTCCGCGGCGTGCAATCGCTCACGGTCGCGACCGGCTCACTCCGATGAAGCTTTATCCCGACGCGCACTTTCTCAGGAAATTAAGCAATCCGGACGGCGAGTCACTCGACCATCCGCATACTGAACTGGACTCGAGATGGTATTGGAAAGCGGAAATCACGAATCAGCCGAAATGGCGCCTGCAACCTTCGTACTTTTGCACGGGGCCTGGCATGGCGGCTGGTGTTATCGCGACACCGCACGCGTGTTACGCGAGGCCGGTCACACTGTCTACACACCTACCCTGACCGGCCTTGGTGAGAGGGCGCATCTGAATAGCCACGCCATCACGCTGGAAACCCACATCCGTGATGTATGCGGCGTTCTGGAGGCTGAAGAACTCCACAACGTTATTCTCGTGGGCCACTCTTATGGCGGCATGGTTATTACGGGCGTGGCCGATCGCATGAGTGATCGCATCCAGTCGTTGGTCTATCTGGACGCCTTCGTACCCGAGCATGGGCAATCGTTCAACGACTGCATTCGCCTGGCGTTTTCCGAAGAGAACGCTGCTGCTTACCTATCCGCTTTTCGAGCCGACGCGATGACCGGCAACGGTGGCCTGACGCTGCCAGTCCCTGCGGCCGCCTTCAACGTCGAGCCAAAAAACCGCGCATGGATCGACCGCCGTTGCTCGCCTCAGGCATTTGCCACATTCGAGACTCAGGTTCTTCTCACGGGCCGCGGAGCGGCAATCAAGGACAGACTTTATATCCTTGCGGAAGGGTGGGGACCGAGTCCCTTTCCATACTACGCGAAGCAAGTCACCGGAAAAGCGGGGTGGCGTGTCTCCAGACTGCCGTGCAGTCACGATGTGATGATTGACATGCCGGTCGAACTCGCCAATCTACTGATGACGTTGACACCGATCACGCGTGACACGACGGCCGCTGAGAGTCTCCGTTGAATCGAAAAGCAGCATGGCAGAGTCATGGCCGAACGCCGACTGAGGCCGATTACCGGACTCGTCATATCGGCAGCGGGGTGGCCGCGTGCAAAGCCGAAGCCGTTGCATCGACGCTGATGTAATGACTCTGCTTCGCCGATCGGCGAAGCAGAGTTGTCAATGCTCGAATAAACCGCGTAACACGCCGGACGTATGTTGATGGACTCCCAAACAACGTGCCATGTGAAGAAAACTCGCTCCCAGTCGAGGAGGGTCCGTTGTTGTCCGCAAAGTTGAGACGTGCAAGCTATTTCTTGAGTTTGTTGAGAATTCCCGGAGGCCGGCGAGTTAACTAAGCTTGTACCTCGCTACCGTCGTTCTTTCCACAAGACTTCTTACGGACTTTAACCCGCTAATGAATACTGACACTCAAACTGCCATTGTCACTGGCGCCTCCAGCGGCATTGGGTTTGCCATTACCAAGGCCTTTCTCGCTCTCGGTTTTAACGTCGTCGGAAATGCGCGAACGGATCAACGGCTGAAGGCAGCCGCAGCACAACTGGGTGACACTTCGCGGTTTCTGCATGTGGCGGGTGACATCGCCGACCCGGCAGTTGCCGGCGCGTTGTTTGATACGGCGATTACGCATTTTGGTTTCGTCGACATCCTGGTGAATTGCGCGGGCGCGTTTATCGCCAAGCCTGTGGGTGACTACACAGAAGAAGATCTCGACCTGCTGATCAGTACCAACCTGAAAGGATTCTTCTACCCGGCGCAACTCGCGGCACGGCATATGGCGGCCAACGGGGCGGGGCACATCATCAATATCACAGCCAGCATTGCAATGCAGCCGAATGTCCGCGTGCCTTCCGTCATTCCCGCGTTGGTCAAAGGCGGCATCAACGCTGCAACGCGCGCGCTGGCGCTTGAACTCGCGGCACACAATGTCAAAGTGAATGCGATCGCACCGGGCGTCATTGACACACCGTTACATGAGCCAGGCGCTATTGAGCACTATCGCGCACTTGCGCCGTCGGGCACGGTGGGAACCACGAGCGACGTGGTCGACGCGGTGCTTTATCTGGTTCGCTCCAGTTTTGTTACGGGCGTTGTCGTGCCCGTCGATGGCGGTTCGACCGCAGGCGTCTGGTGATGTGATGAAGACATGGCCTGATGAACGGATTCTCTCGCTGTTCGGCATTGACCTGCCGATCATTCAGGCGCCCATGGCGGGCGTCGGTAATCTGCAACTGGCTGTCGCGGTTGCGCGTGCTGGAGGGCTGGGCTCGTTGCCGTGTGCGTTGCTCAGCGCCGAGCAGGTACGCAGCGCTGTGACGTCGATACGGACGCAGACGTCGGCCGCGTTGAATCTGAACTTCTTTTGCCATGCGCCCCCGGTGTTCGAACCGCATCGGCTATCCGGCTGGCAACAGCGGGTCGAGCCTTATGCGCACGCATGTGGCTTGCCGCGCGCAGTGCCGCCAATCTCCCTGCCCACCGGTGCCGGTGTCCATGCGTTCGACGAATCGTTCTGTGAAGTCGTCGAGCTACTCAGGCCGCAAGTGGTCAGTTTTCATTTTGGGCTGCCCGAGGCATCGCTTGTCGCGAGGGTCCGCGAAACGGGTGCCAGAATCATTTCGTCGGCCACAACCGTGAACGAAGCGCGGTGGTTGGCCGAGCATGGCTGTGACGCAATCATCGCAATGGGTACCGAGGCGGGCGGCCACCGCGGCACATTTCTACCCGGCGACCTTTACAGGCAGGCGGGTACGCTGGCGCTGGTTCCACAGATCGTCGACGCCGTCAACGTACCGGTGATCGCGGCGGGCGGTATTGCCGACGGTCGCGGCCTGGCGGCAGCATTCATGCTGGGCGCGTCCGCCGTGCAGATGGGCACGGCGTATCTGCTAGCCGAAGAACTCGCGCTGCCGCCTGTTTATCGGAGGGCAATCGAACAGTCCGGCGACGACTCCACTGCGCTCACCAACATATTCACGGGACGACCGGCGCGAGCCATCGTCAATCGCGCGGTGCGGGAGCTCGGTCCGCTTTCCCCCGACACTCCACCGTTTCCACTTGCGGGCCTTGCGCTTGGGCCCCTGCGCGCCCATTTTGAGCAAGATGGCGCCGATGACTTCTCGCCACTGTGGAGCGGTCAGGCGGCAAGTCTGGCCAAGGCGCTGCCTGCTGCCGAAATCACGCGCGGCATCGCCGCAGAAGCACTGCGTTTACTAGGTGTTCAATCGGTCGTTGAGCGCAGTTGAATTGAGACGTCGGGAGAATCTGTTGCAGTAGGGGACACTGTCAGGTTGCTGGAGAGGCGCCGGTACAAAGAAGCGATGAAGAAGACGCAATCGCTTTATCACGGCCACCGCTATGCAGCTGTCGTCATCAGCTGCGCCGTTCGCTCGCAACCGGGTCTCTTGCCAAGACCTTCCGCCCGCTTTCCGTTGTCTGGATCCAAGGAGTCGTATTTAACTCAACGGAAACTCGCGCTACGCGGGTGCCGCCACCATCGTGTTGCTGATATAGCCGCGATCGAGCAGCCGCAGATCGGTGCGCGGTTGCAGCACATCCAGCGCCTCGAACAGCATCTGGCGCTCCGCGCCATCGGCGGGATGAAGCGCGGCGCGCAGCGTCAGTTCGGGACCGGGCAGAACAGCGCAAACGCGTATGATTGGCGCGCAATTCATGGCACGCGATGCGTGCCCATGCGCAGTCGGCTGCCGTCAGCGGCGACTAATCTCAGGCCGTGCCACCGCATCGAATCGATATGGGGTTGGGCCAGTGCGATCAGATGAGCGCGGGCCAGTTCGAACAGTTCGGCCGACAGCCCGCGACGGGCTTTGCGGACGACCTGCGCACGGACGGCGCGGCGACGCCGCCGCGCCCTTCAAGCGCACCGAACAGCGCGTCGAGTTCGGCCTGCAAGCTGGCGCACATGCCCGACATCATTAGCGCGGCCATGCGCGGCAAGGTCAGTGGGCGACTGCGGGTGAGGGCGCCAGGAGAGCGACGCGCGCGATCGGCGAGCGCCGGATCGAACAGGAAATCGGAGAACTCAGCCAGAAGTCGTGAGGACGCTGGTATTCGAGTTCATATCGTTGATTTGTCAGTGAGTTATGCGATGAAGTTTGCAGGGGCAATGCCTCGTCTACACGTGCGATGAGGGCTTAAGTTGAGAGCATTGATGTGCGCCCCTGATCGCGCGAGGTCGCTGATTTTGCTGGCGAGGTCAACCGATAGTTAAGTTTTTCTGGATTGAAGCAGTCAAATATTTTTTGAACCAACTAATGCTTTTTATTCGTTACGATTTCTCGGGGCATTGATAGGTTGCCACTCCGAGGTTCAATTTAAATAATAGTTCGATGGCATGTGTGCATAACAGCGCAATTGCGAAGATATTAATGATCGATCTCCAGGTCTGGCCGGGTTGTCGGCATAGCCATACCGCTTTCGAACGCAAATTTGAATAAATCTGCGTCTCGTTCTACTCCCAGCTTACGCATCGCAGTTCTTTTCTGTGCGCTAACTGTCTGTTTCGTCCGATTCAGCTGGGCGGCTATTTCGCTTACCGTGACACCAGATAGATAAAGACGCACGACTTCCGCTTCTCGTATTGAGAGATGGGGTATGCGTGTGCTGAGCACCTGCGCTGGGCCACCAGACCCGGTTGGCTCTTCCAGAGTAGGTGAGTAATAAGTTGCACCCGCATGGACAGCGTGAATAGCGGTAATCAGATGGCCAATATCCTTTGATTTGTTCAGTACTGAATGGATGCCGATTTTCCTCATCTCAATAGCAATCGCGAAATTGTCGATCGTGGTGAACACGACAATTTTCACGTCAGGATAACGGCGCCTCAAAAATGACAGCATGGCCATACCATCGCTGTATTCTCCGCCCGGCATCGCAAAATCCGTGATGAGAACGTCGCACGATACCCTGGATAATAAATCGACTATTTCCGTCGAATTAAACGCCGTCCCTGATACTTTAAGAGTGTGGATTTTCGAAAGCTCGTGTTGGATGCCATGGATTATTACCGGGTGGTCATCTGCAAGTATCAGGTTAATCTTCATCGCGCTCTCGATCGTCATGAAAAGATTGGGACAGTAGTAATGTAGCGGCAATAAACTGGCATGAATTTCGTACTGGGCAGCTTTGGAGCGAGATGTCATCTGATTTGTCAGAAATGCTAGGCAAAACTTCTCTGAAGTACGCTGATGCTCTCTCTCTGATTCGGGGGGCGGGGCGCCCATGTTCAGGAGTTTGTTTAGCTCGCAATGGGCGGCACGATTATTCTTTCGGACCGTATTTCCCAATTTATAGTGGAAACTTTCGGTCGTTACACTGCCGTTTTGATCGCATGCAGAATCGTGAAATGAATTCCATCCGGCGCACAGTGGATAGACTCGAACGCGAATGGTTACTCTGGAAAACTTGAATGATTGCTGGGTGGCCGGATTTTGGCGGTGCCTCTCCGGGCCCGGCGCACAGGTTCGGCTTCGAGCGTATTCGCCACTCAATGCGTCAGCAATGGCAACTTGCGAGGTCCAGCGCCGCAGTCAAATAAAGCGAAGCCGTGCGGCACGGAGTAGCGTCGGGTCGAGCGCCCAAACTACGCGGCGGTTGATCTTTCGATTTTGCAGCGGATACCGCGCAGATCTTGTGCGCTAAGGAAAGCGACTCATGACTGGCGGTGCGATACAACACCTCAACGCTCGTATGCTTCATCAGCGTGCCGCCATTTGGCACGCGTCACTAGATCACGTAGCTAATGTCCAGATTGGTGCGAAATACGCGCCTTACGCCCGTCCCTGAAAACGTCCTTTTTGATTTGCTCAACGATTTCCCGTCGTCTTCTTGGAGAGGCGAGAAGCAGGAGGTTCATTGTCGTGATGAACTCGCGTTCCTCGCTCTTGCAAAGTTCGACGAACGCGAGCAGTGCCCGAGCCGTTGCGGATTGTTGGTTATTTGACATTCTCCATCTCCCTTGAGTTGCAAATTACATTTCCAAAATCAATGATTACAGATAGGCAATTATCTTCTAGAAAGCAGAGTTTAAATTTCGCGCTTTAAGTTATTTGTAAATAATTTAGCAAGAAAGATCTTTCTTTTGAGCTAGTTTTTGCATGATGGGGATTTGTACGACGCAGCCACGTAGCGAAAAATTCAAGATGTGTTTGCTGTTCCGTCCGGACGCGGGCTAATGCATTGAATTGGATGGGACTCTGCGAGCACACTGGGCGCTGCCAACGCAGGCTTGCCAGTATCAGCGTGTTTCGAAGCATACGAATTCGCATCATTTTTTGTCAAAAGTCCTTTCGGACCTGGAGAAGACTGCATTTAGATTCGGGAAGCATTTCTCCCCAACTTAAGTTGGGGAGCGAGATTGGCAGGTGCTTGAGTATCGGGTTGAAAAACACTGAGTGACAATTCGCCGACTTGCACCTGGCCCGAATAAAGGCCTTGATGAAAATAACAAAACTGATTTGTCTGGCGCCGCTCCATGAAATTACTCTTCTGAAAATTCGAATCCGATTCCGTCGCTTGTGGGTATTCTTCATTCTGCATCTTAACTAAATTGTTACTTTTCTAAAGATTAATTAAAATGCGACTTGTTGCAAATCGATTTTCTTATTTATAAGACCGGTCTGAGTGCGCCGGCCTTATCTGGACGCATGTGAGTTCCCATGCTGCGGAAGAGAAAACCAGAAGATAGGGGAAATGTGCGGGCACGCGGGCGGGGCGCGAACCCCGTTACCTACTACTCTTACCACTGATACGAAGCACCCACTCCGACCGCCGTGCCGCCGCTGGACATGCCGACACCCGCTTTCATTTTGATGTTTTGCGTGATGCGAGCCGTCCCGCCCATGGCAATAGCCTGGTAGCCCTTATAGGTCGAAGCCGCAACCCCGAATGACAGCCTCCTGCCCAGGTCGACTTCGGGAATCATCGTCAACGCCGTAGCGGCCGCAATACCCGAGTAGGCGTTCTTCGCCACATCGTTGATCTCACTCTGTACCTGGGTGACCCGCTGGTCCGTGTAGTCCTTCGCAGTCGTGTTGGGCGGCAGATTTCCCACCGCAGCAGAAATCTGGCTGTTCAACTGACCGACGTTGACCGCGTCAGTGTCGGCCGTTCCGGCCGCGACGTTAGTCATCTGACGCTCGGAACCTGACGCGCCAACCGATACCGTGTCGGCACGATCAGCCACCGAACCTTGGCCCAGCGCAACCGAGTTGGACGCAATTGCCTGCGTGCCCCGGCCGAACGCAGCCGAGCCGGATGTCGCCGCGGCGCCGGTTCCCATGGCGACCGCGTTGTCCGCCGCGCTGGAGTTCGACCCAACGGCAGTTCCGTTGTTGCCCACGGTCGTCGGACCGTAATCCGATGAAGTGGTGACATCGCCCGCGCCGGGTATTGCAGCGTTGGTCACTGCGCCGGTTGCCGAAGACGTGCCAGTGACATTCACTTCGGCACTGCTTCCCGAACCACCGGTCGGCTCGACTTTCGTTACCCGCGTGTCGAGGTTGGTCACCTGGTTTTGCAACGCATACAACTGGCTGCCGTTCACAGCGTCCGCGCTCGATGCGGACAATGCTCCATCGGCCACACCCGTCACTACGCGGTTGCCCGCCATGCCTGCCATGTTCACCAGCTTGCCTCCCGTGCTCGCGGCGACGGTGATGATACCCGTCGAATCCTGCTGGACCAGACCGATCGTCCCGTTGTTGATCTGGCTCTGCATGCTCGAGATATCAGCCGTAATTCGCGCGATATTCGTGGTGTTCGCCATGACACGGCCGTCGAGGTTTGCGACTGCATCGCCCACGTTGTGAACGGTCGCGCCGCCCACGCTATAGCTCGGTTCGCTGATCGTGCCGTCGGCGTTGACGGTCGCGCCGCCACCGAGACCTGCCGCTGCGCTGGAGGCCGTTGCGTAGAGCTGGCCGCCGTTGACAGCGTCCACGCTCGCCGGGTTGATTGCACCCGCAGCCACGCCTGTTACGGTGCGGTTGCCTGCCGTGCCTGCCATGTTCACCGACGTGCCGTCCGTGTCCTTACCCATCGTGATCACCCGAGTTGAGGGGTCCTGCTGCACCAGACCGGCCGTCCCGTTCGCAATCTGGTTACCAAGGTCTGCCACCCGGCCGTCCAGTTTCGTCACGTTCTGGTTCGTCGTGTTCAGTTGCGAACCATTCACCGCATCGGTACTCGTCGGCGACAGGTCACCAGCGGTCACATTCGTGATCTTCGTACCGTTGGGTCCGCCCATGGTGAGTACGCCCTTCGACGCATCGTCGTACGTCACCACACTTGCCACCCGGCCGTTACCGCCGATCAAACCCGCGTCCTTCAGCTGCGATACGTTCACCGCGTCCGTGCCGTCAACGCCTGCTGCCACGTTTTTCAGCGTCACGGGGGCTGCTGCGTTGGGTCCGCCGAGCGTCATGCTAGTGTGCTCGGCGTTGTCGTACTGAACCGAATTGTCGAAACCATTCGACAGCGAACTGATGCTCGTCGACAAGCTACCCATCGTAGCGTTGGTCGTGTTCAGACTGTTTGACAGCGAACCGACTTCCGTTGACAGCGAGCTCAGACCCGCCGAGGTCGAGGTCGACAGCGACGCCACATTGCTGTTGGTCGTATTCAGATCCGTGGACAACGAACCCACTCCTGTGGACAGCGAACTCAGGCCTGTTGCGGTTGAGATCGACAGCGAAGCCACGTTGCTGTTGGCCGTGCTCAGACCCGTGGACAGCGACCCCACTCCTGTGGACAGCGAGCTCAGGCCTGTTGCGGTTGAGGTCGACAGCGAAGCCACGTTGTTGTTGGCCGTGCTCAGCCCCGTGGACAGGGAACCCACTCCTGTGGACAGCGAGCTCAGGCCCGTTGCGGTTGAGGTCGACAGCGACGTCAGATTGCTGCTGGTCGTGCTCAACCCCGTCGAGAGGGAGCTGATTCCCGCTACCCGTGAAACCGCTTCCGACTGCAACTGGCTTACGTTCACCGCATCGGTCGCGGCCGAACCCGCCGCCACGTTCGTCACGCGGCGCTCCGCATTGGTCGAACCCACCGACACTTCACCATTGGCCGCCGACGCAGTACCCGAAAGCGCCGTCGAACCCGGGTTGTAACCCGCTGCTGCCAGGCTGGCCGTCGTCGTCGAACCAGCGCCCAGCGCGACCGAGTTCGCTGCGCTTGCAGTCGCGCCTGTGCCAAGCGCGATCGCACCCAATGCGCCCGTCGAAGCGGAGTTACCGAATGCGATCTGGCCATTTGCACCGTTGATGTTCGCCGTCGAAGCGTTCCGGCCGATGGCAACACTGTCACCACCACCCGCGAATGCGCTTTCGCCCAACGCGAGGTTGCCAGCATAGGTCGCCGTTGCATTCTTGCCGATGGCAACGCTCGTCACCCCCCAGTTGTTTACTGCAGACGCGCCCGCGCCGATTGCGATCGCCTGGCCCTGCGCCTTTGCGTCGTCGGTGCCATCGTTCAGACCACCTGCCTGGAAGTAACGTGTTCCAGCATTATTCAGCGACTGCAGCTGGCTCACGTTCACCGCATCGGTCGCGGCCGAACCCGCCGCCACGTTCGTCAGACGACGCTGCTGGCTCGACGAGCCTACCGACACTTCGCCAGCCGCCGTGGTACCGCCGAGCGTCATCGAACCCGGGTTGTATGCACTGGCGCCAAGGTTGGTGGTCGTGACAGAGCCTGCGCCCAGCGCGACCGAGTTGGCCGCCGTCGCGCTCGCACCCGCACCGATCGCGCTGGCGTTGAGCGCGCTCGCCTGGGCGGCGCGGCCGAGCGCAACAGACTTACCCGCCGTCGCCGTCGCCGAGTCACCCAGCACGATCGCGCCGTCGCCGGTCGACCATGAATTCGTGCCAATTGCAATCGCGCTATAAGCGCCCGATGCAGTAGTCGAATCAGCGGTCGCATAGCGGCCCAATGCAATGCTATTGCCGTTGACGGTCTGCGAGAGCTGGCCGATCGCCACCGAGCCGGCTGAAGCCGACGTCGCGGAACTACCCAGCGCTACAGCATTCGCCCCCGTCGCGGATGCCGCAGTGCCAATTGCGATCGTGCTCGAGGCCGACGAAAGACCGCCCGTGCCGATGGCAACGGAGTCCGTACCCGAAGCCCGGGTATTGTTCGTCGTGTTCTGCATGGCGTCCGTAGTGCTGTTCGGGTCGAAAGTGACCGTCGCAGCCGAGCCCAGCGCGATGGAGCGAGCACCACTCGCGGCCGCGGAAGTACCAATCGCATTGGCGTCAGCGCCGGTGGCGGCCGAAAGCGTCCCGATCGCACTCGCGCGGTCATTGTTAGCGACGGAGAATGCGCCAATGGCTTGAGATTGGACACCGCTGGAATAGGCGGCGGCACCCATAGCAAGGCTCATCCGTCCCAACGCCTGGCCGAAGACACCGAATACAACCGAGCCAATGCCCGAGGCTGTCGAATAGCTGCCCACCGCAGTTCCCCCATAAGCGGTGGCGTACGAATTGTTGCCCAACGCAGTCCCGCTACCGTTCTGCGTAATACTGGTCACATTGGTGCCTAAACCATCGGTACGGCGATTACCCCCGAGATTAATGGACCATAGAACGTCGTTGGATACGGAAGCGCCAGAGCCCACAGCTGTAGCTCCCGTCACAGGAGCTACAGCGCCCGCCCCCACTGCGACCGCATCGGTCCCGGACGCGACTGGGGCAGCCGTCTGCGTGCCTGTCGACGCGACAGCCGGCGTCGATAGCGCTGCTGCGGAAACCCCTGCCGGCGAACTCATGGCGATCACGAACAGCGCGCCCGTTGCGCCAACGACCACCCGTGCCTTGCTACGCTTGCCCCGCGCCGACGTATTCTCGGATGCGGCCACCCACGTCCCAAGAGCTTCACTCCAGATACTGATATAAGACTTGTTCATGATTTCACTTCCGATAAGTTAAATAATTAATCAGTTATACGAATAATGTGGGCGTCATGTTCCTGTACACGCTCTGATGAGTCTTCGCTGCAAATGGGACGGTTGGTTCATTGACGCGCTGCCTGGTGCACGCCAGCATCGAGTTAGCTCAATTTCCTGCCACTCTTCCTGGCAATCAGTGCTTTCCTTGCCCTTGACCAAATTCTAGATTTTTGAGATTTCGAGGCGAGTTGACTGGTTATGAATCGCCAAAAATTGCATCTGACTAGTCCGAATGGTGGCTGAAAGGGTGGGTTCGTCGGACGAAAGAAGCCGACGTCCATACCAGGCGTTTTAATCGGGCATCGAATGACCGTGCTTTGCCTTTGCCGGCATGTTCGACATTCGTCGAACTGGCGCTATCGCAACACCGGCGGCGATTCCACGTGAGCCAGGATGAAGTTTTCGGATGCCTTCGACGATCGCGGTTCGTTGCCGCAGCGAATGGCCAACGAGCCATGGTTGAATCGAGGGGCGAGGGTGTGCGGATGTTCCACACCGAAACGACGTGGACGGCTATTTAGGATTTACACGGTGAGCCGTTTTGAAACGCACCATCGCCGTTGCGAGAGCGTGAGAATTTGTCATCGCGCTGCGGAGTGAGTCAGTGAAATGGCTCTCACGATCGACGCCGATTCGTTCGGTTTTCTGGAATACGACTGCTCCGGAAACATGCTTGACTGCTTGCATCGGGAACTCGGTCCCGCCGTGATTGTTACTTCATTAGATGCGCCAGGTCGGCCGAGGCAGCAATCGCAAATGTGGCTCGTTGGAAAGCTAACCTTGTGGCTGGTAGTAAAGGGCCACTTTCGCGATTGGTTTGCGTTTTCAGGCCGCGATTGCTCGTAGCACGGTGGGGATGAGATGGCAGGTGCCTCTCGGCAAAAATGTCGGGCTGCGTGATCTGTCTTCGCCGTGGCATGTCGACATGCCGGTGTCAACCTGTTAGCCAACGTGCGGTATCGCTTGCACTATCTTCCGTATTTTCTGCATTCCTACAAGACAACATCTAATTTCAGACGTGTCTGAACATATTTTTAAGAATTCAAAATTTGTCTTATTTTTCGCAATGCCTGGAACATTGAAAATGTAGTCAAGGCGTGGAGTGAAAGTGGGTCTTCAGACGAATGGCGGTGAATCGAATTTCCCCGCTGCCGGCGCGCTCTGCCAAGCACTCACCGTACCGATTCTAGCGAAGATTCGACCAGTCATTCATATAGAGCTGGCGTCTATATCATTCGTATACCGAAGTATTAATTGTTTTGAGCATTGGAATGAATAAGTCTTATATCAGTATCTGGAGTGAAGCTCTTGGGACGTGGGTGGCTGCATCCGAGAATACGTCGGCGCGGGGCAAGCGTAGCAAGGCACGAGTGGTCGTTGGCGCAACGGGCGCGCTGTTCGTGATCGCCATGAGTTCGCCGGCAGGGGTTTCCGCAGCAGCGCTATCGACGCCGGCTGTCGCGTCGACAGGCACGCAGACGGCTGCCCCAGTCGCGTCCGGGACCGATGCGGTCGCAGTGGGGGCGGGCGCTGTAGCTCCTGTGACGGGAGCTACAGCTGTGGGCTCTGGCGCTTCCGTATCCAACGACGTTCTATGGTCCATTAATCTCGGGGGTAATCGCCGTACCGATGGTTTAGGCACCAATGTGACCAGTATTACGCAGAACGGTAGCGGGACTGCGTTGGGCAACAATTCGTACGCCACCGCTTATGGGGGAACTGCGGTGGGCAGCTATTCGACAGCCTCGGGCATTGGCTCGGTTGTATTCGGTGTCTTCGGCCAGGCGTTGGGACGGATGAGCCTTGCTATGGGTGCCGCCGCCTATTCCAGCGGTGTCCAATCTCAAGCCATTGGCGCATTCTCCGTCGCTAACAATGACCGCGCGAGTGCGATCGGGACGCTTTCGGCCGCCACCGGCGCTGACGCCAATGCGATTGGTACTTCCGCGGCCGCGAGTGGTGCTCGCTCCATCGCGCTGGGCTCGGCTGCGACGGTCACTTTCGACCCGAACAGCACTACGGACGCCATGCAGAACACGACGAACAATACCCGGGCTTCGGGTACGGACTCCGTTGCCATCGGCACGGGCGGTCTTTCGTCGGCCTCGAGCACGATCGCAATTGGCACTGCGGCATCCGCGACGGGGGCGAATGCTGTAGCGCTGGGTAGTTCCGCGACGTCGGCTTCAGCCGGCTCGGTGGCGATCGGCCAGCTCTCGCAGACCGTCAACGGCAATAGCATTGCATTGGGCCGCTATGCGACCGCTGATTCGACTACTGCATCGGGCGCTTATAGCGCGATTGCAATTGGCACGAATTCATGGTCGACCGGCGACGGCGCGATCGTGCTGGGTGACTCGGCGACGGCGACGGCGGGTAAGTCTGTTGCGCTCGGCCGCGCCGCCCAGGCGAGCGCGCTCAACGCCAGCGCGATCGGTGCGGGTGCGAGCGCGACGGCGGCCAACTCGGTCGCGCTGGGCGCAGGCTCTGTCACGACCACCAACCTTGGCGCCAGTGCATACAACCCGGGTTCGATGACGCTCGGCGGTACCACGGCGGCTGGCGAAGTGTCGGTAGGCTCGTCGAGCCAGCAGCGTCGTCTGACGAACGTGGCGGCGGGTTCGGCCGCGACCGATGCGGTGAACGTGAGCCAGCTGCAGTCGCTGAATAATGCTGGAACACGTTACTTCCAGGCAGGTGGTCTGGCTGACGGCACCGACGACGCAAAGGCGCAGGGCCAGGCGATCGCGATCGGCGCGGGCGCGTCTGCGGCACAGACTGTGACCACAACGAGCATTGCCATCGGCAAGGGCGCGACGAGTGCCTATGGCGGCAACCTCGCGTTGGGCGAAAGCGCATACGCGGGCGGTGGTGACAGTGCTGCCATTGGCCGGAACGCGTCGACGGCGAACATCAACGGCGCAAATGGCCAGATCGCATTCGGTAACTCCGCTTCGACGGGCGCATTGGGTGCGATTGCGCTTGGCACAGGCGCCAATGCGTCAGTCAAGAATGCGCTGGCGCTTGGCGCAGGTTCGTCTGCCGGCGCAGCGAACTCGGTCGCGCTGGGCGCTGGTTCGACGACGACGGCCAGCCTGGCAGCAGCGGGTTACAACCCGGGTTCGACGACGCTTTCGGGTACTGCGTCGGCGGCCAATGGTGAAGTGTCGGTGGGTTCGACCAATGCGGAGCGCCGTGTGACGAATGTGGCGGCGGGTGCGGCACCGACGGATGCGGTGAACGTGAGCCAGTTGCAGTCGGAAGCGGCTTCACGGGTAGCGGGAGTCAGCTCCCTCTCGACGGGTCTGAGCACGGCCAACAGCAATGTGGCTTCGCTGTCGACGTCGGCATCGACGGGCGTCAGTTCGCTGTCCACGGGAGTGGGTTCACTGTCGACGGGTCTGAGCACGGCCAACAGCAAGGTGACCAGCTTGTCGACGTCGACGTCGACCGGCCTGAGTTCGCTGTCCACGGGCGTCAGTTCCCTCTCGACGGGGCTGAGCACGAGCAACAGTAGCGTGACTAGCCTGTCGACTTCGGCGTCGACGGGCGTCAGCTCGCTGTCGACGGGTCTCAACACGACCAACAGCAGTATTGCGTTGCTGTCGACCACGACCTCGACGGGTCTCGCTTCGCTGTCGACGCGCGTCGACACGACCGATAACAACGTTGCGTCGCTGTCGACCACTCTCAACACGACGAGCAGCGCTTTAGCGTCACTGTCGACAGGGGTTGGCAACGGCGTGATGTACGACAATGCAGGCCGCACGAGCATAACGCTTGGAGGTGCTACGTCACAGCCCGTTACACTGACCAACGTCGCCAACGGCGTAAGCCAATACGATGCGGTGAACTTCGGTCAGTTAAGCTCGCTGTCGACCACAACCTCGACCGGCTTGGGCTCGCTGTCCACGGGCCTTGACACGACCAACAGCAACGTTGCATCGCTGTCGACCGGTCTGGACGACACCAACAACAATATCACGTCGCTGTCGACTTCGACCGCCACGAGCCTGAGTTCGCTGTCTACGGGAGTAGGTTCGCTGTCCACAGGAGTGGGTTCGCTGTCGACTGGTCTGAGCACGGCCAGCAGCAATGTGGCATCGCTGTCGACGGGTCTGGATGACACGAACAACAACGTCACGTCGCTGTCCACGGGTCTGGATGACACCAACAACAATGTCACGTCGCTGTCGACCTCGACCGCCGCGGGCCTGAGCTCGCTGTCTACGGGAGTAGGTTCGCTGTCCACAGGAGTGGGTTCCCTGTCGACCGGTCTGAGCACGGCCAGCAGCAATGTGGCGTCGCTGTCGACGGGTCTGGATGACACCAACAACAATGTCACCTCGCTGTCGACCTCGACCGCAACAGGCCTGAGCTCGCTGTCGACCGGTCTGAGCACGGCCAGCAGCAATGTGGCGTCGCTGTCCACGGGTCTCGATGACACGAACAACAACGTCACGTCGCTGTCGACCTCGACCGCCACGGGCCTGAGCTCGCTGTCTACGGGAGTAGGTTCACTGTCAACCGGTCTGAGCACGGCCAGCAGCAATGTGGCGTCGCTGTCGACGGGTCTGGATGACACGAACAACAACGTCACGTCGCTGTCGACTTCGACCGCCACGAGCCTGAGTTCGCTGTCTACGGGAGTAGGTTCGCTGTCCACAGGAGTGGGTTCGCTGTCGACTGGTCTGAGCACGGCTAACAGCAATGTGGCATCGCTGTCCACGGGTCTGGATGACACGAACAACAATGTCACGTCGCTGTCGACTTCGACCGCCACGGGCCTGAGCTCGCTGTCCACGGGAGTAGGTTCCCTGTCGACGGGCCTGAGCACGACCAGCAGCAATGTGGCGTCGCTGTCCACGGGTCTGGATGACACGAACAACAATGTCACGTCGCTGTCGACTTCGACCGCCACGGGCCTGAGCTCGCTGTCCACGGGAGTAGGTTCCCTGTCGACGGGCCTGAGCACGGCCAGCAGCAATGTGGCGTCGCTGTCCACGGGTCTCGATGACACCAACAACAATGTCACGTCGCTGTCGACCTCGACCGCCACGGGCCTGAGCTCGCTGTCCACGGGAGTAGGTTCGCTGTCGACCGGTCTGAGCACGGCTAATAGCAATGTGGCGTCGCTGTCCACGGGTCTCGATGACACGAACAACAACGTCACGTCGCTGTCGACCTCGACCGCCACGGGCCTGAGCTCGCTGTCTACGGGAGTAGGTTCACTGTCAACCGGTCTGAGCACGGCCAGCAGCAATGTGGCGTCGCTGTCGACGGGTCTGGACGACACGAACAACAATGTCACGTCGCTGTCGACCTCGACCGCAACGGGCCTGAGCTCGCTGTCCACAGGAGTGGGTTCCCTGTCGACCGGTCTGAGCACGGCTAGCAGCAATGTGGCATCGTTGTCGACGGGTCTGGACGACACGAACAACAATGTCACGTCGCTGTCGACCTCGACCGCAACGGGCCTGAGCTCGCTGTCCACAGGAGTGGGTTCCCTGTCGACCGGTCTGAGCACGGCTAGCAGCAATGTGGCATCGTTGTCGACGGGTCTGGACGACACCAACAACAATGTCACGTCGCTGTCGACCTCGACCGAAACGGGTCTGAGCTCGCTGTCCACAGGAGTGGGTTCACTGTCGACCGGTCTGAGCACGGCCAGCAGCAATGTGGCGTCGCTGTCCACGGGTCTGGACGACACGAACAACAATGTCACGTCGCTGTCGACCTCGACCGCAACAGGCCTGAGCTCGCTGTCTACAGGAGTGGGTTCCCTGTCGACGGGCCTGAGCACGACCAGCGGCAATGTGGCGTCCCTGTCGACGGGTCTGGACGACACGAACAACAATGTCACGTCGCTGTCGACCTCGACCGCAACAGGCCTGAGCTCGCTGTCCACAGGAGTGGGTTCCCTGTCGACCGGTCTGAGCACGACCAGCAGCAATGTGGCATCGCTGTCGACCTCGACCGCAACGGGCCTGGTCTCGCTGTCAACAGGTCTCAACACGACCGCCAGCAACATCGCATCGCTGTCCACCATAACGTCAACGAGCCTGAACTCGCTGTCGACCACGCTCAGCACAACCAGTAGCACTATGGCGTCACTGTCGACAGGCGCGAGCAACGGCTTGATGTACGACGATGCAGACCGCACCAGCATTACGCTTGGAGGTACCGGGTCGAACCCAGTCACGCTGACCAACGTCGCGAATGGCGTAAACCAGTACGACGCGGTGAACTTTGGTCAGTTGAGCTCGTTGTCGACCACGACCATGGCGGGCATCTCGTCGCTGCAGTCGGGTCTGAGCACGACCAACAACAATGTCGCGTCGCTGTCGACTGGCCTTAACACGACGGACAGCAACGTCGCCTCGTTGTCGACTAGCCTGACCAACGCCAGCGGCAACGTGACGGCACTGGCGAGCGGAATCGCCAACGGCTCGATCGGCCTTGTGCAACAGGTCGGCGGAGTACCGGGCAACGGCACGATCACGGTCGGTGCCAATACCGGCGGCACGACGGTCGACTTCACTGGCACGTCGGGCGCACGCCTGCTCACCGGCATCGCCGCAGGCGTCGCGGCGACTGATGCGGTGAACGTCAGCCAGTTGCAGTCGGTCGCTTCGCTGGCGAGCAACGCGGTGCAGTACGACAACGCCGCGCGTACGAGCGTCACGTTCGGTGGCACGGGCGCTGCCGCGGTGACGCTCACCAACGTCGCCTCAGGGGCGGTGACGGCAAGCAGCACCGATGCGGTCAACGGCAGCCAACTGTTCGCGATCGAGTCCAGGGTGGGTTCGATCGACCAGCAGTTCCAGCAATTCTTGCAGACACCTGTGAACAACGTGATGTCGCCGTCGTTCGATTCGACAAATTCGACCGGCAGCGGAGCTAAAGCGTCCGGCAGCGAATCGGTTGCAATGGGCGGCAATTCGCAGGCAAGCGGCGCCAATACAATCGCGATCGGCTCTGCCGCGCAGGCATCGGGGACGAACTCGACGGCGATCGGTGTCAACGCAGTCGTGTCCGCCGCGGACTCAACGGCGTTGGGCGCTAATACGGTGGTGTCGGGTGCGAACTCGGTGGCGCTGGGAGCAGGTTCTGTTGCGAGCGATCCGAACACGGTTTCGGTCGGCTCGCCAGGCAACGAGAGAACTATCTCCAACGTTGCGCCGGGCGTGAATCCGACCGATGCGGTGAACGTTTCACAATTGCAGGGTCTGCAGCAAAACGTGAACAACGTTGCACGCTACGCCTACTCGGGTGTCGCGATGGCCGGTGCACTGGCCGCGCTGCCGCAGGTCGAGCCGGGCAAGACGGTCCAGCTCAGCGCCGGCGTCGGTAACTACGCAGGGTATTCCGCACTTGCGATTGGCGGCAGTGCCAGAGTCGCCCAGAACACGATCGTCAAGTTGGGCGTCAGCGCCACAAGCGGTGCCAATCGTGTGCTGGTCAACGCTGGTGTGGGCTATTCTTGGTAATACGCCGTCACGCGTCATAGCAGGAGTGTGCTAGGGCCGCCCGTCAGGGGCGGCTCACAAACGAACCCTCGTGATAAGCGAGGGTTCGTTTGCTTATCTGGTGGACAAACATGCGTATCGGAATTTCCGTTGTGACCCACGAGGGCCAGAGCATCTGGCAGAACGGCTTGGGACAGAACGTCATTTTTCTTGCCGAGCTATTTCAGCGGTTGCCGTTCGTGCAGTCTGTCTCGTTGATTGACGTCGGCGACCAGCTCGCCATGCCGTCACAGGTCGACATGAGCTCGCGGAATCTGCACATTATGAGGATTCCCGACGCAACCGACGAAGTCGACGTGATCGTCGAAATGGGCGGTGCGCTCGACATCCAGTGGCTCGACCTGATGCGTGCGCGCGGCAGGAAGGTGGTGTACTACTGCTGCGGCCAGCCGTTCGCCGGGCTTGCCGAGCCGGCCCTGTTCAACAGGTCCAACGTTTGCGCACGCCCTGACAGTTTCGATGAAATCTGGGTGCTGCCGGAGTATCAGGACTTCGTTAGTTTTCAGCGAGTGATGTATCGCTGTCCGGTGCATGTGATTCCGTATTTATGGCATCCGCAATTTATCGAGCAGCGTGTGCAGGAAGTAGCCGGCGTGCTGGGGGTTCGATACGGTTACATACCCCGCGCCGCAGTTGATGCCGGCGAGCGGGCCGGCCTGCGTATTGCGATTTTCGAGCCGAACATTTCCGTTGCGAAGACCTCGATCATCCCGATGCTGGTCTGCGATGAGGCTTACCGGGCCGATCCCGCCACGGTAGCGGCCATGCACGTGCTCAACACGTTACACGTGAAAGATCATCCAACCATGCTCCATTTCGCCAACTCGCTCGATCTGGTGCGTGAGCACAAGGCGACCTTTCATGGACGGCACGATATTGTCGGCTTCATGACACAGTATGCGGACGCAGTGGTGTCGCATCAGTGGCAGAACAATCAGAACTACAGTTATATGGACGCGCTTTATGGCGACTACCCGTTGATCCACAATTCTCCGTGGCTTGGGGAGGCGGGCTACTACTATCCCGAGTTCGACGCGCAGCAGGGTGCGGCGCAACTACGCCGCGCGGCGGCCGAACACGACAGCAATCTCGACGATTACCGCGCCCGCGCGCGCCGCGTGTTCGATGCCGTCAATCCATTCGGCCAGCACAATCTCGACTCGTACGCCGCCAGGTTGTTGCACTTGTGCCGCGACGCGAAATTTACCGATCATGCTGTGAGCCGCCCATGAGCATCGAAAAAAACGTGGCGTCCCGCCCCCGCAAACTGCGCGTCGGCGTGTCGATTTATGTTCGCAAGGGCGAGCAGTCGGTGTGGGAAAACGGCATCTACCAGAACTGTATTTTTCTCGTGATGCTGCTTATGCGCTCGCCGCTTGTCGAGGCGACTTTCCTGGTGGCAGGCGGTGGTGACGGCGACCCCGCGGATGCGAAGAATTTTCTCGCCGATTCCCCTGTGCCGCTCATCGACATGAACGAAGCCGCCGCGACGCTCGACGTGATGATCGAGATGAGCGCGCAACTCGGACGCGAGTGGGTGGTGGCGTTTCGCGAACGTGGCGGCAAGATCGTGTCGATGCGGGTCGGCAATGACTATGTGATCGATATTGAGCGCATGGTGTTCGACAAGTCGCACGGACTGCTGATTACGAGTGCGCCCTATCACGAGGTATGGACGCTGGCGGAGTATGAGAACACCTGCGTGCCCTATTTCCGGAGCACATTCCGCTGTCCGGTGCGGATGATGCCTCATTTGTGGAGTCCGCTCGTGTTGTTGCGCGAAGCGGCGCGTCTGCCGGATGGCGTCAGCTTCGGCTATCGCCCCGGACGCAGGCGCTGGCGCGCGGGCATCTTCGAGCCGAACATCTGTATGGTGAAGACGAGTTTCATCCCGCTGCTTGCCTGCGAGGCCGCACATCGCGCCAATCCCGACATGCTCGAACATGTATGGGCTTACAACACCTTCCATATGAAGGAGCACGTGGGCTTCAACGACTTCGCCCGCAAGCTGGATATCGTGAAGCATGGCCTGGCTTCGTTCGAGGGGCGCTTTCCGTTCTGCCGGGTCGTGGCCGCCGACGTCGACGTGGTGGTCAGCCATCATTGGGAAAACGCGCAGAACTATGTCTACTATGAAGCGCTGTACGGCGGCTATCCGCTTGTCCACAACTCGCACCTGATCGATAACTGCGGATATCGTTACCACGGATTCGATTGCGAAGAAGGGGGGCGCGCGTTGCAACAGGCGTATGCTGCGCACGACGCAAACTTCGACGCTTACAGGAAGAACGCGCAGACGTTCCTTGCGAAGCTTGATCCCGAGAGCGACGCCAATGTGCGGATTTACACCGATGCGATTGCAGCGCTGTATGAAAACGCCTGAACGCATGCGGGTTTTACTGGCCGACTTCGAAGCTGCCGGTAGCGCGCACCTTATCGATGACGTATCACCATTGGGCGCGAGTGCCGCGATGAACCCCTTTCGTACATCAATACGCATGGCGTGCCAACTCGTTATGACGGGCCTGGTTGTGCTGACATCCAGTGCTTATGCGCAAGGCGTGCTGGCTCCGCAGGCGCAGACTGGCTCAAGCAATTCGCTGGCGCTCGCTGCGACGGCAGCCGGGGTCAGGCAGTGTCTGCCGGCGCTGACCGCGCTCTCCGCGCTCGGCGTGCAGGGGGCGAGCCAAAACGATGTCCTGTTCGACTGGGACCGCACTCGAACGGGTAACAGCGTGGTTTTCTCGTTGATCGGTCTGGGGTTGCCGACCGGTAATGCCGCGCTGTCGATAACCGGCGTGCCGGAGGCGGACGGTTCCTGTTCGGTATCGGCGGAACGTATTTCGGTTGCGCCGATGGGCTGTCCGGCGGTCGCGAAAAAGGAACTGGCCGGCTATCAGTCGACCCGACTGCTGCCCCATATGACGGTCTACACCGACGCGAAACAGCCGGGCTCGTCGGTATCGCTTATCGATTCGCCGGCAAGCTGCCTGGTGATTCGCCGCTACGTGAAGTTTTCGGCGGGCAGTTCGGCGCCGGTGAGATAACTGGTTAGCCATGCCTGCCTGCGCAGGCTCCTCCGGTCCCGATGGACCTGACGGAATTCTCTGGAGACGATCACCCAAATGCCCCAAATGATTCCCCAACTGGCGACGCACTGCCCGCTTGCGGCCACCTCCATGATCCAGATCGGCTAACCATGAACGGACTACGCATCGGCATCACGATAGGGCTCCATCAGGAAGCCGAAACGTTGTGGAACAACGGGATCAAACAGAATGCCGCATTTCTCGCCGAGGCCTTGCGGCATTGTCCGCAAGTGGCTGGAGTCGTGCTGGTCAACACGACGCAGGTGCCGATTACGGCGGCGTTGCCGTGGGATCAGGCGCGCTTTCCGACGTTGTCCTTCGATGCAGCCAAAGACGCCATCGACGTACTGATCGAACTCGGCGGCCAGATTGACCCGATGCAGACTGCGTACCTCAAACTGCGTGGCGTGCGGCTCGTGTCGTATTGCTGTGGCGTCGAGTATGTTAATGCGATGGAGTCGGTGCTGTTCCGCAAGCCGATGTGGGGCGAGCATCTGTTCGTCAACCAGCGCTATGACGATATCTGGATCATTCCGCAGGTCGCGAATATCAGCCGCTCGTACTTCGAGGTCTTGCGACGGATAACGGGGCGGGTTGTGCCATTTGTCTGGAGTCCGATGTTTCTCGAAGAGCGCGTCAAGGACATGCCCGATGACGGCGAGTACCGGCCGCGAGAAGGCGCAAAGCGCCTGAGCGTGATGGAGCCGAACATCAACGTCGTGAAGTTTTGCCTGTACCCGGCGCTCATCGCGGAGCTGGCATATCGTCAGCGGCCGGACAGCATCGCCATTCTGCAGGTGACCAACGCCGATCAGATCGCGCGTGACAGCCTCGACTTCGTCGCGCTGATGAACCAGCTAGATATCGTGCGCGCGCATAAAGCGGTTTTTTTGAGCCGTCATGAAACACCGCTTTTTTTGGCGCAAAACACGGATATTGTTATCTCGCATCAACTGGAAAACCCGCTCAACTATTTCTATCTCGAGGTGTGCTGGCAGGGTTACGCTCTCGTGCACAACGCGCATCTTTGCGCGGATCTCGGCTACTACTACGCGGACAACGACGCGCAAGATGGCGCGCGCCGCGTGATTGAAGTGATCGACACGCACGACGCGCAGGCGTCGTGGTATCGCGAGCGGCAACGCATGGAGATTGCGCGGTATCTTCCGGACAACCGGCAACTGGTGGCCGCTTACGCCGCGCTGCTCGACGATTTGATGGCGAGGTCTGTTCGCTAGAAGAGGCGCGCTGGTGCAATGCCTCTGTTCTGGCCGTCAACCCGTTGCGCGCCTTTCGGGCGACCGGGCTTTTTTCGAACAAAATCCGTGTTTGCGGGGTGGGCTTCGATTATTTGCGGCGCCGGATTTTGGCCATTTTCATGACCTTCCTGACTGTGACAAGCGGCTTGCGTTACTAGTGGAACTGAAACGCGAAGCATTTTCATTCGACGATACTACCAGGTGTACCAGCTCGTCCCCTGATGCTGGGCAAGCTTGCTGCGCATGCGGGAAAACTCCATGACGACCTGCCCGGTTCGGAAAGCTTCGTCGCGCGGCATCGAGATCCGGATGCGAATCAAATTGCCACGCGAGCGCGACCGAGCCGCGCAGGCACAAACGTGACGACTAGTCCAATCAGCCTTCCGGCTGCGACCCATCGGTTGTTACCCCGAGTCCCACTTCGAATGCAAAACGAAATAGATCGGCGTCCCGATCGATGCCGAGTTTTCGCATGGCGCGAGTCTTTTGGGCACTGATTGTCTGTTTGGTGCGATGCAGTCGCTCGGCTATTTCATTTATTGACAACCCTGACACAAAAAGTCGAATGACTTCTGTCTCACGTGTGCTAAGGGTTTGTACGCGAACGTTTCTTGAAAGCGGGGCTGCGGGAACAGCGTCTTCGGCTCCGCGCGATGCCGCACGAAAGTACGTGGCGCCCGCGTAGACCGCATGAATCGCGGAGATCAAGTGGCTTGTGTCATGCGCTTTGCTCAACACCGAATGCACCCCAAGTTTCGACATTTCGCGGGCGATAGCGGGGTTCTCGATGGTCGTGAAGACCACGATTTTGAGTGCCGGATAGGTTCGCCTGAGATAGGAAAGAAGCGTCAAGCCATCTCCAAACTCGCCACCGGGCATCGCGTAATCGGTAATGAGGACATCACAAGGAACGCTCCTGAGCAGCTTGACAAGTTCACCGGAGTCCCCTGCTGTGCCCATGACTTCCAGCGTAGGCACTATGGAAAGATCATGCTTGATGCCTGAAATCAATGCGGGGTGGTCGTCGGCGAGCACGAGGCGAATTTTCAATTTGCTCATGCAAACCTCCGCGAAAATTAGATGACTCGGGGCGCGACGGCGAGCTGGATGTGTCCTGAATTTACCTGAAACTGGCTCAACTGAAAATACGGTCGCCAACCAGGACACAACTTCGAAGAAATGGTTGAATTTTTGACTGGTCCGATAGCCGCTGAATTTTTGTCGTATGCGTCCGATTCGTAGCGCTTATTTGCGTGAGGCCGCGTTCTCGCCGTGATAATGAGCTTTATCCAGTGCGCCGTGCCCGCGGCATATCTAGCGCGCTGCCAATTCACGGAAATGAACCTGGTGTCTCCATGTTGTCCAGCTCGCAACAAGATGTCTTGAGTCAGTTGCACCGCTACAAGAGACTCCTTGTGTTCGGCGGCGGAGTGGCCTCCACGCTCATGATGCTTTTGGCGTTTGCACTTGCATCGTTGTCGACGGTGCGCGAGTACCTTGCTCTGGAGCGGCAGACTTTCATCGTCGGCCGAACCCAGGTCATGGACGAAATCAACGCTAGCGAAGAATTGTTCCGCTCCGCGCTGGTCGGCGCGGAACAGACGTGGCTGGAGGGAGAGCGGGCTGCACCCGGACTCGTAGAGCGCTATCGCAAGCAGGGATATGAACTGACGTATCCGCTGACACTTTCCCATACGCCGCAGCATCGCTTGCTGTTCGGCATGCCTAACAATTCACCGTCGACCGACGAGTTGCGTCAATATTTCGGGCTTGCCGCACAACTCGGGCGTGTCAGCGCAGTAAATTCGCTGGTGCGCGGACGGCAGGCCACCCGCTATTTCTATGGCGCGCAGCGCAATATCGCCGGAATTCTGACTTTGCCCTCGTCTCACCAGGCGTTGACTCCCGGGACGCCCGCCGAGCGTGAGCTTCTGCTCGCGGCCTTGGGCGACGGGCTCGATATTTTGAGTGCGATTCATGCGGGCAGGCAACTCGATCAACCGCGATTGGTGTCCTGGATGCCGCCTGCCGTCAGTCCGCTGACAGGGGCGATGGCGATCCGTATCGCCGCGCCAGCGTTTCACGCCGGGGCGCCGTTTGCGATGCTGGTGACGGAGTATGGCCCGGAGATCCTGACTTCGCCTCTGGGCGAAGGTGGCTTTGACGGTACCTATATGGTCGTGTCGGACGCGGGCGAAGTCGTAGCGAGCACAGCCGGGCCTAAGGTGAATCCCGCACTGATTGAACGCATGCGGACGTTGGGCATTGAGCAGACGGGCGAGAAGGCGCGGCGCGAAATCTGGCGCGACGGCGTATTCACGATCTCCGATCGTTTGGGCGATACGGGCTGGGTGCTGGTCTACGCAGTCACATGGCGCGACGTCTTCGCGGGAATTGGCGCGCAGATTGGTATCAGTGCGCTGATCATCATGACGATAGTCGTGGTGATATGGACACTTTTAATCTATTTCAATCGCCACATATTCCGGCCGGTTCTTGAGCGCTCGCGTCGGGTCTTCGAGAGCGAGCACCTGAGTCGTACGCTGGTGGAGACCGCGCCGGTCGGGCTGGGTTTGATCGCGGTGCAGAACGGCGAACCGCTGCTGCGCAGTTCGGCGATGATCAAGGCGACCGAACAGATAGCCGTGCCGGCCCGAACCCTGTCGGAGGAGCTGGTCCGGCGTTACGGACCGCGCAGCGGGGCATCCGCGGAGCAAGGCGTGACCCGGGAGGAAGTGACTCTGCCCACGCGCGAAGGCGGGACGGTGGACCTCTCGGTAAGCGTGGTGCCGGCGCGCTATCAGGGCCACGACGTGCTGGTGACCGCATTCACGGATGTGACCGCGGAACGGCGTCTGGAGCGGCAGTGGCGGGAGGCGAAATGGGCGGCCGACAAGGCTAACGCGGCGAAATCGGCGTTCCTGGCGGCGATGAGCCATGAGATCCGCACGCCAATGAACGCGTTGATGGGAAATCTGGAGTTGCTGTCGCACACGCCGCTTGATGCGTTGCAGCAGGACCGGCTCAAGACCATCCGGAGTTCGTCGGACGGTCTGCTTGCGATCGTCAGCGACGTACTGGATTTTTCGAAGATCGAGGCCGGAGAGATGACGCTGGAGCGGCTCGTGTTCGACGCGCAGGCGGTGGCCGCGCGGGTGCTGAGGATGTTCGAGCCGGTGGCGCGGGCGAAGGGGTTGAGGCTGTGGGGGGAGTTCGGCACGTCGACGACGCAGCCGATGCATGGTGACCCGACCCGGCTTGGCCAGGTAATGAACAACCTGCTGTCGAATGCGATCAAGTTTACGGAGCGCGGCGAGGTGACGCTGCGGCTGTCGGTGCCGGCAGGTCAGGGCGCTCAGGGCAGCGAGCTGGTGATCGAGGTGGAAGACAGCGGGATCGGGATGTCTGCCGGGCAGCAGGCCTTGCTGTTCCAGGCGTTCAGCCAGGCCGACGCAACGATCAGCCGGCGCTTTGGGGGGACCGGTCTGGGGCTGGCGTTGTGCGCGCGGCTGACGGAGGCGATGGGCGGCACGATCGCGGTGCGCAGTGAGCCAGGCGAGGGCAGTGTCTTCACGGTGCGGGTGCCGCAGGGGGAGTGCGCAGGCGAGCCGGGCGTGCCCGGGGCGCGATTCGCGGGGGAGCGGGTGCTGTTCGTGGCGGCATCACCGGCATGGCACGCGTATGCGGTGGCGGCGCTGGACGGCTGGGGGCTGCAGGTGCAGGCGTACCGGCATCCGGCGCAACTCGATCAGGCGATGCTGGAGGAGGCGGACACGCTGATCCTGTGTGGCGAGCGCAATACCTGGCATGCTGATGATGAGGCGCGTCTGGTGGAAGAGTCGTCGTGGGTGATCGACTGCAGTCCGGAGGGCCCGGCGACTCCTGTGGCGACGGGCCGGGTGGTGAGGGTCTCTGGCTACGGGCTGAAGGGGCTGGAGGCGGCGCTGCGCTACACATTGCAGGCCGAGCCGCTGGAGGTGGGCCATGAGGCGCAGGGGGTGTTGTCGCGCCGGTTGAAAGTGCTGGTGGCGGAAGACAACGAGGTGAACCGGCAGCTGTTCGAGGAGCAGTTGAAGCTGCTGGATTGCGAGGTGCGGTCGGCGCAGGACGGGCAGGAAGCGCTGGCGTGTCTGTCGCAGGAGCGCTTCGACGTGCTGGTGACGGATCTGGCGATGCCGGTGCTGGATGGTTACGGGCTGGCGCGCGAGGCGCGGGCGCGCTGGCCGGAGATGCCGATCGTGGCGGCGACGGCGAGCGCGACGCTGGAGGAGCGCTCGCGGTGCGAGGCGGCGGGGATCACGCGGGTGGTGACCAAGCCGCTGCAACTGGATGATCTGCTGACGACGCTGTCGGAGGTGAGCGGGGTGCCGCGCATGGCGGTGGAAGCGGCGGGTCCCGAAGGTCCGCGTGATGGCGTCCTTGGCGGGCGCGAGGTGCCGGAGCATGTGCGAGCGGCGTTTCTGCACTCGTGCGAGAGGTCGCTGGGGGTGCTCCATGCGGCGTCACGCGATGCCGATGGAGCGGCACGGGTACTGGCGGAACTGCATTCGCTACGGGGGGCGCTGGCTGTGTTCGGCTATCAAGCGCTCGCGGATCGGTATGCTGATCTGGAAGCGCGAATCAGACAACACGGTCCGGCCTCGATAGGACAACTGGATTTTGAGTTGAATATTCAGGACTTCGAGCCTACCGGAACGTGAGGAAGCAACGCTCGCGCAGTCGTTCGCTGGCCGACTGGCGCGGGCAGAATCCTTTCGTTGTTCTCCAATGCAGCGGATAATCAGCTGGTTATCTGCCGTGTGAGCCGCCCCGATGATTGGGCGTCCAGCGAAAGCGTCAACGCTTCCGAAAGCTATGCCACGATCCGCGCAAGACAATGTGCTAGAACGTTTTCGTCGCTATCAACGCTTGTTGATGTTCGGGGGTGGGGCAGTGATAACGGCAGTGCTGCTTGCCGCGCTCGTCATTAACGTAGTGTCCGTTGTGCGAACCTATTTCGCGCTTCAGCATCAGGAAGTATCGCTTAACGCAAATCGACTCACAGAGTTGGACACGCGCAATATCGCGAATCTGTACAGCAACATAAGAATCATCGAAGTCGCCTGGAGAACCGGCGAG
Source organism: Paraburkholderia fungorum (assembly GCF_900099835.1). Lineage (NCBI taxonomy): Bacteria > Pseudomonadati > Pseudomonadota > Betaproteobacteria > Burkholderiales > Burkholderiaceae > Paraburkholderia > Paraburkholderia fungorum. The sequence continues at coordinate 329,932 of NZ_FNKP01000002.1, forward strand.
CGGGCCAGGCCAGCGCTTGTTGAACAGTATTACGACCACGGTCAGATGCTTGTTCTCCAGGATTCACCGGATCGGTTGCCTGTGTTGGTAGTCAGTTCAATTTCCAGGATTCCGTCCGATCGGACTGTTAGCCGCTATCTCCGGCTTGCTGAACAGATGAGTTATGCGTTGACGGCTGCCGCAGAGCGAAACCGGGGCGTATTGACGTCATGGTTGTTCAGTTCCGATTTTTCGCTACTTGCCATGGTCGCATCGCCGTGGCCCAGCGGTCTAACGCAGACGGTGCTTGCTGATCGTGCTGCAATATTCGCCGCGCTGACCGGCCCCAACAGCAATCTTGTTATTCCAGAGCACGTGGCGTTGCGCGACCCCCGAACCGGGGAGCGTGCTTTTTTCTGGCTACCCTTCTACGACAGTCCGTTGAGCGGCAGACGTTCGCTTCGAATTGTCGCGCCTGTGTTCGATGAACAGCAGAAGCCGTTCGGCTTCGTTGTCTACGAAATACCAGTCGACGCTGTCACCGCCGCTATGGGAGCGATCGGTTTTGACGGCTCGCTGTTGCTGCTGGCACCGGATGGAAGGGTGATCACGTCATACTCCAGACGTTCGGTGGACCCTAAGGCGTTGAGTGTGGCGAGCTCTTTGACAACCGCACGCATTGCCGAGCCAACGGGCGTCATCGTGCATAACGGCTACACGGTGTCTGGCTGGCCGATCGGACGGGGCGGCACAACGCTCGTGTTTGTGCAGTCGTGGCGCGCGATCGTCAACGCGCTGAGTGGTCCGATTGGAATGTCGGCAGCGACGACGGCGGTGGTCATATTGTTGGTGTGGACGCTAATACTGCTGTTCGATCGACGCATATTCCGGCCGGTTCTTGAGCGCTCGCGGCGGGTGTTCGAGAGCGAGCACCTGAGTCGTACGCTGGTGGAAACCGCGCCGGTGGGACTGGGTTTGATCGCGGTGCAGAACGGTGAACCGCTGCTGCGCAGTTCGGCGATGATCAAGGCGACCGAACAGATAGCCGTGCCGGCCCGAACCCTGTCGGAGGAACTGGTCCGGCGTTACGGACCGCGCAGCGGGGCATCCGCGGAGCAAGGCGTGACCCGGGAGGAAGTGACTCTGCCCACGCGCGAAGGCGGGACGGTGGACCTTTCGGTGAGCGTGGTGCCGGCGCGCTATCAGGGCCACGACGTGCTGGTGACGGCATTCACGGATGTGACCGCGGAAAGGCGTCTGGAGCGGCAGTGGCGGGAGGCGAAATGGGCGGCCGACAAGGCTAACGCGGCGAAATCGGCGTTCCTGGCGGCGATGAGCCATGAGATCCGCACGCCGATGAACGCGCTGATGGGAAATCTGGAGTTGCTGTCGCACACGCCGCTTGATGCGTTGCAGCAGGACCGGCTCAAGACCATCCGGAGTTCGTCGGACGGTCTGCTTGCGATCGTCAGCGACGTACTGGATTTTTCGAAGATCGAGGCCGGGGAGATGACGCTGGAGCGGCTCGTGTTCGACGCGCAGGCGGTGGCCGCGCGGGTGCTGAGGATGTTCGAGCCGGTGGCGCGGGCGAAGGGGTTGAGGCTGTGGGGGGAGTTCGGCACGTCGACGACGCAGCCGATGCAGGGCGACCCGACCCGGCTCGGCCAGGTGATGAACAACCTGCTGTCGAATGCGATCAAGTTTACGGAGCGCGGCGAGGTGACGCTGCGGCTGTCGGTGCGGGCGGGGCAGGGCGCTCAGGGCAGCGAGCTGGTGATCGAGGTGGAAGACAGCGGGATCGGGATGTCTGCCGGGCAGCAGGCGTTGCTGTTCCAGGCGTTCAGCCAGGCCGACGCAACGATCAGCCGGCGCTTTGGCGGGACCGGTCTGGGGCTGGCGTTGTGCGCGCGGCTGACGGAGGCGATGGGCGGCACGATCGCGGTGCGCAGTGAGCCAGGCGAGGGCAGTGTCTTCACGGTGCGGGTGCCGCAGGGGGAGTGCGCAGGCGAGCCGGGCGCGCCCGGGGCGCAATTCGCGGGGGAACGGGTGCTGTTCGTGGCGGCATCACCGGCATGGCACGCGTATGCGGTGGCGGCGCTGGAGGGCTGGGGGCTGCAGGTGCAGGCGTACCGGCATCCGGCGCAACTCGATCAGGCGATGCTGGAGGAGGCGGACACGCTGATCCTGTGTGGCGAGCGCAATACCTGGCATGCTGATGATGAGGCGCGTCTGGTGGAAGAGTCGTCGTGGGTGATCGACTGCAGTCCGGAAGGCCCGGCGACACCTGTGGCGACGGGCCGGGTGGTGAGGGTCTCCGGCTACGGGCTGAAGGGGCTGGAGGCAGCGCTGCGCTACACGTTGCAGGCCGAGCCGCTGGAGGTGGGCCATGAGGCACAGGGGGTGTTGTCGCGCCGGTTGAAAGTGCTGGTGGCGGAAGACAACGAGGTGAACCGGCAGCTGTTCGAGGAGCAGTTGAAGCTGCTGGATTGCGAGGTGCGGTCGGCGCAGGACGGGCAGGACGCGCTGGCATGTCTGTCGCAGGAGCGTTTCGACGTGCTGGTGACGGATCTGGCGATGCCGGTGCTGGATGGCTACGGACTGGCGCGCGAGGCGCGGGCGCGCTGGCCGGAGATGCCGATCGTGGCGGCGACGGCGAGCGCGACGCTGGAGGAGCGCACGCGGTGCGAGGCGGCGGGGATCACGCGGGTGGTGACCAAGCCGCTGCAACTGGATGATCTGCTGACGACGCTGTCGGAGGTGAGCGGGGTGCCGCGCATGGCGGTGGAGGCGGCGGGTCCCGAAGGCCCGCGTGATGGCGTCCTTGGCGGGCGGGACGTGCCGGAGCATGTGCGAGCGGCGTTTCTGCACTCGTGCGAGAGGTCGCTGGGGGTGCTCCATGCGGCGTCACGCGATGCCGATGGAGCGGCACAGGTACTGGCGGAACTGCATTCGCTACGGGGGGCGCTGGCTGTGTTCGGCTATCAAGCGCTCGCGGATAGGTGCGCTCAAATGCAGGTCGCGATATCGACGAATGGTGTCCAGAGAGCACAGCACATGATTGATGCGTTCGACATCCATCTGCGCGCAGAAGTCTTGGCCGACACGACTAGTTTGCGTGAAATCCTCGCGCGAATTGTCGAGCTTGCGGAGCGCGCAGACGTACTCCCGGAAATCGTCCGTCTCGTGCGCATGAGGTTGCCGCTGGCCGATCTACGCGACGCGGAAGACGCGGCGAGTACCGGTGCGTGAGTGCGACGGCAACATGTCAAGCATAGGACAACCGATTGACTGTTCAGCGCGGGGCTGCGTGATTCGCTTGAACTCAAGACAATTGATGAACATCGACAAGCAGATGTGCACAGAAGATAAATCGTGCGTAGCTTTCACGCGTCTGAAAGACGAAGGCATCATGACGCGCTGGCATCCGGCACAGGCGTGCATTCGCCGTATCGTCAGCGCGGCTGTGCGCCGCGCAGGCCGCCCGCGATGACCCGTTCCAGCGACATCTTCAGATGGCGCTGCATGCTCGCCTGAGCCTGGATAGGGTCATGCGCCTCGAGCGCTTCGAGGATCACCAGATGCTCATCCGGGACCGCGCCCCATGTGCTCTCGTTCTCGAAATGTCCGCGCAGCTTTTCCGACAGCGGACTGTGCCGCGCGTCGAAAAGCGTACTGACGGTACGCACCAGCACCTCGTTGCCGCTCATCTGCGCGATCGCGAGATGGAAGGCGCGGTCGGCAGCGACCGGGATTTTCCCCGCGGCGACTTCGCGCTGCATCTCGTTGAACAACTCACGCAGTAGCTTCAGGTCCTTCGCTTTGCAAAAAGGCGCGACGCTCGCGGCGATCGAACCTTCGATCACGCAGCGCGCGCCCATGATGTCGAGCAGGCTGTCGCCGAGTTCGGCGTGCGACAGCGATGCCTCGCCGTGAGTCTGCGGCGTTGCGCACACGTAGACGCCCGAGCCCATGCGAATTTCAACCAGCCCCTCCAGTTCGAGCGCGACCAGCGCCTCGCGGACCGACGGCCGCGACACCGCGAGCGTCGCCGCGAGCGCGCGCTCCGAAGGCAAGCGGCCGTTCGGTGCGAAATCCGGTTGCGCGATCAGACCGCGCAGCTTTTCCGCGATCTGCAGATACAGGCGGCGAGGGTCCGCGGGTTTGTCGTTCACAAGCGTTCCTGGCGAGATGGCGCGGTCAGGCGCAATGGTTGCGAGCGCCGATTGTAGATCGAAGCAGGCCGCCCGCAAACAGCACGGCTCGGCGCAATAGCGCGCCTTCGATGCCTTCCGCGCGTCCCGGGGATTTCCCGAATATACCTAAAATTGGCTTGACCAATATCGACTGGCATTTTAATTTGGCGAACTGGTAAGGCCAGATGGTAAGGCCAGACAAATGCGGCGCACGGCTGTGTCCGTCGCGTCGACCGCTTCCACCCCACGTCCCCAACCACAATCGATGAAGACCGTCATTTGCGAACAACCCGGCCGGCTGGCCGTTGCCGAGCGCGCGATGCCGAGCGCCGGTCCCGACGACGTGCTGATCCGCATCAAGCGGGTCGGCGTTTGCGGCACCGATCTGCACATCTTCACAGGCAATCAGCCGTACCTCGCTTATCCGCGCGTGATGGGCCATGAACTGGCCGGCATCGTCGAAGCCGCGCCGGAGGGCGCGCGCGTGAAGGCGGGCGACCAGGTGTATGTGATGCCGTATCTGTCGTGCGGGCACTGCATTGCCTGCCGCAAGGGCAAGAGCAACTGCTGCATGAACATTCGCGTGCTGGGCGTCCATACCGACGGCGGGATGGCCGAATATCTGGCGGTGCCGCAAGACTTCGTCTTCAGCGCCGCAGGCGTCACGCTCGACGAGGCCGCGATGATCGAGTTCCTCGCGATCGGCGCGCACGCGGTTCGCCGCGCGGACGTGCAGTCCGGTGAGCGCGTGCTGGTCGTCGGCGCCGGGCCGATCGGGATGGCCGCGATCATCTTCGCGAAGCTGCGCGGCGCGGAGGTCAGCGTGCTCGATGGCCGGTCCGACCGGCTCGCGGTATGCGCGAACGCGTTGCACGCGGATCACACGGTGCTGCTCGACACCACCGCCGCAGGAACCGATGCGGCGCAACTCGCAAGCCTGACCAACAACGAGTTTTTCGACGCGGTGTTCGACGCAACGGGCAACGTCAAGGCGATGGAGCGCGGTCTGCAGTTCGTCGCGCACGGCGGCAAGTACATCCTGATCTCGATCGTCAGTGACCGCATTTCATTCGCCGACCCCGAATTTCACAAGCGCGAAACGACCTTGCTGGCGAGTCGCAATGCGACGGTCGCCGATTTCGAAACCGTGCTGGATGCGATGCGCGCGGGCAAGATCCCGACCGCCGCGCTGAACACGCACGTACTCGAACTCGGCAATCTGCCGGCCGAATTCCCACGTCTTCTCGATCCGGAAGCGGGCGTCATCAAGGCGCTCGTCGCGTGCTGAGCGAGGAGAAAAGAGCGATGACGACGGGCAACCCGATTCTCCAGTTCGGCACGAGCCGCTTTCTGCAGGCGCACGCCGACCTGTTCGTCTCCGAAGCGCTCGCGGCCGGCCGCGCACTCGGACACGTGACGGTCGTGCAGACCACGGCCAACCCGGAAAGCGTCGCGCGTATCGCGGCTCTGCGCGAGTCGAGCCATTACGACGTGCGGATTCGCGGCGTGCGCCGCAAAGAGGTGATCGACACGACGACGCAATGTCATGCGATCAGCGAGGCGCTGAACGCCGACAGCGACTGGCCGATGGTCGTCGAACGCTTTGCACGCCACGCGCGCACGGTGATCTCGAACACTGGCGACCGCGGCTACGAGTGTTTCGCCGACGACACCGCCGAGTTGCTGCAAGACGCAGCGCGGGTGCCGCGCGGCTTCGCGGCGAAGCTCGTGGTGCTACTGCACGCACGCTTCGACGCCGGAGCCGCGCCGCTGACACTCATGCCATGCGAACTCGTATCGCGTAACGGCGATACGTTGCGCGCGCTCGTGGCTCAACTTGCGCGTGACTGGCGAACCAGTCCCGCGTTTGTCGGCTATATCGAGCACACGTGCGTCTGGGTGAATTCGCTGGTGGATCGCATCGTGTCCGAGCCGATTCAACCGATTGGCGCTCACGCCGAGCCTTACGCGTTGTGGGCGATCGAGCGGCGCGCGGGCATGGTGTTGCCGTGCGAGCACGAAGCGATGATCGTCACCGACGACCTGCCGCGCTACGAGCGCCTGAAGCTGCTTCTGCTGAATCTCGGCCACACCTGGCTCGCCGAGCGCTGGCAGGCCGATGCCCGCGCGGCGGACGAAAACGTAGTGCATGCGATGCGCGATCCGGTGCTGCGCGACGGTCTCGAAACGCTTTGGCGCGACGAGGTACTGCCGGTCTTCGATGCGCTCGGCCACGGCAACGAAGCACGCGCATATCTCGACGACGTACGCGAGCGCTTCGAAAACCCGTTCCTCGATCATCGACTCGCCGATATCGCCCGCAATCATGAGCAGAAGAAAGAGCGGCGCTTCAGGCCGGTGATCGAGCTGGCGCGAGAACTGGGGCTGGCCATCGCGCAGCCGCGGCTCAAGGCGGCGCTCGGCTGACACGAAGCGGTGCCACGGAGTCCGCCTGCCAGGCATCGGGCTGGACCGATACATCAATACGACAGATGCCGGAAACGGAGGAGACGAGTGATGCGCAAGATGCGTTGGGTGGTGATCTTTCTGTGCTTTCTGGCTATCGCGGTGAATTACATCGATCGTGCGAATCTCGCGGTCGCCGCGCCGCAGATCGAAAAAGCGCTGGGCATCGGGCCAGCCGAAATGGGCTTCATCCTGAGCGGCTTTTTCTGGACCTACGCGTTGATGCAGATGCCGTTCGGCTGGTTCGTCGATCGCGTCGGCGCGCGTATCGCGTTGCCGCTAGCGGTCGGCTGGTGGTCCGTGTTCACCGCGATGACCGCGGTGACCAGCAGCGTCGCCGGGATGTTCGGCTGCCGGCTGCTGCTGGGCGTCGGCGAGGCGGGCGCGTATCCGTCTTGCACGAAGCTTGTGAGTCAGTGGTTCCCTGTCAAGGAGCGCGCGATTGCGACCAGCATTTTCGATAGCGGTTCGCGCGTCGGCTCCGCCCTGTCGATTCCAGTCGTCGCGCTGATCATCAGCTCGGTCGGGTGGAAAGCGGCGTTCGTCGTGACCGGCCTGCTTGGCCTCGTGTGGATTCTCGGCTGGTTCGTGATTTACCGGAACCCGCAGCCCGTCGAGCCGAATAGCGCGACAGCCGCCGCAGCCGCGTCACGCGCGAAAGAAGAACGCAATCGCGTGACATGGGGCTCGCTGTTTCGTCACCGCACACTGTGGGGCATGATGCTCGGCTTCTTTTGCCTGAACTTCGTGATCTATTTCTTCATCACGTGGTTCCCGAGCTATCTCGTGCAGACGCGCGGCTTCTCGCTGAAATCGCTCGGCACGCTCGGGATGATCCCGGCACTGATTTCGATACCGGGCGGCTGGCTCGGCGGCTATGTATCGGACGCACTGTTCCGGCGCGGCTGGAGTCTGACGGCTGCCCGCAAGACCTGCATGGTCGGCGGCATGCTGTTGTCGTCGGTGATTACATTGTCGGCATTCACGTCGGACATCTACCTGATGCTCGCTTTCTTCGGCATCGCCTACGGCAGTCTCGCGTTCGCTGCGGCCAGCATCTGGTCGCTGCCGGCCGATGTCGCGCCGACGCCGGACCATGTCGCGTCGATCGGCGGCATTCAGAACTTTGCGTCGAACCTCGCCGGCATCGTCATCACGACTTTCACCGGTGTGATGGTCGCGATGAGCAAAGGCTCGTTCACGATTCCGCTCGTCGTCGCCGGCGGCTTCTGCTTTCTCGGCGCGTTCAGCTATCTCGTGATCGTGGGCCGCATCGAGCCGCTGCCGATCGCACCCGATACGGGCAAAGTGCCGGCGCGCGCCGGCTCGGCGATCTGATGCATCGCCACTCATTCCGACCTTCGAGGCATTTTTCATGTTGACTCAAACTGGCAGCGCGCCCACGGTGATTCGCCTGCATCCGAACGACGATGTGATCATCGCGACCCGGCAGTTGATGCCGGGCACGCGTATCGACGCGGAACAACTGGTGGTGACCGGCCTCGTTCCGCCCGGCCACAAGGTCGCGACCCGCGACATCGCGAAGGGCGAGGCGGTCAAACGTTATAACCAGATCATCGGCGTCGCGCGCGAAGCGATCACGCGTGGGCAGCATGTGCACGTTCACAATCTCGGCATGTCCGAGTTCGCGCGGGAACATGCGTTTGGCGTCGATACCCATCCGACCGACTACGTAGACGAGCCCGCGCATTTCATGGGCATTCGCCGCGATGACGGGCGTGTAGCCACGCGTAATTACATCGGCATCCTGACCAGTGTGAACTGCTCCGCGACAGTCGCGCGTGCAATCGCCGATCACTTCAGACGCGACGTGCGTCCCGAAGCGCTGGCCGACTTTCCGAACGTGGACGGCGTCGTCGCACTGACTCACGGGCTCGGCTGCGGGATCGACACGCTGGGTGAGGGCATCGCCGTGTTGCGTCGCACGCTGGCGGGCTACGCGGTGCATCCGAACTTTGCATCGGTGTTGTTCGTCGGTCTCGGTTGCGAGACGAACCAGATCGACGGCGTGCTAGACGCTGCCGGCCCGGCCGGCAGCAAGTTGAAACTGCGCAGTTTTACGATTCAGGACAGCGGCGGCACCCGCAAGACGATCGAGCGCGGCATCGAGATGGTGAAAGAGATGCTCGCCGATGCAAACGGCGTCCAACGCGAGCCGGTGCCCGCGTCGCATCTGTGCGTCGGCTTGCAGTGCGGCGGCTCTGACGGCTATTCGGGGATTTCCGCGAATCCCGCGCTCGGCGCTGCGGTGGACCGGCTGGTGCGGCACGGAGGCACCGCGATTCTTTCGGAAACGCCCGAAATCTACGGTGCCGAGCACTTGCTGACGCGCCGTGCGGCGAGCCAGGCCGTCGGCGACAAGCTGCTCGCACGAATCCAGTGGTGGCAGGACTATTGCACGCGCAACGGCGGCGCGCTCGACAACAACCCGTCGGCCGGCAACAAGGCGGGCGGCTTGACGACGATCCTCGAAAAATCGCTCGGCGCGGTGGCGAAGGGCGGCACGACGAACCTCGTCGAAGTGTATGAATACGCGCAGCCGATCAATGCCAAAGGCTTCGTGTTCATGGATTCGCCGGGCTACGACCCGGTGTCCGCGACCGGTCAGGTCGCTTCGGGCGCCAATCTGATCTGCTTCACGACAGGACGAGGCTCCGCCTACGGTTGCGCGCCGTCGCCGTCGCTGAAGCTCGCGACCAACACCGCGCTGTGGGAACGTCAGGAGGACGATATCGACCTCAACTGCGGCGGCGTTGTCGACGGGACCGCGAGCATCGACGAGCTAGGCGAAGCGATCTTCCGGATGATGCTCGACTGCGCGTCCGGCACGCGCTCGAAGAGCGAACTGCATGGCTATGGACAAAGCGAATTCGTGCCCTGGCAGGTCGGCGTCGTGACCTGAGAACGGCATGTGCAATAAACGGACAGATAGAACAGGAGAATTGCATTGAAACGCCGCCTTTATTCCGGCCGTGACGTGAACCGCGCGCACAGCATCGACGATCTACGCGCGATGGCGCGCAGGCGGCTGCCCAATTTCTGTTTCGAGTACGTCGAAGGCGGCGCGGAGGACGAGGCGACGCTGGGCCGCAATCGCAACGTATTCAATGAAATCGCGTTCCTGCCGCGCACGCTCGTCAATGTCGAACATCGCAACCAGAGCCGGATGCTGTTCGGTCAGCGCATTGCGTCGCCGTTCATGATCGGCCCGACCGGCTACAGCGGACTGATGTTTCGCGAGGGCGATGTGAAGCTCGCGAGCGCGGCGGCCGCGGCCGGTGTTCCGTTCGTGCTGAGCAACGTGTCGACGGTTGCGCTGGAGGATGTCGTGCGCCGCGCGGGCGGTCGCGTGTGGATGCAGGTCTACATGTATCGCACGCGTGAGTTCCTCGCGAAACTCGCGCAACGCTCGCAGGCGGCGGGTATCGAGGCGCTGGTCGTCACGACGGACAGCGCGGTGTTCGGCAAGCGCGAATGGGATCTGCGCAACTACATCAAGCCGCTGATGCTCGACTGGCGCAATAAATTCGACGTGCTGCGCCATCCGCGCTGGATGAGCAACGTGCTGTGGCCCAGCGGAATGCCGCGCTTCGCGAATCTCGGCGACCTGTTGCCGCCGGGGCAGAACAGCGTGAAGGGCGCGTCGATCACGTTGGGCCAGCAGCTGGACCCCTCGCTGTCGTGGGACGACATCCGCTGGTTGCGCGATTTGTGGCCGAACCGGTTGATCGTCAAGGGCGTGCTCGGCGCGCAGGATGCTGTGCGGGCGGTCGAGGCGGGCGTCGACGGGATCGTGCTGTCGAACCACGGCGGGCGGCAACTGGACGGCGCGGTGTCCGCGATGGACGTGCTGCCGGACGTCGTCGACCAGGTGCGCGGCAGGCTCAGTGTGATGCTCGATGGCGGATTTCGACGCGGCACGGACATCCTGAAGGCCGTGGCGTTAGGTGCCGATGCGGTGCTGCTCGGCCGGGCGACGACTTACGGTTTAAGTGCTGGTGGCCAGCCCGGCGCGGCGCGTGCGCTGCAGATTTTGCAAACCGAGGTCGATCGCGCGTTGGGCCTGCTCGGTTGCAGCGACATTGCCGCGCTCGACCGCAGTTATCTGCGCTGGCCGACGCTGAGTCCGGCGTTTGCGCGCTCGCACGCAGAAGGCGAGCACGACGCCGTATCGCTCGTTTAGTCACGACGAGTCCTTCGATGCAGCAAGGCGCTGCGGGAAGGACGCGCCGCGCACAGCGTGTCCGTCAGATGCCGGGTTGCGCGATGACGAGCGGCACGCGCTTCCGCAAACAGAAATAACGCTTCAGACGATACTGTCCAGTGCTTTCGCGAGCCTGGCCACCGCACCTTCAACGTCATGCAGTTTGTCCAGGCCGAATAACCCGATGCGGAAGGTCCTGAAATCGTCAGGCTCGTCGCACTGAAGCGGAACGCCAGCCGCGATCTGCAAACCGGCGTCAGCGAACTTCTTGCCGGATCGAATTCCGTCATCGTCCGTGTAGCTGACGACGACACCCGGCGCCTCGAAACCTTCGGCCGCCACGCTTCTGATGCCGTGTTCCACGAGAAGTGAGCGAACCCGCTTGCCGAGTTCAAGCTGCTCCGCTCTCACTTTATCGAAGCCATATGCTTCGGTTTCCTTGATGACGTCGCGCAACGTCGCTAGACCGTCCGTTGGCATCGTTGCATGGTAGGCGAAGCCGCCGTTCTCGTAGGCTTCCATGATCTGCAGCCACTTGCGAAGATCGCAGGCAAAACTGGTGCTGGTGGTATCGTCGATTTTTTTGCGGGCAAGCGGGCTGAGCATGACCAACCCACAGCACGGTGACGCGCTCCATCCTTTTTGCGGCGCGCTGATCAGGACGTCAACGCCGCTCGCTTGCATGTCGACCCAGACCGTGCCCGAGGCTACGCAATCCAGTACAAACATGCCGCCGACGGCGTGCACGGCGTCGGCCACTGCGCGCAAATAGGCGTCGGGGAGCATGATTCCCGATGCGGTTTCGACATGCGGAGCGAAGACCAAATCCGGTTTGCTTTCCGTGATCGCGGCGACCACCTCTTCGATCGGCGGCGGTGCATAGGCGGCCTGTCTCCCTGGTTCGACGGGGCGGGCTTTCAGCACGATCGATTCGGACGGAATGCCGCCCATGTCGAAAATCTGCGACCAGCGAAAGCTGAACCATCCATTGCGGATCACAAGACACTTCCTGTTCGTTGCGAACTGCCGGGCGACGGCTTCCATGCCGAACGTCCCGCTGCCGGGGACGACAATGGCCGAGTTCGCGTTGTAGACCTTTTTCAGCGAAGCGGAAATATCGCGCATGACGCCCTGGAAGCGCTGCGACATGTGATTGATTGATCGGTCGGTGTAGACGACTGAATATTCGAGAAGTCCATCGGGGTCGACATCGGGAAGTAAGCCTGGCATGTTTGTCTCCGGTTATGGATCCATTTAAGGATTGGAGACATTCTAACGAAACCACCTGGGGCCGATGCAGGACATCAAGGGCTACTGCTGCGAGCCGCAGCATTCCGGTAACGCGGCTTGAACGAAACACCGATGTAAATTGTTCGATCACATGCCGTCACGGCGCTAGCGTGAGCCTCACACATCTTCGCCTCAGGCACCTCGCTCGTCACCGTGTGCGCGAGAGGCTGCTGCCGTCAGCAGCGAGCGAATCATCAATACAATGTCCGACTAACCACCATCCCCTCACCCGGATCGGAATAACCGACAGCCTCGTCGATTCAATCCGGTGTCGATATCAGGATTCACGTATGTCCCGCTCCGAACGTCTCCTTCATCTGCTGCAAGTGCTACGCCGTTATCGCCGTCCCGTAAGCGGTCAAGCTTTGGCCGACGAACTCGGTGTGAGTATCCGCACGCTGTATCGGGACATTGCCAGTTTGCAGGCGCAAGGGGCAATGATCGAGGGGGAGCCGGGCATTGGCTACGTGATGAAACCGGGTTTCATGCTGCCGCCAATGATGTTCCGCTCAGAAGAACTCGACGCTCTGGTTCTCGGTATGCGCTGGGTGGCTGATCGCTGCGACAGGACGCTATCGGCCGGTGCGCTGAGCACGCTTGCGAAGATCGCCGCCGTCCTGCCCGCTGAACTGCGTCGCGAGCTGGAGGAGTCGTCGCTGCTGGTTGGCGCGCCGTTGAAGAGACCTGTCCACACAGTCTCGCCGGACCTTCTACGTGCTGCAGTCCGGGCAGAGCAAAAGCTGAATATTAGTTACGTGGACGGCAGCGGTATCCACACGCAACGTGTAGTTTGGCCCTTTGCGTTGGTGTATTTCGACCAGGCCAGGGTGCTGATGTGCTGGTGCGAGCATCGGGCGGCGTTTCGAAATTTCCGTTCGGACCGGATCTCGGATGTCGAGCAGCTGGATCAGCGTTACCCCAAAAGACGCTCGACCCTGCTTCGTGAATGGCGTGCCCTCAATGGTGTAGCCAGTCGCACCATACTGCCAGAAACTGACAGTATCGATCATTAGACTGAGCTTCTTTTTACTGGCGAGGAGCTCAAATGAAGTTTGCATCGGTTCGTATTGTTACGCGGGATCTCGACAGGCTCATCGAGTTCTATCAGAGGCTTTCCGGCATCGAGGCTGCACGTCCGGCCGACGGCTTTGCCGAATTGCGATTCGAAGGCGCAACGCTGGCGATCTCGTCCGAGCGTCTTGTCGAGCTTTTCAATGCCGGTGCTGCCACCGCAGCCGCAAATCACTCTGCGATTCTGGAGCTGGAGGTGGAGGACGTCGACGCAATTTTCGAACGGATGAATGCGTTCGGGACGAACATCGCAATGGCCCCGACATTGATGCCGTGGGGTAATCGTTCGCTGTTGCTGCGCGATCCCGATGGGAATCTGGTCAACCTGTTTTCGCGACCCAGGCGCTGAGGAAAACCGCCGTCACGCCGGCTATCCCGCGAGTCGCGCCTTCAACCTCGGGGCCGCAAAGTCCAGAAAGACCCGCAACTTGAGCGGCACCTGACGTTGCCCCGGATAGATCAAGGTCACCGGCGAGGTGCCCAGTTCATATTCATCGAGCAGCGTCACCAGCGAGCCCGTCTTCACCTGCTGATCGATCTGGTACGACAGCACCCGCGCGATACCGGCGCCTTGTTCGGCAGCCACGACGGCGCCCTCGATGGAATTGACCATCATCCGCCAGGCCACCGCAATGCTGTGCAACGCGCCGTCACGACGGAAGTCCCACTTCGTGCCGATAGCCACTCCCTCATATCCCACGCAGTGATGGGACGCGAGGTCAGCAGGCGTGGCGGGGGTGCCCCGGGCAGCCAGATAGTCGGGGCTCGCGCAGAGCACCTGGCGCACCTGTCCGACTCGCACCGCAATCATGCTGCTGTCCGGCAACTCGCCGGTGCGCAGCGTCACGTCGACATGCTCGTCGAGCAGGCTCACGTTCCTGTCGGTCAGTTGAACCCGCGCGCGGATGTCCGGGTACGCGCGCAAAAACTCCGCAATCACCGGCAGCCCGTGAATCCGTCCCATCACCAGCGGCAGGCCAATCACCAGTTCGCCCTGAGGCGCGTGATATTCGCCCGTGGCCGTGCGCTCGACATCGGCGAGGTCTTCGATGATGCGACGGCATGAATCTGCATAGGCGCGGCCCGCGTCGGTCAGCGCGAGCCCGCGGCTACTGCGTAGCAGCAGCCGGATTTTCAGATGCGCCTCCAGCTCGGCCACGCGCCGGCTGACGGTAGCCAGCGGAATCCCCAGTTGGCGGCTCGCCGCGGAAAGGCTGCCGTGGTCCACGGCGGCCAGCAGGATGGTCATTGCTTCGAGTCGGTCCAAGCCTCTCTCCTATGGAAGGACGCCTCTCGAATTTAACGTCTATTCGTCGAATTCGGAAGGGAATAAATTCTGTCCCAAGCCGGGCTGATGTTGTTCGAACGGCCCGGAGCGCGGCGATCGACGCCGCGCCTAATCCTTTCACTTTCCTGCAGAGGCGTTCCATGGATATGAAAACCCTCACGGTTCAGCGCGAAGGCGCCGTGCTGTTCGCAACCATCATGGCCCCGCCCATGAACCTTCTCGGACCGGAACTCGTTCGCGATCTGGTGTCGTTTGTCTCCGAAGCAGAGGCCGACGAGGCGATCCGCGTGATCGTCTTCAAGAGTGCCGACCCCGACTTTTTCATCCCTCACGTCGACGTTGGGCAGATCAAGGCGTATCGGGACGAAGCCGCGAAATTGACCGGCGAGGCGTCCATCGCGGTGCTGTTTCGCTACCTCAGCGAAAGCCGCCTGGTGAGCATTGCGCAGGTCGAAGGCCGCGTGCGCGGCGCCGGCAGCGAATTCGTCATGGGATGCGACATGTGTTTCGCGGCCACAGAGACGGCGATCTTCGCGCAGATGGAGGCCGCCTTCGGCGTCGTTCCCGGCGGCGGCGGTGCGCAGCACCTGGTGCGACTGATGGGCCGCTCGCGCGCTCTCGAAGTCATGTTGAGCGCCGACGACTACAGCGCCGAGCTGGCCGAACGCTACGGCTGGATCAACCGCGCGTTGCCGGCGGCCGCGCTGGATGACTTCGTCCGGTCGCTGGCCCATCGGATCGCGCAGTTTCCGGGCAGCGGCCACGTCGCCGTGAAGCGCCGTGTCAATGCAATCGCGCTCGCCCCGATCGAGGACTTTCGCCGCGACTCGGATCTCTTCGGCGAAGGCGTTCGTGAACCGGGCGTGCAGAAGCGGATTCAGGACGCTATCAAGCGCGGCTTTCAGACCCGCGACGCCGAAATGGATCTCGCCCGCCTGCTGGGCCAACTGACTAACGACTGAATCGAACGAGGACATCATGACATTTAGCAAACAGGACATTCGCTTCCCCGTCGAGGGTGGTATCGAACTGGCTGCATGGCTGTTCGTACCGGAGCAGCGTAGTGCACCGCTGCCCGCCATCACCATGGCTCACGGCTACGGCGGCACGCGCTATCACGGCATCGAAAAGATGGCCACGTTCTTCGCCGAAGCAGGATTCGTGGTGCTGTTGCACGATCACCGCGGATTCGGCGATAGCGGCGGCCAACCGCGGCAGGACATCAACCCGTGGCAGCAGATCACCGACTGGCGTCGCGCGATTTCGTACTTGCAGACCCGGCCCGAAGTGGACGAAGCACGCATCGGACTGTGGGGAACCAGTTACGCCGGTGGCCACGCGATCGTGCTCGGCGCCACCGACAGGCGGCTCAAGGCGATCGTGTCGCAGGTGCCGACGATCGACGGCCATGCGGCGAGTTTGCGGCGCATCACGCCCGATGCCGTTGCGGCCCTGGAGGCCCGCTTTGATGCGGACGAACGTGCGCAACTTCGCGGCGAAGCACCGGCGACCCAGCAGATCGTGAGCGAAGACGCGAGCCGTCCTTCGACCTATCAGGCAGCGGATGTCGTGAGCTTTTACCTGCAACCCGTACCCGAAGGCGTGTGGGAAAACCGCGTCACGCTGCGTTCGACCCGATGGGCCCGGATGTACTCGCCGGGGGAATTCATCCGGCGCGTATCGCCGACGCCGCTGCTGATGGTGGTCGCTGAACACGATCACACGGCAGCGACCGATCTCGCGCTCCAGGCCTACGAAAACGCGTTGCAGCCGAAGCAGTTGCTCATGATCAAGGGAGGGCATTTCGACCCCTACCTGAGCGAGTTCGACAACGCATCACGCTCCGCAGCCGACTGGTTCAAAGCGCATCTTTGATTGACACGCAAACGACAGCGGTCACGCCGTGGCCGCACTCAAACTGGAATAACGGGAGATTAATTATGAAAACCGCTTCGAAACTCGGCCGCGTGGCCGCCGCACTTGCCCTCTCCGCTGCCGTGTTCGGCTCTGCTGCAGCAGTAGCAGCGCCTGTGAAGAACGTCGTTCTCGTGCACGGCTATTTCGCCGATGGCTCGGGATGGCAGAAAGTCGCGAAAATCCTGACGCACGACGGCTACAACGTGTCAGTTGTGCAGGAACCCGAAACCTCTTTCGCCGACGATGTTAAGGCGACCACCCGCGTCGTCGATTCCCAGAACGGGCCATCGATTCTCGTGGGTCATAGTTACGGTGGCGCTGTGATCACGGAGGCGGGCAACGATGCCAAGGTCGCAGGACTGGTTTATGTTGCTGCGTTCCAGCCGGATTCAGGCGAAAGCCCGATGGATCTGGCCAAAAAGATCCCGTCGGCGTCCACGGCGATCAAGGCGACCGCCGACGGCTTCCTTTATCTCGACGCGGCACACTTCCATGCCGATTTCGCGGCCGATTTGCCGGCTGCCGAGGCCGCGTTCATGTCCACGGCCCAGGTCATGCCCGCTGCGGCATCCTTCGGCACCCCGGTTTCTACAGCCGCATGGAGAACCAAACCGAGCTGGGCCGTCGTTGCGACCGCCGATCGTGCAATCAATCCCGATCTCGAACGGTACATGACGAAACGCGCCGGCAGCACCACCATCGAACTCGATTCGAGCCACGTCGCGTACATGTCGCATCCTCGCGAAGTTGCAAAACTGATCGAGCAGGCGGCGGAGAAGTCGGCCCAATAAAGGTGCGGCTGCCTGGGCTGGGAGTCGCGAGGCGTGGTTGCTTATGCCCCTTCCCAGGCGTGAACGGAAATTGTCAATATGGATTGTTCGGCACGCGCAGTCGATCGTGCTGAACCGACCGGTCGATTGAGCAAAGCCAACCGTCACTGCGTCACATTCCCCTGAACAGTTCAGCGTACACCCGGCTCACGACCAGTCGCGCGGGATTGCCGCGCAGGGTCAGCGTGAGCTTTCCGGCTTCGTCGCGCTCGGCGGTATCGATGGCGTCGCATCGCACGATCGTGCCGCGATGAATCTGCCAGAAGCGTTGCGAATCGAGTTGTTGTAGCAGGTCGCGCAACGACATCCGTATCAGGTGCTCACGGTTCGCCGTGACGACCCGAACATATTTGTCGGCAGCTTCGAAGTAGCAGACCTCGTCGACCGGGACCATCGTGATGGTGTTGCCGGCGCTAGCCTGAATCACGCGTAACGGCGTGCTGATAACCGGCGGGGGCGTCGTGTCGGGGCGTCCGGCAGCCAGTAGTTCGCGCATCTGATCGACCACCTTGCCGAGCGACGCCTCGTCCGGTGGCGGCGCGTTGTCGTCCGCGAGACGCGCCTTGAGTCGCGCGCACGTCTTTGCAAGCCGCTCGGGTTGCACCGGTTTCAGAACATAGTCGAACGCGGCCCGTTCGAAGGCCTGAAGGGCGTACTCGTCGTAAGCGGTCACGAACACGATCAACGGAAAGTGCCGGCCGTGCGCGGGCCAGTCTTCCGCAAGTGCCTGAGCGCACTCCAGACCCGTCATGCCGGGCATCCGGATGTCGAGGAACATCACGTCGGGCTGTACGCCCAACGCGGATTCGACCGCGGTTTCGCCATCGCCGACGCTCGCGACAATGTGCAATTCAGGCCACAACTTCAATAACTCGGCTTGCAGGTTAGCCGCGAGTAGCGGTTCGTCTTCGGCAATCAATGCGGTGATTTTCATGGCGTGGAAGATCGGGAATAGGGCAGGGTGACGGTGGCTAGCGTGCCGCCTTCGTCGTCGGCGGCGGGCGAAAGGTCGAGGTGGCCGGCCGCGCCGTACAGCGTCGCGAGCCGCTCGCGAACCTGCTGCAAGCCGAAGCGCGCGCCATGTTCGGGCCGTGCGTCGAGGCCGACGCCGGTGTCGCGCACGCTTAGCGTCAGCGTGCCGGGACCGCGTGTCGCGGCGACATGCACGCGGCCGCCGCGCACTTTCGGTTCGAGCCCGTGCTTGATCGCGTTTTCGACCAGCGGCTGCAGCAGTAGCGGTGGCAGGGGGGCATCGGCGAGACTCGCGGGTAGGTCCAGTTGAATATGCAGACGGCTGCCCATGCGGATCTGCATCAACTGGAGATAGTCGGAAATGCGTTCGAATTCCGACGCCAGCGGGTGCGAGCCCGAGCGCGACGCCGCGAGCGTGGCGCGCAGATAAGCGATCAGATGATCGAGCATGCCTTGCGCGCGCAACGGGTCGCTGCCGATCAGCACGCGCAGATTCGCGAGCGTATTGAACAGCATGTGCGGCTCGAGTTGCGCCTCCAGCAGCTTGAGCTGATTCTCGGCGGCACTGCGCAACGCCGCCTGCGTGCGCGTTTCCATCGACGCCATCCTGCTGCGCGCATAGAAAAAGTAGGTGATGCAGATTGCGGGCACAACGGCGACCGTCACGCTCAGAAGCAGCATGCGCAGATTCGGTTCGATGACGATCGGCGTGTGCGGTGTCTGGGTCAGCAGGTCAACGAGCGTCACGCCCGCAAGGTAGCCGATGACCACCGAGACGATCACCCACGGCGCCATCAGGCCCCAGCCTGGCCAGTTGCGCCGGGCATCGAGATTGTCGGGATAACGCCTGCGCAACCAGAACGCCAGGCCGTGACGACCGGCGGCGATCAGCGTCTGCGTCAGGCAGACGACGACCAGCGCATAGACGAGATCTTTGGCGAACGACTCACGGTAGATCGTGCTGTAGAGCCACGCACAACCGATGGTCGTCAATACGGTGACTCTGAGAGGGCGCCAGAGCCGTCGGGCGAGTATCTGAATGGAAGGCATGGGCGGCATCGTCGGTCGGAATCCAGGGTGAGGGCGAAGTGAACTGCCATGCCGCTATCTTCAGCGCGGGCGCGACCGGTCGCCAGTGCGTTGCGACGAAATGGCGGCGATCTTCGCGAATTGACGCTGGGAAGGCGCGAACCGTATGTGTCCCCAGGTTCCTCGCGCGCCATCACAGAAAGCTTCCAATTCAATTACGAAATGGCTCTCCCTGCGGGTTCTCCGTAAACATCGCCGGCTGCGTGCATCGTACCTCGGAGTGTCGCCATGACCGATTTGATTCTTTTTCCCTATTTTCCCTTTTGGGAGCGGCTCGCATCAAAGGGTGCTAGAGCATTTTCGACGCTCCAGGCCTCTACGGAACACAGTTTCGCCATTCTGAATGGCGCACAGCCGGATTCTGCAGGATGTGCCGCATGGAGCGGCGACGCAGCCCGGCGCATTTCGCGACCGGTCTGATGCGTTTCACGCCGCGTGGAGTCGATTGGTCGCAAACCGCTGGAGACGCAGACCCAACCGCGCGAATATTTGCCTGTCGCAAGAAATTGATGCCGGTCCCGCTCAGTCAGGCATGACCGGGATGCGAACAAAACTTTTCGGGCAATTTGAATGGAGCCTGGAATAAACACCGAAGTCCGGTGTTCGCCTTCATGTAGACAGAAGAAGAGATATTGAGCCGCTGCCGGATACGAGAGTAACGAGATTGATCTCACATCCAGTCGCGACAATGAAATGTTGTTAAGTTAGGAATCCAATTAAATTAAAGCAGTGTTCGGCGATAACGAATCGTCGTGATCTGCTGATTGGTTTTCATCCCGCACCGCTAGCCGCTCGTGTGGCCTGGCACCCTGAATGTACTTATGGAGTTTTAATCATGTCGAAGATTCTTGCTGGTCTCGCTCTCGCCGTTGTCACCCTTGGTGCTCCGGTTCTCAGTTTCGCCCAGTCGAATGCTCCGTTGACGCGCGCAGAAGTGCGGGCCGATCTGGTTCGTGTCGAACACGCAGGGTACAACCCGGCACGCGGCGGCGACGTCGACTATCCGGCTGATATCCAGGCGGCCGAAGCAAAGGTCGCGGCACAGAACGATCAGCCGCTGGCCACGCAAGCTTTTGGTGGTGTCGCACAGAACGGTACTTCTGCATCGGGTGCGCCAGCGCATATGGCGATGTCCTCGAACTGCGTTGGGCCGGTTAGCTTCTGCAACCTTTACTTCGGTAGCTAGATGACGCATGGCGGATTCCGCGCGCGTTACGCCGATGTGCGGAATCCCATTCAATTCGATTCGCAGAAGTAGGCGGCTTGATCGACGAGTGCATCGCACATCAAGCCAGCTATCTCTCATACCCCTATTCTTATCAAGTGAGTTTCATCATGAAAGTTTTGCCCTTCGCTGCATCGGTTCTCGCCTTGTCGGCTTCAGTGTTCGTCTCCACGAACGTCATGGCGCAAGATGCCCAACCTGCCACGACGCCGATCAAAAATATTGTTCTGGTTCATGGCGCATGGGTTGACGGATCGGGCTGGAAGCCGGTCTACGACATCCTCACTAAAGACGGCTATCACGTCACGATGGTGCAGGAGCCGCTGACCTCGCTCGACGATGACGTCGCCGCGGCAAAGCGCACAATCGATCTGCAGGACGGCCCCGCCATTCTCGTGGCGCACAGCTACGGTGGCTCCGTAATTACGGAAGCAGGCGTCGATCCGAAGGTGGCAGGTCTCGTGTACGTCGCGGCACATGCACCGGCTGTCGGCGAAGACGAGAGCGATCTGGGCAAGAAAATGCCCAGCTATACGTCGCAGCAGGCGGGTGCCATCAAGAAAACGGATGACGGCTATACCTACCTGAATCCTGCGGATTTTCCGAAAGATTTTGCGGCCGACCTGCCGCTGAAGCAGGCGCAATTCGAAGCCCGCTCACAGATCCTCACGGCGGCGAAAGTCTTTTCCGCACCGATGACGGTCGCGGCCTGGACCACCAAGCCGAGTTGGGGCATCGTGGCAGCGGACGACAAGATCATCAACCCGGATCTCGAGCGCTTCTATTACCAACGTGCGCATAGCCATACCACGGTATTGGCGGGCGCGAGCCATTCGGTTTATGAGTCGCGTCCGAAAGAAGTTGCGGCGGTGATCGAAGATGCGGCGAAGCACGCACAGCAATAACGCGTGTGGGAGCGGCAGCGCTGGCGCGTTTTGTCACGTTCGCCGTGCAGCAATGCCGGCGGCGACTTAGAATTGGCTACCGTTCTCCGTCTCAACTCTCACCAATTTCAGAATGCGCGTTGTCCCCTTAACTACAGGTCGATCGGATTCACCGACACTGGTGTGTCTACCCGGCGCAATGTGCAGCCCGCTCGTCTACGCGAGAACTGCCTCGGAAGCTGGCCTCAATGCATTTGCTTTGGCGTGGATGGAAGACGAGGGTCCGTTCGACCTGCATTCGATTGCAAACCGTATCGTCGACGCCATCGCCGGCGAAGGCAACGTTATCCTCGTCGGACACTCTCTCGGCACTCCGCTGTCGGTCATCGCGACTCTTGCGGCGAACCGCCAACCGGATCTGCGCATCAGCGGCCTTGTTCTGGCTAATAGTGGAGCAAACACGAAAGGCCATGGCGATGCTTCGGCCATCGTCAGGCGCATCGAGGAGGATTGGGGAGATTCGATGTGGCGTGCGTTTGCCGCACGTTGCTTTTACACGCAGCCGTCGGGCGCGCTGCTTGACGAGGTACTCGGATATCCCGGTGGCATTCGAAGCAGCGCTGTCGCGGCGGCAATCCGCAGTCAGATGGAAACCGACCTGCTCCCGCTGCTGGGACAATTGCCGGCCATCCCCGTCGCCGTCGTGCACGGGAAGCACGACGTGGCCCGAACCCTGGCGCATGCGGAAGAACTGGCCGGCGCCATATCGGGAGCGACATTGCATGTTCTTGATACGGGCCACACGAGTTGTGCCGAAGACCCCGTCGCATTCGCCGCGATACTGCGCGCCGTCGCTGAGCGCAAAACTGGTGAACAGGAGCGGTGAAGGGGTTACACGTACGATTGCGGAGTATCTGCGCCGCTCCAGCAGCATCGCGTCGCAGACTCCGACTTACTTATAGCCTTGTGCCTGCAAATCAAAAAGATGCGCGTAGCGCCCATTTTGTTGCAGCAATTGCTCATGACTGCCGCGCTCGAGAATCCGCCCCTGGTCCAGCACGATGATGTGGTTTGCGCCGCGCACACTGGAAAACCGATGCGATATCAGGATCGACATGCGCGAGCCTGCATGGGCCTGGAACTGCTCGAATACACCTGCTTCAGCCTCGGGGTCCAATGCGGCCGTGGGCTCATCGAGAATGAGAATGTCGGCGTTCTGCCGCATATAGGCTCTCGATAACGCAATCTTCTGCCACTGCCCGCCCGATAGATCCTGGCCACCCGCGAACCATCGTCCAAGCTGGGTTTCATAGCCGTTTTCCATCCGCTCGATGAAAGCAGCCGCCATCCCTTTTGTCGCTGCTTCAGTCCAGCGGTTCCTGTCCGAAAACGCTTCGATGTCGCCCACGCCGAGGTTCTCGCCGGCCTTGAACTGATACCGGATAAAGTCCTGGAAGATGACGCCAATGCGGCGTCGTAGAGCGTACTCGTCCCATTCCTGAAGGTCCGAGCCATCAAGCAGGATGCGGCCCGATGACGGGGTATATAGACGCGTCAGAAGTTTGATAAGCGTAGTCTTGCCCGAGCCGTTCTCGCCTACCAGCGCCAACGTTTGCCCGTGCATCAGATGGAAGCTGACATCGGATAAAGCAGGCCGTCTCGCGCCGGGATAAGAAAATGAAACGAGTTCGAAACGGAGTCCGTCCCCGGGCTGCGTACCGGTTGTCAGGTGTCCCGTACTCGTTGTTTCAGGCTGCGCCAGATAGTCGAAAAGATCGCTCAGATACAGGCCATCTTCGTAAAGTCCGCCTATCGACGACAGGCTGCTGCTCACCGCGCTTTGTCCCTGCTTGAAAAGTACAAGGTACATGGTCATCTGGCCGAGAGAGATAGTGCCGCTGACGGTCTCCAGCACGATCCACGCATAGGCCGCATAGAACGCAACTGTGCCAACCACGCCCAGCAGAAAGCCCCAACCGTCACGTCGCAATGTCAGTGCGCGATCTTCTGCATAGAGCTTTTCAAACGTGTCGCGATAGCGTTGCAGAAGAAGCGGCGCAAAGCCGAACAGCTTGACTTCCTTGATGTGCGCTTCATGCGAAAGGAGCGATTCGATGTAGTTCTGCTGGCGACTTTCCGGCGTCCTTTTTCCGAATAGACGGAATGCACTGCCGGAAAAACGCGCTTCTGAAATAAAACTTGGAATAGCTCCCACGACGAGAATCACAAGCGCCCACGGCGAAAACCGCACGAGCAGTACGGCAAAGGTTGTCACGGAAATGAGGTTCTGAATAAGCCCGAGTGACTTCATCACCAGCGACAGCGGTCGCGATGATGCGTCACGCCTTACTCGTACGAGGCGGTCATAAAACTCCGAGTCCTCGAACTGCAACAGACTCAGCTTCTGGGCCTTCTCCAGAATCAGCAGATTGACCTTCTGTCCAAGACGCGCGCGCAGCAAAGTTTGCAGCAACAACAGCGCCCGCTGGCAGGCGGCCAGCGCAATGAGAACCAGGGCCTCGAGCAGAAGATATCGTGCAACTGACCAATGCAAACCGTCTGCGGGGTGACGAGCCGCAACCACGACGGTATCGACGATGCGTTGACCGATGAACGCGGCGACCGCCGGAAGGACGCCGGCAATAACGGTTGCCGCCAGAAGGCCGATAAGAAACAGGGGAGACGTGCCCCAGACGAGCCCGAGAGCGCGGGCAGCTCGTCCGAAGAATTCGCGGCACTGACGCAGTATTTCCATGACGATGGCGTTTGGGGGAGTGAGGTGTTTCGTTGTCGATACTTGTCGTGCATACAGCAGACAAATAAAGTGAAGAGCGCAAAGTATACATGCGCGACATCGTGCACAACTTGTGCTGAAACCGGCCGGTAAGGTGGAACGCGTTGCTTCATCGACTCGACTCTACAACGGAGACTTAACGGTCACGGGCTCCGCGCAACGCGACACATCAAACAACAGAACGGTATTCACTTTATTCGTTGCGCCTCGACTCGCAATCGTTAGCGTCCCGGTAAGAATCGGGAATGCTGGAGAGCATTGGACGCCTGTAGGGTTTCTGGACCCGAAATGGATTTGTATTGGGCACATAAAACCGAACCGTTTCTCGCCGCTACGTCACTCGTTACTCTTTCCTCATATCAGCTCGCCGTCCGGCCATGGTCGGGTTTTCGCGCATTAAAGATTCGTGAATCCAGACCGTAATAACAAAGATGTAGTGACAGACAGCGGTCGAGAGGTCACTCAACAGGGAGTCGGAGAGCAGCGTGAGATTCAAGGCCATATGGCACCCTAAAAAATTCAATCCGAATCGATCTGAGAGCGATCCGGACACCGACGGCGGCGTACGACCAGCCAGGAACCAGCGGTTCCTTTCCTATTTCCTTTCCAGATATGGTCAGCGAAAGGCCTTGCCTATTGCCGCCCTGTCGATTGCCATGGCGGCCGGGCTCGGCGTAGCTGCTCTGGTGCATTACGCGACCAGCGAAGCGGTGATGACCTTACGGCTCGCACTGTCCATTGCGGCAGGCGCGGCCGGTTTCGCAGCGGTTCGTCAAAAGCTTCGCTCTGATCACGCCCGGCAATGCGCCGCCATCGCGCTGGCAAGTGGGCTTCTGAATTCGAATCGCGACTGTCTCAAGGTGCTCTCTGCCGATGGAAAAATACTCCGGGTGTCGGAGTACGGCGCTGAGTTGATGGAAGCGAGATCTCCGGAGCAACTCGCCGGCGCGGACTGGCTGAGTTTCTGGACCGGAGACGCCGGTGCCGCAGCCGAAAACGCATTGACGGGCGCTCTTGAAGGCGCGAGCACATCGTTCACCGGAAGCTGCGCCACGACGAAGGGGCACAACAAATGGTGGAATTCCACGCTCACTCCGGTGACAGGAGAAAGCGGCGCAGTGGTCGCGCTTCTTTGCGCTTCCGAGGACGTCACCCAGCAATGTGAGTTATTGAAGACCCTACGCGATCGCGACGAGCTGATGCACGAGATGGAATCACACGTACATCTCGTGTTCTATTCATATAGCTCGGATTTCGAGCGTATTCATCACGTAAGCGCAGGGGTCGAGCGCGTGTTCGGCATTACGCCGCAGGTGCTTGCGAGAGAGCCTTCAGCATGGCTCGAACTGGTGGTCCCTGAAGACGCGGAGCCTTTGCGCGCCGAGATGCGTCGCATCGTGTCGGAATCGGCCGAGGGTCGCTTCGAATATCGCATCCGGCGCGCCGATGGTTCGCTGCGCTGGATTCGCAGCACCGCCTACCCGGTGCGCGACGAGTCCGGAAACGTGGTACGTATCGTTGGCGTCAGCGAGGACATTACGCTGGAACAGGAGCGCCTCGCAGCGCTCGACCGTTTAGCTCACACAGATGGACTGACGGGTCTGGCCAACCGCAGCGCGGTCGTTCGGCGCATGAAGTCGCTTTGCAGCCATAACGTCCCGTTCGGTCTGATGTTTATCGACCTGGACCGGTTCAAGGTACTCAACGATACGCTGGGCCATACGGCTGCCGACCGGCTGTTGAAGGGCATCGCGGAAGCGATCCGGGAAGCCCTTCCTTCCGATGCCTGCGTGGCCCGCCTTGGTGGAGACGAGTTCGCGGTAATCATCAGCGATGAGACCGACAAGCACGTGTTGGCGACGTTGGCGCAATCTCTGCTCGACGTGTTTTCGAGCGACGTCAGGAGAGATCACAGCGAGCCATTCGTCACGGCGTCTATCGGCATATCCATGTGTCCCGAGCACGGGCGGGACCACGAGACGCTACTCACGAGCGCCGACATCGCGATGTATGAGGCCAAACGGGGAGGCCGCAACGGTTTCCGTTTCGCCGACAAGGCATCCAGCGATGTACTCGGCGATTTCGAACTCGAACGCAGTCTGCCCATGGCGCTGGCGTCGGGGCAATTCGTGCTTCATTTCCAGGGGATTCACGAGCCGGCTTCGCTCGCGATGAAAGGCGTTGAAGCGCTCATGCGGTGGAATCATCCGACGCGAGGCATGGTGGGACCCGGCAGTTTCATCCCGATCCTGGAAGAAAGCGGGTTCATCGTCGAAGTCGGCGCGTGGGTGGTGGATGCGGCCCTCGCGCAACTGGCGAGCTGGCGGACAGCGGGAAAAACGGGGCTTTGCGTGTCGGTGAACGTGTCGGCGCGTCAGCTCAGGGACGACACCATCGTCGCCGTCGTCGACCAGGCATTGCGCAAGCATAAGCTGCCGCCACGCTGCCTTGAAATCGAACTCACTGAAAGCGCGCTGATGGATAACCCGTCGCTTGCGCAGGAAACGCTGATGGCGCTCAAGCGGCTAGGCGTACGCATTGCCATCGACGATTTCGGAACCGGCTATTCGAGTCTGCGCTATCTGGCCGATTTTTCGCCGGACATCGTAAAGATAGACCGTTCGTTCACGGCGAAACTCGGTCGCGATGCGGCAACGGCGTCGATAGTGCGGGGCATCATTCAGATGTCGCACGAACTCGGGATGAAGGTGACCGCCGAAGGTGTCGAGACCGAGCAGCAATTACATACCTTGCGCGATGCAAGCTGCGATTATGTTCAAGGGTATTTTCTGACAAAGCCCACTGAAGCAGGGAAGCTCATGGACGCGAGCCGCTCTGTTCTGATGCAGCACGACCAGGGTTCTCTGTCACTGCTGGCGACGGATGCTCCCGATTAATTGGTGCAACCGGTTCGGGTGTGAGAGACAACATTAGCGTGGGTCAACCGGCGAGGACGCGAGGTCCGCTGAAGCGGCGGACTCGCTAGCCTCCACGGAACTGCGGAGAAATACTGTCGCGTTCACGCCCGTGATCGATTTGCGGCTGTGATTTTGACGGGTGTCCTGGTACGGGATTGTTCAGTTTCACAATCCCGCTTCCGCGCTGCGAAGATGACGGCGATTTGCCGATTGCGGGCTTTGTCGCCGCCGTTTTTTGCGCGCAGAACGTGCCCGCTTTTTTGCAGGACGCCGCCTCGCCAGATGAACTTAACATGGCCGCGCCGACGACCAGCAGGCCAATAGCCACATTCCTCGCGCTCATGATGACCTCCGCGTTCCCGTTGGGTTGACGTCGCGAGCGGGAGGCGTGTCGTGTTTGCTGTCCCGGTCGTGCTGACGTGATGACGAACATCAGAAAGACGGGGCAGGCTGTTCATTTTGAATTCGATTCAGACGCGACGTGATGCGCGGCGTTAGCTGCTATGAAAGCCAGCTAACGTTCGTTGCGTGAAAGGTAAACCGGCAGATCAATCGACCGTCTTCGCCCATACGGCCTGTGCATTGGTGAACTCGCGCAGACCGAAATGCGACAGCTCACGTCCGTAGCCGCTCTTCTTCACGCCGCCGACCGGAATACGCGGGTTCGAAGCCGGGAATCCGTTGATGAACACACCGCCCGTTTCGAGACGGCGTGCGACTCGCTGGGCACGCGCAACGTCGCTGGTCCAGAGGCTGCCGCCGAGGCCGTAGTCGCTGGTATTGGCGAGTTCGATCGCGTGTTCGGCGTTATCGGCAACGGTGATTGCCGCGACCGGACCGAAGGTTTCTTCGTCGAACGCGGCCATGCCGGGGGCGACATCGGCGAGTACGGTCGGCTCGTAATAGTTGCCGACACCCTCGACCTTGTTGCCGCCGAGCAGCAGCGTCGCGCCGGCCTCTATCGTGCGTTGCACCTGGTTGTGCAGTTCGTCGCGCAAGTCGGGACGCGCCATCGGTCCGATCGTGCTGACCGGATCGAGCGGATCGCCTGCCTTGATCTGCGCGGCAGCGGCGACGAACTTGCGCGTGAACTCTTCCGCAATGGGGCGTTCGAGGATGAAGCGCTTCGCCGCCAGGCAAACCTGACCCGCGTTCTGGAAACGCGCCTCGATGGCCGCCTTGACGGCGAGGTCGACATTCGCGTCGGCCAGCACGATGAACGCGTCGGCGCCGCCGAGTTCCAGCAGGGTCTTCTTCAGCGCCTTGCCCGCCGTCGCCGCCACAGCCGACCCTGCACGCATGCTGCCCGTCAGCGTGACCGCCGCGACCCGGGGATCTTCGATCACGTGCGCCACGGTTTCGTTGTCCGCGTTCAGATTCGTGAACAGGCCGGCCGGAAAGCCTGCGGTTTCGTACACGTCCTGCAACGCATACGCCGATCCCATCACGTTGGTCGCGTGCTTGAGGATGAATCCGTTGCCCGACAGCATGATCGGGCCCGACGCGCGAATCACCTGCCACAGCGGGAAATTCCACGGCATCACCGCGAGGATCGAGCCGATCGGCAGGTAGGAAACGTGAACTTCGTCATCGCCATCGACGGGGGCGGCTTCATCGGCGAGGAACGCGGGGCCGTGCTCGGCGATCCATTCGACCGTGGCCGCGCACTTTTCGACTTCGGCACGCGCGGCGGCGAGCGTCTTGCCCATCTCGGCGGTGATTAGCGAGGCCAGTTCTTCGGAGCGTTCGCGCAACACGGCGGCGAGGCGGCGGTAGGTCGCGACGCGCTCCGTCATCGGCGTGGCGCGCCACAGGCGGAAGGCTGCGGCGTTGTTCTCGAGCATGCGTTCCACTTCGTCGGCGGTCTGGAACGGATAGTGGGCGATCAGCTCGCCGGTGGCAGGATTACGCGACGTTGCGCCGACGGTGAAGGGAGTGTTCAGGTTCGACATGATTGCCTCGGTGACGTGAAAGACAGTGGGAAAGTTGCTGCACTGGGGTCACTTTAGGCAAATCGAACCAGGTGAAGAAGGCGTGTTGTGATCCTATGAGTGGGAGTCACTGGCAGACATTCGCGGAATATATGTCACGAGCGACAGGTCCGGCCGGCCCGTGGGCGTCAGCGCCACGTAGGTGAACTCGATGTGGCCGCCCTCGGGGTGGCGCAGCCGCTTGTCGCCCTCGTCGAAGCCTTTGACGTCGGTGTCCTGCCACCACGCCCGGAACTCGGGGCTCAGCTCAGTGAGTTCGTCGACGAGGCTGTCGAACGGCGCTTTGTCCTGCGCCTGCGCACGTGCGGCGCGAAACGCGGAAATCATGCCCCGTGTCATCTGTTCCCAATCGAGAATTCGCGTGCGGTAGGGCTTGTAGAGAAACAGCAGGCGCAGCGTGTTGCGCTCGTGCGGCTCCAGCGATCCGTAATCGACGAACAGGTCGGCAATCGCGTCGTTCCACGCGAGGATGTCGAGCCGCGTGTTGCGCACGTAAGCGGGCACGTTGATCGACCGGACGAGCAGTTCGAGCCCTTCGCTGACACCGCTGCCGGTCGCGACCTGCGAAAGCTCGCGCGACGACAGCGCGAACAGGTGTGCCGACTCCACGGTGTCGAGCTTGAGCACGCCTGCGATTCTGCGCAGCGCATCGGCGGACGGTTGAATGTCGCGTCCCTGTTCGAGCCACGTATACCAGCTGACGCTGACGCCCGCGAGCACGGCGACTTCTTCCCGCCGCAAGCCAGGGGTTCGGCGTGCGCCTTCTGGCAGGCCGAAATCGGCGGGCTGCAAACGGGCGCGGCGGCTGGAAAGAAACTTGCCCAGCTCGCGTCTTTGTTCAGGAGAGGGTCTTCTCGACATAGGGTCTTGGGTAACGAAAAAATCGACGGGCTGGCCGACAAAATGGGCATCGCCGGAAGTCGTGAAGATCACGACCGATGCAAAGGAAGATAGCGCCGAGTTGGCTCAACCGTGAATCCGAACGCTATCACGGCGAGAATTTCGATGCTGGGTGGGGCGAGTATCGCCTGATGGAAACGAAGGCGTTATTGCGATGCGGGCGGTCGATACAGCCGCCACGCCGCACCGGGTGCAATGCCTGGGTTGGCGCTAGCGGATCGCAGCATGGCGACCGCGAGCATGTCGGGTCGCTGAAAGAATCGTGAGGCAAAGCAGGACGAGATAGGGCGACGCGGGGCGACTGGATCCGGTCACACGATTCCAGCCGCCCGATCTTTCAGAATTCCTGACTGGTCGGACGCAGCACGATCTCGTTGATGTCCACATCGTCGGGTTGCTCGATCGCAAACGCGATGGCTCGCGCCACCGAGGCCGCCGGAATGGCTTGCCGGTAGAAGTCGAGCACGGTCTCTTTCGCGGTGCCGGACGTGCTGAACTTGAGGTCGCTGTCCACGGCGCCCGGCTCAATGGACGTCACGCGAATCTTCTCGCCGACCTCCTGCCGCAGCCCTTCCGAAATCGCCCTGACCGCGAACTTGGTGCCCGAATAAACCGTGCCGCCCGGCGCGAACACCTTCACGCCGGCAACCGAGCTGAGATTGATGATGTGGCCGCTCCCTTGCGCAATGAAGCGTGGCAGCGCGGCGGCGATGCCGTACAGCGTGCCCTTCAGGTTGACGTCGATCATCGCGTCCCACTCATCGGTATTGACCTCGGACATCGGCCGGATCGGCATCAGCCCCGCGTTGTTGATCAGCACGTCGATCCTGCCGAAATCGGCGACCACCGCCGCGGCCACCGACTCCATCTGTTTCTTGTCCGTGACGTCCAGCGTGTATGCGCTAGCGATGCCGCCCGCAGCCTCGATACCGGCGACGACCTCGGCAAGCTTGTCCTTGCGACGCGCGGCGACCGCCACTTTTGCGCCACGGGCCGCGAGGTGGCGCGCCACTTCTGCGCCGATGCCCGTGCTGGCTCCCGTGATCAAAACGACCTTGTTCTCGATACCTTTGCTCATGACAACACCTCGCTGGATGGATTGGAAACCGTTTCTGCTCCTGCGTACATGGGATAGTCCGTCAGTCCTTCTGCTCCGCCGCCGTACACGGTGGCGGGATTCACTGCATTGAGCGGCCAGCCGTTGGCAATGCGCTCCGGCAAGTCCGGATTGGCAATGTAGGGGCGGCCGAACGCGATCAGGTCCGCGAGATCAGCTTCGATCAGTCGTGCGCCGCGTTCCGCCGTATAACGTCCCGCATAGATGATGCGTCCGCTAAACGTGCGCCGCACTTCGCGGCGAAACGACTCGGGCAGATCGGGAGCGTTGTCCCAGTCTGCTTCCGCGATCGATACATAGGCGGCACCCGCTTCCTCGAGTACCTTGATCGCCTCGATATAGGTTTCATGCGGATCGTCTTCGACCAGGCCGATATACACGCGGTCCTGATCGGTGCCGGTGAACAACGGAGTGAAACGGACCCCGAGCCGGTCCGGGCCGACCGCTTCGCTGACCGCGTCGACGATTTCACGCAGGAAACGCAGGCGGTTCTGCAGCGAGCCGCCGTATTCATCAGAGCGCGTGTTCGCATGCGCCGAGATGAACTGGTTCACCAGGTATCCATTGGCCGCGTGAATCTCGACGCCGTCGAAGCCCGCACGCAGCGCATTTTTCGCTGCCTGTGCATAGAGGTCGACGAGTTCTGCGATCTCGGCAACGCTCAGTTCGCGCGGCACGGAAGGGTCGACCAGGGTGCCGGTGCCCGGCCCGGTCTGAATGAACGCCTTGACCTTCTGCGCCTGAATCGCCGATGGCGCGACCGGTGCTGAGCCACCCGGCTGCAACGCGGTATGCGACACGCGGCCAACATGCCACAGCTGCGCGAAGATCACGCCACCTTCGGCATGCACCGCATCGGTCACGTGGCGCCAGCCATCGATCTGCTCGTCGCTGTAGATGCCGGGTGTCCACGCGTAGCCTTGCCCACGCGGTTCGATCTGCGTGCCCTCGGTGACCATGAAGCCTGCGCCGGCGCGCTGCTGGTAGTAGAGCGCGCTGAGTGCGGTGGAGACATCGCCGGGCTGCGCGCTTCTCTGGCGCGTCAGTGGCGGCAGCACGATACGGTTTCGCAGCGTGTGCCGGCCGAGTTGGAGCGGGGTGAAGAGATAAGGGTGGTGCATGTTCAGTCTGCTCCCTGGAGCCAGCCGGTTTGTTCGATGCAGCTGCCGGCGAGAAAAAATGGTGGACGGTTTTCGCGTGTGTGCGTGCGCTGAGCTACTTCTCTGGGATTGGCTACCCGATGCGTGTGCGGTCCGGCTGCCGCGCGGCTTTCCGCGCCGGCAGCCCGGGGTACGTTATTGCCCGGCGAGTGCGGGGTGCTTCATCAAAATGGCCGCTGCCGAGGACGACGAAGCCGGGTTCTGGCCGGTAATCAGCAGGCCGTCGGTGACGACGTACGGTGCCCAGTCTTCGGTCTTCGAGTAGATGCCGCCCTTGGCCTTGAGTTCGTCTTCGACGAGGAAGGGCACGATGTCGGTCAGACCCACCGCGGCTTCCTCGGAATTCGTGAAGCCCGTGACCTTCTTGCCTTCCACCAGCGGCTTGCCGTCCGGCGTGGTGACGTGACGCAGCACGCCCGGTGCATGGCACACCAGCGCCATCGCTTGCCGGCGCCGATGAACGATTGAATCAGCGCGATGGAATGCGGGTCTTCCGCGAGATCCCACAGGGGGCCGTGGCCGCCGGGATAGAACACCGTGTCGAACTCGGCCTGCGAGACGCTGTCCAGCCGTACCGTGGCCGCGAGTTGCGCGGTCGCGGCCGCATCGTTCTCGAAGCGGCGCGTCTGGTCGGTCTGATTGGCCGGCTCGTTGCTCTTCGGATCGAGCGGCGGCTGGCCGCCTTGCGGGGAGGCCAGCACGATATCCGCACCGGCATCCTTGAACGTGTAGTAGGGAGCAGCGAGTTCTTCGAGCCAGAATCCGGTCTTGCGGCCCGTGTTGCCCAATTGATCGTGCGAAGTCAGAACCATCAGAACTTTCATGCTGTTTCTCCTTGAGTGGACGTCTAAGCTAAAAGTAGACCAGTCGTCTAGTAAAGCTGCCAAAAAAAGCACTTCGTCAGAAGTGCTGCTTGCTGCCTGCTCGCGTACTGCTTGCGTGTCAGGGTACGAGATGAAGCATTTGCCGCGTTGTCGTCATGGCGGTCTCGAACGGTTGTGGATTGCGCACGATCTTGACCATGATGCTCGCGCCTAGCCAGAGCTGATACAGGCTCTGTGCGACCACGGAGGCGTCTTCGCTGACCGAAAGCGAACCGTCTTCCACGCCGGCCCCGATAGCGCGCGCCAGTCGCTCGATGATGCCGGACGTACCGCGCTTCAGCGCTGCACGCATGGCTTCCGAAATGTCCGCGACTTCCGCGCCCAGCTTGACGGCGAGGCACTTGCCCTGGCAGTCGAAGAACGACTGGGTGTCCTGCCAGATCTGCCAGTATTTCATGAGGCGTTGCGCGGCGGTCAGATCAGGCTGGGCCAATGTGCTGTCCATATCGCCCAGGTATTCGGCGAAGTAGCTTTCGAGCAATTCCACACCGAACGCGTCTTTCGAACCGAAGTAATGGTAGAACGACCCCTTCGGCACGCCTGCGGCCGACAGAATCTCGTTCAACCCTACGGCTGAGAAGCCCTTGGCGCCGATGATTCGTTGCCCGACAGCAATGATGCTTTCTCGAATATCGACCGGTTCGGATGTATTTGCGGTAACCATGGCGAGACTTTAATCGAAAAGTAGACCAGTCGTCTAGTGCTAATCTGGATTTTTTTGAAGTGCGGCCAAAACCTGCCGCAGTTCAGTGTTTTGCCGGAGCCTGTTGGATCGATGAATGCGACCGCATATCGTGAGAAAACTGACGCTGGCCAACGCGGTAGCGCAACCGGACAAAATGCAGCGGGCCGGGCCGGTTCCATCCGCGATGGCAAACCGGCCAGCCAACCGCGCGCTATTTCTACGCTTCAAGCACTTCGGGGGCTATATAACCCGAGCGGGCAGACGAGAGCGTCTGCTTCAACTCGCGACTGCCGGCGTCTGCCAGAACTTCGCTTTCACCTGCCTCGAGCGCGTCGTAAGTCTGGCGGACGACGTCGAGCGGATCGGCTTTCGGAACATCGAAGCCTTGGGTGAGGTCGGTATCGACGAAGCCCACGTGCACACCGACCACGCCGATATTCCGATTCCTGAGATGAGCGCGGACGTTGTTGGTATAACTCCATGCCGCCGCCTTCGACGCCGAATAGGGCGTCAGGATCGGAACGACTCGCCAGGTGACGTCGGAGAGAACGTTGATCACTCCGCCGTTTCCATCGCTGGGAAGCAAGGGCTGGAAAGCGCTGGTTGTCCGCATCACGCCGTAATAGTTGGTTTCGAAAATGCGGCGGGCCTGTTCTTCGACGTTGTCCGCAAACGGCGACTCGCTGACTTCAGCAATGCCTGCGTTGTTGACGAGCAAAGTCACATCGGACGCGATTTTCGCCGCCGCCTTGACCGATTCGGAATCCGTAACATCGAGCTTAACCGGAATGATGCCGGGCTCGTTAAAGTTCTCCGGGCGACGCACGCCTGCGTAGACTTTCGCGGCTCCGCGAGCGAGCGCCTCACGTGCAAAGGCCAGTCCGAGGCCACGGCTTGCTCCCGTCACGAAAACGATGGAATTCCTGATCTTCATTTTGCAACTCCTCAATGGATACAACACAGTGAATGATCGAATCAGGCCTGAAAAAGCCTGCGATTTGCGCGTACGA
Source organism: Paraburkholderia fungorum (assembly GCF_900099835.1). Classification (NCBI taxonomy): domain Bacteria; kingdom Pseudomonadati; phylum Pseudomonadota; class Betaproteobacteria; order Burkholderiales; family Burkholderiaceae; genus Paraburkholderia; species Paraburkholderia fungorum. The sequence goes on from NZ_FNKP01000002.1 coordinate 364,820, forward strand.
ATTCCCCGACGGTTTGCGGTGCCTTTCCGGTGATCTTCTCGATCACGCTGTCGGTGCCTGCAAATACGCCGTTTTGATAATCGATGGCGACTTCAATGAAATGCTGGATCATGAATTCCGGCAGCCCGTACTTCTTCAGATGTTCGCGGTATTCGTCGAGCGTCGCCGGGCTGTAGACGATCTTGCGATCGATAACCTCGCTGATTTCGTCCGCGATACCGTGATGATCGAGTTCGCGCGGACCACAAAGCTCATAAGTCTTGCCGATGTGCCCGGACGGCTGCATGAGAACACTGGCGATAAAACGCGCCTGGTCTTCCGCGGCAATCGGCGCGTGGCGTCCCGCGCCGTAGGGCAGCGTGATCTTGCTTTCCTTGACGATGGTGTCGAGCACCCACGGAAAAATCAGCCATTCGGAGAAGAACGTGGGGCGGATGTGAACAGTCGGCACACCTGACCAGTCGAGAACGCGTTCGGCGATCCAATGATCCCGTGCCGCGTGGCTTTTCGAATCTTCGCGCGCTGAAATCTGCGACATCTCGACGACGACATCAAGGCCCGCGCGGCGCGCGGCATCCGCGAAATAAGCGGTTCCCTGGATGAACCCCGGCCGCACCGGATAGCACAGATACGCGCCCGACATTCCCGCCGCGGCACGAATCAGGTCGTCGTGATCGAGCAGATCGCCAACCACGACTTCCGCCCCGGCGGCGCGCAGCGCTGCGCTGCGTTCGTCCTCCTTGTGAACCATCGCGCGCACGGCGTGACCGGCTTCAAGAAGATAGTTCACCGTATAAACACCGGTCTTGCCCGTGGCACCGGTGATCAGGAATTTACGCTGTTGCATGATGAATCCTCCAACTCGTGAATGGGCGCACTCGTACCGAATGCTGCAAACCGCTCATTGTGTGTATATGCACAATTCAGGGTGAAAAAGACGGCGAGATCTGATCGCCGATACCGCTTACATCGCTTCGATGTGTTGCCTGACGTCGTCCAGCAGAGAGGCGGACGTGACGGGGTCTGCAATGACGCGCGACAGGGTGAGCGCGCCGACCATTGCCGCCAACGCAAAGGTAGCGCGTGAGCGATCCGCTGCGCCGTCCTCGTCGGTGATGCGACTCGCCAGCATGTCGACCAGCGCGTCGAATCCTCGAGACGCTACCGCTCGAGTATTGTCGTCGGCGCGTGCCAACTCGCTGCCCATGCCGGCAAACGGGCAGCCGCGCTCCGGCGCATCGCGATGGCCGGTGGACAGGTAGGCGTCGACGATGGCCGTGAAGCCGTCCTCGTCGTTGCATCCGTTGGCGGAGGCTTCCAGCGCTTCGATGATTCCAGTCAGACCCGCGTCGCAGGCTTCGGCAACGAGCTGGTCTTTCGACTCGAAATGGCGATAAAAGCCGCCGTGCGACAGTCCGGCGGCGGCCATCAAATCGGCGAGGCCGGTCGCATGAATGCCGTTGGCCCGAAATTCCCCGGCGGCGACTTCGACGATACGCCGGCGTGTCTCGGTAGTTTCGACCCTTGATTTCCGCATGATCTGTGCTGCTCCGCGATTCGATGATTTAGATGTTAGTCATCATCTAAATGGAAATCAAGCGGTGTCTGGATTATTTTTGCTTCCAGCGATTGTCGCGGGTCGAGGCTTTCAATCTTTTTGCAGAAGGCAATCATCAGGAAAAAGCCTGCCCATTTCATCAACCGTTTTCGTCCGCACAATCAGCGGGCGCACCCTGTGTTATGTTTTATCCGCGCCCTCAGCGCAGCACTGACAACCGCCGCCGCGCGGCGGCAGATCGAACAATGAACAAGAATCAGCCGGATGAACAAGCCCCTGGATTTCGAAAGCCGCCGCCTGTCCGCTCTCGCCGGATTTGACGTGCTGGACACCCCCCGAGAACGAGCCTTCGACGAAATCGCGAGCCTGGCGGCGGCGCTGTGCCGCGCGCCCATCGCGGTGGTGAATTTCATCGGCGATCAACGGCAATTTTTCAAGGCGGAGGTCGGACTCGGCGTCCGCGAAACGCCGTTTGAAAGCTCGTTTTGTGCGAAGGCGTTGCTGGAGGAAGAATTTCTCCATGTGCCCGACGCGACCACCGACCCGCGTTTCAACGGCAATCCGCTCGTCACCGGTGAGCCGCATCTGCGCTTTTACGCCGGTGCGTTGCTGAAAACGGATGAAGGCTTGCCGATCGGCACACTCTGCGTGCTCGACTACGAGACGCGCAGTCTCGACGCCGTGCAGGAGCAGGCGCTGCGCGTTCTCGCGCGGCAAACCATGGCCGCGCTCGAATTGCGCCGCGTGGCGAAGTCGGCGGAGGCCGAGCGGGCACGTTATCGCGCGCTCTTCAATGCGATCGACGACGGCTTTTGCATCATCGAATTTTTCGACGGCCCGCATGGTCCGCTCAGCGACTACGTTCATGTCGAAGCGAATCCCGGATATGAGCGGCATACCGGCATTTCGAACATCGTGGGCAAGACCTTGCGGGAGCTCGATCCGACCGAGGCGGACCGCTGGATCGAGCTTTACGGCGGCGTGCTGCGCACCGGAGAGCCCGCGCGTTTCGAGCGATATTTTCTGACTGCCGGCCGTCACATCGAAGTGTCGGCGGCGCGTGTCGAACCGCCGGACCTGCGACGGGTATCGGTGCTGTTCCGCGATATTTCGGCGCGAAAAAAAGCCGACGAAGCACTGCGGGCGAGCGAAGCGCTCGCCCGCGAAAACAGCCAGCGCGTGCAGCTTGCGCTCGCGGCCGGGGCGATTATCGGCACCTGGTTCTGGGACTTGCCGAACGACCGTTTCACCGTCGACGAAGCCTTCGCGCACGTGTTCGGCCTCGATCCCGCGCAAGGCCGCGACGGCCTGAGCCTCGCGCAGGTGATCGCGAACGTCCACCCCGACGACCGCGACGGCCTCACGGCGGCGATCAGCGAGGTGATCGAACGTGGCGGGAACTACGCGCATCAATACCGCGTGCGTCGCGCGGACGGGCGCTATTACTGGATCGAAGCGAACGGCCGCGTCGATCATGCGCCGGACGGCACTCCGCTGAGTTTTCCGGGCGTGCTGCTCGATGTCGAAAAACGCCGGGTCGTCGAAGAAGAGCGGGATCGCGCCGCCGCGTCGCTGCGCGCGCTCAACGACACGCTGGAGCAGCGCGTGATCGAACGCACCGGCGAATTGATGCGCGCCGAAGAGCAATTGCGCCAGGCGCAGAAGATGGAAGCCGTCGGCCAGTTGACCGGCGGCCTCGCGCACGACTTCAATAATCTTCTCGCGGGCGTGTCGGGCTCGCTGCAATTGCTGAGTATCCGGCTGAGCCAGGGTCGCGTTGCGGAGGTCGACAAATACGTCGTGGCCGCGCAAGGCGCGGTGCGTCGTGCGGCGGCGTTGACTCACCGGCTGCTCGCGTTTTCCCGCCGACAAACCCTCGACCCGCGGCCGACCGATGTCAACGCGCTGGTCAACGGTATGACCGATCTCATTCAACGTACTGTCGGGCCTGGAATCAGGCTCGAGGCGGTCGGCGTGGCCGGGCTGTGGCCCGCTCTGGTCGACTCGGGACAGCTTGAAAACGCGTTGCTGAACCTGTGCATCAACGCCCGCGACGCGATGCCCAACGGCGGCCGCATCACGATCGAAACGGCCAACAAGTGGATCGACGGCAGCGCGGCCCGCAGCCACGACATGCCCGAAGGCCAGTATCTGTCGTTGTGCGTCACGGATACAGGAACCGGCATGACGGCAGACGTGATCGGCAAGGCGTTCGATCCGTTCTTCACCACCAAGCCGATCGGCATGGGCACGGGCCTGGGGCTGTCGATGATCTACGGTTTCGCCAAACAGTCCGGCGGCCAGGTGCGGATCTATTCGGAAGTCGGGCAGGGCACGACGGTGTGCATCTACCTGCCGCGTTTTTATGGCGATGTCGGCGGCGAGGGCGTGGATCATTTTGCGTCGCCGGTCCCGGGCACCGAAGCGGGCGAGACAGTGGTCGTCGTCGACGATGAGCCGAGCGTGCGCATGCTGATCACCGACGTGCTGGAAGAACTCGGCTACACGGTGATCGAAGCAGCCGACAGCGTGGCCGGCCTGAAGCTGCTGCAGTCGAATATCCGGGTCGATCTGCTGGTCAGCGACGTGGGCCTGCCGGGCGGAATGAACGGACGTCAGATGGCGGACGCCGCGCGGCAGACGCGGCCTGATCTGAAAGTGCTTTTCATCACCGGCTATGCGGAGAATTCGGTGATCAGTAACGGACATCTCGAACCCGGCATGCAGGTCATGACCAAGCCGTTCGCTCTCGAAACGTTTGCGGCAAGAGTCCGGCAAATGGTCGACGGGTGATGCAGGCGAGGGCGGAGCAACGCGTGACATTTGCTGCAGGAGCCACGCGTTTCCCGTTGAATCCGCCGACCACCCCTCTGATTAGCAGGGTATGGCCGATATGTCATTTCGCGTAACATCCGCCGCTGCATGCGGACTTGACTGTGCCCAAAACGATTGAAGCTAGCGCCTGAGAGACCTAAAAACGAGCCGGACAATCGCATGCGAAAACAGTGGACTTCACTTCGGTGAGGCCTTCCACAATGCCCGCTCCATGAGAAGCGGGTGCAGTCGTGTTTGAGAGGCGCGTGGGCGAGTTTGTTGACTCACGTAAGGAGGTCTGAATGCGTCTGCCCGTCTGGAACATTCAGCCTCCTGCCCGTCTATCGCTCACTGACGCCATTTTGCGACGCACGCGTGACAGCTAACGTGTCTATTTATTGCCTGTCTGCGCAATCCCGTTAGAGAAATGCTTGAGCCACAGGCTCATCAAACCGGCACGCCCCCGCACGCCATATTTGCGAAAAATTCCGGTGATATAGGAATGCGTGGTGGAGGCGGCCAACCCGAGTCTTTCCGCGATCTGCTTTTCAGTCGCTTCGGTCAGCAGCAGTTCGAGAACCTTGCGCTCGTACGGCGCAAGCATGGACAGCAGCGCCGCAGGCACGGGGTCCCGCCGGCGCAGTTCCGTCACGTCGCGCGCGACACCCACACGCAATTGCTCGTTCTCCAGCCAGCGGGCCGCCCATGTGATGTAGACGTCGCTGCCATTCTTGTGCCGGTAACGGTTCTCGAAACCAACCCGCTTGCGACCGGCCAGCACCTCTTTCGCTTCCTTGCGCGTGGCGTCCTGATCGGCCGGCACGACAAAATCGATGATGAACTGATCGACGAAATCGCCCGGCAGATAACCGAAAATGTCTTCGCACGCAGCGCTGACGTGGCGGATCCGCCCCTGCTCATTCACGAGGAAGATGGCGTCCGGCGAGAGGTCCGTGGAAACGGTGACGAGGTCTTCGATGAGTTCGCTTTTCATTGCTGTGCACTAAGTTTCGCGCGTCCAGAACGCGCTGGCGATGCCGCGTTGCGTTGGGTCCTTGGAGACCGGAAGCAACTGGAGTTTGGGGCCGGAGAGCGTAACGCGGTCCCATTGACGGTCAATTTCGCCGGCAGCCGATGAGCCGGTCTGTCGGTAAGGTGCGAGCAACCAGGCGTTCGCTCATTAACCCGCACCGCGCAGTTCAGCACTTCAGCTAACGACTGGATAAATGACTGTATTCCAGGAACGTGACAAGAACGTCGATCACCCGCCACGTTTCGCACGGGCGTCTGAAGTGACCGTCGAAACCCGCGCGCCGGAGATCTTCGATCGGCTCGCTAGGAGCGAAATTGCTCATGGCAACGAGCAGCAGATCGTCGCAGGACGTTTCGGCGCGCAACCGCCGCGTCAATTCATAGCCGGGGCCTTCGTCCAGCCGTGTGTCCAGCAGGATCACCGCCGGGACCTCGGACTGGATCAGCTGATCGATGCGCTCGCGGTCGTTGGCAAACGTGGCCTTTAGTCCTTTCAGGCGAAGCAGCATCGAAATCGATTCGCCCACTGCCCTGTCCTTGTGTGCCACGAGCACGCGCCGATTGGCGCGCGGGCCGTGACCACGGTTAAACGTCCAGAGCGCAAACTGTGTCTCATCCTCACTCGGCAATCGGCGGGTCATGATGCTCCTGATTGATAGCGCTTTTGTTGTTGTAGTTTTGTCGTCGAAGCGAAAACGCTTGTGCTGCAAGCGCATGAAAAATGCTTCCGCCGGATGACCGGGGTTCACGCGCATATCCTGCGTTCTGCGGACTGTCGACTTCCGCTGAAAGCTTTCAATATGCCGACCCTTGGCTCAGCTAGTACAACGGCCTTTCGCGCGGAAAGTTAAGATCGATTTACGCATAACCGTACTTTTGGCGTAAGCCGGACGGCGTGTCGTCGAGCGAAAAACAGATCAGCGATGCGATCAGTCGGGATGCCGCAGCGCGACTTCGCGCGTCGCCGACGGCACTCCCGTTTGCGTTTCGGCGCGGCACGCGTGCCTCACCGAGCGGCTGAAAATCAGCCACAGTGCGAGCGATCCCAGCGAAACCGCGCCGAGTGCGACGAAGGCGGTCGCGTAGCCGAATCGCTGCGCCAGCACGCCGCCCAACGCGGGGCTGAGCGCCGCGCCGATCCCCGTGACCGTCATCACGGCACCCAGGCCGACGTTCACCCGGCCGGTGCCCTGCAACAGCCGCACGACCAGCGCCGGCACGGCGACGCTTTGCAGTCCCGCCGCGATGCCGTCGAGAATCTGCACCGGCCACACGCCCCACGCGCTCATCAGTGCAGCCGCGACCATCCCGCGAATCGGCATCGCCAGATAGGTGATGAAGATCGTCGTCCAGTAACCGCGCCATTGAATCAGGCGGGGCGCCAGCCACGCCGCGCCGATCATCACCAGTTGCGCAATCACGATCGTTTCGGCGGTGAACGCGCTCGGGTCGCCCTGATGAGCGGTGACGACAGCCATGCCGTAGAGCGGCAGCATCGCCGCGTTGCCGAGATGGAACAGCGCCAGCGACGCGGCCAGCAGCAACAACGGCCGGTTCCCGAGCACGATGCGCAGGCCACCGGGTCGTTGAGCGTCTGCAGCATTGTCAGCGGATGGCGGCGCGAGTCCGCGAGCGCTGTCGTGGTCGATCGCGCGGGCCGGGATCATCAGGACCGTGAGCACGGTCAGCGCGCCGAAAAGCGCGGCGAGCGCGAACACCGCGCCGAATCCGAAGCGCCAGCCGAGCCAGCCGGAAAGCGCCGCGCCCGTGACGTTGCCGGCGTGATTGGCCATCTGATTGCGGCCGAACTGCCGGTCGAAACCTCGCTGACGCACTATCCCCAGCGTGATCCCGGCCACCGCAGGACCGAGCGCCGCGCCGGTGACCGCGCCCGCAACCTGCGACGCGGCGATCATCCAGTAGCCGTGCGAGACCCACAGCGCGAGCGACGCGAACGTGGTCATCAACCCGGCTGCGACGACGACGGCCCGCTTATGCCTGGTGGCATCGACCAGCGCGCCGGACGGGGCCGTCGCGATCATGCCCGCGATTCCGCCGAGCATCATGACGGAGCCGATGGCGTCGGCGGCCCATCCGCGAGATAGAAGGAATACGCCAATGAACGGTCCGAGACCCGCCTGGACGTCGGCCATGAAGAAGTTGAGCGCCTCGAGCGCGCGAGTGGATTTCACGGCGGGGAGCCTGTCGCGGGGTCAGGGAAATTGTCCACGCGGATCGGGCGCCGGGCGGTTGCGCGAATCATGCAATCTGGTTTCTGGATGCGACGCTATACCGATTTCGAGCCGGTGCATGGTGCAAATCCTCCCGTCAACGCAACGTGCAAAACGACGTTGCGGCCGCGCTGAGTGCCGTAGCAGTTCTCAGCAAGCGGTGTGCCTTGCGTGGACGTGGTTCAGCATCAGGTTGCGGGTCCGGGAGTTGCATGGAAAGGTGCCGATGCGAAGCGGGTTCCATCGTTCTTATTGCCCATCACGTGAGCTTTCAACCATGCCCCAGACCTCGACCAAACAGAACCTTCCCGTCGAACGCGTACGCCGCTATCTCGAACCTGGCCCGATCGTGCTTGTGTCGTCCCGCTGGCGCGACAGCACCAACATCATGACGATGGGCTGGCATCTGGTGATGGAGTTTTCGCCGTCGCTCGTAGGCTGTGTGATCGCCGCAGGCAACCATAGCTTCGAGATGATTCGTCAAAGCCGCGAATGCGTCATCAATCTGCCGACCACGCATCTGACCGATACCGTCGTGAAGATCGGCAATACATCGGGGGCGGAGATCGACAAATTCGCGGAATTCGGGCTGACGGCGCTCGACGCCGACGGTGTGAGTGCGCCGCTGATCGCCGAGTGTCACGGCAATTTCGCGTGCCGCCTTTACGACGATGCGTTGATCGACAAATACAATTTCTTCGTTTTCGAAGTCGTGAGCGCGCAGGTCGCCATGCGGCCGGATCTCCCGGAAACGATCCACTACACCGGGGACGGCGTCTTTACGGTGTCCGGCAAAACCATCAGCCGCCGACACCTGTTTCGCCCCGGCATGCTGTGAAAGCGCGGCGATTCGACGATGGGGCAACGAGCGAGGGGGGATTGTCGGCGCGAGTCGAAACCGTGAAGGGCAGAGCCTTCAGGTGATTCACGCGTTGGTGCAGGGTAAAACAAATACGGCGGCTGCATTGCGCAACCGCCGATCAGCCAGCGACGATACTCAGAACAGATCGCGGCGCGACTCGGCGACCATTTCGCAGGTACGCAGGTGCAATTGCCACGCGTGAGCGCATTGAGCGCGGAAACGTGCAAACCAGTTCGATTGGGTCAGAAGTGCGGCGACGGCGCTGCTCATGGTGGTATCTCTCGGGTAATTGCCTAGGTATTAACCCGGATTATACATTCGCCATGCTGCGACGCAACGAAAACAAAAATACCGGATCGATCAGGAGCGGTCGCAGCGTGACGCAAAAACAACGGGCGGCAGGCGTGCGCGATGGCACCGGGCGACAACAGCCACGGCGAAGGTGCGTCAGACTTGGGACACGTCGTTGTCGTCCGGATGATGCGAGGAACCGTGCGCCAGCGAACCTGCGCCTCCCATGCCACCGCCACCGCCACCGCCACCTCCCATGCCTCCACCCCCGCCGCCCGTTTTTCCACCTTCGCCGCCTCCACCCCCGCCGTCTTTCCCTTTCGCGCCGCCGGAAGGTCGCGCGGGACCCTGAGCCGGAATCGGCATGCCACGCGGAACCGGATCGAGATCGAGCACTTTGCGGATGAAATTTCGCAACGACACCACCAGCTCCGCCGTATGAATCGTTCGCCCCTGCGTCATCTCGACGGCGGCTTGCGTGGCGAGTCGCACCTGCTCCTCGGTGCCGAGGAGAATGACATCCGCGAGGGCCGCTTCGACGGCGTCGCGGATGCGCCGCGACCGGTCCGAGCCTCCCGGATCGCTTGCCTCCGACGACGGCTCGCTATGCAGCGCCGCGGTGTCGGCGGCGGCATCGAGGGCGGCTTGCGCGGGTGCGGGCACCGCCATCGACGCTCGCCGCAGGTCGCGCAGATGAGTGGGATCGACGGCAAGGTTGCCGGTGAACGAACCGCCGAGCGTTTTATAGGCGGCGATCAGCGTGCGCAGCCGTTCGTTGATCTGCCGGTTTTCGCGCTCGCGCCGTTGTTGCACGGTTTGCATCAACAGCAGGCGGACGCCGACGCCGATCAGCGTGATCACAGCGAGGCCGAGGAGCGTGGAGAGCAGGGCTTGCCAGGAACTGAAATCGAGATTGCGCATGGACGTTGTTCTTGAGTGGCGATTTGTCGGAAGACTGTAGCAATCAACGCACACCGGTTATCCGACCGTGCGCGACAGACGCGGCCATGTCATTCGCAAACGCCAGACCCGCCCGGAACGAAGCATCTGGCTAAACGGGGAATTGTCGAGTTAGCCATTACCGATGGACTCTTATTCGATTTGCATTTATAGGTGCGGAGTTTTTGGTTCAGTCACTCGGCATATTAAACCGGTCGTGCTTCTTTAATTGCGTCGTATTGGACGGTGTATTAATCGTGCATGACGCGGCAAATATGCGTTTTTACATAAAAGAAACGGCTTTTTAAAAAATTTGTGGTGCGCGCAACCTGCCCAATCAAGATAAATCTTTCTATATGCTTTCGGTCATTATTTCGTCATTCGAGTATTTTTCTCTGCGCGACTTCAATAATTATCGATTCGCCAGGGTAATCCCTCGCGCAAAAGCTTTAATTAGTGATTGCGTCGATAAAGCCAACCCGTTACGATCGGCTCGACATTTATCTAATCAATAACCTGTAAGATTTTCATGAACATTGCATATGCTGACTCGCTCAACCGCGACTCGGCGATGGAGTGCGAATTGTTGCGTCTGCGTCCCGCCACGCCAGAAGACCGTGAGTTTCTGCGGGAAGTATTCATTAGCACGCGGACCGAGGAGTTTTCCCGCTCTGGCTGGGGCGAAGCGGAGATTCTGGCATTGCTCTCCAGTCAGTTTGACATGCAGGACAGCTATTACAGGCGTCACTATCCCGGTGCGCGTTTCGACATTGTGACAAAGGCGGATGTTGCGGTTGGGCGGCTTTATCACTATACGGGCGCCGATGAATTACGCATTATTGATATTGCATTGTTACCGGCTTTTCGTGGCACGGGAATCGGCTCACACATAATGCGGGCCATGGTGACGCAGGCGGCGCAAAACGGATTGACGGCAACGCTTTACGTCGAGACGGTCAATCCGGTGAAAACGCTTTACCAGCGACTGGGTTTCATCGAAACCGGTAAAAACGGCATATACGAGAGAATGTGCCGCAAGGCCGCACCATTCGACGGCGAACCGGCGAACATTGCCGGTTTATAAGTGCCGGAAGAGCGGGCGGCCATAGAAAACGCAATTTGGCAGGGTGAATCAAGCCCGCCAAAATGTGCTCAAAAAAGCATCAAGTTTTAACGGCATGCGCCGTATATGCGTATTGAAGGCCAAAAACACTCAGTCGACGGGGCACGGCGATTAATGCGCCGGCATTACGAGCGATCTGGACTAACTGCCGGGGGGCGGGTTGTCAGTCATACCAAGTCACGCCGAATTGACCGAGGCGGTCGGTCGCACGTTTACGTTCGCCAGCGCGAGCGTGGGCACCGTTGAATCCCGGTTGATCTCGGCGCCCGCCGGGACGCCGATGGACGACGATTTCCTCTGCTATTCCGCCCACTTCGAATTACCGGCCGGTGTCCGGCTCCCTCAAGACACGTACCGCGTCAGCGCGCCGAACGGCGCCGCCTGGGATCTGCTCGCGACGCCCACGCGTCCCGCCGCCAGTGGCGTCGGCACGATGTGCATCGTGATTCATTGCGCGAAGCCGCGCGAAACCGCGTCTCCCGAGACCATCGATCCAGGCCGCGCATGAGACCGATGGCGGGCAGTCACAACCTCGTTCCCCTCTCTCACGGCTGTTTCTTCAGGAGTTGTACATGAGCGATCCGTATATGGGCGAAATCCGCATGGTGGCGTTCAGTTTTGCGCCCTATGGCTGGGCATTGTGCCAGGGCCAACTGTTGCCGCTGGCGCAAAACCAGGCGCTGTTCTCGCTGCTCGGCACGGTCTACGGCGGTAACGGCGTGGCGACGTTCGGCCTGCCGAACCTCGCCGGCCGCTCGCCGGTCGGCACGGGCACGGGTGCGGGACTGTCGTCGATCGAGCTGGGTCAGTTCGCCGGTGCTGAAAGCTTCACGATGACGGGCGCGCAGTTGCCGATGCATACCCACCCGGCCGTGATTCCGCCGATGTCACTGACAACGTCGGTGTCCGTTCCGGCCTCGACGGCGGCGACGGGCGGCGTGGTGGCGCCGGGGCCCACGACTGTGCTGGGCGAAGTCAGCACGGGCGGCCGCACTTCCGATCTTTACAACACGACCACGCCGAATACGACGCTCGCGCCGTTCAACGCCACCGTGCCGTTTCCGCAGACGACGGTGCCGGTCGGGATGGCCGGCTCCGGCCTCCCGATGCCGCTGCGTAATCCGTACGTCGGTCTGAACTTCTGCATCGCGCTACAGGGCGTTTTCCCGACGCGCGGGTAATCCGGGCGGTAAGCGGCGAAGCAATGCCGCAGGCAGCAGCACGAAAGCGTAGTCGTGGTCCCGGCCGCCGCATCGCCCCCCAACCGGCGACGATCTGGCGGCCGCAGTAGAAACCGGTTAGGACAACCGGTCAACAGTAGGGCGCAACGGCGGCCCGGTGGAGCGTGTGTCATGAAGATCATCCAGCAGCTTTTCAAACGTTTTGATGACGCGCGTAACACGTGCAATACGCGCGACACTCGCGTCGGCATGCGTGGCAAATCCTCCGGTGTCACCGTGAAACCGGCGCCGTTGCTGATGGCGCTCGAACCGCGCGTGGTCTACGACGCGTCGGTTGCCGCGGTCGCTCCGCATCACCATGGCGCCGAGGCGCAAACGCATGCGGGCGCCGCCGCATCGACCGATGCGACCGTGCACGCCGCGCCGAAGACGATCGCCGAACATGACGTGCAGCATGCCAAACCAGGCGGCGACGGCGCGGCCCGCAACAGCAAGCCGTCGACCTCGTCCGACGCTGCGGGCACGCAGTCGACCACCCAGACCGGCACCGACGTCGCCGTGCAGAAAACGGTTCAGACCGACGCCGCCACTGCTGCGGTGACCGATCCGAGCGCCGCAGCCGCCGCGCATGCCGTCGTGTTCATCGACCCGAGCGTCACCGACTACCAGGCGCTGATCGCGGGCTTGCCGGCCGGCACCCAGTATGTCGTGCTGAATGCCGACACGGACGGCTTCGCGCAGATCGCGCAGTATCTGCAAACGCATCAGGGCATTCAGTCGATTCATCTGATTTCTCACGGCTCCGACGGCGAGATTCAGGCCGGTGCCGCGTGGCTCAATAGCAGCAACATTGCGGAATATAGCGGCGACCTCGCGGCCATCGGCGCGGCCATGGCGCCCGGCGGCGACTTCCTGATTTATGGCTGCGACGTCGCCGAACAGGCCGACGGTCAGGCGCTCGTGCAGCAGGTCGCCGCGCTGACTCATCTGAACGTCGCGGCGTCGACCGATCTGACCGGCTCGACAGCGGTGGGCGGCGACTGGACGCTCGAGTACCAGGTGGGCGACGTGCATACGCCGGTGCTGCTGTCGGCGGCGAGCGAGCAGGCTTACGACCACGTGCTGGGCACCACGATCGAGAACTACACCGGTGTGAACGCGGTGGGCTTCTCCACGGGCGACGTCAACGGGGGCGTCTCGTCGTTTACGCTCGACGGCCTGATCTACACGTTCAAGGATGCGAGCGGCAACCCGATCAACATCAATACGATCGTTACGCAGGATTTTTACCTGCAGCAGCTCGCGGATGAAGGCGGCGCCGGCAACGCGTTGCAGATCAACCAGGACGGGATACTCGGGCTAGCCTCGGTCACCATCACCCGCGTGGGTAATACGCCGTTCAATTTCCAGAGCATCGATCTGGACATCGAATCCGATACCGGCGCGCAAGGTATCGTCACGATCGTCGCGGACAACAATACGGCTAACGCCGTGACGCTCGAGACGGACAATATCATGACGGCGGTCACGATGACGCTGTCGGCCACGAATGCGTCGTTCGCGGACGCCCACAGCATCACGATTTCCGGCGGAGATCTGCTCGCCGACTTCGGTCACCTGGTCTATGCCGACGTGGGTCCGTCGCTGACGACGACCTCCACCAACGCCACCTTCACCGCCGGCGACAACACGGCTTCGACGCCGGTCGCGGTGGATGCCGGTATTACGCTGACGGACTCGACCTCCGCCACGGCGCAGTCCGCCACGATTACGATCAGCAACTTCAAAACCGGCGACGAACTCCTGTACACGGCCATGAACGGCATCTCGGGGGCGTACAGCAACGGCGTGCTGACACTGACCGGCTCTGCGACGATCGCGCAATGGCAGAGCGCGCTCGAATCGGTCACGTTCACCAATACCCAGATCACGCCGGACGCCACCATCCGCACGATCAACTTCTCGATCACCGACGTCGCGGGCGTGACCACCACCGCCACGCGCAACATCACGGTAGTCGATACCGATCAGACGCCGATCGTCAGCACCACTGGCGGCTCGACCAGCTATGTGGCGGGCGCAGCCTCCGTCACGATCGACAGCGGCTTGAGCATCTCCGACAGCGACTCGACCCATCAGGCCATCGCCACGGTGACGATCGGCAACGCCAGCACCAGCGACATACTGAATTTCACCGCCAACGCGACCCTGTACGGCAACATCAGCGGGACATACCTCAGCAGTACCCATACGCTGACGCTGACCGGCTCGGCCACCGACGCGCAATGGCAGGCGGCGCTCGACTCAATCGGGTTCTCGTCCAGCGTCAGCAGCCCTGGCGGTGCGCGCACCATCAGTTTTTCGATCAACGACGGCACCAAAACCAGCGCAATTGCGACCAAAACCGTCGCCGTGATCGGAGTGCCGGTCGTGACCACGGACACTGGCTCGGCTGCGTTTGTCGCGGGCAACAATGTTGCGTCGACGCCGGTCGCGATCGATAGCGGACTGACCGTAGCGGACGGCAGCAGCGGAACGCTGGCGTCGGCGACGGTGCAGATCACCGGCAACTTTCATGCCGGCGAGGACCTGCTGCTGTTCGTCAACAACCCGGCGACGATGGCCGACATCACCGGCTCGTATAACAGCGGCACCGGCCTGCTGACATTGACCTCGGCGTCGCACGCGACGCTCGCGCAATGGCAGGCCGCGCTGCGCTCGATTACCTTCGAAGACACAGCGGTCACGCCGAACAGCGCGACCCGTACGATCTCGTTCGCCGTCAACGACGGCAGCAACAGCAGTGCGGTCGCGACCCGCACGGTGAGCGTGACGGATACCGATCAGACGCCGATCCTGACCACCTCGGGCGGGTCGAGCGCTTTCGCGGCAGGCGACAACGCTTTGTCGACGCCGGTGGTGGTCGATTCCGGCATCACCGTCTCGGATCTGGACAACACGACGCTGGCTTCGGCGACGGTATCGATCACCGGCAACTTCCATGCTGGTGAAGACGTGCTGTCGTTCATAAACGTTAGCGCCTCGACATTCGGCAACATTAATGCGGCGTACAACGCGTCGACGGGCATGCTGACGCTGAGTTCGGCTGGCACGACGGCGACGCTCGCTCAATGGCAAGCCGCATTGCGTGCGGTCACTTACACGGACACGGCCGTGACGCCGAACAGCGCGACACGCACAGTGAGCTTCTCGGTCAACGACGGCACGGCAACGAGCCTGACCGTGACGCGTACAGTCACCATCGCGGATACGGATCAGACGCCGGTGCTGAGCACGTCGGGCGGCTCGGCTTCGTTCGTCGCGGGCGACAATGCGCCGGCGACGCCGGTGGCGATCGACTCCGGCGTCACGTTGTCGGATCTGGATAACACGACGCTCGCGTCGGCGACGGCGTCGATCACCGGCAATTTCCATGCGGGCGAAGACGTGTTGATGTTCGTCAACAATGGAGTGACAGAGGGCAACATCACCGGCAGCTATAACGCCACCACGGGGGTATTGACGCTGACTTCGGCTGGCGCGACGGCGACGCTCGCGCAATGGCAGGCGGCGCTGCAGGCGGTCACTTACACGGACACGGCCGTGACGCCGAACAGCGCGACACGCACGGTGAGCTTCACCGTCAACGACGGCACAAAAACGAGCGCGACCGTGACTCGCACGGTCACCGTCGCGGATACGGATCAGACGCCGGTGCTGGGCACGTCGGGTGGCTCGACCTCGTTCGTCGCGGGCGACAACACCACCTCGACGCCGGTGGCAGTCGATTCCGGCATCACGGTGTCGGATCTGGATAACACGACGCTCGCATCGGCGACGGTGTCGATCACCGGCAATTTCCATGCGGGCGAAGACGTGTTGATGTTCTTCAACAATGGAGTCACGGAAGGCAACATCACCGGCAGCTATAACGCCGTGACGGGGGTGTTGACGCTGAGTTCGGCTGGCGCGACGGCGACGCTCGCGCAATGGCAGGCGGCATTGCGTGCGGTGACTTACACGGACACGGCCATCACGCCGAACAGCGCAACGCGCACCGTCAGCTTCTCGGTCGACGACGGCATCAAGGATAGCGCCGCCGGTACGAAAACCGTCACGGTAACCACCACCGACCAGACGCCGATCGTCAGCGCATCGACCAGCGGCGCGAACTATATTTCGGGCGCATCGGCGCAGAACATCGACAGCGGTCTCACGCTGAGCGATGCCGACAATACGACCCTGACCACGGCGACCATCCAGTTCACGTCCGGCTTCCATAACGGCGATCTGCTGGCCTTGAACTACGTCGCGGCGACGATGGGCTCGGGTTTCTCGGTTTCGTTCAACGGCGCGACGGGCACGCTGATTGTCAGCGGTGGGCCGAGGACGGTGGCGCAGATGCAGGCGATTCTCGACGGCGTGCAGTTCTCGACCTCGGCCGGCGCGGCCCTCGGCACGCGCACGCTGTCGGTCACGGTGTCGGACGGCACCAGCACCAGCGCAGCGGTTTCGTACGACATCGACGTGGTCAGTTCGGCGCCGATCGTCTCCGTGTCGGGCAGCAGCGCGGCGTTCGTCGCCGGGGACAACACGGTTTCCACGCCCGTTGCGGTGGATAGCGGCCTCACCGTCAGCGATCCTTTGACGGCGATGCTCGCGTCGGCGACGGTGTCGATCACCGGCAACTTTCATGCTGGCGAAGACGTGCTGATGTTCGTCAACGACGGATTGACAGACGGCAACATCACCAGCAGCTATGACGCGGCGACGGGGGTATTGACGCTGACTTCGTCGGGTGGGACGGCGACGCTCGCGCAGTGGCAGGCGGCGCTGCGTTCGGTGACCTACACGGACACGGCCATCACGCCCGACACTGCGACCCGCACGATAAGCTTCACTGCCGACGACGGTACGCAATCGAGCGCGACGGTGACGAGTACGGTCACCATCGCGGACACGGATCAGACGCCGATACTGACCACATCGGGCGGCGACACGTCGTTCGTCGCGGGCGACAACAGCGCGTCCACGCCGGTTGCGATCGATACGGGCATCACCGTGTCGGATCTCGACAACACGACAATGGCTTCGGCGACGGTGGCGATCACCGGCGGCTTCCACGCGGGCGAGGATGTGCTGTCGTTCACGAACTATAACGCAGCGAATTTCGGCAACATCGTCGCGTCGTACGATGCAGCGACCGGCGTGATGACGCTCACGTCGACGGGCGCCACGGCAACGCTTGCGCAATGGCAAAACGCATTGGGTTCGGTGACGTACACCGACACGGCCGTCACACCTGATACCACGCAACGCACGATCAGCTTCACGATCAACGATGGCGTCAAATCCAGCGCAGTCAGCACACAGGCGCTCGATGTGACCGCCACTGACCAGACTCCGATCGTCTCGACCACGACCGGCGACGCGAGCTTTGCATCGGGCGACAACACTGCCAGCACACCGGTTGCCATCGATACGGCCATCACGGTATCCGACCTCGACAACACGACCTTGGCCTCGGCGACGGTGGCGATCACCGGCGGCTTCCACGCGGGCGAGGATGTGCTGTCGTTCACCAACGACAACTCGACGAGCTTCGGCAACATCACCTCGTCGTACGACGCGACAACCGGTGTGATGACGCTGACCTCAGCGGGCGACACGGCCACGCTCGCGCAATGGCAAGCCGCCTTGCGCTCGATCACCTACACCGACACAGCCGTCACGCCCGACACGACGCAACGCACGATCAGCTTCACGATCGACGACGGCGTCAAGTCGAGCGCGATCAGCACGAAAGCGCTCGACATGACGGCGACCGATCAGACGCCGATTATCACTACCACGACCGGCGATGCGAGCTTTGCGTCGGGCGATAACACCGCCAGCACGCCGGTGGCGATCGACACGGGTATCACCGTATCGGACCTCGACAACACGACGCTGGCTTCGGCGACGGTGGCGATCACGAGCGGCTTCCACGCGGGCGAAGATCAACTCGCGTTCACCAACAACAACGCGACCAGCTTCGGCAACATCACCTCGTCGTACGACGCGACAACCGGCGTCATGACGCTGACCTCCGCAGGCGACACAGCAACAATCGCACAATGGCAAGCCGCACTGCGCTCGGTCACCTACACCGACACAGCGGTCACACCCGATACCACGCAACGCACGATCAGCTTCACGGTCAACGACGGCGTCAAATCGAGCGCGGTCAGCACGAAAGCGATCGACCTCAGCGCGACCACGCAAACGCCGACGATCGTCGGCGGCACCGGCGACACGCCGACCTTCGTGGCGAGCGGCGCGGGTGCTATACCGGTCGCGATCGACGGCGGCATCTCGATCAGCGATGCCGATGCGAGCGCGCATCCGTCGTCGGCGCTCGTGTCGGTGAGCGGCAATTTCCAGCCGGGCCACGACGTGCTCGCGTTCACCAGCAGCGCGGCGACCGGCAACATCAGCGGCAGCTACGACGCCACCACGGGCGTGCTGACGCTGACCTCGGCGGGCAACACGGCGACCCTCGCGCAATGGCAGGCCGCGCTCGCAGCAGTGACCTACGCGGACACCGCCGCCGAGGTCACCAGCAGCAGCCGGACGATCAGCTTCGCGGTCGCCGTCGACGGCAAAGAGAGCGGTGTGGTCACGCGTACGGTGAACGTCGCCGCCGCGCCGACAACGGTGCGTCCGCCGAATCCGGCCACGCCGACCACGTTGCCGCCGCGTTCGCCGTTTATCGGCAACGGCAGCGACAACGGCAACGGCAGCGCCACGCCGGTAAACGCGCCGTCGCCGTTCGCGAATGCGCCCGATTCGATCGTCGCGTTCCCGATGAATCTCGGCGACTCGATCTCGAATCCGCTGATCGTGCTCGACATCTTCGTCGAGACGCCGGACATCGGCTCGATCCCGGCGATCCACACGTCGACCTTCACCGCCGACAACTTCGGCGACCTCGGCGCGAGCAGCGGCGCAGGGGGCGGCGCGCATCGCTATGGCTCGCTGTCGCAAACCTCGGTGGAGAGTTTGCAGGCCGTTTCTGCGCCGCAGGCCGCGCCGCTCGCGCTCGATCTGCCGAACCTCGCGCTGCACCTCGACATCGCGCCGAACCAGCCGTTCTCGGTGTCGCTGCCGGTCATGCTCGGCGGAGCTGAAGGCTTGCCGGTCGGCACGGACGCGCATGTCGAACTGCGTCTCGCGGACGGCCGGCCGCTGCCTGGCTGGCTGCACTACGACCCGGTGCGCGGCACGTTGAGCGGCAAGGTCCCGGCCAATCAGGGCACGCTGGCCATCGCGATCATCGCGAGCGATGCGGCGGGTCATCAGACGCGCCGTGAAGTCGCCATCAATTTCGGCACGACGCGCGATTCCACGTCGCACGGTGCGGTTCATGGCGCCACGCGCGCGCCGGTGAAGGCCACGCCCGCCACCCACGCGCCGCATGCCGCCGTCACGCCCGCGAAGCCTTCGCTTGCCGAGCAGTTCGCCCGCGCGCACGCGTCGCTGCATGTCACGCGTCCTCCGGTTGCTCACGCGGCCACGCTGCCTTCCGCCGCAGAGACGGCCGGCCGGGGCGTCGCATGAACTCACGATTTTTTCCCGCTCCCATAACCTTGAAGAAGAGAGCCTCCGAAGTGAACATCTCGATCGCTGCGGTGCGTACACCGCGTCCTGCGCTGCTGGCCCTGTCGCTTGCCGTGATCTGGTTGTCGGGCTGCGCCGTCAAGCCGGTCCCTTTCACCGACGCCGAACGCACGCAGACGGCGCAAACCGATCGCACATCGATGTTCGCGCAGCAGCAGGCGGTGTCGGGTCCGATCACGCTCGACGAAGCGATGGCGCGCGCGATTCGCTACAACCTCGACCACCGGCTGAAGATGATGGAAGAGGCGCTGGCGCAGAAGCAACTCGATCTGTCGAATTTCGACCTGCTGCCGAAGCTCACCGCGCAGGCCGGTTATACGACGCGCAATCATCCGCTCGCGTCGTCGTCGACCAACGTGTTCACCAACGAGCAATCGCTCGCGCCGTCGTATTCGACGGACAAGAACGAGCGCACCGCCGATCTCTCGTTCTCGTGGAATCTGCTCGACTTCGGCGTCAGCTACTACGAGGCGAAAGAGCAGGCGGACCATGTGCTGGTGCTCGAACAGCGCCGCCGCAAGGTCGTGCAACTGATGATGCAGCAAGTGCGCGAAGCGTACTGGCAAGCTACCGGCGCGCAGCGTCTGCATGACCGGATCGGGCCGTTGCTCGACCAGGCGCGCCAGGCGCTGAACGATTCGCGTCAGGCGCAAAGGGAGAACCTGCGTGCGCCGATGGAGACGTTGAACTATCAGCACGCGCTGCTCGATCTGATGCGCCAGCTCGAAGAAATCCGCGATCAGCTCGATGAAGCCAAACCGCGTCTCGCGGCGCTGATGAACCTGGAGCCGGGCAAGGATTACACGCTCGCGCCGCCGCAGGACTTCGCCGCGCCGAGCTTCGACATGCCGATGGAGAAGATGGAAGAAACCGCGTTGGAGCGCCGCCCGGAACTGGTCGAAGCGAGCTACAACGAGCGGATCAGCGTCAACGAGACGCATAAGGCAATGGCGAAGATGCTGCCGGGGATCGAGTTCAGCCTCGGCACGCATTACGACAGCAACAGCTTCCTGGTCTACAACGCGTGGCGCGCGGCCGGTATCAGCGTGAGCTGGAATCTGCTGAATCTGCTGAACGTGAAGAACATTCGCGGCATGGCGAGCGCGCAGCTCGAAGTGGCGAAGACGCAGCGGCTCGCGCTGAGCATGGCGGTGCTGACGCAGGTTCACGTCGCGCGGACGGAACTGGGCGCGAAGCAGCGCCAGTTCGATCTGCTCAAGCAGATGAACGACGTGGATCAGCAGATTCTCGAACATACGCACAACGCGACGCAGGCAAACGCGCAGGGCAAGCTCGACGAAATCCGCGCGGCAACCGGCGCGATGATGTCCGAGTTGCGCCTGTACCAGAGCTACGGCGAGCTTGAAAACGCGTACGGCCAGTTGCTTGCCACGCTCGGTCTGGACCCGGTGCCCGACACGGTGCAGGGACACGACCTCGCGTCGCTGCAAAAGTCGATCGACGAAGAACAGCAGCGCTGGGACGCGTTGGGCCGTCCCAACAGCACGCCTGCCGCCGCCGACGCGGCCGGTGCGGTCGCAGTCACCGCCGCAACGGCCACCACTGCCACGGCCACCACGAACTCAGCAACCGGAGTGAAGACGCAATGAAGTTGTCGCAGTTCGCAGATCAGGTCGTCAGGCAGTTGGCAGGCGTAGTTGGAATGGCAGCGATGTTGTTCTCCATGCAGACGGCGCTCGCCGTGCCGCCTGCTGCTCCTCCCACCGCACCGGCTGCCTCCCCCGCGCCGGGCATGATGCCGGTCGCAGCCGCCACGCAGCCGGATCTTTCCGGCGACGCGGGCCGTATCCGCATTCAACTCGTGTCGCGCGATCAGGTCGATCTGTCGAGCGAAATCGCCGCGAAAATCGCCACGCTGCCGTTCCGCGACGGCGATTCGTTTCGCGCGGGTCAAACGCTCGTGTCGCTCGATTGCTCGCTGTACGCGGCGCAGTTGCACAAGTCGCAAGCCGAAGCGGGCGCGGCCAGCGATCTGCTGCAGGTCGACCAGCGCCTCGCGCAACTGCATTCGGTCGGCGAACTCGAAGTGCAGCAGGCGGCCGCGAAACTCAAGGCAAGCAACGCCGAAGTCGCCTACATGCAGGCGACCGTACACAAATGCGTGATCGCCGCGCCGTTCGACGGCCGCGTGTCGAAGCGCTCGGCCGCGCCGCAGCAATTTGCGGAAGCGGGCAAGCCGCTGCTGACGATCGTCGACACGAGCCATCTCGAACTGAAGATGATCGTGCCGTCGAAGTGGCTAGTCTGGCTGAAGCCCGGTCACGCGCTGAGCGTGCAGGTGGACGAAGTGGGCAGGACCTATCCGGCGAAAGTGGCGCGCATCGGCGCGCGTGTCGATCCGGTCACGCAGACCGTCGACGTGACGGCGGCCCTCACCGGCAGCGTGCCGGAACTGCTGCCCGGCATGAGCGGCTGGGCCACTTTCGCGACGCGGTAAGCGCCATGACGCCCACTTCCGATATCCCGGCCGCCGAAAAAGCCGCCGCGCAAAGCAACGTGCGCATCGACGCGCAGCAACTCGCGTTGCTGTGGCAGCTCGCGTCGCGTGCCCGCAGCGCGGCTAGCGAGGCGATCCTCGGCTTTACGGTGGTCAACGAGACGCTCTCGCTGATTCCGTACCGGCAGGCGGCCTGGTGGCGCGGCACCGCGCCCGGCACGGTGGCGGCGGTGTCCGGGCTGCCGCAAAGCGATCCGAACGCGCCTTACGTGCAGTGGCTCGGCGGACTGTGCCGCGCGTTGTCGCGCGGCACCGCAGCGGGCATCGACGTGCCGCCGGTCTCGCAGCCGCATGCGTTCACGGCGGCGGATCTGCGTGAGGACGCGCCGCACATCGCCGACGAATGGGACGCATGGTGGCCCGCGCACGGTTTGTGGTTGCCGCTGACCGATCGCCACGGCCATCCGCTCGGCGGCCTCGTGTTCGCGCGCGATGCCGCGTGGACGCCCACCGACTACGCGTTGCTCGCGGAACTCGCGCAGGTCTGGGCGCATGCGTTCGAGGCGTTCGGTCCGCGCCCGTCGTGGCTCGAACGGGCGCGGGCGGTGCTGCGCCCCGGCAAGCTGCAGCGCCGCCTGCTGATCGGGCTGGCCGTGCTGTGCGTGATTCCCATGCGCCTGACTGTGCTCGCGCCCGCCGAAGTCACGCCGAAAGATCCGTTCGTGGTGCGCGCACCGCTCGATGGCGTGATCGACCGTTTGTACGTGCAGCCGAATCAGCCTGTAAAAAGCGGCACGCCGCTGCTCGGTCTGGACGCGACCACGCTGCAATCGCGCTACGCGGTCGCGCGTAAAGACTTCGATACCGCGCAGGAAGAGTATCGGCAGACGGCGCAGCTGGCCGTCACCGACGACCACACCCGCCTCGACATGGCCGAGCGCAAAGGCAAGCTCGATCAGAGCGCCGTGCAGCTCGACTACACCGCCGCGCAACTCGCGCGCGTGAGCGTCAGCGCGACGCGCGCGGGCGTCGCCGTATTCGCCGATCCGAACGAGTTGACCGGCAAGTCGGTCGCGGTCGGCGAACGGATGCTGCTGCTGGCCGACCCCGCGCATGTCGAACTGACCGCGTATGTGCCGGTCGCCGATAACGTCGACGTGAAGCCCGGCCAGATCATCACGCTGTATCCGAAAAGCTCGCCGCTCGCGACTTACGACGCGCGGATCGATTCGGTCGCCTATCGCGCCGAGCCGACGCCCGACGGCGTGCTCGCCTATCGCGTGCGGGCCACTTTCAGCGATGCGCAGGCGAACGCGCGGCCGCCGCTCGGCGCGATGGGCACCGCGCGGATTCACGGCAACTGGGTGCCGCTGTGCTACTACGTGCTGCGCCGTCCATTGACGCTTGCGCGGCAGTGGCTGGGCTGGTAATCCGCGGACGTATTTCATGGCCCGACTTCCCCAACTCCGTCAGGAACTGACGCTGACCGTCGGCGCGCCGTCCACCGAAGGCGCGCCGACGTGGATGCTGCACGACCCCGCCGCGAACCGTTTCTTCCAGCTCGGCTGGCCCGCGTTCGAACTGCTGTCGCGCTGGGCGCTCGACGACGCCGCAGCGATCGTCGAGAGCGTGAATCGAGACACCACGCTGACCGTCTCGCTCGACGATATCGAAGCGCTGCTGCGCATGCTGCGTCAGCAGAATCTGCTGGTCTCGCAAAGCGCGGCCGACACCGCGCATCTGAACGCGCATGCCGAGGCTGGGCGTCTGGGTCAGGCGATGTGGCTCCTCAAGCACTATCTGATGATCCGCATTCCGCTGTGGCATCCGATGGCTTTTCTGCGGCGCGCGGCGCGCTTTGCGTCGTTCGCATACCGGCCCGCATTCTGGGGGGTGGTCGCCAGTTGCGCGGTGGCGGGCCTGTTTCTCGTGTCGCGCCGCTGGGACGAATTCCTGCACACGTTCCACGGCTACGCGGACTGGCAGGGCGTTGTCGCGGTGGGCATCGCGCTCGGTTGCGCGAAGGTGCTGCACGAATTCGGACACGCGTTCACCGCGCAGCGCTACGGCTGCCGCGTGCCAACCATGGGCGTCGCGTTTCTCGTGATGCTGCCGGTGCTCTACACCGACACCACCGAAGCGTGGAAAGTCCCCGGCCGCGCGCAGCGTTTGCGGATCGGCGCGGCGGGCATGCTGAGCGAGATCGCGCTGGCCGCGTTCGCGACGCTCGCATGGAGCCTGCTACCCGACGGTCCGCTGAAGGCCGGCGCGTTCCTGCTCGCGACCACCAGCTGGGTCGGCACGCTCGCGATCAACGCCAGTCCGTTCATGCGCTTCGACGGCTACTTTCTGCTGTCCGACTGGCTCGACATGCCGAACCTGCACGACCGCGCGTTCGCACTCGGACTATGGTGGCTGCGCGAATGGCTGTTCGGCTTCGGCGATCCTCAACCCGAACCGTTCGCGCCGACGCGGCGGCGCTTTCTGATCGGCTTTTCGTTTGCGACGTGGCTGTACCGGCTGGTGGTGTTTTTCTCGATCGCGCTGGTCGTGTATCACGCATTTTTCAAGGTATTGGGGATCGCGTTGTTCTTCGTCGAATTCGGCTGGTTTATCGCGCGGCCGGTGGTGCGCGAGGCATCGGAATGCTGGAAGCGCCGGGTCGAACTGCATTGGCGCAAGCAGACCCGGCGCACCGCCTGGCTCGCCGCGCTGCTGATCGGCATCGTCGTGCTGCCGTGGCATGCGGGCGTTCGCGCGCCTGCGGTGCTGGGACCGCAACAGGCGCAGGGGCTTTACGCGGTATCGGCGGGATACCTCGCGTCGGCGCCTGCGCCCGCTCGCGACGGCCAGCAGGTTCACGCGGGCGACGTGCTCGCCGTGATGGTGTCGCCCGATCTGGCATCCCGGCTAAAAGGCGCGCAGGCCGACGAGGCGATGTTGCGCTGGCAGGTCGAACAGCAATCGTTCGACGACCGGCTGAAGGAGCAGGGCGTGGCGTTGACGAAGCGCTGGGACGCGGCCCGTCAGACCGTCGCCGGTTTGCAGGCCGAAATCGCGCAACTGACGATCCGCGCGCCGTTCGCGGGCACGTTGCAGGTTCCCGGCGACGCGCTCGCGCCAGGCACCTGGCTGCCGCGCGGCGAGCATCTGTTCGACGTAGTGGGGCCGGTGGGCGTGAAGGGCGATGCATACGTCGACGAAAACGACGTGACGCGCATCGCGACCGGCGATCGCGCGGTGTTTATCGCGTCGCTCACCGAACTGCGGCCGATCACCTGCAAGGTGCAGGCGGTCGACAAGGTCAACGTGAGCACGCTCGACGAACCGTCGGTGGCAAGCGTGTATGGCGGACCCATTCCCGCCGAGCAGGACCCGCGGACGCATCAGATCGTGCCATTGCAGGCGACGTGGCAGGTGCGGATCGGCGACTGCGAAAACGGCCGCACGCTGGACCGAGAACTCGAAGGAACGGTCACGTTGGGCGCAGGCAGGGAAAGTTACGCGGGACGCGCGATTCGCGCGCTGATCGCAGTCGTGCAGCGGGAGGCGGGTTTCTAGAACCCGGCGTCGGGCGGGGCAGTGCCTCGCCGCCGGGTCTGTTTCCAGCTATACCTGTAGCGTGTTTTTATAAATCTTGCCGTCTTTCATGATGACGCGCAGGTTCTGATCCGGGTTCGCAATCAGTTCGAGATTGTCAAGCGGATTGCCGTTGACCAGCAACACATCCGCGTAAGCGCCTTCTTCGAGCACCCCCAGTTTTCGCGGATACGGATTACGCAAACCGGACAGCGCGAGCAATTGTGCATTCGCGCTGGTGGCCATCCGTAACGCTTCGCCGGTGCTGTACCAGCGCGTGAGATGGTTCAGCATGACGCCCTGGCGCGTGGCCAGCGCGGCGGAGAAAATCAGGTCCGTGCCGAACGCCGTCTTGATGCCGTGCTTGCGGGCGAGCCGGTACATGTTGTCGGTGCCGGCGAACACCTGCTCCATTCTGGCGCGGCCCGGTCCGGTGATCGGCGCGACATCTTCTTCGCTGACAAACGGCTGGGTGCTCAGCCACGTGCCGTTTTTCGCCATCATCTCGGCGGTTTTGTCGTCCATCAGATGAGCGTGCTCGATGCACTGCACGCCCGCCGCCAGCGAACGCTGAATCGCCTCGGGCGTGTACGCGTGCACGAGCACGTAGGTGCCCCAGTCGCGGGCGGTCTCGACCCCGGCGCGCAACTGTTGTTCGGTGAACGTCAGCATGTCCAGCGGACTGCGCGGCGTGGAGACGCCGCCGCTTCCCACCATCTTGATCTGCGATGCGCGCTGCACGAACTGCTCGCGCACGCGCATCCGTACCTCGTCTTCCGAATCGGCGATGGCGGTCGCGCCCTCCCTTTCCGTGACGCTGATCTGGCCGCCCGAGCGGGGGAATTCCGACAGCGCGCGAAAGTCGCCGTGACCGCCGGTGGTGGTGATCATCGCGCCGGACGGATAGATGCGCGGCCCCGAAATCAGGCCGGCGTCGATCGCCTGTTGCAGCGCGAAAACCGGGCCGCCCGCGTCGCGCACGGTGGTGAAGCCGCGCAGCAGCGTGCGTTCGGCCTCGGCGCTCGCCGCGAGGTGAACAAAGGCCATGTCGGCCTGGAGAATCGTGGCGATGGGCAGCGCGGCGAGCAGCGAATGCCAGTGCATGTCGATCAGGCCGGGCATCATCACCATGCCGCGGCAGTCGATCACCGTGCTGTTGTCGGTCGACGGCGGTTGCCCCTGCCTCAGTTGGCCGATGCTGTCGCCGTCGATCACCATGTACAGACCGTCGCGCAACGCGGCGGATTTGCCGTCGAACAGCCGGAAGTTGGTGAAGATCACCGGTTTGGCCGGCGCGGCCGGCGGCGTGACGCTTTGAGCTTCGCTGAGACCGGGTATCACGAGACTCAGCATCGACGCCGCCATCCCGGCGACGAAACCCCGCCGCGACAGATCGGCGCTGATGCGGCGGTTCGCGTACTGAGCCTTCGCCTTGTCACAAAAACAGGAGTACGACGGACCGATCGTTCTGTTGCCACTGGACTTTCTTGAAGGCATAGATCACCCGCGAGCTTAGATCACCGTTGCCGAAGCCGCCGGGTAAAGAGAATGACCGGTGGCGAAGAATAGTGAAGCGCTTGCAGATTATCTTTTATGAATCGGGATGGCAAATAGGGGATTAATCCACTATTTTTAGTCAGGGGCGATCGACTGGAAGAAAATTGAAAGGACGATACCCCCGCTGTACCGCTTTAACGCAATCAGATAATGCCAGTGGCGATGGCTTTGACCACCGCCTGGACCTTGTTGGTCGCGGCCAGCTTTGCCAATACGTTATTCACGTGAAAATTAACGGTGCGCTCGGAGATGTTGAGGATCTTGCCGACCTCGTACGATGTTTTGCCTTCGCCGGTCCAGCGTAGAACCTCGCGCTCGCGGGCCGTCAGTCTGGCGCCCGATTCCGGTGCGAGTTTGTTCTGAAGGAACTGGCCCATGCGCATATGACAAAGTTGCGACAGCCAGTTGGCCGAAAATTGCAGATGCGTAAGTTCGGTATTCGTCAGCGCGTCGGCGTGACGCGACATGCTCAGAAGTCCGAACGCGCCGCGCGCGGTCCAGCTCGAATGAGCCACGCCGAACTTGATGCCGTAATCGTTTGCGTCGGACCAGAGTCGCGGCGCGTCGTCGTGAGCGGGGCCGGGCCAGATGATCAGATTGGCGCTGTGCTCACCGGCTCGTACGATCGGATCGATGTTGAGAAAATCGTTTGCGCGGTAATGCGCCATCCATCCCGGCGGATACGTATCGAAGATTCTGACGACCGGATTGGACACCGGCAAAGGCATCCGAATCCCGTAACAGCAGTATTCGAAACCGAGATCTTTGGCGAAAGAAGCGGTCTTCGCGAAAAGATCGTTTTCGTCGCTGGCAGCGGCAAATGTCTGGTAAGCATCCTGAAATCGTGATTCCATTCCATCCCCCGAACTCACCGTTTTTTATGGAAGTTATTTAGCGAAGCAAACTATTGATACTCAAAAAAAGGCACTCGCGTGATGATACCTACCTCGATATCGCCGTTGTACTTCTATTCGTTCGACGGCTACGTTCGCGTTCCCGGCTTCATGCTGTCCCGGCTGACGCTGACCCATCTCTCATCGGGCCTCGATCAGGCCGTACTCACCAGTCTGCGCGCCGAAGCAATTGAAACGCTGGGCGCGGGCTATACGGAATGGCAAGGCGTCATCGATATGTCACGCGATACGCCGGGCCCAACGATAACGTTGAGCTGGGACTGGTATATCGATGAAAAGTCGCTTGCATTCCAGATCGCCTGGGGTGACGTAAGAAGCAATCTCATGGCCGTGGATTGCCGGGGTGCCGATCTTGGAATGGTGAGCACGGTGCAGGCGCTCAGACACAGACTGACTGCTCTTGACTGGCCGCACACCGTAGCGGCCACTGTTCCTTTGAAGCGCGGGAATCAGCGGCTCGACTTCTCTGCCGTTCACCGGCACTAACCGTCGCAGTGCGAGCGAATGTACTCCGAAAGCCTGCTCTATTTATATGCAAATGTTCGTCGCTTTGCAATCGCAATTGGTGAGCCCGAGCGGTTCTCCCGACGAGTGGGATGGCATTCGGCAACCTGTCAACTCTGACAGTTACCGGGCGGCTATTGCCGCGCTGTAATGCGCTCGATAAAAACTGACGGGGGGGCGGAATGCAGACTTTCGTTCACGACGAGGGACGATTACCCGAGAGCGTGGGTAACGCGTTGGCGCAGTATCGTCATCAGATATTCGTCGAGCAGTTAGGCTGGAGTCTGCCTTTGGCAAACGACGGTTTCGAGCGGGATCAGTACGACCGTGACGATACCGTGTATGTCGTGGCGCGCGACGGGAGCGGTTCGATCTGCGGATGTGCGCGCCTGTTGCCGACTACGCTGCCTTATCTGCTCAAGGACATATTCCCGTTTCTGATCGCCGAATGTGCTTCGGCTCCGCAATCGCCCGATGTCTGGGAGCTTTCACGATTCGCGGTGAGTCAACGCGTGGCGGAAGATTCCGGCGAGAGCGGCAATGCGTGGGACTTCCGGCCCATGCTCGCTTCGGTTGTGCGATGCGCCGCGCAGTTGGGCGCGCGGCAATTGATCGGCGTGACGTATCTCAGCATGGAACGGTTGTTCCGGCGGATTGGCGTACACGCGCATCGTGCCGGACCGGCGCAGTCTATCGACGGAAAAATGGTCGTGGCGTGCTGGATCGATATCGACAGCCAGACATTGTCGGCGCTCGGTATCGATTTGCCGATGGCTCACGCTTTGAGTTGATGGCCTGCCGGACCCGGCAGACCGGTTGCGATGCGTGCGACTGATACGAAGCATTGCAACCGCGTCAGCCGGTGATCGTAATGGTCGGGTCCCACCAGAAGTAGCCGTACAGTTCCTGGTTCTGTCCGTTGGCGGCCAGCGTGTAAAGCCCGAATGCGAGGCCGAGTCCCTCGCGGCCGTTCGTGCGGATTTTCGAATCGAAGACGGCGAAGTTGGTCGGTTTTTTCACTGGCGGCAAACCGTTCCTGTTGGGCGAATCGGCGTTGGGTTGAACCGCGCCGGTGCGCACGACCATATCGGCGTAGAACGGAGTGAATACCTGCTGGCCGCAAAAGTGCTTCAGGTCGTACACGATCACGGCGTCGTCGGAATTGTTGTAGATCGACACCCCGGTGAAAGTGATGTTGTCGCCGGGGTTGGCCTTGAATTCCAGATCTCCTGAGCCCTGGCCGGACACGATGCCGCGCGAGCCCGTGCACAACATGTATTGACGCGCGTGATCGATTGCGGTCGGGTTATTGTGGTCCTTGCTCGGGTTGGGATACGTGCTTTTCAGATACTCGGTGTCGATCACGACAAGTACATTGATCTCATGCACTCTCGGGCCGAGAACATTATCGGTCATGCTGAAACTCCCATTTATTGATCGCCGTGCGATTGATCCATGACAGCCGGTTCATGAATTACCGGCAATGTCGCCCCATTCATCACGTCGCGCACCTCGCAGAGTAAACAGGCACGCCTAGATGACGGTGACGACGAAATGACACCGGTAATAGCCGAAAATCATCTGCTTTCCGCCATCGTCTTCGAGCCTGTACAGCGCGAAAGAAAACGCTAGCGACTCCACGCCGCGCTCCTGTGCCGTCGATGAAAACCTCGAGAAATTCGCCCGTCTTCTGAGCGGCGGCAGTCCGTGGCATTGAGGCGAGTCCGGGTCGGGTTCGACCGCGTGCTTCAGGACATTGAGCACCGGTTGCGCGGGAGCGAAAACGTGACCGTCGACCGGCGGCAGCAAGCTGTAGAGCAGCACCGCATGGTGCGCATTGCCGCAACTCGATACGCCCGAAACCGAAACCACATCTCCCACATGCGCGAGGAATTTGAGCTGGCTGGTTCCCTGCCCATAGACCTTGCTCTGCGCATCCGTGCATATCGCGACCGGACGGTCGTAGCGCAATGCAATCGGCGAGCACGGGTCGCAATTCGGCCCATATGTATCGATGATCTGATCTGTATCGACAACGATGAGCACATTGATATGACGCGAAGCCGGTCGGATCGAATCGACAGGTTCCATAATTCCTCGGTGGATTTTTTATTGGCCCGGCAGCCGCAATAGATGCAGAACGGGTAGCCGGATTTTGCGGGTGAGACGGCTTTTTGCGTACCTGTCAGAGTCGTCAGGGCGGGGCCGAAAACGGGCTGGCCACCGGGTCGCCGCGACCGTTAGGTGGATAGCCAGACCGGCCCGCCGCCGCGCTTTGTATCGCAATGTATCTGGACTGTACGTAGTTACATTACGTTGCGCTGGCCTGTCTCGCCGACATACGCCAGATACGTCGCGCGACTCTAATATCTCCAGGCCGTTTAGCGAACTTCAATTTATTTTCCCGCCTGCACGGATTTGCTCTCTGGCTCGTCTCGCCGCCTTGAACGGGCGTCGATTTCTCAAGTGCACGCGGCTTCTCAGAGCTTTCGAACCTAAAGGTAATCAGCCATGTCGGATCTGGATCAAGTCAATACACGGCGGCGTCGTCTGCTGGGCACTGCGGTTGCGAGTCTCAGCCTGATGGACCTCGGCCTGAGCGGAATCGCTCATGCGCAATCGGGCGGTGCGTCGACGGGTTCGGCTGCCGCATCGTTCGCGAATCTGAAGCAGGTCAATGCGGGCACACTGAGCATGGGCTACGCGGAAGCGGGTCCGCAGAACGGGCCGGTGGTGATCCTGCTGCACGGCTGGCCGTACGACATCCATGCGTTTGCGGACGTCACGCCGCTGCTGGTGGCGGCCGGCTATCGCGTGATCGTGCCGTATCTGCGCGGCTACGGCACGACGCGTTTCCTGTCGGCGGATACGCCGCGTAACGGTCAGCAGGCGGTGGTCGCGGTCGACATCATCGCGCTGATGGACGCGCTGAAGATCGACAAGGCGGTGCTCGGCGGCTTCGACTGGGGCGCGCGCACGGTGAACATCATCGCCGCGCTGTGGCCGGAGCGTTGCAAGGCGATGGTGTCGGTGAGCGGTTATCTGATCGGCAGCCAGGAAGCGAATAAGGCGCCGTTGCCGCCGAAAGCGGAGCTGACCTGGTGGTATCAGTTCTACTTCGCCACGGAGCGCGGCTACGCCGGTTATGACGCGAACCGCCACGACTTCAACAAGCTGATCTGGCACACCGCATCGCCGAAATGGAATTTCGACGACGCAACCTACGAGCGTTCGGCCACCGCGTTCAACAACCCCGATCACGTGGCGGTGGTGATTCACAACTACCGCTGGCGCCTGGGGCTGGTGCAGGGCGAATCGAAGTACGACGAACTGGAAGCGCGTCTCGCGAAAGGGCCGACCATCGCCGTGCCGACCATCACGATGGAAGGCGACGCCAACGGCGCTGCGCACCCGGACCCGGCTGCCTACGCGAAGAAGTTCACCGGTCCGTACGCGCACCGGAATCTGACCGGCGGGATTGGCCACAATCTGCCGCAGGAAGCGCCGAAAGCATTTGCCGACGCGATTATCGATGTCGCGCGCCTGTAATGCGGCTTGTTAATCGAGCCACAAAGAGGAACGAGCAGATGCAGAAAACCCGGACCGCGCGCGCTGTGCTGAACATGGCGAAGCTTGCGCTGTTGCTGTGCGTGGCGGCGGATCACGTATCGGCGGAACCCGCGAAATCTCCGCCGTCGCCGATCTATGGCGTGACGATTCCCGACGGCTACCGGAAGTGGCAAATGATCGCCCCGGCCGAAGAAGCGGCGCCGCTCGACGAGTTGCGCGTCGTGCTCGGAAACCCCGCTGCGATCAAGGCCATCGAGAACTCGACGTTGCCGTACCCGGACGGGACCATTCTGGTCAAGCTCGCGTACAAGCGGAAGCAGTCGCCGGAATTCGAAACGGCGACGGTGCCAGGGCAGGCCACCACCGTGCAGATCATGGTGAAAGACTCGCGCCGTTATGCATCGACGGGAGGGTGGGGCTTCGGGCGCTTCGTCAACGGGCAGCCTGCGGACCTCGCGCAGCATCAAACGTGCTTTGCGTGCCATGCCGCGCGTGTGAAAGATCGCGACTACGTGTTCACGCGGTTTGCGCCGTAACGTTTTGACGGCAAGCGGATAGTCGATAAAAAACGGGCTGCAGCGATAGAGACAATCGCTGCGGCCCGTTTTAACTTTGGCGTGCCGGTGCAATGTTTTGTGTACCACGACAGAGCAGATACATTGGGACACATACGCCTCGCCATACCGCGCTATAAAGCAGTCATCGATTCATCACATACGTCGCTGCGGTTATTGGAGATCTCATGAACACCACTCTGCTGAAAGGGTCCTGCCATTGCGGCGCGGTCAGATTCGAAGTCGATACGCCGGTGGTGCCCGCCGGCCGCTGCAATTGCAGCCTGTGCCGCCGCAAGGGCGCGCTGATGACGCCGCTGTTTCCCGCGAATCAGTTGAAGATCCTGCAAGGCGAGGACGACCTGACGCTGTACCAGTTCAACACGCGCGTGGCGAAGCACTATTTCTGCAGGCACTGCGGCATTTACCCGTTTCATCAGACGCGCAAGGACCCGCTGCAGTGGCGCGTCAATATCGGTTGCCTCGAAGGGATCGATCCGTATACGCTGGATGCTTCCGTTGCCGATGGCGCCAGCCTGTCCGTTCTGGAGGACGCATGAAGCGGCTACTGGCAATCATCGCGTTCGTCGCGGGCGGGGTGGCGGCGGAAATGGCGCATCCGGTGAATTGTTCGCTGCTCAACGCGAGCCGGGTGCAGGTGAAACGTCACAAGAGATGATGCATTGATGGACACGACCGACCACGTACTGATCGTCGACGACGATCGCGGCATTCGCGAGCTGATCGCCGGCTACCTCGAGAAAAACGGCATGCGCGTGTCGCTCGCCGCCAACGGGCGGCAGATGCACGCCGTGCTGGAGCACGGCGCGCCCGACCTGATCGTGCTCGATCTGATGATGCCGGGTGAAGACGGTCTGGTGCTGTGCCGTGAACTGCGGGCGAGCAAGTTCCGCACGGTGCCGGTGCTGATGCTGACCGCGCGCAACGAGGAAGCCGACCGCATTCTCGGTCTGGAAATGGGCGCCGACGACTATCTGCCCAAGCCGTTCGCGGTGCGCGAGCTGCTCGCGCGCATTCGTGCGGTGCTGCGTCGCGCGCGCATGCTGCCGCCCGGCATGCAGGTGCAGGAATCGGCGCAGATCCTCGAATTCGGCGACTGGAAACTCGACACCACCGCGCGCCATCTGCTCGATTCGGACGGCACGATGGTCGCGCTGAGCGGCGCCGAATACCGGCTGCTGCGCGTGTTTCTCGATCATCCGCAGCGGGTGCTGACGCGCGACCAGTTGCTCAATCTGACGCAGGGCCGTCAGGCCGATCAGTTCGACCGTTCGATCGATCTGATGGTGAGCCGCCTGCGTCAGCGCCTGCGCGACGTCGCGCGTGAACCGCGTTACATCAAGACGCTGCGCAGCGAAGGCTATGTGTTTTCCGCCGCCGTTAACGCGATCGGAGACGCTCAATGAGTTTGCGCGCATGGTTGCATTGGCCGCGCACGCTGTTCGCCAGGTTGACGGTGATTCTGTTCATTGGTCTTGCGTCGGCGCAGGCTCTGTCGTTCTGGCTCACGATGACCGAGCGCGACCAGACCATGACCAATGTGATGATGGGTTACATCGAGCGCGAGGTGGCCAGTTCGGTCGCGCTGCTCGACCACCTGCCGCCCGACCAGCGCGCGCAATGGTTGCCGCGTCTCGCGCGGCGCAGCTACGAATTCATTCTCGGACCGGGCATCACCGGCGGTCCGATCGACGCGCATCTGTCCGAGCGGGTCGCCCAATCCATCTCCGAGGGTATCGGCACGAACTATCCGCTGACCGTGAATGCGGTGCCCGGCGACAACGAACGGCTCCAGGTGCATCTGAAATTGTCCGACGGCACGCCGTTGACGATCGATCTGCGGCCCATGTCGAGCGCGCCGCTGTCGCGCTGGCTGCTGCTGGTGATGTTCCTGCAACTGGTGCTGCTGGTCGCGTGCTGCTGGGTGGCGGTGCGGGTCGCCACGCGTCCGCTGAACGACCTGGCGGTGGCCGCGGATACGCTCGGCCCCGATCTGAAAGCGGTTCGCCTGTCCGAAGACGGGCCGTCGGAAGTGGCCCGCGCGGCCAGGGCGTTCAACGCAATGCAGGATCGCATCGCGACGTACATGACCGAGCGCATGCAGATTCTCGCGGCGATTTCGCACGATCTGCAAACGCCGATCACGCGCATGCGCCTGCGCGTCGACGTGATGGACGGCGAATCGGAAGGCGCGAAACTGCGCCAGGATTTGCAGGAAATGGAAGCACTGGTCAAGGAAGGCGTGACGTACGCGCGCACGCTGCACGGCGCGACGGAGTTGCCGCGCCGCATCGATCCCGACGCGCTGTTCGACAGCCTGGTGTGCGATTACGTCGACGCGGATCAGGCCGTATCGCTGCAAGGGCGCTTCGGTATGCCGCTGATGACGCGTCCGCAGGCGTTGCGCCGCATCGTCGGCAATCTGGTGGATAACGCGCTGAAATTCAGCGGCGCGGCGGAGATCAACGTCGCGGCCGTGCATGACGGGCAAGCAACAATCTCGGTGTTCGATCGCGGTCCAGGCATACCGGACGAATCGCTGGAAACGGTATTTCAGCCTTTTTTCAGGCTCGAAGGATCGCGTAATCGCAATACGGGCGGCACCGGCCTCGGCCTCGCCATCGCACGGCAACTCGCGCTGGCGATGGACGCGACGCTGTCGCTGCATAACCGCGTGGGCGGCGGGCTGGAGGCGAGACTGACGCTAAGGAATCTTGGCTAGCGGGGGAGCCTGCATGCGATCCCGCAGCGAAGCGGCGTGCCCGCATCACGAATGCGCGTAGAAACCGGAAGCGCCAAAAAGAAAAGCAATCCGGCTCGCGCCAGGATTGCTTTTCGTCACACCGGTTGTTTAACGCGTACGGCTTTCGCGCAGGCGTTCAATTCTTCGGCCAGCCGAACGCCTGGATCCGCGTGACCGGCTGCGCGACCGAAACGGCTGCGCGAATCTTGCCCGGCATCGGCACGTCGACGATATGCCAGCGTCCCGTGCTCGGCAGATCGACGAAGGTCGCCACCGCGTTATCGCGTAGCGCCTGAGGCGAAACCTCGATAGACGGCCTTTTCAGCGCGTTCGACAGACTGTTGAAGCGCGCGGCCTGCACCGATTCCTCGGCGTAGCGGAAGCGGTCCTCGTGACAATCCGGTTCGGCCGACGGCCAGATGCTGGTGCGCCGGACTTCCGGGATCACGTTTTCACCGCCGGGCGCTGGCATCGTCACGCCGAGACCGAGCGCCGACGACGCAATCGCGATCACGATCCAGATGCCGCCGTACGCGATGTCGATCGTCACCGGATGACCATCTGCCGTGAGTTGCACGCTGGTCCCATCGGCGGGGCCGTCGATGAATTGCACCTCGTGCGGCGTCGTATTGAACAGGTTCGCGACGATCCACCGCAGCACCACCCGGCCGCCGACAAAACGCTTGCGCAGCGCGGAATTCGGATTCAGCCGCGCACGTTCGCGCTCGGCCTCCGACAACCACTGGTCGCCTTCCTGAATCGACACCGGCAGCCAGCCGCTTCGAAAGCGCCACAAATGCAACTCGCCGGGGCGCGGCGCCTCGACCCACGACGGGTACTGGCGCGTCATCCGGTGCGGAGAAAAGCGGATTTCGCACGGATCGAACACGACTTCGCGCGGCCGGTCGTAATAGGCGCTGCGCGCCGGAACATCGAACTGTTGGGCTAGTTGAATGGACATGCGATCAGGTCCTCCATGCCAGTTTGGTGTTATCGCGCTTGCGCGTCCGACGAACTCAAGGTGCGCACGCTCAACGCGGGGTCGCGTGCAATCGACGCTTCGGAAAACGGAATCTTCAGCCAGCGCTTCACGGCGAACTCGCGGGTGGCGTCGGCGTAATGAGGCGATGCGGGATCGTCCGATTCGGACGACGCGAGCAAGGTCTTGGCGATCACCTCGTCGCCCGCGAACGACACGATCTGCAGGTAGGTGTCGCCGCTCGGGTTCACGTTCATCGAGTAGCCGCGCGTGTCGAACGGATGCGCCGCGCAAGCCGCGGTGAAGTAGCCGCCCGCGTCGCAGCCGCCGTACAGCGGAATGCGTTCGCCGTTGCGCTGCACGTAAAGCGCGGCGCTGCGCGGTGCGTCGATGGCGATGCCGGCCTTCTGCAACGCGCCGATCGCATCATGTAACGTCGCGGCGAGCTTCGCGGGATCGGCGGCGATGCCTGCGGGCGTCGTCAGCGGTTTCGCGGGGTCGAACGGCACGGCATAAAGCTGCGCTGCCGGAATCGTCTGCAGACGACGCCACCATTCGTCCCACAGCGTCGCGCCCACGGCGTCGGCGTTCGCGGTGTCGTCCCACGCGGCCAGCACGGTGCACGCGTGACGCAGTTCGTCGGCGCTAGCCCCGGTTTGATCGCCGACACCGCAGACACGATCCAGCGCCGGCTGCTTGAACAGCAGCGCCGACATCGACCGGCTGTCGAGGGTCGCGCGACCCAGCGAGTCGGCGGTGACGCCAGCCGGATCGCTCTGCAATTGCGTGGCGATGCTGTGACCGAGACGCGTGCGCAGCGATTGCGGCGTGTTCGTCGCGCCGATCACCAGCGCGAAGCCGGTCAACGGCGCGGCCGGATTGGCGAGCCAGGAGCTGCCGTTGAAATTGCCGACGTAATCGCGCCGCAACAGGCTGGGCATCTGCGCGACCGGCAACGCGCGGTGCTGCACCGTGCCGGGCTGATCGCGCCAGTCGCAGTCGCTGCGCGAGCCGTCGAGAACCGGCACGCCGGGCATCGACGGTGCGAGCGCCTTGCCGACCGGCGGCGTGCAGCGCTGCGCCAGTTCGTCGGGCACGTCCGGCACCGCGCCGATATCCGCGTACCACACGCGCGGATCGTGGCGGCCGATCGCCAGCGTATTCACCCACGGCACGGCGGCATTTTTCTTTTGAATGCGGATGAAATCGTCCAGCGAACTCGCCTTGTTCCATTCGAGGAAATTCTCGAACACGCGGAAGTTATCCGCGTTGATATCGCGCAGCGCGAACGCCTGCTGCGCATTCCACGCGAGCGCGGGCGACATCGCGCCGAGGTTGGCGAGCGGGCCGAAACGCGAGCGATACAGCGTGCGCGACACGGTATGCAGCGAACCGTCGGCGGCGCGCACGTCGACGTCGACCCGGGTCGGCGTCATCGCTTCCGTTTTGCCGTCGACCTGATAGCTGGTCGGCACACCCGGCGTCAGCGTGAGTTTGAACAGACCGAAGCGCTTGGCTGTCGAGACCGTGTGCGTCCACGCGACGTTGTCGTTGAAGCCCATCACGATCAGCGGGACGCCGAGGAACGACACGCCGCTGACGTTGAGCTTGCCGGGAATCGTCAGTTGCGCCTGATAGAAGCGGTCCGGGCCGCTCCAGAACCAGTGCGGATTGCCGAGCAGCAGCGTGCTGCCGTCGCGGGTCGCGTCCGCGCCGAACGCAAGTCCGTTACTGCCGATGCCCGAATGGCCGCCGATATGCGCGAGCGGCGCGTTCGACGCGAGTTGCGCCGTGCCGGTGTCGCCGTTGCGCGACGCATGGGGCGCTTGGGGTGTCTGCGGCGCCTGAGGCGCTTGAGGCGCTTGAGCCCCGGCAACCGGCGGCTGCGCCGTCGCGATTGCGGCGGCAAAACGCGCTTCGCCGCCGGCCAGGTTGGCCGCGTAAAGACGCCGGTACACGTCGGCGCTGGTGATCTTGCCGGCCCACGGCGCAGCGCGGCATTCCGCGTGCGCAGCCGGGAATTCGCCGTGCGCGAGATCGCCGACATAGCGGTTGTAGCCCGCCACGAAACCGTCGATCAGCGTGCGCATCTCGTCGGTCTGACTCGCGCGATAGCGCGCGACCGCAGCATCGTCGTCGACGAAACGGAAGAAGAAATCGGCGTCGAGATTGTCGGGCTGTCCGAAGGTCGATTCGGACGTCGGTCGCGCCTGCGGGCCGAAATAGCGCGAACGTTCGCCGCGATAGGTGACGAAGCCGTCGGCCATCGTGCACAGATTGTCCTGCGCCTGCACGTAGCCATAGCCGTAACCGAGGCTGCCCCAGTCGTCGGCCTTCACATGCGGAATGCCGAGCGACGTGCGGCGGATATCGACGTGATACGGTCCCGCGAGCGCGTCGGTGCCGGTGCCCGGCGCCGCGGCGCAACTCAGCAAGGCGAGGGCGGCGGGCGCGGTGGCGAGCACGCGCGCAAGACGTTTGAAAGAGCCGCAGCGGCGCAGGGAGACATTCAAAGGCATAAGTTCTTCACTGACTGACGGTTAGCGGTATCAAGTGTATGACTGGTACGGGGGTTAGCCGCGCATCACGACGCGCTTGCTGCAAGCGGCGAAGCAGGAGCGGCAACCGGCACGCGCACCGGCCGGACTTCTTCGACGATGAGCCCTTCTTCGAGCCGGATATAGCGGTCTGCCGCGCTGAAATAGCGGTCGTCGTGCGAAATCACGATCAGCGTCTTGCCCTGGCGTTTCAGGTCGGGAAGGATTTCCGTATAGAAGATACGACGGAAAGTCGGATCCTGATCGGCGGCCCATTCGTCGAGCACCATCACCGGACGGCGCTCCAGATATGCATGCACGAGCGCGAGCCGTTTGCGCTGGCCGGTGGACAGATCGGTGGTCGTGAACGCGCCGTCGCGAATCGACACCTTGTGCGCGATTTCCAGACGTTCGAGGTACTTCTGCGCCTCGGCGGTCAGCTCGGCCTCGCCGGGAATCAGCGTGTCGAACAGGTAGTAGTCGGAGAACACGGCGGAGAACAACTGGCGGTAATCGTCGAGATGGTCGTCGCGCACGGGTTCGCCGTTCAGCAGCAGTTGCCCCGCATCCGGCTGATACAGACCGAGCAGCAGTTTGATCAGCGTGGTCTTGCCGCAGCCGTTTTCGCCGACGATAAACAGCGTCTCGCCACGTTCGATTTTGAGGCTTACCGGACCGAGTTCGAAGCCGCCCGCGCCCTGAACCGGCGTATCGCGTTCGTCCTGCGGCTTCGCGAAACGATAGTGCGCGTCGGCCAGTGCAATCGTGTCGAACACGTCGGCGAGTGGCGTTGCCCCGCGGTGTTCGCGTGTGTCGATCAGCGACGGTTCGCGAGTCGAAAACCGCGCGGACAATTCGGCGATACGTTGAAACGCGACCTGAGCGCGGCCAATCGCCGGCAATGAACCGACGATCTCCTGGATCGGGCCTTTCATGTACAGCAGCACCAGCACGAAGCCGGTGATCACGGTCCGGTCCGTCTCCGGCGACCACGTCTGGAACGTGAGCATCAAACCGACCAGCACGAAGAACAGCAGCGAGCCAAACGCATTCGCGCTGACGAAAATATTCGCGGCCCGCACGCGCAGCGTGAAAATCGCTTCGATGGTGCCCGACAGTTCGTGCTCGTAGACGAAGTTGCGACGTTGACCGTTCAGGCGCAGTTCCTTCGCGCCGTCGGTAATCGAGCGGTAGTGCTTCTGCAAGCGATCTTCCGCTTCACGCGCAGCGCCGAAGCGGCGCAGGCCGACGCGCCGGGCCAATGTTTGCACCGCGGAACCAAGCGCGATCGCCACGAGCGCGGCGACCAGCATCAGCGGCGACAGGAAGAACAGGTAACCGAGACAGCCGACGATCGTCGCCGTCGCAATCGCGAGACTCGAGAAGATGAAAGAAAACGTGCTGATGGTGTCGATATCCTGATTCAGCGCGGTAATCAGCTTGTGCGTGCGGAATGCTTCGATCTGACCGATCGGCGCAGTCATGATCTTTTCGCAGAGGCTCTTGCGCAGCATCGCGATCACGCGCTGGCCGACGAGGTTGTTGCCGATGTCCGAGATGACTTCGCCCGCGAGCGCCAGCACGCAGAGTCCGGCGAAGCTCCAGAGCAGGGTCGGCAGCGCGGCGGCGCCGTCATGCAAGGCGCGATTCGTGACCGCCAGCAGCGCAGCGGTGGCAATACCGCTCGCGGCACCCATCGTGGTGGCGAGTACGGTGATCGGCCAGAGTCGCTTGAGCAATCTGAGCAGTTCCGCAAACATCGTGTTCTCCTGGAGTGTCGAAAGTTCTAAAAGCAGATAAGACGCTGAGGCGGCTTAGCGGCGTCGGCCGAGCAGCCACATCAGATAAGGCGCGCCGATCAGCGTCGCGACGAGGCCGGCGGGCAGTTCGCGCGGCATCAGCAGCGCACGCCCGAGCCAGTCGGCGACGACGATCGTCAACGCGCCGATCGGCGCGGCCAGCAGCACCTGCTGCAAAGGCCGGCGCGCGCCGAGAAGCCGCGCGAAATGCGGCGCGGTCAGACCGACAAACGACAACGGACCGACCACTAGCGTGGCAGCCGCCGTCAGCAACGCAATCAGCAGAAGCAGCGCAAAGCGCGCGCCGCGCGTGGACACGCCGAGCGCGCGCGCCGACGCTTCGCCGAGCGGGAGGATTTGCAGCCAGCGGTTGAACAGCGGCGTCGCCGCGCACAACCCGACGCACAGAACGAGCGCGAGCGCCGCGTCGGTTGGCGTGATCGTGTAGGTCGATCCGGCGAGCCATTGCAGCAACGTGGTCGCGCGTTCGCCGCCGCTCGCGATAGCAACCGCGACCACGGCCTGAAACAGCGCGCCGATGGCGACGCCTGCGAGCAGCACGCGATCCGGCGCGAAACGCGAACGCTGCGAGAACCAGAGGATCGCGAGCAACGCGGCCAGTGCGCCGGCCGCGCTCGCCGCGATGCGCGCGGTATGTCCCGCATCGCCGAAACCGACCACCATCGCGATCAGACCGAGCGCCGCGCCCGCGCTGACGCCGAGCACTTCAGGACTCGCCAGCGGATTGCCGGTGACGCGCTGCATCAGCGTGCCGGCAACCGCGAGCATCGCTCCGGCGGCCAGCGCGGCGAGGGCGCGCGGCGCGCGCCAGATCGCCACGCGCGAGAACTCGTCGAGGCTGCTGAAGTGCCAGCCAGCCGGGCCGTGACCGAAGTCCAGCGCGAGCACGAGCGCGACGAGCGTGATCACCACCACGCTGATCAAGCGCCGCCGCAACGAAGCCGCAGCGACCGGATGCTGACGCGCGGCGTTGTCGTTGCCGTCCGGCAAACGTGTCGCGCGATGCATGCGCGCGAGCAGCATCAGCATCAGCGGAGCGCCGAACAGTGCGGTGGCGGCGCCGGTCGGAATCAGGTCGCCCATCACGCCGGATAGCTGCTGCACGGCCTGATCGGTGAGCCACAGAATCAACGCGCCGCACAACGGTGCGATCACCAGACGCTGCGACAGGCGCCGCGCGCCCGCCATCTGCGCGAGCGCGGGCGCGGCCAGGCCGACAAAGCCAATCACGCCGACCGCGCTGACCACCGCCGCGCTCAGCACGACCGCGAGCGCGAGGGCGGCGAGCCGCATGCGTCGCAACGACATGCCGAGGCTGCGCGCGTTGACGTCGTCGAGACCGAACAGCGTCATCGGACGCAGGAGCAGGAACGCGAGCACGCCGCCGATCGCGAGGCGCGACGCGAGCATCGTCACGTTGCTCCAGTCCTGCTGGACCAGCGAGCCGCCGCCCCAGATGAACAGCCCGCGCAGATACGGCGCGTAGAACAGTTGCAGCGCGACGCCGATCGAGCCGCAATACAGCGTGACGACGAGTCCCGCGACCGCGACGGTGACCGGCGCGAGTCCGCTGCGCCACGACAGGCCGAACACGATGGCCGCCGTGATCAACGCACCGCCGAGCGCGATCCATTGATCGGCGCCGAGCAACGCGGGCGCCCACAGCGTGGCGACCGTCAACGCGAGTTGCGCGCCGGCCGATACGCCGAGCGTCATCGGTTCGGCGAGCGGATTGCGCAGCACCTGCTGGAAGATCGTGCCGGCGAGCCCGAGCGTCGCGCCGCACAGCCAGCTGATGACCAGACGCGGCAGCCAGCTATCGTGCGCGATGATCTGCTGGATGTCTTTCGTATCCGGCGACCACAGCGCATGCCACCACTGCGACGCCGGCAGGATCGCCGACAGACTGTCGACGCTCAGCGCGAGTGCTGCGCCGAGCGCGAGCAGGCCGATCGCCGCGGGCAGCCACGCGCGCAGCGTGAAGCGCCGCGCATCGGGGCGGAGAGGACGAATGGGACGGATAGGGCGGGCGAAATTCATTGGCTTGTCGGCAGGTTCGCTGCGGTGTTCGACGCAGTTTTCTGCGAGGGCGCTTGCGTCAGCGCGGCGCTCAATGCATCGGCGAAACGCACGGCCGAGGGCAGCATGCCGAAGCCCCAGAACGGCGGCAGCGTGCGGACGCGGCCTTCGGCGACCGCGGGCAACGCATGCCACAGGCGGTTCGACGCGAGCGTGCGCGCGACGCCGGTGGGCAGCGGGTCGAAATAGAACAGATCGGCGGACGGCGATGCCGCGAGCTTTTCGAGTCCGGCGACGCCGATGCCCCAATAATCGGTGGGACCGTGCCAGGCGTTGGTCACGTCGAGCGCGTCCATCACATCCTGGAACAGACTGCGCGCACCGTAGACACCGATATGCCGGCCGTCGAAAAAACGGATCAGGTAGAGCGGACGCGGCGCGACCGGCGGTTGGCGGCGCGCGCGATGCGCCGCGATTTGCGCGCGGCTGGCGGCGAGCGCGCGGTCGGTCGCGTCGATCAGCGCGTGGCCGGCAGCGGGACGGCCGCACAGGTCGGCGAGTTGCAACGTGACTTGCTGCGAGTGACGCAGCGGCGCGCCTGCATCGGTATAGACGGCGAACGCGCGCACCGGCGCAATGCGTTCGAGCATCTCGCGCTGCGATTCCTGACTCGAATTGATGAGGATCAGATCGGGCGCGAGCTGTTGCAAAAGTTCGAGGCTGGGCGCGAGACGCAACCCGACATCGGGCACGTGCGCGGGCACCAGCGGGCTGACCACGCTGTCGTTATAAGCATCGATTTCGCTGACGCCAACCGGCGTGACGCCGATCGCCAGCAGGGTTTCGACCAGACCCCAGTCGAGCACGACGAGACGCGGCGCGGCGCCTGGCGACTTCGTCGCGGACGAAGCAGCCGGACCGGCCGTAATGGCAACGGCGGCGCGCGCGCTTTGCAGCGGCGTGCCGAGTAGTGACGCGCCAGCCAATGGCGCCAGCAGCGGCGCCAGCAGCGGCGCCATTGCAGCAGAACGGAGAAACTCGCGACGGCGCATGGTCAGCGCGCCACGCCGAGCCGGCTACCGCTATGCGGATGCATGACGATGTCCATCGGAATGCCGTAAATCGATTCGAGCACGTCGCTCTGCATGACGTCGGCGGGCGTGCCGCGCGTCAACAGACGGCCGGTGTGCAATGCAATCAGTTC
Source organism: Paraburkholderia fungorum (assembly GCF_900099835.1). Lineage (NCBI taxonomy): Bacteria > Pseudomonadati > Pseudomonadota > Betaproteobacteria > Burkholderiales > Burkholderiaceae > Paraburkholderia > Paraburkholderia fungorum. The sequence continues at coordinate 408,969 of NZ_FNKP01000002.1, forward strand.
GTCGCAGAAACGCGTGGCGAGGTTGATGTCGTGCAGCACGATCACCACGGTCAACGCGTGGCTATCGGTGAGTTGGCGCAGCAGTCGCAGCACGTCGATCTGATGCGCGATATCGAGTGCGGAAGTCGGCTCGTCGAGTAGCAGGCACGACGCGCCTTGTGCGACCAGCATCGCGAGCCATACCCGTTGCCGCTCGCCGCCCGACAGATGATCGACCAGTTGCGATTCGAAACGCGCGGTGTCGGTGAGTTGCAGCGCCTCGTCGATTTTCGCGTGATCGGTCGCGCGCAAACGGCCGAGCGCACCGTGCCACGGATAACGCCCCAGCGCGACGAGTTCGCGCACGGTCATACCCGTGCCGGTCGGCGGATTTTGCGGCAGATAGGCCACCTGGCGCGCGAAATCGCGAGCCGGCCAGTCGGCGAGATCGGTGCCGTTCAGGCGGATCGTGCCGCGCGACGGCTTCTGCTGATTCGCGATCAGCTTCAGCAAGGTGCTCTTGCCCGAACCGTTGTGGCCGATCAGCGCGATCATCCGGCCCGCGTGCAAGGTGAGGGTGAGCGGTTGCAACAGAACCCGGCCATCGGCCTCGAACGACGCACCGTCGAGTTGGTACAACGCGGCGGGCGTCGCGCGAGCGTCCTCGTCATGCAGATCCTGCTTCGCCGCCGGCTGTTCGAGTTGCTGCTGGGTCATGTCGATCAACGCGCTCATCCTTGATTGCTTACTGCTCTGTCAGTCTTACCAGCGGTAGCGGGCGGTCGCCAGAACCTCGACGCCATCGCCAAAGTGGCAATTGCCATAAGTCTGGCAGGACGCCGTGTAGGTGCGATTGAACAGGTTCGTACCGTTCACCGAGAACAGCCAGTGCTTGCCGGTGTCGTAACGGATAGCCGCATCGAGCAGCGTGCGCGAGCCGACGTGGATCGTGTTCGTCTGGTCATAGCTCGCACCGACGTAACGCACGCCGCCGCCAAAGCTCAGGCCGCGCAGGATGCCCGCATGCAGCGTGTAGTCGAGCCACGCCGACGCGACGTTGCGCGGAATACCCCACGTTTGCAGACCTTGCAGCGACACCGTCGAGCCGTCGATGGTGGTGCCGGTCAGGTTGCTTTCCGTCGAGACGCTGCTCAGATAGGTGTACGACGCGATCAGCGCGAGGTTGTCGGTCAGTTCCGCATGAGCTTCGAGTTCGACGCCGCGTGCGCGCACCTGGCCGACCTGCACGGAGTAGCCGAAGTTTTCCGGGTCCGAGCTGGCCACGTTGCGTTCTCTCAGGTCGAACAAGGCTGCGGTGACGAAGCTGTTGAAGCCCGGCGGCTGATACTTCAAGCCGATTTCATACTGATCGGCGGTAGTCGGACGCAGCGGCGCGCCGCTGAAAGTCGCGCCGATCTGCGGTGTGAACGACTTCGAGTAGCTCGCGTAAGGCGCAATGCCGTTGTCGAACAGATAGACGAGACCGGCCCTCCATGTGAACGCGCGATCCGACTGATTGATGTCGTAGCCCCCGATCGGATTGTTGTCTTCCGAACGCGCCCAGTCTTCACGCATGCCGACCAGGAAGCGCCATTTGCCGTAAGCGATCTGGTCCTGCGCGTAGGCGCCGAATTGCGACATCCGGTCCATGTCGTCGGAGGTGACGGTCGTGCCCGAGATCGGCAGATAGACCGGCGCGAACAGATTCAGGCTCGGCTGGACGAAGTTCGAACCGACCGTTTCGTTGTACAGCACGCGCTGGAAGTCGAAGCCGAACAGCACCGTATGCGACAGCGGGCCGGTGTTGAATTTCGCCTGGGCCTGGTTGTCGATGGTGAAGAACTTGGCGGTTTCCTCGTTCGTGAACGAGTACCGGTTGACCGTGGTCGTCGAACCCGAGATGAAACCGTTCGGGTACGGGAACACGTTCGCGAGGTCGTCGCTGACCACCGTGTAGCGCACGTTCTGACGGACCGTCCACGTCGGATCGAAGCGGTGTTCGAACTCGTAGCCAACCGAATATTGCGTGCGGGAGTGGTGATCGTAATCCGGGTCGCCGACGTTCGTGTGGCTCGAAATCTGGCCGTTCGGATTGAACAGCGCGCTGCCGCTCGCGGGCACGTAGTTGAAGTAGCCGACGTTCGGGTCGCGCTGATATTTCGCGAGCACGGTCAGCGTGGTGTTTTCGTCCGGCTTCCACGTGACGGCCGGCGCAATGTAGAGAGTCGACTCCTTCACGCCGTTCACCTGGGTTTTGGCGTCGGACGCCATGCCGGTCAGGCGGTACGTCAGCTTGCCGTCCGAGGTCAGCGGGCCGCCCATGTCGAAGCCGAATTCGGCGTGGTCATGGCTGCCGGTGGTCGCATAGATTTCGTGGATCGGCTCGTCGGTCGGGCGCTTGCTGACCAGATTCGCAATACCGCCGGGGTTCGCCTGGCCATACAGCACCGACGACGGTCCCTTCATCACGTCCACGCGTTCGAGGCCGTACGTGTCGAAGTTCGGCACGCCGTAACCGAAGGCCGAGCTGCTCGGCATCCGCGAGCCGTCCAGATACTGCTCGAGAACGAAGCCACGGCTGTAGAGATAGGGGGCGGCGGCCGTCGAGTTGCCCAACTGCTCGGAGACCACGCCGGCGGTGTAGCGCAACGCTTCCGCGACGGTGTTCGCGCCTTGCATCGTCATCTGGTCGCGCGTGACCACCGAAACCGACTGCGGCGTTTCGATCAGCGGCGTATCCGTCTTGGTCGCCGTGGCGGCGCTCACCGGCACGATGCCGTCGGCGGAACCGACTCGCGGATTGTCGCGCGAGCTGGACACCTTGACGGTCGGCAGGCTGGGCGAATCGGCTGTCCCGCCAGCCGGTGCATCCGACGATGTTTGTGCATACACCGCCGAGCTTCCGCTCAGCAGACAGAACAGCAAGCTAAGCGCGGTCGATCCGCGCACCCCGGTACTCATGTTGACTTCCCAAAAAAGACTGTTAATGAGAGTGATAATGATTCGCAATAAACTATAAACTGCTGGTTTGGCTAGCTCTTGGCGGCTATGGGACTACATGAAAATCGGGTGGGGTACGACAGATGGGATGACCAACAGATGCGGCCATGCGTCACTATAATCTGATAGCCTGTCGTTAGTCAGGACAAGATGATCGTGAAAATGGACAAAATTGGCTGGTTAGATGTATCGGTTGGGTTTTAGGGTGCTAATTCGGACATGATTCAACCCAAGCTGCAAACTTTCGGCGACCGTTTCGCCACCCGCCCGGTCATTGCGCAAGCTATCGATTACGCCGACGGAACCCACGAAATCGCGCACGTTCACCACCGTGCGCAGCTCGTTTATGCAACCAGCGGCATCGTGCGAGCCGTCACGCCGCTCGGTCTCTGGATGCTCACGCCCGGCAACGCCTTGCTCATCGGATCGCAGATCGAGCATGAATTACATATGATCGGTCAAGTTTCGATGCGCACACTGTACATCGAGCCGGACGCGCTCGCGCCGCAGAAACCGGAGTGCCGGGTGATCGCGGTGGGCGATCTGCTGCGGGCCAGCATCGTCGGCCTGTTCGATGCGGGTTCGGACGAAGCGGGTGAAAGCCGTGCCGCGCTGATCGTCCCGCTGGTGCTGCGACTGCTTCAGGACGCCGAGGACGGCGCGCTGGTGTCGCGGCTGCCGCTGCCGTCCAATTCGCGACTGCGCAATATCTGCGAAAGCCTGATCGCGCAGCCGGACAGCAACGACACGCTGGAGTTGTGGGCCGAGCGCGTCGGCGCCAGCTCGCGCACAGTCGCGCGGTTGTTTCGCCAGGAGACTGGCATGAGCTTCGGGCAGTGGCGCGAGCAACTGCGGCTCGCCGAGGCGATGTCGAAACTGTCGACAGGCCATTCGGCAAGCGACGTCGCGCAAGACCTCGGTTATGCCGATGTGCGCACCTTCACGGTGATGTTCAGGCGCGCGTTCGGCAGCACGCCGCAACAGTTCCGTCAGCAGTTTGGCGAGCCGGCGGTGGGTTAATGCGGGATTGGGGCGCGCGGTTCATCCCGGTATCCCGCCACGCGGGCAGAACCCCGACCCTTCACCGCAATCCACCTCAGCCAAACAGTCCCCGCACACTGTCGAGCAGCATCGGGTGATGCATGATGCTCGTGTGTCCCGCCGGCACGACCGCCAGCACGCTCTCGCTCGCGCCCGTGCGCGCCGACCAGTCGCGCGGCTTGCCGCTCTCCACCGATTCCGTCGACCACCACAACGTTAGCGGCGTGCGCAGTCTGGGCATGCGGAACGTGTCGACGATCCGGCCGTGTTCGAGAATCACGTCGCATGCATCGTCGAACAGCGCGCGCTCGGTCGCGTTCACGCCTTGCGCCGCGTGCTGCGCGATCCAGATGCGCAGCGCGCGGACTTCGGCCTGAACATCGTCGTCGAGTTCGCGATCGGGCATCGCGTCGATCAGACCGGCCAGCGCGACGTCTTCGCCGCAGCGTTCCAGTTGCTCGAGCATCGCCATCACCACGCGTCCGCCGAACGACCAGCCGAGCAGCCGATACGGCCCATGCGGTTGCACGGCGCGAATGCGCGCGACGTAGTCGGCCGCCATTGCATCGAAATCGTCGGCGTACCAGTTGCGGTCGCTCAGCGACGGCGCCTGCAAGCCGAACAGCGTGGTGCGACCGTTCAGCGCCTTGGCGAGCGAGCGGTATTCAGCGACGAGGCCGTGTCCCGCGTGAATGCAGAAGACCGCGTGCGGCGCGTGGAGATCGTTCATCGGCACGACCCCGGCGGGCAGCGGCGCGAAGCGCGCGGCGTGGTCGTTTTCTGCCGCTTGCGTGGATGCCGAAGGTGCGAGACGTGAGCGCGCGAGAGCGCCGAGCGTGACTTCGAAGCGGACGCGTTGCATCCACAGCGCGAAGACTGCGCGGTCTTTCTCGTCGGCGGTGTCGGCTGAGTTCGCTGCAACCGAATCCTGCGCACTGGACACAGGCACACCATCACTGACCGCCGCCTCGCGCAACCCCGCACCTGCCGCCTCGCCATCGATCAATCCCAGCAACAGCTCCTCGAACCGGTAAGCCAGCCGCTCCACGCCCGCTTCGCTCAACACCCCTGGGCTGTAGCGCCAATGCACGCTCAACCGCTCGCCGGAAATCAATGCGCCGATATCGAGCGCGTGATCCATCGTGTCGCGCTCGTCGGCCTGCGGGCCGGATCGCTCGTTTGCAAAACCGAAGCGGCCGCCCGACGGCAACGCCTGGTCGAATCGGCCGAGGTAGTTGAAGCGCAACGACGCGACCGGCAACGCGGCCAGCGCCGCGCGGCTCGCGTCGTCGCCCGCGTATTTCAGCGCGCCCCATGAGAAGCCGCGATCGGGCACCGCGCGCAACGTGTCGCGCACCATGCCGAGCGTGCGCGCCGGGTCGGCATGATGAGCCAGAGCGAGCGGATATTGCGTCGTGAACCAGCCGACTGTGCGGCTCAGATCGACGCCGTCGATCAGGTCTTCACGCCCGTGTCCTTCGAGATCGATCAGCAGACGCGAACTGCCCGCCCAGGGCCCGAGCGTCTGGGCGAGCGCGGCCAGCAGCAGTTCCTCGGTACGCGCGTCGTCCGCGCGCGCGCCGCGTTGCACCAGGCGCCGGGTCGCATCGGCGGACAGTTTCACCGTGACCACGCGGCTCGCCGACAGACGTCGATCGCCGTCGCCTTCGAGCGGCAACGCGGCGCTCGCGCCGTGCAGCATCCGCTGCCACCACGCCAGTTCCCACAGACGCTCGGCCTGCTGCGCGTAGTCATGCTGACGCGACCCCCAGACGCTCCACGGCGTGGTGACCGCGGGCAATGCGGCATCGGGACGCTCGTACAGCGCCTGAAGCTCTTCGAGCAGCACGCGCCACGACACCCCGTCCACGACCAGGTGATGAATCACGATCAGCAGACGCCGTTGCGCGCCCGCTTCGACATACGCGGCGCGCAGCAGCGGACCTTGCTGCAGATCGAGACTGCGATGCAGCGCCGTGCCCGCGGCGGCGAGTTCGCTTTCCCACGTCTGCGGATCGAGTTCGATGTGTTGCAGCAGGCTGGCTGTTTCCACCGGTGCGACGCGTTGCCGCCAGCGTGACGAACCTTTCGCCATCGCGTCGTCGGCGTTCCGTTCGAACCGCAGCCGCAGCGCATCGTGCCGCGCGACCCACTGCTGCAACGCGCGCTCGAGCGCGGCGGGATCGAGCGTCTCGCGCACCTCCAGCAACACCGCCTGATTCCAGTGCGCGAGTCCTTCGGGATGCTTGTCGAAGAACGCCGCCTGGATCGGCGTCAACGGTTGCGCGTCGTGCAATTCGGCGGCCTGGGCCGGCTCGGTTCCGTCGATGTCGCGCGCCACCTTCGCCATCTGCTCGACGCTCGGATGTTCGAACACCTGCTTCGGCGTCAGCAGAAGCCCCGCGTCACGCGCGCGCGCCAGCAGTTGCAGGCTCAGAATCGAGTCGCCGCCCGCCGCGAAGAAGTTGACGGTTACGCCGCCGACTTCGCAGCCGAGCACCTGCTGCCAGATATCGAGCAACACCTGTTCGCGCCGGTTGCGCGGCGCGATGCGTTCGGCCGGTGCGGCATCGGCGAGGGCGGGCGCGGGCAACGCGCGGCGATCGAGCTTGCCGTTGGGCATGGTCGGCAGACGTTCGAGCGTGACGAAGGCGTTCGGCACCATGAAGGCCGGCAAACGTTGCGCGAGCGCTTCACGTAGTTCGTCGATCTGCGCGGCGCCGACCACGTAGGCCACCAGTTGCTGCTGTTCTCGCTGCGTGTGCAGCATGACAGCCGCTTCGTCGATATCCGCGCAATCGCGCAGCGCCGCTTCGATTTCGCCGAGTTCGATGCGCTGTCCGCGCAGCTTGACCTGCTGATCGAGTCGTCCGAGAAACTGGATCGCGCCGTCTTCGCGGACCCGGCACAGGTCGCCGCTGCGATAAAGGCGCGCGCCGGGCGTGCCGTCTTCGTCCGGCACGAAACGCTCGGCGGTCAGCGCCGCGCGGCCCAGGTAGCCGCGCGCGACGCACGCGCCGGTGATGCAAAGCTCGCCTGCGCCGCCGTGCGGCATCCGGTTGCCGTACGCGTCGAAGACGGCCGCGCCGCGACCCGGATACGGGCGGCCGATCGGCACGACGGTCTGGGTTGCATCGTCGGCGCTGGTGGTGTGACGCAGCGCGGCGATTGCGGTCTCGGTCGGGCCGTAGAGGTTATCGAGCGCGATGTGCTTCAGCGGTCCGCGTTGCCAGCGGTCGAGCGCATCGCCCGGCAGCGCTTCACCGCCGACCGTGATCTGGCGCAGCGCGCGCAACGCATCGGCGGACGGCGCGCTGCGTTGCCACTGCTGCCACAGCGCGGTCGGAATGCGCGCAAACGTGACCTTGCCGCCGGTCAGCGTCGCGTTCAGCGTGTCGAGCGTCCAGGCCTGCGGCCCGCGCATGCGCACCGCGCCGCCTGCGAGCAGCGCGGGCAGAAGCTCGTGCAGCGCGACATCGAAATTGATCGTCGACGATTGCAGCATGATGTCGTTCGCGCCGATCCGGTAGGCGTCGCCGAAATCGCGCAAGTGCAGGCTCAGCGCTTCGTGATCGAGCGCGACGCCTTTCGGCCGTCCGGTCGATCCGGATGTGTAGAGCACATACGCAAGCTGACGCGGATGCACGGGCTCGTCCCAGCCGCTTGAATCTTCATCGGCGTGTTGGTCGATAGCGTCGATATCGATCTGCGGGCAGGCTCCGAACAGATCGCCAAGCCGCTCGCTGCACGCCCGGTCGACCACCACGGCCACCACGCCCGCGTCGTCGAGCATGTCGCGCAGACGCTCGTCCGGATAATCCGGGTCGAGCGGCACGTACGCACCCCCGGCCTTCCACACGGCGAGCAGCGCAACCGGCAGTCCGACCGAACGTGTCATGCACACGCCCACGCGCGTATCGCGGCCTACACCTGCATGCTTGAGGCGGCGCGCAATCTGATTGCTGCGCCGGTCGAGCGCGGCGTAGCTCAGCATCGTGTCGCCGCAATAAAGCGCGGGCGCGTCGGGCTGCGCCGCCGCCCGCGCGACGATGCGTGGCACCACCGGCTCGAACGCGTACAGCCGCTCCGCCTGCGACGCGAGCGTCGCGCCGGATAGCACGATGTCGCCCGGTTTCAGCGATGGCGAGTCGGCGAATTGCACAAGCACCGCACGATAATCGCGCGCGAATCGTTCGATCGTTGCCGCGTCGAACATATCGCACGCGTAGCTGAAAATGGCGCGCAGACTATCGGGCGCTTCGATCACGTTTAGCGTGAGGTCGAAGCGTGCGGTGCCCGCGTCGCTGTCCACCGGCGTCGCGGTCAGGCCGGGCAGATCGATACGCGCGTTCGGGTCCGCGTAGTCGAGGTTGAACATCACCTGAAACAGCGGCGAGTGCGACAGATCGCGGCCGGTTTGCAGACTGTCCAGCAGATGCGCGAACGGCAGGTCTTCGTGAGCCTGCGCGTCGAGCACGGTATCGCGCAACATGCGCAATTGCTGTTGCAGCGTAGCGGACGGAGAAATCTGGCTGCGGATCACCAGCGTGTTGACGAAAAAGCCCATCACCGGATGCGTTTCGACACGCTGACGCCCGGCCACCGGCACGCCGACCCATAGATCGGTTTCGCCGCTATAGCGATGCAGCAGCAGATTGAACGCATGCAGCAATGTCATGAATAGCGTGGCATCGTTGCTGCGCGAAAGCGCCTTGAGACGGCTCGCGAGAACGGCATCGAGATCGAGCGCGAAACGTGCGCCGACACCGTCGCGCACGGCGGGCCTGGCGCGATCCGCGGGCAGTGGCAGAACCGGCGCCGTGCCCGCGAGTTGCGTCGACCAGTACGACAGTTGTCGCGCGAGCGTGTCGCTGTCGATCCATTCGCGCTGCCACATCGCGACATCGCTAAATTGCAACGCCGAATCGGGCGCACGGGTGACGTGGCCGCGCAACGCGTCGCCGTAGAAAGACACGAAATCGCGGATCAGCATGCCCATCGACCACGCATCCGAGATGATGTGGTGAATCACGATCTGCACGACGTAGGTGTCGTCGCTGAGCCGCAGTACGTCGAATCGCAATAGCGGATCGCGTTCGAGATCGAACGGCTGCGAGGCGGTTTGCCGCAGTTGCGCGCGCAACTGCGCGTCGGCGTCTTCCGCGCTCAAGCCGTCTACGGCATGACGCAGATCGCGATACACCGCGCGCGGCCCCGCGTCTGCCCGAACCTGCTGGAACGGCACGCCGTGGTCTTCGCCGAAGCCGGTGCGCAGCACCTCGTGACGCGCGACCAGCGCGGCGAGCGCCGTGTCGAGCGCGGCCGTATCGAGCGCGCCGTCGATCCGCAACGCACGCGCAATGTTGTACGCGTGACTCGCGGGATCGAGTCGCCACAAGAACCACAAGCGCTCCTGCGCATGCGACAACGGCGCGCGAGACGGACGGATCGCGAGCGGCACGATCGGCAGGATCGAACCGTCGATGCCATGCTCGCGCAAGCGCGCTTTGAAGCGCGCGCGCTTGTCGGCGGGCAACGCCGCGTAACGTTGCGCGATTTCCAGATTTTCCTGATTCGCGTCGGGCGGCGCGCTGGAGTTCAAGCCTGCATTTGTAGCCAGATTCGCGGCTGTTTTCACGTCGGTAAGCATGAGGTTTCTCAATCCAGTTCGGCCAGCAGTTGTTTCATCGTGTCGCGTTGCGCGGCTTGCGTGGCCTGCGTCTGCGCGCCCCCCTCGGCGCTCTCGCGCAGATAGTCGGCGAGCTTCGCAACGGTGGCCTGCGCCAGCACAGTGGCCAGCGGCACCGGCCGCTGCAACGCGCGGGTCAGCCGCGCGGCGATCTGCACCGCCAGCAGCGAGTGGCCGCCGAGCGCATAGAAGTTGTCGTGGACGAACACTTGCGGCACGCCGAGCGCGTCCTGCCAGATATCGGCGATGGTCTGCTCGACCGGGTCGCGCGGTGCAACGGCGGGCGCATCCGTGAGCGGTTCGGGTGGCGGCAATGCGCGACGGTCGAGCTTGCCGTTGGGCATCAGCGGCAAACGGTCGAGCCTGACGAACGCGCCGGGCATCCACGCATCGGGCAGACGCGTGCTCAGGGTCTGCTGAAGCGTTGCGGTGTCGAACTCGCCGACCAGATACGCAATCAGCCGCTGATGTTCGCCTTCGCCATGCAGCGCGACCAACGCTTGTGTGACGCCCGCGCAACTGCGCAGCGCCGCCTCGATTTCGCCGGGTTCGATCCGCTGACCGCGCAGTTTGATCTGCTGATCGATCCGGCCGAGGAATTGCACCGTGCCGTCCGCGCCGATCCGGCACAGGTCGCCGGTACGGTACAGACGAGCACCCGGCGTGCCGTCCGGATCGGGGACGAACTGCGCGGCAGTGAGGCCGGGACGGCCGAGATAGCCGCGCGCCAGGCAGTCGCCGCTGATGCACAGTTCGCCGAGACCACCTTGCGGCACGCGCAAGCCGTCTTCGTCGAGCAACGCGACGCCGCGCCCCGGATACGGACGGCCGATCGGCACGATCACGTGCGAGGTGTCGCTCGCACTCGTGCGGTGATAGAGCGCGGCGACGGCGGTCTCCGTCGGACCATACAGATTGTCGACGCGGATCGCCGCCAGCGGACCGGCCAGCCAGCGGGCAAGCGTATCGCCGGCCAGCGCTTCGCCGCCGACGGTGATCTGCCGCAACGCGCGCAGTTGCGCGGCGGGCGGCGCGGCGCGTTGCCACTGCTGCCACAGCGACGTGGGAATCCGCGCGAAGGTGACGCCCGCGTCGACCAGCGTCGCGTTCAACGAGTCGAGATCCCAGGCATCGGGGCCGCGCATTTCGACGCGGCCGCCTTGCAGCAACGCGGGCAGCAACTCGTGCAACGCGACGTCGAAATTGATCGTCGACGATTGCAGCACCACGTCGCCTGCATCGATCGCGTAGACCGACTGGAAGTCGGCGAGATGCAGACTCAGCGCGCGATGGCTGAGTGCGACGCCCTTCGGCTTGCCGGTCGAGCCCGACGTGTAGATCACGTACGCGAGTTGATCGGGCGCGACGGGTCGGTGCCAGCCTGGCGCGGGCAGCGGATTGCCGGCGTCGTCGCCCAGACACGCGGCCGAGTCGATGCAGATCACCTCGCGGCCATCGAACAGCGAGCCCAGTTGCTCGATGCACGCTGCGTCGGCGACTACATGGCGTACGCCCGCATCGTCGAGCATGCCGCTCAAACGCTCGCGCGGATAAGCCGGATCGAGCGGCACATAAGCACCGCCCGCTTTCCAGATGCCGAACAACGCAGCGGGCAAACCGACGCCACGCGTCACGCAAACGCCGACGCGCTGATCGCCGTGCAATCCCGCGCGGTCGAGTTGCCGGCCGATGCGTGCGCTCCAGTCGTCGAGTTCGCGATAGCTCAACGTGAGGCCGCGGCAAGCGAGCGCGATGGCGTCGGGCTGAGTCGCGGCACGCGCGTTGAAACGCGGCATCACCGGATCGAAGTCGTAGACGCGTTGCGGTTGCGTGTCGAACGTGTCGCTCGATAGCGCGATATCGCCGATTCGCGCGACACGTGCAGCATCATTCGTATCACGACCAACGTCGAGCACCGCCGATGCCAGTTGCGTCAGCACCCGCTCGTAATCCGCCGCCAGCCGCTCGACACTCGCGCGCCCGACGCGCTCGCCGTCCCACGCCCATTGCAGATCGAGCCGTTCGCGCGGCAGCACGGCGAGCGTCAGCGGGTAATGCGTGCGGTCGGCGCTGCGCAGCGCGCGAATCGTCAGGTCGTTATCACTCGCGTCGAGCGCGCGGTCGAGCGGGTAGTTTTCGAACACGAACAGCGTGTCGAACAGGTTGTCGCCGCTGCGGCCGGTCCATTGCTGGATCCGCGTGATCGGCGTGTGTTCGTGCTCGCGCATCGCGTGATTCAGCGTGTGCAGTTCGCGCAGCCACGCAGCGGTGGGCGCGTCGGCGCGCGTGTCGACCCACAACGGCACGCTGTTGATGAACAGCCCCATCATCCGTTCGACGCCCGGCAGATCGGCCGGACGTCCCGACACGGTGACGCCGAACGCTGCGCGGCGGCGTCCGCCATAACGCGCGATCAGGATCGCCCACGCGCCTTGCATCAGCGTGTTCAGCGTGACCTGCGCGCGTTGCGCCGCTTGTTGCAGATTCGCGTGCAGCGCGTCGGGCAGACGTGTCGCCCAGTCGTGCGAACCGGGTTCGGATTGCAGCGGACGGCCGAGACTCGGCGTGAGCAACGCGGCTTCGTCGGCCTCGGCCGACAACTCGCGCCACCAGTCAGCGTGATTGCGCGTGGCGTCGTCGTGAGCGAGCCAGCGGACGTAGTCGCGATAGGCGACAGTCGGCGTACTCGTCGCCGGTGAAGCATCGTCCCGCACACGCGACCGATACGATCCGGTCAGCGCATTCAGCAATTGCGCGCTGCTCCAGCCGTCGAGCAACGCGTGATGGCTGGTCCAGACCAGATCGTGCGCGCCGTCGGGACGTGCGAACAGCGCGACGCGCATCAACGGCGCGCGACTCGGGTCGAAGTCGGTGCGCAGATCGTTCGCGAGCCATTGAGCGAGGCGGGTTTCGTAGTTGTCGTTTGCGTCCTGATTGGCGTCCGGTTTAGCGTCGACGTTGCGCCAGTCGTGCACCGCAAACGGCAACACCGCCTGCCGATGCACCACTTGCAGCGGCCCGCTTTCCTGACCGAGTTCGAAGTGCGTGCGCAACACCGGATGCAGGTCGAGCATGTCCTGCCATGCCGCCTGCAGGGCGCGCGGATCGAGCGTGCCGTCGAGCGTCAGACGTAGCTGGTTCAGATACATGCCCGCGCCGGCCGTCAGCAGACTGTGGAACAGCAGCCCCTGCTGCAACGGCGTGGCGGGATAGATATCGTCGATATCGTGAAGCGGCAGACGCATGGCGTCCAGCGTGTTCTGGTCGATGCGCGCGAGCGGGAAATCGGCGGCGGTCGCGCCGGACGAAGCATCGACGCAATGCGCGATCAGTTCGCGCAGCGCCTGCACCGTTTGCGCGGCGAGGTGTTGCACGGCGGTGTGATTTAGCACGTCAGGGCTGAAGCGCCAGTGCAAGTCGAGCACACCGTCGACCACCAGCGCGGTGATATCGAGCAGATGCTCCATCGTGTCGCCGCCCGCGAGCGGCGCACCGGCAAATTCGTGTGAAAACCGCAGACGGGGTGCGTTATCGGCTGGATTCGCGGTGTGCGTGTCGGCGAGCGCCTGGTCGAATTGTCCGAGATAGTTGAAGCGTAGTTGCGCGCCCGGCCAGGCGGCGAGTTGCGGGTGTTTTGCTTCGTTGTTGCCGTTCGCGACGCTCGTGCGTTCGTCACGCAGACGGCCGAAATTGAAGCCTTGTTCCGGCACGCGACGCAGCGCTTCCTTGACTGCGATCAACGTGGTGGCGAAGGTCGCTGTTGATGCCGGCGCGCGCGGCAGTGCGAACGGATATTGAACCGTGAACCAGCCCACTGTTTGGCTCGGGTCGATGGTGTCGATCGGCGTGCTGCGGCCGTGTCCTTCGATATCGATCAACATCGGCGCAGTGTCGCCCGGCGACGCTGCGCCGAGCGTGTGCGCAAGTGCGGCAAGCAGTAGATCGTCGGCGCGGGTGCGATAGGCGTGCGACGTGTTCTGCAACAGATCGCGTGTGGCGGCTGCATCGAGTTCGACGCTGATCGTGCGGCTTGCGGCGAGGCTGCGGTCCGCGGTGCTGTCTACGTAGCCGCGGTGGCCGTGCATCAGTTCAGCGGGCAACGCCGGTTGTCCGACGCTCAGTGTGCGATGCCAGTAATCGAGTTCGGCGATGTCGGGTGACGCGGCGCTCGCCTGCGCGGCGACCCATGCGCTCCACGGAGCCGTGGGCGCGGACAGCGGCTGACCGGCGTAGAGCGAACGCAGATCGTCGAGCAGGACGCGCCATGACACGCCATCGACCGCGAGGTGATGAATCGCGATCAGAAGGCGGCGGCGCGGGCCCGCTTCGAAATAACCGGCGCGCACCAGCGGACCATGTTCGATATCGAGACTTTGTTGGATCGCCGCGCCTTCTCGCGCCAGCGCGTTGTCCCAATCGACGGAATCAAGGGCGATGTGGCGCAACAACGTTGCGTTCTCGCGCGGCGCGACCTGCTGTTGCCAGCCGTTTTCGCCGCGTGTGAAACGCAGACGCAATGCGTCGTGTCGCCGGACCAAACCGTTGAGCGCGTCGGCGAGGCGGGCGAGATCGAGCGGCTCGGCGGCGTCGAGCAGCACGGACTGGTTCCAGTGCGATTCGCCATCCGGGCGTCGCGCAAAAAAAGCTGCCTGGATTGGCGTGAGCGGCAACGCGTCATGACGCTCTACAGCGCGGTTCGATTCGTCGCTGCGTGCCGTCATGAGTTGCGCCTGCTGCGCGATGGTCGGATGCTCGAAAACCTGCTTCGGCGTCAGATGCCAACCGGCGCTGCGCACGCGCGAAATCAGTTGCAGACTGAGGATGGAATCGCCACCGGCTTCGAAGAAGTTGACGTCGACGCTGTGGACAGGGTGGCCGAGGACGGTTTGCCAGATGTCCAGCAACGCGGCTTCGCGTGGCGAGCGCGGGGCGATTGCCTGCGAGTTGTCGTCGTTTTCCCATGCCGGTTCAGGAAGCGCGCGGCGGTCGAGCTTGCCGCTGGGTGTCAGCGGTAATGCGTCGAGCGTGACGATGGTCGACGGCAGCATGTGAGCGGGCAGCGTGCGCGACAGTTGAGTGCGCAGCGTAGCGCCCTGTGCTGTACCGGTCACGTAGCCGATCAGACGCTGACGTGAGCCTTCGCCCTTGATGGCGACGGCGGCGTTCTTCACGCCTTCGCACGCGCATAGGGCGGCTTCGATTTCGCCCGGCTCGATGCGGAAGCCGCGCAGTTTGATCTGCTGGTCGAGCCGGCCGAGAGGTTGCGGACGGCCTTCGTTGTTCAGTCGGCAAAGGTCACCCGTGCGGTACAGACGCGCCCCTGGCGCACCATCGGGATCGGGCACGAAGCGCTCAGCCGTCAAGCCGGGCCGACGCAGATACCCACGCGCCAGATTGCTGCCGCCGATACACAGTTCACCGAGCCCGCCATCGGGCACGGCAATGCCGTGCTGATCGATCACGCGCAACACGGTTTCAGGAAGCGGATCGCCGTGCGTAATCGGCTGATCGGCAAACACCTGCGCACCCGACGAATAGATCGTGGTTTCGGTCGGGCCATACAGGTTCCACAACGACACGCCCCGCGCGATCAGCGCGGCGGCGAGGTCAGGATGCAACGGCTCACCCCCACTCAACCCCAGCAACGGACGATGCGCCACCGACAGGTCATCGCGCCAGCCCGCTTCGAGCAGCATGCGCCAGCCGCTGGGCGTGGCCTGGAACACGGTGGCCTGGCTGGCTTCGAGCCGCGCGGCCAGTGCGAAGCCGTCGCGCGCGGTCTGCGAGGAGACCATTTCAAGCGGCACGCCGCGCACGAGCGGCAGACAGAATTCGAGCAGCGAGATATCGAAGACAGGCGCGGATTCGCTGAGCCAGAGGTCGTCGTCGCGCAGGCCGGGGCTTAGCTCGATGCTGGCAACGAGGCGGTCGAGTGCGCCATGCGTAACGCCGACGCCTTTGGGCTTGCCCGTCGAGCCGGATGTGTAGATGACGTAGGCAAGCTGATCCGGGTGAATGGTGGCAAGCGCGGGCGGCGCGTGGAATTCCGTCCGACCGTTGCTCTCATACGTCCCTGCCGCCAGTCCGGCGTGCAACGCGCGAACATCGACCACATTGCGCGCAGCGAATGCATGTTCTGAAGAGTGTGTATCGGCAAGCACATGCAGCACTTCGGCATCGTCGAGCATGGCGGCGATACGGTCAGCCGGATAAGCGGGATCGACGGGCAGATAAGCGGCACCGGCCATCCACACGCCGAGCATCGCCGCGAGCAGCGAAGGCCCGCGCGCGACGCACACGGCGACGCAGCTATCGGGTTCAACGCCATCGTGCGCGAGACGCTCAGCAATAGCCGACGCCCACGCCATCAGTTCGCGATAAGTCAGCGAGATACCCTCGCCACGAACAGCAATTGCATCCGGCCTCGAAGAAGCCGTCTCCGCAATCCGCTGCACCACCGGCACAAACGCATACCCGCCAAGCGGCACTGCTTCACGCTTCGGCGCACTCAACGTCAAACTTCGCAGCGCCAAATCCGGCCCCGCCACCAGCCAGTCGAGAATCTCGACGAAGTGATCCGCCATCCGTTCGATCGTCGATGCCGCGAAGATGTCGTCCGCGAAATCGAAATGCAGGCGCGCGTGATCCGCCGCGCCCGCAATATCGAGCTTCAGATCGAACTGCACTGCATCCGCCTGCTGGGCGAGCGGCTCGATCAGCAGGCCAGGCAGCGTGTGAGTCGAAGCTTCAGCCGCCTGCTGATAGTTGATCATCACCTGGAACAACGGCGTTGTATTCCGCTCGCGATTCGGCTGCAACGCTTCCACCAGCCGCGCGAACGGCAGGTCCGCGTGCGCATGCGCGTCGAGCGCGCGCTGGCGGACGTGATCGATCAACGCGGCGAACGTGTCCGCCGCGCCGAGATCCGCGCTCATCACGAGCGTATTCACGAAGCAGCCGATCATCGCGCCGGTCTCGATCTGCGTACGACCCGTAACCGGCACGCCGACGCGAATCTCGTTCTGTCCGCTATAGCGCTGCAACAGCACATCGAAAGCGGCCAGCATCACGATAAAAAGGCTGGCTTGCTGACCATCCGCAACCTGGCGGAGCGCGCGTATCCGTGCGGCGTCGAGCGTGCGCACCGTGCGTCCCAACTTGCGCCGGCGCTGTGCCGCGCGCGGCTGCTTGAGCGGCAATTCGAGAACCGGATCGGTTTCGCCGAGCAATCCGCGCCAATACGCGAGCTGCTTGTCAAGCACTGCATCGTCCGCATGCAGACGCTGCCAGCGCGCGTAATCGCCGTATTGCACGCGCAATTCGGGCAGCACACACGTGATATCGCCGTGTGCATGCGCCGTTCGATACAACGCGACCAGTTCGCCGATCAGCAGATCGACCGATTCGCCATCGCCGATGATGTGATGCAGCGTGAGATGCAGCACATACTGGTCGTCGTCAGATTGAATCAGCGTGACGCGCAACAGCGGGTCGCGAGTGAGATCGAATGGCAAAGAAGCGGCAGCGCGCAGCAGCGACATGACTTCGTTTTCGCGCGTTTCAGGCGTACAGGTACGCAGATCGCGTGCGCTCCACACACAACGCGGCTCTGCATGAATCTGCTGATAGCCGACGCCATCCTCTTCGCCAAACGACGTACGCAACGCTTCATGCCGCAACGACAAAGCATCGAACGCACTGCGCAGTGCGGCGACATCGAGCGCTCCGTGCAGATTGACCGCGCACGTGATGTTATAAGCCGTGTCTTGCGGATCGTATTGCCACAGGAACCAGAGCCGCTCCTGGGCATGCGAAAGCGGCACGCGATTTTGCTCAGCGGGACGGCGTTCGAGCGGCGCGCGCGGTGTCTGTGCCGGGGTCTGCTCCTGCGCAATCGTACCGGCCGTTTCCAACTGCGCGGCCAGCGCACCGAGTCGCGGATGATCGAAGAACACGCGCAGCGGCAATTGCACGCCGAAGCTCTGTTCGATTCGCGCGGCCAGACGCACCGCGAGCAAAGAATGGCCGCCACGCGCGAAGAAATCGTCGTTTGAATCGACATGCGCGACGCCAAGCACTTCACGCCAAAGCTCACCCAGCTTGTGGCCGACCGCCGACAACGGCGCGGCATTCTCGTTGCGTTCAGTGGCGAACGCTTCGTCGTCAGGGGCGGGCAGCGCGTGACGATCGAGCTTGCCGTTGATCGTCAACGGCAGGGCGTCGAGCACGACGAACGCGGAGGGCACCAGGTGCGCGGGCAGATGCGCGGCGGCATAATCGCGCGCACTTTGCGCCAGCGTTGCCGGGTCGTGACGCGCGACCAGATAGGCGATCAACTGTGTGCCACGCTGTGGATGTTCGCGCGCAATCACCTCAGCCGATGCAATCTCAGGATGCTTCAACAGCGCCGCGCGCACCTCACCGGGTTCGATGCGAAAGCCGCGCAGTTTCACTTGCGCGTCGTTGCGGCCCTGGTAGGCGAGATCGCCACCCGCGAGACGCCGCGCGATGTCGCCCGATCGATAAAGACGCGCGCCGGGTTGGCCGAACGGATCGGGAATGAAACGCTCCGCCGTCAGCGACGGACGATTCAGATAACCACGCGCCAGCCCTGCGCCGCCGACATACAGTTCGCCCTTTGCACCTCGCGGCACGGGGTTCAGATCGGCGTCGAGCAGATGCAGTTGCAGGTCGTCGAGCGCGCTGCCGATCGGGCTCGACAACGCGTTCGCCGCGCCGTGAATGTCGTCGTCGTGCAGCACGCGGCGCGTGACGTGCACGGTCGTTTCGGTAATGCCGTACATATTGACGAGCGCGGGCGCGTCGTCGCCGCGCGTGCGGTGCCATGCGGCCAGCGCTGCCGGTTCGAGGCGCTCGCCGCCGAACACCACGACGCGCACGTCGCCGAACGGCTCGTGCGCGTGCAGGTCGGCCTGCATCAATGCATTGAATGCGGACGGCGTCTGATTGAGCACGGTGACGCGTTGCTCGCGCAGCAGACGTTGCAGCGCTGCGGGTTCACGCGCCGTCCAGTACGGCACGACGACCAGACGGCCGCCATGCACCAGCGCGCCGAACAGTTCCCATACGGAGAAATCGAATGCGTGCGAGTGGAACAGGGTCCACACATCGTTGCAACCGAAGTTGAATTGCGACGCGGTGCTGTCGAATAGACGCGCGAGATTTGCATGCGTGACGCCGACGCCTTTCGGCTTGCCGGTCGAGCCGGAGGTGTAGATCACGTACGCGAGTTGCTCGGGGTGCAACTGCGTTTGCAATGGCGATGTGTCCCGCGAATCGTCGCTGCCGGGCGTTTGCAGATTGGACGCATCGATTAACGTGACGTTGTGCGCGGCCGCCCACTCGCCGAGCGTCGCGACGCCATCGGCATCGGCGACGATGCAGCGCACGCTCGAATCGAGCAGTGTGTCTTGCAGACGTTCCAGCGGATATCGCGGATCGAGCGGCACATACGCAGCACCCGCTTTCAGAATGCCGAGCGCGCCCGCGACGAGCGCGAGCGAGCGTCCCGTGCACAGACCGATGCGCGTATCAGTCATTGCCGATGCGCCGGATTGCGCGGCGAGTCGGCGCGCGATGCGGTTCGACCAGTCGTCGAGTTCGCGATAACTCAGCGCGCCTGTTTCGCCGGTGACCGCTTGCGCGTCGGGACGCGCGCGAACGTGATCGGTGATTCGGCTCAATACGTCGCGCGGGGCTTCCGGTTTTTGCTGCGCGACTGGAGCCGGTGCATCATCGCTCAGCGAGAGATCGGCAATGCAGCGTGACGTATCGCGTGAAAGCTGTTCGAGCAATTGCAGATAGTGTGCGGTGAGCCGCCCGATGGTCGATGCGTCGAATCGGCCGGACGCGTAGACGACGTTCAATCGCGCGCCACGATCGTGTTCGACCAGATTGAACGACAGATCGAATTGCGCCGCGCCGGAATCGATTTCGCGCGTCGTGACGCTCAGGCCGGGCAGCGACAACAACGCTGCGCGATCGCTGCGCTGCATGCTGAACATCGCGTGAAACAGCGGGGTGTCGTCGTTGCGCGAAGCTTGCAGCGCCTGTACCAGACGCGCGAATGGCACCGCGCGATGTGCCTGCGCGTCGAGCAGGGTCTGACGGGTCTGCGCGAGCAGCGTGTCGAACGGGAGATTGCCGCTCAATTGCTGGCGTACGACCAGCGTGTTGACGAAATAGCCGATCAGGTTCTCGGTTTCGACGCCGTCACGTCCGCTCGACGGCACACCGATCCGCAAATCCGTTTCGCTGCTATAGCGATACAGCAGCGCGCCGAATGCCGCGAGTAGCGTCATGAAAAGCGTTGCACCTTGCGCGCGCGCCTGCGTCTGCAGATTGGTCAGTAAAGACGTGTCGATTTCACGCGTGATGCGGCCACCCGCAGCATCCGGGCGATGCGCGCGGGGGCGGTCGAACGGCAGCGGCGACGGCGGCGTGTGCGTGCCGAGTTGCGCGCGCCAATAGTCGATGTGTGTTTGCAGCGCGGTGTCGTCGAGCCATTCGCGCTGCCATGTCGCGCAATCGCGGAATTGCAGCGCGTCGGGCGCGGGGTCGTGCGTGAGGGTGCCGTTCGACGCGTTCTGATAAGCCTGCGCGAGCGCACGGATCAGCACCGTCATCGACTGACCGTCGGTGATGATGTGATGCAGCGTCAGCTGCAACACATGCCGCGACGCGCCGATGCGGAACAGGTCGGTACGCATCGGCGGACCTGCTTCAAGATCGAACGGCTCGGCGACGGCACGGCGAAGCGCGGCATCGAGCGCACTGCTTTCCACTTGACCTTGCGCGTCACGCAAATCGTGCACGCGACACTGCGGCCACGGTGTGCCGTCGATGGTCTGCCTCGGCTCGCCGTCCGCGCGCTGGACAAAACGCGTCATGAGACTTTGATGCTGCCGCGCGACGTGACGCAACGCGAGATCGAGCGCGGCGATGTCGAGTTCGCCGTCGAGTTCGATTGCGCCCGGCATGTGATACGCCGGGTTGTCCGGTTGCAGCTTCCACAGGAACCACAGCTGTTCCTGTTCGAACGACAGCGGCGCGGTGTTTTCCGCTGCTGCAATCGGCACGACCGGCAACGTCGCCGGATCGATCGATTGGGCGGCCACACGTTGCCGGAATTCCGCGCGCCGCTCGGGCGGCAGCGCTGCGTAACGGCGCGAGAGGGCGAGCATCTGCGGATTCGGTTGAGTCATAACGTCAGGGTCGGAATCGGGTCGGTTGGCCATGGCTTTATTCAAGGTCCGCCAGCAACTGGCTTAGGGTGGCGGCGTCGGCCTGCATCGCGTCGACGCGTGCGGTTTCGGCGTCGAGGTAATCGGCGAGCGTGCGGATCGTCGGATGCTGGAACAGCGCGGCGAGCGGCACGTTGCGCGGGACCATCTGGTTGATGCGCGCGGCCACGCGCACGCCGCTGATCGAATCGCCGCCCGCTTCGAAGAAATTAACGTCGACGCTGTGGACAGGGTGGCCGAGGACGGTTTGCCAGATGTCCAGCAACGCGGCTTCGCGTGGCGAGCGCGGGGCGACTGCCTGCGAGTTGTCGTCGTTTTCCCATGCCGGTTCGGGAAGCGCGCGGCGGTCGAGCTTGCCGCTGGGTGTCAGCGGTAATGCATCGAGCGTGACGATGGTCGACGGCAGCATGTGAGCGGGCAGCGTGCGCGACAGTTGCGCGCGCAGCGTAGCGCCTTGTGCCGTGCCGGTCACGTAGCCGATCAGACGCTGACGTGAACCTTCGCCCTTGATGGCGACGGCGGCGTTCTTCACGCCTTCGCACGCGCAAAGGGCGGCTTCGATCTCGCCCGGCTCGATGCGGAAGCCGCGCAGTTTGATCTGCTGGTCGAGTCGGCCGAGCGGTTGCGGACGGCCGTTTTCATCGAGCCTGCAAAGGTCGCCCGTGCGGTACAGACGCGCCCCCGGCGCGCCATCGGGATCGGGCACGAAGCGCTCAGCGGTCAAACCCGGCCGACGCAGATACCCACGCGCCAGATTGCTGCCGCCGATACACAGTTCACCGAGGCCGCCATCAGGCACAGCAAGGCCGTGCTGGTCGATCACGCGCAACACGGTTTCGGGAAGCGGATCGCCGTGCGTAATCGGCTGATCGGCAAACACCTGTGCGCCCGACGAATAGATCGTGGTTTCGGTCGGGCCATACAGGTTCCACAACGACACGCCCCGCGCGATCAGCGCGGCGGCGAGGTCGGGATGCAACGGCTCACCCCCACTCAACCCCAGCAACGGACGATGCACCGCAGACCGATCATCGCGCCAGCCCGCCTCGAGCAGCATGCGCCAGCCGCTGGGCGTGGCCTGGAACACGGTGGCCTGACTGGCTTCGAGCCGCGCGGCCAGTGCGAAACCGTCGCGCGCGGTCTGCGAGGAGACCATTTCAAGCGGCACGCCGCGCACTAGCGGCAGACAGAATTCGAGCAGCGAGATATCGAAGACAGGCGCGGATTCGCTGAGCCAGAGGTCGTCGTCGCGCAGGCCGGGGCTTAGCTCGATGCTGGCAACGAGGCGGTCGAGTGCGCCATGCGTAACGCCGACGCCTTTGGGCTTGCCCGTCGAGCCGGATGTGTAGATGACGTAGGCAAGCTGATCCGGGTGAATGGTGGCAAGCGCGGGCGGCGCGTGGAATTCCGTCCGACCGTTGCTCTCATACGTCCCTGCCGCCAGTCCGGCGTGCAACGCGCGAACATCGACCACATTGCGCGCAGCGAATGCATGTTCTGAAGAGTGTGTATCGGCAAGCACATGCAGCACTTCGGCATCGTCGAGCATGGCGGCGATACGGTCAGCCGGATAAGCGGGATCGACGGGCAGATAAGCGGCACCGGCCATCCACACGCCGAGCATCGCCGCGAGGAGCGAAGGTCCGCGCGCGATGCACACGGCGACGCAGCTATCGGGTTCAACGCCATCGCGCGCGAGACGTTCGGCGATTGCCGACGCCCACGTCATCAGTTCGCGATAAGTCAGCGAGATACCCTCGCCACGAACCGCAATCACATCCGGCCTCGAAGAGGCCATCTCCGCAACGCGCTGCACCACCGGCACAAACGCATGCCCGTCAAGCGGCACCGCATCACGCTTCGGCGCACTCAACGTCAAACTCCGCAACTCACGCGACTCACCGTCAGCGCATTGCACCAACTGCTCAAGCAACTCGACATACCCGCGCGACAGCAACTCGACCTCCGGGCGATCGAGCCGCAACCCGTCCCATTCCCATTCGAGCGTGAGCGTCGGTTGCGGCACCACCATCAACGTCAGTGGATAGTGCGTGCGGCCCACCGACTGCACCGCGCTGACCCGCAAGCCGCCGCTTCCGTCACGCTCACCGGAGACAGAAAGCGCATCCAGCGCGGCATCGAGCGGGTAGTTCTCGAACACGAACAGGCTGTCGAACAGCGCGTCGCCGCTGCGTCCCACCCAGCGTTGCAAGTGCGCAAGCGGCGTGTGTTCATGACGACGCATCTCCGCCGACTGCGCCTGCATCCGCCGCAGCCAGCCGCCCACATCTTCGGCGCCTGGCAGCGTCGCCCAGACCGGCAAGCTGTTGATGAACAGCCCGAGCATCTCGTCCGCACCATCGAGCGATTCGGGACGGCCGGACACGGTCGTGCCGAACGCCACCTGTTCGCGATTGCCGAGCCGCGCGAGCAGCAACGCCCACGCGCTCTGCATCAGCGTATTGAGCGTGACGCCGAAGCTGCCGGCAGCCGCATGCAGACGCGCGTCGAGCGCGGCGTCCAGCGCGAATTCCGTGCGATAAGCGCCATCGACAGCCACGCGCGGTGCGGCAACCGAGGTGGTCAGCAACGCCGGATCGTCACACGCCGCCGCCGCTGCGCACCACCACTCGCGTGCATCGGTTTGTGCCGCGAGCCATTCGATGTAGGCGCGATACGGCGTGGCGGAGTGGCGCGCCGTGCGGTCCGAATCGACAGCCCGATACGCGTCGCCCGTTTCCGCCAGCAGGCGCGCGGCGCTCCATCCATCGAGCAGCGCGTGATGGGTCGTCCAGACCAGGTCGTGCGCGCCATCGGGCCGCGCGAACAGATCGAGTCGCGTCAGCGGCGCGCGAGCCGGATCGAAGCCGCGCGCGAGGTCGTCGCGCATCCACGTGACAAACCGCGTTTCGTACGCGGCGAGCGTTTCATCGCGTGATTCGTGCACGCCGAAAGGCAACTCGACGTGTCGTTCGACGACCTGCCACGCTGCATCGTCGCGCCATTCGAAACGCGTACGCAAAATGTCGTGCCGTTCGACAGCGTGTTGCCACACCGCGCGCAAACGTTCGATATCGAGTGTGCCGGTCAACGTCAGTCTGCGCTGCGTAATGTACATGCCGCCATCGCCGCTCTGCTGCGCGATGCTGTGAAACAGCAGCCCCTGCTGCATCGGCGTTGCCGGATACGCATCGTAAACACGCTGCGGATCGAAACCGAGCGCGGCGAGCGCCTGCGCATCGAGCGGCTGCACGGCGGCGGTCGCAGATTCGTTGCCATTGCTTTGATTTGCAGCGCCGGTCTGCACGACGGCGCAAAGCGCCCGCACACTAGGCCGCGCAAACAGATCGCGCGACGAAAACACCAGCCCCGCGCGACGTGCCTGCGCGACGACCTGGAACGCGTTGATCGAATCGCCGCCGGCCGCGAAGAAGTTGTCGTCGATACCGAGCGCCGGTTGACGCAACACATCGCGCCATACGGCTAGCAGCGCATGTTGCAGCGGGGTTTCTGGCGCGACGCCGCTATCGGCGCACGCAAATTCCCGAGGCTCGGGCAGCGCGGCGCGGTCGATCTTGCCATTGCGCGTCAGCGGCAATACATCGAGTATTTCAATCGATGCGGGCACGAGCGCAGCGGGCAGGCGTGCGGCGAGCGCATCGCGCAATTGCGTTGCATCGAGATCTTGCCCTACGACATAACCGAGCAGACGCACCCGCTGATGCTTGTCCGCACGGCCAATCACCACCGCATCCCGCACGCCGGGCAGCGCGCGCAATTGCGTTGCCACTTCGGCGGGCTCGACGCGATAGCCGCGGATTTTTAACTGATCGTCGACGCGTCCGAGGAATTCGAGTTGACCGTCGTCGCGCCTCCGCGCCTGGTCGCCGGTGCGATAAACGCGCGCGCCCGCGACAAACGGATCGGGCGCGAAGCGATCGGCGGTGAGCATCGCTCGCCCCCGATAGCCGCGCGCCAGCGCGACGCCGCCGACGTGAAGCTCTCCGCGCGCGCCATCCAGCGCCGGATGACCGTCCGGGTCGAGCAGATAAACGCGCGCGTGATCGAGCGCATGGCCGAGCGGCAGACGCCCTGAGGCATCGCGCTCCGAGGTCATCACGCCGACCGTCGATTCGGTCGGTCCGTAGTGGCCGATGATTGCGCAACCGGCATGCAACTGGCCGACGCGTTCGAGCAGCGCAACAGCGCTTGTTTCGCCGCCGAGTAGCAACGCCTTGCGTGGAATCACCGAAGCGGGGTCTGCGGCGTTGAGCAAACCTTCGAGGTGGCTCGGCGCGATTTTCAGCAGATCGGCGGGATTCGCGCGGCACCAGTCGGCGTAGCGGTCGGCGTCGAACGCGCGTTGTTCGTCGATTAGCTGCAGGGTCCAGCCCGAATACAGCGCGGCCATCAGCGTCGAGTGGCCGAGATCGGCGGCCGGTGTCGACAGATAGACGGCGCTGCGGATGCCGCCGGGCAAACGCGCGAGCAACGCCTCGGTGTAAGCGGCGAGCGAGCGATGCGAGACGAGCACGCCTTTGGGCGTGCCGGTCGAACCGGACGTGTAGATCAGGTACGCGGCGAGGTCGGCGTGCGCGGTGGCCGACACGTCGTGTCCGGCGGATGCAGACGCGGTTTCCCACATGTCCGACGGCTCGACCAGTGCAATATCGTCGGGACGCCATGCGTGATCGGCTTTGTTATCTGCGATTACACACTGTGCCTGGGCATCGCGAATCTGCCAGTGCAGGCGTTCGGCGGGTGCCAACGGATCGAGCGGCAAATAGACACCGCCCGCGCGCCAGATCGCGAGCATTGCCACGATCAGGTCCGCGCGACGTGGCAGCACGACAGCCACCACGGTTTCGATCCGCACGCCCGACGCGACCAAACGAGCGGCCAATGAGCCGGATCGCTGCCACAGCGTCGCCCAATCGAGTGTGCCGCTTTCGTCGTGCAACGCAATTGCCGTTGGCTGGCTGCGTGCGTGTTGCGCAATGCGAGCTAGCATGCCGCCGTTCCATGCCGACGGCGCGAACCCGTCGTTGTCGAATGACATGGCAGGATGCGCTTCGCCGCGCACATGAAGCACACCCAGCGCGCGTTCTGGATCGACAATGAACTCGCCGAGCGTCTGCTGCAATTGCGCGAGCAGACGCTGCACGGTTGTGCTGTCGAAGCGAGCCGATTGCGCGGCGAGCGTCAGGATCAACTCGTCGCCCGGCACCGCGATCAGGCTCAACGGGAAGTGATTGCGGCCGTCATGCGAGTGTCCTTCGATACCGGTCGCAAGTCGCTCGATCGCGAGACCCTGCACCAATGGTGCACGCAACGCGGCATCGAGCGGATAGTTTTCGAACACGAAAATGCTGTCGAATAGCGGCTCGTTCGCGGCACCCGTGATCTCGCGTTGCAATTGCGCAAGCGGCGTCTGCGCGAGTTCCTGTAACGCGAGATTGCGCGTTTGCAGCGCATTGAGCCATGTGCGAACGCTTGCCGAAGGCGGCAACTGGACCGTCAAAGGCAGCGTGTTGATGAACAGGCCCACGGTCTCGCCGGCATTCGGCCAGCCGTCGCCGCGTCCCGATACGGTGACGCCGAACGATACGTCACGCCGGTTCGCGTGACGCGACAGCAGCCACGCCCACGCGCCCTGAAGCAGCGTGTTCAACGTGACGCCGCAAGCGCGGGCGAAGCGGTCGGCTTGCGCGGTCAGCGCGCGGGGCAGACGTACCGTGTGTTCAATCTGTTCGCTGGTTTGTGCGTGTTCTGGCAAGGCCGAAGTTGCATGTTCAGCAGCCGCCAGCGGCAACGGTGTACGCGACCAGTCGGTGAGTAAGTCGCGCCATTTCTGCGCCGTGTCGTCGTTGTTTGCGGCACCGCTTTTCTGTTCGAGCCAACGTACGTAGTGGGCAAATGCCGGTGCGGGGGGCGCCGTAACGTCGATCTCCGCCGTGGTCCCAGATAAAGCCCGGTCATACGCCTGCAACACGTCGCGCAACACCAGTCCAATACTCCACCCATCGAGTTGCGCATGATGAAAGCGCCACACGAACCAGCGGCAGCCCGCATGACGCTCGATCAGCAACAACTGCGCATGTGCGGCATCCGCGAAATCGAAACCTTGCGACTGCGCGTCGCGCCATTGCGACGCGAGCGCATCGCGAGCCTCGCCGTCAGTCAGATGACTCCAGTCGAGCGACCGTATTTCTATCTCGACGTGCTGGCGCACCAGTTGCAACGGCGTGTCGAGTCCGTCCCAACGGAAATCGGTGCGCAGCGCCGGATGTCGCGCGACCACCGCTCGCCATGCCGCAGCGAACGCATCCGGCGAGAATGGTCCCTTCAATTCGAACACGCGTTGCAGATAGTACGGATCGCGAGTCGAGCGCTGAGCCAGCGACAGCAGCCCTTGCTGAAGCGGCGTCGCGACGCACAGGTCTTGCAATCCGGCGCGTTCGGCGGCGCTCAGTTGCAGCGAGTCTGCCAATGTGACGTCGATTGCGATGTCGGCTGCTGCCGCTGTGCGCGAATTCGTTTCCGGTGCTGCAAGTTGCGCCACCCGCGCCAATTGCTCGACGGTCGGGTTCTGAAAAACCTGTCTCGGCGTGAGGTCGAAACCCGCTTCGAGCGCCGCACCCACCATCCTGAGACTAACGATCGAATCGCCACCCGCCGCAAAGAAATCGGTCGTGACGCCTAGCGTTGCCGAGGGCAGCAGCGTGCGCCAGATAGCGAGCAATTGCGCTTCGAGTTCATTACGCGGTGCGACGATCGCAGTCGCAGCGGTATCCACGGCGGGCGCGGGCAGGTTGCGTCGATCGATCTTGCCGCTCGGCGTCAGCGGCAACGCATCCAGCACCACCCACGCGGACGGAATCAGCGCGGCCGGCAAACGCTCGGCCAATGCGCTGCGCCATGGCGTGTGACCATCGTCCAGTGCAGTGTCGCTGACCAGATAGGCGACGAGTCTCGCCGCGCCATCGTCGTGTCGCAGAACCACGGCCGCATCGCGCACGCCGTCCAATGCACGCAACGCCGTTTCAATTTCCGCCGGTTCGATCCGGTGACCGCGCAGCTTCAGTTGCTGATCGAGACGGCCGAGATAGTCGAGGCCACCGTCGGCTCGTTTGCGGCTCAGGTCGCCCGTGCGGTACAGCCGCGAACCCGGTGCGCCGAACGGATCGGGCACGAAGCTCGCCGCGGTCAGCGACGCGCGTCCGTGATAGCCGCGCGCCAGATTGTCCCCGCCGATGCACAACTCGCCGACCGCTCCCGCCGCTGTCGGCAGGCCGTCCTGATCGAGTACGCGCAACGTGGTGTCATGCAACGCAACGCCGAGCGTGACGGGTTGATCGGCGGCGACGGTGGCCATGCTCGACCAGATCGTCGTCTCGGTCGGGCCGTACATATTGGACAGCGTCACACCGCGTTCGAGCAGCGCCGAGGCCAGATCGGCCGGCAATGCTTCGCCGCCGCACAACGCCTGCAACGGACCGCTCAACGCGACGCCCGCGCGCGTTTCGCTGTCGAGCAGCATGCGCCAACCGGCGGGCGTTGCCTGCATGACGGTGGCGCCGCTCTGTCCGATGAGCCGCAGCAGACGCGCGCCGTCGAGTACCGTTTCGCGCGATGCCAGTTCGACTCGCGCGCCGCGCGTGAGCGGCAGGTGCAACTCCAGTCCGGCGATGTCGAACGACAACGTCGTCACGCTGAGCCACACGTCCGTATCGCTGAAATCGATGCGCGCGGCGACGCTCGCGAGCAGGCGGTCGAGGCTCGCGTGTGTGACGCATACGCCCTTCGGCTCGCCGGTCGAGCCGGACGTGTAGATCACGTAAGCGGCCTGTTGCGGGTCGATCGGCTGACTCCAGCCGTGCGCCGCTTCGCCGTGCACATCGTTCACGCGCACCAGCGTGCGGCCCGCGAAGCAGGCTGCAAGCCGGGCGGCGCTGGCGTCGTCGGTGACGATCAGATCGACACCGGCGTCGTCGAGAATGCGTTGCAGCCGTTGCGGCGGATGATGCGGGTCGAGCGGCACATACGCCGCGCCGGTTTTGGCGATGCCGTACAGCCCCGCGACCATCTCGACGGAACGCTCGACGCACAGGCCGATGCGTTGTTCCGCGCGCGCGCCGAGCGCCTTGAGGCGGCGTCCGATCCGGTTCGACCATGCATCGAGCGCGGCGTAGCTGAGCGTCTTGCCTTCGCAGCCGAGCGCATGCGCCGCCGGTTTGCGCGCGGCCTGCGCAGCGAGGCGCGCGCCGATCGGCACGAAGCGATGACCGGCGACGCGCCGCAAGACTTCGTGCGACGCCTCGGCAGCCGCAGCGTCGCGATTGGGCATCAGGTTGCCGACTGCCTGGTCATCGGCGTCGGCGGCGGACAACGCGGCGAGCACGTCGCGCCAGGCGGCGGCGAGTTGCAGCAGCAGCGGCTGCGCGACGCGCGCGCCGTCCGCGAGCCAGACGACACGGCCTTGCGCATCGTTCGACACCAGCAGGGTCAGCGGATAGTGCGTGCGCTCGACCGACTCGACGTGGCTCACGCCGACGCGGCCGAAACGGCCGCGCAACGCGGCATCGACGGGATAGTTTTCGAACACGAGCAGGCTGTCGAACAGCGCGTCGCCGCTCTTGCCGGTCCACTGTTGCAGATCGGCCAGCGACGTGTGTTCGGCCTGATGGCGCTCGCCCTGCGCGGCGTGTACCGACGACAGCCACGCCGACACGCGTTGCGCGGCCGGCACTTCGATCCACGCGGGCAGGCTGTTGATGAAGAGGCCGACCATCCGTTGCGCGCCGTCGAGTTGCGCAGGGCGACCCGCGACGGTCGTGCCGAACGCGACGTGACGGCGATTGCCGCGCCGCGCCAATACGAGCGCCCACGCCGCCTGCACGAGCGTATTCACCGTCACGCGATGACGTTGCGCGGCGTCGCGCAGCCGGTTCACGAGCGGTTCGCCGAGATGCTGGGTGTGGGTCAGCGCGGCGCCATGTTCCTGCGCGGCGCGCGCCTCGTGTTGCAACAAGGTCGCCGGTTCCGGGTGGCGCTCCAGTTGCGTGAGCCACCAGTCGCGCGGCGGCGTTTGCGCCGACAGCCACTCGACATAGCGGCGATACTGAATCGCCTCCGGTTGCGGCGGCGTTTCTCCGGCGACTCGCGCGACGTAATCGTCGGCGATTTCACCGAGCAGTTGCGCGCTGCTCCAGCCGTCCAGCAACGCGTGATGGAGGGTGCGGACCAGATCGTGCTGCCCGTCGGCCCGCGTGAACAGCGCAAAGCGCAACAGCGGTGCGCGCGCGGGGTCGAAGCCCTGGCGACGGTCGGCATCGCACCAGGCCTGCAGGTCACGCTCGTAATCAGCGGGCTCGAGCGCGGACCAGTCGTATTCGACGAACGGCAACTCGACGCGCCGTTGCACGAGTTGCAACGGATCGGCTGCCGGCGGCACGACGAACGACGTGCGCAGGATGTCGTGACGCGCGACGGCGTTGCGCCATGCCGCGGCCAGCGCAGCATGGTCTAGCGGACCCTCCAGCGTGAGCCGAAGCTGGTTGACGTAAAGGCCGTGGCCGCCGTCCATCAATGCATGGAACAGCAGGCCTTTTTGCAACGGCGTTGCTGGGTACAAATCCTGAACATTGGCGCGCTCCAGGTTCAGCGCATCGAGCGCAGGCTGGTCGAGTTGCGCGAGCGGAAAATCGCTGGCGTCGAGCGGCATATCGCCTGAAATACATCGGTCGATGAGCGCGGCGAGTTGCGTTTCGAAACCGCTTGCAAGCGACTCCGCGACACCGGACGAGATGTGCGCCGGGTCGTAGCGCAACGTGGCCGTTAACCGGCCGTTGGAAATCCACGCGTTGATGTCGAGCGCGTAATCGAGCGGCGTGTGAGCGGCGACGGCCGCGCCCAGATTGTCGTCGAGCGCGAACGAAAGACGTCCGGCGAGCGAACCGGTTTGCGGCAGGCTCTGATCGAATCGGCCGAGATAGTTGAAGCTGATTTGCGGGGCCGGCAGCGAGTTCGCGAACCGCTCGCGCACGCGATGCCAGTGAGCGCCGCGCAACGGGATGGCGCGCAACGTGCGGGTGGCCGCGACCAGTGGATCGCCGCCGCGCAGATCGAACCATGCCGGATAGCGGGTAGTGAACCAGCCGACTGTCCGGCTCGTGTCGAGCGCGGCCTGTGCGCCATTGGCGGTGCCGTTGAGGTCGCGTTCCGCGTCGCGCCCGTGGCCTTCGAGCGACAGCAATGCGCCGCGAGCTCCGCTCCATCGGTTCAGCGATGAAGTGAGCGCGGCGAGCAACAGTGTTTCGGTGGTGGCGCGTGCGGCGGCGGGCGCGTCGCGCAGCAGCTTGCCGGTCAGGTCGGCTGAGAGCTTCAACGTCTGAGTCTGGCTGGTGCCGACGGTCGGCCTTTCTTCGCGCGCCGATGCTTTTGCCGTGCTCGAACCTTGCACGATCTGGGCGGCTTCAAGGTCGGCGTGCGCGGCGTTTTCGTGCGAGTACGATCCGGCGAGCAACGCGTGCCACGCATCGAATTCTGCTTCGAGCGATGTCTCATCCGCTGCGTCCTGCTGATGTTGCACCCATGCGCTCCACGGCAAGCCGCCGGGCAACTCAACCGCCTGCTGTTGCGCAAGTTGCTCATACGCAAGCTGGAACGATTCGAGCAGAACGCGCCACGACATGCCATCGACCGCGAGGTGATGGATGGTCAGCAGCAACCGCCCTTCGTTTTGCAAGCGGACATAAGTCGCGTTCAGCAGCTTGCCCGTTTCGATATCAAGGCTCTGCTGCAACGACGTGCCGATCGCCAACAGACGCTCGGGCCACTGCGGCGAATCGGCTGTTCCGTCGAAGTCGACGACCTCGAGAAACGTGGTCGCGGAGGGCATCGACTCACGCGGCTGCACCTGTTGCCACCAGCCGCCAGGCGAGCGGACGAACTTCAGACGCAACGCGTCGTGCGCGGCAACGACCGCATGCAGCGCCTGCTTGAGCAAAGCGGGATCGAATTCGCCTTGCACACGCAACGCGACGGTCTGGTTCCAATGCGATTCGCCCTCGGGAAAGCGCTCGAAGAACCATGTCTGAATCGGCGTGAGCGGCAACGGTTCGTGCCGTTCGGATGGCATTGCCTGATCGGCGTCGCCAGCCGTAATCGTGAACGGTAACTGCGCAAGCCGCGAAATCACCGGCTGCGCGTAAAACTGCTTCAGCGTGAAATGCATGCCGCGCTGTGCGGCTCGTGACACCACTTGCAGACTTAGAATCGAATCGCCGCCCACAGCAAAAAAGTTATCGTCGACGCCGATTGCCTGCGTCCCCAAAACCGCGCGCCAGATGTCGAGCAGGTCCGCTTCGTGACGATTACGCGGTTCGCGCACAGACGCTTCAGCGTGTTTCGCCGATTCCACCGGCTCCGGCAATGCGGCGCGGTCGATCTTGCCGTTCAGCATCAGCGGCAACGTGTCGAGTTGCATCAGCACGGCGGGCACCATATGGGAGGGCAGACGCGCTTCGAGCGTGTCGCGCAGCGCCCGCAGATCGAGCGACGCCGCACCGGCCACATAGCCGACCAGACGCAGATGCCCGTCCTTGCTGCGCGCTTCGACGGCGGCGTCGCGCACGCCGTCGCATTGCCGCAGCATCGCTTCGATCTCGCCCGGTTCGATCCGGAAGCCGCGCAGTTTGATCTGCCGGTCTATCCGTCCCAGAAAGTCGAAGCCGCCGTCAGCGCGGCGGCGGCACAGATCGCCACTGCGATAGCAGCGCGCGCCGGGCGAGCCGTCCGGGTCGGGGACGAATCGCTCGGCGGTCAGCGCCGCCTGTCCGACATAGCCGCGCGCCAGCGTATCTCCGCCAATGCACAGTTCGCCGATGCCGCCCACGGGCACCGCGTTGCCGTCGACGTCCACCACTTGCGCGGTCCGCGAAGGGAACGGCGTGCCGATCTGCACGATGGGCTGTTGCGCATCGTCGGCGCTGGTCCGGCGATGCAGGCAGGCGACTGTGGTTTCGGTCGGGCCATACAGATTGTCGACGTGGATCGCGCGTAACGGGCCGCTGTTCCAGCGGGCGAGCGCGTCGCCGGGCAGCGCCTCGCCGCCGACCGTGATCTGGCGCAGCGCGGCGAGGCTTGCGCGCGCGGGCGGCGATTGCAGCCATTGCTGCCAGTAGGCGGTCGGCATCCGCGCGAAGGTGACGCGCGAATTGATCAGCCGCTGGCTGAGTGTCGCGAGGTCCCACGCCTGCGGGCCGCGCATGACGACGCGGCCGCCCATCAGCAACGCGGGCAGCATTTCGTGCAACGCCACGTCGAAATTGATCGTGGACGACTGCAACTGGCAATCGTGTTCGGTGATCGCGTAGTTGTCGATGAAGTCGGCGAGATGCAACGCGAGCGCGCGGTGGCTGACCGCCACACCCTTCGGAAGACCGGTCGAGCCAGACGTGTAGATCGTGTACGCGAGTTGGTCGGGATGCGGCGTTGTGACGTGGCGTTGCGTGCTTTGTGGGCTTTGTGTGATGGTGGCCGTCGCTTGATGGATGTCGAGCTGGATGTCGAGCGACGTGCGCGCGTCGAACACGTCGGCAAGCGTTTCGAGGTTGACCGTGTCGCTGACCACGACACGCACACACGCATCGTCGAGCATGTAGCGCAGACGTTCGGCCGGATAGACCGGATCGAGCGGCACGAACGCGGCACCCGCCTTCCAGATGCCAAGCAGCGCGGCGATCATGCCCGGCGAGCGTTCGACGCATAGTCCGACGCATTCGTCGCCGCGTACGCCCGCGTCCAATAAACGCTGCGCGATGCGGTCGGACCAGCGGTCAAGCTCGCCGTAGCTCAGTTGTTGCGCGTCGCATTCGAGTGCGATCCGGTCGGGATGGATGTTCGCCGTGCGCGTGAACTGTGCGGTGAGAGAAGTTTGCGCTGCCTGTTGCGTCGCGCGCTTCGGCTGCATCTGCAACACGGCCGCCGCGCTGGTCGAAGGCTGCAACACAAAATCCCGCACATTCGACGACGCGTCTTCAGCCGCCTGCGCAACGATGGCGAGATATGCATCGGCGAATTGCTCGACGGTGTCGCCATCGAATAACTCGACCGGGTACTCGAACGCGAGTTGAACGCCGTCGTCATCGCGAGAGAGATTCAGCGCGAGATCGAACGGCGTCGCTTCGGCGCCATGTTCGACGCGCTGCAGTTGCAGCGTGCTGGAGCGCAGTACCTGCTTCCAGTCCACCTGATCGAAGTTGAATGCAACCTGAAACAGGGGCGTGCGCCCGTTGTCGCGCTGCGGCTGCAACGCCGCAACCACGCGATGAAATGGCACGTCCTGATGGGCCTGCGCGTCGAGCAGCGCGTCGCGCGTAGTGCGCAACAGCGACGCGAACGGCAGCGCGCCCGCGAGCGCGACCCGCACCACGACCGTGTTGACGAAGTAGCCGATCGCGCGTTCCGCCGACGCATCGCGCCGGTTGTTCAACGGCACGCCGATGCGGATATCGGTTTGTCCGCCGTAGCGGTAAAGGAGGGCGGCGAACGCGGCCATCAGCGTCATCGGCAGCGTGAGGCCGTGGCTGCGCGCCAGCGTGCCGATGCGCGCGACGAGGTCGGCGGGCAGGCGTCGCGTGACGCGTGCGCCAGCGCTGTCGCGCGGCGCATCGCGCCTTGCGCCCGACAGCATGATGTCCGTGTGCTGGCTGCCGAGTTGTGCGCGCCAGTATGTGAGTTGTTCGTCGATCCGTGCGGCACTCAGCGCGCGGCGTTCGTGTTCGACGGACGTGAAATAAGCGCAGGGTTGTGCATCGCCGGACACGACGCGGTTTTCATAGCGCTGGAACAGCGATTCGATGATGAGCGCGAACGACCACGCATCCGCGACGATGTGATGCATCGTCAGTTGCAAAACGTGTTCGTCCGCTGCTACGCGCACCAGTGTTGCGCGTAGCAGCGCGCCGTGGTGGAGATCGAACGGCGCGTGCGCAATCGCGATCAGTTGGTCCTGCAGATGCGCTTCACGGCTCGCGGCATCGAACGATGAAACGTCGGTGACGTGCCAGTCGAAGCGCGGTGCGTCAATGGCCTGCTGATAGGGCACGCCGTCGCGTTCGTCGAAACGCACGCGCAGCGCGTCATGGCTTGCGCAGACCTCGGCGAGTGCCTGGTGAAGCCGCGCGACATCGAGCGGGCCGCGGGCCCGCAACGCCCCCGACACGTGATACGCGGTGCTGGCGGGGTCGAGCTTCCACTCGAAATACAACGCTTCCTGCGCGGGCGAGAGCGGGTGAGGCGTGCCGTCTCGTTGCGCCGATGCGAGTGTGGATGAAGTTGCAGCAGGCTCGGCAACGAGCGGCGCAATCACAGCCCTTCCGGCGTGCTGCATGGCGGTCACCCATTCAGCTTGCAACGCTACGGTGCGCGCTTCGAATACGATGCGCGGCGGCATGGTCACGCTGAACGTTTCGCCGACTCTCGCCGCCAGTCGCGCGGCTTTTAGCGAGTCGCCGCCCAGGTCGAAAAAGTCGTCGTCGATGCCTAACGGTGCGTGGTCGAAAACGGCCTCCCATTGTTCGACCAGCGCCTGTTCGACCGCCGATTGCGGCGCGCGATACGGCGCTCTTGCCAATGCGTTGCCGCTGGTATCCGAGGCCCGCCGATAAACCGCGACAGTCGGCAGCGCACCGTCGCGCCACGCGGTTGCGCACGCGCTGCGGCGCAATTTGCCGCTCGACGTACGCGGCAGATCGCCGGGAGCGAGCAGCACAATCACGCTGACCGGTTCGCCATGCGCTTGCGCGACCGCGCGGTTGATCTGCGCGAACAGCTCGGCCGGATCGGCTTTCGCCACCGCGCGCGACACCTCCGCGGCAATCCCGATTCCTTCGACGCCTTGCTCGTTCGCGGCGAACGCGATGATCCGGCCTTTGCGAACCTTGTCGACCTTCTGCGTCAGCGTCGCCTCGATATCCTGCGGATAGTAGTTTTGTCCGCGAACGATGATCAGGTCCTTCACGCGCCCGGTGACGAATAATTCGCCATCGACGACGCAACCCAGATCGCCAGTGCGCAGCCAGTGTTGTGCGCCTGCGTTGTCTGTATCGCTCGTGACGAAGGTCTCGGCGCTGGCTTCCTCGTTGCGCCAGTAGCCGTTGGCAACGCTCGGCCCGTTGACCCAGATCTCACCGATCTGTTCATCGGCCAGTTGAGCCTGCGTAGCAGGGTCTACGATCAGCACGCTGTGCGCGTCCGGCACGCGGCCGCAACTGACCAGCGCCACACCGTCACCGGATGCCTTCAGCGCGCCCTCGCTGAGCGCTTGCGGCGCGACATGGCGCACCTTCATGCCGTGGCCGGGCTCCGCGCCGCTGACCAGCAGCGTCGCTTCCGCGAGACCGTAGCAGGGGAACAGCGCGTTCGCATTGAAGTCGTGCATGCCGAACTGGGCCGCGAATTGCATCAGCGTTTCCGCGCGAATCGGCTCCGCGCCGCAGAACGCGACGCGCCAGCTATCGAGCTTGATGCCGTCGAGTTGCCCGCTGCGCACGCGATCCGCACACAGTTGGTACGCGAAATTCGGGCCGCCGCTGACGGTGCCGCGATAGTTGGCAATCGCTTTCAGCCAGCGAGCGGGCGCTTCGAGAAAGTGCTGCGGCGACAGCAGCACGAGCGGGAACCCACCGAACAATGGCGCCAGCAGGCCGCCGATCAGGCCCATGTCGTGGAACAGCGGCAGCCAGCTCACCATCGTGTCGGCGGACGTGAAGGCCATCGCCGAGCTGATCGCGCGTTCGTTCGCGACGAGGTTCGCGTGACTGACCATCACGCCCTTCGCGGTGCTGGTCGAGCCGGACGTGTATTGCAGGAACGCGATGGTCGAGCCGTCGATTGAAACGGGCGCATTCAGGGCGATGGCCAGTGCGTCGTCGGTCGTCGTTGCGTCGACCGGTAACGTGATCGGCACGGCCGTTTCGTGGACGCCCTCGCTGTGCTCGGTAGCGAGCGCATTCACGGCGCCAGCGTGGGCGAGATCGGTCAGCAGCAAACGTGGCTGCGCGTCGCCGAGAATCGCCAGCAGGCGCTCGAATTGTTGCGGCTGGGTCGGCTCCGGCGGATACACCGGCACGGCGGCGATGCCCGCATGCAGACAGCCGAGGAACGCGACCGCATAGTCGAGGCCCGACGGCAGCAACAGCATCGCGCGATCGCCGGGCGATGCCTGCGTGAGCAGTGTGGCGGCGAGTTGCCGCGCGCGTGCGTCGAGTTCGCGATAGGTGAGCGTGCGTTCGTCGCGTTCGCCATCGGCGAGGAAGCGAATCGCGATCTGGTCGGGTTGATGCGCGAGATGAACGGCAAGCGCATCGAGCAGCGTGACCGGTGTTCTGGGAACTGATGCGGCTTGCGCTGCTTCCACCGCTTCCTTCATCGCGCCCGGATTGCGCCGCAGGAACGGACACGCGCCGAAATTCGGTGTCTCGTCGTCGGGCAGGAAGTACTGCTTCCACTCGCGGTTTTCCGCGTCGCCGAAATAACCGAGGTCCGCGTGCGGCGGCACTTCATCCCAGATGTTCAGCCGGCGCCGCACTTCGGAGCGCGCCTGCGTGCTGATCGCGCGGTTCGTCACCTTGTCGACGAACACGGCGCGCGGCTGGAACAGCAGCACCATGCCGGGCCCGAGGTTGCGGCTGTGACGCGTACCGAACGACGGGCACGCGCACACCACGAACGTTTCCAGTCCCGCGAAAGAAAACTCCCAGTCCGGGTGCGAAGGATCGAGTTGCTGTCCCACCTTCGGATCGGGATCGCGGTCGTGCAGATACTGCAGCGTTTGCCAGAACGCATCGTGATACGCGGCGTGCGCCAACGGCTCCTCGTCCGGCTCGAAGAAAATCGCGATGTTGTTCTTCTCGTATTGCGGCAACTGCGCGAGTTCCGCGAAGCTGGCCATCGTGTCCGGCAGCGAAGAAATGTCCTTGCCGTCGATCCACGAATAGAACATCTCGCCGCGCTTCTCCGCCTGGGTGCCGAAGAAACATGGATAGCCCGGGTCCATCACGTCGGCGCGCAGGCGCTCGTACGATGCGGGCAGCCAGTCGGGCAACGGGCGATTGAACGTGTTCGCGCCG
Organism: Paraburkholderia fungorum; assembly: GCF_900099835.1. Taxonomy (NCBI): domain Bacteria; kingdom Pseudomonadati; phylum Pseudomonadota; class Betaproteobacteria; order Burkholderiales; family Burkholderiaceae; genus Paraburkholderia; species Paraburkholderia fungorum. The sequence goes on from NZ_FNKP01000002.1 coordinate 447,077, forward strand.
ACCTGGCGGCCGAGAATGATGCGGGATTGCCAGTCGGATACGTCGATCGCGTCGCCGTCCAGATTCGGGCTAACAGATTCCTTTTCAGGCTGCATCAGATGCTCCAGATGTGCGTGTGCTAACGCCGGCTCGTCGTGTGCGAGCCGGACGGTTGATCCGGTAGGGCAGAAGCCCGAGGACCGCGCCTCGGGCAAGGGAGTGAATGGGTGCGTCGCGACGCGGCGGCACCCGTGACGCGCGGGCGGCGCGCGTCAGGTCGTGACGGCGCTCGCCCGAGAGGCGTCGGCAGCGGCCGTGGCCGGCGGCGCGGTGAGTTCCGCGATCCAGTCATCGGGGATGATCGGCTGGTGATACGTGCACGAATCGGATTCGACGGTGGAGCCGTGCAGGCGGCCGTCCGGGATCAGCACCATGTCGCCGGGATGCATCTGCAGCTTCATGCCGAGGTTGCCCCAGAACAGCATGTCGCCGCTTTCGATCACGACCAGCCGGTGCTCGTTATGCACGTGCGTGGTCGAGCAGAGTTCATGCGGCTCGATAAACGTATCGCGGTCGATATCCGGGAAATCGATTTCGATCTTGTCGTAGATGCGCCGCGCGTACTCGCAGTACGTTTCGATCGACGACAGCCAGTCCAGTTGTTCGCCGAGATCCCAGCGTGCGCGCTGCGCCAGCAATTGCGCCGCCGCCACGCCTTGCGCGAATTGATGCAGCGCGGCTTCGCCGTGTTGGGTGGCGAGGGTGTCGATGGTGCGGTCGAAACGCGCTTGCAGATTCGCGCGCAAGTCGTTCATGTTCGCACCGGCGGCCGCGCCCGGTGCGATGTGCGCGCAGGCCTTGAGCAGCGCACCGCCGAACGCGAGATGCTCCGCCTCGGCGACGAACGCCGCGCCCGCGAGGGCGAACGCACGATCGGGCCGCGAGCCGAGCGCGTAGAGCAGATTGCAGCGCGCGAGCGTGGTCGGCAGATAGAACTGCCAGTACGAATGCGTTTGACGCGTGACGCCGCACATCGCCGCGATGCGCGCGAAGGTGGCGTCGTCCGGCAGCCTGCTCGACAGGCTCGGGCGAAGCTCTGGATCGAGCCAGTCGAAATAGCAGGAACCGGCGGCGCGCGCGAGTGCAGTGCGGCGCGACGGCAGCGTCGCCCAACGCTGAATCACGATGAAGCGCAAACCTTCTTCGAGAAAATCGCGCTCCAGCAATCTGTCGAAACGCAGGTTCCAGAATTGCATTTCGTCGTCGATCGTCGTGCTCAGGCGCGTGCTGAGCGTTTCGCGCGATTCGCCGGGCTGCGCCTCGTCGCCGAGATAATCGAATGCGTAGGCTTCGAGGTAAGGGCGAATCTGCGCGCCGATGATCCGCTGTTTATCGACATAAAACGCGCTGAACCGCTGTTGCTGGTCGGCCGCGAGACCTGGCGCGCGGCAGATGTCGAGTTCGTTGATCGTCAGCAGTGTGCGGTTGGTCGCGAGCGACGGCAGGCGGCTCACGTTGTCAGCGCGCACCGGCTTCTGATATTGCAGAAAAGTGAAATCTTCGGGCCGCAGCGGGCGGCGATAGAAATCGTCGTCCAGCACCAGTTCGTCGACGGATGCGCTGCGAAACGGCTCGCACGCGGCGAATTCGCGCAGCAGCGAGCGGAAGGTTTCGCGCTGCGGTAACTGCGCGGCGAAATCGAACAACGGAGGTAAGGCGGTCGGGTTCATGGGAAGCGACTCCAGTGAATAGGGCAGGTTATGCAGTAATGGATGCCCGGCGCGGTGCGCGCGAGCCCGGCCGCATCAGCCGATGGGTTGTATCTCGGCGGGTGTCTGCTGCGACAACGTTTGGCGCAATGAAGCAGCAAGACTGTCGATCACTTCGCCGCGATGGCTGTCGATAAAGAAATGGCCGCCGTCGAAAGTCGAGCGTGAGAAGCGGCCGCGACTTTCGCTTCGCCACGCATCGAGCGTGGCAGGGTCTTGCGTGACGTCGTCGCGACTGCCGCCGAACGCATGCAGCGCGCAATCGAGCGGACGCCGCGTGCCGGCGCGCGGCGCACGCCACGTGCCATACAGATGAAAGTCGTTGCGCACGATCGGCACGATCAGTTCGACGAATTCGCGGTTTGCCAGCAATTCCGGCGCGGTCTGGCCGAACGCCGTCAACTCGTCGAGCACGTCCTGTTCGGGACATGTCAGCCAATCCATTTCAGCCTCGTGATGCGACGGCGCAGGGCAGCCGGACACGCCTAGCCAGCGTGGTTCGATACCGAGTCGTTCACGCAACGCATGCGTCAGTTCGAGCGCCAGCAACGCGCCGAGGCTATGCCCGAACAGCGCGAACGGACGGCCAGAGTGCTGACGCAGTGCAACTTCTGCGTCGTCGGCGAGACGGTCGATTAGCGGTGCCCACTCCGGCAGCAATGCCTGATCGTGACGCACGCCACGCCCCGGCAGATGCAACGGCGCGATGTGCAGCCAGTCCGGCGATGCCTGCGGCCAGTTTCGATAGACGGCCGCCGCCCCGCCTGCATACGGCAGGCAAAACAATGTGATCGGCTGCATGGAACGGGTGTTATTGCGCGGTGATGTCGGCAGGGGAAACGGCGGTGCGTGGCGCCTGGGCGTCCATCGCCTGACGCAGGCTGAGCGGACGCATGTCCACCCACACTTCGTCGATATGCGCGAGGCATTCGGCTTTGCTGCCCTGCTTGCCGACGGTGTGCCAGCCCGCGGGCAGACTCTTGTAGGTCGGCCAGATCGAGTACTGCTCTTCGTGATTCATCACCACGTCATACACGGTATTTTCGTCGCCCCAGCTCATAGTTTCCTCGTTAGTGATCCAAACTATCTATGTGCAAAACATAGAAATTCAGGACGGTTGAGTTGTACACACGGAATGAGTTGCGAGTCGCGCAACGAGTCGCGCAATATTACGGACTGCTTTCGATGCGTTGGGTGTTGGCTTGCGTTGCTACGCTGGCTGGAAGATTGATACGCAGAATAGGGCAAGCGTCGGTAAGCGTCAAGGAATGAGAATGATTCTTATCTACATTTATGTTTTTTTCTGTAACTGATGAATTGTTAGGCAATGGGTTGGGAATGGCTCTTGCGAGCCCGCCGGGACGGCCTTGCAGGTGCGCAAGCCCCGCCCGGCCTGAAACGGAGCTAAATACCAGAATTGGTATCGATATCGCCAAAAATCTGATTGGAAAGATATCAACCCGCTCCGTACACTTCAGCATTCCCAGAAAATAAGAGACAGCCCCGTGATTCGCGTTTCAGAGCCTTGTACAGCCTGCCGCCGCACGGAACGCGCTGTCGCTATCCGCTTACTCGTCGTACCGCCGGTCGCGCCGCGCCGGTTCGGTCAAACTGGCCGGTGTTTTGACCCGGCGCGTGCATCAAGGAAATAGGCATGTCGGAAAAAAAGCGGAAATTGCGATCGACGGAATGGTTCGGTACCGCCGACAAGAACGGCTTCATGTATCGAAGCTGGATGAAGAACCAGGGCATTCCCGATCACGAATTCGATGGCCGCCCGGTCATCGGGATCTGCAATACCTGGTCGGAACTCACGCCGTGTAACGCGCACTTTCGCAAGCTCGCCGAGCACGTGAAGCGCGGCATTTATGAAGCAGGCGGATTCCCCGTCGAGTTTCCGGTGTTCTCCAACGGCGAATCGAATCTGCGTCCTACCGCGATGCTCACGCGCAATCTCGCGGCGATGGACGTGGAAGAAGCGATTCGCGGCAATCCGATCGACGCGGTCGTGCTGCTGACCGGCTGCGACAAGACCACCCCTGCATTGCTGATGGGCGCGGCGAGTTGCGATGTGCCCGCGATTGTCGTCACCGGCGGCCCGATGCTGAACGGCAAGCTCGACGGCAAGAACATCGGCTCCGGTACAGCGGTGTGGCAACTGCACGAATCGCTGAAGGCGGGCGAGATCAATCTGCATCAGTTCCTGTCGGCGGAAGCGGGCATGTCGCGCTCGGCGGGCACCTGCAACACGATGGGCACCGCGTCGACGATGGCGTGCATGGCCGAAGCGCTCGGCACGTCGCTGCCGCATAACGCGGCGATTCCCGCGGTCGATTCGCGCCGCTACGTGCTCGCGCATATGTCGGGCATTCGCATCGTCGAGATGGCGCATGAAGGGCTCACGCTGTCGAAGATCCTGACGCGCGAAGCATTCATGAACGCGATCCGCACGAATGCCGCGATTGGCGGCTCGACCAATGCGGTGATTCATCTGAAGGCGATTGCCGGGCGAATGGGCGTCGACCTCGAACTGGAAGACTGGGTGCGCATCGGCCGCGACACGCCGACTATCGTCGACCTGATGCCGTCGGGCCGCTTCCTGATGGAAGAGTTCTATTACGCGGGCGGTTTGCCGGCGGTTCTGCGCCGTCTCGGCGAAGCGGATTTGCTGCCGTTCCCGGGCGCGCTGACCGTCAACGGCAAGTCGTTGTGGGAGAACGTGAAGGAAGCGCCGAACACGAACGACGAAGTGATTCGTCAACTCGACAATCCGCTCGTCGCCGATGGCGGCATTCGCGTGCTGCGCGGCAATCTCGCGCCGCGTGGGGCGGTGCTGAAGCCGTCGGCGGCCACGCCTGAATTGCTGAAGCATCGCGGGCGCGCGGTGGTGTTCGAGAACCTCGAGCACTACAAGGCAAAGATCGTCGACGAAGAACTCGATGTCGATGCGAACTCCGTGCTCGTGTTGAAGAACTGCGGACCGAAGGGTTATCCCGGCATGGCCGAAGTCGGCAACATGGGTTTGCCGCCGAAGCTGCTGCGTGAGGGCGTGAAGGACATGGTGCGCATTTCCGACGCGCGCATGAGCGGCACCGCATACGGCACGGTCGTGTTGCACGTCACGCCGGAAGCGGCTGCGGGCGGTCCGCTCGCAGCGGTGCAGGACGGCGACTGGATCGAACTCGATTGCGACGCGGGCACGCTGCATCTGGATATCAGCGACGCAGAACTCGAACGGCGGATGGTGAATCACGTGCCGCCGCAACCGCCTGAGGGTGGTGGCTATCAACGCCTTTATGTGGACCACGTTTTGCAGGCCGACGAAGGTTGCGACCTCGACTTTCTGGTGGGTTGTCGTGGTGCTGCTGTGCCGCGCCATTCGCACTGACGCAACGATGTTTCGCAGCATCGCAGCACAGCGTTGATTCACGCTGCCAACCCGAGTCAGTCGTGGAACCGTCGCCCGACAGTGACATGGCTGACTCGACCGGGCTCTTTACTTCACGCGAACAACGCAGGCCGGTTAGCGGCCGGCATTGCATTCGTCTTGAGTTCAGCGCTGGGCGAACCAGACACGCGCCGCTAACTATGGTTGATATGCGTGCGCGTATGGAGCGCACGCCATGCGCCCGGCGTCATTCCTTGCAAGCGTTTGAAGATTCGCCGGAAATAAGCGGTATCGGCGAATCCCGACAAACGCGCAATTTCATCGACACCCGTACCTGACTCGGCGAGTAAAGCGGCGGCGTGTCGTGTGCGGCGCTCATGCAGCGCCTCCGTCATTGTCTTGTTGAACACGCTGCGAAACACGCGCCCTAAATAATCGGGATTGCACCGCAGTTCCGCAGCAATACTCGACGCGGTGATGGACGACGAGAACTTCGTCTGAATGACGATCTGCGCGCCTGCAGCAAGCGAGGAGGTGGTGCGGGCTTCGTCTCCCGCAGCGACGCCCGAGCGGGCGGCCTCACAGAGAATCAGCATCACAATCGGCCCCAATGTCGCGGACTTTGCGCCGAACAGTTCCTGATCGTTGAGCAATTGACGGAACAGTGAGGTCATCTGATCCGGCCGCGCGATATTCACATGCTGACGTATCTGCAATGTATCGCCATTCGCAGAAAACAGCTGCGTATTCAGCGTGAAATGTACCCAGTAGAATTTCAGATTTCGCGGCGACGGCATGATGCCGCCATGACGTCGATGCGGCCAGAGAATCAGCGCTTCTCCTGGTTGCACTTCGAACTGCTCGTCTTCTTCATGCAAACGCAATACACCCTGCTTGACGAAGATCAGTTCGAACGATTCCAGCGTGCGTGCCGGGTGAATCCAGTTCTCGCTTTTCGCGACGAACAGGCCGCCATTCTGGGCTCTGATAGCCAAACCTGTTTCCACTTCCAGTTTGATTTGCACGCCCGCTCCCCCAATGCGAAATGATTGTTGCCGCATGAATACGACCTGCATGCGGCTTCCGATAATAGTCGGAATTGTCTCCCTGTGTATTGTTTTGTCGCTTGTCGCCGATAGCGGCGCCGGTAGCATGAACACATAAATTTCCGGCCGGAAAACCTGTCCGTCAACCCGTCTTGCAGTCGTCGGGTTCGACAGGATTTACCGGTCATACAACAGGTACGGAGACGACAATGGCGGATACCACGGCGTTAGGCGGTACGGATAGAAGCATCGACCGGACAGGCTGGTCCGGTACGACACTCTCGGCGATAGAAAAGACCGGTTACGGTCTCGGCGATGCAGGCGGCACGATCATCACCGCGTTGATCGGCAACTTCCTGACGTTCTTCTATACGGACATCTTCGGGCTTGCGCCAGGCATCGTCGGAACGATTTTTATCGTATTGCGCGTATTCGACGCAGTGGCCGATCCATTCATGGGCGCACTCGCCGATCGTACTCATAGTCGATGGGGACGTTTCCGACCATGGCAACTGTGGGGCGCGATTCCAATCGGCGTCGTCACGGTGCTGACTTTCACAACACCAGCTCTCTCATACGAATACAAGGTGGTGTACGCGTTCGTCACTTACCTTCTGCTTTCAGCGTGCTATACGGCAGTGAACGTGCCGTACTGCGCGCTGATCAACACGATGACGACGGACCACAAAGAAGTGATGTCGTCGCAGACCTATCGCTTCGCACTGTGCGGCGTGACCGGCTTTCTGGTATCGACCGGCGTACCGTATCTGGTCAAGCGTCTTGGCGGCGCGGATCAGGCACTCGGCTACCGGCTCGCCGTCATGGTCGCGGCAGGCGTGGCGGTCGCGATGTTGCTGTGCTGTTTCGCGACGGTGCGTGAGCGCGTGCCGCTGCGCGGCACTGGCGGTCTCACCATTCGCGACCAGTTGCAAAGCATGAAACGCAACGACCAGTTGATCGTCATGCTGGCGATGTCGTTTCTGCTGATTACGATCTTCAACACGAAGGGCGGCGGGTACATGTACTTCATTACGTATGTGCTGCATGGCGATGCCGCCTATACGTCGCTGTTCTTCGGCGTCGCGACGTTTTCCGCGATTCTCGGTACGTTGATCGTCAACCGGCTGAGCAAGTACTACGACACGCCGCGCATTTATGTGCTGACCAATGTGTTCCTCGGTTTGCTGTCGATTGCGCTGTACTGGGTGCCGGGAACTTATCAGACGTTGTGGCTCGGTTTGATCCTGATCTATTGCACGGTACTCGGCTTCACGTTGCCATTGCACTTCGCGATGATGGCCTACGCCGACGACTACGGTGACTGGAAAACGGGCGTGCGTTCGTCGGGAATGAACTTCGCGTTCAACCTGCTGTTCATCAAACTTGCGTGGGCGGCCAGCGCGGGCATTATCAGCGCGGTGCTTGTAGTTGTGGCTTACAAGGCCGGTATTGCAAATCAGACGCCCGCATCGATTGGCGGCATTACGGTTATTGCGACGGTCATTCCGGGCATTCTTCATCTCGTGCTCGCCGCGGTTGCGCTTCGTTACCGGATCGACAAACCGTTGCTGGAAAAAATTCACGCCGACCTGAAACAGCGCCGCGTTGCTGTCGACGGCGTTCGCTAAGCGAGTACATTCTCGTCCAACTCTATTCAGCTTTCGACAGACCATGGATCAAAAAGCTCATACCATTCAGCCCATTTCGCTTCACGACATCACGATCGACGACTCTTTCTGGAACGGCTATCGCCGCCTCGTGCGCGAAGTCGTGGTTCCATACCAATGGGATGCATTGAACGATCGCATTGAAAATGCGGAGCCGAGTGGCGCGGTTCATAACTACAAGGTAGCCGCAGGCGAAGTAGACGGGTCCTTTCACGGCATGGTGTTTCAGGACAGCGACGTGACGAAGTGGCTTGAAGCGGTCGCCTATCTGCTCGTCTCCGGTCGCGACGCAGACCTTGAGCGTACTGCGGACGAATTGATCGATATCGTCGCGCGGGCGCAGCAGGAAGATGGCTACCTCAACACGTATTTCACATTGAAGGCGCCCGGTCAGCGCTGGACGAATCTTGCCGAGTGCCACGAGTTGTATTGCGCCGGGCATCTGATCGAAGCGGCCGTCGCTTATTTTCAGGCGACTGGAAAGCGCAGGCTCCTCGACGTGGCTATCCGCTTTGTCGACCATATCGACACGGTTCTCGGACCGGAGGAGGGCAAGCTAAAGGGCTACCCGGGCCATCCCGAGATTGAACTCGCGCTGATGCGTCTCTATGAAATAACGAACGACCCGAAGCATATAGAACTGGCGCGCTATTTCGTCGAACAGCGCGGCGTGAGTCCGCACTATTACGACGAAGAATACGAGAAGCGCGGGCGCACATCGCACTGGGACGTGCATGGTCGCGCCTGGATTACGTGGCATAAGGCATACAGTCAGGCACATCGTCCGATTGCAGATCAGGATGTCGCGGTCGGGCACGCAGTGCGTCTCGTCTATTTATATGCGGGGGTGGCGCATCTCGCGAGACTGAGTGGCGATGTAGGCAAACTCGACGCGTGCCGCCGTATCTGGCGAAATATGGTCGAGCGCCAGATGTACGTGACAGGGGCTGTCGGCGCGCAGGTGTGGGGCGAGTCGTTCACGAGCGACTACGATCTGCCGAACGATACGGCCTACACCGAGACGTGCGCATCAGTCGGCATGGTGTTTTTCGCGCAAAAAATGCTGGAGGCGGATCACGACGCGCGCTATGCGGACGTGCTCGAACGTGCGCTATATAACACCGTACTGTCCGGTATGGCGCTCGACGGCAGATCGTTTTTCTACGTCAATCCGCTTGAAGTACATCCCACGAGCATTTGTCACGATCATAAGTACGAACATGTGAAACCGGTGCGGCAGAGATGGTTCGGCTGTGCATGTTGTCCGCCGAATGTCGCGCGATTGCTTTCGTCGCTCGGACAATACGTTTATCTCGTCGATGGCGATTCCATTTATGTGAACCTGTATGTGGGCGGCGACGCGAAGCTGAGAGCCGCCGCCACGGAAGTGCGCTTGCGTCAGACGGGTGCGTATCCATGGGACGGCGAAGTACGACTCACGCTTGAAGACGCCGGTGGATTTACAGGCGCGATTGCACTTCGTTTGCCGGATTGGTGCGCGAATCCTGAAGTGCGGGTCAACGGAAATACGGTGGGCCTCGCTGCCGTGACCGTGGATGGCTATGCACGTATCGAGCGCGACTGGGCTACCGGCGACGTGATCGAACTCACGCTGCCCATGCAGGTTCGACGCGTGAGCGGTCACCCCAGATTGCGGCATTCGGCGGGGAAGATCGCGCTGCAACGCGGGCCGATTGTCTACTGTGTCGAGCAGGCAGATAACAATGGCGATCTGCATCTGATACAGGTGCCTGCCGATGCGCAATTCGAAGTGCTCGACGGCGCGGCGGTCGATGAACGGTTCGCGGGGCGACGCGTTATCGAAGTCGATGGCTATCGTGCCGACGCAGAAGCATCCGCCGGCCCATCGCTCTATCGCTATGACGAGCCAGTCGCCGCAAGCAGCAAACAGCGGCTGACTTTTATTCCGTACTTCTGCTGGGGAAATCGGGGAGAAGGCGAAATGCGGGTTTGGGTCGATGCCGATAGAAAAAAGATTGTGTAATTAACTAGCCTAATCGATCCGGCATTATCGAAAATCCTTAATGGATTTTACGGATTGCCCGAGGAATTAACCTGATTGGCATCGCTAAATGCGATGCCATTTGCATTTAATAGTTCAGAAAATCACCTGACCAGTCAATTTGCGCCAAGAAAAATTCAATCGTGACAGGTGGTTAAGCGCGTTAACCCTACTCATACCCAAATCTGAATACCTTGATATCGAAACAGGGATTGGACGATTCGCGCTAACCGACATTATTATATTTTCATAATACCAAAGCAGTGAATAACGGCAGTTCCGAGACATAATTCCCAGGAGGCACGGTGACGGGCATTCAGCTCAACGGCGTGACAAAAAGGTATGGCGAGACTGAAGTCATTACGGGTCTCGACCTGAATATCCACGAAGGCGAATTCCTCGTCTTTTTAGGCCCGTCGGGTTGCGGCAAGTCCACGCTGCTGCGGATGATCGCCGGCCTCGAAGGCGTGAGCGAAGGCCAGATCAGCATCGGCGGCCGCGAGGTCACTAACCTGCCGCCCGCAAGGCGCGATGTCGCGATGGTGTTCCAGCACTACGCGCTCTATCCGCACATGACGGTCTACGACAACATGGCGTTCGGCTTGCGCAATTCGGGCGTCGACGCGAGCGAGATCGAGCGGCGCATTACCGAAGCCGCCCGCATGCTCGAACTCGATCCGTTGCTCAGGCGCCGGCCTGCGCAACTGTCGGGCGGTCAGCGGCAGCGCGTCGCGATTGGCCGCGCTGTCGTCAAGGAACCCGAAGCATTTCTGTTCGACGAGCCGCTTTCGAATCTCGATGCATCGCTGCGAACCCGTACGCGGGTCGAGCTGGCGCGCATTCATCGCCGCCTGAATTCGACGATGGTGTTCGTCACGCACGACCAGATCGAAGCGATGACGCTCGCCACGCGAATCGTCGTGATGAACCGTGGACGCATCGAACAGATCGGCGCTCCGCTCGATATTTACCGGCGTCCGGCCACGCGCTTCGTCGCGGGCTTTATCGGTGCACCGGCGATGAACTTCATCGACGTGGAGCCCGCTGGTGAGAACGGTGGCCGCCTGCTGGTTCGCCTGCCTGTCGATAACGTCGTGATACCGACGACCATCGCCACCGGCAGCTTGCCGTCAAGGCAACTCACGCTCGGTGTGCGTGCTGAACACGTGGTGATCGACGCCAACGGTCCGCTGACGGGCCGCGCTGAATTTGTCGAGCGTCTCGGCGATCGTTCGCTGGCACACGTGAGTGTGCCCGGCTGCTCGCTGATCGTCGTCGAGATTCCGCGCGACTATGAATTGCAGGCTGGCGATCCGATCCGTTTGAATATCGACGCAGCGCATCTGCACATTTTCGACGAAAGCGGGACGGCGCATCATGGCGGCTGACCGCTCGCTGACGGCCGGATTGCCGAAAGCGCGGCAACGCCGTTTCAACTATCCCCTCGCGTCGTGGTCGAACGGACTGTTTGTTTTGCCGTTCGTGATTGTCTATGTGCTGCTGCTGGTGGTGCCGCTGGTGTACGGTTGGTGGCTAAGCTTGCAGAACGTCGATCTGCTCGGTGGCACAACCGAGTTTATCGGCATCAAGAATTACGTCGACCTCGCATTCGATCCGATCTTCCGCGGCGCTGTACGCAATACGTTCTACTTCGTTTTCCTGACTGTGCCGATGTTCGTCGCATTGGGTCTCGCGCTCGCGCTGGTGCTCAACCGGCCGGGCCGTTTCAGCGCGGCGCTGCGGGCGATTTTCTTCGGCTCGTCGGTGTTGTCGGTGACGATCGTCACGCTCGTCTGGAAACTCGTGCTAATGCCTGGTCACGGTCTGCTGGCCGATGTCAGCCACGCGCTGAGTATTCCTGAGTTCGTGCCGCTGGTTCACGAATCCACTGCGTTGCCGATGATTGCCGTCGTCACCGTATGGTGGATCGTCGGCCTGCCGATGATGCTGTTCCTTGCTGCACTTCAGCAAATCCCGCAAGAACTCTACGAAGCCGCTGCGCTCGATAACGCGTCACGCTGGCGCACTTTCGCGTCGATCACGTTGCCGTCGATCCGCCGCACGCTCGCACTCGTGGCGGTAATCGAAGCGGTGTTCCAGTTCCAGTTGTTCGGGCAGGCCCAATTGCTGACCGATGGTGGACCGAACAACGCGTCGCGACCGCTCGTCCAGTTCATTTATGAATCCGGCTTCCGCCAATGGTTGTTCGGCTATTCGGCTGCCGCCGCCCAGGTGCTGTTTCTGCTGATGCTGATCGGCATTGCGGTGCAGGCATGGATCGTACGCAGGAAGGATTCCGTATGAGTACTGCTGCTCTCAAATCCGCTCCCGGGCCTTCGCGTCAGGAGGGTACGCGTGGCTCGCTCGCAGGCCGCTTCGGCGAGCGCCTGATGCTTGGCGCCGTCGTGCTGCTCGCGCTGGTCTGGATTGCACCGCTCGTGTGGGTGTTCGCGCTGTCGTTCAAGCCGAATGCTTTCCTGCAGCAACACACCGACGTGCTGTTTTCGCCGCCTTTTACGCTGGAGAACTACACCAGCATCATCGGGACGTCCGCAGTGGGCGGCTGGTTGATCAACAGCGCGATAGTCGCGTTGGGGCAAACGTTCCTCACGCTGATTATCGCGTCGCTCGCGGGTTACGGTTTCGCGCGCACCACGTTTCCCGGCAAGAACGTGCTCTACGTGATCTGCCTCGCGGGGCTCGCGGTTCCCGAGCAGGCGCTGGTGATTCCGCTGCATAGCATCTTCGCGGCACTCGACTTGCACAATACGTATGGCGCACTGATCATGCCGCGGCTCGCCTCGCCATTCGGTGTGTATCTGATGACGCAGTACTTCAAGGCCGTGCCCGTCGATATCGAAGAGGCCGCGTTGCTCGACAATGCATCGCGTTTCAAGGTGTTCTGGCGCATCGTGTTGCCGCTGTCGATTCCGGCGCAAGCCACGCTCGCGATCTTTACTTTCCTGAGCGCGTGGAACGACTACCTGTGGCCGCTCGTGTCGGCGTCGAAGCCGGAAATGTACACGCTGACCATCGGACTCGCATCGACGCAGGGCAACTTCGCGCAGTCCGAAGGCATTGGTTATCTGATGGCGCAGGCGGTATTCGCCGGACTACCAATCTTCGTGTTGTATCTGTTTTTCCAGAAGTACATTGTGGCCGCCGTGGCTGGCACCACAGTGCGCTGAGTTGTTGGCTTGCCGATGTCGCAATTCGCTTTAATACGTTATCACGTTGATAAAAAGAACCGGTCACGCCTTTGACCGACCTGCGGCCGCGCGATATTCACGAAAAGCGTGCGGCTGGTAACCATCGTAAATGGAATCGGATTAACCGCGATGAGACCGGGGTGAGCGCTGAAGCGCCTGCTCTCGCCGACACGCCAACTCCGATCGACATAGGAGACAACCCATGAAGAAATCGCTCGTGCGCGGTGCGCTTTCGCTCGCCTTGCTGGGACTGGCCGCCGGCGTTGCCGCTCCGGTTCAGGCTAAAACCGAGATTACGCTGTCGCGTTTCTTCGGCGCCTGCGACGCTGAATACGGCAAAGTGAACGATGTCAGCAAGGCGGCGGGCGAATGCGGGATTATCACGACGCTGGTCAACCAGTTCAACGCGACGAATAAGGAAGATATCGTCGTCAAGCCGCAGATCATCGAATGGAATCCGTACTACACGCAGATCGACGCGCGCATTCTGAGCCATGATGTACCCACTATTTCAGTCATGCACGAAGCGGTTCTCGGCGACTATGTAAAGCGCAAGCTGGTCGAGCCGCTCGACGACGGCTTCAAATCGGTCGGCGTCGATACCAAAGATTTTACGGGCAACGCGCATCGCGGCGTGACGTTCGGCGACAAGACCTACGCGCTGCCTTTCGACACGCATTCGTGGCTCTGGCATATCAACATCAATCTGTTCAAAAAGGCGGGTCTGGTCGACGCGAGCGGCAAGCCGATTTTGCCGACCACGCCCGACGAACTGCTGAAGCAGGCGAAGCAGTTCAAGGAGAAGACCGGTCTGCCGTATATCACCATGCCGATCGCGAACGAAAGCGCAGCGCAAACGCGTTCGCTGTACTCGATGGTGTATCAGCAGAACGGCACGCTGTTTCCGAATGGTCCGACCAAAATCGATCTTCATAACAAGCCGGTCACGAACTCGCTGCAATTGCTCGACAGTCTGATGAAGGCAGGCGACATTACGCCGAATCTGGACTACGGCGCCGCGAATCAGGCATTCATGAACGGCAAGGCAGGCGTGCTGATCTGCGGAACGTGGATGATCGAGGACCTGACCAATCTGTCTAACAAGCCTGGCTCCGCGCTTGCGAATAACGGCTATGAAGTGGTGCCGTTCCCGAATCTGTTCCAGAAGAAAGCGGTGTGGGCCGACGGCCATTCGTGGGTGATGCTCAAAGGTGGCGCAAAGGATGAAAAGACTCGCCACGCTGCGCTGGTGTTCCTCAAGTTCCTCTACGACCACGATGCGGACTGGGCCCGCACAGGTCATTTGCCTGCGCGTCAGTCGGTGATCGACAGCGCTGCGTTCAATGCGTTGCCGCATCGTTCGTCCATCAAGGAAATCTCGTCGACGGGCTATGCATTGCCGAACACCGTGCCGCGTCAGTTTGCGATTCAGGAAATTGTTGGCGACGAAGTGAGCAACATGCTCACCTCTGGAAAGTCGATTGCGGATGTCCAGCAACAGGCGGAAGACCGCGTGAACAAATTGCTGTCCAGGTAAGCAGGCAATCAGGTAAGCACGCAATCGCGTTACTCACGACCCTTTCGGAAACCGATGTCCCACGCGTGTCGCCAATAGACCACACGCGTGGGCGGATCTCACAACAGGACTTATCACGATGATTAATTCACGCCTTGTCGTCGACCGGGATTTTGTTGTCGCGGACCTTGACCGGCGCGTCTTCGGCACCTTTGTCGAACATATGGGCCGCTGCGTTTATACCGGTATTTACGAGCCGGATCATCCGAATGCCGACGAGCGCGGCTTTCGCAAGGACGTGATGGAACTTACGCGCGAACTCGGTCCGACGATCGTCCGTTATCCTGGCGGCAATTTCCTGTCCGGCTACAACTGGGAAGATGGTGTAGGCCCGAAAGAAAAGCGGCCGAAGCGTCTCGACCTCGCGTGGTATTCGGTGGAGAGCAACCAGTTCGGCACCAACGAATTCATCGACTGGTGCCGCGAACTCGATATTGAGCCGATGTACGGCGTCAATCTCGGCACTCGCGGCCCCGATGAAGCCCGCCATTTTGTCGAGTACTGCAATCATCCGGGCGGCACGGCGCTATCGGATTTGCGTCACGAGCATGGCTATGAGAAACCGCACGACATCAAGTTCTGGTGTCTCGGCAATGAGATGGACGGCCCGTGGCAAATCGGCCGCAAGACCGCCGACGAATACGGCCGCACCGCGCTCGAAACCGCCAAGCTGATGCGTGCAGTGGACCCGACGATTCAACTCGCCGCGTGCGGTTCGTCGACGCATGAAATGGCGACGTACGGCATGTGGGAAGACCGCGTGCTCGACCACTGCTTCGATCAGGTCGATTTCATTTCGCTCCATACGTACTTCGAAAATCGTCACGATTCGACGGCGGAGTTCTTCGGCAACATCGACGTGATGGACCTGTTCATCAAGGAGATTGTGGCAGTTGCCGATAGCGTGGCGGCGCGCAAGCATTCGACCAAACGCATCATGCTGTCGTTCGATGAATGGAACGTCTGGTACAAGGCACGTTCGATCAACGATCTGCGCAAGCCGGGTTGGCCGAGTGCGCCGCGTCTGATCGAGGAGGTCTACAACGCGGAAGATGCGTTGGTAGTGGGCGGTGCACTGATCACGATGATGAACAACGCCGACCGCGTGAAAACCGCGTGTCTCGCGCAACTCGTCAATGTGATCGGCCCGATCATGACCGAGCCAGGCGGCGCTGCGTGGCGGCAAACGATTTTCTATCCGTTCTCGCAAGCCTCGAAATTTGGTCATGGCCGCGTGCTGAAACCGGTGATCGATTCGCCGACTTATGAAGCCGAGACCTTCCCCGAAATCGCGTACCTGTGTGCATCCGTTGTCGATGATCGTGCGACCGGCACTACGACGATCTTCGCGCTGAACCGCCATCTGACCGACGAGATGGAACTCAATATCGAGTTGCGCGGACTCGGCGCGGACCGCACACTCGATCACGCGCTAGAGTTGCATCACGCGAACCTGAAGGCGGTGAACACTGCCGATGCGCCGATGACGGTGGCACCCGCTACCAACAAGCAGGTCGTCGTGGATGGCGAGAAGATCACCGCGCGCCTCAAGCCGGGTTCGTGGAACGTGATCGTCACGACGTCGGCCAAGCGCAGCTAGACGCCAGACGTATCGCACGGATGTCGACGAAGGAGGGGTGATGTTTGAGCGTGAGCCGGTCGTTGGCACCATGACTGCGCAGGTTGCGCGGATCGTCGGAATGAGGATCGTCTCGGGCGAGTTCGGACCGGGCGATCTGCTTCCGGTAGAAAGCGAGCTGTGCAGCGAGTACCGGGTGAGCCGCACGACGGTTCGTGAGGCGATCAAGCAACTCACCGGCAAGCGCCTGATTGAAGTGTCACCCAAGATCGGCACGCGTGTGCTGCCGTTCTCCGACTGGAACCTGCTGGATCGCGATGTACTCGCGTGGCGGCTCAATGCACAATTCGATTCGAAGATCGTCGAAGACATCTTTGAAATGCGCATCTGTTTCGAGCCGCGCGCGAGTTTTCTCGCGGCACGTCACGGCAGCGATGAAGATCTTCAGTTAATCGATCGTCGTTATCGTGAGCTGGCGAGTGCTTATGCGTCTCCTTCCGCGCAATCGGATGTGCGGGCTTCGGTCGAGGCGGTGCTGGAGTTTCATATGGCGATCATCACGATGTCGCAGAACGGCATGTTCATTACCATCGGGAGCGCGATCAAGGCGGCGTTGCGGGTGTCGTCGGAGATGCTTTACCGGCAGGCGGCGAAGCCCAGCGAAGATATCGCCTTGCACGACGACGTACGCAGCCGGATCGTTTCGCGACAGCCGGAGGAGGCGTCGGCCGCGATGACGCGGTTGCTCGCGGCGTCGCGCGAACGGATGTTGCGGTACACGATTACGCCGAAGGAAGCCGGTGGCGGAGTGAAAAATTTACCGCCATCGTGATATGTCATCGTATGTCTATCTGTTCGTTGATCCACTTTTTATTAGGGAAGACCCGGGTAAATGCTAGTTTTCTCACGCCCACGCTGATCCTTATACTGGCGAGGAAGTACGACGACATATGATGTCCAGCTCGTGAGAGCCAGATTTCACCGTCGACGCCGGATCATCGGAACCGGGCCATGCTCCGTCCACTTGCGCCGCTTCATCGAACCGCGCATTCGGGTGACACGCATTGTTCGGGGCACGTGAGGAGAGAAGAGTGAAATCGAAATACCGCTGGGTAATCGCCGCGCTGCTGTTCTTCGCCGGCATGCTGAATTACCTGGATCGCGCCGCATTGTCGGTGGTCGCGCCAATCATCAAGGCTGATCTGCATATCAACGACGCGCAGATGGGTTTGCTCTTCAGCAGCTTCTTTATCGGCTATTGCGTGTTCTGTTTCGTCGGCGGCTGGGCCGCGGACAAATTCGGCCCGCGCAAAGTTTTCATGCTCGCGGCGGGTTTCTGGTCGATGTTCTGCGGTGCGACTGCATTCGCCGGCAGCTTCGGCACGCTGATGGTCGCGCGCGTCGCCTTCGGCGTTGCCGAAGGGCCGATGGGCACCACTACCAACAAGTCTATTTCCAACTGGTTTCCCCGCCGCGAAGCAGGCCGCGCAGTCGGTCTGACGAATGCCGGGCAACCGCTCGGTGCAGCGGTCGCTGCGCCGATCGTCGGACTGGTCGCGCTGCAATTCGGCTGGCGCATTTCGTTCGTGGTGATAGCGGTACTCGGCTTTGTGTGGATGGCGTTCTGGTGGCGCTGTTTCCGCGATCAGCCAGACGAGCATCCGGCTGTATCGAAGGAAGAAGCCGAGTGGATCGTGGCCGACCGTCATTTGACGGCGACGGTCAATGCCGATTCTTCGAATACCGGACACAGCGTCTTTCACTACCTGTTCTCGTTGCCTGTGCTTGGCGTCGCGATGGCGTTCTTCGCATTCAACTACGTGCTCTACTTCTTTCTTTCGTGGCTGCCGAGTTATTTCACCGATTACCAGCATCTGGATATCAAGCACATGAGTGTGGTCGGTATCCTGCCCTGGCTGGGTGCAACGCTTGGTTTTGTATTCGGCGGCATGATTTCGGACGGACTGTATAAGCGCACCGGCAATGTTCTGTTTGCACGCAAGACGGTCATCATCATGGGCCTTGGCGTGGCAGCTATTTGCGTGATGCTTGTGTCGCGAGTGAGTTCTCTCGTACCTGCCGTCACATTGATCGCGGTGGCGAGTCTCTTTGCGTTCATGACACCGCAAGCGTGCTGGTCGCTGTTGCAAGACATCGTGCCGCGTGAGCGGATCGGCGCAACGGGCGGCTTCGTGCATCTGCTCGCGAATCTAGCGGGTATTCTTTCGCCGAGCATTACCGGCTTCATGATTCAGTACGGCGCGGGTTATTCGTCGGCGTTCGTGGTGGCGAGCGCGCTGGCAGCGGTGGGTCTGATCGTGTTGTGGTTCTCGGTGCGCGAGCATAACGTTGCACGCTTGCGCAGTGCGCCGGTTTGATTGAGTGCACGTTGATCGTGCCGCATGTTTTTCTATATAAGGCGATGCGGCACTCGCAGTACTATTAGGTCCCATTCGGTCGATACGACCCGACAGGACTGACTATCATGAGCGATCAACAGCAAGTGGCACCGGACAGCACGGCGGCGCGAGTCGCGCTGTGGCGTGCGCTGCATGTCGAAGCCGATGCCCCGCCACACGTGCTGGACGACGAGATCGGCCTCAAGCTGCTCGCGCCCGGCGACGACTGGCGTCAGCGCGGCGACATGGACCCGCAATTCACACGGCCGTTTCGAGCGTCGATCGTCGCGCGGGCCCGCTTCATCGAAGATCTGGTCGTGGAGCAGGCCGCCCGTGGAGTGGAGCAGTACGTGATTCTCGGTGCCGGGCTCGACAGCTTCGCGCAACGGCGGCCCGAGATCGCATCCCGCATCAAGGTATTCGAGGTCGATCAACCCGGTCCTCAGGCATGGAAGCGTCAGCGTCTGATTGAACTCGGCTACGGCGTGCCGGAGTGGCTGCATTTCGTGCCGGTCGATTTCGAACGAAATGAAGCGTGGCGGCAGGCGCTTTCGAACGCCGGCTTCGACGACAGCAAACCGGCTATCGTGGTCTCCACCGGCGTGAGCATGTATCTGACGAAAGACGCAAACGCGGCGACGCTGCTTCAAGTGGCGTCTTTCGCAACCGGTTCCACTTTAGCGATGACGTTTCTGCTTCCGCTCGAACTGGCGGATCCCGAGGTTCGTCCCGGTCTCCTGATGGCGGAGAAGGGCGCGCGAGCCAGCGGTACGCCCTTTATCAGTTTCTACACGCCGTCCGACATCGTCGCGCAAGCCCGCGACGCCGGCTTTAAGGACGCACGGCATGTGTCAGCGAACGATCTTGCCGCGCTTTATTTCGCAGACAGATCCGATGGTCTGCGTCCGCCGAACAATGCGGAAGAACTGTTGGTGGCGAGTACCTAGCTCGCGTATTTACCTTACTCCGCAAAACCAGAACTCGCGTCGGTCGATTTCATAAATCGATAGTCCGCTTTTTCCGTCGATACTTTTCCGCTCCAGAACAAAAAGGAAAAGAGATGAGACGACGCGAGACAAATGCAGAACGGGAAGCCCGTTTTGATCGCCATCACGGTAACGTAATTCGACATAAGCACGGCACGAGCGCACTCGCAAAGTGGAGTGCCGCGTTGATGACGCCCGCGCTAATCGGGCTCGCAGGAGCCCACGCGGCCGAAAGTCCGCAACGGGGCAACTGGGTCAATAGCTGGCAGGGAAGTCCGACTAAAGGCGCGACTTTCGACACCAAAGCCTGTCCTTCCGACGTCGGCGTGCAGGATCAGACAGTCCGCAATATCGTGTACCTCAGCACGGGCGGCGACCGACTCCGCGTGCGGATTTCAAACGCGGGCGGAGCGGTGCCGTTGCGGGTCGGCGCGGCCTCCGTCGCCCCTTCTTCAGGCGATGGCCCCGGCCTCGAAGGCGATTCGCATGTGCTGCATTTCAGCGGCGCACAGGAAGTGGTGGTTCCCGCAGGTGGCGAAGCGCTCAGCGACGTGGTCGATCTACCGGTGAAATCGTTCGACGCGCTTGCGGTCAGCGTTTATCTTCCGGCGAACACGGGGCCTGCCACGCAGCACTTCCTCGCGACGCAAACGAGCTATCTGTCCGCAGGCAACCAGACCGGAAGTGGCAACACGGTTGCGTTCACGCGCCCGGTGAGTTGCTGGATGTTCGTCTCTGGCGTCGATGTCGACGCAGCGCCCACAGTCAAAGGAACGCTCGTCACGTTTGGCGATTCGATCACCGACGGCTATCTGTCGACGACCGGCAAAAACCGTCGCTTCCCCGACGCACTGGCACGCCGGATGTCGCTGCGCAAAGGTGCGACGCTGTCGGTTTCCAATGCGGGCATCAGCGGTAACGAGTTGCTGACGAACCGCGATCAGGCGATGTTCGGCGTCCCGGCCAGCGAGCGTCTGGCGCGCGACGTGCTGACTCAACCGGGCCTGCGCGCCGTGGTGTTCCTCGAAGGCATCAACGATATCGGCGACAAGTCGGCCAAGGCGGAAGACATCATCCAGGCCATGCAGCAGGTCATCGCGCAGGTTCACGCGGCCGGAGTGCGTATTTACGGCGGCACGCTCTTGCCGTTCATGGGATCGAATAGCACCTACCACACCGACTACGGCACGCCGGCGGGCGAACAGGAGCGGCTCAAGGTGAATGAGTGGATCAGAACGAGCCATGCATTCGACGGAGTGATCGACTTCGACAAGGTGACACGCGATCCGACCAACCCGGACCATATGCGCGCGGTATTCGATAGCGGCGACCACCTGCATCCGAGCGATGCGGGTTACGAAGCGATGGCGCGCGCAGTAGACCTCGATATGATCTTGTCCAATCTCGGCCGCCACTAAAAGGCGAATGGCGATCGTGGCGAAGCCTCGCCACGATTCGCTTCGCGCCAGATGTTCAACGACGTTGCTAATCTGAAGCTGCGTCGTCGGTAGAGCTGCGCAGCGGCGCGCGACTCTGATCGTTATTCAAATGCACGAATTTCCGCAATAGGCGCAATAGCTGTTGCGCGTCTTCTTCTCCCATTCCGTCGAGCAGGCCGTGACTCAATGCATTGACGGCGGGAATAAACTGAATGAGTAGCTTCTCGCCTTCCGGCGTCAGCAGCAGACGACGTTGGCGACGCGGCAGAACCTCGCGAACAATCCAGCCCTTTGCTTCGAGCCGTACGGCGATGTCGGCGGTGGTCGACGTATCGAGGCCGACCCGTTGCGCGAGAGTGACCTGATCCAGTCCGGGCAACTCGTGAAGCATTCGCAGTATCGAGTACTGGACGGGCGTCACTTCGCGACCCAGCAATTCATGAAACATGGACACTGAAATTTGATGTGCCCGTCTGATCAGATGCCCAGGCTGATCGTAGAGGTCGAGGCTGATCGCCGAAGCGGTGTTGTCTGGTGATGTGGCCATGGAAATAGAGAAAAGCTGTTGACTGGCACGCATCGGAGGTCGCCGATGTTTGCGACAGTGCCGGACTTTGCAAGCGTGAGCATTGTCCACGATCGCCGCGTTTGCTGATTGAAAGTCGGTGTTAGGGAAAACCTTCATTTAATCATCAAAGTTATATTGAGTACACTGAATCTCAATAAGTGTACGGAATGAAGGGTTATCGCGACTCGTCAGTGGACTTATCGACGCCAACCAGATTGAAGCCGTTGCGCGCACTAAAAATAAGGAGTGAGACTCAAATGTTCCCCAAGAACGCGTGGTACGTCGCGTGTATGCCCGACGAAATCACGGACAAGCCGTTAGGTCGCCAGATCTGCGGAGAAGCAATGGTGTTCTATCGAAATGCGGATGGCGCTGCCATCGCATTGGAGGACTTTTGCCCGCATCGGGGCGCACCGCTGTCGCTGGGTTTCGTGCGTGACGGCACGCTCGTTTGCGGTTATCACGGACTCGAAATGGGATGCCAGGGCAAGGTGACCGGTATGCCCGGCCAGCGCGTCAATGGTTTTCCTTCTATTCGCCACTATCCGGTTATCGAACGTTACGGTTTTATCTGGGTGTGGCCCGGCGATGCGACTCAGGCCGACGCGGCGAAATTGCATCATCTGGAGTGGGCGGAAAGCGCGGAATGGGCATACGGGGGCGGCCTTTATCACATTCGTTGCGACTATCGGCTGATGATCGACAACCTGATGGATCTCACGCACGAGACCTATGTGCACGCGGACAGCATCGGGCAAAAGGAAATCGACGAAGCCGCGCCGAAAACCACGAGCGAAGGCGATACTGTCACGACGAGCCGCTTTATGGAAAATGTTGCCGCGCCGTCGTTCTGGAAAATGGCGTTGCGAGGCAATGGCCTTGCGGACGATGTTCCCGTCGACCGTTGGCAGATCTGCCACTTCTCGCCGCCGAGTCACGTGCTGATCGAAGTCGGTGTCGCGCACGCGGGTCATGGCGGCTATCACGCACCGGCTAACAGGAAAGCTTCTTCAATCGTGGTGGATTTCATTACGCCGGAGACCGAAACCTCGATCTGGTACTTCTGGGGCATGGCGCGTAACTTCCGTCCCGATGATGCGGCGCTGACGGCCAGCATCCGCGAAGGACAGGGCAAGATTTTCAGCGAAGACCTGGAGATGCTGGAACGCCAGCAGCAGAACCTGTTGAAGTGGCCGGACCGCAAATTGCTCAAATTGAATATCGATGCCGGTGGCGTGATGTCGCGGCGCGTGATCGATCGCTTGCTCGAACTCGAGCAAGTTAATAAAGAAGAAAGCGAAAGTGCGCCGCAGTCCCCCGTTTCACGCGTTATTCCAGTGCGGGCGGCAACGTGAAGGATTCTATTTTGAATGTAGTCGTCACTCGCAAATGCAGTGAAGCTCTCGATATTGCGAGTTTCGAATTGGCCGGAGAAGACGGCCGCTCATTGCCGTATTTCGCTGCCGGCTCGCACGTCGACGTGCATCTTCCTGGCGGATTGGTGCGCCAGTACTCGTTGTGCAATGACCCGACGGAAACGCACCGTTACGTTATCGCGGTACTTCGCGACGAACGGGGCCGGGGAGGATCGAAAGCGGCGCACGATCTACTTCACGAAGGTGACCGGCTCCAGATCAGCACACCACGCAATCACTTCGCTCTGGCGCATGAGGCGGCTCATCATCTGCTGCTGGCCGGCGGAATTGGCGTGACGCCGATTCTTTGTATGGCGGAACGTCTCGCGGCATCGGGTGAGTCTTTCGACATGCACTACTGCACGCGATCCAGAGAGCGAACCGCCTTCGCGGAGCACATCGCGCAGAGCAAATTTTCGGCATCGGTCCAGTTTCATTACGACGATAGTGGATCGATGTTGGACATCGATCAGGTGCTGAAGACTGCACAGGCCGATACGCATCTTTATGTCTGCGGTCCTCGCGGATTCATGAACGCTGTACTCGATACTGCCCGCGCACTCGGTTGGCCGGAAAACCGCCTGCATTATGAGTTCTTTGGCGCATCTGTCGACCAGAGCGCAGCGAGCGGTAGTTTTCATGTGCGCATTGCCAGTAGCGGCGCCACGATCGAAGTGCCGTCGGAATGCACGGTTATTCAGGCTCTGGCGGCGAATGGGATCGAGATAATGACGTCGTGCGAGCAGGGTGTGTGCGGTACGTGTCTTACTCGGGTTCTATCAGGGGAACCCGATCACCTCGACTCCTATTTGACGCCCGAAGAACAGGCGGCCAACGATCAGTTCCTGCCGTGCTGCTCACGCGCCAGATCTCCGTTACTCGTACTCGATCTGTAACGACGCGAGGCCGGCTTTGAAAGCAGGTCGAGGCACTCGTTTATCCGACGAGCGAATACTTTTCTGATGGCGATATGAATATGCAAAGCACTGACGCTATTCCCGCTTCCCCAGCGCACTCCTTTCCCATGAACCAATGGTGGGTAGCGGGTTTTACGTGGGACCTGAAAGACGCACCGCTTTCACGAAAAATTCTGAACCGCCCAATTGTGTTCTTCCGGTTGCCGTCAGGAGAAGTCGGTGCGCTGGAAGACAGATGCTGTCATAAGGAGTTGCCGCTGTCTTGCGGAAAAGTCGAAGAAGGCGGCCTGCGATGCGGTTACCACGGCCTGCTGTTCAATTGCGCGGGTACATGCATTGAAATACCCGGACAGGAGCGCATTCCGTCGAAAGCGAAGGTGATCTCTTATCCGGTCAAGGAGCAGGACAAGATCATCTGGGTGTGGATCGGCGCGACGCCGGACGATTTGCCGACTAAAGCGCCGCCGTCCTATCCCATTCACGGCCACCCGGACTTTGCAGTTGGCGGGGGCGGCTATCACTACGACGCGCCTTACCAGTTGATCCACGACAACCTGATGGATCTGAGCCATCTCGGGTATGTGCATCTGAAGACTATTGGTGGTAATGCGCGCGTTCATATGAATGCTGAGACGAAAGTGAGTGGCGAAGGCGACGTGGTGCGTCTCGTCCGGTTGATGCCGGATTCCGAACCGCCGCCCACTTACACCGCTGCGTGGCCTTTCGAGGGCCGTGTCGACCGATGGCAGGAGATCGAATTTCACGTGACTCACGTACGCATCTGGACAGGGGCAATGGACGTAGGTTCAGGGCATTTCGATAACCCTGATCGTGCCGGCTTTCATATGCGCGGGTTCCATGGAATCACGCCCGAAACCGACACTACCACTCACTACTTCTGGAGCGTCGCGACCAATCCGCATCCAGACCGCGAGAACGCCGCGCAAACAGTTGTGGAGCAAACGGCGGCCACATTCGATGAAGACAAAGCCATCATCGAAGCGCAGTACCGGAATCAACTCAATTTTCCGACCCGCTCGCGGCTCGATATTCATGTAGACGTGGGTCCTAATCGCGCGCGTCGAGTCATCGAGCGACTCATCAACGCATAACAGTCAGTACTTTTTACTTGAAAGTTACTGGTACTTCGGAACGGTTTTCAAACGCGTGGAGAAAACCGTTCAATTAGCGATGTTATCCATTTCGCATTCGGCAATGCGTCGAATCTTTGTGTAAGGAACTCGTCGTCAATCGCCACAACGTAGCTATTAGAGTCTTTTTTCAAACAGATCGTGCTTTATAAAGCATAACCTCGAAGACTTTGCTTACGCGTCATAAATGACAGGCTCACTATGGACCCGCTGTCCGCTACGGGTAGCTAACCATAAGGAGCTGAAAATGAAGAATGCTTTCAACCGGTCGACTCCGGACCACTCCCGGCCAGCGTTGCCGGGTTTCGTCACTTCGCGTGTCGAAAAGTATTACCGCGAACGCGTGCAGGAGACCTGGAATGGCGGGCATATCATGCATGGCCTCGTTCCGGGAGCTGATGCGTTGCATTTGTCGAGCAACGACTACCTCGCCATTGCCCGGCACCCGGACATTATTGCCAGCGTCGCCAGAACGCTGCTCCAGAGCGGTAACGGGTTATTGATGTCAGCGGTATTCCTCCACGGCGACTGTCCTCAACTGCAATTCGAGAACCGGTTGGCGACTTTCATGCACGCGGAATCGGGCGTGTTGTGTCAGTCGGGCTATGCGGCCAATACCGGTTTGATCCAGTCCATTGCATCGGAGCAAACGCCGGTCTATGTCGACATGATGGCGCACGCTTCGTTGTGGGAAGGTGTCCGCAGCGCAGGCGCGGTGCCCGTCGCTTTCCGGCATAACGATGCACTCCACCTCGAACAGCAAATCCTGCGATATGGACAGGGCGTGGTACTGGTCGATTCGGTGTATAGCACGACTGGCAGTGTTTGCCCGCTTGCCGAACTGGCGGATGTGTGTGATTTGCACGATTGCGTGTTCGTTGTCGACGAATCGCATTCCCTCGGCACTCATGGTCCGCATGGAGCGGGACTGGTGGTCGAACTCGGGCTCGAGTCGCGCGTCGCATTCCGTACCGCGAGTCTTGCGAAGGCATTCGCCGGGCGGGCTGGTTTCGTCACATGCCCTGTCGAATTCCAGGAGTACTTCAAATGCGAATCGAACCCCGCCATTTTTAGTTCGACTTTGCTGCCGCACGAAATCAGCGGACTCGACGCGACGCTTTCGGTAATCGAGCGCTCAGAGCGGCGGCGCGTGAGGCTTGCGTCGAGTGCCGCATGGTTGAGGCAGCGGCTGACGGAGTTGGGGTACAACCTGAATGGGAGTCAGAGCCAGATCATCGCGCTTGAAGCAGGCACGGAGCAGCGCACCATCGTGTTACGCGATGCGTTGCAGTCGCGCGGCATTTTCGGCTCGGTGTTCTGCGCACCGGCGACACCACGGAATCGCTCGCTGATCCGGTTGTCTATCCATGCAGGTTTGAGCGATGCCGAACTCGAAAGAGTGGCAAGTGTGTGCCGCGACATTCGCAGTGAGGTCGAACTCGACAAGTGGCCGTCTACACGCCGTCTCGGCGACGAGTTGTCGTCACGCAGACGCAAGCGCGAGTTTGTCAGCGAGAGAAGTGCGGTAACGGCCTGATGGCTTTATAAACCGATAGTGCGGTAGCAACTGGACGAGGAGTGCGGATTCGCGGACTCCTCGTCTTTTACATATCGCGGTCAAGTCTTTCGAGGTAGTTGTCGTAGCTGATTACACGATCCAGATCCAGTCCTGGTGGATTCGGAATGACTGCATAAACATAACTCTGCTTGCCGTTCAATTGCGTTGCCGTGTGCATATAGTCCTGCCATGCGATGCAGCCGGCCGGATAGTGTCCATCGGATTGCCAGAAGTACGGCAGACTGTGCCGACTGTCCAGCGCGTCCAGAAAGCCCGCCGGTGCACCCTGTTCGACGGCGATCTCGCGTAGACCCCGCAACGTTTCTTCCGTATGCACGATCAGCAGATAAGAGTTGCCTGCGCTGTCGAGCATCAGCAGTCCGCTGGGGCAGTACGACAGATAGTGTTCGACAATACCCAGAGAAGAAGAGAGTGCACTCACCCGCGCGGAGAGCGTTTCATCGCGCAGAAACGCGTATTCCGACACAGCGAGAGTATCGAGTATCGACTGGCACACGTCGTCGAAATAGGCCTTCTGCAAATCTTGCACAGCGCGGTTCAGCGCCGGCACCGCCGACGCATCCTGCTTGCGAATGAAGCGATGAATAATGCCTTCATTGAAGCTCTGCACGGCGATATGCTCGTCGGCTTTGCCGGTCAACATGATCTTGCGCACTGCCGGGTCCGTCATGCGGCGGCAGAACTCGAGGCCGTTCATGCCAGGCATGTCGTAATCGATGACCACCACCGACATTGCGCGGAACCGGTGAGCGTTGAGAACCTGCTGGCGCACCGTTTTGACGCTCAGCGCAATAACCTGCTGGGCGACGTCTTCGTCGGTGCGGTCGCGAAACGGCGCGAAAATCGGTTCGTCGGAGAGACCGGCATGAGGACGGTTATTCACGAACTCGAGCGCGTCGGCAGGCGAACTGAAAAGACGGAACGCGAGCCCTGGGTCAAGCTGAAGACACAGGTTCGACAGAAAGGTCGAACTGTCGTCGACGAAGGTCACTGTCGTCGGAAAATAGAAAGGCTTGATTGCGTGCTTCGTCATGGCCGGGGAAACGTCAAAGTGAACTCGGTAAACATTCCTTCGACCGATTTGCATTCGATCGAGCCACCCATCGCGCGCATTACGTCGCGACAGAAGGCAAGGCCGATGCCCGTCCCGATCGACGCGTCATCGACACCGGTCGGCGAGGTATAAAAGCGCGTGAAAATGTGCGGAAGAACATTCGGCGCGATTCCCGCTCCGGTATCGCGAAACAGCAGCTGATTGTTTCGCGGGCCGCTTACGAGCCGGATCGAGATCAGCGCGCTTTCCACGCTCGCCATGCCGCGCAATGCGTTTTTCAGAAGATTGAACAGAACGTGGACCATCAGCATCTCGGAGCCATGGAAGCTGAAGTCAGTGGCGAGATCGGTGAGTACTTTCTGGCGCTCGCCTTCGCGGAATGGATAGCGCTCGAGTGAGTTTCTGACCGACTGCGCAATCGAGCAACTGACGGCGCCGTGTGAAAAGCCGCTCGTAAAGCGTGCATTTGCGAGCAACATGTCGATAATCGCATTCGAGTGAATCGCTTCCTGTTCGATGCGCGATAGCACGCCGTCCATTGACTGGAGATGTACCAGGCGAACGCGCGGAACTTCCAGTTGGCTCTGCTGGGCGATCGAATAGGCTTCGAGCAGCGAAGGAAGATGGCGGCCAAGCCCGGAAGCACCGGCACGGATCGCGAGAAGCGGAGTACGCAATTCGTGGGCAATGCTGCTTGCCGTGGCGAGCATGGCGCGTTCCTGTTCGATCCTGACGCGATCCATATCGTAGTTCGCCACGACACCGATGGCGACCGCGAACGAGAAAATCGCAAGGTGGATCGGATAGGTCGCGCCGAAAACGATCGGGTCAGTGGTGAGGCAATACACGAGAAGTGCCACGCCGACGCCAATGATGAAATTGAGCATCAGCATCAGCCAGTCGAGCAGCACCGCCAGCACGAAGGCAGCGATCAATGCACTTTCGATCCATACCGTGGAGCCATTGTTCTTCAACAGCATGAACGTGAAGAAGAACGGCAGCGAATAGAAGATCGTTGCGTACCAGTAATAGGGCAAGAATCGCTTTGCGCGTTCCGGCCAGCGCCCGGAGAACAGAATGGGGACGAACAGCGCGGAGCCGATCAACCGCAGCGGCAGGTTCTCGTAAGTCTGCGGAAAGAGATCGTGCCAGACATAGTAATAAAGCGGGAAGCCGATGATCGCAATGATCGCGAGCGGACGCATTCTGCGACTCATGTATTGCAGATTGCGCGCGGCAGGAACAAATGCCCTCGCGAGTAGCGGACGGATCGCTCCCAGCTTACGAATGCCCCACGGCGGTATTCTGGTTGTGCTCATCTAGATGAAATCAGGAAACTACCAGGAATTTCCGGAGCGCTTTTGCTGCCAAATTCGCTCCCCGTTTACGCGATCGACTTGAAAAACGCAGGTAATGCGTTTGGACCGCGTTTTGCGAAGTCCGACTCAGCCGTTACGTTACGCCTTCAGGCCTGCTTGGATATTGATCCTGATCGGCTGCGCTATTTATGTCGTGGCAAATGCTGAATATGCACAATGGATTGGTAATGCGAGCGATAAATTCAGCAGGCATTTCGTAATCGTCTATTGCATGTCAATCAAAGGATAGGCGTCACCATGCTTTTTTAATCCCTTTAAATTCAATGGTTTGTATATGTATGCGCCAAAAGCATAGGAGGTGAATCAGCTCAATTGTAAAACCCGTTCATCAATGACCGCGATGCTGCGCAGCAATTCCGTGCATTAGCGTGAATGACACTTAGTGTAGCGTTCACTAAATGTATTATCTAGCGTTCAGCGTAAATGAATGAGCGGAAGTGGATGGCATACATAAAATAGTTATGATATGTCTCGGAATTTTTCGGTAACGGTTTCATGATGAAACGGTTTTTGCCTTGTGGATTTGTCTATCTGCGAGCCGTAAGCGCCTGCGTCCGCTGTGCGCTGCAAGACCCGGCAATCCAGGCTACGCTGGCAGGCAGCCGTCTCTCCTGCCACGCTCGTGGCGCAACAGGTTAAACCAGGTCTGAAAAGCCATGAAACAGTCGCTCACCATCGATTTTGTCTCCGATATCGCGTGCCCCTGGTGCGCTATTGGACTCTCGTCACTTCAACTCGCCCTGTCCCGCCTGAGCGACACGGTGGATGCAAAAGTCGTCGTGCATCCTTTCGAATTGAATCCGGACATGGAATCGGGCGGCGAGGATATCGTCGATTATCTCGGCAAGAAATATGGACGCACTCCGGAACAGATCGCCGAAACTCAGGCGATGATCCGTGAGCGAGGTGCAAGCGTCGGTTTTGAATTCGGCCCACGTACACGCGTGTATAACACTTTCGATGCGCACCGCCTGATTCATTGGGCCGGTCTCGAAGGTGCGCAGTTGCCACTCAAAATGGCTCTGCTTCGCGCATATCATGCCGAGGGCCGCGATCCGAGCGACCATGAAGTGCTGATCGAGGCGGCGCAATCAGTCGGACTCGATGCTGTGCGGGCGCGCGAGGTCCTGCAAAGTGGGGAGTACGCCGCCGAAGTTCGCGCGGAAGAGCGGAACAACCATGCGATGGGTATTCAGTCAGTGCCGTCCATCATATTCAATCGCCGCCATCTGATGACCGGCGGTCAGCCGGTTGAAGCCTTCGTACAGGGCATCCAGCAGATTCTTTCCGGGGCGGCAGATTGAACCGCGGGCCACATGTGTCATGTGGCCGAACAGAACACCGATTTTCTTTGCTAAAGCACGGCCGGGTGTCGATGTTCCTGACCCCGGTGCGCCGACGAATATTGATTCGCGGGTAGGGGAACATGTGGTTCCGAAGTGGCGGATGGCGAGAACATATTAGTTTAGCCAAATACCTTACCAATTATTTTCCCTCAGATCGAATCCGCGAAAAGAATCGGTAAGCCAGTCTCACTGAATGTGCTCTTAGATTTGAGCTAATTCGGCCGTAATAGCGACTAACGTTTCCACAAACTGGATCGACCTCTCTGCGGGAGGTCTCGCTAATCTTACGGGGTACATTGATGTCCATTTCCGCTTTATCGGGAAGCACTGGCAGCACGCCGGCATGGTGGTCGAGCAATGCGAAGACCTATTCACCGGCAGACGACTCCGACTCGTCGTCGACTGACAGTGCGTCGGCCACCAATCCGCTGGCCGCTGCAATCGCGGCCGCACTCGCGCAGATTGGCGTGTCTTCCGGCAGCACATCGTCGACGGCCTCGACTCCTGACTCCTCGTCAATTGACTCGACGTCGGCCACTTCTTCGACTTCCGCTAGTGGGATCAACGCGGCGCTTCAGCAGTTCCTTGGCGGCTTGTTTCAGGCAGCGGGTCCGGGATCGGCGTCGTCCGCTACCGACGGCACGGTTTCGATCAGTATCTCCGAGACGATAGACGGCGTGGACGCAAGCCCTGATACAGACTCCACCGACGACGTGGACGATACGGATGACGCGGATAGCACTGATGGCACAGATGATGCCGACGTGGCCTCCGATGACACCATGCTTGAGCCGCCCCCTCCGCCGCTAATTGCGCAAGGCTACGGTGGTGATCTGGCGTCGGCGCTCCAGAGTCTCGCGCAGTCGCTGACGTCGTCCTCTGCGTCGAGTGCGGATTCGGACAATACGTCGGCGGATGCAAATACAACAGATACGTCGTCGGATGACGGGTCGCTGTCGGATAATTTTCAGAATCTCCTGACGGCGCTGGGATCGCCGGGTGATCCGTCGTCCGCCAGTTCGACCGCGAATCTGCAAACGTTTCTAACCACGCTTGCGAGTAGTTTGCAAAACGGTACGTCTAACGTGAGCGGGATTTTTATCAGCACAACGGCCTGAAATCAGGCGGTAGATGCAAGTAGGGCATTCAGATCGAAGAGAGCTGATGCCCGTGCGGAAAAATGCTTGCGGTGCCCTGGCGGAAGAGGGTGCGCGCCGATAGAGAATTAGATTCTGACATCCGGCGCGCAACACAAGCTGTAACTATCGTTTTTTTTTCAGGCAGATTCGAAAGCCCGTTCTACCCTTGCGCCCAGAAAGAAAGATTGAGCGGCGCGTGTCAGGTGAGACAATGCCTCGCCGCCAAATTCTCACTGACTTGCGCCGTGAGCGGCACCTGTCTTTTTCTCTGCATTCTGAAGATCTTTCGAGTAGTTTTCGTCGTCTCGTGTGGCCGGATTGACGCCAGCATCCTCGAGTTTCTTGAGTTCTGCATTCTTCCTGGCGCGGGCTTCTTTGCGCGCGGCTTTGCGTTGTGCTTTAGCCGCGCTTTTCGACGTCGGCGTAGATGCTGCCGCGCCCGTCGCCGGCACAGAAGATTCCTGTGCGAATACCGACGATGTTCCGACCGACAACGACGCAGCAATAGTCAGCGCCGCAAACAGGTGCATCCTGATTCGCTTCATATTCTTCTCCTGTCAGGTCGGGATCGCGGGTTCTGAGTAGCAGTGGACCCGTTCCCAACCATTGTTTTCTGAATATCGAATGCGACGAACGAGGCCGGTGAGTGAGCCCCATTCGTCGCCTGCATCTGCGGATTAGAAACGCGTATGCAGGCCCACGCGCGCAATGGCCTGGGTGGTGCCACTGGACGCGCCGTCCGAGCTGTTCATGCCGTTGATCTGCGCGAGGCCGCCTGAGCTTGCACGCTGATACAGGCCGAGTACATAGACGCTTGTACGCTTCGACAACGCGTAATCGACAATACCCGCGACCTGATGAGCATGGTTGTTGTCGACGACCGAGTTGCCTTTCATGTACATATACGATGCACCCGCGCTGAGTGCCGGCGTGAAGTTATAGTGCGCGCCTGCCGAACCCTGATACACCGAGCCGCCGTTCGCCGAGTTATGGACAGTGGTAAACAATGCGTTGGTGTACCACGCGCCAAACTTGTAGTGCGCGCCGACGCCCCAATTGCGCACGCTGACCTGTGGCGATCCGGCGGTGTAGTACTTGATATTCGTGTAGGCAGCGTTGGCGCCGAAAGAGGCCGCCGCGTAGTTGAGGGCGAAGCTTGTCGAGTTGCCCGCCCCAATCGAGCCTGCTACGCCGCCGAAGCCGTACATCGCGCCCGCGCTGAATCCATCGAAAATCGGCGTGACGTATTTAACCGAGCTGGCGATACGCTCACCGGCCATGCGGTCCCAGTCGAATGCACCGGTTGCATTCGACGGCAGATCGAGCTTCTGGAACGGACCTGCGCGGAAATCGTAAAAGTGGCCTGAAATTTCAGCCGGGTCATTCCCGCCGAAATACAACGAGTCTGTCATGAAGTCATACTGATTGCCCATGGTGAACTTGCCAAGGCGGTCATTGACCAGGCCCACCAGCGACGTGCGGCTGAACAGACTCGAGTTGGGCATGAATTGCCCGTTGTTGACCTGAAACTGATTCACGAGTTCGAAGATCGCTTTGGTGCCTCCGCCAAGATCTTCCGAACCTCTCATGCCCCACAGATTCGGGCCGTTCACGCCGTCGTCCATCTTGACGTTGCTCTTGCCGGACTGATTGCTCACATACGTGATGCCTGTGTCGATCATGCCAAAGAGAGTGACGCTGCCTTGAGCATGCGCCGCCGTAGCGATAAAAGTACCTGCGAGAACTGCGAGTGCAATTTGCGTCTTTTTCATCGAAATGATCTCCTTCTTTTATTTAGTAATTCCAAATGATTCAGTTTGTAAATAATGAATTTTTTTCGGGCGGTCGTTGCGCGCACTGACGTCGCTTAACCGGATCACGGCCTCCCTCCAGAGGCACACGGCCCACACCGGCGGAAATCTGCTGCTGCGGTGAGTTACGTGGTCAACGCGATGAGTGCGTCGATACCACCGTAATTTGCGCTTTACCGAACGTGTGTATCGATCGTCTCCGGGTATTTTGTTTCTCGTGCGGTGCAGCAGCGACGCTGAACGGGGTTCAATATAGTCGGCGCGATGACCGTAAGGAAGTGGCTAAAACCGTCGGAAAATCGGTCGATGTCATTCGCAGTATCACCAGAAATTCCGGGGTTTACGCGAACTACTGCGATCGCTTCAGTTGTCGGATTTTTTGGGGGTGACGCGATAGTGCGTTGAAAAATAAGCTATTTTTGTTGTGAGTACTTTGGTGACGAACCCGATTGACCCATGCGACGCGACGAAGATTTGTAAGAATGAGGACTCGACAACCGAAAGCCCGATAAATAAAAGAGAAAGCTCTTCGGGCTACTTCGCAACGTGGTTTGAAAGAGCGTTGGGTTCGCGCCACAGCGTTGTCGTCGAACGAATAAACAATACTGTCGACTCGCGACGATAGGCATCACGCGGATGCTTTATCGCATACGCCGGATGCCGAAAAAACGTAGGAGAATTCATCGCATTGGCCTGCTGGCGCGAACATGGCGCTGGATCAATTCCAGTGTCGTTCGCTTATGGCAAGATTCGCCAATCCTCACCGACTGCGGAGCCGTTGCGCTTTAACGTCATGGTGTCGACGCTCGCCTCGATCAACCGGTGCCACGCGATAACAGCACCGGTTCAACGCGTTTTCAAGGGAGTACGGTATGGCACGCATCATCGGCGGCATTGCCGCCTCGCATACACCCACCATCGGGTTCGCTTTCGACAAGAACAAGCGCGACGATCCTGTCTGGGCCCCCATCTTCGAAAACTTCGCGCCACTCGCCGAATGGCTTGACGAAAAACGTCCTGACGTCATCGTCGCTATCTATAACGATCACGTCACGTCGTTTTTTTTCGATCACTACTCGGCCTTTGCGCTGGGTGTCGGACCGGAGTGGCCGGTTGCCGACGAGGGCGGCGGCGCGCGTGATCTTCCGCCAATCAAGGGGCATCCGGCACTGGCCGCCCACATTGGCAACTCGCTGATGACCGACGAGTTCGACATGTCGTTCTTTCAGAACAAGGCGCTCGATCACGGCTGTTTTTCCCCGCTGTCCATGTTGTGCCCGCATGAGCCTGAATGGCCGGTGAAGCTGGTGCCGCTGCAAATGGGGGTGCTTCAATTGCCCATGCCCAGCGCGCGTCGCTTTTATAAGTTAGGTCAGGCACTCAGGCGCGCTATTGAAAGTTATCCGGAAGATCTGAAGGTGGCGATCCTCGCCACAGGCGGCCTTTCGCATCAGGTGCACGGAGAGCGCGCGGGCTTTAACAATACGGAATGGGATCAGCGCTTTCTGGATCTCTTTGAAAGCGATCCAGAGCAACTCGCCGACATGACGCTCGCCGAATACGCGGAACTCGGCGGCTATGAAGGTGCGGAAGTCGTCATGTGGCTGACCATGCGCGGTGCGCTGTCGGCCAACGTGATTTGCAAACATCGCAGCTATTACCTGCCGTCCATGGCGGGCATTGCGACCGCGATCTACGAAGGCGAGGCGGGTGAAGCGAAGCCTTCGATCATTGAACGCCATCGGCAGCGTATGGCGGTTCAATTGACCGACGCGGAGAAACTGGCGGGTACTTATCCCTTTTCGATTGAAGTTGCGGTCAGGGCATTCCGCATCAACAACTACCTGCACAGTATGGTGGAGCCGGCTCATCGGGAGGCATTCGTTCGCGACCCGGAAGCCAGTTTCGAGGCAGCGGGATTATCCGCCGAAGAGCGCGATCTGATTCGCCGGCGCGACTGGCGCGCGTTGTTGCACTATGGCGTCATCTTCTTCATGCTCGAAAAATTGGGTGCAGTGGTCGGCGCATCGAATCTTCATATCTATGCAGCGATGCGCGGGGAAACGCTCGAAGAGTTCCAGCGCACGAGAAATGCGCCAGGTGCGTTGTACTCGGTGGCGGGAAAGTCGGCAGGGAAACTCGATTGGGATGGCGCAGGGAAGGAGGAGAACTGATAACGGCGCATTTACCTCTGCAAATGGAAAAGCGAAATTGCCGCGATCAAGGCAATTTCGCTCGGAGAAAGCCGGCTCCCGAGAGCCGGCTTTTTAATCAGCTACGACAACTGGCTTACGGCGCTGCGACACCTTGCGTCTTTGCCGTATATGCCGTGTAGAAGCTTGAGCCCGCCCACGCCGGTGCCGATGCGTTGTACAGCGGGTCGCCCTGAACATAGTTGGCGCCGTTGTGCCAGTCGCCAGTGCCGGTGAACTTCGCCACTGCCGGATACGGATACACCGGGCGCGACGCCGTCACTGCATTCGACGAATCGGTCTGATACGTCATCACCGCGTTCGGTGCCGTGCCTTGCTCGACCCAGCCCGTCACCTGTGTCACCAGGTCGATGTTTGGGAAGCCTTCGCCGCCGCCACAGTGGCCGACGCCGGGCACGAGGTACATCCGCGCGAACTGGCTCACGTTCGACTCGCCCATCGTGTTCTGCATCGCCTCGAAATAGTTGATCGTGAACAGCGGCGAGATGTGCTGGTCAGCCCAGCCGTGCCACAGGATCAGCTTGCCGCCTGCCTTCTGGAAGGCGGAAAGATCGGGGTTGGTTGCGTCGTTGAGCGGGTGATTTGCAGCCAGGAACGTCGGGTAGAAGCTTGCATCCTGATAGCCGAACGTGTCGACATTCGGCATGCTCGGTGAACCTGTGAAGATCAGGTTATAGGCGCCCGTTACGATCGAATAGCTGAACAGACCCGTGACCGGCACCGGTGCATCCGTCGAATTCGTCGTCGGCACTTCGACGCCAACCCAGTTCGCTTCCGAGCCCAGTTGCGGCGAACCTGCGAGCATGCGTTCACCCGTCGTGGCATCGACCGGTCCGCCGTAAATCTTGCTGGCGGTTGCGACTTCCGCTGCGGTCAGGCAATTGCTTGTGCTGGTCGCGCCGTTCGCGCACTGGATCGATGCCGGGTTGAAGTTACACGTGCGCGGATCGGTCAGCAGGCCGTCAGGCACGCCGGTTTGGCCACCGCACGCAGCGACGACTGCCTTGTGCAACACGAGTGCCTTGTCTGCGTAGAGCACGGCATTGCCGGTGCTGTTGCCGGTGGTGCTGTTCGATTCCACGCTCCAGCCGTGATACAGCGAGTTCTGGATCTGGAAGTGAGCAGCCGGAGCGCCCGCGACGATACCGTTGTAGTCTGCCGGATAGCGCTGTGCGGCCATCAACGCTTCGCGGCCACCGTCAGAGCAGCCGATGAAGTACGAGTACTTCTGAACCTGGCCGTAATAGGCCTTGATCAGTTTCTTCGCCGCAAGCGTCGTGATGTGCTGGCCGCGATAAGCGAAGTCAGCCTGCTTTTGCGGGTCGGTGGTCCAGCTTGAACTCTGTCCCGAGTGGCCCATATCGGTCGCTGCCGTCACGAAACCGCCGTGTTGTACCAGCGGGCAGGTGTAGCTGAAACTGAACGAGCTTTGCTGGGTCGGGTCACTCAGATTTCCGCACAGGCCGCCGCAACCCAACGCTGCAAAGCGTTGCGTGTAGGTACTGACGGGTAACGCGACTTCGAACGTGTTCGACGGAGCAAGCGTGCCTTTCACCGTACAGAAGTTGACGGTCGCGCCGTTGACGGTGGCAGCGGTGACGGTCGCGGAAGTGATGGAGCTGCCTGCGCCACCGATGTCGGTGATGTCGATCGCGGCCAGCTTCGAACAGTCGACAACCGGAGTGACAACCGATAACGCCGCAGTAGTAGTGGTACTGGCACCACTGCTGCTGCTGACGCTACCGCCGCACGCCGCAACAATCGTGGCGCCGACGCAGACGGTGACCAGGGTCAATATCGACGCTGTGCGCGCACGGGCATGGGCGAATAACTGGCGAGGATGCAAAGCTCTCATGCTTGTCTCCCTGACGTGTCTTTTGTATCGAGCATCAGAACCGCGCGTGTACATTCAGAACACATGACGTACTCGCAATGCATTGCGTATCTGGTGTTTGTTTTCATCGATTCACATCTCCTTTTTTAATACTTGGGCACTAAATAGAACAGCACTCTTGCGCAAAGCGGGCTGTGTTATGTGTTGTACGCCCGCAATGTTATTCAACATAGCTAATTGTTTTATTTGTGACTTTCTGGAAGAGGTAAGGCCAGTTAGTTCTTACCGTATGTTGGGTACAGGTATTGGGAGTGCGTCAGTGCGAGACCGATCGTCGTCTTCATGCGTGAAGTAAGTGCTTTTGTCTCCGCTCATTCTTGTGCTCTCTCAGTAGATACAGCGAACAACGCGCAGCCTCCACGTATCCATAGAAGGCCGGGGTGGCAAGGCCACCCGAATCATGTGGCGAGTGAGCGCGCTGGCTGAGTTTTGACGCGACGTTAGCCGCGCCATGACGGCGACGAAATCCGGGGTTAACCAGAGTCGTGCGGCTTGAGAAGCGGTCGTAACTTGCTTGCAGAAACATTACGTTTCAATCGGTGTTGCTCGAAGTCCCGCAGTGCAGGGGCTTTCGCTTTATCGACCGAGGCGGATTGCGCATTTCCGCAATGGTCCTCGCTACAACACGCAATAATTTTTTTAGATGGAGAAAGAGATTGAAAGAGATTCAAATTCGTTGGGCTCGACGACCCACGCGTTGCGTGCTGTCGCGCGCCAGAAGTCATCGCTATTAGCCAACGCAGTGCCGCGTTTCGTTCCTCCCGCACGTGCCTGTCTTTGCGAGTCCGGATAAAAACTCGGGCTCGCTTACCCGTTCTATGCGACTTCGTTCGTGCGTCATCTGATTTGTTTATCGAGGTGCAATTCATCGGGCAGTCGCCGAGGCTGCTTTGGAGGGCCGACGAGGCGGCCTTCAACCTTATTTGACAGCCTTTCGGAAGGGGTTTCGCTGGTTTCGGCGGTGCTATGCGGAACAGTGAAAAGGCGGATACTTCGTCCACGCATCTGGTTAACCCGCACTTTTGGAAGCAGTGGTCGAACGGATACCTTCGGCGTCAGTTACATGAGGAAGGTAGGCGACGCACCATCGACACGACCGGCAACGGGGGCGATGAAAGTATCCAGCCTGAGGCTCCGGCCGAGGGGGACGGCACCTGCTCTTGCACTGATCGTAAGGCAAATGCCGGCTTTGGCCGCGCTACAAAACCAATGAAGGGGACAGGAGAAATCTGATGACGAGTGGAACAACGAGCGGTAAGAGAATCGATATCAAGGCGTTCATCGACGAGCGGCCTATCTCGGCATATCAGTGGCTACTGGTAGCGCTGTGTTTTCTGGTTGTGACCGCCGACGGCATGGACGTCGCGATCATGGGCTTTGTCGCGCCGTCCATCATTCACGACTGGGCGATTTCGCGTCCCGCATTCGGTCTGGTGATGAGTGCCGCGCCGATCGGTCTCGTGATCGGCGCGCTGACTGCGGGCCCTGCGTCGGATCGCATCGGCCGCAAATGGGTGCTGATTACTTCGGTGTTTCTGTTTGGCGTTTTCACGATTGCGACAGCGTTCACGCAAACACCGGCCGCTATGGCGCTGCTGCGTCTGCTGACCGGAATCGGACTCGGCGCTGCCATGCCGAACTCGACGACGCTGCTGTCGGAGTACGCACCACAGCGCAAGCGCGCATTGCTGATCACCATCATGTTCACGGGTTTCAACCTGGGTTCGGCATTGATCGGCTTTGCTGCAGGCTGGCTGATTCCGGTACACGGCTGGCGCTCGGTGCTGATTTTCGGCGGCACGCTGCCACTGGTTCTGATTCCGCTGCAAATCTGGTTGCTGCCTGAGTCGGCCCGTTTGCTCGCAGTGCGTGGCGCAACGTCAAAGCGTATTGGCGCTGTTCTGGGCCGCGTGTGCGGCGCGCGTTTTGCCGGCGACGAAGTGTTCGTTTCGAATGAACCGCCGCTGCCCACGCGCAAGCCGATTGGCGTGCTCTTCTCGCAGGGCTATAGCACGATGACTATCGCGCTGTGGGTCACGTATTTCATGGGCCTGCTGGTGATCTATCTGTTGACCGGCTGGTTGCCGACGCTGATGAAGGATGCGGGTCTGACGGTTACCGCAGCCGCCAACGTGACGGCAATGTTCCAGATTGGCGGCACGGTCGGTGCAGTCCTGGTGGGCTGGATCATGGACAAGGCTCGCCCGGCTCCGGTGATCAGTGCGGCGTATCTGGGCGGTGCATTGTGTGTGCTCGGGCTCGGCTACATCGGCGCGATGTCATCGTCGCTCGCGATGCTGGTGTTTGCCGCAGGCTTCTGCATGAGCGGTGCGCAAACCGGTTTGAACGCTTATGCGCCTGGCCGTTATCCGACCGTGGCGCGTGCCACGGGCGTGAGCTGGATGCTTGGCATGGGGCGTTTCGGCAGCATCTTTGGCTCGGCGATCGGTGGCGCGTTGCTGGGTTTGGGTTGGCAGTTCGGCGGTATTCTCGCCATGCTGGCTATTCCCGCCACGCTCGCTGCCATTGCTATTCTGGTGAGCCAGCGCGTAAGCGCCGGCGAAGCAGCGCCTCGTACGAACGCGGCACACTGAATCAAGGCGGCGCGTGTGCGGCTTTGCCGCAGCGCGCCGCTGGTTAGATCAATTTTCTGAGGAGAGACGGTGATCATCGACATTCATGGCCATTACACCACTGCGCCAAAAGCGCTGGAGATGTGGCGCAACCGCCAGATTGCGGGTATCAAGAATCCGTCCGAGATGCCGAAGGCGTCCGAGTTGCAGATTAGCGATGACGAATTGCGCGAATCGATCGAAGGCAATCAGTTGAAGCTCATGCGTGAGCGTGGCCTCGATCTGACGATCTTCAGCCCGCGTGCAAGTTTCATGGCGCATCACATTGGCGACGCGCAGATTTCCGCTACGTGGGCCGCAATCTGTAATGAGCTTTGCTTCCGGGTCAGCCAACTCTTCCCCGATAACTTCGTTCCAGCAGCGATGCTGCCGCAAAGTCCCGGTGTCGATACCGCCACGTGTATCCCCGAACTTGTCAAGTGCGTCGAGCAGTACGGCAATGTCGCGATCAATCTGAACCCCGATCCGTCGGGTGGTCACTGGACCAGCCCGCCGCTGTCCGATCGCTACTGGTATCCGATCTACGAGAAGATGGTCGAGTACGACATTCCGGCTATGGTTCACGTGAGCACGAGTTGCAATGCGTGTTTCCACACCACGGGCGCGCACTATCTGAATGCTGACACCACCGCGTTCATGCAATGCCTGACATCGGATCTGTTCCGCGATTTCCCGACGTTGCGTTTCGTGATCCCGCACGGCGGCGGCGCGGTTCCTTATCACTGGGGACGTTTCCGCGGACTCGCACAGGAACTGAAAAAGCCTTTGCTGAAGGATCATCTGCTGAACAACATTTTCTTCGATACCTGTGTTTACCATCAGCCTGGTATCGATTTGCTGACGCGCGTGATCCCCGTCGACAACATTCTGTTTGCGAGCGAAATGATCGGTGCAGTGCGCGGCATCGATCCGGAAACGGGTCACTATTTCGACGATACGAAGCGCTATATCGAAGCGGCGCATGTCGACGTGGAAGAGCGGAACAAGATTTATGAAGGAAACGCGCGGCGTGTTTATCCTCGCCTCGATGCGCTGCTTAAATCGAAGGGACATTGATCATGTATGAACTTGGAGTGGTATATCGCAACATCCCGCGCGCGGATAAAGACGTTGCCGCGAAGCTCGGTGCGCTCGGGTCGGCGACTGTCCACGAAGCCATGGGGCGAGTGGGTCTGCTGAAGCCGTATATGCGTCCAATCTATGTCGGCGCGCGCGCCAGCGGCACGGCGGTCACGGTGCTGCTGCAACCCGGCGACAACTGGATGATGCATGTCGCAGCTGAGCAGATTCAACCGGGCGACATCGTGATTGCAGGCGTGACAGCGGACTGCACCGACGGATATTTCGGTGACTTGCTGGCAACCAGTTTCAAGGCGCGGGGCGCACATGCGCTGGTTATCGATGCAGGCGTTCGCGACGTGAGCGTGCTGACCGAAATGAATTTCCCGGTCTGGAGCAAGGCGATTTCCTCGAAGGGTACGGTCAAGGCGACACTCGGCTCGGTGAACATCCCGGTGGTTTGCGCAGGCGCGCTGGTCACGCCGGGCGATGTGGTGGTCGCGGACGACGATGGCGTTGTGATCGTGCCGTCGACAATCGCCGCTGCCGTCCTTGAGAAAGCGGCCGCGCGCGAAGCGTTCGAAGGCGAGAAGCGTGCAAAGCTGGCGAGCGGCATACTGGGTCTGGATATGTACAACATGCGCGGACCGTTGGAAAAGGCCGGCTTGCGCTACAAGGATTGAACAGGGTGATCGATATGGTCAGCGGTCAAGCTGGGCGCAAACCGATCACCGGCATTTCGTCGATGGCCACGCGCCAGGTACTGGCCGAACTTGCGGCAGCTTATGAGCGCAAGTCGGGGCAGCGGGTGATCATCGAGTCGGTCGGCGGTGTCGATGCTGCGCGACGAGTTCAGGATGGCGAATCATTCGATATTGTCGTGCTGGCTTCGGATGCACTCGACCGTCTGGCTGCGACCGGCCATGTCGATCCCTCCAGCAAGGTCAGTCTCGCGCGCTCGGGCGTTGCCATTGCGGTGGCGGCGGGCGCGCGGCATCCGGACATCAGTACAGAGGCCGCGCTCCGCGAGGCTGTTCTGAATGTGCGCAGCATCGGCTATTCGACGGGGCCGAGCGGTACGCATCTGACGCGTCTGTTCGAGCGTTGGGGTATCGCGGAAAGTATCGCGTCGCGTATCGTGCAAGCGCCGGCCGGCGTTCCTGTCGGTGCGCTGGTCGCGCGCGGCGATGTCGCGCTCGGCTTTCAGCAATTCAGCGAACTAATCCACTTGCCCGGTATCGAGGTGGTCGGTGCAATGCCGCCTACGACTCAGGTCACCACTATTTTTGCAGCCTCGATCTGCACGGCGACAAAGCAACGTGGGGTTGTGCAAGAGTTTCTATCGTTTCTGACTTCACGCGAAGCCGACGACGCCAAATTGGCAAATGGTATGGAGCCGGTATGATGGCACTACATGGCTTGCTGCATTAGTGCTTTCCAGATGATCTGCGTCGCAACAGTCACGGCGCGGTAGTGGCGGCGCGTATAAAGCAGCGAGCTATGTAAAGCGCGGTCCGCATTTCACGGCAAGCTGCCTGGTTCATTAAAGAGGCTCGGACCGATACCGTTCTGATTCGCCGCTCCAATAAGGTTGAGTGAGTGATCGCCGAGTTCTTTCATCTCCGAAAATCCGGACCGCGTTGGCCAGTCGCGAGCCGCGCTGCAATCAGCATTGGAGTGCTGGTGGCGACCGGGTGGCTGTCCGGGCACTTATCGGCAGGATTAATGGCGACGCTCGGCGCGTTCACGTCGCTTTATGCGTCCGATCGACCTTATCGCAATCGCGCGTGGGTACTCGCCGGCATTTCGCTCTCGTTTGCCCTTGTCGTGAGCCTTGGCGTGGGCGTACAGCATCTGCCGGGGCTGGCTATTCCTCTGCTCGTCGTGATTGCAATGCTCGCGACGTTTATCTGCCATGCGATCAGAATCGGCCAGCCAGGCGCTTATATGTTCGCGTTGGCCTGTGCCGCGGGCACGAGTGTCCCCGTCGCTCATATGGCGTTCTACGAGGTCGGCGCGCTGGTTCTGGCGGGGGGCGCAGTATCGTGGATCGTGCACATGGCGGCCGGAATTTCTTGGCCTCGCGGTCCCGAGCGGCAGGCGGTCGTGGCGGCATCGCGCGCGGTTGAACATTTCGCAGAAATGGTTGGCACAGGAGAAGAGGATCAGGCTCGCCACGACGCCGCTCTATCACTTCATGATGCATGGGCCGCGCTCGTGACTTATCAGCCGCTTCATGTTCATCCCGATACGGCGCTGTTGCACTTGCTGGCTCTCAATCGCGAACTGCATCTGCTTTTTGCCGCGTGCGTCAATGCTGGCAAGTCGTCTGAAATAGACAGGCGCGTTCTGGCGACGCGGGCTTCTGACGTTGGGCAACTGGCGAATTCGTCCGCAGATAGTCGCAGTCCCTCGCGGCAATCTGATTTTCCTTTGGGACGTCTCAGCTCGTCCGAATTAATAGTCGAATCGCTTGAATGGAATTCCGCTGCGTCGGCGGTCACGCTGCGTGTAGGCGTTGCGGTGGCGGTGGCCGGCACAATTGGCGCGGCGTTTGGTCTGGAGCGCGCCTATTGGGCAATGGCCGCCGCCGTGCTCGTTTTGCATCAGGGATTGGCGTGGCAACGCACCTTGCGACGGGGCGTCGAGCGGACCATCGGCACGCTGGTCGGGCTAGGGGTGGCAGGTGCCATACTCGCGATTCATCCAGCCGGTGCATGGCTCGTGCTAACCATGATGAGCCTCCAGTTTTGCGTCGAGATGCTGGTCACGCGCAATTACGCATTTGCCGTCGTGTTCGTCACGTCAATCGCATTACTGATTGCGTCGGGCGGTCACAGCGTGGCCGAGCCCGGCACACTTCTCCTGGCGCGTGGACTCGATACTGCCATTGGTTGCGGCATCGGGCTGCTTGTTTATGTACTCTTCCGGCCGCGTGATTCGTTTTTGTCGATACGTCAACAGATTGTTCTCACGTTGATTGCCGTTCAGGCGGTGGTCCGGCACATTGCAACGAGCAGCGTGACGACCGACGCTGCGCAGCAGGATCGTCGCGATCTTCAGCACCGCATTCTGGGGCTGGTGGAGTGGTACGAAGAGGAGGCGGGTGGCCT
The DNA here is from genome assembly GCF_900099835.1 of Paraburkholderia fungorum. Classification (NCBI taxonomy): domain Bacteria; kingdom Pseudomonadati; phylum Pseudomonadota; class Betaproteobacteria; order Burkholderiales; family Burkholderiaceae; genus Paraburkholderia; species Paraburkholderia fungorum. Next base: position 491,408 of record NZ_FNKP01000002.1, read on the forward strand.
GATGAGTCACCGGGCTATCGCGAATCGGATGAAGCCGGCAGTCGATGCCGTACAACGGCTAGGCTATAAAGTTCTCGCCGCGTGCTGGTCGCTCGAGGCGACGCAAGAGGAGCGCACTATCCTGGCGATGCATGAAGCTGTTTCATCAGACGAATTCATAAAGACCTCCGTTGCGTTGGAAGACGTCATCGGTAGATTGCAGAATGGAAAAAGCCCGGTTACGTCGCAAGACGTGCCGGAGTTTGTACGCGAAGAAATACGTGCGCTGTGTGAGTCGCTGACGTTCGATTGAGTAGCTGAGCGGCAATCGTGCGTCGACCTGGTGAAAGTCGTGTTGGTGTGCGTCGAGTCGAGTCGATTCGACCCATCGCCTGTCCTGCTCGAATGACCCGTCGACCACATGCAAAATCTTTCGACGTTGTGAAATGACGTTTTGTCATTCAACGAAAGTACCTGAAAGCGGCTTTTGCGACACCGACGTTTGTAAAAGCGCGCGCTCCATCCTCACTGTCAAAGTCATCGTCGAGTTCGCGTAGTAGTTGCCGGACTCGTCCAGATCGGCTTATCCAATCCCTTTCGGTCGATTTAAATACGCTGGAATTTGTATCCCCGATCAATACTTCGTGATTATTCTAATTTAATTCCAGCGATAGCGATGGGGTAAATCCATTTCCGCGGGATAAGGTCATTCACCCACAGCCTCGAAGGCTATATGAAATACCGAAACCGGAAACCCATCACTGGAGCAAACGAAATTTCGGGCCGATTTGCATCGGCATCTCACGTCATCTTCGTGAAAGCCACGCATATTCTTTATATTATTTATGTAACGAGTTGTTAATGGCTATGCTCTCTTGCGGTGCATGATGCACCTCACGAAGGCGACTGCTTTAAACACGGCTTTCAAGCACGTTTTACATATAGGGTCGAAGTCGCAAAGATCGCGTACATCCAATCCTCTGATCAACACGAGAAAACCAGAATTTTTGCGATGCAGGAAATTATTAGAAATATTTATACTATTTGGCCGAAAAGTGCTATTTCTTCTGTGATTAAGCGGTCACTCCGGGTACGATTTACCCCGGTCGCTGCGGTTGAAGGAATATTTTGCTGAGAGGGTCAGAAGGTCCGTCCCTTTGGGCAAACGTTTGCTTAACAGGCGACTTCGCTTTGTAAACATATGCTTTAAACAGCAACGGGTGTCGCAGTCAGGTCGTCTCCCATCGTACGTTCAAGTAACGTGACGCGCATCGGCTCGCCCCTGGCGATCGCTGATATCCGTTTGCTGGATTATCACGTTTAAAGGGCTTCGCGCCCGGAAGTTTCAATAGAACATCTAAAACGATGTCTGTAATGCGCTAAAAGATTTTAATTTTCTCTGGGCTACGAATTCAAATCGGTTTGTCCTTGCGCATTGAATCACTTGAACCTCCAAAAATAATCTTTGGACTTTTTATCGAGAATTTTCTCGACAGTGGAAACTATTTGCCATGGTAAAACGACGTCAATTTATTGGTGCCCTCACGGCACTGGGTGGAAGTTATCTTTTGAGCGCTTGCGGTGGCGGAGGCTCGGGAGACAATAGCGGCAGTAGTGGATCGGCTGACAGTAAGGCAACTGCCAAATCGAGCACCGCATCGGCGAGCGGAACGACGGTCCCGCCGGCAGCTTCGGTTACCGACAGTTCGGGCAACGTGTGGACGCTGTCGGGCGGCTCGGTCTATCAAAACGGCTCGAAAGCTGGAGACACCTACAACGTTTCGCTCATTCTGTACTACGGCACCACCATTTATCACGAAGGCACTGGCGGCCAGTTCTATGCATGGGGCGGCTCTGGCTGGTCGTCGTGCAACGATCCGCGCCTCGGTGGTACTTCGGCAGACGGCACGACGCTGCCGGCTTCCCCGTACATCATCGACAAGTCCAATGCGATCTGGACTCTCGTCAATGGCGTGATCTACCGGAACGGCGCGACCGTTGGCAATACCTATAACGTGACGCTGGTGCTCTGGTACGGCGGCAAGATCTGGCATTGCGGTACGGGCGGCCAGTTTTACGTCAATGCGGGTGTCGCTGCGCAGTGGCTGGCGTGTAACGATCCGCGCATTACCCCCACGCAAACCGCAGGCATGTTCTACGGTATCAACGGCCACTACGACTACACCTATACGCCGACGCAACTTGTTTCCATTCTGAAGTCGATGGGTTGCACGAGCTATCGCGTTGGATGTACTGACGACTCGACGTCGTTGAATGCGGTCGTCAAACTGGCGGAGGCATTCCAGTCGGCCGGACTCACGCTGGTGGTTCTCGTCAATCAAGGCGTGTACTCGTCCGGCAGCACGCTGTTTGCCAACGAGTCGGCTGCGTACAGCCGTGGTTATACGGCCGGTTCAACGGTTGCTAACGCGCTGAAGCCGTATGGCGTGACGATCTACGAATGCGGTAACGAGTTGACGCGTCAGAACGGCATCATTATCGATTCGACCAACGCAGGGACGAACGCCGCTGACTTCAACAATTCGAACTGGCCTGTCATGCGTGGCGTGATGCGCGGCATGATCGACGGTGTGAAGTCGGCGCAGTCCAACGCGAAGTGCGGTATCAACTTCTGCGTCGCAGATATCGGTGCGGCCGATGCACTGTGGGACGGTATGCAACCTGACGGCAGTGGCGGTTATCCCACGGTGCGTTGGGACATCACGACGTGGCACAACTACGAAGTGTACGGTGACATCTTCAATATCGGGACCGACGGTGCAGGCCCCGGTTTCGATCTGCCGACGTACTGTAAGGCCCGCTACAACGTGCCGTTCATCATTACGGAGTGGAACACGGGTCCGGAGCAAACCGAGGCGTATCGCGCAAATTACATCACCACGCAACTGGGCGAGTTCTATCAGAACAGAAAGTCGCACAACATTCAGTCAGTGATGTACTACGTGCTCGATAGCGGTGACGACACCTACGGCATTATGGTCAACGGGTCCGCGATCAATCCGTCGTACAGTGCGTTCACGAGCTTCACGTCAGGTCACGCGGATAACTAACACGCGGTTGTCGGTGCCTGTTCTTATGCGAAGGATGTGAAGGAACAGGCACCGCGTGTTGAGCCGCTACAATGGCTTATCTCGCGGCAAGTCCGAGCGGGTGATGGAGGTACTTTCGTATCTCCATCACCCGCTTTTCGCTTTTCGCTTTTCGAGCCGGTGGCTTTCCACCCTTCATCTTTCAGGCAAGCAGCTTTCCCCAATCGTAGTCGGTCTTGTCGGGAGTGAATGGCAATACGCCGGCGCCGGGTGTGAATGTTAGCTCGCCGAAGTAGACCCGGTTATCAGGCGCGTATAGGTCCACGCGAACGTAGTCGAAGTCTTCACATAGCTTGACGGCGGTGTCGAGAACAGTCTGAAGATGCGGAGGACGAGGTGCCGGTTTTGCACTGCGCTTGTAATAACCAATAGCGATGTCGAGATGATTCCAGTCGACGTCGTACACGTCGCCATGAGTGTCGTTCCCGAATCTGTCCGATATCACCAGAATGTAGATGATGGGTCGTCCCGGCCGACCGCCAAAGCAATGCAGCTTGAAATCCGCAGGTATCTTGCCGCTTTCGTCCAGAAGCAATTGTTCGAAGAAGATGCGTGGTTTGATCTGGCGGTAGTGCCTTTCCCTTGCAATGCTGTAAAACGCGGTCGACAGCCACTTGTCGGCAAGAAGCTGAAGCTTTTCGAAAGATGTGGCAGATTTATTTTTAACCACCTCGACGAAGCTGCTGCCATGATTGGCCTTCATCACAAAGGCGTCCGGCAGCGCGTCGAAGACCTCGCGGGTAAATGCGTCGGGCGCCGCGACTAGCGGAATGAGATGTTCCTCGCCAATCTTGCTCGCGATGTATTCCCGAACCGTTAGCTTGTCAGTCAGGCCGATATAGCGCGGATCGGGTCTGAGGCTACGCTGCAGAATCTTTTCGTTAAAGGTAACAGGGCGCACGAGGTTGGGGTACCGCCCGATACACTTATGATGAAGCAGGCTCAGAAACAGCGAGTCCGGCAGCATTGACTTGGCCGCCTCCTTGATCCTTCTGATCACGGAGCCAGACTGCGCCGGAGACTGATATAGCGCTGCTAGTGACTGGCCGGTTTCGGCGAGTACTTTGTCCTCATGCAACTCGAGTTCCTTGCGCAGCAAAACAGATGCGGCGGCTTCTTCTTCGAGCTGGACGGAAGGGGGAGGCGTCATCTCTCAATCCATTAATTGAAGGCGCTACGCGGCTGTTCGGAAGAGCGGACTCAAGGGGTTTCCTTCAACATCTCAGTCGCCGAATGCCAGCCGTCTTCAGGCGTTAGCCACCGTTCCTCGGATTCGAAGTGCTGTTGCGCGCGAAATTGCGTAGGCGACATGCCATACCGCTCCTTGAACAGTCGGCCCAAACGGTTGCCGTCACCCATTCCACACCGCCGGGCAATCTTGTCGACAGGTAGATCAGTATTCTTCAACATCGTGCAGACGACCTCGAAGCGAGTGCGCAACAGATACTCGAGCGGGGTCATGCCGAATTCGCATTTAAAGCGACGCTGAAAATTGCGCTTGCTCATTGCCGCCGATTCAGCCGCTTTGGCAACTGAAATGGCCTTGCTGTAGTTGTCCTTGATCCACCGCGCCGACTCGCGAATCTTCTCCGTTGTCGTCGTAATGTTCGCGTCGTCGTGTTCGTTCTTGCTCTGCTCGTTGTAAGTGGGGTGCAGAAGACGGGCAATCTTCCTGACCGTGTCTGAACTGAGATCCCGCTCGATCTGGGAAAGAGCCAGATCGGTTGGCGTTACGCTCGGAGTGATGCGCATGGCGTCGCTACCGTCATCGAACAGGAAGATCGGTACTGTCGATTGCAATGGATTCCTGCATACAACCGCGAGATTTGCACCTTGCTGAATTCCGAACGATGCAATCGACCCCTGGCGTGAAATCCACGAGAGAAATCGGTCATTGGATTCCATCGTTTCGGCGGCATCGCGGCACGCGACAAAGAATGCGTGAAAATCTGCCAGGTTGTAGCGTTCAAGTGTCTGCGTCCAGATGGAAATGCTAGAGGAACTCGTGACCAATCCGCCTCCATCCGAGAGCACCGAGAAGCGATAAGGAGGTTCTTCGCCTTCGGCTTTTTCGAACTCGTTGGCCAGCCGAAATGCATCTCCAATAGCTCCCGTAGTCACCATGGAACAGTCCTGAAAAACCAGAAGACCAATGTGTTTCATAGCGCTTAGCCCATTCAGATGCTCTTTGCCGAACGACGTAAAAAAATCGGTCGAGATCATCGTTCTCGTTATCAAACAAACGAGTCACTCACGTAGCGAGATTAGCGCATCGAAATTTTCAAGACGAACTTGGCCGGTATTCATGGGTGTTTGGCGTAATAGTCATGATCGGGGAAATACTTACCTCGCAATTTGCTAAAAGTCGTCCTAATATCTATTTCCACCAGAAACTTTTTCCGTAGCTAATGTGCAAGCCGGCAACTAGAAAGGCTATGAGCCATATGGCTGGCTGCTCCGCGTGGTAAGGGCTGTAGCGGAAAAGCGCGTTCTAAACACGCGTTTTTTCTTTTGAACTGTCACTAACGTTCTGTTACAGCGCCAGACCCGCCTTGTATAACTCTGTTACATTAATTGCAGATAGCAACAATGCTTTCTGTTGCCGCTGCATTTGTAACGAAATCAACCTAATCGGCCAATAACACCCGAATTTATGCCCGCTATGATTCGGCCGTTTTTTTGCGGGCTATGCTTCACCGCAACATGGAAAGAAAAATCGTTAGTCCGCATTGAGCGATTTTTAAATGTTTGAGATGAGTAATTTGCTTTAACGCGCCGTCACCTTGCTGTGGCAAGGTCATGCCAATTACCTTTCTACGGGGCCGCTGGATACCGTGTCCGGACTCGTGCGTGACATTTGGAGTTGTACCTGTCACTCAGAGTGTTGATCGTCTGGTTCTATCGGTCTTGCGTTCGTCGTGTTTCGCCAGCTTCTTATGGGACGAGGCGCGACCGTCTAGTGTTCGCATATAACAAATGACTTTGCAGGGCGTGTGTCTGGGAGGGCACGATGGCGGCTTGCCAACTGGGCGTTAGCAATTCCCGCTCGAGAACTTGTGCCGTGGCAATCAGGCAAATGGTCGACCAGGTTGATCCCGGTGGAGGAATGCGCCTTTACCTTCTCCCGCTATGACCATAAGTTTTTTCGTAGAAACATCAAGTATTGAAAGTTCTGGAAACTAATTCGCAATCATATTTCGTAGTACCAATATGAAAGGCTGATGAATCTATTGGATAGGCGGTTCTTCAGGTTCCATTGGCATTGGAGCACGAGAATGGGCGCCCGTTCAGCGCGGCAATGCCGCTAGCTTCAAGCGGTCTGCAGTAACGATCGGCTTTGCCAGCAAGACCAGTAACAAGCGCCGTACTGTCATCCGTTGTTCATGAAGTTCTGAACACGGTTCTCCGACCTTACTGACCCAGCACGTAACTCCGAGGTGCTGCCGGCCAATCAAGCCAACGCCGGCCGGCGGCGGTTCCAGATCGCGAACTGGTGGTGCAGCAGAGCAGTATCGATTCATTACTCTGCCCATCGAACATGGAAGGATCAAACCGGTGGATTACTACCCTCTGAATTCGCTCTCTCCCGCCGACAACACTGAGCGCGGCCAACTCAGCGCGCGCGGGATGCTCTCCCTGATGCGCGATCACATCTGGGAGATCGTGGTCACTACGGTGATCGTTCTGACGCTGGCGGTGGCCTACCTGCTTATTGCAACGCCAATTTATTCGGCTGACGTACTTGTGCGTGTGGATCCCCCGGAGCCCAACGCGCTAGGTCTGGCATTGCAGAGCCAGGAAGCGATGCCGCCTCCCGCACCGGCGCCCGTGACCGAAATGGCTGTGATGAAAAGTCGTTCGGTGCTTGACCCGGTAATTGATAAATACCGCTTCGACGTGTCGGTGACACCGCACAAGATTCCAATTCTGGGTGATATCGCCGAGAAATTCTCGACGCCCGGAGAACCGGCGGCTCCGTGGCTCGGTCTGAGTTCCTTTGCATGGGGCGGTGAGCGCGTGCAGATTGGCTCGCTGGATGTCCCGATCGATCTCGAAGAAGAGAAGCTCACTTTGATTGCGCTTGCCGGCAATGCATTTGAATTGCTCGGCCCTTCGAATCAGGTTCTGGTTAAGGGCGTGGTGGGTACTCCAGTCACTGACAACGGCGTCTCCCTGCTCGTGAAGCAGCTCGACGCACGGCCGGGTACGAAATTCGAAGTGATTCGCTGGAATGAACTCGACGCGGTTAAACGCTTTGCCGATCTGGTCAAGGTGAGCGACAAGGTCAAGGATTCGGGGCTGCTTCAGATCGAATACGCGGACAGGAGCCCCGACAAGGCTGCTGAAGTTGCCAATGCGTTGGGGCAGCAATACCTTGCATCCGCCGTGGCCAGCCGTCAGGCCAACGACACCACCACGCTCGCATTCATCAATGGAGAGCTCCCCCGTTTGCTTGCGGATCTGCGGAAAGCAGAAGACGCGCTCAAGCATTTCCGTTCGAACTCGCAATCGATGCAGCCGACGAGTGAAGCGCAAGCGTATCTTCAGGGCGGAATGGATCTCGACAAGCAGATAGCGACCTTGCAATTGCAACGTACGCAACTCCTCGAGCGCTATCAGCCGGATAGCCGCTGGGTGCAGAGCGTCGATACTCAACTTTCGCAATTGAAAAACGCCAAGGCGCAATTCAATGGCCGTTTTAGCGGAATGCCGTCGTCCGAACGTGAAAGCGTCGACCTTATCCGCGCTCAGAAAGTTGCGGAGACCATTTACCTCGGGATGGTTCAGAAAGCGGAACAGTTACAGGTTCGGCGCGCCAGTACCACGGGAGGTGCGCACATTGTCGACGAGGCGATCCGTCCCCACCGTCCGGTCAAACCTCAGCCTGCAATTGTGCTGGGCGGCGGGCTACTACTGGGTCTTGTCTCCGGCGTCGTGCTGGTCTTCATGCGCCGCCATGTGATGACCGGCGTGACGGATCCGAGATATGTAGAGCGCCGGATGAGCGTGCCCGTCTTTGGCGAGATCCTGTTCAGTCAGCAGCAGTTGTCGCTTGATCGTAGTTTTGCTAACTCATCGCGAAAGTCGCTGCCCGGGCTCGGAGGACGAAGCTCTCTTCCGTTCCAGCGCACTGCGCCTGATGTCGAGATGCGCAGTAGCGCCAGTGCAACCGGCGCAACCCGCGCAACCGGCGCGGCGGCGTCGCTGAACGGCGACAGCAGCAGAGTGCTTGCCGCACGCTTTCCACACGATACGTCCGTGGAAGGATTGCGAGGCGTGCGCACGGCCGTGACTCGCGATCTCGCCCATGCCCGCAATAACATTCTGATGGTTATCGGCCCGACACCCTCAGCAGGAAAGAGCTTTGTTGCAGCCAATCTCGCGATTCTGCACGCGGAGATCGGTTCCAAGGTCGTGCTGATCGACGCCGATATGCGCCGCGGTCATCTTGCATCGCTATTCGGCGATAGCAATCGCGGCGGCCTTTCCGAAGTACTGTCGGAGCGCATGGCTTTGCGGAGTGCACTGCGAGCCACGAGTGTTGAGGGCTTGACCTTCCTCTCGTGTGGGGTGCGTCCGGAGAATCCCGCCGCACTGTTGATGAAGCCTCGTTTTAAAGAGGTTCTCGAGCGGCTCGGCAGCCAGTTCGATATGGTGATTATCGATACGCCTCCATTTCTCGCAGTCACCGACGCGTCGATCATCGCGAGCGAAGCCGGTGCATCGCTGCTTGTGCTGCGCTCGGGAATGCAAAGCGAGCAGGAAATCGCCGACACGGTCAAGAAAATGGAGCGTGCCGAGGGACGCATTGCGGGCGCGGTCTTCAACGGTATTCCCCTGCGACGCAGTACACGCAATTACGGCTATGCGACCAACTACGACAGCGACTATGGAGATGTAGAAACAACGCATTGATTTCGTTGGTCGACCAAGTTGCATTTCAACGTTTTGCGGTGTCGTTAAACGGAGAACCAGATGTCTTTTGCTATTAATGGAAAGTTCACTTCGCAACCTGTTACTGGCGTGCAGAGGGTGGCGTATGAACTGACCCGGGCCATGCAGATGCGAGCATTGCCGGGAGACGACCTGGAAGTTTTAGTGCCGGAGAATGTTCGCGAACCCGGGTCATCTCTCAAGCGGCAGCGACGCTTTCCGTGGCTTCGAGGAACGCTTTGGGAGCAGATCACTCTCCCGATCGCAGCGAGAGGAAAGACGCTGCTCAATCTGTGCAATACCAATCCGCTTTTTAAGCGCGGACAGATCGTGATGGTGCATGACATGGCGGTCTACGATGTCCCATTCGGGTTCTCAAGGAAATTCCGACTGTGGTATCGAATCTGTTTCTGGGTATTGCCGAGAATGCAACCGGTCATCCTGACGGTATCGGGCTATTCGAAGATGCGTATCTGTCATCACCTGAAAGTCGACGAATCGCGCGTGACGGTAGTGAATCCCGGCGCCGATCATCTGGACCGGGTGGTGTCGGACTCCGCAGTCATCGGTCGACTGGGACTTGTGAAAGACGCTTACTGCGTAATTGTCGGTAGCCTCGATCCGCGCAAGAACTTGCAGCGCGTTCTTGAAGCTATCGACAAACTGGAGCATCTTTCAGAAGTCAAATTTGTCATTGTGGGCGGTAAGAACTCACGCATCTTCAATAGTGAAGAAACGAAACAGTCCGCACGTGCCGGGCAGGTGCTGTGGGCCGGTTTCGTATCAGATGGAGAGCTGAAGTCACTTTACGAAAACGCGGCTTGCCTCGTGTTTCCGTCCCTATATGAAGGGTTCGGCTTGCCGCCTCTCGAAGCGATGTATTGCGGGTGCCCGGTGATCGCGTCATCGCGGACCTCGATACCCGAAGCGTGCGGAGATGCCGCGATGTATTGCGACGCATCCTCGGCAGACGACATCGCCGAAAAGCTGTCGCTAATGATGAGCGACGCTGAAATGCGGCAGCATTACCGGACGAAAGGCGTAGCGCACGCGCGTGAGTTTCGCTGGGATCACTCGGCGCAAAAAGTGCTGGAAGTTCTGTACGGCCGTGCAGGAGACCGGCTGCCGGAGCTGGCACCCAGAGCGTCGGTGAGCTAGCGCATGCCGGTACGCAACCGAATGGTCAAGGGCACGAATAGCGTCGGCAGGCGTCGGGCATTGCGGGTACTGGCGGCGCTAACGGGAGCCGCGATTCCTTTAGTAAAGGGAAATGGCGCATTTGCATTGACGCCTAAAGCGAACTCGCTGGATGCGGGTGCTCGCAGAATTACCGATCTGATCGGTACGAATGGATGGGCGGGCTCGGCCAGCGATTTTCAGATGTGGCGCGCGATGGGCATTAGCTGGGGACGTGGTTCGGTCGGTCCAGGGCAACCGGAGGGGCCGGACGAAGCAATGCGTATCGACAGAACGGGGTCGGCTTTCGACGGAGATCTGCCGACTGTTTTGATTCAGAACGACCGGAATGGAATCGGCTCGCTACTGATTCTCGGATATACGCCGAAATGGAATGCGACCGTGCCAGGCGATTCCAATTCTGCGCCGTTGGATGTCGAGGCCTGGCAGAACTATGTCGAAGCGGTAGTCCGCAAATATTCCGCTGCGCCTTTTAACCTGCGCTATTTCCAGATCTGGAACGAGGCGGCGGGCAAGTTGTCCGGCGGATTGCCGCAAGCCACTTTCTGGCACGGTCCGGACTTCAATAAGGACCAGATGCGGTCTAAGCCTTATGAACGTGCAATGCAGGACTATGTGGAGAAGGTTCACATTCCGGCGGCGAAGATTATCCGCAAGTATCACGCTTACGTGGTGTATGGCGGGTGGCCGGACCAGGGTGGGCTCTCCACATTCCAGCAATGGCTGGAATACAGAAGTCCGGCGTCGAAAGAGCGAATGCTGGATTGGGTCGATTACATCGATACGCACTACCTCCATGTTTCCGACCTGGATTCGCTGTATCAGCAATACGTAAGGAACGGTCCGGCGCGTGGAATCTGGCAGACGGAAATCGGCGATGAGTACATGAAGGATCCGCACTACCTGCCCCGCTATTTTTTCGATTTTGCTGTGTGGGCGCTCGACAGGAATTGGGATGATCCCGACAAGTACCTTTCGATGATTTATCACTGGGACGGCTATGAGCCTTTCCGCCTCACACATCGCGGACCGCCCACGCGAACTTACAACGTGTCGGGGAAAAGCCTGATCGTGCTTCGTCAGACGGCCGGTGGATCGCTGGCAAGCTTGTCGAAGCCATTGCAATTTGATTCCGGCGCAGCGGGAAGCGCGCTGTTTTCCGGCAATGACGTGGTGATGCAGGTAAGTGCGAGTTCAGGCTGGCAGAGCGTCACGGTATCTGGGCTCAAGCCGCCGCGTTCACGCACCGCGCAGATTCAGTTCGTCGACGCGTTGACGGGCGTAGTCAGCCCGCACGATGACGTCGCGCTTACATGGGACGACGCAATGCTGAAGGTCCGATTCAAGGTGCCAGACGAGGTGAACGGTGCAGGCAACAATCCGCCGAAACATCTCGCCTATATCGTCATCCGGCCTCGCGCGTAGCGGGGTGTGTTCGCGAAGGGAAGTTCACTTCGCGCGAAGTGTCATGCCGGCCGAAGGTGTTGTCAGTTTCACGGCTGCCGGATTCCGGGTGGCCTAACTTTAGATAGTGTCGAGATACCATGAACCACGCGACCGTTGTGATCTGCAATTACAACTACGAGCACTATCTTGCCGCCGCCATCGATTCGGCGCTTGCACAGGACTATCCGGCAACGCATGTGTTGATCGTCGACGATGGGTCCACCGATGGTTCGCGGGCGATCATCGAACAATACGGAACACGCGTCTCTGCTATCTACAAGGAAAACGGCGGACAGGTCTCCGCTTACAACCAGGCGATCGAAATACTCGACACGGAATTCGCGATTTTTCTCGACTCTGACGATATCCTTTATCCGAGCGTCGTCTCCGAAGTCATGAGCCGCTTCTCTACCGGTCCGTGGGCAAAGGTGCAATTCCGCCTCGACGTAATGGACGGTGCGGGCGCACCAACCGGCGCCTATGTGCCTAATACCGAGCCGCCTGCCGATTGCGGAAAGCTGCTGAAAGGTGGCTGGCTTTATCCGTCACCGCCTGCGTCGGGCAACGCATATCGCGTGAGTGCTCTCAGGGCGATTTTTCCTGTTCCGGAAGAAGGAATCAATCGATACGGCGCTGATTTTTACGCGATTTACGGTGCGGCGCTATCAGGCCCGGTCGCGACTATTTCAAAATCGCTGGGAAGCTATCGGGTGCACAACGCTGGCGGCGCGACCGTGTCGTTCGCCAATTCGGAGCAGCTCACGAAGGCGCCAAAGGCTTTCGGCATGCGTTGGGCGATATTGCGGAATCTCGCCAGAGCGCGTCTTCAGATAGAGCTTCCGCCAAAGTTCTACGACTTTTCGCATGAGAAGGCGACATTCTGTTCGCATGTCTATCAGGCACCGTTTGCTTCGCGATGGCGCTGGATGTGGCGGGATTCCGGCAGTTATCTTCATACGATCGTCGCCAATCCTTTCTGGAGCCTCAAGAAGAAAATGGGCACGCTGGTGCTCTCCGGTTTATGTCTCGTCCCTTACTCGCCACTTTCCGACTTTGTGGTGCGTTATATCTCTAACCCGCTTGCCCGCCGTCGCGTGGCTGGGCGCTGAAGTCCAGAACGCGCGTCAGGAGGACTGTATGGATAGACGAGCGAACGCTAACGTAATTGCGTTTGTCTACGGCGGTTATTTGATGAGGTACGTCTATCTCATCATCGTGGTGCCGTTTTACGGAAGAATTCTGGGGGTGGCGGAATACGGTCGGGTGCTGGCGTCAATGTCGCTGATGAACGTGATATGGATGCTGGTTAGTTACGGATTTACTTTTGTTGGAATGCGCGAGGTGTCGAAAGCGCAATCGGCGGCAGAGTGCAACTCGATCTACTCGTTGCATGTCAGTGCCCGCCTTTTGCTGGGCGTGATGGGTGCGTGCATTGGTGTCGCGGCCACGATGTTGTCGCCAACGTTGTCGGAGCGGCCCGTGATCGGTTTGCTGGCGACCCTGCTGGGGATCGTTTCCGCGATGAATCTCGGCTGGCTGTTTCAGGGGCGTCAACACTTTCGAACCCCCATCATGATCGAGGTGTTCGGATTCGCGTTGAGCCTGGTGCTTGTGCTTAATCTGGTACGAGGACCCAACGACGCAGTATGGGTTCTCGCGAGTCTGCTGGTGGCAGGTATTGCGTCGTCGATCATTTCGTACGGTTTGACGACATGGCAGCTAGGGATGCCGCGCCTGAAGTTCGACGGTGTTGTTCCTCTGGTAAGAAACTCGACGATGCTGTTCTGCTACTCGTCCGGCTCCGTTGTACTTACTGCGTCGTCGACTTATTTACTTACGTTGTTATCGACGCCTGCTCAGGTGGGCTACTTCGGTGCCGCGGAACGATTTGCGACGATAGGACTCGCGTTGATGGGCCCCGCTTCGCAGGTGTTCATTCCCACCATATCGAGGCAGCTTGCACAGGGAGACAAGGAGGGCGCACACGCAACGACGCGTCGGGGCGCCACGTTGTTGATGGGGTACGGACTTCTGGTTCTGTGCGGCGCGCTGACATTGTCGCCGTTTGTACTGCCTCTGATTCTGGGCCCGGCATTTGAGCCGAGTGCCCGCGTATTGCAGATCTTTGCGTGGATGTTTCCACTCGCGGCGTTTAACGAGTTCGTTGCGTTCTATGTTTTTGTACCGAGGAGGAAGGATCGCCTGCTCGCTATAGCAGGTGTCACCTCGGGACTGGTGAATCTGGCTGCGGCGCTATTTCTCGCGCCTAGATATGGCGCCACGGGCATGGCGTCTGCTCGGGTAGTGGGCGAGGCGACATTGGCCGTCATTCTGATGGGCACGATGATCCGTCTCCAACTCGTGGGACTCGTGCCAGGAGCCGAGCGGGCATTAGGAATGTTTCGGGTTGCATGCGGCGTGCGGCCTCAGGCGGGTGCTGCAAAAGACGAATGAATCAGAGTGCTGGACGTGCAGGATCCCGGTTGTAATCTCACAGGAGGTCGAAGTGAAAGTCGCTATTGTTCACGATTGGCTGGTGGTCTCGGGTGGTGCAGAGAAAGTGTTGAAAAATATCATCGAGTGCTTCCCGAAAGCGGACATCTTCTCGATTGTCGATTTTCTGGAGGACCGCGACTGTGTCAAAGGAAAGACTGTCAACACATCGTTCATTCAGCGGATGCCATTTGCCCGCCGACGCTATCGTGCCTACCTGCCACTGATGCCGATTGCTATCGAGCAGGTCGACCTGTCCGGCTATGACCTGGTTATCTCCAGCTCGCATGCAGTGGCGAAAGGCGTGTTGACCGGGCCGAACCAGGTCCATGTCAGCTATGTTCATTCGCCGATCCGGTACGCGTGGGACCTGCAGCATCAATATCTGCGGGAATCGAATCTGAGTCGCGGAATAAAGTCGGTGATGGCGCGCGTGCTGCTTCATTACATTCGAGGATGGGATTCGCGTTCTGCTAACGGCGTCGATCATCTACTCGCAAATTCGCAGTTCATCGCGCGGCGTATCAAGAAGGCTTATCAGCGTGAAGCAACGGTTATTTATCCGCCTGTCGATCTGGCGAACATGACGATGCGCGCGCAGAAAGAAGACTTCTACGTGACGGCGTCGCGCATGGTGCCTTACAAGCGTATCGATCTGATCGTTCGTGCCTTTTCGCAGACGCCTGAGCGTCGCCTTGTCGTGATCGGCGACGGTCCCGAGATGAAGAAGATCAAAGCAGTGGCCGGCGACAACGTGACAATCTTGGGACACCAGCCGTCCGATGTTCTGGTCGACTATCTGCAGCGCGCCCGTGCCTTTATATTTGCGGCTGAAGAGGACTTTGGGATCTCAGTGGTCGAAGCTCAAGCGTGTGGAACACCGGTGATTGCGTTCGGCAGAGGCGGCGCACTTGAGTCGGTGATTGGCTTACCGCTCGATCGGCCTACTGGCGTCTTCTTTGGCGAACAGACTCCCGAGTCTTTGCTGGATGCGGTGAGCCGGTTCGAACACAGTTCGCATCTGTTCGACGCGCGGCAATGCCGAAAAAACGCGGAGCGTTTTTCATCCGAAAACTTCAAGACTGCCTTGGTCAATTTTATCGATTCACGAGTGCCCTACGCGTGCGTCGAACAGTTTCTTCCTTATCCGGCCAGGGAGGCTTTGCCAGTCGACGAACATCATTTCGCCGACGTCGCGTCATGAGACAACACGCGATAGCGAATCCGGCTCAGGAGGGCAACGACGGACGGAGCGTGATTGCGGATTTCCGGCGAACGCGTTTCGATCAGATACTGAAATGGCGCCTGATGACCATAGGCAAGCGTTGAGACCAATAGCAAACTGAGAGTGGACCAGAGCGGCTTGAAACGTTCAAAGTCGACATTGACAGCGGCCCGTAAAAAGTACGCCGCAACGAGGACGCCAAGAAGCCAGCCGGCAATGACTTCGGGCAGCGAATGCGAGTGATTCAGAAGACGGGAAATTCCGGTAAAGGCTCCAATAACCATACCGGCAATAACGCCTGGAACTGGCGGCAGACGCCACCATTTCAACTGGAGGGTAATGGCCACCATCCAGACGGAAGTCGACAGCATGGCGTGTCCGCTAATGACGCGAAAATCAAATGCCGGGAGGGAGACACCCCAGCCCGCGTAGACAATTTTGGTCGCGCCCACGATGGCAACGCCAACAGCAAGTACTCCGGTTAGCCTGAGCGCCAAGCGAACATCGACGAATGCAATCCAGCCAACGCATAGAGCGGCCACGGGTAAAGTCACGGCGCCGTCGCCGATGTTGGTAAATACGGTCCACATGGAATTTCCCCGTTTTTTTCATTGACCGCCGCCATCGCGCGCGCGAATGCAGAAGCTATTCTGCGATGAACCGGCGCGATCGCGCCGATTTCCAAATCAGGACATTACTCGATCGACGGCTTTGGATTGTGGCCGCTCGAACACAACGGGAACGACCGCGCGCGATGCGAGCAAAAGGGAAATGACAAGCGAAAGAATCAGTACATTAGACGGCGAGACCAGACGGTGTTCGGTTGCGGCCATCACCAGCAGGCACACGGAAGAGATCTCGACAAACCTGAAAGCGGCGAAGTTCTGTCCGCCGCCCATTAGCGCGGATGCTGCTGCGCCGTGCCTGCTCCAGTCGATCAATTTCCAGAAGAAGCTCAACATCAAGGCGAGCCCGACCACGCCGAGTTCTGCAAGGATGTTCAGGTAGGAGTTATGGGCGTGGGAGTCGCTGTGTTCGATGACCACGTCGGACGGCACGCCAAATAGATGGAAATACGACGTTACGTTGCCGATGTGATCGTCGAATGAGCCGAATCCAAGGCCTACGATCGGACTCTGCTCGAAATATGCGAGCGCCCTCGGCCACAACCATTCGTAGCGAATGTTCAGATTGGCGACTTTTTCGTCCTGATTGTGGATCGAGAAGGTATAGCCCATGTAGTCGACGGTTGAATTGGTATGGTAAATCGCCATCGCAATCGAGCCCGCGATGATGGCTGCTATCAGCGTCGCCAGCATCCAGCTCTTACGCCCGAAATAAAGGTAAGGCAGGGTCACCAGCGCGCCGAGTAGCGAGCCTCTGCTGTAGGTGGAAAAAAGCATCAGCCCGCAAGCCACGATCATGCCGAGAATCAGCTTGCTGCGTTTTTGCAGGTAGCACGCGATACCCAGGCAGAACAACATCGCGAAGAAGCCGCCGGCAGCATTGCGCGCGATGAAGTAGCTGCCGAAGCTGTCTCCGGGGTGCGTAAAAATGCTCAGTAAGCCATTTTCAACGATGTAGTAAGCGTAGAGCGGCAGGTTGACGATGACCGCGAACAGGAAAAACGTGCGTAGAACTTTATTCAGGTCCCAGCGGTGTACGTACAGACATCCGGCAAAAATAGGCGCATAGGAAATAAAAAAATTGCCATCGCGCCGGTAGAAATCGAATTCGGCAAAAGAACGCGGATCGTAAAGCAGCGTGGAAACAATGACCACCAACGTGAACGCGGTAAGAGGCGTGATAAATGCGGGGTAACTTCTTCCGAAAAAGCGCCACGAACACAGCACGATCGGAACAAATCCCACCGCGCTTACGGGGACCAGATTGGTAACCGTCAGGAATAATGCAAGTAGCGATATGTAAGCCATTGCAACTCCGAAAATACGAATGGCGAACAGTTTTTTAAGACCTGTTCATGACATCGTATCGACATGGAGCCGGGAACAAAAGGCCGGCATGAACCGACAGTGGACCATGTCGGCGTTTGATTGAACGACTTCGAAACTAAGTGTGTAAAGCCGGGATCAGCGAGTGTACGCATGAAGCGTTCATGAACGGTACCACGGGACGTATTTGATTTCCAACCTCACGCGCTTTTCAACGTGGAGAAACGTGAGCTTGATGTTGGCTGATCGAAGTGCTTAAAAAAACACCTTCCACGAGCAGAGCCAAAACCTCAACTGTTCGCGCCATCCATGCTGTGGTGCAACGTAATCTGACTAAGATGATTTCACCGGGTACTGCTCCCGTGGCACCAGTTGTACGGCAACGCGGCGACAGGTTTATCGCTGAATGCCATGCTACTGCGATCGGGCCACAACGGTATCCATGCTTTCCGGCACAGCCGGTTTAGCGGCCAAACGTTAGCTCGCAGTGCCGCCGCTAACCACACGGCTTGCCTTGTCCGCCTGTCGAAGGCGTCCTTTTTAAAAAATCACATGAGACAAGCTGGACGCGAGTCGCGTCGCAACGCTTAATGCGTTGACGTCGCGATGGTCGTCTAAGAATGATCTCGAACGTAAAGGAGCTTTAAATGCGCAAGGTGAACGCAGTTGCAGGCGAAACAGATATCGACGCTATCGAACAGGCCTTTGCCGATTATCCACCGCTCGTGCAGGTGATTCTCGCCGGCGGCTCTGGAACCCGCCTGTGGCCCGTATCGCGCGAGCAGTTTCCAAAGCAGCTGATCGATGTGGTAGGCGATAAGACCTTATTGCAAGCCACCATGGGACGCATGGCGGGTTTCAGCAGTTCGTGGGACATCGCGGCGGACCCGGTCATCGTGTGCGGCGCAGAGCATTACTTCGCGACTTACGAACAGGCGCGAGAAATTGGCGTGAATGCGCGGATCGTGGTCGAACCGGCCCGCCGTGATACCGCACCGGCGCTCACACTCGCTGCACTAGCCGCATGCGCTGACGGACAGGATGCCATTCTGGTCACGATGCCTGCGGACCATGCCATTGCCAATCTCGATGCGCTTCATCAGGCCATCGAGATCGCCGCGCGCCACGCGCAAGCGGGATCGATTGCGACGCTCGGTGTTCCGCCCGATCGCGCGGATACGGGATTCGGGTACATCCGTCTAGGCAGCGAATTGCAGGACGGCGCACGTCGTATTGAACGGTTCGTCGAGAAGCCGGCAGCGGAACTCGCCGCACAGTATGTCGAATCCGGTAATTACTGGTGGAATAGCGGGATGTTCGTGGTTCGGTCGTCGGTGTGGCTGGCTGTTATCGAGCGTTTCCAGCCCGATATACACGCCGCTTGCGTCGCAGCCTATCGAGGTGCAAAAAAAGCAGACGAATGCATTATTCCCGATGCCAATGAATTTCTGCGCTCGCCATCGGACTCGATCGACTACGCGGTCATGGAGCACCTCGGCAAAGCAGATTCGCCATTCAGCGGGATTGTCGTGCCGCTCGAAGCGGGCTGGTCGGACCTCGGCTCGTGGGACGCAGTGTGGCAAGCCATGGAGAAGGACGAATTCGGTAATGCGTCGAATGGACGTGTGTTGTTCGAAGGTGCCACGGCGACTTATGCGCGCTCGCAGGGCGGCCGGTTGCTCGCCTGTGTAGGCACGGACAACCTGATCGTGATCGAGACCGACGACGCCGTGCTGGTCGCGGACCGCTCACACGTGCAGGACATCAAGGGACTGGTGACGCGCATCAAGCGGGAGAAGTCTCCCGAGGCCGATGCGCACAGGAAGGTCCGTCGCCCGTGGGGTTTTTACGATTCGATCGATCACGGAGACCGGTTTCAGGTCAAGCGGATCGTCGTGATGCCAGGCGCGCGCCTGTCACTGCAAATGCACCATCACCGCGCGGAGCACTGGGTCGTCGTGAGCGGAACGGCGCTCGTCACGCGGGGAGAGGAGCAGTTTCTACTAGGCGAGAACGAGTCGACTTATATTCCGCTCGGCATACGTCATCGTCTGGAAAACCCGGGACGTGTACCAC
This sequence comes from Paraburkholderia fungorum, assembly GCF_900099835.1. Taxonomy (NCBI): domain Bacteria; kingdom Pseudomonadati; phylum Pseudomonadota; class Betaproteobacteria; order Burkholderiales; family Burkholderiaceae; genus Paraburkholderia; species Paraburkholderia fungorum. Next base: position 510,820 of record NZ_FNKP01000002.1, read on the forward strand.
TTCAGATTATCGAGGTGCAGTCGGGGACCTATCTTGGCGAGGACGATATCGTGAGATTCGACGACAAGTACGGCCGGTGCGGCTAAGTCAGTTGTGTTGAACGGGGCGTGCTCTTAGGGGGCTGCAATGCGATTGATCACGGGTCTGATGGCGAGATTGTTCGACGTGGCGATGATACTGACGGGTGCATTCATTGCCTCGCAGATCCGCTTCGACGGCGGCTCGCAGCGAAGTTTCTATCTTGCGTTCGTGGCGTTTTCAGCGGCGCTCTCGCTGGCGGTTTTTCCAGCATTGGGTGTGTACGAGTCATGGCGCGGCCGCTCGAAACGTGCTCTTTGCGGACATGTCGCACTTGGCTGGCTGGTGGTGCAGGCCTGTGCAATGGCGTTGATGTTCTCATTGCACCGGATCGATTTCGTTTCACGCTTATGGTTCGCGTATTGGACCGGCATGTCGGGCGCTGCGATGATGGCGGGGCGGCTGGTTACGCACATTCTGCTAGGCCGGGTGCGCAATGCCGGTTTGAACCTGCAACAGGTTGCGGTTGCGGCATGCGGAGATCATTGCGATGAAATCATTAGAAAAATGGAGATGTCGCCGGCCGCCGGCTTTCGCGCCAATGCACTCTATAACGTTCGTCCCAGCATTCCCGCTGCAACTACAGCGCCGGTGCGGATGTTCGACGAGCACGCCGCGTTTGTGAAGTACGTCAGGGAACAGGGCATAGGAGAAGTGTGGCTCGCATTACCGCTTACTGAAGAACGAACCATACTCAGGTTAGTCGATGAATTTCGTAATGATCTGATCAATATCCGTTTCATGCCCGACGTTCGCACGCTGGCGCTTTTCGAGGGCAGTATTACGGATCTGCTGGGTGTGCCGGCAATCAATCTGGCGGCTTCGCCATTGCCGCCTAATGCAATGGTTCAGAAAGAAATGTTCGACCGCCTGTTTGCAGCGGTTGCGATCGTCGCCATATCGCCGATATTGCTGGCCTGTGCGATCGCCGTGAAACTCAGCTCGCCTGGCCCGGTGTTCTTCAGGCAGCGCCGTAAAGGTGCCGATGGGCGCGTGTTCAAAATCTACAAGTTCCGCACCATGCGGCTGCACCAGCAAAAGCAGGGCGTACTCGAACAGGCTACCCGTGGCGATCCTCGCATTACGCGAGTGGGGGGATTCCTGCGCCGTACGAGTCTTGATGAATTGCCGCAGTTCTTCAATGTGCTACGCGGCGATATGTCGGTAGTAGGACCGCGCCCTCATGCGCTCGAACACGACGACCTTTATCAGAACATTGTGTCCGGCTATATTCATCGTTATCGCATCAAGCCCGGCATTACCGGATGGGCGCAGATCAACGGCTTTCGCGGCGAGACCGATCGCATCGAAAAGATGGAAGGCCGGGTGGCGCACGATTTGTACTATTTACGGAACTGGTCGTTCAGACTGGACGTAAAGATCATTTTCGCGACTGTATTCAAGGGGCTTCATCATCCTAACGCGTACTGATGCTTAGATCGAGGTCCCAGTAATACGGTACAGGAAGTCGACCAGAGCAAAGATAGCCATAGTCCGGCTAAGCGAGACACGATGTTATTAGACGTTGACAGTGCAGTGCGGCAGTCGTTGAAGAAGGTGGCGCAGTACAGGTTCCACCAGGATCATGGGGCACAGGCCAGGAGGGCCTTGCAACTGATCGAGAAACAGTACGGCAGGGCGGACCCGGCCAACCTCAAACTGGCCGATGAGTACGCGCGCGAAGTATTCGGCGACGGCGTCTACGCGCCCTGGCTCCGGGTGTATGCCGCGTTCAGCGGCACCTTCAAGGAAGGCTGGATTCCGGATAACTTTTACGGGAGCGTCGTCGTGCCGCAACTGCAAGGAGGGTACGGCAAGATTTCCCATTTAAAGCCTATCGCGCGGCTAATATTCGACGGCGGCGAGTTTCCCGACGTAGCCTATTTCGCCAATGGCCTGTTTTTCACGGGGCAAAGCGTGGTGATTCCCGAGCAGGAAGTGAAAAGTGTGGTGTTCCGGGAAGTAGACAGAGTGGTGTTCAAGCTGGACGGATCAAGGCGCGGCAGTGGCGTGTTCTTCTTCGACAGAAATAATTTCGATCACGAGATTGTCAAATCGCTGGGTAATGGCGTCATTCAGAAATTCATTATTCAGCACAGTCTGTTTAATACCTTTGCTTCAAAGTCCGTGGCCACGTTGCGCTTCACGACCGTGGTGGACGATCTCGGCGGTATTTCCATTCGAGCCTGTTTTCTTCGTCTTGGTAGGGCGCAGGATACGCACGTCCAGACCGATCACGAGATTTGTGTACCGGTCAATCTCGCGAATGGTGAGCTTTGCCGGGAAGGTTATATGAGCGACTGGGGTCCGACGGAAGTACATCCGGATTCCGGCGTCAGCTTTTCCGGCGTGCGAATTCCGGTCTTCGAACAATGTGTTGCGACCGTGCTCGGTCTGCACAGGAAGATCCCTTTTGTGCGTTGTGTTGGTTGGGATATAGCAGTTGATGCCGACGAGAAGGTTCAGGTGATGGAGTGGAACGGCGAACACAACGATGTGAAGTTCAGCGAAGCCACGCAGGGTCCGTGTTTTTCCGGCCTGAATTGGGAGCGGCTGAAAGTTGTCTCCTGAGCGTCTGCGAGAAAGAAAGGCGTTACCGGTTGTCGCCCATTTGAAAGGCGGCGTGCCGATCAGGCGCGCAGGAAACGCGGGTCTGGCATTTATTCAGAACCCTTACGGAGACAGGACGTGAATGAGCGACTATGGTGCGTCCATATTGAAGGAGTGAACGACTTCATTGCTACCGATTCCCGTGAATCGGCCGAGCAGGAGGCGTTGGCGATCAATGCGTATATCGACCGGGCCGAGAAGGGTCCTCGCGCGCCTCTTTTGCGGGCGGTAGTGGTCGAGTGGCCGTTCACAGCATCAGGTCACGCACGCGCGCTCGACGAAGACTGGAAAGACCTCCAGCAGATGCCGCACCGGCAGTCGGCTGCGGCTTCGTCAGGGGGCGTGCTGGTGAATATCGCGCGACGTGTGAGAGGGCTGGTGTCGGTTGCGCGCGGCAAGTAATGATTGCGTGCCGCTACACATGGCCGGTCATTTTGCCGCGGTTGTAACGCGGTAATTTTGCGCAACAGAACCGTAGCCTGAATGTCGGACTATCCCTCTACGATATTGGCATTGTCCTCTATCGATTAACGAGGTGGCCGATGTTGACTCATCACGAACTTGCAACACTTCTACGTCTGCGCGACGCTGAACGTTGTCTCGAAGAACTCGACCCTGAAGTGCTCGCATTGAGCCGCTACGACCTGGTCGAGATTTCCCTGCGTGACGACGGCGATATATCGACACTTAAGCTAACAGGCCGTGGCCGCGAACTGGCGCGGCGCTTGAGCGGTGACAGTGGCGACGTTTAAGTAACGTTGCTGCATTTCCTTGGCTTATGGCGCGGTGCCGCCCTGGGCCACGATCAGATCCAGTGACGCAGAAAGAATCGACCTGGCGAGTTCCTTGTCGTCCACGGCGCGCGCCAGCGTTACCGCACCGACGATTGTCGCGACAATGCCCAACGCTGCACTTTCGCTATGGCCTGCCAGGAGTTGCGCTATTTGCGACGCCAGTGAATGCACATAGGCGGTCAGCCGCTCCCGCACTTCCGGCGACGCATGCCGTGCTTCTCCGGCCAGTGCGCACAAAGCGCAGCCTGTGCCGGGATTCTTGATATGGCGATCGCTGAGAAACGATTCGGCGATGGCCCGCAGTGGTTCCTTTGCCTTAAGGCCGCCCGTGCGACCGAGCGCTGCGATACGTTTCCTGCTTTGCGCGACTGCATATTCGAGCGCCTCGACAATCAGCGCGTCACGCGAATCGAAGTGCCCGTAGAACGCGCCATGCGTGAGCCCCGCGCTGCGCATGCAGTCTGCTACACCCAACGCTTCGATCCCATTCTCGCGAATTTGCCGGGCCGCCGTTTCCAGAACGCGCTGCCTGCTTTCCGCTTTTTGTGCCTGTGAATAGCCCATTTCCCGTTCACCGTCTCTTGACATTCTGCATGATGATCATAATACTAAAAATGTGCATGACGATCAACATGCAGAATGACGATGTGGATGGCATTTTTTACCCATCTCTAGCGGCGCGGTGCCGCTTAACCGTTTCATGCATTCCGCTCGCGGCACCATTAGCGACTGCGCGGGCGCTGCAACGAAGGAGAAAGATGATGCGTTTCACAGGAAAGACAGCGTTGGTTACGGGCGGGAATAGCGGAATCGGTTTCGTCACGGCGAAGCTGTTGATTGCCGAAGGCGCGCGAGTGGTGGTCACCGGCCGTGACGGCGCCAAGCTGGACCAGGCGGTGGCTGAGCTAGGCGAAAACGCGCTAGGCGTGCAGGCCAATCTCGATGACGAGGCGCAAATCAACTTGCTGTTCGAGCGAATCAGGAGCGAGTTCGGTTCGCTCGACATCGTGTTCGCCAACGCCGGCATTTCTGGGCCAACGCCGCTCGGCGGCACGTCGGCGGCGGCATTCGAGGCAATTCTCCGCACCAATCTGACGGCCGTGTTTCTGACGGTCCAGGCCGCGCTTCCGTTGATGAGCGCGGGCGGAGCAATCGTTCTGAACGGCTCCGTGATGCGCGAACTCGGCGCGCCAGGCTCGGCTGCCTATTCCGCCACGAAGGCGGGAATTACGGGCATGGCGAAGGTGTTTGCCTCCGAACTCGTGCAGCGCGGTATTCGCGTGAATACAGTGATTCCTGGCGGCACGCGTACGCCGATCTGGACGCGTGGTGCAAGAGAAGGTGCCACGCTTGACGGAACGGAGCAGGCTCTGGCGCCACGTGTTCCAATGCAACGTCTTGCCGCGCCGGAAGAAGTGGCGGCAGCGGTGCTGTTTCTTGCTTCGGGTGACGCTTCAGGAATTACCGCTGCGGAGATTGTTGTCGATGGCGGCACGATCGGTGCCCCGTGGGGTGCACCGCTTTTCCGCGTGGCTTGATTGAGTGAATCGAGTGCTCTGAATACTTAAACGATCGATTGCCGGAATGGCATTTCCGGCAATCGGTCAATAAACACATGCGTCACTCTGACAAAGGCACATCTTCGATCAACTCCGCCTTTACCGCGCGAATCCGGCGATCGACAAAATACCCGCCGCCTTCGACATAGCGCAGATAAAGACGCCGGCAAGTCGTGCATTGCCAGACGCCGCAGCGGTTATACGGAAAGTACCGCGGCGCTATAGGGGCGTTCTCTGCCCAATAAGTCGTTTTGTCCGGCAAGTACTCGCTGTATGTCGGCTCAGGATTGTCTTCCGGCAGTAACGTGCCAATTTCCTCGAGTTGAGTTTCGTCGAGCGACAATGGCTGCGATTGCCAGCCGTCCAGTGGTGTTCGGGTACACGAACAGGGCTCGGGCGCGCGCAGTTGCGCGGCGCGTGCGAGGTCGAGGAAGGTTGCAGCATTCAGATATTGCGCCATGTGCCCCACAGTCAATTGTTTCTTATCCGGTCCCGATGGAAGAGGCTCGTGCACGGTCGATGACGTGCCGCGCGTCTTCTTCGTTCATTGTCGCTAATGATATCGCCTGGACGCGTCGTTGCGCGGAATCAGGGATTTCTCTTCAATCACCGCAGACTCCCCCCTTAGCGATAACCCCGGGTAATCGCAGTATCGAAAGAATTCATTGGTCAATTATCGCTGAGGTTCAGATAATGGTCCGGTAAAAAACTGAGCGCCGCGTCTGCAATCTCTGCATACAGCGCGGCTAAAGGAATCAGGTAAGCCCGAGCCTCGCGTTCTGACGTGAGTGCCGAGGCAAAACCGGAGGAGACAATGTTCCATCGACCCAAGGTCAGCAGGGCGATTCTCGCGATCATGTGCGCGATGTCGTTCATCATGTATCTCGACCGCGTCAATCTGTCGGCGGCTGCGGGTTTGATCCGCGACGATCTGCATCTCAGCAATACACACGTCGGCCTCGTTTTCGCGGCATTCGCGTACACCTACACAATCTGTCAGGTTATCGGCGGATGGGTTAGCGACCGTTTCGGTGCAAAGGTAACGTTGATTACCTGCGCGAGCATCTGGATCGTCGCAACGATCGCCACCGGTCTGGCGGGCGGCATCGTGTCGCTGTTCTGCGCGCGCATGCTGCTGGGTGTCGGCGAAGGCGCGGCGTTGCCAGCCCAGGCCAGAGCGCTGACCAACTGGTTTCCGTCCAGCAAACGCGGCTTCGTACAGGGACTGACGCATTCGTTCTCCCGCCTTGGCAATGCCATTACGCCACCGTTCGTGGCGTTGCTCGTCGCGTATTCGTCATGGCGTGCATCGTTTCTCGCAGTCGGGGCATTGACGTTTGTGTGGGTCGTGGTCTACGCATGGTATTTCACCGACAACCCGCGCAAGCATCGCCATATGACGGCGCAGGAGGAACTGGAATTGCCGCCTGCGGCCAAGGTGGTCGTCGAAAAAACGCGTGAGCCGACGCCGTGGCTGCGTTTGCTCAAACGCATTGGCCCGACCATGCTCGTGTACTTCTGCTACGGCTGGACCGGCTGGTTGTTCTTCACCTGGTTGCCCACGTTCTTCATGCACGGTCGCGGTCTCGATCTGAAAAGCTCGGCGATGTTCTCGGCCGGTGTGTTTCTATCCGGCGTGATTGGCAATACAGCGGGCGGAGTAATCAGTGACCGTGTGCTGAAGCGCACGCGCAATGTGGTCGCCGCGCGGCGCAACGTGATCATCACGGCCTTTCTCGGCGCATTGATCTTCCTCGCACCAGTGATGGTGGTGAAATCGTTGCCGGTGATGGCGGCGTGCATGAGCCTGTCGTTCTTCTTCCTCGAAATGACGATCGGGCCGATCTGGGCCGTGCCGATGGACATCACGCCGATGCACGTCGGCGTAGCAAGTGGCCTGGTCAATGCAGGCTCGGCAGTCGCGGGGATTTTTACGCCGATTGTGTTCGGTCTCGTCGTCGATCACACGGGTAGCTGGACGCTCCCGTTTGCCGGCTCGCTCGGTTTGCTGGCGGTGGGTATCGTCGCGACGTTCTTCATGCGGCCGGATATTCCGCTTGATTCGATCATCACTCCGGCCACCGAAGCGGGCCTCACGCCGCGCGTATCGAGTCGATGACCAGTTGCGTGGCAGGCGTGATACGGCGGTTCTTGCGCAGAATCAGCCCGTAGGGTGCAAGCCGTCCGCGCAGCGGCGTGGCGACCGCTGCAATCGCGTTCAACTCGACGTAATACTGCGCGACCGAACTCGGCAATACCGCGAGCATGTCCGAGTCGCGCAGTAGCGACAACGTGGTGAGGATCGACGACGTTTCTACCGTGCTGACGGGCGGCGCGACACGCGACTCGCGGAAGGTCTGATCGATCACTTGCCGCATCGGGCTCGGATGCGGCTGAATGATCCACGGGTAGCGTGCGAGTTCGGCGAGTTTGGGGCGCACCGCAGCGTGTGCCATCGGATGGTCGGGGCGTACCACGATCGACAGTGCCTCTTCAGCCAGGGTCTCGAAACTGAGATCGAGCGCCGGGAAGCTATCCGGGATGCGGCCGATCACGATATCCAGCTGGTCCTGCTGCAACGATTGCACGAGCACGTCGCTGGTGTCGATCGTGACGGACATCTGCAAACGAGGATGCGCCTCCTTCAATTTGACGATGGTTTGCGTCAGCAATTCCGGTGATGGCGCCATCACCGCGCCAATCCGAACCTTGCCGATATCACCGGCTTCGATGCCGGCCAGTTCCTCGCGCAATTCGTCGAGATCTTCGAACACCACGCGTGCATAGCGCATGACCGCTTCGCCGAAGATGGTCGGTTCCATGCCGCGCGCGTGCCGCACGAATAGCGATACGCCGATCGTGTCCTCCAGTTCCTGTAAGGCTTTTGTAGCCGCAGGCTGGGTCATCGCCATTTCGTCGGCGGCCCGGCGCAACGATTCGGTTTCCGACAACGCGACCATCAATTGCAGATGGCGAAGACGCAGACGTTTGCGTATGGTGGAGGCGGGCGCGATCATGTGAGCGATAACTCCAGTGAATCAGCTGATTCGATTTATTCAGTGGTCAGTTATTGGATAGTCTCTCACACTAGCGCCTAAGGAACGACTCGCGGATAACACCGAGACGCGGGCCGATTAAAAAAATCCAGGAGACAAATGAATGACGACGATTGCCGGTCCGGCGCTCGACAGCGCGATTGCCAAAGCGCGCACGAGACTGCTGCCGTTTCTGATCCTGATGTACTTGCTGGCTTTCATCGATCGCGCCAATGTGGGCTTCGCGAAGAACGTGCTTCAGGCCGATACCGGTTTGAGCGACGCGGCTTTCGCATTCGGCGCCGGCATCTTCTTTGTGGGTTACGCGGTATTTGAAGTGCCGAGCAATCTTCTCATGTACCGATTTGGCGCACGTGTGTGGATGAGCCGGATCATGGTCACGTGGGGCATTGTTTCCGCGTGTACCGCGCTGGTTCACGACGCATCGAGCTTCTACATTCTGCGCACGCTACTCGGCATTGCCGAAGCGGGCTTCTTCCCCGGCATCATTCTCTTTCTGTCGAACTGGTTTCCGTCGAAGATCCGCTCGCAGGCCCTGGGCATGTTCTATTTCGGCTTCCCGCTTGCCATGCTGCTTGGCAGCCCGGTGTCGGGCATTCTGCTCGATACGGGTAACCCATTCGGTATGCATCCGTGGCAGTGGTTGTTTGTTGTCGAGGGTCTCGCGGCGTCGGTGGTTGGCGTCATCGCGTACTTCTATCTGACGGACCGTCCGTCGAAAGCATCGTGGCTCGATGAAGCGCAACGTCAGGCGCTCGATGGCGCATTGCAGAAAGAAGACGAACATAAGTTGGCGCATGGTCCGGCTTCAGTTATCGGCGCATTGCGCGACTCACGTGTGCTGTTCTGCGGCCTGATCTATTTCGCGGTTCAGATGAGCGTGTACGGCGTGGTGTTTTATCTGCCGACTCGCATTGCAGGACTCACGGGCGGACATGTCGGCACAAAAGTCGGCTTGCTGACCGCTATTCCGTGGATCGTGGCAATCGCCGGCACGTTCGTGGTCACTCGCACGGCCGACCGCTACGGTCATCACCGGACATGGGCCGCGGCCATGCTCGCACTCGCGGCGGTGGGTATCGGTGCAAGTGCGCTCACGTCGTCGGTCACGCTCGCGATTGCGGCATTCTGCGTCGCCGGAATCGGCTTTGTCGCCGTACAGCCGCTCTTCTGGACGCTGCCGACCGGTTATCTCGGCGGCGCGGCGGCCGCAGGCGGTATCGCGCTGATCAACTCGATCGGCAATCTCGGTGGGTTCGTCGCACCCAATCTGAAGGGGCTGGCCGAACACCTTGCCGGTTCCACCCAGGCCGGCATGCTGTCGCTCTCGGCAGTCGGCCTGATTGGTGCCGTACTCCTGCTTACTTTCCGGATGACGCCAGATTCATCCGCAGCCATTTCCCATCGCCCTGTACCGCTCGGCGAACGCCCGGGCCACTAAATTTTTTCGAGGAATCAACGATATGAAAATCAAGCATATCCGCACGCGCGTCTTTGAATGGAAGGGTAAGGTCGTGCCACCGCAAGCGCATTTCTGCACAAATGCGGTAGATATTCTTTACGAGCGCGGCGATGCAATGGGGTCGTTCCGTTTCCACGGCTGGCTGGTGGTGGAAATCGAATGTGACGACGGCACGGTTGGCATTGGTAATTGCGCGCTTGCGCCGCGCATCGCCAAGCAGATCATCGACGAATACCTCGCGCCGATTGCAATTGGCGAAGACCCGTTCGATAACGAGTACATCTGGCAGAAGATGTATCGGCGCACGCTTGCGTGGGGACGCAAAGGAATCGGCATGGCGGCGATTTCGGCTGTGGATATCGCGCTGTGGGACATCATGGGCAAGGCGGTGAAGAAGCCGGTGTTCAAATTGCTGGGCGGCCGCACCAAAGAGAAGATCTGGTGCTATGCGTCGAAGCTCTATAACAACGACGACCGCGATGCATTTCTCGGCGAGGCTCAGGGTTATCTGGAAGACGGTTTCACCGCGATGAAAATGCGCTTCGGCTACGGTCCGAAAGACGGCCCGAAGGGAATGGCAAAAAACATCGAACAGGTACGCCTGTTGCGCGAACTGGTCGGCGACGAAGTCGACATCATGCTCGAATGCTATATGGGCTGGACGCTCGAATACGCGCGACGCATGCTGCCCCGCCTCGCCGAATTCAACCCGCGCTGGATCGAAGAGCCGGTGATTGGCGACGACGTGGAGGGCTACCAGGAACTGAAGAAGCTGAACATCATGCCGATCTCCGGCGGCGAGCATGAATTCACGAGTTACGGTTTCAAGGATCTGCTCGAGCGTCGCGCGATCGACGTGATCCAGTACGACACGAACCGTGTCGGCGGCATTACGGCAGCGCGCAAGATCAATGCGATGGCCGAAGCCTGGTCGGTGCCGGTGATCCCGCACGCGGGTCAGATGCATAACTATCATCTGACCATGGCGAGTACTGCGAGCCCGATGTCGGAGTTCTTCCCGGTGTTCGATGTGGAAGTCGGCAACGAATTGTTCTACTACATCTTCGACGGCGAGCCGCGTCCCGAGAAAGGTTTCCTGCAATTGTCGGACGACACGCCGGGCCTCGGCATTACATTGAGCGACAAGCATCTCGCCGATTTCAACATCGTCGAATAAGACGTTGCGCTACACGAACAGGATCATCAATATGAATCCACGTATTGCAGTTCTTCTCGGCGATCCCGCCGGCATCGGCCCGGAACTGATCGCACGTTTGTTGTCGAAACCTGCGAACCGGGCGCGCGCCGAGCTTCTTATCATCGGCGACCGGCGTGAGCTTGAAACCGGCATGAAGATCGCGGATCAACGCTTCGAATATCAGGTAGTAAATAACGCCGAAGCAGCATTTCAGCAAACAGGCGTACCCTCGCTAATCGATTTTCGTCTGACCGACGACGAGCCTTTCGAACGCGCGACATCGACCGAACGCGGCGGACGTTACAGTCTCGACGCATTCAGAAAAGCACTCGCGCTGACGCAGAAGAACGTCACGCAAGGGATGCTGTTCGCGCCGGTCAACAAGACCTCGCTGCATATGGCTGGCATGGAAACCGGCGACGAAATGGAATGGTTCGCGCGGCAACTCGATTACCCGGGCAGCTTCTGCGAATTCAACGTGCTCGATGAGTTGTGGACCTCGCGCGTCACGTCGCATATGGCGCTCAAAGACGTCAGCGAAAAATTGTCGGTAGAGCGGATAGTCGGTGCAGTGCGGCTGATTCACGACGGCCTGAAACGCGCGGGCAATCCGGCTCCCCGCATCGCAGTGTGCGGGTTTAATCCGCACAATGGCGACAACGGCGCTTTCGGACGTGAGGAAATCGACGTGATTGCGCCTGCCGTCGAAGCTGCGCGCGAACTCGGCTACGATGCACAAGGACCGTTTCCCGCCGACACGATCTTCGTTCGCGCTCGCGACCAGAAGGCATTTGACGGCGTGGTGACGATGTATCACGATCAAGGCCAGATCGCGATGAAGCTGATGGGTTTCTGGCGCGGCGTCACGGTACATGGTGGCTTGCCTGTGCCGATCGCGACACCGGCGCATGGCACCGCATTCGACATACATGGGCAGGGGAAGGCCGACGTCGGCGCGACACAGAAGGCTTTCGACATCGTGACGAAGATGGCGATGGATCGAATGGGTTGAACAACCGCGAGAAACAGGCATGCAACTGACTGACTTCGACACGCTTACCTTTGATTGCTACGGCACCTTGATCGACTGGGAGACCGGTATCTTCGAAGGATTGCGGCCGCTTCTCGAGCGTGTCGAATCGCCGCTCACGCGCGACCAGGTACTTGAGGCGCATGCGCGGCACGAGTCGTCGCAACAGAAGTACACGCCGCACCGGCGTTATCAGGAGTTGCTGCCTGTCGTGTACAAGCGTCTTGCTGAAGAATGGCAGACGCCGTACACACTGGCCGAATGCGTTGCATACGGCCAGTCCATTCGCAACTGGCCCGCATTCGACGATTCAGCGGACGCGCTGCGTTATCTGAAGCAGCATTACAAGCTCGTCATTCTGTCGAATGTCGATAACGAGAGCTTTGCGTTTAGCAACGAAAAATTGCAGGTTGAATTCGACGCGATCATCACGGCGGAAGATGTCGGTTCCTACAAGCCGTCACCGCGCAATTTCGAATACATGCTGGAGAAGCTGGCGGAACGCGGCCTTCATAAGGACAAGATTCTTCACACCGCCGAGAGCCTGTTTCACGATCACAAGCCCGCGAACGAATTCGGACTGGCTTCGTGCTGGATTTATCGACGGCACGCGAAAGAGGGTTTCGGTGCGACGATGAACCCCGGCTCGCAGCCGAAGATCGACTTTCGCTTCAACAGCATGGCTGATTTCGTGAAAGCGCACGAGGCACAATTGCGCAGGCAATAGTGTTCGATCGGTGTGCTGCTGCGGCGTGCGCCGATCACAAATAACCCTTCCTGCAGGGCCCCGTTGATGCCCGGACCACCAGTTCCGGCGGTGGACCGATCACCATCGACGGCGATTGCTCAGGTGTCTGGATCAACCGGATCAGGCAGTCAATCGACAACTCCGCGATTGCCGCTGTCTGGATCGCGACGGTCGTCAACGCCGGGTGAACCTGATGCGCGAGTTGAATGTCGGTAATGCCGATCACCGACACGTCGTCCGGTACTCTGCGGCCCAGCGTGATCAATGCCTGCACGGCGCCGATCGCGAGCAGGTCGTTGGTCGCGAAAATCGCGCTCAGGTGCGGCCGGTTCGCCATCAATTGCATGCACGCGGCGTAGCCCGCGTCGATCGAGTCGCGGATTTGCAGCACCGCCGCTGCATCCGCTTCGATGCCGGCGGCGCGCATGGCCGCGCGAAAGCCGTTTGAACGCGCATCCTGCAAACCGCCGCAACCGTCGCCGATCAACAGGCCGATTTCACGGTGACCGAGTTCGAGTAGGTGCCGCGCGGCCAGTTCGCCCGCCAACGCGAAATCCACGGCAACGCAGGGCAGAGCAGGAGGCGATTCGGGGTGTTCCCACATCGCCAGCAAAATCGGCGCGCTATGCGTGGCCGACGCGCAGAGATCGTTGATCGCGATGTCCGTGTTCATCACCAGCACGCCGTCGGCCAGCGTGCCCGCGATCTGGTTCAGATACGCGCGGCCGATCTCGGCGTCGTCGTCGGTATTGCAGACCATCAGGAAATGGCCCGTTTTACGCGCGGCGCGTTCTGCGGCCAGCACGAACTCCGGATAGAACGGGTTCGAGATATTCGACAACATCAACGCAAGCGTCGACGAGCGACCCTCGGCCAATGCGCGTGCATTCAGATTGGGCCGGTAACCCAATTCGTCGATTGCTTTCAGCACGCGCTCGGCCGTTTCCGGGCGCACTTTCTCGCGATTGCGCAGCACGTTCGAGACGGTGGCGGCAGTGACGTGCGCGCGTTTCGCGACTTCAGACAGCGTGACCATATTCGAGTTATCCCATATTTAGGGAAAGTGATTCAAATGTTGCAAGCGTGCGCCGACGTTGATAAGTTTCTGAAAAACATCCAGGAGACACCCGCCATGACCTTTTCCCTTAAACTCGAATTTAAGCGATTAAATGCCGACCGCACAAGGCCCGGCTGCTTATTTTTTTGTAAAATTTAAGCGGTTAAATCCTACGGAGGCAGCATGGCGACAATTCGTTTGACGGACGTGCAGAAGTCATACGGCGATCATCCGCCGGTGATCCGGCGCGTCAATCTCGAGATCGCGCAGCACGAGTTCTGTGTATTTCTCGGCCCGTCGGGTTGCGGCAAGTCGACCCTGTTACGGATGATCGCCGGTCTGGAAGACCTGAGCGAAGGCGAACTGCATATCGGCGGAAAGCTGGTGAACGATGTGCCTTCGGCACAGCGCGGCGTGGCAATGGTGTTCCAGAGCTACGCGCTGTTCCCGCATATGACCGTGTTCGACAACATGGCGTTTGGCCTGAAGCTCGCGAAGCAGCCGAAGGACGTGATCGATCGCAAGGTTCGCGAAGCTGCGCGCATCCTGCAACTGGACAGCTTGCTGGATCGCTATCCGAAAGCATTGTCAGGCGGTCAGCGGCAACGTGTTGCGATTGGCCGCGCGATTGTGCGCGAGCCGGGCGTGTTCCTGTTCGACGAACCGTTGTCGAATCTCGACGCTGCGCTGCGTGGCCAGACCCGCGTCGAAATCGCGCGCCTGCACCAGCGTTTTGCGGATGCGAGCGTGGTCTACGTGACACACGATCAGGTCGAAGCAATGACGCTCGCCGACCGCATCGTGTTGCTGCATGCAGGCGCCGATGCTGAGCGTTACGGCAGCATCGCGCAGACCGGTGCGCCGCTCGAGTTGTATCACCACCCGAAGTCGCGTTTCGTGGCGGGTTTTATCGGCTCGCCGCGGATGAATTTCATCGATGCAACGGTTGATTCGATTGCACCCGGCAGCGTCACCGTGACGTTGCCGCAAAGCGGCGAGAAACTGGTCGCCAACGTCGACGGCCAGCGTCTTCAACGCGGCCAGAAAGTTACGCTCGGCGTGCGGCCGGAGCACTTGCGGCTCGACGGCGACGAGCAGTTTGTTCAGTGCGCGACGGTGTTGTCCGAGCGACTCGGCGAGCACAGCTACATTCACGCGGATCATGCCACCGGCACGCTGATCGCCAAGGCCATCGGCGATACGCCTATCGGTTCGGGGGAGCGCATTCGCATTCACGTTCCGCCTTCCGCGTGTCATCTGTTCGACGCGGACGGGATCGCTCTGCGGCGCAGTGCGTTCGAGCCTGAACGCGTGGCCGCGTGAACGGTCGGGTAGGGTGCTGAACTTTGCATCGACGGGTTCAGCAGGTTGAATTCCGCCACAGAGCGGGTTACTTCGCTGGCAGCCGTGCGCAAACGCTCGCTGTCAGTCAACAAGGTAGTCAAGGAGACACAAGATGATTGCTCTTCGCCTTCGCCGTTTTGCCCAGTTGTCGGTTGCCGCCGCACTGGTCGCCGGCACCTTCGCCAGCGTGTCGGCCGATGCCGACGCCGCCACGCTCACCGTCAACGTATCGGCGCGCGGTAATCAGCGCTCGACATGGCAGGACGCGTTCGACCAGTTCAAGAAAGCCAATCCCGACATCGATCTGAAAGTGACGTACATCACCGAGGAAGCGTACAAGGTGCAGATGGGCGGCTGGCTCGCCACCGATCCGCCTGATGTGGTGTCGTGGCACGACGGCGAACGCATGGCGTATTACGCGCAGCGCGGCCTGCTCGAAGATCTGTCGCCGGACTGGAGCAAGAACGGCTGGTCGCAACAGTATGCGTCGGTGAAGGAAGCATCGACGTATAAGGGCAAACAGTACGCAGCGCCGCTCGGCTACGACGCGTATGGCTTCTTCTATCGCAAGGATCTGTTCGAGAAGGCCGGCATCAAGAGCGAGCCGAAAACGTGGGATGAGTTTCTCGAAGCGAACAAAAAGCTGAAGGCAATCGGTGTTGCACCGATTGCCGTGGCCGCGCGCGATAGCTGGACGCTCGCCGCGTGGTTCGACTATCTGAACCTGCGTATTAACGGCAATGCGTTCCATCAGCAATTGATGGCCGGTGAAATTCCGTACACCGATCCGCGCGTGAAGAAGGTCTACACCACGTGGAAGACGTTGATCGACGATCACTACTTTATCGACAACGCGCTGTCGTACGATCTCGATTCGATCGCACCGTTCCTCGTGAACGGCAAGGCGTCGATGATGCTGATGGGCACGTTCTTCTCGGCAAGCATTCCACCGTCGATCAAGGCGCAAACCGGCTTCTTCCGATTCCCGGTAATCGACGCGAACGTGCCGATGGCCGAAGACGGCCCCGTCAACGTGCTGCTGGTTCCGGCGAAGGCAAAGAACAAGGCCGACGCGCGCAAGTTGCTGGCCTTCATGGAGCAGCCGAAGATCAACGCGGAACTCGCGAAGGGCTGGGGTCAACTGCCGTCGAACAGTCAGTCGGCTGAACCTGAAGATGCAATCTCGAAGGTCGGCTTTCAGACGCTCGCGAATACGAAGGGCGGCATTGCGCAGTTCTACGACCGCGACATGCAGAAGGAAATGGCCGACGAGGGCATGAAGGCGATGCAGCAGTTCTATAGCGATCCGTCGCAGCTCGACACGGTGCTCGCCCACCTCGAAGCAACGCGCAAGCGCATCTATCAGAAGTAATCCCGAAGTGCCGGCCATGAAGCATGGCCGGCACTCGCCTTAGATTTCCGACGAGGCTCGATCCATGTCTCATTCCGCAGCGAGCCGCCTACCCGCGGCCCGGCGCCGTCACGCCTCTACGACGCGCCGTCATCAGCACCGTGCCGCGTTTTTCTTTCTGTTGCCGGGCTGTGCATTGTTTTGTCTGTGCGTGGTTTATCCGATTATCAGCAGCATCTCGCTCAGTTTCTTTAACTGGGACGGAATGACGCCAAAGACCTTTATTGGTCTCGGCAATTACATTGAGCTATTTCATTCGGATACGTTTTATACGGCGTTGAAGAACAACCTGATCTGGCTTGCGCTATTCCTGCTGGCGCCACCGCTTGGTTTGATGTTCGCGCTATATCTGAATCAGCATGTCCGTGGAATGCGCGTCGTGAAGTCGCTTTTTTTCGCGCCTTTTGTGCTCTCGGGCGTGGTGGTCGGGTTGGTGTTCAGCTGGTTCTACGACCCTGGATTCGGTCTTCTGCGATTGATCGTCGGCCATGGCATTCCGGTACTTGGCGATCCCCATACAGTGACATTCGGGATTATTTTCGCTGCACTCTGGCCGCAAACGCCGTTCTGCATGGTGCTGTATCTGACGGGGCTGACGGGTATCAATCCTGAAGTCGTCGAGGCGGCGCGCATGGAAGGCGCGAAAGGTTTGCGTCTCTTGTGGCACGTGATTCTGCCGCAGTTGCGCCCCGCGACTTTCATGGCCGTCGTGCTGACCGTGATCGGCGCATTGCGCAGTTTCGACCTGATTGCGGTGATGAGCGGCGGTGGTCCTTTCGACAGTTCTACTGTGCTCGCCTATTACATGTACGACCAGGCGATCAAGTACTACCGCGAAGGTTATTCGGCCGCAATTGCCGTCGTGCTGTTCGCCATCATGCTCGTCTACATCGTGTTCCATCTTCGCCGCATGCTGCGCGAAGAGCGCTGATTTTCAGGAGTGATGTGTCATGTATCCGCTTCCCGTTGAACGCTGGAAACCGCTCAATCGCGCGCTTTATAAAGTGTCGTTGCCGATTTCTCTGCTGATCTGGCTATTGCCGATGCTCGCCGTTCTCGTGACGTCGATCCGTTCTTCCGACGAGTTGTCGCAAGGCGATTACTGGGGCTGGCCGAAGCATTTTGCGCTGATCGAAAACTACGGCACCGCACTCACGCAAACGCCGATGCTGCATTACTTCACGAATAGCGTGCTGATTACGGTGCCTTCGGTGATCGGCGCAATCGTGCTGGCGTCGATGGCGGGCTTTGCGTTAGCGACCTACAAATTTCCCGGCAATACAGCGGTGTTATTCGCATTCGTCGCCGGTAATTTTGTGCCCATCCAGATCCTGATGATTCCCGTGCGCGACATGGCGCTGAAAGTGGGACTCTTCAACAGCGTGTGGGCACTGGTGATTTTCCACGTGTCGTTCCAGA
This sequence comes from Paraburkholderia fungorum, assembly GCF_900099835.1. Taxonomy (NCBI): domain Bacteria; kingdom Pseudomonadati; phylum Pseudomonadota; class Betaproteobacteria; order Burkholderiales; family Burkholderiaceae; genus Paraburkholderia; species Paraburkholderia fungorum. The sequence continues at coordinate 528,586 of NZ_FNKP01000002.1, forward strand.
CTGGCTTCTGCACGCTGTTTCTGCGTAACTTCATCAAGCAGTTGCCGTTCGAGATGATCGAGGCGGCGCGCGTGGAAGGCGCGAGCGAGTGGATGGTTTACTGGCGCATCGTATTGCCGCTGATCCGTCCGGCCCTCGCCGCGCTTGGCATTCTGGTGTTCACGTTCGTGTGGAACGACTATTTCTGGGCACTGTGTCTCACGCAGGGCGACGACGCCGCGCCGATCACCGTGGGCGTCGCCGCGCTCAAAGGGCAATGGACGACCGCGTGGAATCTGGTCGCCGCCGGTTCGGTTCTCGCCGCATTACCTTCCGTGCTGATGTTCTTCGCGATGCAACGGCATTTCGTCGCCGGCCTGACTTTTGGTGCGAGCAAAGGCTGAGCGCCCGCTCGACGTCAACTAACAACGAGACTTCTCTCATGCAACTTGGTGTGTGTTATTACCCGGAACAATGGCCGCGCGACATGTGGGCCGACGACGCAAAGCGTATGGTCGAACTCGGCATTACGCATGTACGTATCGCTGAATTCGCGTGGAGCCGAATGGAGCCGCGCACCGGCGAATATGAATGGCAATGGCTCGACGAAGCCGTCGAAACGCTCGCGAGCGCGGGGCTGAAACTCGTGCTCGGCACGCCGACCGCGTCGCCGCCGAGGTGGCTGATCGACGCGCATCCGGACGTGTTGCCGGTACGTGCCGACGGAACGCGCTGGAATTTCGGCTCGCGCCGTCATTACGACATTTCGAGCGAGACGTATAGGCGCGAATGTCTGCGTATCGTCGACGTGATGGCCGCGCGTTACGGACAGCATCCGTCTATCGTTGCATGGCAAACCGATAATGAACTCGGTTGCCATGAAACCGTGCCGAGTTACTCGCCGGCCGCACTCGAACGTTTCCAGAAGTGGCTCAAGCAGCGCTATGAAACCATCGCGTCGTTGAATGACGTCTGGGGCAATGTGTTCTGGAGCATGGAGTACCCGTCGTTCGAATCGATTGGTTTGCCGAACCTCACGCCGACCGACGCGAATCCGATTCACCTGCTCGACTTCCGCCGCTTCATGTCCGATGAGGTATCGAGTTTTCATCGCGAGCAGATCGATGTATTGCGAGCTCACGCGCCGAATGCGGATTTGCTGCATAACTTCATGGGCTTTTTCACCACGTTCGACCATTACGATTTCGCGAAAGACAACGCGATCGACGTCGCGACCTGGGACAGCTATCCGATCGCTCGCACTGAATCGATCGCATTGCCTGAAGAACAGAAAGCGCGATATGCACGCACCGCGCATCCCGATGTTTCCGCATTCGATCACGACCGTTATCGCGCCATTGGCGGCGGCCGTTTCTGGGTGATGGAGCAGCAGGCGGGTCCGGTCAACTGGGCGCCGTGGAATCCGGTTCCCGCGAAGGGCATGGTGCGTTTGTGGGCGTATGAGGCGTTCGCGCACGGCGCGGAACTGGTGTCGTATTTCCGCTGGCGTCAGTGCCCGTATGCGCAGGAGCAGATGCATTCGGGGCTTAATCTGCCGAACAACGAGTTGTCGCCGGGCGGACTGGAAGTGCAGCAGGCGGCGCGCGAGATTGCGAATTCCGCAGCCTTGTCCACACTCGGTGCGCCCGTGCGTGCAGCTGTCGCGATTCTGTTCGATTACGAAACGCAATGGATGTTCGAGATTCAGCGTCATGGCAAGACGTTCGATTATCAGACGCTGGTGTTCGACTACTACGAATCGCTGCGCGAACTGGGCCTCGATGTCGATATCGTATCGAGCCGCGCCGATCTTTCCGGGTATCGCCTGATCGTTGTGCCGAGCCTTGCTGTGATCGACGACACACTCGTTGCGCAGATCGAGCGCAGCGACGCGCAATGGGTTTTCGGCCCGCGCAGCGGCTCCAAAACAGAAGCCTTTGCGATCCCCGGCAACTTGCCGCCGGGCGCACTGCAGCGCGTTCTGCCGATGCAGGTGCTCGAAGTCGAATCGCTGCGGCCGTCGCTGACGCCTGCGTTGTCGGTCGGCGGCGCGAACGGCACGGCGATCTACTGGCGCGAGCATGTTCGCGCCAACGGCGCGACCCGAGTCGTCGCGCAGTTCGACGATGAATGGCCCGCGATCCTCACGCACGGCAAGGTTCGATATCTGGCGGCGTGGCTGTCGCATGAGTTGCATCGCACGGTGCTGGAGCAGGCCGCTCGCGATGCGGGCCTCGAAACGCAATTGCTCGCCGATGGTTTGCGCATCCGGCGTCGCGGCGATCTGACGTTTGCGTTCAACTTCGGCGCACAGCAGGTGCAGGCGCCCGCGCCCGCAAATGCCGTCTTCGTACTCGGACAAGCCGGACTGAATACCGGCGATGTGTGCGTATGGAAAGACGCCTGAACGGAATCACGTCGTAAGAAGGTGTTGCTGGAAGATTGGCATTCAGTTTCAGACGCTTCAACCCGGACCAGGCAGCCCTGAGAGAGCTGCCATTCAATAGATGGAGGATGACGGATGAACCGAAGAGAAATGCTGGGATGGCTGGCTTCGACAGCGGCAGCGGCAGGCGTCGGCGCGACGGTGGGAGCACCCGCCGCAGCGTCGGCGGCGGAGCGCGAGCCGTCGGCGAAACCGCTCCATGGCAGCCGCTTTGCAATGGGTGCGGACGTGTCGACGCTGCTCGAACTGGAAGCGAACGGTGCTAAATTTTACGAGCACGGCGTACGGCAAGACTGTCTGCGGCTTCTGAAAGACCACGGTGTCGATTCGATTCGAATCAAGGTCTGGAATGATCCTGGCAATCCGAACTTTTTTCCTGCAGACCAGAGTCCTGCAGCCGGTTATAACAATGCAGAACATGTGCGAGTTCTGGCGCGTCGTGCTGCCGCGCTCGGACTGCGCGTACTGATCGATTTCCACTACAGCGACTGGTGGGCCGATCCGGGCAAGCAGTATCCGCCGCATGCGTGGGCCGGTAAGGACATCGTGGAAACCTGTGCGCTGTTGTACGAGTACACGTCGAATGTGCTGAAGATGCTGGCACACGACGGCGTTCGCCCGGAGTGGGTGCAGATCGGCAACGAGATCACTGGCGGCATGTTGTGGCCGCTCGGCAAGTACGATCAACTCGACAACCTCGCGCAATTGCTGAAAGCGGGACATGACGCCGTGAAGTCGGTCGACGAGCGCACCAAGGTCATGTTGCATATCGACAGCGGCGGCGACAACGCGAAGAGCCGCTGGTGGTTCGACGCGGCAACGCAACGAGGCGTGACGTTCGACGTGATTGGCCTGTCGTACTACCCGCAGTGGCAGGGTTCGCTGAGCGATCTGCAGAACAATGCGAACGATCTGGCGACGCGCTACGACAAGGACGTGATGGTGGTGGAAACCGCGTATCCGTGGACCACCAGCGATGGCGATTCCGAGCCCAACGCAATGACCAATGTCGGAACCTCGACTTTCCCGCAGACGCCGGCAGGCCAGGCGCAATTCCTCGGCGCGGTGACGGATATCGTGAAGGCGATTCCCGATGGTCACGGCAAGGGCGTGTTCTGGTGGGAGCCGGAGTGGATTCCGACGCCGAACGTCGGCTGGAAAGTCGGTGCTGGAGATCAGTGGGACAACAACACCGTGTTCGACTTCAAGGGTAATGCGCTGACGTCGATCGACGCGTTCCGCAAGCGCTGATTAGCCGCTGGCAAGCGCGGCGGCAGAGAAAAAATTCTCCGCCGCGCGAAGCTCGCCTGGGCCGCACATTACTGCGCGGCCTTTTGACCTTTTTGCTGATTGGCACACTCCGCCGACACCGCCATGCTCGCCTGATCGGGCGTCATGTGCGGCGCGTCGGGCGCATAGATTTTCTCGATGATCGCGTTGACCGCCTGACGGTCGGCGCTGTCCTGGTAGTACTTGGCCGCCTGATTGAGCGCCTGCGCCTTGGTCTTCTTGTGTGCGCGCCACGACGCAACCTGCCCGGCGATATCGCCGAGCGCAAAACATTGATCGCTGACTGTCTGCGCCACGGCCTGAGCGGCCGGTTGCGCGAGGCACACCGCCAGCAGCGCGGATACGACTACGCGTTTCATTACGGATCCTGTATTTAGATGAGCGACGGTGCGGCCGGGGAGCGACTGACGACTGCGGCGGCCGAAACGGTAAATAGCCGCGTAGTTTACCGGGAAGTGGCGGGGCGCGTTCTTTTTCGGGGATTGGAGGCGCCGCGTATCGGGCCTATCCGCAATGCGTGCGACGCCTTGTCGCAAAGAATGGGCCTTCTGCGCAGGGGCTTTCCCCGGGATGTTCGTATTTAGGGACGATCCGGCGGATGAGCGGATTTGCTATTTATCAATCGGATTGGCCTGATTTTAATTGTCGTTGTCAGTCCACATCAGATTGACTCAGCGCTTCATTTAAGCTAATTTTCGCGCTCGAAAGAAATTGTAAGTCGAGATCGACGAGAACGCATTCAGGCTGGGTTTGGGCGATGCCGGGGCATCGCGGTTGCGGTGAAAAACGCAACCCGGACTTCTAACCTGAGTTACTCATGAAATCAGAGCAAAGCTGGCGGCTCTGCGGCTCGCAACCGTGATGTCGCAGCCTTGTCGCGGTCATCAAAAAGAAATGAAAGCCCTGAATGGATAGTGCAGCATGAATATAAATAACAAAAATCGAACATTGGCCTTCTGTCGATTCTCAATCGTATTTGTCCTGCTGCTCATATGCGCGGGAAATGTCACCAACAGCGTGTTGCTGAAATTCGGCTTTCGCGACGATCACAAGGTAGAAGGCTACACACAAAGTCTCACGCTGGTCAGCATGATGGAGGGCACGGCTCCGCGTCCCTACGTGTACCGGTCGGCCTTTGCAAAGGCGGCGAAATATGCGGCCGGCCAGCTCAGCCCGGCGCTTCAGCAAAAACTGTTCAAGTCCATCAGCCGTTACGACTCGCTACGCCACAGCTATTTCAGCTACATTCCGGACCTGTACTGGACACCGGTCATCGCCCTGGCGTATCACCTCGTCTACTTTGCGGTGGTGCTGTCCACGATATTGACGCTGTTACTGGTCTATAAACTCGCGCGAATGAACGGACTTTCATTTGCTACGGCTCTCGGATTTCTGGCCGCCTTCAGTTTTATCTATCCGCTCACGTTTCAACAGGGTGGCTATTACTACGATTTCATCGAAATACTGGGTGCTTTCAGTGCCTGCTACTTCATGCTGAAACGCCGGATGATCGCTTGCACGCTGATCATTGCGCTGTTCTCGTTCAACAAGGAAACGTTCTTTCTGGTTCCTCTCGCGCTGCTGTTTCTACACACGAAGGAAGTGCCGATGCGCAACCGGCTTGGCTGGCTGGCGCTTCAGTTGGGATGCTGTATGGTGACCCGGCACTACATCATGAGCGGCTATGAATTGAATAGTGGCTCGTTTATTGAGTTTCACGCGAAAGAGAACCTGCTTTTCTGGCTCAATCCGGCTTCGTATACGCGTTTCTACAATCTGATTGCGAAAGGCATTTTTACGCCGAGTTTGCAGAATCCGCTGATCCTCGTGCCGGCCGCGGTGTATTTTCGCACTGCATGGCGCTCGACCGCGCCGCGCTACAAGCGCTACTTTTTCGCGGCGTTTCTTCCGGTCGCGTTTCTGTTCGCACTATTCGGCTATATCGACGAAGTGCGGGCCTTCTCGATAGCATTTCCCGCGATCGTGCTAATCGCACTGAATGGCGCGAACAAGTTTGGCCAGATCTTCACGGAGACGGATTTCGACAGGGCGCCTGCCGTATCGCGTGCACGCGTCACCGTGGAAGCATCCAGCGCAGTTTGACAAAGAAAAAGCGGTATCCCTCGACTTGATGGATACCGCCTCATTCAGCGTGTCTGGCGACGTTTGCGCGCCACGGCTGCTGCGCGCGCACCAGCCAGCATTCAATCAATGCCCGAACGACTCCGTCTTCGCGGCATTCCCCGTCGCCACATGCGGCCGTGCAGCCTGCTTGATCAGCAACGCCACGCACGCAATCAATCCCGCCACCGCGACCATCGCGAAAATCCCGCCAAACGTGAAGTGACGGCGCGTCAGTTCAGCCACCAGAAACGAACCGGCAATGCCGCCAAAACGCCCGATACCGAGCATCCACGCGACGCCGGTGCCGCGACCCTGGGTCGGATAGAACGCGGCGGCGAGTGCGGGCATCGACGATTGCGCGGTGTTCATCAACACCCCGGCGACGAACACGATAAACACCAGCGCGCCCACATTGCCGACCGCCTGGCCGATGAAGTACACGCTCACCGCAGTCAGCGCATAGCATGCAGCAATGATGCGGTTAGCGTTGAATCGATCCATCAGCACGCCGCACAGCACCGCGCCAACGCCGCCGAGCGGGAACAGCGCCGAAATCAGCGTCGCGCGCGCGGGCGTAAGACCGGCGTCCTTCAGCAGGATCGGCATCCAGTTGATCGACGCATAGAAGATCACGAGGCCCATGAAGTAGGCCACCCACAGCATCACCGAGCCGACGATGTACGAGCGCGACAGCACCACGCCCAGACCCTTGCCGCCGGTTTGCGGCGCGGTCTCGGTCATCGTGAAGACGCCGGCTTGCACGGCGTCGCCGGAAATGCGCGCGAGCGCCGCGCGAATCCGCTCCACCGGCTTGTTGTTCGCCACCATGTAGCGCACCGACTCGGGCAGTTTGGTGAGCAGCAGGATCATCAGCAGAAGCGGGGCGATGCCGCCCAGCATCAGCACGCTGCGCCAGCCGAAATGCGGAATCATCCACGCGGCCAGGAAGCCGCCGAACGCCGCGCCTAGCGGAAAGCCGCAGAACATCAGGTTGATCACGGTCGCGCGACGACCGTCCGGACAGTATTCGCCCATCATCGTGACAGCGTTCGGCATAGCCGCGCCCAGGCCGACGCCGGTGATGAAGCGCAAGACGGTCAGTTCCTCGATGCTGGTCGAGAACGCCGAGCCGAAGCACGCTACGCCGAACAGCAGCACGGAGCCGAGCAGCATCGAGCGTCGGCCGAGCCGGTCGGATAGCGGCCCCGAACCGAGCGCGCCGCAAGCGAGGCCGAACAACGCGGCGCTCAGCACCGGCGCGAGCGCCGGTCGGGCGATGCCCCATTCGGAGATCAGCGAAGGCGCAATGAAGCCGATCGCGGCGGTGTCAAAACCGTCCAGCAGGACGATGATGAAGCACATGAAAAAGATCAGCCACTGGAACGGCGAAAACGGATGTTCGTTGATGAAGGTTTGAACGTTCACAGCGTTGCTGCGGTTCATATCGGGTCTCCTGATTGCGAAAAGGCCCGTCAATACGAGCCTTTTCTTTCTTATAGATCGTACGCCGTTTTAGAAGCGGTGCACGATGCCTACGCCCGCGGCAAACTGGCTGCGCGACGAGGACGGCGCGCTCTGGAAGCCGTCGCCGATCGTTGCCGTGGCGCTGATGACATGTCCTGCGCCTGCGTTGCCGAGCGTATTGCCGTTGGTGCGCTGGAATGCCTGCAACGCATAAAGGCCGGTACGCTTGGACAGTGAATAATACTCGGACAGATTGACCTGCTGGTACTGCGCGGAACTCGTGATGCCGTTGGCGCGCGTCGCACGAGTGTAGCTGTAGCCGGTTGCGAAATCCCACACGACCGACGGCTTCCAGTGCAGCACGAGCCCGCCCGTGTTGAAGATCGCCGTATCGTGGAAGCTCGAGCCGACGCCCGGAATGTACTGCACGTTCGAATACGCGCCCGAGATATCCCAGCCGTTGCCGAAGTTATAACCGCCCGTGACCGCGAAGCGCTGTTGCGCCTGCGCCGTCCGGTAACCGTTCGTCACCGCCGACACGCCAACCTGCTGGCCGTTGTTGCCCGCGGTCGACGCCGTGCCCCAGTCGCCGCCGCCTGGCGTCGAATTGTTGATCCGCATGATGCCGACCGCAATCCCGACCGGACCGTTGATGTACTGCGCCGCGCCGCTCCACGTTGAGCCGCTGTTGAAGCTGCCGGGCACGCCGCCGAGCGAATACGAACCGCTGAACGTGAAGCCGTACCATTTCGGCGACGTATAGACCAGCGAGTTGCTCGCGCGGTAGATCGTATCGAGCGCGTCGAGGTCGCCCGGATGCGCGCCGTAGAAACCGGTGAGCCACGTGGTCGGGCTATATGGCGACAGCATCGTGTAGTACGCGGTGTACTGGCGGCCTGCCTGGAACGTACCGTAGCTGTTGTTCGTCACGCCGATCCACGCCTGACGGCCGAACAGCGCGTTGGTGAACTGGGCGCCGCCGGTCGCCGAATTGAAGCCCGACTCCAGCTGGAAAATGGCCTTGGTGCCGCCGCCGAGATCTTCCGAACCCTTCAGGCCGAAGCGGCTGCCCGCCCATACCCCTTGCACCATCTTCGTGTTCGACCGGCCGCCCGAAGTCGCGCCGAGCGTCGGCGCCTGGCTGCTCTGATAGCCGATGCCGTTATCGACGATACCGTACAGCGTGACGTTGCTTTGCGCGAAAACAGGAGCGCTGGCGAATGCTGCAACTGCGAACGCGATCCGGGTCATGGTGATGGTGTGCTTCATGCTGCGTTCTCCAAATTCGATCTGCGAGAAGTCGGGCGACCGGGTCTTCGATAAATTATTTATTTGAAAATGTTCGTATCTAGAACCGAGATTCGTAAAGCGAACGATCGAACTGTAAGCAATCTGACAATGAAGGGCCAATGCGGGAATACCCGAGCGTGTTGCGTATGCACATCGAATGAAAAAATACGTGGACGGCGGGCATGGACAGACGGCCGCAAATGCCGTGTGCGTGGGGCTGGAGGGGAGGGAGACGGACAGGAGCGGAGCCGGTTTTTCGAGCCGGCGGGTATTCGGAAAGTTTCAATAAGCCATCGGAAAACTCACAACAAGCTTTTCCGTAGGAATGCCATCACTTTCTCTCGCCGGGACAGACACCCGGCGGCCGATGGCAACGCGGCCTTTATTCGCCGCGTCCCGCATTCAGCTTGCGCCACAACGTCGTTTTGCTGATACCGAGTGCCTTGCACACCGCATCGCGATCGCCTTCATGCGCTGCGAGCGCAGCGCGAATCTGATCGGCCTCCACGTGACGGCTGCTTTCGCGCAACGTCAGCGGAGTCTGTTTCGTGCGTGCCTGCTGTTCGATTATTTCGGGCGCGACGGTGCGTAGCATGTCGCGCGTGAAAACCGCTTCGCCTGCGGGTAACGTATCCGCATCGGCGAGTTCGACCGCAATGCGTTCGATCACGTTCTGCAACTCGCGCACATTGCCCGGCCACGTATAACGCCGCAACGGCGCGGCAAGCGTCGCGAGCACGCGTTCGGCGGCGGCTGCATCGGGCAGGCGCGCTGCGAGCCTCGGCTCGCGCGTCGCGGCTTGCAGCAGCAATTCGACGGCGAGCGGCAGCAGGTCGGAAGGACGTTCGCGCAGCGGCGGCAACGCGATGCTGAGAATGTTGAGCCGGTAGTACAGATCGGCCCGAAAACTGCCCGCCGCGATGCCTTCGGTCAACGCGCGATGCGTCGCCGCGACGACGCGAATATCCACGCGCATCGGCTCCGTCGAACCGAGCCGTACCACCTCACGTTCCTGTAGCACGCGCAACAGTCTGCTTTGCAGCGACAACGGCATTTCGCCGATTTCGTCGAGAAACAGCGTGCCGCGATGCGCGACTTCGATCAGCCCCGCCTTGCCGCCTTTGCGCGCGCCCGTGAAGGCGCCTTCTTCATAGCCGAACAATTCGCTTTCCAGCAATGCTTCGGGAAACGCGCCGCAATTGATCGCGACAAACGCGAAGTCGCGCCGCGCGCTCAACTGATGCATGCTCTGCGCGACCATTTCCTTGCCGGTTCCGCTCTCGCCGAGAATCAGCACGGTAGCGTCGGACCTCGCGTAGCGTTGCACGAGAGTCCGCACCCGTTCGATCGATTCCGATGCGCCGACGATATCGCCGAGCCGGTAACGCGCGCTGAACTGCTGCACGCGTTGCCGTGAACGCAACGTGCGATCGAGCCGTTCGACAGCGCGCGATTCCTGAAACGTCAGCACGGTTCCGGCCGCTGCGCCGCTGGTGGCGAGCGGTCCGCGATGCACGACGTAGCTCGCGCCACGTACCGTGCAGAACGTGTCGCCGTCCGAGTCCGGCAGACTGCCCGCGAGATCGGGTGCGAGATCGAGCAGCGCGCGGCCCACGGCTTTCGTCGCGTCGATGCCGAGCACGCTGGCGAGGCGCTGATTCATCGCTTCGACACGGCCTTGCGCGTCGAGTGCGACGACGCCGTCGCGCAGATGTTGCAGCAGATTGTCGAGCCGCTGTCGGCGCACCGACTCGCGCCGCGTGGCCTGCGCGACTTCGAGCGCAGTGTCGAACGCGGTGCGCACCGATGCGCGCGAATAGAGAAACACCGCGCCCATGCCCGCGTTGGCTGCGAGATCGGTGACGAGTCCGGGGCCGACCACCACGTCGACCCCGCGATCGCGCAGATCGAGCACGACGCTCTCCGCGTCCTGAGCCGACTGGTACGACGCGAACGTGACATCGAGCGCATACGCGGACGTGAAGCGCTGTACTTCGTCGGGCGCATTGCCGTGCGTGACCAGCGCGACCTTCGCGCCATCACGCCGCGCGCGGGCGAGCGCATGCATCACGTCGAAACCGGTCGGGTTGATCCGCACGACAGGCACCGACACACGCGTTTTCAGATAGGCGCCGTTCGAGCCGCCCGCGATCACGACATCGGGACGACCCGCGCCCGCGCCTTCGATCTCGCGCACCGCGTCTTCGAAAGCGTGCGACACGATGCGCAGATCCGCGCGTTCGACGTACTCGCCCGCGATGTCGAAAAACAGATCGCGCAGACGGCTGATGCTCAACGCCCAGATGCGCGGGCGCTGGGCGGATTCGAACGGAGTTGTGCTCAAGGCGGGCGGCTCGCGAGAGGCTTGGAAGGGTTCATCATTATGCGCGCGTCCATTTCCAATTTGAAATCGAAATTCCATTTGTGAAATCGCGCGCGGGCGGTGCCGTCAGGCCGTCTTTCATGAAATCAGGCACTTAGCGCAGGTGGGCGCGGCTGGCCCATTCTTTGCATTTAAGGGTTCCAGAGCCAACGCTACCCCCACAAATCTGGAGACATGCACATGAGCGAAGCAGACAACAGCACACCGGCCGCGGGCGCGTTCAAGCCCAAAAAATCCGTCGCCCTGTCCGGCGTGACGGCGGGCAATACCGCGCTGTGCACGGTCGGCAAGACCGGCAACGATCTGCACTATCGCGGCTACGACATTCTCGACATCGCGAGCGCGTGCGAATTCGAAGAAATCGCGTATCTGCTGGTCCACGAAAAGCTACCGACGCAGACCGAGCTTCAGGCGTATAAAACCAGACTCAAAGGCATGCGCGGGCTGCCCGCCAACGTCAAGGCCGCGCTCGAGTGGATTCCCGCCGCCGCGCATCCGATGGACGTGATGCGCACCGGCGTGTCCGTGCTCGGCACCGTGCTGCCGGAGAAGGACGGCCACAATCTGCCGGGCGCGCGCGATATCGCCGACAAGCTGATGGCGTCGCTCGGTTCGATGCTGCTGTACTGGTATCACTATTCGCACAACGGCAAGCGCATCGAGGTCGAAACCGACGACGATTCGATCGGCGGCCACTTCCTGCATCTGCTGCATGGCGTCGAGCCGTCGAAGGCTTGGGTCGATGCGATGCATGTGTCGCTGAACCTCTATGCAGAGCATGAATTCAACGCGTCGACCTTCACGGGGCGCGTGATTGCAGGCACGGGGTCCGACATTTACTCGGCGATCACCGGCGCGATCGGCGCATTGCGCGGCCCGAAGCACGGCGGCGCCAACGAAGTCGCGTTCGAGATCCAGTCGCGCTATCAGACGCCCGACGAAGCAGAGGCCGATATCCGCAGGCGCGTTGAAAACAAGGAAGTGGTGATCGGCTTCGGCCATCCGGTGTACACGATCTCCGATCCGCGTAACGTGGTCATCAAGGACGTGGCGAAAAAGCTGTCGAAAGAAGCGGGCAACACGAAGCTGTTCAACATCGCCGAGCGGCTCGAATCGGTGATGTGGGACGCGAAGAAGATGTTCCCGAATCTCGACTGGTTCAGTGCGGTGTCGTATCACATGATGGGCGTGCCGACGGCGATGTTCACGCCGATTTTCGTGATCGCGCGCACGGCCGGATGGAGCGCGCACATCATCGAGCAGCGGGTCGACAACAAGATCATCCGACCCAGTGCGAACTACACCGGACCTGAGAATTTGAAGTACGTGCCGCTTGCCAAACGCGTTTAATCGCGCGGCGTTTCTCCTCGATTGCATTTCCGGAAACGGCGATGCAACGAAGTTAGGCCTTGGCTCGTCAATACCCCGGGCCAGGGCTGTTTTTTGCGGAAACGGATGTGATCGCCAAGCCGCCGCCTGAGCAGCGAAACGCTCAACCGGCTACGCATCAACCAGCGATAAACTACCCAGACTGTCCGCCTGATCCACCAGCGCAATCCCGCTGGAAAAAAGGCTCGGCGGATTGCGAATGGCCGCCGCCATCGTCCCCGGATCAATACTGTTTTCACTACGCCATGAATACTGCAAACCGCAAACGCCTTCCCGGCACCTCGCTGGACTTCTTCGATACGCGTGCTGCGGTCGATGCGATCCAGCCCGGCGCTTACGATACATTGCCGTACACGTCGCGCGTGCTGGCCGAGAATCTCGTGCGCCGCTGCGATCCCGCCACGCTGACTGCGTCGCTCACGCAAATTATCGAACGCAAGCGCGAACTGGATTTTCCGTGGTTTCCGGCGCGCGTGGTGTGTCATGACATTCTCGGGCAGACCGCGCTGGTCGATCTCGCCGGTTTGCGCGATGCGATCGCTGCGCAAGGCGGCGACCCCGCGATGGTGAATCCGGTCGTGCCGACGCAACTCGTGGTTGACCATTCGCTCGCGGTCGAGTGCGGCGGTTTCGATCCCGATGCATTCGACAAGAACCGCGCAATCGAAGATCGCCGCAACGAAGACCGTTTCGATTTCATCAACTGGACAAAGCGCTCGTTCAGGAATGTCGACGTGATTCCGCCGGGCAACGGCATCCTGCATCAGATCAATCTCGAACGGATGAGTCCGGTCGTGCAGGTGAAAGACGGCGTGGCGTTTCCCGACACGCTGGTCGGTACCGACTCGCATACGCCGATGGTCGACGCGCTCGGCGTAATCGCGATCGGTGTCGGCGGACTTGAAGCCGAGAGCGTGATGCTCGGGCGTGCGTCGTATATGCGGCTGCCGGATATCGTCGGCGTGGAACTCACCGGCAAGCCCGGTGAAGGTATTACCGCAACCGACGTCGTGCTGTCGCTGACCGAATTCCTGCGTAAAGAAAAAGTAGTCGGCGCGTACCTCGAATTCTATGGCGAAGGCACGAGCAAACTGACGCTCGGCGACCGCGCGACGATCGCGAACATGGCGCCCGAATTCGGCGCGACGGCCGCGATGTTTTATATCGATGAACAGACCATCAAGTACCTCAAGCTCACGGGTCGCGACGATGAACTCGTGAAACTGGTCGAGACGTACGCGAAGGAAACCGGCTTGTGGGCCGATACGTTGAAGCGCGCCGAATACGAGCGCGTGCTGAGCTTCGATCTGTCGAGCGTGGTGCGTACGCTGGCGGGTCCGTCGAATCCGCATCGACGTTTGCCGGTTGCGGATCTGGCGGCGCGCGGGATTAGCGGCAAGGTCGAGAACGAGCCTGGCCTGATGCCCGATGGCGCGGTGATCATCGCGGCGATTACGAGCTGCACGAATACCAACAATCCCCGCAACATGATCGCGGCGGGTTTGATCGCGCGTAACGCGAACCGGCGCGGATTGACCCGCAAACCGTGGGCCAAAACTTCGCTCGCGCCGGGATCGAAAGCGGTGACGTTGTATCTGGAAGAAGCCGGCTTGCTGCCCGAACTGGAGAAGCTCGGCTTCGGCGTGGTCGCTTATGCGTGTACGTCGTGTAACGGCATGTCCGGCGCGCTGGACCCGGTCATCCAGAAAGAGGTGATCGAACGCGATCTGTATGCGACTGCGGTGCTGTCCGGCAATCGCAATTTCGACGGACGTATTCATCCGTATGCGAAGCAGGCTTTTCTCGCATCGCCGCCGCTAGTGGTCGCGTATGCGATTGCAGGCACGATCCGTTTCGACATCGAGAAAGACGTACTCGGTATCGACGCCGACGGTCATGCGGTGACGTTGAAAGACATCTGGCCGACAGATGAAGAGATCGATGCAGTCGTCGCGGCGAGCGTGAAGCCCGAGCAATTCCGTAAAGTGTACGAACCGATGTTTGCCGTTTCCGTCGATACCGGTGAGAAGGCCAATCCGCTTTACGACTGGCGCGAAATGAGCACGTACATTCGACGTCCCCCGTATTGGGAAGGTGCGCTTGCAGGCGAGCGCACATTGAAGGGCATGCGTCCGCTTGCCGTGCTCGGCGACAACATCACGACCGATCACCTGTCGCCGTCGAACGCGATTCTGCCTGACAGTGCTTCAGGCGAATACCTCGCGAAAATGGGCCTGCCTGAAGAGGATTTCAATTCGTACGCGACTCACCGTGGCGATCATTTGACCGCGCAACGCGCGACTTTTGCGAACCCCACGTTGAAGAACGAGATGGTGCTCGAAGACGGCAAGGTGAAGGCGGGTTCATTGGCGCGCATCGAACCCGAAGGCACGATCACGCGGATGTGGGAAGCGATCGAAACCTACATGGAACGCAAGCAGCCACTGATCGTGATTGCCGGGGCCGATTATGGCCAGGGGTCGTCGCGCGACTGGGCGGCCAAGGGCGTGCGTCTTGCCGGTGCGGAAGCGATTGTGGCGGAAGGCTTCGAACGGATTCACCGCACGAACCTGGTCGGCATGGGCGTGTTGCCGCTGGAATTCAAGGCGGGCGTGAACCGGCTGACACTCGGCATCGACGGCACCGAAACTTTCGATGTGATCGGCGAGCGCACGCCGCGCGCGGACCTGACGCTGGTGATTCATCGAAAGAGCGGTGAGCGTGTGGACGTGCCGGTGACGTGTCGCCTCGACACCGCGGAAGAGGTGTCTATTTACGAAGCCGGCGGCGTGTTGCAACGCTTTGCGCAGGACTTTCTCGAGTCGTCGAAGGCGGCGGCCTGAATGGCTGCATGCCGTTCGGCGACCAACGTAATTACGTAACGCAAGACAGGGCGATATGCGCTTAAGTGCCTGCCGCCCGCTTATCTCATCAGGATGCGATTGTCATGGCCCATCGACCACAGATCAAAATTCCGGCCACCTACATGCGTGGCGGCACCAGCAAAGGCGTGTTCTTCCGCTTGCAGGATTTGCCCGAAGCCGCGCAGGTGCCGGGCGCCGCGCGCGACGCGCTGCTGATGCGCGTGATTGGCAGCCCCGATCCGTATGGCAAGCAGATCGACGGCATGGGCGGCGCGACGTCGAGCACCAGCAAGACGGTGATCATCGCCAGAAGCAGCAGGCCCGATCACGATGTGGACTACCTGTTCGGACAGGTATCGATCGATAAAGCTTTTGTCGACTGGAGCGGTAACTGCGGCAATCTTTCCGCTGCGGTGGGGCCGTTTGCGATTAGCGCGGGGCTGGTCGACGCGAGCCGTATTCCGCGCGACGGCGTTGCGACCGTACGCATCTGGCAGGCCAACATCGGCAAGACGATTATCGGACACGTGCCGATGACCGACGGCGCCGTGCAGGAAACCGGCGACTTCGAACTGGACGGCGTCACGTTTCCCGCCGCCGAAGTGCAACTCGAATTCATGGATCCGGCCGCGGAAGAAGAAGGCGCGGGCGGCTCGATGTTCCCGACTGGCAATGTGGTCGACGATCTCGACGTGCCGGGCGTCGGCACGTTGAAGGCGACGATGATCAACGCAGGCATCCCCACCATTTTCGTGGAGGCGCACGCGATCGGCTACGCAGGCACCGAGTTGCAGGACGCGATCAATAGCGACGAAAAAGCGCTCGCAATGTTCGAAACGATTCGCGCACACGGCGCGTTGCGAATGGGCCTGATCAAGGATCTGAACGAGATCGCGACACGGCAGCACACGCCGAAGGTCGCGTTCGTCGCGCGGCCCGCTGACTATGTGGCGTCGAGCGGCAAGCAGGTGGCGGCAGGCGATATCGATTTGCTGGTGCGCGCGATGTCGATGGGCAAACTGCATCACGCGATGATGGGAACGGCAGCGGTCGCAATCGGCACGGCCGCTGCGATTTCAGGGACGCTGGTGAATCTTGCGGCGGGCGGCGGCGAGCGGGAGGCGGTGCGATTTGGGCATCCGTCGGGGACGTTGCGCGTGGGCGCGGAGGCTCGGCAGGAAGGCGGCGAATGGACCGTCACCAAGGCGATCATGAGCCGGAGCGCGCGCGTTTTGATGGAGGGATGGGTGCGGGTGCCGGGGTGAGGATTCCCTCACATTACAAAGCGAAATCCCGCTAAATTACAAAAACCCTTCGCGCTGCCCGCGCCACTGAACGAATTTTTCCTCCGTGCTACGCTTGGCACCTTTCTCGCCGCACCAGCAGTCGAGTACTTTCAATCAAGCAGTATGCCGGAGGAAATGTGGCATTAGAGCATCGTGGTTTTCGGGTCAACGTAGACGTAGCAGCAGACGAACAGGGCGTGCAGTGGGTGTGCCGCTCGAGCATCGAGCGCATTGACGGCAACAGCGCAGAAGGCGCGCCCGCCGGTGACGAACTCACCATCCCCAAGCTGAAAATCGATCCGCTCATGGCAATTCATACGCTCGAGCATCGCGCAGTCGCCGAGATCGACGAGTTCTACGATCGCGTGCACGCCGCAGCCTGAAGCGCATCGACATGCGCCATATTGTCGCAGTCTGACTGATCCACAATTAGCCAGGCTCGACGATAACCCTCTCCCGACAGTCATCAAACCCGTAACAGCTTATTAGCCTGGTTTACAGTTAATTACGCCCTGCATTGCCAATCGACACACAATCGATACAACGCAACGCAATCTCCACGATCTGCTCGATCTCCGAGTCGGTACTCGCGCACGGCATCATCAACCGCTTGCGAAAATAGCCGCTCAGCGCTGCATGAATGAACGCTGCTGCCTGCTTCGTATCGAGATCGTCACGTAGTTGACCACGACGCACCGCGCAATTCAATGCCGCTTCGATCTGCGTCTCGGCCCGCACGCCCGCCATATGAATGCGCTCGCAGAACTGCAGCGTCTCCGGTGCGCTTTCACATTTGGTAAACGCAATGCTGTAGAGACGCCGCGCGTGCGTGACCTGCAATGCGTCGCGCAGACGCCGATGAAGATCGGCTCTTAACTGACTCAGCGGATCGCCGTCGCTGTTGCACGGCGCAATCGCGAACGGGTCGAGCGGCAAATCGGAACACTCGAACATCGCGTGAAACACGGCCTCCTTGTTCTTGAAGTGGCCGTACACCGCGCCGCGCGTCACGCCGGCTTCCTTTGCTATGTCGTCCAGCGACGTGCGCGTCGCGCCGCGCAAAAAGAACGCGCGCTCTGCCGCGTCGATGATTCTGGCGCGCGTATCGAGCGCCTGCTGCCTGGTCCGTCTCATCCTTCACTTCGCCTTTCCAGCGAATCCCGGTGCGCAAAAGCACCTGGACACTGCTGCCGGTTTAAACACCGTTGCATCTTAATTGAGCGGTCCTGGCTGTTTCATTAATGAATCTTACTGACGGTTTGCAGCAGTAACCCAGCCTCGCGCGATCTCCACTATTGTCGGTCCCCTGACGCGTCCGTGCGTGCTTTTGCTTGTTCATTTCGCGTGCGCGGCGGCTCCTGTCCAACTATTTTCAGGTCGTCCATGCCCAATCCCCTGCATCCGTTTTCCATTCGTCTTGTCGCGGCGCTGGCCGCCGTGTCGTTTGTCGCCGCCTGCGGCGAGAAGCCCGCGGCACCCGCTGCGCAGGTTCCCGAAGTAGGCATCGTTGTCGCTAAACCCACGCCGGTTCCGGTGGTCGTCGAATTGCCCGGCCGGGTCAGCGCGTTCCTCGTTGCGCAGATCATCGCGCGCGTGGACGGCATCGTGCTGAAGCGGGAATTCGTGGAAGGCAGCCAGGTGAAAGCAGGACAGCATCTCTATCAGATCGATCCGGCGCCGTACATCGCCTCGCTGGATAGCGCGAAGGCCACGCTCGCGAAGGCGCAGGCCACGCTGGTGTCCGCGCATGCGCAAACGCAGCGCTACAAGGTGCTGGTCGCGGCCAACGCGGTCAGCAAGCAGGACTACGACAACGCGGTCGCCGCCGAAGGCTCGGATGCTGCGGACGTCGCCGCCGGCAAGGCTGCGGTCGAAACCGCGCAGATCAACCTCGGCTATACGGACATCACGTCGCCGATCACCGGACAGATCGGCAAATCGGCGGTGACGGTGGGCGCTTATGTGCAGACGAGTTCGGCTACAGTGCTTTCGACCGTGCAGCAACTCGATCCCGTCTATGTCGACCTGACGCAGTCGAGTCTCGTCGGACTGAAATTGCGCCGCGATATGCAGGAAGGGCGTCTAAAAACCACCGGCCCGGATGCGGCGAAGATCAAGCTGATTCTCGAAGACGGCCGCGCGTACGACCTGCCCGGCACGCTCAAATTCTCCGACGTGACGGTCGATCAGACGACCGGCTCCGTGACGGTTCGCGCGACGTTCCCGAATCCGAAAAACATCCTGCTGCCCGGCATGTTCGTGCGTGCGGAGATTCAGGAAGGCGTCAACGAAAACGCCATCGTGGTTCCGCAGATCGGCGTGACGCACGATCAGAAGGGCAATCCAACCGCGCTGGTGGTCGACGCGAATAACAAGGTCGAATTGCGTCAACTGGTCACGTCGGGCACCGACGGTTCGAACTGGATCGTCGAGAGCGGCGTGAAGGAAGGCGATCGCGTGATCGTGCAGGGCACCGCGAAGGTGACGCCGGGCATGACCGTGAAGACTGTCGACGCGCAGATGCCGGCCACGCCCGCATCCGCCGCGCAATAAGCGGAGCGTCTGATGGCAAAATTCTTTATTGATCGACCGATCTTTGCATGGGTGATCGCGATCATCCTGATGCTCGCGGGTGTCGCGTCGATTTTCAATCTGCCGGTCGCGCAGTATCCGACCATCGCGCCGCCTTCGGTGCAGATCAGCGCCACCTATCCGGGCGCATCGGCGAAAACGGTGGAAAACACCGTCACGCAGGTGATCGAGCAGCAGATGAGCGGTCTCGACCACTTGCTGTATCTGTCGTCCACCTCGGACGACTCGGGTACCGCCACCATCACGCTGACGTTCGCGGCGGGCACGAATCCCGATATCGCGCAGGTGCAGGTGCAGAACAAGCTGCAACTCGCCACGCCGTTGCTGCCTGAAGCCGTGCAGCAGCAGGGCACCAAGGTTACGAAGTCGAGCAGCAGCTTCCTGATGGTGATGGCGTTCGTTTCGACGGACGGCAGCATGGACCGCTACGACCTCGCGAACTATGTCGCGTCGCACATCGAAGATCCGGTGAGCCGGGTTGACGGCGTGGGTACGGTGCAGCTGTTCGGCACGCAGTTCGCGATGCGCGTGTGGCTCGATGCAGACAAGCTCAACAAGTACAGCCTCACGCCGGTCGATGTCGAAACGGCGTTGACCAACCAGAACGTGCAGATCGCGGGCGGCTCGCTCGGCGGCACGCCGTCGGTGCCGGGCCAGGTATTGCAGGCCACGATCACGCAGGCCACGCTGTTGCAGACGCCCGAGCAGTTCGGCAACGTCTTGCTGAAGGTGAATCAGGACGGCTCGCAGGTGCGGATTCGCGACGTCGGTCACGTTGACCTCGGCGGTGAAAACTACAACTTCGACACCAAGTTCAACGGTCAGCCGACCGCAGGCTTCGGTATTCAGCTCGCTACCGGCGCGAACGCGTTGCAAACCGCAGCCGCGGTCCGCGCGAAGCTCGCCGAATTGTCGAAGAATTTCCCGCACGGTCTGAAGGTGAATTACCCGTACGACACGACGCCGTTCGTCAAGCAGTCGATTGAAGAAGTCGTAAAGACGCTGCTCGAAGGCATCGTGCTGGTGTTCCTGGTGATGTACCTGTTCCTGCAGAACCTGCGCGCGACGTTGATTCCGACGATCGCCGTGCCGGTGGTGCTGCTGGGCACGTTCGCGATCATGAACGTGGCGGGCTTCTCGATCAACACGCTGTCGATGTTCGGGCTCGTGCTGGCCATCGGTCTGCTGGTGGACGACGCGATCGTGGTGGTGGAAAACGTCGAGCGGGTGATGGCGGAAGAAGGCTTATCGCCTCGCGAAGCCACGCGTAAAGCGATGGGCCAGATTACCGGCGCGCTGGTTGGCGTGGCGCTGGTGCTGTCGGCGGTGTTCGTGCCGGTGGCATTCTCGGGCGGCTCGGTCGGCGCCATTTACCGCCAGTTCTCGCTGACGATCGTCGCGGCGATGGTGTTGTCCGTGCTGTGCGCACTGGTGTTGACGCCGGCGTTGTGCGCAACGATTCTCAAGCCGATCCCGCAAGGCCATCACGAAGAAAAGAAGGGCTTTTTCGGCTGGTTCAACCGTACGTTCGATTCGAGCCGCGACAAGTATCACGGCGGCGTGCAACACGTGATCAAACGTTCGGGCCGCTGGCTGATCATTTATCTCGCGGTGATCGCGGCGGTCGGCGTGCTGTTTGTGAAGCTGCCGAAGTCGTTCCTGCCTGACGAAGACCAGGGCCTGATGTTCGTGATCGTGCAGACACCGCCGGGATCGACGCAGGAAACCACGGCAAAGACGCTGAAGAACATCTCCGACTACATGCTCAGCAAGGAGAAAGATGTCGTCGATTCCGTGTTTACGGTGAACGGCTTCAGCTTCGCAGGGCGTGGTCAGAACTCGGGTCTCGTGTTCGTGCGCCTGAAGGATTACTCGCAACGTCAGCGCGCGGATCAGAAGGTGCAGGCGCTGGTCGGCAGAACGTTCGCGCATTACGGGTCGTATAAGGACGCAACGGTGATCGCGGTGAATCCGCCGTCGATTCCCGAGTTGGGCACGGCTTCGGGCTTCGACTTCGAACTCACCGATAACGCGGGCCTCGGCCACGAAGCGCTGATGAACGCGCGTAACCAGTTGCTCGGCATGGCGGCCAAAGATCCGTCGCTCGCGCTGGTGCGTCCTAACGGTCTGAGCGACACGCCGCAGTTCAAGGTGAACATCGACCGCGAAAAAGCGGAAGCACTCGGTGTGTCCGTCGCCGATATCGACCAGACGTTCTCGATTGCGTGGGCTTCGGCATACGTGAACAACTTCCTCGATACGGACGGCCGGATCAAGAAGGTCTACATGCAGGGCGACGCGAAATTCCGCATGAACCCGGAAGACGTCAGCAAGTGGTACGTGCGCGGCAGTTCCGGTTCGATGGTGCCGTTCTCGGCGGTCGCGTCGGGTGAATGGACTTACGGTTCGCCGAAGCTCGAACGCTACAACGGTATTTCGGCAGTGGAAATTCAGGGCGCGGCAGGCGGCGGCAAGAGTACCGGCCAGGCGATGGACGAGATGCAGAAGCTCGCCGCGAAGTTGCCCGCAGGTATCGGCTACGACTGGACCGGGTTGTCGTTCCAGGAGCGTCAGTCGGGCTCGCAGGCGCCGATTCTGTACGGCATCTCGATCCTCGTCGTGTTCCTGTGTCTGGCTGCGCTGTATGAAAGCTGGTCGATCCCGTTCGCGGTGATCATGGTGGTGCCGCTCGGCGTGATCGGCGCACTGCTCGCGGTCACGTTGCGCGGTCTGGAGAACGACGTGTTCTTCCAGGTCGGCTTGCTGACCACCGTCGGGTTGTCCGCGAAGAACGCGATTCTGATCGTCGAATTCGCCCGCGAATTGCAGATGGAGCAGGGGATGTCGCCGGTTGCAGCGGCCATCGAAGCAGCGCGTCTGCGACTGCGCCCGATTCTGATGACATCGCTCGCGTTCATTCTCGGCGTGTTCCCGCTCGCGAT
Organism: Paraburkholderia fungorum; assembly: GCF_900099835.1. Taxonomy (NCBI): domain Bacteria; kingdom Pseudomonadati; phylum Pseudomonadota; class Betaproteobacteria; order Burkholderiales; family Burkholderiaceae; genus Paraburkholderia; species Paraburkholderia fungorum. The sequence continues at coordinate 550,635 of NZ_FNKP01000002.1, forward strand.
CAGCAACGGCGCGGGCTCCGCGAGCCAGCACGCAATCGGCACCGGTGTGATCGGCGGGATGCTGACGGCGACCTTCTTCGCGATTTTCATGATCCCGATGTTCTACGTCGTGATCCGTTCCAAATTCTCCAGTGACGACGCGCCGAAGCTCGACGACGCGAAGCACGAAGGACATTGACATGCAGAAACACGCACTGATCGTGCTCGCAGTCGCGGCATTGGCGGGCGGCTGCACGCTGGCTCCGACGTATCACCGGCCGGACGCGCCGGTGTCCAGCAGCTTCCCGAAAGGCGGCGTGTACGACACGCAGCCGGACGCGTCGTCGTCGGCGCAGGGCGCTAACGGGCGCAGCGCGCAGGGGCGCGCGGCCACCGATATCGGCTGGAGCGATTTCTTCAACGACCCGCGTCTCAAGAGCATCATCCAGCTCGCGCTGCATAACAACCGCGACCTGCGCGTCTCGGTGCTTCAGGTGGCCGAAGCGCGCGACCAGTACCGCGTCGAACGCGCGAACCTGCTGCCGACGTTATCTGCGTCCGGCACCGGCACGCGCACCCGCACGCCGGCAAACCTGTCGTACGTGGGTTACGCGACGACCTCCAGTGAGTACGTGGCCGAAGGCAGCGCGTCGTGGGAACTGGATCTGTTCGGCAAGGTACGCAGCCTGTCCGAGCAGGCAATGCAGACGTATCTGTCGACCGCGCAGGCGCGCAAGGCCGCCGAAATCGCGCTGGTGTCGAGCGTCGCCGATCAGTATCTGACGATGGTCGCCTACGACGACATGTTGAAGGTGACGAAATCGACGCTCGACGTCGCGACGAATTCGTACAAGCTGACCAAGCTTGAATTCGACAACGGCACGGGCTCGGAACTCGATCTGCGTGAAGCGGCCGGCACGATGCAGCAGGCGCAAGCCAACTACGAAAGCCAGCAGCGCTCGCGCGCGCAGGCCGAAAATGCGCTGGTGCTGCTGGTCGGCGAACCGCTGCCGGCCGATCTACCCGCCGGCTTGCCGCTGTCCGACCAGAACCTGCTCGCCGATATTCCGGCGGGGCTGACGTCGGATCTGCTCGCACGCCGCCCCGACATTATGGAAGCGGAAGCGACGCTGAAGGGCTATAACGCGAACATCGGCGCGGCGCGCGCGGCGTTTTTCCCGAGCATCTCGCTGACTGGTAGCGCAGGTGCCGCGAGCCTGAGTCTGGGCACGCTGTTCAAGCCCGGCCAGGCGGCGTGGAATTTCGGCCCGACGATCACGGTGCCGATTTTCAGCGGCGGCGCGAACAAGGCGAACCTCGATCTCGCGCACCTCGAGAAGAACGTGGCGATCGCACAGTATGAAAAAGCGATCCAGACGGCGTTCCGTGAAGTGGCCGACGGTCTCGCGGCACGCGGTACGTACGACCGGCAGATCGCGGATTTGCAGGCTTATGCGCAGTCGCAGCAGCGCCGCTATGACTTGTCGGATCTGCGTTACCGCAACGGCGTCGACAATTATCTGACGGTGCTGACCGCGCAAACCGATCTGTATTCCGCGCAACAGTCGTTGATTACCGCTTCGTTGTCGCGGTTGACCAACCTCGTCGATCTGTATCAATACCTCGGCGGCGGCTGGATCGAACATTCCGGCGACAAGGAACGTGCGCCGGATGCGCCGCTTTATAGCGCGCCTGCGGTTACGCAGACGGCAGGAACCACGACGCAGTAAAGCGTGATGTGATGCAATGAAGTCGCGAAACCGCCCGCCTGCGATTCCCGCAGGCGGGCGTTTCTTTTGGGTCATTCACGGCACGCAGATGAAACAGGACGCTCGATAACATCCCGTGCGCAGACGACCAGAAGCACCACGGTTGTGCGCGATCTGAAATTGGTTATCCTGATCATTCGCGCGATCATTCTCAATTGCCGTGTAGTGATTTGGCGCATCGAATTTTTCTTTACGCGCTCCACGGCGAGCGTGCGAAATCTCCCATCAAACAGGCACAAAAACCTGTGCCCTGCGAATCTCCCGACCTATTCTGTAGATAAATTGTCCGGCAGCGGACAGGCGTGGCGCGCACGATAGCCGGTGGCGCCCAGTTATCCGGCGCGGCCTGGTTATTTGCGATCGGGGTTCGGCATGGCTCACGAATCAACCGCTTCGTACAACGGGCGCATGAGCGCCCACCAACGCTGGATGATCGCGATCGCCAGCACGGGCGGCGCGCTCGAAGTATTCGACTTCGTCATTTACGGGTTTTTCGCGCAGAACATCGGCCGGGCCTTCTTCTCTGCGTCCACGGGTATTGCACCGGCGACGCTGTCGTTTCTCGTACTCGCGACGGGCCAGTTGGCGAGGCTCACGGGCGGCATGCTGCTCGGACGGCTCGGCGATCTTTACGGCCGCCGCCTCGTATTCGCTGCATCGGCGATGATCGCGGGTATTTCCACGCTGCTGATCGGCGTCATTCCACCTTACGCGGTGCTTGGAATCGCGGCGCCTGTCCTGTTGATTCTGCTGCGGATCGCACAGGGGTTTTGTCTCGGCGGAGAGTTGCCCGGCGCAGTGATTTACGCGGTCGAAACAGCCCACGCGCGACGCGGGCTCTTATGTGGGGTGGTGTTTTTTGCGGTGAATATCGCGTTGCTGCTTGCGTCAGGCGGCAATCTGCTTCTTCATATGCTGCTCACACCCGCGCAGATCGACATGTACGGCTGGCGCATCGGCTTTCTCGCAGGCGGCGTGTTTGGTCTCGCCAGTTTCTTTCTGCGCCGCAATCTGACCGAAACCGACGAGTACATCCGCGAATTTCGCGCGCACGGCAACGAGCCTTTGCGCGTGCTGTTCTCCGCGCAACTCGCGCCGACGGTGCGCGGTGTCGCGGCGGCGTCTCTCGTCGGCGTGTCGGGCGGACTGCTGGTCGCGCATTTGCCTGCGTGGTTGCAGGCATTGCATTACGATTCGGCGTCGATTGCCCGCGCGCAATTGTTCTATGCGCTGCTGATTTCTTTCGGTATCCTTGCAACCGCCTATCTCGGCGACTGCGTCCCGCGACGCTATGTGTTTCGCGCAGGCACTGTCATGTGGATGGTGTTCGCGCCGCTTTTCTATCTCGCCGTTCATGCACATGTCGCGAGTCTCACGCTGCTGTTTTCGGCGACGGCTGTCGTCGCGTCGTTCGTGAACGGCACTTATGCGTGTGCAATCGCCGAAATGTTTCCCGTCGACGTGCGGTTCAGCGGTCTCGCGATGGCAATCAACCTGGGCCTCGCGATTCCGATGGGCATTGCGCCGCTCGTCGCGAGCCTGCTGTCGGCTCATCTACGCTCCTCGATCGCGCCTGCACTGCCGATTGTCGTGTGCGCGATGTTCGCGTTCACCGCCTCGTTCGGAATGAATCGTGACGCTTCATCGCAAATAGCACGCACACGGGGGGGCGCGTCGCTGTCGGCTGGTTCCGAATGAATACGCGTTCGATCTTCCGGATCGCCGATATCGAACTCGATGTCGAGCGCTATGAATTGCGGCGCGGCGGCGTGCAGATTCCGCTTGAGCGGCAGCCGATGGAACTGCTCATCATGATGGCGCTGCGTCACGAACAACTGGTGACGCGCGCCGACATTGCGCGTTCGCTATGGGGCGGCAGTGCGTTTCGTGAAACGGATAACGGCATCAACACGGCGATCCGCAAGATTCGCGTCGCGTTGGGCGAGTCGCCGGATCAGCCGGAGTATCTGGTCACGGTCAAGGGCAAAGGGTATCGGCTGAATGTCACGCCGTCGGCGGGCGAAGAGGTAGTGTCGCTGCCTGGCGATGCGTTGCGAATGCTGGTGCTGCCGTTCTCGAATCACACGACGAGCCGCGCGCTCGACCCGTTTTGCGATGCGCTCGCCGACGAAGTATCGGCGGCCATCGGTGCGGTGGACCCGGCCCATGTGCTCGTGATCGCGCGAACCACCGCGGCTCAGTACCGGACCATCACGCACGGTATCGCCGATATCGGCCGCCACCTGTCGCTCGATTACATTCTGGAAGGTTCGGTCGCCATCGACGGAGCGCAGATGCGGATTCTCACTCAACTCGTGCGCTGCATGGATCAGGTGCAGGTATGGAGCGCCGCGTACGAACCTGTGTCGCAAGCTCATTTCGACATTTGCCGGGAAGTGCGGTCCGCATTCGCGCGAGACGTGATGGGCGCACTGACCACGCCGGGATTGCATCCGCTGAGCCGGCGCTCGCCGATCAATCCCGCCGCGCACGACGACTGGTTGCGCGGCCGTTTTTACTGGACCCGTCGCGTGCATTTCGATGCGGGCTTCGCCGCGCATCACGCGTTGAGTGATGAGGATTTCGTGCGCGCGCTGGCTTATTTCGAAAGCGCGGTGGAGCGTGATCCGACTTATGCGCTGGGTTATGTCGGCTTGTCGAACGTGTTCGGCTCGACGGCGGCGCACGGTTTCTATGCGCCTAAAGACGGCTATCCGCGAGCGCGCGAAGCTGCGCTGCACGCGTTGCAACTCGACGCGAATCTGCCCGAAGCGCATCAGGCGCTGGCGGGCGTGCACTATTTCTACGACTGGGACTGGCGATCCGCCGAGGCCGAGTTTCTCGAAGCGTTGCGGATCAACCCGTCGCATGCGGAAACCAGCCGCCTTTATGCACGCCTTTTGCTGGTGCAAGGCCGCGATGCCGAAGGCCGCGCGCAATTCGAACGGGCCGAGCGGGCCGATCCGATCGGCTTCGAAGGCTCGCGTGTGTTCGGTCTGGTCCAATCGGGCCAGTACGACGAAGCGATCGCCGAATACTGCCTACACGAACGGCGCGCGCATTCACCGCTGGTGCATCAACTGGTGGCGACCGCGTTCGAGATTCGCGGTCTCTATGACGACGCCGTCGAGGCCACCGTCGAAGCCCTGTTCTGCAGCAACGCATTCGCGCGCGCGGAAAAGATCCGTGAAGCGTGGGACGCAGGCGGTTATCGCGACGTGCTGCAGTGGTATTTGCGCGATCTGACGGCGCGCGCGGCGCAGCGCTATATCTCGCCGTTTCTGTTCGCCGAACTCTATGCGCGGCTCGCGCAGCCCGAGCCGATGTTTCGCTGGCTCGAAGCGTCGCTGGCTGAACGTTCGCCGCGCATGTGCGAACTGAGGACCAATCCCTGGTTCAGACGGTTCAGGTCGATGGGACGTTTTCGCAGTGTCGAGAAGCGGATTGGCCTTTGACGCACGAGGTGTTCCGTGGTGCCGCCTGGTTGCGTCGCGCAGTGTCAGTTGCCGTGATACAGGTCATGCATCAAACGCGCCTGCTCGCCGGATTGCTCCGAATGGATCAGATCCTGATAGACCTGCTGTCGGCTCGTCGCCGGAATGCCAGCGCCCGAACCCATTGCATTTCCCACTCCACCGACGTCCGCCGAGGGTGGCGCGGCCGAGGTGTCCGACAGGGTGTCCGTCGTCGGGGCTGGCGCGTTTTGCGCCCAGGCGCTGCCAGTCAATGCAGCAACTGCGCAGATCGCCGCAAGTCGTAGAGCTTTCATTTTGTTCACTCCTTTCCTACCCGGGTTGAAATGACAGCAGCGGGCAAACGCACCCGCTGGAGTCCGATAGTGCGCGCAGTGACTCAACCTCTCTATTGATTCAGTCTGAAGAAATCGTTAACTGTCGCGTTGCCGCGAAGGGTGTTGGCGCGTGCATCGGCATGGCGACCGTAATGCTCGCGCGGATTGCCCGCGTTTTCTCGCGTCACGCGCGCCGGGAACCGCGTCCGACGTTGCCGCCAGCACGGTCTATAACGATTACGCCATCCGGCCACCGATAAGGAGATGATCATGAATAGCCATCGTTTGAGTGTTCTTCCGGCAACCGCTGTTGCACTGCTGGCTTTTGGCGGAACAGCGTCGGCCGCAGGTCTCTGTTCGAACCAGACGCTAAGAGGCCCGTATGGGTTCAGCGCGAAAGGGGAGGTTCTCGGTCTGCTCGATGCGAACAAACTGCTGCATCCGTTCACCACGCCCGTGCCGCTCGACGACGTCGCGCTGGTCAACTTCGACGGCAACGGCCATATCGCGCGAACCGACTTCGGCAATGTCAACGGAACGCCTAAAGGCGGGCAGGTGAGTTTCAATCCGGCACAGAACGGCAGCTACAAGGTGAATTCCGATTGCACCGGCAACATGACGATCAAATACGACAACGGTGTGGAGCTGGATCTGCAGATGGTCGTCGACGGCGATGCGAGCGATGTCCAGGCGATCATCGCCACCGAATATGTGCCTGGCGCTGCCAATGCGGCTGATGGAACAGTCTGCGAAACGTCCGGCGTGTCCGGCTGCTGGGAGGGTGTGCAGGTGAGTCTGGAAGGGAAGAAAGTGCTGGTCTACGGGTTCCGGTGATCAGGCGCGTGTTCGATTCGCATCATGCTCATGCGCTGACCGTTAGCGAGCCTCTGCGCGCGCGGCGTAGGATCGAGTGACGGCTCGCTGCGGGAAATCCACGCGAGTCCGTCGCCTTCGATATAAACGGTGAGCGGCCGGTCGGCGCGTGCGATACGCGTGAACGCGGTCAGCTCGAAAGGGCGGGTGTGAATCTGTTCACGCTGAAGACCGGCATTGGCGGCCAGTGCATTGGCGCGTTCGTTGCGATCGGGCAGCGCGCAACCGGCGAGCAGCAGCGCGACGAGAAAGCTGCCCAGCCGCCGCGATAGTGAGGCGCGGTGACGTGCATGAGCCGTCATCGTCATCGAGGCGCGAAGCCTGGCCGCGCCGGTTTGCAAAACCGACGCGGCCCGACAACGATGCTGCGCAAACTGCACGGGCCGTGCAAGTTGCAGAGGCCGCACAAGCCGCACAAGCCGCACAAGCGGTACAAGCCGTACGAGTTGCACAAGCCGAACAAGCCACCCGCGCCACACCAATCGCGTCAATCGCATCGCACCAACTCTTCGAACAGCGTGAACGCGTACCGCCTAGAACATCTGACGCAGTTTCAACGAACCGGTCTGCGAGAGGAAGTGCGAACCCGCCTGCACTTCATAGCGGGCGGTCAGGCTCAGATTGTTCGCACGCAGCAAGGTCACGCCCAACTGGATATCCGCGAAATCGGCGATCGGCGTCGCGCCGACCGTCGTGAACGCGCTCCCGCCGGTCGGATCGGCGGCGAAACTTGCGCCCGTCACCAGTCGAGAGTGGTCGTACTCGTGCGTCCATTGCGCCTGCAGATACGGCACGATGTCGCCGTAACGGCTTGAGAAGCCCTTCTCCAGCTTCAGGCCCGCGTTGCTGCGCACGGAAGTGGTATGCGCGGAATCGACGGCCAATGCCGCGCCGTTGCCGCCGCTTTCCGTGTACGAGCCCTGATGCAGATAGCTGTACGACAGGCTCGCCAGCGGCGTCAGCGTGATGCCGCTGCCGACCGCGAGCGGATAGCCGAACTCCGCGCTCGCCACATATTGCTGACCGTTGAACTGGCCGTTCGCTTCGCCCGAGAAGCCGGTGAAATCGACCACGCGGGTCGAGTCGTAGCGCTGCAGCACCGCGCCCGCCGCGAGGTTCACATACCACGGGTTGCCGCTGTAGCTCGCATAGCCGATCAGGCCGTACGCGTTGACGCGGGTCGAGTCGCCCGCGCTGTTGTCGGTGTTGTTGACGGCGGTATTCGAATAGCTGAACACGCCGCCCGCGCGCCAGTTGTCGGTGATCGAGCGGTCGACGCCGAGCAGCAGGCCGCCATAGTTCGCGCTATAGCCGTCCACGCCGTCCATTTCGCCCTGACCCGCGTGACCGCCGAACGCCTGGCCCCACACGCCCCAGGCGGGCGGTGCGTCGCCGGTGGCGATGCCGGTCGCGCTGTCGGCCTGCGCGAGGCGCAGGCTGTCGGCGTGAGAGCTGACGATGTTCAGTGCGTCGAGCGTCGGCGCTGCGGCGGCGCGGCCCAGCGACATCTGCGCGGCCGGGCTGAGTTGCACGCCCGCTTTGGTGGCCGCCGCGCTCGAGCCGAGGCTCAGTGCGGTCGCCGCGTTGTACAGGTTCAGCAATTGCGCGCTGATGCCGGTGTATTTCGCAAGACCCGCGAGCGACGAGTTGGCATTCGACGTCGTTGCTAGCGAGCTGGCCGGCTGGCCCGCGAGGCTGACCACCAGATCGCTGCGGCCATCCACGTTGACGGCGGTGCCGAACAGCAGGCCGCTATAGCCGAGCGCCGAATAGTCGAGCGTGCTCTCGTTGTAGTTCGTGCCGCTCGCCGACGCGTCGATCACGACGAAGCGCTGGCCCGCCGCGAAGCCGTACGAGCCGGTGTTCACCAGCGCCACCGACGAACCCGCCGCGAGCGTCGCGCTGCCGCCGACGACAAGGTGGCCGTAGCCGCTGTCGGTGCTCAGGTTGCCGGTCGCGACGGCATTGCTGCCGACCCCGACGCTCAACGTCGCGGCCGCGCTTTGCGTGTAATTGCCGGTGATGCTGAGACTGCCGCCGCCGCTCGCGGCCGATACCGTGCCCTGGTTGTCCACGTCGCCGTCGATCGTGCCGTAGCCGGACAGCGTCGCGCCCGATGCCACGTCCACGTCGCTGGTCAGCGAGGCCGTGCTGGACGCGCTGCTGCCGAGCTGGAGCGTGCCCGCCTGCACCGTGGTCGTGCCGGTGTAGGTGTTCGCGCCGTTCAGCACGAGCGTGCCCGTGCCGGTTTTGTCGATGCCGTAGCTGCCGCCCGACTGCCCGATCGCACCGTTTTGCGCCGCCGTATCCGTGCCGTTCACTTCGAGCGTCGTGTCGCCGCCGAGGCTCACCGTGTTCGCCAGCGCCACGCCGTTCAGATACACCACCGCCGAGCCGGACCCGGCCGTGTCGAGCTGGCCGCTGCCGATCGCGCTGCTGTTGCCAAGCACCAGCGTGCCGCCGGTGAGCGTGGTCGTGCCGACATAGGTGCTCGCGCCGTACAGCGTGACGGTGCCCGCGCCGATCGACACGCTCGCGAAGTTCGAGATCGAGTCGTGATAGGTGAAGCTGTTGCCCGCGCCGGGGATGATCGTCAGCGTGCTGGTGCCGGTGCCGCCCGAGATGCTGCCGTTGATCACGGCCGCGCCGCCGAGAATCTCCAGCGTGCTGTTGCCGCTGCCGAGATCGACCGCGCGGCCGCTGCTGTCGGCGGTGATGGTGCCGTAGTCGATCACGGTCGAGTTCTGCGCGCCGGTGCTGATCGCCGCTGCCGTCGCGCCGCCGCCTTCGATCACGCCGCCCGCCAGGTTGGTGATGGTCAGCGAGTACGCGGTCGCCGCGCCGGTCACGGCAATGCCCGAGTCGCTGTCGCCCTTGATCAGGCCGCTGTTGGTGACGGTCGTGTTGCCGTAAATGCCTTGCACAGGAATCGCGTCGCCGGTGGTCGGGTCCTTGTCGAGACCGGCCAGCGTGATGCCGCGGCCCGTCCCCGTGTTGGCCGTGCCGTCGGCATTGGTCGCCGAGTTGATGCCTTCGATCGTGCCCGAGTTGACGATCGTGCCGCCGCCGACAGTCACGCCTTCGCTGGTGTCGTCGTAGGCGTGCAGCGATTTGATCGTGCCGGTGTTGGTCAGGTTGACGAGGCCGTCCACGTCCACGCCGTCGCCGTCGGCGGTGACGCCGTTGCCGGTGATCGTGCCGTGGTTGACGATCGTCACCACTTCGTTGCCGTTGAAACCGTCGATGTTGATGCCCGAGCCGTTGTCACCCTGGATCGTGCCGCCCTGGTTGTTGGTGACGCTCATCGTGAAGGTGCCGTCGGTGGTCACGTCGGTATTGCCGCCCGTGATGCCGTGCCGCGCGCCTTCGATCAGACCCGTCCCCGGCGTGGTCGCCGTGCCGGTCGTCGCGTTGACGATCGTGATGCCGCTGTTGCTTTGCGCGTCGATACCGTCGCTGCCGTCGGTGCTGCCGGGGTTGTTGGTCGAGCGGATCGTGCCGTCGTTGTACACGTAGCCGTTCACGCCGGGACGCACGGCGTCCGCCTCGTTGGCCTGGATCAGACCGGTCGCCGTGTTGATCAGAATGTTGGTGCCGGTGGTGATGGCGTTGAAGTCGATCGCCTGCGAACCGCCCGCCGATGCGTTCAGCGAAGTCAGCGTGCCCGCGTTATAGAACGTGATGTTGCTGTTCGGCTCATTCATCTGGATCACGTCGGCGTCGGCGGTCTGGATCGTCGCGCCCGCGTTGTTGGTGACCGTGAGCGTCAGGCCGCCCGTGTTGTCGCGGATCGCGCGGCCCGTGCCGGTTTGCGTGATGGTGCCGTTGTTGGTGATGGTGGCGTCGCCGGTCACGGTAATCGCCACCGTGCTGCCCGATACCGCGAGGGTGCCGGTTGCGTCGACGGTGCCGGTCGTGCCGCCCGCGCCGAGGCTCTGCGCGGTGCTGGTGGTCGTGCCGCTGCTCACCTCGAAGCTCGCGTTGGAGACGGACTTGGCCCAGACGTGGCCCTGCTCGAAAGCGGCCAGTGCGCCGAGCATGGCCAGGATGATCTGTTTCTTTTGCATGCGTTGGTCGTAGCGTGTAGTTGAAATTCTTCTTACGGGTGCGCACAACGCATCCGGGCCAGCAGGGCGTCGCCGCCAGCATGCGCGGCGTGAGCGGGCCTGAAAGGACACAGCCGTGGCGTGAGAGCGCTGCGTGGTTTGCAGCGTGGAGCAGGGCGCCGCCGGTGAGCAGCGTAAATGGGCCATGATTCTGTCGCGCGGCTGTGACATCGCCGTGACTGTGGCGACGAGCGGGGAGTGGACTGGCCGTCCGCGAGAACCTATAGTCGCGCGGATAAGCCGCGTTCGCGCGGCAACCGGCGGCACGTTGGCGACGCCATATACGACGCGCCGTGCGGACGATGAGAGGACGACAGGCGGTACAGAGGAGGCAGGATGCAGGACAGGCCGGACCCGGCGGATAACGCAGCGCAGACGGCACACGCCCGTCGCGCCGTGCTCGTGATTGCGCTGGCCCAGTTGCTGGGAACCTCGCTGTGGTTCAGCGCGAATGGCGCGATGCGCGACTTGCAGGCCGTCTGGCAATTGAACGCGACCGGCATCGGCTGGCTGACGAATGCGGTGCAGGCCGGCTTTATCGTCGGCACGCTGATTTCGGCGACGACCGGACTCGCGGACCGGATGTCGGCGAGCAAGGTGTTTGCGGTTTGCGGCGTGGCCGGAGCGCTGCTGAACGCGTTGTTCGCGCTGTGCAGCAGCGGGCTGGCTTCGGCTATCGTGTTCCGCTTTGGCGTGGGCGTCGCGCTCGCGGGCATCTATCCGCTCGGGATGAAGCTGCTGGTCACGTGGGACCCGCGCCGCGCCGCGCAAACGCTCGCGTTGCTGGTCGCGATGCTGACGCTCGGCACGGCGTCGGTGCATGCGATACGCGCGTTGTTCCCCGGTGTGCGGTGGCAGGCGGTGGTGCTGGCGTCGTCGGGGCTGGCGGTGATCGGCGCGGCGTTGGTGCTGGCGCTTGGCGAAGGGCCGCATGCGCGTCGCTCGGGCAAACGTCGGGCGGGGTTATCCGCGGGGATCGGCGAAGTGCTGCGGATCAGCGAGTTTCGCGCGGCGGCCCTCGGCTATTTCGGGCACATGTGGGAGCTTTACGCGTTCTGGACCCTGACGCCGCTTCTCGTGCAGCGGGCGTTCGCGCACGACGTTTCCGCGCCCGCGTCCGCCAGTACGGTCGCGATGTGGTCGTTCCTGATTATCGCGGTCGGCGCGGCGGGCTGCGTGCTCGGCGGCAAGCTCAGCCAGTCGGTGGGAAGCGCGCGCACCGCTGCGCTCGCGTTGACGGTGTCGGGATTCCTGTGCGCGGTCTATCCGCTTTCTTCGTCGCTCGGGACGGCGGGGCAACTCGCATTGCTGCTGGTGTGGGGGATCAGCGTGATCGCGGATTCGCCGCAGTTTTCGGCGTTGTCGGTGAAGGCGTGTCCGGCCGACAGGATCGGCGGCGCGCTGACCTTGCAGAACAGCTTCGGCTTCTTTCTGTCGGCGTGTTCGATTCTGTGGTCGACCAGCGCCTACCATTCGCTCGATGCACGGGTCGCGTGGCTCCTGCTGCCCGGACCCGTCATCGGTTTGATCGCGATGACACCGTTACTGCGCAAACGGCCGCGCTGGTGATGGATGTCGTTGCGGCGGCATCGATCGCGTCACGCCGCGCGCTCAGGTTACGCGGCGTTATCAGGATCGATTCGACGCCTGGTCGCCGGTCACCCGTTCTTCAAGACGTTCACTTGGCGCCGTGCTTTGCCTGCCAGCGGTGCATGAACTCGATTTCATCGTGCTGGGCCTTGATGATGTTGCGTGCGAGGCGCTTCAACTCCGGGTCCTTGCCGTACTTCAATTCCGTCTGCGCCATTTCGATCGCCCCCTGATGATGCGGGATCATGTGCGCGACGAAATCCTTGTCGGCGTCGCCGGTGTACTCGGGCGCGGTCATGTCGTGCATCATTTTGTCGTCGGCGGCCTTGAACGCCTGCGTTGAGCCGTCAGCGCCGCCGTGAGCCGCACCGGACATGTCCATGCCCTGCATCGCGGCCGGTTGTTCGGCATGGGCGGGCAGGGTCGCTACAGCAAACGAAAGACCGCTGAACAGGCAGAGAGCGTGAAAGGCGCGAAGGTTTTTCATAGTGGATGTCCGTGGTTGAATGGTTGTGTCGAGCGGCGCTGCTATCGGGAAGCGGAAGTTTAGCCGGATTCATGCGTGTTCCGGCATGGTGCGCTCAGGCTCTCAACGAGGGATGAAACCCAGCCGCCTCGATTGTCTCGGCGAGCCGTTGCGCCGGCAGCGTCGACGTGATTCTGACCGTTTTGACGGGCACGTCGATGTCGAGCGTCGCGTCTGGGTCGAGCTGGTTGACCGCGCGGGTGATGGCCCTGGCGCAGCCGCCGCAGGTCATGTCGGGAATGGCGAATTCCATCGTTTATCTCCAGTAAGGAAGAGGTGTCAGCCTCAAGCGTGGACCTTCCCACGGCGGTAAGGTCAAGCGCTCTCCGCGTGATCGTTGCGAGGCCGTTTCGGAGCGCTCCTGGAGACGGCCTTTCATGCAATGTCGATAATCCGGCCCGGTAACGCGCAAACCGCCGACAAGTCGGTCCGCGAGCGTTACCCGCCGCACATCCTCATTGCCGTGCGTCGATCCAATATCACCGTCTACGGCGCCCTCGCGCAGTCCGCTCAATGCAACTCCACTCGCCGACCATGCCAAGCCAACCTCCGCCGCCGCCCGAAGCTATCGCGATCTGGTTCACCGAAGCCGAAGAGGCGCGCCATGCGGGTCATTTCGACGTAGCGCGCGCGAGGCTCGACCAGGTGCTCGCGCACGACCCCGCTCACGCACGCGCGATGCATGCGCAAGCGCAGGTGGCGCTCGCGTCGAATGAGTTGGAACCGGCGCAGCAATGGGTGACGCGCGCCATCGCGACGCACGCCGAGGCTGCGTTTTACGGCACGTTATGTGTCATCCAGATCAGGCAGGGCGCGTATGCGGAGGCATTGCAAACGGCGCAACGCGGGCTCGCACTGGCGCCGGAATCGACCGCGCTTCTTTACTATCAGGCGCTGATGCTGCAAGTACACGGCAGCCCCGACGAGGCCGCCAGGGTCTACTTCACGCTGCTCGAACTTGAGCCGGACCATCCGCGAGCGCTGGCGAACCTGGGCGTGGTTCTCAAAGACCTAGGGTCGTTGAGCGAAGCTGAGCGGTATCTGAGGCAGGTGATCGACATCGAGCCGTCCAACCGTGGCGCGCGGGCCAATCTCGGGCTGGTTCTGCTGGCGGCGGGCCATTACGAAGAGGCGTGGCCGTATTTCGAAGACCGCGCAGCCAATTTCGTCGATGCAGAGGGGCGGCCCATCGCGAGCAACGTGCGGCTGCCGCTGCCCGAATGGCGCGGCGAGCGCATCGACGGTGCAAATGAAGACGATGCAGCGGCAAGCAGCGGCAAACGTCTGCTGGTCGTTCCCGAGCAGGGCTTCGGCGACAGCCTGCAATTCGTCCGCTATCTGCCGCTGTTGCTCGAACGCTTTTCACAGGTCGGCTATATCTGCCGGCAACCCTTGCGGCGTCTTTACGAACAGTCGCTGTCCGCTCGCTGGCCCGGCCTCGTCATGCTCGACGACGCCTATCCCGATGTAAGCGACTGGGATTATCAGTGCCCGTTAATGTCTCTGCCGATGGCGTTCGGCACACGCGTCGAGACGATCCCCGCGTCGGTCTATCTGCACGCGGACGCGGAGCACAGCGCGGCATGGCGCGCGCGGCTCGACGCGTTGCCCGAAGCGGGCTTGCCGCGCGTCGGGATCGTGTGGGCCGGCGGCCATTCCGGTTTGACCGACGACATGGCGCGCAGCCTCACGTTCGCGCGGATCGCGCCGTTGCTGGCGACGCACGGCGTCCGCTGGATCAGCCTGCAAAAGACCGACGACGACACCAGGCGAGCCGACGCCGGAACGAGTAGTACGCGCCTGATCGACTGGATGGACGAAGTCACCGATTTCGCCGATACCGCCGCACTGATCGACAATCTCGATCTGGTGATCGCGGTCGATATATCGGTCGCGCATCTGGCTGCTGCGATGGGCAAACCTGTGTGGCTGCTCAATCGTTTTGCGGGCTGCTGGCGCTGGCTGCGTCAACGGGATGACAGCCCGTGGTATCCGGGCGTGCGCATTTTCACGCAACCGCAACGCGGCGACTGGAACGACGTGCTGAGCCGCGTGGCGATCGCGTTGCAGCAACGCTACTTGCTGGGTGACGGCTCGGGGGCGCCGATGACGAAGCATTAATCTGCGGATTGAAAAGCGCGATAGATCCTTCTTTCAGAAGACCGGCGATATATGGTCGTTCACGTTTACGGCACCCGCGCCTACATGGAGCGAGCCTCGCCATTCCATTTGACAATCCGGGGAAAACCTTACCGGTGCTATGTGCGCTTGCTCACCCACGCAGGCCAAACTTACTCGACGCGCTGTTCTGAACTGCTATTCTGGGTCCGTTCAATTTTCTGCGGTAACGGGCCACATGCCTTATCGAACAAAACCTAATTGATCAGGAGTTCGGCATGTTGAAAAAGGTAGTCGACCGGGCCAGACAGATCCGGCGCAGCGAGGGTTTCAAGCATTCCGTGGCGACGCCTTTGCGGCTTTCGCTACACGCGCGGCAGCGCTTCAATCGCGGTGTGTTTGCCATCGAGATTCAGGAGAACTCCGGCTTCTTCTCCGTGATGCAGATGGTCCTGTTCATCCTGATGCATTGCGACGAAAAACGCCTCACGCCCTGCATCAGCGCGCGCGGCGGTCTCTATGGCGATGCTGAACGCAGGATCGACTGGTTCTCCCATTTCTTCGAACCGGTCATGACATCGTCGGCGGTGGAGGCGACGCAGAAGATCAGGACGTCGACGGTCCGGGACCTGGTGCAACTGGGATTTCGTCAGCGCTACGAAGCGCGGCTGCGACTCGGTAGCGCGAGCGAACTCTTCTTCTCGCACTACCGGCTGGCTTCGCACATCGAAGCGGAAGTCGATGCGATCTGTGCGGCACTCGACATCAATACGCGTACGCTCGGCGTGCATTTCAGAGGCACCGATAAAGCGCTGGAAGCCATTCCGGTTTCGTGGAGCAATTTCTGCCGCCAGGTGGACGCGACGCTCACCGATAATCCGCATCTCGCCAACGTCTTTGTTTCGAGCGACGAACCCGCATTCCTCGACTACTTCGCCGCATGGCCGTTTCGCAAGCCCGTCAGGATCGCGCCCGCGAAACTGCTTGCGCGGGGTAACACGCCGGTTCATTTCAGCGGCTATCCAGGGCTGGAGATAGGCCGCGAAGCACTGGTGTCGAGTCTGCTGTTATCGCGTTGCGGATTTCTGATCAAGACGCCTTCGTATCTGTCCGCGTGGTCGAAGATATTCAATCCTTCTTTGCCGGTCAAACTCGTTTCGCCGCCACGTCAGGACGCATTCTGGTTTCCCGATAGCCGCATCTGGCTCGAACAGGCCGCTCACGAAAAGGCGGCGCAAGAAAAGGCCGCTTGAGCGCGCGCGGCGCATTGGCTTCTTTGCAACCGGGCAACACGGCTGGCGGATTCAGCAGACGCAGCGGACGCTT
This sequence comes from Paraburkholderia fungorum, assembly GCF_900099835.1. NCBI lineage: Bacteria > Pseudomonadati > Pseudomonadota > Betaproteobacteria > Burkholderiales > Burkholderiaceae > Paraburkholderia > Paraburkholderia fungorum. Next base: position 566,712 of record NZ_FNKP01000002.1, read on the forward strand.
CAAAAAAGACCTGCGGAGGCAGGCCTATAATCGACGTTCGCTTCGCGAGCTGCGTGCGATTATTTTGCGCGAGCCCGCAACCTGCCAACTGTATTGCTACCGCAAAGAGGCTGACAGTATGTATATCGCCATGAACCGTTTCAAAGTGAGCCCGGGTTCCGAGACCGCGTTCGAGGAGCTTTGGACGACTCGCGACACCCATCTGAAAGAGGTTCCGGGCTTCGTCGAATTTCATCTGCTGAAGGGGCCGCAGCGGGAAGATCATGTGCTGTATTCGAGCCATACGATCTGGCGCGATCATGCGTCGTTCGATGCATGGACAAAGTCGGAAGCCTTCCGGGCCGCGCACCGGAATGCGGGCGATAACCGCGTGCATTATCTCGGGCATCCGGAATTCGAAGGCTTTGAAGTGGTTCAGACTGTGAAGTGAATGTTGCAGGTAGGCGGCCTGCAGTTCGCGTGCGAATGATGCGCGTGAGGTGCGGGCCGCGGCTTTACAATCGCCTCGTTTTACCTTCTTTCGCCGCGTGCGCTGAAAAGCCTTAGGCAAATGCAGGGCGCTTCCAAAAGCGCCACGTTCGCAAACGGCGTAACTATTGGTCACATTGCTTCGCCCCGCGAATCGCGACGATGCACCTCGTCGCGGCTATCAACGCCCCCCCCACTCGAACACTCCTGAGCATCCGCCGACGCGCAAATCGGCCTTGCGGTATGCTTTTCGGCTCGCAGGGCAAGCTTCAATCCTGCCGCCGTGCGTCTGTGCAACAACCAGAGGAACGAATCCATGAAAGCCGTCAAAATCGGGTCGCCCGCCACCGTGGCGAATCTGCAAGTGGTCGATATCGCGGACCCTGGTCAACCCGCAGCGGGTCAGATTCGCGTGCGCATTCACGCGAACTCGCTGAATTTTCACGACTACGGAGTCGTCACCGGCAATCTGCCCGCCGACGCGGGCCGCATTCCGATGGCCGACGGCGCGGGCGTCGTCGAAGCAGTCGGTGAAGGTGTAACCGGATTCAAGCCGGGCGATCACGTGGTGTCGTGCTTTTTCCCGTTCTGGGAAAACGGGCCGCCCGCTATCGCCGATTTCAGCACGACGCCCGGCGATGGCGTCGACGGCTACGCGCGCGAAGTCGTCGTGCTGCCGGGCCATTACTTCACACATGCTCCGCGCGGCTACAGCCACGCTGAAGCTGCCACGCTCACCACGGCCGGACTCACCGCGTGGCGTGCGCTCATCGTGGACGGTCAGCTGAAAGCAGGCAGCACGGTGCTCGTGCTCGGCACGGGCGGTGTGTCGATTTTCGGCTTGCAGCTGGCGAAAGCGATGGGGGCGTCGGTGATCGCCACGTCTTCATCGGATGCCAAACTCGCGAAGCTGCGCGAACTGGGCGCGGACCATACGATCAACTATCGCGACAACCCCGAATGGGGCAAACAGGTTCGTCAATTGACCGATGGACGCGGTGTCGATCACGTGATCGAAGTGGGTGGTCCGGGCACCTTGCCGCAATCGATCACCGCTTGCCGGATCGGCGGCCATATCGCGTTGATCGGCGTGCTGACCGGACGCGCGGGTCCGGTGCCGACCGCCGCGCTGATGGCGCGGCAGCAGCGTTTGCAAGGGTTGATTGTCGGCAGCCGCCAGGATCAGCTCGATATGATTCGCGCGCTCGAAGTAACGGGCATTCGACCCGTGATCGACAGTACGTTCGCTCTGGAGAAGTTGGGCGATGCGTTCACGCACGAAGCGTCGGGCGCGCACTTCGGCAAGATTTGCGTGGCGGTTTGAGCGGCTTTTTCGCGCGGAAATAGTTCGGATCTTTCCGGTTCTATTTCCGCAAATCGATTGCTCAACTTCGGTCTAGGCTTTTCTCGCGAGGTCGGTGAATTGAATGCTCGCCGCCTCGCAAGTTTCGGTGAACGCCGTGTCGTAGCTCGTGAAAAACACGGTACGTGTACGGGATAACGTTCTGAACAGATCGGCCAGCACTGCGCGAGCCGACGCGTCGAGTCCACCTGCGGGTTCGTCTGCGATCAGCACATGGGTTTCGCCAAGCACCGACGCCGTTAAAAATATCTTCTTGCGCGTACCGAACGACATTTGCTCGAAGCGTTTGTCGAGATGCGGCGTGAGGCCGAAGCGATCCGCGAGATCGAGCGTGTCGGCAGCGAGCGCTACTTTTCGCTCCAACGCCACCTGATTCAAATACTCGCGACCGGTCTGCGTCGAATACGGCATGCAGTCTTCCGGCACATACGTCAGCGAAGATTTTGCGGCCAGCGGCTCGGTGCGCAGCGAATGTCCACCGAGCCATACTTCGCCCGAGTCGGCTGCGAGCTCGCCCGCGAGAATGCCGAGCAACGTCGATTTGCCGCTGCCGGATTCGTCGTTCAACGCGACGCAGCCCGATGCCGCGTCGTAGTGCAATCCTTGAAAAATAACGCGGTCGCTGTACCGCTTGCTGAGGTTCTCGAATCGAAGCATGGGGTCGAGCGTGGGTCCGTTGGTTGGCGTCGCGCAAGTGTAGCAGCGCAACGCCGCCGGAATTACTGGCCCGCTTCGAGCAGGAACGTCACCATCCGGTCGCACACGCGTCCGAACATCTGCGTGCCGGTGACAGTCGGACAGCCGCGCGCGCGAGCCGCTTCGATCAGCGGCGTGAGCGGCGGTTTCGTCACGACATCGCCGACGAAGGTGCTTGCCTGGAAATCCGACACATCGATAGGAAGCGGATCGTCCGCGCGCATGCCGAGCGGCGACGCGTTCACCACGACGTCGTACTCGTGCGCTGCCACGCTGGCCGGCACGCTGCGCGCTTCGCCCTGGCCGAGCGCGTTCAGACGGCTGGTCAGCGAAGCAGTGCGGTCGGCGTCGTTATCGCGCACGTCGAGCGAACCTACGCCGCTTTGAACCAGCGCGTGTCCGATCGCCGATCCCGCGCCACCTGCGCCAATTAACAACGCGCGTTTACCGCGCAATTCGCAGCCCGCATCGACGAGCGCGGCGACAAAACCCGTGCCGTCGAACATGCCGCCGTGCCACTGGCCGTCCGCCGTGCGGCGCAGCGTGTTGACCGCGCCGAGGAACGACGCCTCGGTCGACAGCGTCGCGCAATATTCCGCCGCGCTGAACTTGTGCGGCACGGTAATGATGATGCCGTCGACATTGCGCATCGGCGTGACGCCCGCGAAGAACGCGGGCAGGTCGGCGGGGGCGACGTGCGCGGGAACCACCAGCGCATCGCGGCCTGCCGTGCGCAAAGCGGCCGTCACGCCGGACGGCGAACGCACCTGCGCAATCGGATCGCCGACGATGAAATACACGCGGGTCGCGCCGCTCAGACCCTCGTCGAGCGAGGCGGAAAAAGAAACTGCGTCGGTTTGCGTCATGTTCAACTTCTCCTGAAAGTGGAGCCTGTAGGTATCGTGCACGATACCGGACTGTCCTGCCTGATTGGGTGATCGGGCTAGCGGCTTAGCGGGTTAGCGATAGAACGCCACGGTTTCGCGCAATCCCTGTTCGAGCGATGTGTGCGGTAAATCAGGCAGCCATTGCGCGAGCAACGGATCGGCAGGAAACGAAGTGGCAATGGGCAACGGCGCACCGTTTGCGTCGATTCGAGCACTGGGCACGATCGCACCGATTCGTGCGATCACCTCATTGACTTCGACGATGTCGCCCGCGAGCGTGAATGCGTGTGCACCGCGAGGCGCCGCGAATAGCGCGGCTTCGTAAGCGGCGGCGACGTCGCCCGCGTAAACGAGACCGGTCGAGCCGGTGAACGGAATCGCGTACGGCTCGCCGCGTGCCGCGGCGCGGCACGCGAGGCTCGGCCCGGCGCTCGATCCGGTTTCGCGGCCCGCGCCATACACGACCAGCGGCCGGAAACCGATGCTGGCGATGCCGTGATCGTGCCAGTACGCGCGCGCCGCGCCTTCGCACGCGAGCTTGAACGCGCCGTATAAGGTCTGCGGAGAGGGCACGGCGCCATCGTCGGGGCCGAACACCCCCGCGCTGCTCGCGTACAGCACGTTTTCCAGATTGGCGGCGCGCGCTGCCTCGAACACATTGAGTGTGCCGATCAGATTGATTTGCGCACCGCGCACCGGGTCGAGCGCGCAGGCCGGGGTCAGGATTCCCGCAAGATGAATGACCGCGTCGCAACCGTCCATTGCGCGTGATACGTCGCTGGCGAGGGCGATATCGCCGGTCGACCATTGCACCGCCGCAGCCCATTCCGGCGCGAGCGATTCCAGCAGTGGCGAGCCCGCGCGCAAGTCGAAAGCCCTCACGCTCAGGCCTCTGTCAAGCAGGCGCCGCATGATCCACGCCGCCAGAAAACCACTTCCTCCTGTTACCAGTACGCGCATTGCTGTGTCTCCGTCAATGTTCGAATGCTTTGCTTTTTTGCTATTTCAGAATAGTATTCCAATATCAAAGCAAATTCTAGTTGATGCGGTGAACAGGAAAAACGCCTGATTCGTCGCCCGCAAAAAAGGGACGCAAGGAGCACGTCATGGTGGAGACACTCAGCGGTTTGAAGCAGGATGAAACGTTCGACGTCGTGGTGATCGGCGCGGGCGGGGCAGGGATGTCGGCGGCGCTGTTCGCGGCTATCGACGGCGCGCGCGTGCTGCTGGTCGAGAGCACGGAATACGTGGGCGGTACGACGGCCTACTCGGCGGGCACCACATGGATACCGGATTCGATGCACGGTCCGGCGATCAATCCCGATGACAGCAGCGCGAATGCCGAAGCCTTTCTGCGTCGCGCGGTCGGCGAGCGCAGCAGCGAGGCGCTGCGCCGCGCGTTCCTGAAAGCCGGGCCGCAGGCCGTCGCGCATATCGAGGCGAATTCGGACGTGAAGTACCGCGCGCGGCCATTTCACCCGGACTATCTATCCGAACTCGAAGGATCAACGCTGCGTGGCCGCGCGCTCGAACCGCTCGCGTTCGACGGCCGCAAGCTCGGCAACGCGTTTTCGCTGATCCGCCCGCCGATCCCTGAGTTCACGGTGCTGGGCGGCATGATGGTCGATCGCGACGATGTCGGGCATCTGCTGAACATGACGAAGTCGTTCAGGTCGCTGCGTCACGCGGTGAAACTGCTCGCACGTCATGGCAGCGACCGTATCCGCTGGCCGCGCGGCACGCGTCTCGTGATGGGGAATGCGTTGATCGGCCGTCTGTTGCATTCGCTGCTCGCACGCGATGTCACCGTGCTGGTGAGTACGAAACTGGAGTCGTTGCGGACCGGGCGCGATGGTCAGATCGACGGCATCACGCTGAGCCAGAACGGCCAGCGCCGTCAAATCACGGTGACAGGTGGCGTGATTCTCGCGAGCGGCGGTTTCAACCGTCATCCGCAACGGCGTCGCGCGATGCTGCCGGGCGTCGATTCGAGCTGGTGCCCGGGAGCGCCGGGACACACCGGCAGCGCACACGATCTCGCGCTCGCAATCGGTGCGCGTTATGGCGAAGGCGCGTTGAGCAACGCGTTCTGGGCGCCGGTCTCGGTGCGCAAACGCAGTGACGGCACGACCGCCGTTTTCCCTCACTTCATGATGGATCGCGGCAAACCTGGCATGGTCGTGGTCAACAAGGAAGGCCGGCGCTTTCTGAACGAAAACACCTCGTATCACCTGTTTGGTATCGCGATGCAGGAAGCGAACCGCAAGGTGCCGTCGGTGCCCGCCTATCTCGTCACGGACGCGGAAGGCCTGCGCAAATACGGGCTGGGCATGGTGCGCCCCGGCGGCAAGGGCCTGCAGCCGTTCCTCTCTGATGGCTATCTGGTGCGCGCCGACACGCTTGCCGAACTCGCGGCGAAGCTCGATATCGATCCCGCCGGACTCGCCGACAGCGTTGCGCGCATCGGCGAATACGCGAAGACGGGTGTCGATCCCGATTTTCAGCGCGGCACCACCGACTACCAGCGCGCCAACGGCGACGCGAACTGGCACGGGCCGAATCCCTGCCTGGGCCCGATCCGGCAAGCACCTTTCTACGCAGTGCGGCTTTATCCGGGCGATATCGGCGCGGCCACGGGGCTCGTCAGCGACGACACGGCTCGCGTGCTGGATCGCGGCGATCGACCGATTGGCGGCCTCTACGCGTGCGGCAACGATATGCAATCGGTGATGGGCGGCGTGTATCCGGGCCCCGGCATCACGCTGGGGCCGGGGCTCGCGTTTGCCTATCTCGCGGGACGTGACGCGGCAGCGCGCGCGAAGGCCGCGCAAACATCGCTGTCTTCATCCACGCGCAGAGATGAAGCGCCGCAGCGCGCAAAAGAAAAGATCACCGGATAAACCAGGGCGTCACCTGGTTTGGATGCACGTTATAAAGTGGAATAGTATTCAACAAATGAGTTATGCCCGATCTTTTTCCCGTGATTCAAACGTATCCAGCGAACGAAGCAAACTGACGATGAAGCGCGAACCGATTCTCGAATGCGATGTACTGGTGCTGGGTTCTGGCGCGGCCGGTCTCGCCACGGCCGTGACGGCAGCGACGCGCGGTTTGCGCGTGATAGTGGCGGAGAAGGCCGACGTGTTTGGCGGCACGAGCGCATGGTCGGGCGGCTGGATGTGGATTCCCGGCAACCCGCTTGCCACGCGCGCCGGAATTATCGAGGAACCCGAAGCATCGCGCACGTATCTTCGTAACGAACTCGGCGCGCATTTCGATGCAGACAAGGTCGACGCATTGCTCGAATCCGGTCCTGAAATGGTGGAGTATTTCGAGCGGCACACGTCGATGCGTTTTATCGATGGCAATCGTGTTCCCGATTTTCATACGACGCCGGGTGCTGCAACCGGCGGCCGTTCGGTTTGCGCGATGCCGTTCGATGGTCGCGAACTTGGGCCGCTGATCGACCGGCTGCGCCCACCGCTTGGCGTCGTGACGATCAAAGGCATGGCGATCGGCTCAGGTCAGGATCTCGCGCATTTTTTCAACGCGACGCGCTCGGTGCGCTCGGCGTGGCACGTGTTGCGGCGGCTCGCTGCGTTTGCGGGTCACAAGCTGCGTCATGGCCGCTCGATGTATCTGGTGAACGGGAATGCGCTGGTGGCGCGTCTGCTGAAATCGGCGCACGACCTCGGGGTCGATCTGCGCACCCATGCGAAGGCGGTGGCATTGCTGCGCGAGCCGGGCGATGCAGCGGGCCGCGTGACTGGCGCAACGGTCGAGATCGAAGGCGTCGTGCATCAGGTGCGGGCCACGCGAGGCGTCGTGCTCGCGTGCGGTGGCTATCCGCACGATCTTTCGCGCCGCGCGCAGACCTTCGCTTATACGCCGTCGGGGCGCGAGCACTGGTCCGCTGCGCCGTCGACCAATACCGGCGACGGTATTCGTCTCGGCGAATCGATCGGCGGGCATTTCGACGCGTCGCTAGAAACACCCGCCGCGTGGGCGCCGGTTTCGCTCGTGCCTCAAGGCAGCGGGCAACCCGCTGTCGCGTTCCCGCATCTGATCGAGCGCGCGAAGCCTGGTGTGATTGCGGTGACGCGTGCCGGGCAACGCTTTGTCAACGAGGCGTCGTCGTATCACGACTTCATCAACGCGTTGATCGGCACGACGCCCGCCGGTGAACAGGTCTGCGCGTGGCTGATTGGCGATCATCGTTTCCAGCGCCTTTACGGGCTCGGTTTTTCGAAGCCGTTTCCGTTTCCCACTGGCCCGTATCGACGGTCGGGTTATCTGAAACGCGCGAGCAGCCTCGCCGATCTGGCCGTGCAATGCGGGATCGATCCGCAAGGACTCGAAAGCACGGTGGCCGCGTACAACAGCTACGCGAAAGACGGCTTCGATCCGCAATTTCACAAAGGCTCGACGCCGTATAACCGCGTGCAGGGCGACGCCCGGCACACGCCGAACCCCTGCCTCGCGCCGCTTGAAAACGGCCCGTTCTACGCGGTCAAGCTGCTGCCCGGCAGCCTCGGCACGTTCGCGGGTCTTGCCACCGACGCCAACGCTCGCGTTCTCGACGACGCAGGTCAGCCGATGCCCGGTCTCTACGCGGTCGGCAACGACGCCGCCAGCATGATGGGCGGTTGCTATCCGAGCGGCGGCATCACGCTCGGTCCCGCGATGACCTTCGGTTATCGCGCGGGCCTTTTCCTCGCCGAAGCAGACGCCGAAGCGGATCAATCAACGCCGCCCACAGCGGCCACCCAATCGACGAATCCCACTATTCATTCACAAGGACACATGCAATGACTCTCTACGACACAGTCACACTCACCGTGAAAATCGGCGCGAATGCGCAGGTCTTTGAAAGCATCAAGGCAAGCGGCGATCAACCCGGCTCGAAGCTGCTCGGCTGCTGGTACTCCGACATCGGCGCGCTGGGCCAGGTGATGGTATTGCGCGGATTCGATTCGGAAGCCGCGCTCATCGCCGAACGCAAACGGCTGCTGCTCGAAGGCAATCCGTTCGGCTGCGGCGAATTCGTCACCGACGTGAAGATCGACAGCTATGCGCTGTTCCCGTTTCTTCCGCCGATCGAACCGGCGGTCCACGGCGGCATCTACGAGATGCGGGTGTACGGCACGAAGCTAGCGAGCCTGCAACACACCATCGACGCATGGGAGAAAGCGGTGCCCGAGCGCACGCAGCGCTCGCCGCTCGTCGGCGCGATGTATTCGCTCGACGGCACCGTGCCGCGTTTTCTGAACATCTGGCCGTATGCGAGCGTCGACGAACGCTCGCGGATTCGCGCCGAAGCGGTGAAAGACGGCATCTGGCCGCCGAAGGGCGGCCCCGCGCATCTGACGACGATGGAGTCGACTATTTACGTGCCCGCGCCTTTCTCGCCGCTGCGTTAAACGCTGAACGCCATTGGCCGAGCCACGGCCAGAACTCAGGAGACAACATGACCCAGCACCATTCGCGCGCGCTTTCCCTATCCGCGTTGACCGTGCTCGAACTCACGCCGCCGCAGATGGTGGAGTGCGCGGCGCAGGCGGGCTACGACTTCGTCGGACTGCGCCTCGTGCCCGCCACCGATCATGAAGTGCGCCACGAGATCGTCGGCGCGACGCCGTTGAAGCGCGAAACGCTCGCGCGTTTGCGTGACACCGGCATCAAGGTGCTCGACGTCGAGATCTTGCGACTCAAGCCCGATACCGACGTGAACGCGTGCAAGCCGATGCTCGACACCGCCGCCGAATTGGGCGCGCGCTACGTGCTGGTGGCGGGCAACGATCCCGACGAAGCGCGCACCGCCGAGCGGCTCGCGCAATTGTGCGATCTCGCCGCGCCGCTCGGGCTGTCGCCGTCGCTCGAACCGATGCCGTGGACGGACGTGAAGGACATCACGCAAGGCGCGCGCATCGTGAAGGCGGCGGCGCGGGCTAACACGGGGCTGATCGTCGATCCGCTGCATTTCGACCGCGCGGGTTCGTCGACGCAAACCTTGCATGCGTTGCCGCGTGAGTACTTCGGCTACGTGCAGTTTTGCGACGCGCCGGCCGAGCGTCCTACCGATCTCGACACGCTGCTGTTTCAGGCCCGTTGCGAACGGATGATTCCCGGCGAGGGTGGTCTCGATCTCACGGGCATTCTGCGCGCGCTGCCGGATCACTTGCCAGTCAGCGTCGAAGTCCCCACTCAGCAATGGGCGCAAACCGCGCCCGCACTCGAGCGCGCCCGCAAGCTGCGCGACGCGACGCTCGGCGTACTCGAACGGACTTACGCGATGACGTAAGCCGTATATCGCGCGCCGGTCCCCCTCAACGCACGATAAAGATGCGACGGGGACGACGCGCCCATCCGATAGAGAAGACGGTCTGGAGACACCATGAAACCTTCGATCACGACGGCGGGGCCGAACACGCCTGTTGCATCCCTATCACCCGTTTCACGCGCCATCGATGTGCAGCAGTTGCTCGACGAACAACCCGTCGGCCGCTTTCAGATTCTCATGTTGCTGATGTGCATGTTCATTGTCACGCTCGATGGACTCGACACCGTGATGGTCGGTTTCATCGCGCCCGCGTTGTCGAACGCATGGGCGATTCCGCGCGACGCGTTGGGGCCGGTGATGAGCGGCGGCCTGCTCGGCCTCGCGTTCGGCGCGCTGGGCGCAGGGCCGCTCGCGGACCGCTTCGGCCGCAAAACGGTGATGACCGGCGCGGTGCTGTTCTTCGGCATCTGGAGTCTCGGCTCGGCGTTCGCGACCAACATCACCGAGCTGACCGCGCTGCGCTTTCTAACCGGCCTCGGTCTCGGCGCATCAATGCCGAATGCCGCGACGCTGATGGCCGAATACGCGCCGCAACGCTGCCGCGCGCTGATGGTGACGACCGTGTTCTGCGGTTTCACGCTCGGCGCGGCGAGCGGCGGCTTCGTGAGCGCGTGGCTGATCGCATCGCACGGCTGGCACTCGGTGCTGGTTCTCGGCGGCGTACTGCCCATTCTTTACGTGCCGTTCATGATCAGGTGGCTGCCCGAGTCGGCGCGTTTTCTGGCGCTGAAAGAGAGCCGCCGCGCACGCCTCGTCACGGTGATGAACCGCCTCGAACCCGGCATGGCCGATCACACGACGCGCTTCGTCGCGCATGAAACACCGCAGCGCGAGCGCAGCCCGGTCCGTCTGATCCTGTCGCGCGAATACGCGTTCGGCACCTTGATGCTGTGGGTCTGCTACTTCGCCGGCCTGCTGACGGTGTACCTGCTAGGTAGCTGGCTGCCGACGCTGATTCGCGGCGCGGGCTTCACGCTCGGCGAAGCGGCCGTGGTCGGCGCGTTGTTCCAGGCGGGCGGCACGATCGGCTCGCTCGCGATCGGCTGGCTGATGGACCGCTTCAATCCGCATCGGGCGCTGGGCGCGACGGTGTTCATCGGCGGCGTGCTGGCGTGGGGGATGGGCCTGCCCGGTCACGGCTTCGCTGCGATCTGCGTACTCGCGTTCGGCATGGGCTATTGCATGAACGGCTCGAATACCGGCTTCTGTGCGTTGGCCGCGGGTTCGTATCCGACCCGGATGCGCGCCACCGGCACGAGCTGGATGCTCGGTATCGGGCGTTTCGGCGGGATCGCGGGGGCCATGCTCGGCGCGGGCATGCTGCACGCGAACTGGGGTTTCGGCGACGTGTTCACGTCGCTGGCGATCCCGGCGGCAGTGGGCGCGGCGGCAGTGCTGCTGAAGGGCGCCCGGCATCGCGGACCGGTTTTGCGGGTGAGCGCAGGCGTCGGGCACTGACCCGTGTAAGCGCCGTATCCGCTGCGTGCTTGAATTCCGATATGGAATCGTGTTCTCATTCGGGATTGAAATCGAACTGAGAGTGGATCATGGCGGGGAATCTCGAGCGGGCGCTGTCCATCATCGAACTGCTGGCGCGGCAGGGCGGCAGCCTGCAACTGGCCGCCATCGCCGATACGCTGAACATTCCGCGCAGCGGCACGCACCGGCTGCTGGCGGAGTTGGCCGAAGAAGGCTACGTGCGGCAGGACGAGCACGGCGAATACGTGCTGGCGCTCAAGCTGGTGTCGCTCGCGCTGATGTGGCTGTCCACCGGCGGCGTGCTCGATATTTCGCAGCCGGTGCTCGACCGGCTCGCGGCGGCGTCGGGCGAACTGGCGCGGCTCGGCGTGGTCGAGGACGATCACATCACGTTCGTCGGCAAGGCGCAGGGTGCGAAGTCGGGCTTGCGCTACGACCCGGACATGGGCAGCCAGCCGCCGCTGCATTGCACCGCGAGCGGTCAGGCGTGGCTCTCGACGATGAGCGACGAAGAAGCGCTCGAACTCGTGTCGCGCCAGGGCGGCATCGGCAAGGCGGGGCCGCGCGGTCCCAAGGCGCCGAAGACGATTCAGCAGTTTCTTCAGGACCTGAACGGCGCGCGCAAACGCGGCTATGGGATCGCTAGCGAGACGTACGAAGCGGGCATGACGTCGATGGCGGCGGTGATCCGGCATCCGGTAACCGGGCTGGTGGTCGGCATTGTCAGTCTCGCGGGGCCGACCAGCCGTCTGCCGGATGCGCGGCTCAAGGACCTCGCGCCAGCGTTGCTCGAAGCCGCGTCGGACATGGGCGCGGCCACGTTGAGTTCGCCTTATTTCAAACGCAGCCTGCGGGTCGCGCCGGTGGCGGCGGTGGTGCAGCCGGTCGAGGCGAAACGCAAGGGACGGCCCCGCGCGGCTTGAGTTTTCTTTTCTCTATGGCGACGAGGACGCGCCCGCGTCCATCGCTTTTATCAGCGCGATAAAAATCTTTGCCGTAACTTTTTCCGCTTCTAAATAGGGCGCGGTTAATAATAGTTATGCGAAGTACGCGATCAATTTAGCGCTGATAAACTGTGCGCCTGAGCAGCAAATTGCGTGTTGAGCGCATCGCTCGCTCCCTACATTTCCGGCCTCGTAAATGGCTGGATAGACGGAAGAAATAGGCCTTTTCCCCGATTTGGAATACGTTTTCACCCAGCATAATGGGCCGGGTGAAAACGGTTAAAAGGGACGCATGTTTGGTTGTCCTAGATTCCTTCGACGGAACCCATGTATCGCAAGCCCATTTTCCCGCCGTCCTCACATACCTGTTTTGACCAGTACCAGGGTTCGCTTGAGCCCGTTTTTGGAAGTGACTCATGAAGCCGGGAAATAACTCGCTTGGGAAAAGACGCGTACGGAAAATCGCCATGGCGGTGGCTGCTGTTGTGCTCGTCATGCTGCTTGCCGGGGTGCTGTGGTATGCCCAGCATCGCAACGAGCCGGACGCGGCGGCGCTGACCGGCGTCGCAAGCCAGATGCGTAACGACCCTGCCGCGTGGACGCATGAAGAGAAAGACGCGTCCGAGATGCTGCGCGATATTCACGATGCAAAAGTCACGGCGATCGGCGTGAGTCCCAGCGCGATCCTGGTGTCGAGGCGCGACGGTCTGAAGTACTTCGTCACCGATCACAACGCGACGTTCTCGCATGCGCTTCTGCTCGGCGAACCCAAGTCGGGTGAAGCCGCGCCGTATCAACTCGTCTGGCTTCCCGATGCCGATATCCGCACCGGCGGCGCGCGCTGGGTGCAGGCATTCGACCAGTTCCGCGACGCGATCAGCGTGTTGTTGCCGCTGTTGCTGATCGGCGGAATGGTGTGGTTCATGCGGCGCGAAATGCGCGGCGGCGCGACGTTGCTGAGCGAAGCGCCCACGCTGCGCTTCGACGACGTAATCGGCGCAGGCGAGGCGAAGGCCGCGCTCGCAGACATTCGCGGCTATCTGTCCGATCCCACGCAATTCACGTCGATGGGCGTGCGCGCACCGTGCGGCATCCTGATGGTGGGCGGCCCCGGCGTCGGCAAGACGCGACTGGCGCAGGCGCTGGCCGGCGAATGCGGCGCGAGCTTCATCTCGATCACCGGTAGCTACTTCAGCGCGAAGTATTACGGCGTCGGTATCCAGAAGGTCAAACATCTGTTCGAACTGGCGCGCAAGAATGCGCCCACGGTAATCTTTATCGACGAAGCCGACGGTCTCGCAAAACGCACCGATACGGGCGGCGGTCCGGTTGAAGCCGAGAGCAACCGCATCATCAATCAACTGCTCGCGGAAATGGATGGCTTCGCTTCGAACGAAGGCGTCATCATCGTGGCCGCGACCAATCATCCGGACAATCTCGACGAAGCGTTGCGCCGTCCCGGCCGTTTCGATCGTACGGTGCAGGTTCGTTTGCCGGATCGCGAAGACCGCGCGAAGATTTTCCGCTTCTACGCGGAAAGGCTGAAATCGAAATCCGCGGATATCGACTACGACCAGCTTGCCCGTCTGACTACCGGTTTGTCGCCGGCAACGGTGGCGATGGTGGTGAATCAGGCGGGGCTCGTCGCGCGCAAAGCGGGCGACACCGAGATCACGTCGAAGCATTTCATGGAAGCGATCAAGATCGCGCGCATCGGCGACGTGAGCGGCGCCGAGCGCGCGCTCAGCGAAGACGAACGCACGCGCATCGCGGTGCACGAGGCGGGGCATGGGCTGGTCGCGGCGCTGCTGGGCACAGGCGTACTCGAAGAAGTGACGATCCTTCCGCGAGGCGGCGCGTTAGGCGTGGCGCTCATCACCAAAGCGCAAGACAAGCACCTGTACCGCGAAACTGAAATTCGCAACGAAATTCAGGTCCTGCTCGGCGGACGTAACGCGGAGATTCTAACGTTCTCGGAAGCATCGAGCGGTGCCGCATCGGACTTGCAGGAAGCGTCGCGCATCAGTCTCGACATGGTGTCGAAATTCGGTTTCAACCAGGACGGCGATCTGTTCAGCCTTGCTGCATTGCCTTCGCAATACGCGGGCTTGCAGATGAAAAGTGCGATCGAACACGCCAATGTTCTGCTGAAGGAATTGAACGAACTGTGCTTCGGACTGTTGCATTCGTACGAGCCGGTGCTGCGCGCAATTGCCGACGAATTGCTCGAACAGGAAACCGTGCCCGGAGAAACGGTGTATCGCCTGATCAGGGAGCACAAAAGTACGCTCAAGATCGTCCACGAGCCGGAAGCTGCGTGAGGTTATTTAAGCGGGCCTCGCAAGCTTAGTCGTGCGGGGCCCGCAATCGAATCTGCGAATCGGAACCCGCGAGCCTACGCAAAATCCGATTCCCCAGGTGACGGAACACCTGGCGGCGTTTCGGTGTCGCCGAGTGCATCTAGTGGATCGGACGCACCCCCAGCCGGATCTACAGCAGGTGGCGGGTTTTCGCCTTTTTTCGGCAGCGGCTGATCCAGGCCGGGCTCGACCGGCGTGGGAATGGCGTCGCCAATGGGCTTGGATACTTCGGTGGGCGGGCTGCCGGGGTCCTCTTCAGCCTGACGTTCAGGCTCTTTCGGGGAATTGGCTATATTGGCCACAACGACTCTCCAGTTGATGGAACAAGTCATTGATCAGCAAAGCGCGTACCACCCCTACGCGTGAAAAATCCCCGATTTCCAGATCATCTGCGCGGCGGCCATCGCCACGAACACCAGAACCAGCACCCGGAAGGCACCCGGCGGCAGACGATCCCGCAGCGGACGCACCAGCAGAATGCCTGCAATGACCGGCACGCTCGCGCAGGCCGAGATCGCCAGATCGCTCCAGCTCGCATGCGCACCGCCGCTGAACGCGACGACCAGCGTAATGATCGACACCACGAGAATGATCGCAATCTGCTTCGTGAACGCCTTGCCCGTCGCGCCGGTCGCGATCAGATACATCGCCAGCAAAGGGCCGGGCACGGAGGCGATGCTCTCCATCAGCGCCGCACCGAATCCCAGTATGAGCCCAGCAGGCTTCGCCCATTTCGGCGACAACGTCAGCCGTGGCGACGCGAGCAACAGCAGCGCCGCGACCATCAGCAACGCCCCGGCGGCCGCCTGAGCGCGATGCGGTGCGAGCGAGATCAGCACCATCACGCCGACCAGGTTACCGACGATCGTGCCGATCAGCGGCGCGGCAATCCGGCGGATGGTGGGGAGCATCTCACCGCCTTCCAGCGCCTGCGGAATATTGCCGAGGATGATCGGCATCGACAGCAGTAACACGGCTGCCTTGATCGGCAGAAACTGGCTCAGGATCGGCATGGCGACGAGCGGCACGCCGATGCTGACGATCCCCTTGACCATCCCGCCGAGCAGAAGCGCAGCGACGATGCCGAGCAACGCGTAGAGATCGAGCGTGTGCAGGGCGCCGCCGAGAATGCCGTCGGCTAAATTGAAATGAGACATCGTTGAGGTCCGCGAACCAGGCGCGCGGATCGAAGCGGTGGCGTCGCGCGTGGCTTGTTTTTATCGTTGGTCTGTTCCGTGCCTGCGCGTCGTGCGTTGTGTGTCCTGCTTTGCGCGTGGCCGGAAACAGCCGGCTTGTGGTGAGGCCGCATGATACCGCGCCGTCAAAGCGGCTGCATGTCAGCGCAACTCGAAGCACACCCGGAAGCGCAACGAATACGCGCGTGATTACACCACGTCCGAAGCGGTGCTGTCTTCGCGCAGTCTGCGTTCGGCGCGTGCGGCTGACGAGGTTCCGCGCGCTGGCATCGTCACTGGTTGGGCGGCGTCAGGCTGTGCACGCGAGCGCGTCTTGAGTCGCAGCACGGGTTCCTCGATCAGCCGCCACGACAGAACCGCTATCGCCAGCGAGATCGCAAACGACGCGACGATACCCGCCGCATGCGCCCACATCGGCACCGTGCCGCCGAACAGCGCTTCTGCGTGACGGTTGCGGGTCAGGTCGGGTATCAGATTGTGATAGAGATAGAAGCCGTAGCTGATGCGTCCAAAGCTCACCAGCCAGCGCGTTTCGAGAAAGCCGATCACCACCGCGTTGCGGCAGCACGCAATGGAACCCACGAGCGCCGCAATGCAGACCCCGTACGCGCCGCTAATCGCTGTGAACAACAACGGGTTGTCCACCTGACTCCACGTCGGCTCGGTGGCGCACAGCGCGACCAGTGCAAGACACACCACAAACAGCGTGATGCCGTGACCGAGCCACGCGCGCGTTCGCGCCTGCTGATGTTTTCCCGCGACCATCAATCCGCCGATTCCTCCCAGCGCAAGCAGCCAGAAGTTCGTCAACGGATGCGTGTAGATCGTGATCTCCTGCCAATGCGCGGCACGCATCGCCAGTAACGAAAACAGGCCGAGCGCGACGATCGCCCAGCACGCCGCGCGATGCCGCCGCGTCGCGAGCAGCAGCAATAGCGGCGCGACCACCAGATAAAACTGTTCCTCGATCGCGAGACTCCACAAATGCGAGTAGCGTCCCGGCCACGAATGCAACACGGAGCCGATCCAGATATTCGACAGATACGCGAAGTGAAACGGCATGCCGCTCGCGAGTTCGGGACTCGCGAATCCGAAAGCCATCAGCACGCACATCACCACCAGCATCAGGTAGTAAATCGGAAAGATGCGCACGGTCCGGCGAAACAGGAAGCGCTTGAGTTCCGCGCCGAAGCGGGTGCCGCCCGCTTCGATCCGCGCGCGTTGTCCGGACAGAATGCCGATGATCAGAAAACCGCTCAGCGCGAAGAAAATCCAGACGCCGAGATGGCCGATCTCGCCGATGTCGCCAAACAGGCGGTGCTGAAAAAATACCATCAGGACTGCGATGGCGCGCAATCCGTCGAAGCCGGCAATCCTGTTGTTCATGGGTCGTCTTCCTCGGCGAAGGTGGCGCGCGTGGCGCTGCCGTTCAGGGCGGTAAGGGTGACAGCGGTACGCATCGGCAACGGTAAGGTCGACCGTGGCGAATGGACGGCGTCGTCATGACGCTCAGCGGACAAGCATGTCCGGTCCACACGAATGGCTGCCGCGTAATAAGTGCACCTCGGGGAGCACCGCAAAGGGCGCCGCGCGATGCGCGCGAACTCATGCGGTCGAGCATGAAGGCATCGTCCGATGAAAAAAAGCGAAAAAAATCGCGCGTTACGTTCAGAAATTCTTTTCGCCGTTAATGACCGGTTGTATTCCCATTTCGCGATTTAAAGCCGCAAATCTTGCCGCAAACCCGAAGACGCTGCGACTCAGTATTACCGCCCGCCGACAACTGAATTTCAGATTGCCATGCGACCTCGCATAACCAAAGGCCGGTTGTCAGCGCGCGAGGGCCTCGCGCGCAAACGTGATGGGAACAATTTATTCTCATGGTGTTCCTACGAACAGTAGCGGCGCGTCGACGTCTCGTCGCCTTGTCGCCGCTATTCACAGCGTGAGCGCAAACGCGCGTCAATCAGTGAGAATCGAATGGCAATCCGTCACGCTCGCACCGGAGGAAGTCCCGCTGGGGGACGTTCGATCGAAGTGGATTTCTTTCGCGGCCTCGTGCTGATCGTGATCGTGCTCGACCATATTCCGGGCAGCACGCTATCGCATCTGATGTTGCACGCGTACGCGATGTGCGATTCCGCGGAAGTGTTCGTGTTCCTCGGCGGCTATGCGTCGGCGGCGGCTTATACGGCGGTGCTCGCGGGCCGTGGCGAGAGCGCGGCGAAGATGCGCTTCGTCCGACGCTGCTGGGAAATCTATCGCGCGTATCTGTTGACGGCCGTGCTGACGCTCGTGTCGGGCGCGCTCCTTGCGCTGTTGCATCTGAACCCGCCGATGGTCGAGTTGAGCGGCTGGCCGCCGTTCGCCGGCCAGCCGCTGCGTCAGGCGTTCGACATCGCCGTGTTGCGGCGTCAACCGTATCTGTCGAGCGTGTTGCCCATGTACGTGATATTCGCGCTCTGCGTGCCGTTCGTGGTGCCGCTCGCGCGCCGCGCGTCGGTGCTGGCGCTCGCATTGAGCGTGGCGATCTGGGCGCTGGCGCGTCCGCTAGCCTCGTTATTCAGCATTGACGATATGTCCGACTGGGCTTTTAATCCGTTTGCGTGGCAGCTGATGTTCGTATTCGGCGTACTGTGCCGCGTGCAGCCTGTCAGCGAAAGTTTTCACACGAGCCGCGCCGCGCGCTGGCTGACGCGTGCGGCAATCGTCGCCGCGCTGACCTTCGCAATCGTCAAACTTTTCGTGCTGACGCAACCGTTGCCCGGCACGCTTAAACAGAACCTTTCCGTGGACCGCGTGATCAACTTCATCGTCATTGCCTGGCTCGCCGCGCAGTTGGTGCGTATGGGTGGCATTGCGTGGCTTGCGCAGCGGCTGCCTGCGGTCGTCACGGTCGGGCGCACAGGGCTGGTTTGTTTCGTCGCCGGTACGCTGGTTTCGCTGATCGTCGATACCGCCACGCCGCACATGTTTCATGGCTTTCGCGGCGTGCTGGTTGGACTCGGCGGCGATCTGGTCGCGATCGGCGCGGTGCTGATGATCGCGCGCGGCTGGAGCGGCTGGAAAAGCCAGCAGGCGGCTGCGCCCGCCAACAACGGCGCGGGTGCCGGATGACGGTGCGATGGCGCCGCCCACGTTTGACAGCCAATGCTCGGATGGCCCGCGCGTTCTCCTGGTTCGCTCCCGTTGTCGTGTCGATCGGTATTGGCACGGCTTCGTGTCTGCTCGCTGAGCCCGCTTTCGCCGCGTCTGGCGATACACCGCTCGCCATGCATTGCACCGACCTGGCCGGCGCGGCGGTGTCCGCTGAACTCATCGGATTGCCGACTGCGGGCGCGCAGATCGAAACCGCAGCAATGGTGGGCGCGACCGCGCAGGGCAACCAGCAGGGCGGCGAATATTGCCGCATAACCGGCCGCATCAAGGCGCTCGAAGCGACCACGCCCGATATCCGTTTCGATCTGAATCTGCCGCGTCGCTGGAATGGTCGCGCGTTGCAGATTGGCGGTGGGGGTTACAACGGCGTGGTCGTCAGCGGCACGGGTGTGATGCCGTTCTCGCCGAACCGCGCGCCGCTCGCGCAAGGCTATGCGACGTTCGGCGACGACTCGGGGCACGTCGGCGATTCGTCGCTCGCGGTGTTCGGTCTGGTCGACGAGGCGGTGACGAATTTCGGTTACGCACATCTGAAGAAAACGCACGACGTCGCGCTCGCACTGATTGCGCGCGCGTACGGCAAGCCGCCGCAGCGGATGTATTTCGCCGGTGGCTCGACCGGCGGCCGCGAAGGCTACACCGTAATGCAGCGCTATCCCGACGACTACGACGGCGTGATCGCTAACTCGCCAGCGCTGAATTTTTCGGGTGTGAGGCTGCTCGGCGTGAAACTCGGCAACGCCGAATACGGCACACCTGGCGGCTTCATTCCGCCGCCGTTGCTGGAGCATGTTTATCAGCGAACGCTTGCGGTGTGCGACCGGCTCGATGGCGCAGCCGATGGCATCGTCAGCAATGTCGAGGCTTGCCGCAAGCAGGAAGCGGACATCATCGAGTCGCTGCGTTGCACTGCCGGTTCAGCCTCAGCCGATGAATGCCTCACGGACCCGCAACTCGCGACCTTGCTCGTGATGCGCGACGGTCTGAGCCTGCCGTACAAACTCGCGTGGGATGTCGGCGGCTATCGCGGCTACAACATTTTTCAGGGCACGCATCTGACGGGAATGCTGGGGCTCGCGCATCAACCCGGGCGCTTGCCGGTGCCGACGTTTTTCGATAACGGCTATCTGTTCGCGCAAGGTGACGGTTATGTCCGCTACTTCGTCACGCGCGATGCACGTTTCGATTCGCTCAAATTGGATCCGCAACGGCCGGGCAAATATCGCGCGCAACTGGTCGCGCTGTCGCAGACGATCGGCGCGATGAATCCCGACCTGTCGCGCTACATCGCGCGCGGCGGCAAGCTCATCACATTGCAAGGTCTCGCCGACGAAGTCATCAGCCCGAATCAGACCATCGGCTACTACGAGGCGCTGATGGATCGCTTCGGCGCGGATCAGGTGAATGGATTCATGCGGCTTTATATGGTGCCGGGTTTTCAGCACGGTGGCGGCGTGTTCATTCCTTCGGTCGATCTGCTGGGCGCGCTCGATAACTGGGTGACGCACGGCGTTGCGCCTGAAACGTTGACGGCCACCGATATCGCCGCGGCGACCAATGGACGCTCGCGTCCGTTGTGCCGTTATCCGCTGTTTCCGCGCTATGTGGGCAAGGGGAATGTGAATCTTGCCGGTAGCTTTACTTGCGCGGAGCCGTGAGACAGTCCGTGGGTTTTGCGAGCGCACTACGAAGTGCCGTGTCTTCCTGAAAAAAGTGCGCAGCGGTTGGAAATTCGACTTGGTTCAGCGGCGGCATTGACTCCCTAAAGTTGAGAGCGCGACAAAAAGGGCGGCGCCGCCACTTCCGGCTGCGCCGCCCGTATCAACTTGCAAACCGCAACTTCCCGATCTTCAATTCCACTACACGACGAATCGGAGATCACTGTCCGTTCTGCATCGTGCCCGTGTTGCCGTTCATGTTATTGCCCGTGCCGTTGTTCATGCCATTGCTCATGTTGCCGCCGGAGCCCTTCATCGACGGGCTATTCGGCGAGGCTCCAGTGCCCGTGCCCATGCCGCCGCCCGTCCCGGTCACGCCCGGCGAGCCGTAGCCCGAGGAATTCGGCGAGCGCATCGTGTTCGGGCCGACACCGGGCGATGCGGTCCCGCCTGCGCCGCCCGTCGTGCCGCCGCCCGCACCTACGCCATTGCCGCCCACTCCAGCGCCAGCACTCCCTCCAGCACCGCCGCCTGCGCCGCCACCGGCACCTGCTCCGGCTGCTTGTGCATACGCACCGCCCGACAGCGCCATCACGAGTGCCGACGCCAGAACCGCTTTCGTAACGTGTTTCATGGTCCACCTCCATCGATTGGATTGATTTCACGCGAGCGTCTGTCGCTCGCATGCATGGACTGCCGCAAGCGGTGTGCCTCAGCCGTCAAGCTGCGAGTTCCGGCCGGAGGCAAGGAGTCCACGGGCACGTCACAGGGTTCACCCGGGGCGCGCAGATCGGAGCGCTGCACGCTTTGCCACTTTCCATTACATTGCGGGTGCGCTCGCGCGATTGCAGCGCTTTTTCCAACCCAGCTTTTTCAACCCAACAACGGTGTCTGCCATCGTCGACTCCATGCAGCCAATCGTCTCGGTCAAGAACCTGTCGAAAACCTATGCCAGCGGTTTTCATGCGCTAAAAAATATCAATCTGGCGATCAACCCCGGAGAAATCTTTGCGTTGCTCGGGCCGAACGGCGCGGGCAAAACGACCCTCATCAGCATCATCTGCGGCATCGTCAACGCGAGCGAAGGCAGCGTGACGGTGGACGGCCGCAACATCGCCACCGACTATCGCGGTGCCCGCTCGCTGATCGGCCTCGTGCCGCAGGAGCTAACCACCGACTCGTTCGAAACCGTCTGGGCGACCGTGTCGTTCAGCCGTGGGCTATTCGGCAAGCCGAAGAATCCGGCGTATATCGAGAAGGTTTTGCGCGATCTGTCGTTGTGGGAAAAGCGCGACAGCAAGATCATCACGCTGTCGGGCGGCATGAAGCGGCGAGTGCTGATCGCGAAGGCGCTGTCGCACGAACCGCGCGTGCTGTTTCTCGACGAACCGACCGCCGGCGTCGACGTCGAATTGCGGCGCGATATGTGGAAGCTGGTGCGCTCGCTGGCCGAAAGCGGCGTGACGATCATCCTCACCACGCACTACATCGACGAAGCGGAGCAGATGGCCGACCGCATCGGCGTGATCAGTGCGGGCGAAATCATGCTGGTCGAAGAAAAGACCGAGTTGATGCGCAAGCTCGGCAAGAAGCAGTTGACGCTGCAACTCGAGAGCCCGCTCGCGCAGGTGCCGCCGTCGCTGGCCGGTTATGCGCTGGGTCTGGAGAAGGGCGGCAACGAATTGATCTATACGTATGAAGGCGAGGGCGGCCGCACCGACATCATCGCGCTGCTGAAGGCGCTCGATGACGCCGGCATCCGCTTCAAGGATCTGCACACCACGCAGAGTTCGCTTGAAGATATCTTCGTCAGTCTGCTCCGGGGTGGTCAATGAATATTCACGCAATCCGCGCGATCTACAAGTTCGAGATGGCGCGCACCTGGCGCACGTTGATGCAGAGCATCATCGCGCCGGTGATTTCAACGTCGCTCTATTTCGTCGTGTTCGGCGCGGCAATCGGCTCGCGCATCAAGGAAGTGGACGGCATCAGTTACGGCTCGTTCATCGTGCCGGGGCTGATCATGTTGTCGCTGCTGTCGCAGAGCATTTCGAATGCGTCGTTCGGCATCTACTTTCCGCGCTTCACGGGCACGATTTACGAGTTGCTGTCTGCGCCGGTCTCGTATCTGGAGATCGTCGTGAGTTACGTGGGCGCGGCCGCCACCAAATCGATCCTGCTCGGGCTGATCATTCTTGCCACGGCGGGGTTGTTCGTGCCGCTGCAAATCCAGCATCCGTTCTGGATGATGCTTTTTCTCGTGCTCACGGCGGTGACCTTCAGCCTGCTCGGGTTCATCATCGGCATATGGGCGGATAGTTTCGAGAAGCTGCAACTCGTGCCGCTGCTGATCATTACACCGTTGACCTTTCTCGGTGGAAGCTTCTACTCGGTCAACATGCTTCCCGATTTCTGGCGCGTCGTGACGCTGTTCAATCCGATCGTTTATCTCGTCAGCGGCTTTCGATGGAGCTTTTTCGGACTCGCCGATGTGAACGTCGGCATCAGCCTCGCGATGACCGCGCTGTTTCTCGCGGTGTTTCTGCTGATCGTGGGCTGGATCTTCAGAACGGGTTATCGCTTGAAAAGCTGACGGCATTCATGAAGGCGGCATGAGAAGCTGGCCGGGACCTTTGCTACTGAGCCGCCAGCTTTCATGTCCGTCGAACTGAGTCTGCCCGACACGCTCACCGCGCAGGTGACGGCTTTCGCCGTCACGTCATCCACGCTTCGAACTACGACACATAAGCCTGCGCGACATTGATCAACTGCACGCGATTGCGCACGTTGAACAACTGCCGCAACCGACGCAGGTGATAGTCGACGTTATGCGGCGACAGTCCGAGGAAATACGCAATTTCCTTGTCACGCTGACCCTGTACGACCCCCTTCAACACCGCATGCTGCAACTCGCTCAACGCAACGGGCTGCTGCTGGGCGGGCGCGATGCCGATCGCGCTTTTCGCATGCGTCCAGATGAATTCGTGGATCGTGTGCGCGAACATCAGCGTTTCGGCGACGATCGACTCCGTCATCCAGCGCGGGTTGCCGATCTCCGAGTTGAAGCACAGGCTCGCGCTCAGTTCCGGCTCGGGCAGCGGCATTCGCGTGAGAATCCCGCTTTTGCGGCCGGTGGCCTCCAGCATGTCGATCAAACCGCCAAGCCGTTCGCTGCGCAGTTGCGCGCGCGGCAGGTCGGCGCGCAAATCGGCGGTATTCCACAGCAACGGCATGCCGGTCGGCGACGCCAGCGCCACCCGCGGGTCCAGTTCGAAATAGCGCTCGCGGAAATAGCGCGTGAGCCAGGTCTGCGATTCGTAGCTGCTGAGCACGAACATCGTCTTGTGATGCGCGGACGTGCGCGTCGCCGTATAGCTGAACGAGTCGAAACCCAGCTGTTTGATGCGCCGCCGCACGAAGTCGATGCGGTCCTGCGCATTGTTGAACCGGCCAAGCGGACTGATGAACGGCGCACTGCGCCGTGTAGCCGGCGACGGCGTGCCGATCTCCTCCTCGGTGAAGAGCGTGAGAAAGCCTTTGGGCGCCGCCCCCGCACCCGCTGCGGTGCGGGTCGCGGTTTCCGGGATGCCCGATGCTTCAGCCGCGTGGGCTGACGCCCCCGGTTGCCGCGTGCCGGCCGGGTAGGCCGGTTGGGCGGACACCGCAGGGTTACAGGCTGCCGATGCGTGCCCGGCTTCGCCTTGCGGCGGGCCGGTCAGCCAATGCGGCAGCGTATCGCATTCGTGTTCCATGAAACGGTAGCTCCGGGGTTCGAAACGCATGAAAGACGACAAGCAGAATGATTAGCGATTTCCGGAAATTACGGTAGCCGGTTCCTTGCTATCATTTTCGGGTTCTTGCGCTGGCCGTGAAAAACTGGCCGGACTGGGCAGTATCCATTTCGCGCGCCTGTTTCGTCTTGAGACCGGCGAGACCAACGAGGCGCCGCACGAATTCGTCACGCGTTTGCGGCTTGAAGAATCGGCGAGGCTGCTGCGGACCACCTGTCAGACCGTGCTGCAGATTGCAATTGCGGTGGGTTTCGGGGGCACCAGCCACTTCTCCGCGCGGTGCGGGCGTGACGATGACGTGATTCCACTGGCTGATCGGCTACCCGCTTGCAGGATGAACGCCCGGCGAACAGAGCGACCGGGTCGCAAGGGTACGGGCATCGCAGCCGGTTCGTCTGCGTCAGCAAATCACGCGCGTTTCGCAGTTTGCTGCGCATTGCGTGGCTTGCAAACTACGAACTTTCGTGGCGGCGAGTGGTTAGACCTGGCATGAATTTGTTTGACCAGCACGTCCAACGGCTTTCGACGGCGCGGTTGCGGCCGGTCTAACTGGCCTGACCGCCTGAAATGCAATCGTATCTGTTGGACCCTTGCGCGGGGCGACAGAATAACGCCCACCTGCCTTGGCCGAGGCCGCGTTTGACCGACCGTTCCATTCAAGCTCATTCAACCCGTCACCTGGAAATTCTGCGATGACCCGACTCCGAATCACGTCCTGCGGCCACGAATTCATTGCCGAAACCCATCCCGACGCGCCCGACACCGTCGCCGCGTTCATGAAGCTGCTGCCGTACCGCCAGAAGATCATTCACGTGCGATGGAGCGGCGAGGGCTGCTGGGTGCCGCTCGGCGATTTCAAGCTGGAAAACGACGGCGTCGCGGTCAGCTTCGAGAATCACACGAGCCATCCGTCGGTCGGCGACATTCTGTTTTACCCGGGCGGCTACAGCGAGACCGAGATCATTCTCGCGTACGGCTCCTGCTGCTTTGCGAGCAAGATGGGGCAACTGGCGGGCAACCATTTCCTGACTATCGTCGAAGGCCGCGAGAAGCTGCGCGAACTCGGCACCAAGGTGTTGTGGGAAGGCGCGCAGGAAGTGCTGTTCGAAAAAATCTGAACGCAGAGCCGCAGCGGACACGCAACAGCGCGTCCTAACCCTGGTTAATTTCCGTTCCGTAAATCGCGCATACTGGAGGCGCAGGAGCGGCCCGTGAAGCGCGCGGGACGCGCCTCCTGAGTGTCTTTCGAGTGTCTCCCGAGCGTGGCTGCTGCCGTTGCCGCGCGCCGGCCAAGGCGCGAAACATTCATTTTTGCGGCCGCCACGCGGCACCAGGTCTCCTACATGCCGGACTCGCCTCTCTCTCCGCTCGCCGCCTTCGCCGCACATCTGCGGCAGCACCAGGTCGATTTGACCGAACGCTGGATGAAGGCCGTCTTTCACGATGCCGATCTGACCGAATCCGACCGGCTCACCTACGAGCAACTCGCCGACCACATCCCGAATATTCTCGACGAGATTTGCAGCGTGCTGGAAAACCAGGACCTCGATCATGTCGAGACCGCCATCGAACGGGACGCGCGGCTGCACGGCAAATTGCGCTGGAAACAGGGCTACCGGATCGACGAACTGGTGCGCGAACTCGACCTGTTCCGGCAGATGCTGACGGGCGCGATCGTCGAATACAGCGAAACGCGGCCGTCGTTCACGCGGCGTCACGAAGAGCGCGCACGGCATTTCATCGACGAGGCCGTGAGTTTCGTCACGCTGACGTCGATCCGCGAGGTCGTCAACGAGCGCGACCGCAAGATCGACGACTACACCGGGCGGCTCGAACGGGTCAATCACGAACTGACGCTCAAGCAGCGGTTGGTCGGCGAACTGCACGAATCGCGGATGCAGATCACGCGCAGTGTCGTGCACGATCTGCGTAACTTTCTCAATGTGTTTTCGATGGCGCTGCAACTGATGAGCCGCGCGCCGTCGAAAACCGAGACCGCGCTCGCACTGGCAAACCGCCAGGCCGCGGATATGAAAACGCTGGTGGACGAACTGGTCGAATATTCAGTCGTACTTGGCGACACCAGCCCGCTCGCGCTGGAACGTTTCGCGCTGCGCGAGCTGTTCGACGAGTTGGCGATCTCGTGCGAGCCCGCCATCGAGGCGAAGGGGCTGCGCCTGCAGACCTCGTTCGACATCGCGCTGACCGAGGTCGTCTCGAACCGGCTGAAGCTCAAACAGGTCGCGCTCAACCTGCTGACCAACGCCGCGAAATACACGCGCGCGGGGCAGGTCGATCTGACCATGACCGCGACGGAAAACGATCGCTGGCGGCTGCGCGTGTCGGATACCGGCGTGGGAATCGGCGCGGCCGACCGCGAGCGGGTATTCAAGGAGTTCGAACGCGCTACCGATGACGATATCCCCGGCGCCGGTCTGGGTCTCGCGATCGTCAAGGAGTTGTGCCGGGTGCTCGAAGGGGAGATCCGCTTCGATTCACAGGAAGGCGAGGGGACGGTCTTCGAGATTACTTTTCCGATGCATCTGCAAGCCGGTGAGTCTTGAAGGGCTCTGGTCCGGTTAAGAGTGATTGGGGTTTTTTGCCGTCTTGGCTTAGGCCTCGCGGTATTTCGTCTTAATTATTCTATGTATTTTTAAGGTGAATTCCGGTTGTTTCTTGTTGCTTGGCTTCTCATTTTAGAAGTCTGGAATTAATTCGAATTTCAGCTTGTTTAATGCAACTCTGGGTAAGAAAAGCGGCTGATTTTAGCTATTTCGCCCGAGTGGTGTTATGCCTTTTATCCTGATCAAGTTGTTCCGTAGCTTTTTTAGGAGTAGTCGTATTCTCGATGCGACCTGCTTCACGGCACACTTGGCATTGCGTTTTTTTCAATCAAACGAAAGCGTAATGCGCTCCTAATTTCCCATTGGTTTAATCCAATTTATTAGGATGTCATAAGAAATGTCTCGGTTAATAAGCTGAGCAAAAGGATGAGAGGACATGTTGAGTAAGAGCTATAAGAATGTGCTTATTAAAGCGCCCCGTATTGCCGAAGCTGTACCGACTTTTGCAAAGCGAAGTGGACTGAAAGCCGCATTGGCGTGCCGGACGCTGATGGCAGCCAGTGCCGGTTTGTTGAGCGCGCTGACGCTGGCTCAACCCGCTCGCGCCGAAACCTGCGCGCCGCAGGCGCAGGACTGTCCCAGCGTCGAACAGGTGTTGACGGCGTTTGCGCAAAGCGCGTCGGCGGATGCAACCAGTCCGACGGCCGCGACGAATAGCATGAGCGGAATCGCGAGCACCCAGGAGGTCGCGGCGCAACCGCAAATTGCCGCGGTCGCGGCCACGGCTCCTTCCGTGACCGACTACATCTCCGTCAGCGAAAACGTCGTGCAGGGCACCCGCACCAGCGCGTCGAGCGCGCTGAATGCAATGGCGATCGGCCCAACCGCTGCGGCGACGGGTATCAATGCGGTGGCTGTCGGCGCAGGTTCCGCTGCGGGGAGCGACGCGTCCACGGCGATCGGTTCGGGTGCGGGCGCGTTGTCCATCCACTCGACCGCCATCGGCGCGGGAACGACGGTGGGCGTGCTGTCCGACAACTCGGTGGCGATCGGCTACAACGCCCGCTCGAGCGCGCTCAACAGCATGTCGATTGGCGGCTTTGCCAGCGCGACCTCGGCCGGGTCGGTAGCGATTGGCTATAACGTGTTTGTCGCGCAGGCGGCCACGAACTCGCTGTCACTGGGATCGAACTCCTCGGTCAGTGCAGCCAATTCGGTCGCGCTCGGCAGCGGGTCAGTCGCGGATCGCGCCAACGTGGTCGCGGTGGGCAACGCGACGCAAAGCAGACAGATCGTGTCGGTCGCGGACGGCACGCAGGCCACTGACGCGGCCAACGTCGGCCAGCTTTCCCGCGTGGCGAATGCGCTGGGCGGCGGCGCGTCGATCGATACGAACGGTGCGATGGTCGCGCCGGCTTACACCATCGGCGCAGCGACTTATAGCGACGTCGGCTCGGCGCTCGCGGCAGCGGTCACAGCGGGAGTGCAGGCCAGTACCGACTCCGTTCAGTACGATTCGACCGCGCATGACGTGGTGACGTTGGGCAACGCGGGCACGCCGGTCCGGATCGCCAACGTGGGCGCCGCCAATCTCGCAGCGGATAGCTCGGATGCGGTGAACGGCGGTCAACTGTTCGCGACCAACCAGGTTGTCGAGGAGAACACGAGCAACATCACGAACCTCGATCAGCGCGTGACTGACAACACGTCGAGCATCACGAACCTCGACCAGCGCGTGACTGACAACACGTCGAGCATCAACAACCTCGACCAGCGCGTGACCGACAACACATCGACCATCAACAACCTCGACACGCGGACCACCACGATCGAAGGGGACGTGACGAACATCACGAACCAGATCACTAAAGGAGAAATCGGGCTGGTCCAGCAAGACGAGGCGTCGCGCGATCTCAGCGTGGCGAAAGATACCGATGGTGCGCGCGTCGATTTCAGCGGCACTTCAGGTGCGCGTGAATTGACGGGCGTGGCGGCGGGCACTACAGACGAGTCTGCAGTCAACCTGAGCCAGCTTAAACCGGTGGCGGCCGCGCTGGGCGGCGGCGCGCAGATCAACGCGGACGGCTCGTTCACCGCTCCCACGTATCACGTGCAGCGCGGCACGCAAAGCACGGTCGGCGACGCGCTCGGCTCGCTCGACAGCGGACTCAGCACGCTGCAGCAGAACATGGCGAACGGCGGCATCGGCGTGGTCACGCAAGACCCGGTGACGCGCGCGATCAACGTCGGTGCAACGATGGACGGCTCGCTCGTCAACATGGCCGGCACAGCGGGTAAGCGGGTTGTCAGCGGCGTCGCGCAGGGCGCGGTTAGCGCCGCGAGTAGCGACGCGGTCAACGGTTCGCAACTGTATGCGCAGGCGGCAAGCACGGCGGTGGCGCTCGGCGGCGGCTCGACTGTGGCGGCGGATGGCACGGTGACCGCGCCTTCGTATAGCGTCGACGGGACGATGGTGAACAACGTCGGCAGTGCAATCACGAATCTGGACACCCGCACGTCGCAAAACAGCAATGACATTGCGAGTTTGCAGACGACGGTCGGCAGCATCAATGGATCGGTCGCGAACGCGGTGCAGTACGACAGTGCCGCTCACGACAGGATCACGCTCGGCGGCACCTCGGCCGACGCGTCGAAGGTCACGCTGACCAACCTGCAGGCCGGCGAGGTATCGGCCACCAGTAGCGATGCGGTGACCGGCGCGCAACTCTGGCAAACCAACCAGCAGATCACCAATATCAGCCAGTCCGTGCAGAACTTCCAGGGCACTGGCGACGCTTATATGTCGGTCAACAGCGCCGGTAACGCGGCACAGGCGATTGGCAACAGTTCGGTGGCGATTGGCGGCGGCGCGCAGGCATCCGCACCGAATTCGGTGGCGATCGGCGAGGGTTCGGTGGCCGACCAGACCGGCACGGTCTCGGTAGGCTCGTCGGGCAACGAGCGTCGCATCACCAATGTCGGTGCAGGGCAGGCGCCTACCGACGCCGTCAACATGCAGCAGTTCCAGGGCGGCATGGACAAGATTGCGCGCAATGCTTATTCGGGCACGGCGTCGGCCATCGCGCTGACCATGGTTCCAGAAGTCGACGCGAGCAAAAACCTGGCGATCGGTGTCGCAACAGCTGGTTATAAGGGATATCAGGCAGTGGCCGTGGGTTTCTCGGCGCGTGTCACGCCTAGCCTGAAGGTGAAAATCGGCGCGGGTATCAGCGCGGCAACGACGACGGTCGGGGCGGGCGCCGCGTACCAGTGGTAGCAGAAGACCAATGTTTTACACGCGTGCCGGCCGGAGCATGGCCTTACGCGCATAACTTCTCGCATGCGTAAAAGCGAAAACCGGCAGCGAAGCATCGCAACAGAACGTTGCAACATGCACTCGCTGCCGGTTGTCGTTACCCGAGCGGACGGGCGAAGCAGTCGAACTTATTTGAACAGCTTCATCGCCTGCATGAGCGTGTTAACCACGCCCCATGCGAGCGGAAGTGTCACGTACAGCCAGAAGATCGCGAGCTTCGCCTTGCTGGTCGGATGCGGAGTGTGAAGGGTCGACATGCGGATCTCCTTAGTTGCCTTTGGCGAGTTGTTCGTCAGTCATGTGGTGCTTCTCGTCCACACGCTTGACCAGCAGATTGCAGACAAAGCCGATCACCAGCAGCGCCGCCATGATGTGGACGGTCATCGTGTACGCATCCGCTTTGGCGACACCGTTCGCGACTTCATATGCGCGAATGTAGTTCACCAGCACCGGACCGGCGACACCCGCAGCGGCCCACGCGGTCAGCAGCCGCCCGTGAATGCCGCCGACGAATGCCGTGCCGAACATGTCCGCGAGATAGGCGGGCACCGTGGCAAAACCGCCGCCGTACATCGTCAGGATCACGCAGTACGCGAGCACGAACAGCGCGATCTGGCCGGAGGCCGCGAAGCCCGGCACCAGGTAGTACAGCACCGCGCCGAGCGCGAAGAAAATGAAGTACGTGTTCTTGCGGCCGATCCAGTCCGACGCCGACGCCCACACGAAACGGCCGCCCATGTTGAACAGCGACAGCAGCCCCACGAAACCTGCGGCAGCCGCCGCCGATACCGTGTTCTTGAAGCTTTCCTGGATCATCACCGAGGCCTGGCCGAGAATGCCGATGCCGGCCGTCACGTTCAGGAACAGCACCAGCCAGATCAGATAGAACTGCGGCGTCTTCAGTGCCTGGTCGATATGAACGTGGTTGCGCGAAATCATCTTCTTCTGGCTGGTTGCGGGCGGCGTCCAGCCGGCTGGCTTCCAGTCCGCCGGCGGCACGCGGATCGCGAGTGCGCCGATCGACATCGAGATGAAATACGCGATGCCGAGCACGACGAACGTCTCCGCCACGCCGACGCTGGTGGCGCTGCGGAAGTGGTTCATCAGCGCGACCGACAGCGGTGCGGCAATCATCGCGCCGCCGCCGAAGCCCATGATCGCCATGCCGGTCGCCATGCCGCGACGATCCGGGAACCAGCGGATCAGCGTTGAAACCGGCGACACATAACCGAGCCCAAGCCCGATTCCGCCGATCACGCCGTAGCCGAGATAAAGCAGTGCGATCTGATGCAACTGCACGCCGAGCGCGGCCACCAGGAAGCCGCCGCCGAAGCAGCACGCGGCGGTGAACATCGTGCGGCGCGGGCCGACACGTTCGAGCCATTTACCCGCAAAAGCCGCCGACAAACCGAGGAAAACGATCGCCAGCGAAAAGATCCAGCCGAGCGAGGTCAGCGACCAGTCGTCGGCGGTGGATTGCGTGATGCCAATCACCTTGGTCAGCGGACCGTTGAACACGGAGAACGCGTAGGCCTGGCCGATACACAGGTGAACGGCGAGGGCGGCGGGCGGCACCATCCAGCGCGAAAAACCCGGTTTCGCGACGGTGGCCTGCTTGGAAAAGAATGGGGTAGAGCCGGACGCCCCGCCTGGCTCGGTGATGCTGCTCATGGTCTGTCTCCGTTGACGAAGTATTTGTTATCGGCGTTCACACGCGATGCTTGAGGCGTCGCGCTGAAAAGTCCGCTGATTCCCGTATCGTCAAAATATGAAATGAATTTTCATGTTTAGCGGGTTCATGTCGCCAAGAAACCCGCCTGGTCGAACGATATGGGGTGAACTTCGCCTTTGCAATATGAGATAGCAAAGCATAAGGCGTTCACCCGATGGAGGCGCGATTGTAATCGGACGAATGGAGGCCGTAAGGGGTCGTGCGCGGTGACGTGTGAAATTCAGTGGTAATCAGACCTTGGCAAAGCAAAATGCAGCGCAAAAAACAAAACGGGCCGGCGGTGGCTTCTTCGCCACTCGCCGGCCCGTTCGGCCTTGTTGCTCCGCGAGATTCAGGCGGTGCCGCGGCCCGTTTTCATTTTTGCCGCGACCGCTACCGAGATCGCGCAGCCAATCGCGAGATAGGCCGCTACCGGATGCCACGAGCCGCCCGCAAAGCTGACCAGCGCCACCGCGATAAACGGCGTGAAACCGCCGCCCACCACGCTCGCCACCTGATAGCCCACGCCCGCGCCGCTATAGCGATACTCGGTGCCGAACAGTTCGGTGAACATCGGCTGTTGCACGCTGACCACCATGTCGTGCGCGACGTTCGCGAGCATCACCGCGAAGACGACGATCCACACCGTCGAGCGTGCGTCGAGTGCGAGGAAGAACGGCACCGCGCTCAACATGCCGATCACCGCGCCGATGATGTACACACGGCGGCGGCCGAAGCGGTCCGCGAGCAGTGCAAAGCAGGGAATCGTCACGCAGCTCAACGCGCCGACCAGCAGGCCGATCGTGAGGAAGAACTCGCGCGGCATGTGCAGGTTCGCGGTCGAGTAGTTAAGCGCGAATGCGGTGACGATATACATCGTGAACAATTCGGCCAGACGCAGCGCGATGATCAGCAGGAACGCTTTCGGATGACGCAACAGCGCTTCGACGATCGGCAGACGGACACTGCGCTCGCCCTTTTTGCCGACCTTTTCGACGAACTCCTTCGACTCTTCCATGCTCGAGCGGATCCACAGCGCGATCAGCACGAGCACGACGCTGAACAGGAACGGCAGACGCCAGCCCCAGCTGAGGAACGACTCGTTATCCATCGAGCGGCTGATGATCGCCACCAATCCGGTCGACAGCACGAGGCCCACGCCGTAGCCGACCTGCACGCCGCTGCTGTAGAACGCTTTCTTCTTCTCCGGCGCGCTTTCGACCGCCATCAGCGCTGCGCCGCCCCATTCGCCGCCGACGGCGAAGCCCTGGATCGCACGCAACGTCACGAGCAGAACGGGCGCCCACCAGCCGATGGTGGAGAAGGCCGGCAACAGTCCGATTGCCGCCGTGGACAGGCCCATCATCATCACGGTCAATACCAGCATGCGTTTGCGGCCGAGGCGGTCGCCATAGTGGCCGAACACGAAGCCGCCGAGCGGGCGGAACAGGAAGCCGACGCCGAAGGTGGCGAACGCCGCCAGCGTGCCCATGGCCGGGCTGACCTTCGGGAAGAATTCGGCGTTGAAGACCAGCGCCGCGACGATGCCGTACAGCAGGAAGTCGTACCAGTCGACCACGGCGCCGACGAAGCTGCCGAGTGCCGCTTTGCGTGCCTGGCTGCGCGTGGCGCGGTTATCGGCCATTGTGGCCGTCGGGATGGTGGTGCTCATGACGCAGGTCTCCTTGAAACTTGGGCGGCAGGGTGGGATCGGGCGGCGCAGTCAGGCGGGCGTAAGGCCAAGCTCGGGGCCGCAGTCGATCCATGCCGGATGTCCCGAAGATTAATGACGCAACGCGGATATCACAATCCGCATTCGAATGAAATTGCGCGATCATCGCACGGAAGTGCGCGCATAGCGCGCGTTTTGCGCGTATACACCAAGCATCTTTGCTTTGTTCGAAGCGGCGAACCCGTCGTGCTCGCACCGTGCTAACGTGAGACTGCATCCTGAAAACAACATTTTCGTTGATATACTACATACGGAATATTGAAAAATGCGGCGTTGCAGCATATGATTGAGTGGTTCGCTCACTTAATCGTCTGGAGTTGCAAATGGAGTTTGTGCCTCTTGCGCTGTTCGCCGTTGCTGTTGTGGGTTTAGGCGCTGCCGCCACCGTTTTGTTGACCGACTGGATTCCGCAATCGGTCGCGCAACTTGCGTCGCAACATGGCCGTTTTATTGGCCTGGGTGAGCAAGCTGGCGGGGCAGGTGCAGCGCACGCAATGTCCGCAGTGCCGGTTTGCGCGCATGTCCAACCAGAGGCGATGAATGTCGTCAGAACTTCAAACTGAAGCAGTGGCTACTCCGCTGACCTTGTCGTTGCAGCCCATCGGCGCGAGCGCGAGCTTGCGCGATCAGGCGTATGCGATGCTCCGCCAGGCGATTGCCGATGCGGATATCTACCAGAACCGCGAAGAAATCCGGCTCGACGAGCGCGTGCTGAGCGAGTCGCTCGGCGTGAGCCGAACGCCGGTGCGCGAGGCGATGACCTTGCTCGAACAGGAAGGTTTTTTGCGGATGGTGCCGCGGCGCGGCATTTACATCGTGCGCAAAAGCAAGCGTGAAATTGTCGAGATGATCCAGATGTGGGCGGCGCTCGAAAGCATGGCGGCGCGACTCGCCACGCTGCACGCTACCGACGAGGAAATCGCCCGTTTGCGGCACATGTTCGACAATTTCCGCGACGCGACGCCGGCCGAGCATATTGCCGAATATTCGGACGCCAACATCGCGTTCCACCAGGCGATCGTCGAGTTGTCGAAGTCGCAGATCATCCTCGATACGATCAAGAACATCTTCATCCACGTGCGGGCGATTCGGCGCATGACGATCTCGCAGAGCGATCGCGCGTCGCGCTCGATCGTCGATCATCTGCGGATTATCGAAGCGCTGGAAAAGCGGGATACGGAACTCGCCGAGCGTCTGACGCGCCAGCACTCGCTGGATCTCGCGGCGTTTGTCGAAGCGAATTGCGATTTTCTGGATTGAGGTTGGATGCCGATGTGAGCGCGTAAGCGCAGTAGCAAAATCTGGAGAGGCCCGCAGTGTGAAAACACTGCGGGCCTTTTTGTTTTGGTTCTTTCTTTGGCGCGGTGCCGCACGAGGCTTCGGGATAAACCCTTCCTTGACGCTCTTAAAAATAAGGTATGTGATATATCAACAGCGATCAGGGTGCGTGCAAGAAGTGGGTGGTTTCCCTTGTCGGGTTTGAGTTGGCTCAGTTTTTGGCATAAAGCCTTGCCAGATAAGGTTTTTTGTCGAATCAGGAGCAGTCATGCGACGTGAATTCGGCCTTGCTTGAGTGTGATATATCACATACGGTATGTATCTACTTGGGTCAGATGAAGTTGCCGGAATCGACAGCCGTTGCACTACCGAGTGAGCAGCAACAGTTTTCATGGGGCCGAGTAAGCGCCAAGGCGCTCACTCCCACCGACAGCGTTGCATGGGGTGGGAGTAAGCGCTAAAGCGCTAACTCCCACCGACAGCGTTGCATGGGCTCCAAGTAAGCGCTAAAGCGCTAACTTGGAGCGACACAGGAGACGACCATGTCTGCAGTTGTTTCATCGTTGACCTCAGCCACAAACAGCGCCACCACCGCCGACGACACCCTCAAGCAGAAGACGCGCAACGCCGGCGTCATCTCCGGCGGCCATCTGGTGGCGAAAGCACTGAAAAACGAAGGCGTCGACACGATCTTCACGCTGTGTGGCGGCCACATCATCGATATCTACGACGGCTGTGTCGATGAAGGAATCCGCATCATCGACGTGCGGCACGAACAGGTCGCCGCGCACGCCGCCGATGGCTACGCGCGGCAAACCGGCAAGCTCGGCTGCGTCGTCACGACTGCGGGCCCAGGCTGCACGAATGCGGTGACGGGCATCGCCACCGCGTTCCGTTCCGAAAGCCCGATCCTGCATATCGGCGGACAGGGCGCGCTTACCCAACACAAGATGGGCTCGCTGCAAGACCTGCCGCACGTCGACATCATGGCGCCGATCACCAAGTTCGCCGCCAGCGTGTCGAGCACCGAGCGGGTCGCGGACATGATTTCGATGGCCGCGCGCGAGTGCTTCAACGGCGCGCCCGGTCCGTCGTACCTGGAGATTCCGCGCGACGTGCTTGACCGCGAAGTCGACCTGACGCGCGCCGTGGTGCCGCAGCCGGGTCACTATCGGGCGTCGACGAAATCGGTCGGCGATCCGCGCGATATCGAAAAACTGGCGGACGTCCTCGTGAATTCGGAGCGTCCCGCGATTCTGTACGGGCAGCAGGTGTGGACCGCGCGCGGTCATGAAGAGGCGATCGCGTTGCTGCGCGGGCTCGACAGTCCCGGCTATTTCAACGGCGCGAGCCGTGGGCTGCTGCCGCCGGGCGATCCCCATCATTTCGACCGCACCCGTTCGCAGGCTTTTGCGAATGCGGATGTGCTGATCGTCGTCGGCACGCCGTTCGATTTCCGCATGGGTTACGGCAAGCGCATCAGCAAAGAGTTGACGCTCGTGCAGATCGATATGGACTACCGGACGGTCGGCAAGAATCGCGATATCGATTTCGGCCTGGTCGGCGATCCCGGTGCAATTCTGGCGGCGGTGCTGCAAGCCGCGAGCGGGCGTCTGAAGGATGACAAACGTCAGGCACGCCGCAAATGGATGGCGCAATTGCAGGACGCGGAAGCCACCGCAACCGAAAAGCTGATGCCGCTTTTCAAATCGAATAGCACACCGATTCATCCATACCGGGTCGCTTACGAACTCAACGAATTCCTCTCCGACGACACCGTGTATATCGGCGATGGCGGCGATGTCGTGACGATTTCCGCGCAAGCGGTGCGCCCGCGCCGGCCGGGTCAATGGATGGACCCGGGCGCGCTCGGCTCGCTCGGCGTCGGCACCGGCTTCGCACTCGCGGCGAAGCTGGCACATCCGCAAAAAGAAGTGCTGTGCTACTACGGCGACGGCTCATTCGGCATGACCGCGTTCGACATGGAAACCGCGAACCGCTTCGGCGCACCGTACCTCGCGGTCATCGGCAACAACTCTGCGATGAACCAGATTCGCTACGGCCAACTTGCCAAGTACGGCGACGAACGCGGCAACGTCGGCAATTTATTGAGTGATGTGCCGTTCAGCAAGTTCGCTGAAATGCTCGGCGGTCACGGCGAAGAAGTGCGCGACCCCGCGCAGATCGCCGGCGCGTTGCAGCGTGCACGTGAAGCGATTCATCGCACCGGACGTTCGGCGGTGGTCAACATCTGGGTCGATCCGCGCGAATACGCTCCCGGAACAAAAAATCAAACCATGTACAAATAAGCGGCAGCCTTCAGGAGACATGACATGAGCAAAGCACTCGACGGTGTGCGCATTCTCGATTTCACGCACGTTCAATCGGGGCCGACCTGCACGCAATTGCTGGCGTGGTTCGGTGCCGATGTGATCAAGGTGGAGCGAGCGGGCGCGGGAGATATAACGCGTGAGCAACTGCGCGATATTCCCGACGTAGACAGCCTGTACTTCACGATGCTCAATCACAATAAGCGCTCGGTCACGATCGATACGAAAAATCCTGAAGGCAAGCAGGTTCTCGAAGCACTGATCCAGAAATGCGATGTGCTGGTGGAGAACTTTGCACCTGGCGCGCTGGATCGAATGGGATTCACATGGGAGCGGATCCAGGAGTTGAATCCGCAGATGATCGTCGCATCGGTAAAGGGCTTTGGCCCTGGTCCTTATGAAGACTGCAAGGTCTATGAGAACGTCGCGCAATGTGCGGGCGGCGCGGCATCGACAACCGGTTTTGACGACGGGCCACCCGTCGTGACCGGCGCGCAGATCGGCGATAGCGGCACGGGTTTGCATCTGGCGCTCGGCATTGTCACCGCGCTATATCAGCGCACGCATACCGGTCGCGGACAGCGCGTACTCGCTGCAATGCAGGACGGCGTGCTCAACCTGTGCCGCGTGAAATTGCGCGATCAGCAACGGCTCGACCGCACCGGCACGATGAAAGAGTATCCGCAATATCCGAATGGGAATTTCGGTGAAGCGGTGCCGCGCTCGGGCAATGCATCGGGCGGCGGTCAGCCTGGCTGGATTCTGAAGTGCAAAGGCTGGGAGACCGATCCGAACGCTTATATCTACTTCATCACGCAGGCGCCGGTGTGGGCGAAGATCTGCAATGTGATCGGCAAGGAAGAGTGGGCGACGGACCCCGACTATGCAACGCCCGCCGCGCGCTTGCCGCATCTGAAGGATATCTTCGACGAGATCGAACGCTGGACGATGACCAAGACCAAGTTCGAGGCGATGCAGATTCTCAACAAATACGATATTCCGTGCGGCCCGATTCTATCGATGAAAGAAATCGCAGAAGAACCGTCGCTGCGTAAAACAGGCACGATTGTCGAAGTGGATCACCCGACGCGTGGCAAGTATCTGACCGTGGGTAATCCGATCAAATTGTCCGATAGCCCCACTGAAGTGAAACGCTCGCCCCTACTCGGTGAACATACCGACGAAGTGATGGCCGAACTCGGCTACTCACTCGAACAGATCAGCGCGCTGCGTACTGCCGGCGCGATCTAGCGCGTCACTCGCTGAGTCCGTCGTCAAAGAAACAGATCGTGCCGAAGCGCTCAAGGAGCGATGTATGGATACGTGGATGCGGTTCATGTCGGGCAATGGCGATATCGTGTTCGGTCGTGTGGAAGGTGGTTATCTGCACGAGTACGAAAGTATCGAGCGGCCGGTGCCGACCGGTGCGGTGTTGTCGACGCGCGCTCTGACGCCAGTCGCTCCGTGTGCGCCAGGCAAGATCGTCGCGCTGTGGAATAACTATCACGCGCTGGCGGCGAAGCTCGACAAACCCGTGCCCACGCATCCGCTCTTTTTGCTCAAGCCTGCCGGCTCGGTGATAGGGACGGGCGAGCCGATTCGTCGGCCGCCTGGTTACGCGGGCAAGATCGTCTATGAAGGCGAACTCGGCATTGTGATTGGCCGACGCTGTCGCAATGCAAGCGTTGAAGAAGCGGCCGATGCGATCTTCGGCTACACGCTGATCAATGATGTGACGGCCGCCGATCTGCTGAACGAGAATCCGCATTTTCCGCAATGGTGCCGCGCGAAAGGCTTCGATACGTTCTGTTGTATCGGGCCCGCTATCGTGTCCGGTTTCGACTGGCAGCGCGCGAATCTTGTCACATCGCTCGATGGCGTCGAACGGCAAAACTATCCTTTCGCCGATATGGTGTTCTCGCCCGCCGAGCAGGTCAGTCTCATCTCGCAGGATCTCACGTTCGAACCCGGTGACGTGATTGCGTGCGGCACGTCGATCGGAGTCGGCTCGATCAAGGAAGGTGCAACGGTGTCTATTACCGTCGATGGAATCGGCACGCTTAGCAATACATTGATCGCAGCAAACGCGACGGCGGCTAAAAAGGCAGAGCGCGTCGCGGCGGTCTGACTGGATGGATGGTTGGATGGCCAAACGTCGTCACATCGCAATACGGAGAACAAGGCATGCCGCTAGCGTCTGACAGTACCGCGTGGATGTGTTCTTTGTCAGAATCCGGCCTCGGTGTCGTGCCCGCCTCTGCAATGGCCTTGACGATTGGGATTGCTGTAATCGTTGCGCTTGCGGCAGTTGTACGGCGCAGAGTCGATCACGGATCCACACGTCGTGCGCTTCTCGCGTCCATGCTGGGAAGCGCAGCGGGATTCGCTTTCATGTCAGGCGGCTGCGCGCTTTATCTGTCGTCGTCAGCTTGGGCCAATATGGAGCGCGCCGAAATCGATGGCGCGGTATTTATCGGCGCACTCGTTTTCGCTTCATCCGCTATTGCGCTCTGCAAATTGCGTGGCGCATTGCCACTGAAAACGGTTGCACGTCCGGGGCACGGCATCGTCAATCTGATTGCGATCCTCTTATGCGCCTGGCTCGGTTATGGATTCGTGACCGAGCAGGCGCAACCGTTCGGACTCGCCGCATTACTCGCAACAGGTGCCTTGGCATGCGCTATCGGCGTACACATTACGACCAGTCGTGAGTACTCCGGTGAGCACGCGCTTGCAACTCTTGCAACCGGCAGGGCAGGGGTACTGTCATGCATCGAATGGCGTGGCGGAGATGAACCGGCATGGGTGTTGCGCGAAATACTGCCTGGCAGTGTGCGCACGGCAGCATATCGACATCGTCGCGACTGGCATAACGGCCATGGCAGATCGGGAGCGTGCGTGCGCCACCGGTTGACTCAATTGACGACTCGTCGCCGGCTATGAACGTACATACCTATCGGAGATCACGCATGCCGGAAGACGGGATCATGATCTCGTCTCCAGACTCATCTTTATGCAGCAGAGAACTCGCTGTAGTACTGCTCTTTCTTGTGCAGGATCATTTGCGCGAGAAAGTCGGCGTCGTAAGCACGATGAAGATGACTGTGATAACGCTCGATATAGGCCGTAATACGCGCCACTTCTCCGTTGAATTCCTTGAGGAGATCGAGCGTGTCACGGTCCCAGCGGAATCGCAAACCGAGATCGCTGAACGCTGCGTTATAAGCACTCAAGTGGGCGTCGTCGGGATGGCGTTGAGTAACGCGGGCAGAGCGGGCACTGCTGTCGGATTCAACCTGAGTGTGGTTCATGATCGGCCTCCTCGGCTAACGAGTAGAAGAACTCGTTTGCAGGATAGAAGCACCGATGAATTTGTAATAGTTAAAGTTTTATTGGTTATCCATAGCCTACTGCTTATACACGCTCAGTTCCTTCACACGCGTGATCTTCTCGATCAGATGCGCGCCTTCTTCCATCAGGAAGCTTTTGAACGCTACGGCAACCGGCGGCAGACGTTTGTTCTTTCTATGCACGACATACCAGTTGAGCATGACGGGAAAGCTCTCGACATCCAGCACGACCAGATGGCCCAGTTGCAATTCG
This sequence comes from Paraburkholderia fungorum, assembly GCF_900099835.1. Lineage (NCBI taxonomy): Bacteria > Pseudomonadati > Pseudomonadota > Betaproteobacteria > Burkholderiales > Burkholderiaceae > Paraburkholderia > Paraburkholderia fungorum. The sequence goes on from NZ_FNKP01000002.1 coordinate 607,587, forward strand.
AGGCTGATGGTATGGGCCGACAGGAACGCGATGCCCATGCCGGCAATCACCGCCTGCTTGATCGTTTCGGTACTCTTTATTTCCATCGCGATCTTCAGATTGGAGAGGCGCCCGGCAAAACCTTCTTCCATCGAATTCCACGTGTCGGAGCCGCGTTCGCGCACGATGAATGCTTCGTTAGCGAGCTGGCTCATCCTGATGTTGCGCTTGTGTGCAAGCGGATGTGTTGGCGCTGCCACGATCACGTAAGGGTGGGGCGCGAACGGTTCGTTGGTGGCGTCGGTTTCATGGGGCGGACGCACCATGACCGCGAGATCGGTTTGATTCGTCGACAACTGATGCAGCAGTTCTTCCCGATTGTGCACTGCGAGGTTGAGAACGACACCGGCATAGCGGCGCGTGAATTCGGCGAGCAGGCGCGGAAAAAAGTAGTCGCCCGCACTAATTACCGCCACATTGAGTTTGCCGCCCGAGACGCCCTTGAGCTGACTCATGGCCTCGTCGACTTCGTGGAATTGCTGAATGATCGCGCGGCTGTAGTGAAGCATTTCGGTGCCGGCCGGCGTGAGGTAGATCTTTTTGCCGAGTTGTTCGAACAACGGCAGGCCCGCGTGTTCTTCGAGTTGCCGAACCTGGGTGGAGACCGCAGGTTGCGTCAGATGCAATTCTTCGGCGGCACGCGAGAAACTCAGATGGCGCGCCACCGTTTCGAACACCTTTAGTTGCCGCAGAGTCGCATTGCGCATCGTCATGGCCGATGTATAAGCAAATGTGAATCGACATAATAACAAACTTTAATTATTGGTAATTCAGCAATGACCCTAGCATGTAACTGTAAGAAGCGGAATTGCCGCCTTGATACCCGGGTTAACGTGTGTATCCGGTGAGGAAGGAGGAACGGCTTGTCAGTACTTCTGGAACACGCAATTGAATGATCGGAATAAAAGAACTTCCGAAAAAGCGATGATTGATCGACATCGCCTTTATAGAAAAGAACTGGGAGACAAATAATAAATTTTCCCGAAGAGCAAGGCTTTTCGGGTCACAACCAAAAGGGACTCAACAGCACGGCGTGTCCTCCGGAGAACTTCCTCCGGAGCGTTGACCGGCTGCACTAATAAATAGTGGAGACAAGGCTCATGGACAATATCACCCAGCAAACGCCCCGGCTATTTTTGGGGAACCGTTGGTGGCAACTCGTCATCGGCATGGTGTGCATGGCTCTGGTGGCGAATCTGCAATACGCGTGGACATTGTTCGTCACACCGATGAACGCGCGGCATCACTGGAGCGAAGCGTCCATTCAACTTGCCTTTACGATCTTCATTCTCACCGAGACGTGGCTCGTGCCATTGGAAGGCTTGCTGGTCGACAAATTCGGACCTCGGCCAGTGGTTGCCGTGGGTGCGATATGCGCGGGTCTGTCGTGGGTGATGAATTCGTATGCGACGACGCTCGGTGTTCTCTACCTTTCCGCCGTGATCGGCGGCATCGGCGCGGGTGGCGTGTACGGTACCTGCGTCGGCAATGCGCTCAAGTGGTTCCCCGATCGACGCGGGCTCGCAGCAGGGCTGACTGCTGCGGGCTTCGGCGCGGGCGCGGCGATTACCGTCATCCCCATTGCCAACATGATTACCCGCTCCGGCTACGAGCACGCGTTTTTCTTCTTCGGCATCTTGCAGGGCGTCAGCATTCTGATTCTTGCGCTGACGTTGCGCAGGCCGACGCCGCGTCAGCAGGCGGTGCGCAAGACCCGCTTCGCGGTGTCGAAAGTCGACTTCACTGCGGGACAGATGATCAGAACACCCGTGTTCTGGGTCATGTATGTGTCGTTTGTCGCTGTAGCAGCAGGCGGTTTGATGGCCACCGCGCAAATCGGTCCGATTGCAAAAGACTGGGGCCTTGCTCGTATTCCGATGTCGCTTTTCGGCATGACCCTGCCGCTGCTTACCGCCACGCTTTCTATCGACAATATCTTCAACGGCTTGACGCGTCCGTTGTGCGGTTTTATTTCCGACAAGATTGGCCGCGAAAACACGATGTTCGTGATCTTTATCGGCGAAGGTCTGGCCTTGCTCGGCATGATGCAGTTCGGCACCAATCCCTACGCGTTCATGACCTTCGCCGCTCTGATCTTCCTTTTCTGGGGCGAGATCTTTTCGATCTTTCCGGCAATCTGCGCCGATACATTCGGCAGTAAATATGCAACGGCCAATGCCGGAACGTTGTACACCGCCAAAGGCACGGCGGCGCTTCTCGTGCCGATTGCTTCGGTGCTCGCGGCCATGGGCGGATGGAGTCTCGTATTCACCGTCTCTGCAGTGATCACGATTGCTGCGGGCATTTCGGCGAAGTTTGTCCTTGCGCCGATGCGTTCACGCTGGATCGAGTCGCATAACGAACCTCAGGGCGTGCTGGCGGTTGCAGGCAATGGGCACGGTCCGTCGCGGCTGAGCAACTGGCCTGAGCAGACAGGGGAATAGGCGTGAGCCACGCGCGCGCGACAGCGATATCGGTAGCCGCTTCGGTCATCGCGTCATGAACGTCTCATTGCAGCAACTCAAGGTATTCGTCGCCGTCGCGCGTGAGCGAAGTTTTACTCGTGCGGCGCGCGAATTCGATCTGACGCAATCGGCGGTGAGCCGGTGCGTGCGCGAACTCGAAGACGCCGTCGAATTGAAACTCTTCGATCGCACTACGCGTCAGGTCGAATTGACGAATGCAGGTGCAAGTCTCGAAAGAAGAATCGGCAGGCTACTGGACGAAATAGAACTGACATTGCGGGAAGAACGCGCAGCGTACGACGGACATACCGGCGTCGTGGTGGTCGCGAGTAATCCCGTGTTGTCGTCAGGTTGGGTCGCGCAGTCTCTTGCCCGTTGTGCCGACGCTTATCCAGACCTGGTCGTGTCGATTAAAGATCAACCGCAAAGTAGCGTGCTCGCGAGTGTCGAGCAGGGCGAAGTGGACTTTGGCGTAGTGTCCGTTGCCGAGCCACTCGCTGGCGACTTGCTACATGCGCAGGTGCTTTTCACGACTCCGCTGCATGCGCTTATACCGGCCGTGCATCCATTGGCGAAGCGTAATCATGTCGAATGGCGCGAGTTGAATGAATGGACGCTCATCACGCTAAACGGCGATGCAGGAATACGCGCCGCGCTCGAAGTAGCGTTCAACACGAATCAATTGAAACGGCGACCGTTGCAGGAACTCGGTCACGTTGCCGCTGTTTCTCGCATGGTCGAACTGGGAATGGGCGTCGGCGTTTTGCCAATCGACGGGCATTGGCCGTTGCCCGCAGCGTCGCTGGTCACGCGTCCACTCGTTCCTGAGACGACGGTGACAACAGTGCTGGTGCAGCGGCGGAATCGTTCTCTGCGGCCCAACGCCACTGCGGCATGGGCTCAATTTGCTGCCACTGTCATTGCCAGCGACTCGTCGCCGCTAACGGCACCTCTCGCTTCGCAGAATTTCAGTTGGAAGGCTGCAACGTCAGGCCATACCGTTTTGCACGAACCCTAGTTTCGTTCCGGTTGCCAGCACCCGTTCACGATCGATACGCCGGCAGTCAGCCGCATAACATCACACACACGGAGCTTCATGATGGAAACTGATACCGACCTCAGGCATCACGATCTGCTGATCGACGGCAAGCGCCTGCCGCCCGGCACCGGAGAATATTCCGTCGACATCAACCCGGCTACCGAAGAACCGATTGCGCTGGTAGCGCAAGGCAGCGCCGCCGATGTCGATGCCGCCGTGCGCGCCGCGCGTGCCGCGCTGAAAGTGTGGAACGCGTTGCGAGCGGCAGAACGTGGCCGCATTCTGATGCGACTTGCCGGATTGATGCGCGCGAACCTCGACGAACTTGCCGCGCTCGAAAGCCTCGACGCCGGTAAGCCGATTGCCGCCGTGATGCGTCAGGACATTCCCGCCGCGATCGATACGCTCGAATATTACGCAGGCTGGTGCGACAAGATCAATGGCCAGGTGGTGCCGACGCGCCCCGATGCATTGACGTACACGTTGCGTGAGCCGGTGGGCGTGGTCGGCGCAATCGTGCCGTGGAATTTCCCGTTGATGATCGGCATGTGGAAGATCGCGCCCGCTCTTGCATGCGGTTGCACGCTGATCGTCAAGCCCGCTGAAATTACGCCGCTCACTGCATTGCGTATCGGCGAACTGGCGCTCGAAGCGGGCGTGCCTCCCGGCGTGTTGAATATCGTCACCGGCAAGGGGCGCGTGGTGGGGGATGCGATGGTGGCGCATCCAGGCATCGACAAGGTGACGTTCACCGGATCGCCGTCGGTCGGGCGCGGCATTTTGCAGGGTGCGGCCGGCAACTTCAAACGCGTCACGCTGGAGTTGGGCGGCAAATCCGCCAACCTGATTTTCCCAGATGCGAATCTCGATAACGCCGTGCGTGCAGCAGCATCGGGCATTTTCTTCAACACCGGGCAAGTGTGTTCAGCAGGCTCGCGGATTCTTGCGCATCGCGATGTGTATGACGAAGTCGTAGAGCGCCTGGCCGCACGCGCGAGGTCGATCAAGATAGGTGATCCGTCGGCGCGCGAAACGTCGATGGGGCCGCTGATTTCCGCGTCACAAATGAAAACGGTGCTGGGTTATGTCGACGCGGGCCGCGCCGAAGGTGCGCGACTCGTGACTGGCGGCGCGCGGGTAGGCGAGCGCGGTTTCTTCGTCGAACCTACTGTTTTTGCGGACGTCGAGCACGAAATGCGCATTTCGCAAGAAGAGATTTTCGGACCTGTAGCCAGCGTGATTCGTTTCGAAGACGAAGCCGATGCAATCAGAATTGCCAACGGCACGTTGTACAGTCTCGCGGCCGGCGTGTGGAGTGCGGATATCGGGCGAGTACATCGGGTCGCGCGAGACCTGAAGGCGGGGACCGTGTGGATCAATACGTACGGCTACACCGATGTGCGGTTACCGTGGGGCGGTTCCGGCGATTCGGGCTTTGGTCGCGAGCACGGGGATGTCGCCATTGAGAACTTCACTGAACCGAAAGCGGTGTGGCTGGCAATTGACCAATAAATAGCCCGCGATTTAACGGCATAAAAAAGGATCGAACGCGATTTGCGTTCGATCCTTTTTGTCTATTCAATCCCCTTGCAATGCCATTCGCTCGCGCAGTTTGATCAGCGCCAGCACCACGTCGATGGTGGGCGTAGGCTCGGACACGAGACGGCCCATTTCCTGAACCACCGTCAATAGCGGATCGATTTCCATCGGCCGGCGATTTTCCAGATCGACCAGCGTCGACGTTTTATGCGCGCCGACCGCGCCCGCGCCATCAATGCGCTTTTCCACGTCGACGCGAAAGTGCACGCCGAATTGATCGGCAATGCGCTTCGCCTCGAGCATCATCGTGCGTGATACCGCGCGGGTGCCGGGGTCGCTGGTGAGCACGTCGAGCGTTGCATGTGTCAACGCGCTGATCGGGTTAAAACACAGATTACCCCATAATTTAAGCCATATTTCGTCGCGGATATTGTCACGGATCGGCGCTTCAAAACCTGCCGACTGCATGATCTCGTGCAATTGCTGAATGCGCGGCGTGCGCTCGCCACCGGGCTCGCCAATCGGGAATTTCTTGCCGTACACATGTTTGATGACGCCCGGTTCGACAATTTCCGCTGCAGGATAGAGCACGCAACCAATCGCCCGTTCAGGGCCGAGTTTGGTCCATTGACCACCGTCCGGGTCGACACTCGCGAGGCGCGTGCCGGCAAAGCGTCCACCATGCTGATAGAAGTACCAGTACGGAATGCCGTTCACGCCCGTGACGATGGCTGTGTGTTTGCCGAGCAGAGGCTGCATTGCATCCACCACGCCGGGGAGCGAGTGCGCTTTCAACGTAACGATCACGAAGTCCTGCACGCCCAGCTCACGCGGGTCGGACGTGCAGCGTACGGGCGCGCTGAAAGTCTCGCCGTCCATGATCAGACGTGCGCCGTGTTCGCGCATTGCGGCCAGATGTGCGCCGCGTGCAATAAAGCTCACGTCCGCGCCGGCGCGTGCCAGTTGCACACCCATCAAGCCGCCGATTGCGCCCGCGCCATAAATGCAGATCTTCATGATGCCGCTCCCTTGACTGTAAAAAGTCTCTCGCCGCGCCGCATCATTCCATGCGTGTTCAGCAACGGCGCCTTTGCCTGAGGATATGAGGGTGCGACGAATACGGATAGTTAAAGTTTCTCGGGGGATGTATTAAGGATGGCTTATGGGTGATTCGCTATCCAGAGTATTGGATCAGCTATTCGATCCGCGAGTGTTGTCAGGCGGTTGATATGCGTGGCCTGCCACAATCAAGGTCTGTAACTCAATCACCCCCTCCGAACCGCCAAAAAACTTACCCCAATCGCGGCCAGAAAACCCCCACAGCATCGATTGAACCAGCGCCGTACTTTTGCCCGCATTAACCATTTCCCGAGATACATTCCTGCCCACGAATAAAGCGCAATGGCGACCCATTCGAGCACCAGAAAACTCGCGCCTAATACCGCGAATTGAGGAAGTACCGGCTGCGTGACATTCACGAATTGCGGCAGAAAAGCGGTGAAAACGAGAATTGCCTTCGGATTGCCGGCAGCCACGAGGAACTCTTGCCGCGCAATGCGCGCAAGCGATGCATCCTGAGGCTGCGACGTGTCGATAGCGGGCGCGTCGCTGCGCCAGAGTTGAATGGCAAGCCAGATCAGATAACCCGCGCCGGCCAGTTTGATCGCGAGAAAAAACCATGCGGATGCATGCAGGACGACAGCGAGTCCGGTGGCGGCAAGCACAAGCATCATCGCAAATGCGACCAGCCTTCCTGTGCCGCCGATGCAGGCCGTCATGAAACCGTGGCGTGCGGCCACATTGATCGACAGCAGATTATTGGGCCCCGGCGCGAGATTGATCGCGAAGCAGGCGGGCAGGAAGAACAGCCAGGCGGTAAGGGACATGACGGCTCGCACGGTAAGCTGAATTTGTAGCGAATCGCGCAGTGGGGGAGCGGGCGCGATAACCTGGTCAAATCCGAATTGTAGCGAGACTGTGGAATGCCGGTGTCGTCGATACTCTTATCGAGTACCGTTCAATTCAATTTACCGCTTTAACGAAGCCGGGATCGCCGATCAACGTATCGACGCTCAGCTTGACCGTATCTTCAATGGCAATTGTGCTGCTGGTGAATTTCGGCGACTTCTGCCGGACCGTTTGGGTGGTCGAGTACACGACCTTGTGGGTGGCAGCATCGGTAACCACGTAGTGCATCTTCAAGGTCCAGATGGTCGGCGACCGGGCGTCGTCCACCTTGAACATTTCGATGCTGCCGCTGAGTACCCGCTTGCTCGCGCTCAGATGAAACCCGGCAACCTGCAGGCTGTTCGCGACGCTATTGCGCACCACCTCGCAAATATCGTCCTTGAGGATGATGCCGGTCATTGCCGTATTTTCAATCCGATTCGGCGACACCTGTCCGCTGAGGGCCGGCATATAGGCGAAGTCGTGGGCAGGAGCCACGCTCAGCCATCCGGTGGAATGCACGGCCGCGCGCGGGGCGCTGTTCAGGCCGAACCACGACCAGGAGCAGGCGGACAGCATCAACGGCAACGCAACTGTGCCGCAGCCCTTGAGCACGGTCGATCGCAACGACGCGCGCGCGGTGCGCGGTAGAGACCGGCTCCGTTGCAGTGACTCAGGTGCTGTACTGGAAAAAGCGTCGATCGAGGTCAGAGGAATTGGCCTTTCAAATGAAGTTCATCCCGGCAGATAGCAGCATGGTAACAGCGCTGTGGACCCATGCCCGTTTCGGGGCGCTTACGCAGAGTGAATTCCCGCTGGCTCGCTGGTCATGCAGGCCATTTCTTCAATGCCGCTTCTGCCGGGAAAATCCGCGCAGCAGAGGTTATCTCACGACAATAACCGCAGTGTGTGAAAGTCGTATGCCGGCTCGTTTTAAAGGTGAGCGTTCAGGGGAAGCCGGCCTTGCCCTGAGTCATATCCACCAAAGAGAGCTGCGCGGCGTCGAGCGCATTGACCGGCAAACGGATTGTCATCTTCACCAGCATTGCGTAGGCGCTATCCGCGAGTGCATATCCTTCGGCGTCGATCCATCGGCGCACTTTGGCTTCATCCGCGTAGCTCACTTCGACGGTCAGCGAAACCTGAGCAATCCTCTCGATCCTCGGTGCGTCCAGCAAGGCGGACGCGATTGCATCGGTATAGGCGCGCACCAGCCCGCCCGCGCCGAGTTTCACGCCGCCGTAATAGCGCACGACGGCGGCCAGCACGCCGTCCAGATCGTGATGCCGCAGCACTTCGAGAATCGGCCTGCCGGCGGTGCCGGACGGCTCGCCGTCGTCGGACATGCCGGACTGGCCGCCTGCCAGCAGTGCCCAGCACACGTGAGTCGCAGCAGCATGTTCTTCACGTAGCCGACGCAATTCGGCCATCGCCGCGTCGCGGTCGGCAACCGGTATCGCGTACGCGATGAAACGGCTCTTGCGAATGTCGAGTTCCGCGCTCAGCGCCGCGGGCAAGGTATAGGTGGGCACGGCAAAAACTTCGGTAGATAAAAGGTGCGGGCCTCGTGCGGTCCGTTTGCCGCCATGGTAACGGATCGCGGCGCGGGCCGAAGTCCCGGAAAAGAATGCGGGCTTGCCCACGGGCGTTCGGGCGAGCACGAGGCGGGCGGATCGGCCTTCACGTGTTCGTCTACAATTGGCGGCTAAACACGCGCATCCACCAGGGCTGGCGCGTCAAACAGGAGACGACATGCTTGATCTAGCCACGTTGGGGACTTTCGTAGCCGTTGTGCTCGGACTCTTTCTGATTCCCGGGCCGGCCGTGCTGCTTGTTTTGACTCGCACCGTGCATGGCGGACGCAAAGCCGGCATTCTCACGGGGCTCGGCATCGCGGCGGGCGATTTCATTCATACGCTGGCTGCGTCGATCGGTCTGTCGGCGCTGTTGATGACGTCGGCACTGGCTTTCAACGCAGTGAAATTTGTCGGCGCCGCGTACCTCGTTTATCTCGGCGTCCGCGCGTTGCGCGAAAAGCCGTCGAACGACGGACAGGCCGCGGTTGCTCCTGCACCGGTATCGATATCGGCGTCGAAGGCGTTTTTTCAGGCCATTCCCGCAGAAGTTCTGAATCCCAAGACGGCGCTGTTCTTTCTCGCGTTCCTGCCGCAATTCGTGCGGCCCGAACACGGATCGACGTTTTTTCAGTTCACCACGCTTGGGTTGATCTTCGTTGGCATGAGTGCGCTTTATACGACGCTGATCGTGTTGACCATTCGTCCGCTGGGCAAACTCGTCAAGCGGATGACGTGGCTGGCTCGCTGGCAGAACAAGATTATCGGTGTGCTGTTTATTTCGCTTGGGCTGCGTGTTGCAACGCAAACGCGCTGACCGTGTCACGCCGGTGCTTTCGTTTAAAGCGCAGCACCGGATCAGTGAGCGATAGACAACGCCAGCAAAATCGTCGAAGAAACGATGGTGATAAAAAGGCAGGTGGCGATGAGCATGTTGTACGGATAGGTCATGGCAGGGTCGTCGATCGTGGCGGGCGGAATGGGGCATGATAGGCAGAACAGTTCCACCCGACTGTCAACCATTGCAAAATGCAGCGCGGGCAACGACATGTCCGCGCGATTTCCGAGCCGACCATGCGTGACATTCCCTCTTCCACAACGCCCGAATCTGCGCCGGACATCGAATTCTGGTTCGATTTCGGCAGCAACTACAGCTACCTCAGCGTCATGCGTATCGAAGCGCGAGCGCTGGCGCATGGCGTGAATATTCGCTGGCGTCCGTTCCTGCTTGGCCCTGTTTTTCGTGACCTCGGTTTCGAGAATTCTCCATTTGTATTGCAGAAGGAGAAGGGCGCGTACGTATGGAAAGATATGGAGCGGCAATGCCGCAAATACGGCATTGCGCTAGTGCGTCCGAGTACATTCCCGCGCGCCGCGCTGCTCGCCATGCGCGTGGCGTTGCTGGGCGCAGAGGAGCAATGGATTGGCGCGTGGTGCCGCAAGATCATGCAGCTCAATTTCGCCGACGACCGCGATATCGGTTCAATTGAAGTCGTGACTGAAGCGCTGGAAGAATTGGGCCTGCCCGCGCAGCAGATCATTGCCGATGCGCAGAGCGACGCCAACAAGCTGCGTCTGCGGGAACAAACGGCGGCCGCTGCGGCCAGGGGTATTTTTGGCGCACCGACGTTTTTTGTCGGAGATGAAATGTTCTGGGGCAATGATCGTCTGGACGATGCGCTCGACTATTGCGATTCGATCGCAACGCACAACTGACGGGGAAGAACCTGATCGGCTGACTGCTGGAAGCTGCTATTCGTCGCCATGCTGGCAGAAGCGGCGGCCCGGCACATGCGACACGACAGCCTGAGCGATCTCAAGGGCGGTGCTCTCCGCGGGGACCACGCGGCGGCTCGATTCGGGGTTGTGTTTCATGGTCCATTCGACGAGCCGGTATGAGCGTCCCCACGGCGGCTGCAGTGGGTCGGAGACCTTGCATGAGTTGATCTGCCGGGCCCATTCGTTGCCGGGCATGGCGCGCAGGTATTCGACTACCGTCTCTTCAACCATGGTTTGACTCCTTCTTCGCGGGCGTTTGCCCGTTGTTCGGCGTGTCGTCGATGTTCCGGAGAAAAGGCGCCGCCGGTGCTCTGGCGGCTCAACAGGGGATGTTGTGCGTGCATGGTTGCAGGGAAGAATTAAGCGAAACTTAAAAGGCATAAACCCGCGCCCGCCGCGAATTTTTTCTCAAGACTGAGTCGGATTGGCCGTTATTACAGCGGTTGGGGCTGCAAAACCCCGTTTCGCCTTCGGGCCCGCCTTGCTGATAACGTGACGAATCTCGCTCAAACGCCGCTTTCCGACCGCCTGCGCTCGCTCGTCGACACGGTTCAACACAACGAGCGCACCCTGCGCCGATTTCAGAATGTCGAATTGCGTTTGATCGGCTCGCGGGACTTCGCGTCGTTCCTCGACACCTTGTTCCGTCATTTGCCGGAGGAGTTTTCCCTGTCGCGTGTGACGCTGTGGCTCGACGATCGCGCGCCAATGCTGCTCGAACTGCTCGACCCCTCTGCGTTGCGCGACCTCGATTACGCCAGTCTGAAGACCTCGCGCGAGGGCGGTCTCGCCGCGCAAGGCCTGTGCGAAGAGGGGCGACCGTGGTTGGGGCGGCCGCATGAACTGGATGACACGTTTCGCCACGCGTTCTTCGGCAGTGCGCCGGCGCCGGCCAGCGCGATTCTGCTGCCGCTTGCCGCGGGCGATACCGTCAGCGGCTATCTGTGCCTCGGCAGCGACGACCGGGGGCGTTTCGGTGAAGGCATGGCGACGGACATTCTGGAGCGCTTTGCGAGCATCGTCACGGCCAGTCTGGACAACGTCGCGCATCGCGAGCGGCTCAAGCAGCTCGGCATGACCGACTCGCTGACCGGCCTCGCCAACCGCCGTTATTTCGACGAGCGGCTGCGCGAGGAACTGATGCGTGCGGTTCGTTATGGCGTGCCGGTGGGCTGTCTATTTATCGATATCGATTGTTTCAAGCGTATCAACGATACGTACGGCCATCAGACCGGCGACCGCGCGTTAGCCGCCGTCGCCGCGTGTGTGCGCCAGCAGGTGCGGCTCGGCGATACCGTCGCGCGATATGGCGGCGAGGAATTCGCGGCGTTGCTGCAAGGCGACCGGGCCGACGCGCTCACGGTCGCCGAACGCGTGCGGCTGGCGGTCGAGCGGCTGGATTTGCAGGACGATCACGGCGAGCGCATTGCGTTGACCGTGTCGATCGGGGTCGCGGCGCGCACGGTCAACGGTGCGCCCGCGGAGGCTGTCACGCTGGGTCGCGCGATCATGGAAGAGGCGGACCGCGCGATGTATCAGGCCAAACGCAATGGCCGTAACCGGATCGAGGCGCTGGTTAGAGCCGACGGCGATCAGGTCGCTCAGACGGAGCGGTGAAGCTGCAGCGGGCCGCGTTCGAAAATCTCTAAAGCCTGGCGTTGCCGGTTCCACATGCAACCGGCAACGCGCCTTGAAGCCGCAGAGACCCCGTTAGGGCCGCCTGAAGCCGCTTAACAAAGCGGCCTCAACACCCCACTTACGGCAGCGCCGTTTCCGAAACCGGCGGCGTCTTGCCCAGTTCCTTCCTCACGCCTTCCGCGTAACTCGGGTCGATCTTTTCGAACAATGCCAGTTGCCGTTCGATGATTTCTTTCGACACACCCGCCATGCCTTCCGCGATGTTGCAGAAGAAGCGCTCACGTTGCGCTGCATCAAACAGCTTGAACAACGCCCGCGGATGGCTGAAATAGTCGTCGTCCTCGCGATGATCGTAGCGCTGGATCGTGCCCTCCGCCTTCAGCGGCGGCTCGTTCACCGACGGGTCCTGCGCAAACGCGCCAAAGCGGTTCGGCTCGTAGTTCGGCGTGGCGCCGAGATTGCCGTCCGTGCGCATGCCGCCGTCGCGATGATAGGTGTTCACATTCGGCGCACGCGGTGCGTTGACCGGAATCTGATGATGGTTGATGCCGAGGCGATAGCGGTGCGTGTCGCCGTACGAAAAGAGCCGGCCCTGCAGCAGACGATCCGGCGAGAAGCCGATGCCCGGCACGATATTGGCCGGCGTGAACGCGGCCTGTTCGACATCCGCGAAATAGTTTTCGGGGTTTTTGTTCAGTTCGAGCACGCCGACATCGATCAGCGGATAGTCCTTGTGCGACCACGTTTTCGTGATGTCGAACGGATTTTCCTTGCGCGAATAAGCTTCGGCTTCGGTCATGACCTGAATGCAGAAGCGCCATTGCGGGAAGTTCTTCTTCTCGATCTCTTCGAACAGATCGCGTTGCGCGCTTTCCCGATCGCGGCCGATCAACGCGGTCGCCTCGGCATTCGTGTAATTCTCGACGCCCTGTTTCGACTTGAAGTGGAACTTCACGTAGAAACGCTCGTTTTGCGCATTGATCAGCGAGAACGTGTGCGAGCCGAAGCCGTGCATTTGACGGTAGTTCTTCGGAATGCCGCGATCGCTCATCAGAATCGTCACCTGATGCAGCGATTCGGGATTGCGCGACCAGAAGTCCCACACCATGTTCGCGTCGCGCAGGTTGTTCTTCGGGTCGCGCTTTTGCGTGTGAATGAAATCGGGGAATTTCAGCGGATCGCGGATAAAGAACACCGGCGTGTTATTGCCGACCAGATCCCAGTTGCCTTCTTCCGTATAGAACTTGATCGAGAAGCCGCGCACGTCACGCTCGGCGTCGGCCGCGCCGCGTTCGCCCGCGACGGTCGAAAAACGCAGGAACAGCGGCGTGACTTTGCCGGGTTCGAAGACCTTGGCCTTGCTGTAACGGGTGATGTCGTGCGTCACGGTGAGCGTGCCGAATGCGCCGGAGCCTTTGGCGTGAACGCGGCGCTCGGGAATGACTTCACGGTCGAAATGCGCGAGTTTTTCGATCAGCCAGAAGTCTTGCAGCGTAATCGGACCGCGCGGACCGACGGTTTCGGAATTCTGGTTGTCGCCCACCGGCGCGCCGGCGGCGGTCGTCAAAGTTCGATTCGTCATTGCGATTCCTTAGCTTTCTTGCGGGGGAGATGCATGGATCGCTCTTCGGCGACCGATGCGAAACGTTGCGCCGGACGGCCAGCCAGGCGATCCAGTGCGACTTTTAGTCTAGCAAGGCTTGTGGGGCGTTGCTGAGTCAAAAGTTGTTAATAGATCTGAACAGACCAGGCGGCGCATTGGCGCTTATGCCCAACGGCCGGGCCGCCTTTCCTATCGGTCGCGACGCATTTAAACCCCTGCTAAACCCCCGGCGCGTCCGGCAGTACGCCGAGCAACTGCAACGCGCCGGCCGTTACGCTGCTGAATACCGGTCCGGCCACCGTGCCGCCGTAGAACGCCTTGCCGGCCGGGTCGTCGATCATCACGGCGACGATCAACTGCGGGTCGCTCATCGGCGCCATGCCGACGAACAGCGCGCGGTAGCGGTTTTTCGCATACGTCGCACCGACCTGCTTGCGCGCCGTGCCGGTCTTGCCACCCGTCCGGTAGCCTTCCACGTTGGCCGCGCGCCCGGTGCCGCCCACGCCGGTGGCCATCTCCAGCATCGCGCGGATCGAGCGCGCGGTGGCCGGCCCGGTCACCCGCTGATGCCGGTTCGACGGCAACGCGGTCTCCGTGCCTTCTGCGCCACGCTCTGCGTCCTGCCGCAACAGACTCACGCGATGCATCGTGCCGTCGCCGGCATAAGCGGTGTAGACCTGGGCGATCTGCAATAAAGACGTGGACAGCCCGTAGCCATACGCCATCGTCGCCTGTTCGATCGGACGCCAGCGTTTGTACGGGCGCACCTTGCCCGACGCCACGCCCGGAAAGGTCAGTTCGGGCCGCACGCCGAGTCCGTATTCCTGATATTTGTTCCAGATTTTCTCGGCGGGCAGGTTCAGCGCGAGTTTGGCGAGCGCGATATTGCTCGACTTCTGCACCGCCTCGGCGACGGTCATCGCGCCGTGATTCGACGTGTCGTGGATCACGGCCGGGCCGATCTTGTACCAGCCGGGCGCGGTGTCGATGATGCTTTGCGGCCGCACCTTGCCTTCGTCGATGGAGAGCGCGACGACCACCGGTTTGATCGTCGAGCCAGGCTCGAAGGTATCGACCACGGCCCGGTTGCGCAGTTGCCGCCCGGTCAGCCCCGCGCGGTGGTTCGGATCGAAGCTCGGATAGTTGGCGAGCGCGAGAATCTCGCCGTTGCGCGCGTCGAGCACCACGACGCTGCCGGCTTCGGCGTGATGTTTCGTGACGGCGTCCTTCAGCTGCGCGTATGCGAGTTGCTGGATGCGCCGGTCGATCGTCAGGTGGATGGTGTCGCCGTTCTGCGCGGGCACTCGTGGCCCGATGTCGGACACCACCCGCCCGAGCCGGTCGCGGATCACCTCGCGCTGGCCCGGCACGCCAAGCAACTGCTCGTTGGCCGCGAGTTCGACGCCTTCCTGGCCGTTGTCCTCGATATCCGTGAAGCCGACCACGTGCGCCGCCGATTCGCCTTCAGGGTAAAAGCGCTTCGAATCGGCGATCTGCGTGATGCCCGCAATGCCTTCTTTCGACAGACGCGCGGCCGTGTCGGCATCCACCTGGCGCTTGAGCAGCACGAAGCTCCTGTTGCCGTTCAGACGGCGGCGTAATTCATCGCGCGGCAAGTCGAGCAGCCTGGCCAGCGGTACAAAGGCAGTTTCGTCGATCAGCTTGGGGGAGGCCCAGATTTCGTACGTCGCGAGGCTGACCGCGAGCATCGAGCCGTTGCGGTCGACGATCCGCCCGCGCGTTGCATCGAGTTCGATCGTGCGCTGGTAGCGCTTTTGCCCCTGATCGACATAGAAGTCCTGATTAACCACCTGAATCCAGAACGCGCGTCCCGCCAGCGACGCGAACGCGGCGAATACCAGCAGCAACACGAATCTCGAGCGCCATTGCGGCAAACGCGCGGCCAGCAGCGGATTTTTCGTCACGGGTGCGTACTGATCTTGCGACTGCGATTTCTTGTTCTGGATCATGGGCGCGGAAAACGGACAGTTCGATTGACGATAATGGCCCTGATTGTAAAGAAAACGTAATGTTGACGCGAGCGCCGCGAAAGGTAGCCGGTTCAATCGGCCTTCGCCATGGCAGCGCCGCGTCCCGCAATAAAAAAGCCGCGCGGACTTATAAAATCCGCACGGCTCTCTCGTTCGATTAATGCGTCGACTCCGACGCGGCGTGTTAAAGAGGCGCTCCCGGCCTGTCGAGCGCCTTCTTTTTTCGCTTACGTTTGCTGGCTCAACTCCTCCTCAAACCGGCAGCGCAAAGCTCGAAATCGCCTCGCGCAGCACGCCCACCTGGTCCTTCAGCGAGTGGGCGGCAGCAGCGGCCTGCTCGACCAGCGCGGCGTTCTGCTGCGTGACCTGATCCATCTCGCCGACTGCACGATTCACCTGTTCGATGCCTGCGCTCTGCTCGCGCGACGCGTTGCTGATCTCCTCCAGAATCTCGTTCACGCGACGCACCGACTGCACGATCTCGCCCATCGTCGAACCGGCATTGGCGACCAGCGACGCGCCCGCTTCGACGGTATCCGTCGAGGTTTCGATCAGCGCCTTGATCTCCTTGGCGGCCGTGGCCGAGCGCTGCGCGAGGCTGCGCACTTCGGCAGCAACCACCGCGAAGCCGCGACCCTGTTCGCCCGCGCGGGCTGCTTCGACGGCGGCGTTGAGCGCCAGAATATTGGTCTGGAACGCAATGCCGTCGATCACGCCGATGATGTCGCCGATCTGCCGCGAGCTGCTGGTGATCTCGCCCATGGTCCGCACCACGTCGTCGACGACGCGGCTGCCGCGCGTTGCGACGTCCGCCGCCTGACCGGCGAGGTGCGCGGCCTGCATTGCGCTGTCCGCGTTCTGTTTCACGTTGACCGTCATCTGATCCATGCTCGACGCGGTTTCGACCAGCGCGGCCGCTTGTTCCTCGGTGCGCTGCGACAGGTCGGTATTGCCGGCGGCGATTTCCGTGGCGCCGACGTTGATGTTCTCCGTCCCCAGCCGCACGCGCGAGACGGTTTCGACCAGCCCGGCCTGCATCGTCTGAAGTGCGTGGAGCAGGCTGCCATTTGCGTTAGGAGACACCTGCACGCGAGTGGCGAGATCGCCGCGCGCCATCAGTTGTGCATGTTCGACGGCCACTTCGAGATCGCCGCCGAGCGAGCGGCGAATGCTGCGCAACACCAGCAGCATCACGGCCGTGGCGACTGCGCCGAGCGCCACCGTGATCGCAAGCCAGCGCAACAGGTTCGCGTAGAACGCGCTTTGCACGTCGTCCATGTACATGCCGGTGACGAGATACCAGTCCCACGGCGCGAAGCGGGCCGAGTAGCTGGTCTTCGGCACTGGCTTTTCGCTACCGGGCTTCGCCCACAGATAGTCGACGAAACCGCCGCCCTCATGATTGCCCTGATTGACCATGTCGACGAACAGGTGATTGCCGAGCGGGTCGGTGAATTGCGCGACGTTCTTGCCGTTCAGTTCGGGCTTGATCGGGTGCATCAGGATGACGGGCTGCGAATCGTTGACGGAGATATAGCCGTCCTTGCCGTAGCGCATGCTCGCCAGCATGTCGAGCGCCTGCTTTTTCGCTTCGTCTTCGGGGAGTGTGTGTTGTTGGGCCAGCGCGTAATAGTGGCCGACGATGTGATTGGCCTGGTCGATCAGCGAGATCAACTGGGCGCGTCGGTCGGAGATCATCGACGCGCGGTTTTGCCATGCGCCGAAGCTGCCGATCAGGATCAGACCAATCCAGAGGACCGCGATCATCGAGGCGAGTTTTTTGTTCAGAGTCATAGCAATGGGGAGGGCTTTCGCAAGGAGGTCGGTCAGAGTGGATTTGCTTGTAATAGCTGGCTGCCAGCTAACTGTGTTTACGGCGCGCGCGGATTTATTCCGCAGGCAGGGGAAACCCGCTGTTTTTTAAGCCGTATTTGTCTGATCTATTGACCCCTGCACGAGCTTTATCGCGATTTTTTCAATTTGCTTTATGAGGTGTTTATCCGATTGTCTATTGCGGAGTTTTATATTGACCCAGCCGGTTGGATATGTGAATGGCAGATATTGGGAGGCAGTAAATAATTCGCTTTTGTTAAATAGGTACGGAGATTAAAAATCGGGATGCACGTCGGCCTTTAAATGCCGAGTAAGCAGTCATCTGAGCCGCCGATCCTTGCCTGTCATGAGTTGCGTCACGATTCCACAAAACGCCAATTAAATCCAAAATTATCCGCAAATGGCGAAGAACGCAAAAAACGACACATTTCTCCACTTAATCGCAACGACGGAAAATCTTCGTCATCAAAAAGACGCATTAATAAAAATTCCGCTATAGTCGCCATTTTCCAGTCGCCAGCCGGGCAAAAAGAGTATCGATAAGCCCGCTATCAGGAGTAGAAAAATGAACGCCCGCGAACCCGCATTTATCGCCACTTCCCGCAGCGCACGTTTGCGCCAGATGCTGTTGAGCAACGAACTCGAATTCATCATGGAGGCCCATAACGGCCTGTCCGCGCGAATCGTTCGTGAAGCCGGCTTCAAGGCGATCTGGGGCTCGGGTCTCGCGATTTCCGCGCAATACGGTGTGCGCGACAACAACGAAGCGAGCTGGACCCAGGTCGTCGATACGCTCGAATTCATGGCCGACGCGAGTGATCTGCCGATCCTGCTCGACGGCGATACCGGCTACGGCAACTTCAACAACGTGCGCCGCCTCGTGCGCAAGCTCGAACAACGCGGCATTGCCGGCGTGTGTATCGAAGACAAGCAGTTCCCGAAAACGAACAGCTTCATCAACGGCGAAGCGCAGCCGCTCGCCGACATGGACGAGTTCTGCGGCAAGATCAAGGCCGGTAAAGACTCGCAGTCGGATGAAAATTTCTCGATCGTCGCGCGCGTCGAAGCGCTGATCGCGGGCTGGGGCATGGACGAAGCGCTGCGTCGCGCGGAGGCGTACCGGCAAGCCGGCGCCGACGCGATCCTGATTCACAGCAAGCTGTCGCGTCCTGACGAAATTCTCGAATTCGCGCGCGAATGGGCCGGTCGCGGTCCGCTCGTGATCGTGCCGACCAAGTACTACAGCACGCCGACCGAAGTGTTCCGCGAGGCGGGCATCAGCACGGTGATCTGGGCGAACCATCTGATCCGCTCGGCCACCTCGGCAATGCAGGCGGTCGCGAAGGAAATTCATTCGAGCGAAACGCTGGTCAACGTCGAGGACAGCATTGCTGCGGTCAACGAAATTTTCCGTCTGCAGGATGCCGACGAATACTCGGAAGCGGAAGACCGCTATCTGTCGAGCGGCCGCGCGGCCGGCGCAGCGGTCGTGCTCGCGGCGAGCCGGGGCAAGGGCCTCGAAGCCGTGACCGAAGACCGTCCGAAAGTGATGCTGCCGATCGCCGGCAAGCCGCTCTTGCGCTGGCTGGTCGACTCGTTCAAGAAGCAGGGCGTCAACGACATCACCGTGGTCGGCGGCTATCGTGCCGATGCGATCGAAACGGCGGGCATCAAGCTGGTCGTCAACGAACAGCATGCGCAAACCGGCGAACTCGCTTCGCTCGCCTGCGCCATCGACAAACTCGCGGGCGACACCGTGATCTCGTACGGCGATCTGCTGTTCCGCAGCTACATCCTGCGCGATCTGGTGGAAAGCGAAGCGGCGTTCAGCGTGGTGGTGGACTCGTCGCTGACCGACGCGGAAAACGCCAGCGTGCGCGATTTCGCATGGTGCTCGACAGCCGACGATCGCGGCCTGTTCGGCAGCAAGGTGACGCTGCGTCATGTGTCGAGCGGACAGGATGCGTCGGCGGCAATCGCTTCGCAAACGCCGCATGGCCGCTGGGTCGGTCTGCTGAACGTACGCGATGCAGGCCGCGAGCGTTTGCAAAAGGTGATGAGCCAGTTGCAGGCGCGTCCCGACTTTGCGTCGCTCGACATGCCCGCGCTGCTGAACGCGCTGATCGAAGCAGGTGAGTCGATCGAAGTGCAATACGTGCACGGTCACTGGCGCGGTGTGAACGACCTCGAAGACTTCCGTCGCGCCGGCGATTTCGCGCACGCGCAAGCGCCGTTCGCCACCGGCGACAACGCGGCGAAGGGCGCGAAGAACGGAGCCGCGCAATGATCGAGGCGGCACAGTTCGTCGAGGCGGCGCGCGAGCGCGGCTTCGACTGGTACGCGGGCGTGCCGTGTTCGTATCTGACGCCGTTTATCAATTACGTGCTGCAGGACGAATCGTTGCATTACGTATCGGCAGCTAATGAGGGCGATGCGGTTGCGTTGATCGCGGGCGTCGCGCTGGGCGCGCAGAACGGCCGGCGCGGCATCACGATGATGCAGAACTCCGGCCTCGGCAATGCGGTGAGCCCGCTCACGTCGCTCACGTGGACCTTCCGTCTGCCGCAATTGCTGATCGTCACGTGGCGCGGCCAGCCCGGTGTCGCCGACGAACCGCAGCACGCGCTGATGGGCCCCGTCACGCCCGCGATGCTCGACACGATGGAAATTCCGTGGGAGACCTTCCCGACCGAAGCCGATGCCATCGGCCCGGCACTGGATCGCGCCACCGCCTACATGGACGAAACCGGCCGCCCGTATGCGCTCGTGATGCAGAAGGGCAGCGTCGCGCCGTACGAGTTAAAGGACAGCGGCGTTAGCTCGCGCCGCGCTGCGATTGCGCCGCGTGCGCAGTTCCGCGATGTCGCCGCGAGCGAACTCGCCACGCGCCACGACGCGCTGCAGAAGGTGATCGCGCATACGGCTCTCGACTCGACGGTGGTGCTGGCATCGACTGGATTTTGCGGCCGCGAACTCTACGCAATCGACGACCGTCCGAACCAGTTGTACATGGTCGGCTCGATGGGTTGTGTGACGCCGTTCGCGCTGGGTCTCGCGATGTCGCGTCCCGACCTGCACGTGGTCGCGGTCGACGGCGACGGCGCCGCGCTGATGCGGATGGGCGCGTTCGCGACGCTCGGCGCGTATGGTCCGTCGAATCTCACGCATGTGTTGCTCGATAACGGCGCGCACGACTCGACCGGCGGCCAGGCGACGGTGTCGTCGCAGGTGTCGTTTGCGGGCGTGGCTGCGGCGTGCGGTTATGCGTCGGCGGTGGAGAGCGACGACCCGGCCGTGATCGACGAACTGTTCGACGCGCCGCTCGCCGACGGTCCGCGCTTCGTGCGCCTCGCGATTCGCCGCGGCACGCCCGATGGCCTGCCGCGTCCCACCATCACGCCGCCCGATGTGAAGACGCGTTTGATGCGCCACATCGGCGCGGCATAGAGCAAGGAGAGCACTGATGTTGCTGCTGAACCCAGGTCCGGTGACGCTGACCGAACGCGTTCGCAACAGCCTGTTGCAGACCGATTTGTGCCATCGAGAAAGCGAGTTCTTCGACTTGCAGGAAGAGGCGCGCACGCGTCTGGTCGAGTTGTACGGTCTCGACGCCGCCGAATGGCAAGCCGTGCTGATGACCGGCTCGGGCACGGCGGCGGTCGAAAGCATGACGGCGGCGCTGGTGCCGCACAACGGCAAGCTGCTGGTCGTCGAAAACGGCGTGTACGGCGAGCGTATTTCGCAGATCGCCACGCAGTACGGCATCGCGCATGAAGCGCTGAAGCACGACTGGATGCAGGCGCCCGATCTCGCGAAGATCGTCGAACGTCTCGACGCGGACAAGGCGTTCACGCACGTCGCGGTGATCCATCACGAAACCACGACAGGCCGCCTGAACGATCTGGCCGCACTGGGCGAGTTGTGCCGCGCGCGCGGCTTGCGATTGCTGGTGGACGGCGTCAGCAGCTTCGGCGCGGAGCCGATCGATTTCGCCGATACCAGTCTCGACGCAGTCGCGGCCACCGCGAACAAGTGTCTGCATGGCGTGCCGGGTGCGTCGTTCGTGCTGGTGCGGCGTGCCGCGCTCGCGCAGGCGGCGAGCCGCACTTACTACCTCGACCTCGGGCGTCTTGCGCGTTTGCAGGATCAGCGCAATACGCCGTTCACGCCGTCGGTTCACGCGTATTACGCGCTGGTCGAAGCGTTGCGCGAAATCGCCGACGAGGGCGGCTGGCGCGCACGTCACCAGCGTTATGCGGCGCTTGCCGAGCAGGCGCGCGCGGGCCTGGCCGAGCGTGGAATGGCGAGCGTGTTGCCGCCGGAGCAGTCGTCGGTGGTGTTGCGCGCGTACCGGTTGCCGGAGGGCATCGCGTATCCGCAACTGCACGATGCGTTGAAGGCGCGCGGCTTCGTCATCTATGCCGGGCAGGGCGGTTTGTCGGCTGAACTGTTCCGTATTTCGACGATGGGCAATATTCATGCTGCCGATATCGACCGGCTGTTGCAGGGGTTTTCCGAGTTGATGCGGTGAGGGCCACACGCCGCCTGGGCACTGAGATGCGCGGGCGGGGTTGAGTCGTGACCATGCAGTGGACGGCGGCGGTAAGGCTGGCCGTCGGCGTGTAGTCGAAGTGACTTAACCTTGTCACGCAACCCGGTAACGGCGGGATGCCGTATGACACGGGCCGGAGCCAGGCGGCGGATCGCAACTGCATTCGCCGCCGCTTTCTCAGGACCAGGGCCCGCGCGCCGTGTGCATATCTTGCAATGCCGCCCGGCGACCGCGCGCAGGAATCACACCGGGTCTTTATCCGGCGGCCCATCGGGCCGTTGCGGCTCCTCCACATGATGACCGGGCGACGGCGGGACCAGTGGATCGGCTTCCGGGTCGCGGTTCGGATCCGCATTCGGATCGGGAATCGGACTGGTATGCATGTCGTAACTCATGACCTCACCTCGTAGTGAAAGCGCGTATCCAGCCGGGCGATGAAGCCCGGCCGCGCGCCAATTCCATCGGTTTTCCTCAAGCGTAGACGCTGGCGGCGCGCGTCGCCTCGTTACTTTTTCGATCGACGGCCAACGCTCAATTGCCAGTAGCGCTCAGTGGCGAAGATATCGTCGTAATTGCCTGCGCCGAATGCCCGCAACTGGCTCGCGTACGCATTGACCGCTTCGCGCTTGAGTTGCAGGCGACGCTGGACGTCGATCGTATGGCCCGCGCTCGGATGCGCGGGCGTTGCCACCACGCCGCGCTGCGCGAGGTCCGCGAGACGCGCCTGAACGACGCCGGGCGTGCGCCGGTGGATCGCCTCCTCGTAACCGAACCACGCCAGATGCGACAGCCGAGGCAGAATTTCGCAGCAGGCTTCGAAAACCCGCACGTGATCGTCGTGATACAGACCGAGCGGCATCAGCAGCGTGTTCGCGGTCGTGCGATAAATGGTTTCCTCCAGCGCGGCGGCCATCTTGCTGATCGATGGCGAGTCCGAATACTGGCTGTCGCGAAACGGCATGCGCAGCGGGATCGCGTCGAGTACCTCGAGCGCGCGGTTGTCCTCCAGCGTGCGCTCGTGGATCGCCTCGGAGGCACTCGCGAAGCCCGACTTTTCATCCCATTCCGTGTGCATTTCGTGCTCGGGCGGTGCGGCGAACACAGTGCAGACGGCCGTGTCCGGGTGAGCGGCGAGCAGGGCGCCGCAACTGAAGACGGCGTCGTCGAAATGGGGCGAGACGATGAAAAGGCGTGGGCTGGTTTCGCTCATTGGACCGGGGCGGTTGGGGTGTGCGGTTGCCTGGCTGCGTTTTGAAGCGTGGGCTGGTTTGGGTTTGTAGCGGCGCGCGCGAAAAACGCGGCGTCACATCAGCTTAGGCGGAATCGGGGCGGCTTGCGCAGCGGTTGTGGGGTCGCAAGGGGTGTGCCTGGGATGGGGGTATGGAGTCGCTCGCTATTTGCACCAACTCATCGCCTCCCGCAGAAGCTCACCATAAAACGCCCAGCGTTCCCGAATCGGCTCACCTTACCCAACCGAATGCGCACGCGCTCGCAGCCTCAACGAACCAGACTACCCGCCCTCCGCCGCCAACACAGCCGCGCGCCGGAACGCCATCACAATCGCCTCGACGATGTCTTCCCGCAACCCGGCATCCGCCGTTCTCAGCGCGTAGGACGGATGCCAGGTCGGCACGATCAGCCGCCCGTCATGAGCGATGGTCTGCCCCAAATATTCCGACAGGTTCACATGAAGCCCAGTGAGGGTTTTCAGCGCGGTCGCCCCAAGCGCGACGACCACACGCGGCGCGACCTGCGACAACTCCTGCGCCAGCCAGAACTGGCATGCCTCGACCTCGCGAGGCTCGGGTGCGCGATGAACCCGCTGCTGACCGGCTTGCCGCCGAAGCTGTTGATCGGGCGCCTCCCACTTGTAATGTTTGACCGCATAGGTCAGATACAGCCGGTCGCGGTCGAGACCGGCGCGCTCCAGCACGACGTCCAGCAGTTGTCCGGCCGCGCCCGTAAAGGGCTTGCCGTGCCGATTCTCGTGCTCACCGGGTTGTTCGCCGACCGCCATGATCGTCGCGTGCGACGGCCCGACGCCCGCGACGGCCTGCTGCGCGTTGCGCCACAACGCGCAACGCCGGCAGGTGGCGAGCGGACCGTCCGGATCGCGGAATGGCGGCGTTATCGCGGAGTATTCGACCGGCGGAGGCGGCGGCACGGTGACGACAGCGCTTTGTGCACCGAGACGGCTGCGCGCGCGAGCCAGAGGCGCGGGCAGCGGCGGCCCGGCAGGCGGCATTCGCCAGTAGAGCAACGACACGGTCGCCGGGACGGTACCGGAGACGCTGGCACTGGCGTAATACGCGAGCCAGAGAGCCTCGGTGGGTTCGCTGGTGACTGCTTCGCCGCACATCGCGCTAGCTGACGGAGCCTGCGCGGTTGCGGCGGGTTCTTCTATTTCTACCAACGATTGGCCGATACGCAGCAGCATGCCGTTCCAGAACACTGCGCCGCGTGGCGTGGCCAGCATCCACGTGGATTCGCCCATGGGTCCGGCGAATATATCTGCGGCCCGCTCCAGCAGATCGTGCTGCGGCTCCTGCCAGCCGACGAACTCCGGCGGTCCCATTGAAGGGTCGCGCCTGCGAAACCGCGTGAGACTTCGCAGCTTGTCGGTTTCCGGTTCGACAGCCTGGACGCGTTGCGCCAGCAGCGCGCCGTCGGGATCTTCCGGGCTGATGACGTGCCGTTCGCCATGTGCCCAGCGCCAGAGGACGCGATAGAGCAAGTGCCATCGATCCGGCGCCGGGAAACAGGCAGCGTCCTTTAGCCGGTTGAGCAGATCACGCGGTATTGCCGGAGGGTTTGGGGCCGCAGCCGCCGGCTGCCGGCTGTCTGAAAACGCTGAATTTTCTGTACCTTCGAGCCACTCGACCGACGCCGGTTCGACTCCTTGACGCAGCAGTTCGCGCGCCGCGTGGCGCCATGCGGCAAAGGACGGTTCGATCGAAATGCGTTTCATGCGAACACGCGATGGCACGCGCGGTGAGAACACCACCACGCAAGGCAAAGCGGACAAAATACTGTATGGATATACAGTATGCGCCTAAAGCCGCATCGGAATCAACCCGCAGCTAAACGTTGCGCAGATCCTCGGGTGTATCCACGTCGCGCAGAATGCCCGGGTCGTCGACGTCCAGCCTCGTCACGAATTGCGACATCAGTAAGGATTTCGCGCCGGTGTCTCCGTCTAGCGTGAGGAGGGCATCGCGGTGCTCGATGCCGAAGCCGACCGGATGACCCCGCTGTCCCAGATAGAACGGCGCGGCGAGCGACGCGCCGTCGTCGAGCGCGCGGGCCACGGTTTCAATGGTGGTGGTGGCGATGCGCGGCATGTCCGCCAGTGCGACGATCCAGCCGTCGGCGTCGTCGCTGGCCTCGATCCCGGCCGCGAGGCTCGCGCCCATGCCGCGTCCGGCGTCGTGCGCAAACACCACGTCGCAACCGGCGTCGTTCAACAGCCGCGCGAGGGCGTCGGAACCGGGCCGCACCACAGCTAGCACGCGCGTCACGACCCGCAGCAAACGGTGCGCGGATTCATGCGCGACCGGCGTGCCATCGGGCATACGTGCAAGCAGCTTGTTATGCAGACCTTCCGGATCGAAGCGCGATCCGAAGCCGGCGGCGAGCAACACGCCAGTGGCGAGCGAAGCGTAGGCCATGGGCGGGCACCGGTAGAGAGAGTGACGTCGATTGTGCGATGCAACGCGGTCACAGGCAAGCGCGAATAAAGTCTTATCGCGGCTGCTTTGAGTGCGTTTTCAGGCAAAAGGATTTCGCCGCGCAATGCGTTACGTCGCGTCGGCGAAAATCCTTTTCACTGTGAAACGAACGACAGGGCGCGGAGCGCGTGAATGTGTGTCGGGCGTATCGAGACCACTACACCCGCATCACCTTGTCGAGCGTAACCGGCAGATCCCGCACCCTCACGCCGGTCGCGTGATACACCGCATTCGCGATCGCCGCCGACACCCCGGTAATCCCGATCTCGCCGATTCCCCGTACGCCAAGCGAGTTGATATACGGATCGGGCCGGTCGATAAACGTGATGTCCAGCGAGCCGATATCGGCATTCACCGGCACGTGATATTCCGCGAGATTCGCGTTGGTGAAGCGCCCATACCGCGTATCCACCGTGGTCTCTTCCTGCAGCGCCGCGCCGATGCCCCACACGATCCCGCCCATCAACTGACTGCGCGCCGTTTTCAGATTGAGCACGCGCCCCACGTCATACACGCCCACTACGCGCGGCACGCGTATCGTCCCGAGATCGGCGTCGACATGCACCTCGACGAACACCGCGCCGAACGAGTGAAACGAGTACTTCTGCTTTTCGTCGCCGGGCTTGACCGTGGAGTTCGCCTCGATCGGCTTGCCGCCCGAGCGCGCAATGATCGCCGCTGCCGGATCGCGCTTCGCGGGTTGCGAGCGGCTCGTGACCCAGCCGTTTTCCACGGTGATGTCGTCGAGCGCAATGCCGTATACGGGCGACGCCTGATCCGCGAGCGCCAGTGCGATCAACTGGCTGCGCGCCTGGCTCGCCGCGTCGCGCACGGCCGGCGAGACGCTCGCCGCCGATTGCGATCCGCCCGACACCGGCGCGCGCGGCAAGGTGGAATCGCCGAGCGCGAAGTGGATGTTTTCGGGCGCGAAGCCGAGCGCATCGGCGGCGACCTGGGTCATCACCGTGTACGTGCCGGTGCCGATGTCCTGCGTGCCCGAGGCCACCATCGCGGTGCCGTCCGGCAAGATCCGCGCGACCGCCGCGGCTTCGCTGCGATTGGCCGGATAGGTCGCGGTCGCCATGCCGAGCCCGATCAGCGTGTTGCCTTCGCGCATCGAACGCGGCGTGCTGGTGCGCCGCGACCAGCCGAATTTCTGCGCGCCGATCTGATAGCACTCATGCAGCGATTTGCCCGAAAACGGCTTGTTTTCCTGCGGATCGGCATCCGCATAATTTTTGATGCGCAGCGCGAGCGGGTCCATGTTCAGCGCGACGGCGAGTTCGTCCATCGCCGATTCCAGCGCGAACGAGCCGGTGGTTTCGCCGGGGGCGCGCATGAAGGTCGGCGTGCCGAGATTGAGCGGCACGATGCGATGCGTGGTCACCTGATTGGGCACGGCATACAGCATGCGCGTGACCATGCAGCAGGTCTCCGTCCAGTCCTCGATGACCGATGTATTGGAAACGCTGTCGTGACGCATCGCGGTCAGCGTGCCGTCGTGCCGCGCGGCGAGCGCGAAATGCTGCTCGGTGCGCGGCCGCGCGCCGACCGGGCCGAACATCTGCGGCCGTTCGAGCACGAGCCGCACCGGTCGTCCGGTTTGTTTCGACGCCATCGCGCACAACGACACGTGCGACCACGACGAGCCTTTGCAACCAAATCCGCCGCCGACGAACGGCGAAATCACGCGCACGTCGCCGGGCGAAACGCCGAGCGTTTTCGCGACCGCCAGCGCCGCGCTGCTGACGCCCTGGGTCGAATCGTAGAGCGTGAGTTGCGGGCCGTCCCAGATCGCCATCGTCGCGTGCGGCTCCATCGGGTTGTGATGTTCGATCGGCGTCGTGTAGGTGGCATCGACGTGCACCGGGCCGCTTTGCATGCCGTCTTCGAAGCTGCCGCGCTGCGTGTCGGTCTGACGTCCTTGCGGTTTGACGGGCGCGTGCGCGTTCGGCTTTGCCAGCGCGAAATCGACCGTTGCGGCACTCTGCTGATAGACGATCTGCAGCTGGCGCGCGGCGTCGGTTGCATGTTCGAGCGTGTCGGCGACGACCACCGCGACCGGCTCGTTGCTGTAGTGCACCTGGTTGTCCTGCAACAGCGACAGACGGCGACCGGCGGGCGGCGCGAGCGGCGGCTTGCCGCCGTTCGGCAGTCGCGGCGCGTTCTGGTAGGTCATCACGAGCAGCACGCCGGGGACGGCCTGTGCGCGGCTCGCGTCGATCGACGCAATCGTGCCGCTGGCAATCGTGCTCGTGACGAGCACCCCATGCGCGAGCCGCGCTTCGGGAAATTCGGCGGCGTAACGCGCTTCGCCGATCACTTTGAGCAGACCGTCGATACGGTCGACTGGTTGACCGATGAGATTCATGCGACACCTCCCGTGCGGCCGGCGGCCTGATTGACCGCGCGTACGATCGCGCGCTGCGCGAGCTGCACCTTGAAGCGGTTGTCGTGCTGCGGTTGCGCGTTGCTCAGCGCGGCGGCGGCGGCGTTTTTCAGCGTGGTTTGCGTGAGCGGCTGACCGTTGAGCATCTGTTCCGCCGCGCTCGCGCGCCACGGTTTGTGCGCGACGCCGCCCAACGCGATGCGCGCGGTGCGTACGCGATCGCCGTCCATCTGCAACGCAGCCGCGACCGACACCAGTGCGAATGCGTAACTGGCGCGGTCACGCACTTTCAGATAGTGCGAGTTCGCGCTGAACAGCGGCGGCGGAAGATCGACGGCAGTGATCAGTTCGCCGGGCCGCAACGTGGTGTCGACATCGGGCCGGTCGGCGGGCAGGCGGTGAAAGTCGGCGAATGCAATAGTCCGCTCGCCAGTGGGTCCGTTCACGCGGACGAGCGCGTCGAGCGCGGCTAGCGCCACGCTCATATCCGACGGATTCACCGCGATGCATTGCGGACTCGCGCCGAGAATCGCATGCGTGCGATTGTGGCCGCCGAGGGCCGCGCAACCGCTGCCGGGCACGCGCTTGTTGCACTGCGTGAAAGCGGTGTCGTAAAAGTAGCCGCAGCGCGTACGTTGCAGCAGATTGCCGCCCACGGTCGCCATATTGCGCAATTGCGACGATGCGCCCGCGAGCAACGCCTGCGACAACAGCGGATATTGCTCGCGTACCAATGCATGATTCGCAGCGTCGCTGTTACGCACCAGCGCGCCGATGCGGATGCCGCCGTCGGGCAGCGTGGAGACCGTATCGAGTCCGCTGATATGCGTGATGTCGATGAGCCGCATGGGTCGCTCGACGCCGCCTTTCATCAGATCGAGCAGGTTCGTGCCGCCGCCGATAAACACCGCGCCCGGCTGCTGCGCCGCCCGCACTGCGCTGGCGATATCGCCGGCGCGTTCGTAAGAGATCGCATCCATGCTGGTCGCTCCGTCAGGCGTTACGGTGATGGTCGAATGTGACGGCCGCGCCGCTGCTCTCGCTGCTGCCGTCGTGCACCGCGCGCACGGCGGCGACGATGTTCGCATAGGCGCCGCAGCGGCAGATGTTGCCGCTCATCCGCTCGCGGATTTCTTCGTCGGAAAGTTGGGGCGGGCGATGGCGTACGTCGGCGGTTACCGTGCTTGCCGTGCCGTTGCGAAATTCGTTCAGAAGGGCGGTCGCGGAACACAACTGCCCGGGCGTACAGTAGCCGCACTGGAACGCATCGTGTTCGATAAACGCGCGTTGCATCGGGCTCAGCGTGTTATTCGCGGCGAGCCCTTCGACTGTGGTGAGGTTCTCGCCTTCGTGCATCACCGCGAGCGTCAGACACGAGTTGATGCGGCGGCCATCGGCGAGCACCGTGCATGCGCCGCATTGTCCGCGGTCGCAGCCTTTTTTCGTGCCCATTAACCCCGCATATTCCCGCAGTGCGTCGAGCAGCGTGACGCGCGGTTCGAGTTGCAGCGTATGAGCGCGACCGTTGATAGTCAGCGTGACAGGGCGCGGCGGTACTACGGGATTAGTTTGCGCGGGCGGTGCCTGGGTCGGCGCTTGCGTTTGCGCTCGCAGATGCGGAGCCGCGCCAACGGTTGCCGCAGCGGCAGCGGACTGAAGAAAGCGGCGGCGTGAGAGTTGTGATGGTTGCGCGGGTTGTTGAGGCGTGTCGGCTGTGTCGCCGGAATCCTGACATTCGTTATGCTTGGACATGACGTTCTGTTGACTCCACTGAAAGGTCAATGCAGGCTGGCGATGCGTCGATATCCGAAGCGTCGCGTTCAAATGACTTCGGTTAGATTTCGGGACTTCCACTGTGACATAAGTAGCAAATTCAGTGCCGTTGCAGAAACAACGTTTTTAGAAACACCGTATTTTGCAAATGAGGGGGAAAGCGGGGTTGACTAGCGTGCGTACGGCTTTATCACCTCATATTTTTCAGGTACGGACAATGCTGTTGCTATCCGGATGAAGCCCGTTAAAAGGAGCGTTCATGCAGTTCGACTACAGGCATTTTCATATCGATTGCCGCGCCCGTCACGCGGACGAAGGCGTCTATTACGCGAGAGCGAAAATCACCCGGGTGCCGCAAAAGAACGAGCGCTTCCAGTCGCATGATTCGGGTGATATCGATTCCTTCCCGAACGAAGCCGATGCCATTTCATGCGCGCGATCCTGGGCGATGGAGTGGTGCGACATGGCGATAGCGGCGAAATAAGCAGCGAAGCAAGCCGCTCTCAACGAGGACAGATCGTGGCGAAACTGCGGATCGCGACTTTCAATATCAACGGTATCCGTTCGCGGTTGCCTGCGCTGCTGCAATGGCTCGAGCGCGAGGCACCGGACATTGTGTGCCTGCAGGAACTCAAAGCCGTGGACAGCGCCTTTCCCGCCGATCAATTGCGCGCTGCGGGCTACGGCGCTGTCTGGCAAGGGCAAAGCGCATGGAACGGCGTGGCGATTCTGTCGAAGGGAGACGCGCCGGTAGAAAGCCGCCGCGGCTTGCCCGGCTTCGAAGAAGACACGCATAGCCGTTATCTCGAAGCCGCGGTTGGCGGCGTGCTGATTGCGTGTCTCTATCTTCCGAATGGCAATCCGCAACCCGGTCCCAAGTTCGATTACAAACTCGCGTGGTTCGATCATTTCATCGCGCATGCGGCGAAGCTTTTCAGAAGCGGACACCCTGTGGTGCTGGCGGGCGATTTCAACGTTGTGCCCACTGACGAAGACATCTATAACCCGCGCTCATGGTTGAAGGATGCGCTGCTACAACCCGAAAGCCGCGAGCGTTATCGCAAGCTGCTCGCGCAAGGTTGGACCGACGCGCTGCGCACGCATTTCGGCGACGAACGTGTCTATACCTTCTGGGATTATTTCCGCCGCCACTGGGATACGAACTCGGGCTTGCGCATCGATCATCTTTTGCTGAGCGCCGACCTTGCGCCGCGTTTGAGCGATGCGGGCGTCGACCGGTGGGTACGTGGCGAACCGCATGCAAGCGATCACGCGCCAACGTGGATCGAGCTGGATATGAAGCCGAAAAGGGCCCCGCAGAAGAGCACGAAGACGAAAAAGGAAACTGGCCAAGAACCTGCTGCAAAAGCAGTTCAAAAGATGCCAGCACAAAAGCGGGTACGCAAAAAAAGCGTACCCGTTGGGAAATCAGCTCGGGCGACCGCTAGCAAATAGCAATTCGCCCGCCATTCAGGGCTTCAAAAAAATCAGCGACGATAATCGCGATCGCCCGCGCCACGTGACCACAGCGCCCCGGCGACAAACCCTGCAAGCGCGACCACCGCAATCGCGGTAAAGGGACTTTCCGCTGTGGTCTCACGTACGAGACTGGTCGTGCTTGCGCATAGCTGTTGCGCTTTACCGCTGAGTTCGCGCGCCTTGCCGGCCAGTTGTGTGCCGGTGTCGCCCAGCACGTCGCCTACTGCGCCCTGAACCTTGCCTGCCACTTCATTCACTGCGCCTTCCGCTGAATTGATGTCCATCGAATTTGCTCCCAATGTCATATTTACGTGCGAGCGCTCCGCAATTGCAACGTGCTCGCCTCAAGGGGTTGCGCAAGCCCCGCGTGACAACGGCGGCTTACGTCCACCAGACAGCGCGCAAGAAGCGCGCCCGCGAAAAAGAGTGACGGAATATGAAGCAGGCTTTTAAGGCGGGCGCTAATTTTTGCGCCCGCGTCGTCGACGCTAGCGTCTGCGCCGGAAGTTGATTGCGATGAACACGGCCATCAGCATTAAAAACCCGCCGAATAGCAGCGCGGAATTGACGAGAACATGCTCGACGCCAAGCGTGTCCACATTGATGAAAGGGTACGGATAAAAATCCGACAGACTTCCTCGCCAGAAAGTCACGACGAGATACGCAACCGGATAAACAAGCCACAGCAGACAATGCCGCCACCGCAAATGAAAACGCGGCACGAATAGCACCCAGTAGAGCGCGGAAAGCATCGGCAGAACGCTGTGCAGCGATTCGTTGAGTATGCGCCTGAGCGGCGTGGGCGACCAGTAACCGCGCAGCAGCAGGTTATACGCGATGCCGACAAAAACCATATACACGACAACTGCGGTGACGACGGTCGGTTGCCGGAAGAACCGCACGACAGGAGACTTGTGTCCACGCCAGGCCACGCAGGCGAAGCACACGGCGCAGGCGAGCACGGTCAGATTGGTGAGGTAACTGCTCATGCGCGCCAGTCCGTCGAACACGGTCAGCCCGCGCGCGAGGGTGCGGTCGATCGTGAGATTGGCTTGTGCAACGAGCGCGACCCATGCAATGACGGCGATGACGGACGCCAACGTCACCGACGACACACTGGGCGTATGCAACGGAAGCTCAGGCTCCCGTTGTTGGGGCGGGGTAGGGTGCATGCGAACGATTCTAACCACACGTCCCGCGTTTTGCAGTGCGTGTTAAAAAATCGCCCGCTACGTTGCCTGCTGTCATGCAGGCATGCGAAGTCGCGTTACGGCGTGCCGTGCGAACCGGTCACCGGCTGCAAATGTTCGACTACGGCGGGAATCGCCGCACTCGCGGGCGACGCTTCGTCGATCGTGGTCCGTCCGCCGTCGTGGAAAAACGCCTGTTCTGCAGCCTTATTCAGAATCAGAATGCTGATCCGCCGATTCACCGGCTGATCGACCACGTTCTTGTCGAGTGGTAAAACGTCCGCCAGTCCGCGTACCTGAAGTAGTTTTTCATCGTGCATGCCGCCTTCCACCAGTGCGCGGCGCGCAGCGTTTGCGCGTTCCGACGACAACTCCCAGTTCGAATAGCCGTCAGGGCCGGCGGTGTACGGCACCGCGTCGGTATGACCGGCAATCGAAATGCGATTGTCGACATCATTCAGCGCCGCGCCGATCTGCGTGAGGATCGTCACCGCGTACGGTTGCAGTTTCGAGCTGCCCGAAGCGAACATCGGGCGGTTCTGCGAGTCGACGATCTCGATACGCAAGCCTTCATTGGTGATCGAAATGCGGATCTGATCCTTGAACGCCTTCAGTGCGGGAGTCTGTTCGATCAGCGTTGAGAGCTTCGCCTTCAATTGCTCCAGGCGGGCGGTGTCCGCCGGGGACACGGTTGGCGCGGCAGCGTCAGGGGCACGAGCGGGCGGCGTCGGCTCGGTCTGACTCTTCTTGCCGACCCCGGGCCGCGAGTCGGAGATGTCGCGCCCGCCGCCCTGTACCACGCTAGGCCGCGCGGCGGCCGTGCCCTCATTGCCGCCGAGCAGGCTCGACAAAGGCGTGTTGAAGTAGTCTTCGATGCCCTGCTTCTCGTACTTCGACGTGGAGCCGAGCAACCACATCAGCAGGAAGAACGCCATCATTGCGGTGACGAAGTCGGCGTACGCGATTTTCCATGCGCCGCCGTGATGTGCGCCATGGTCGCCGCCCTTTTTCGAGCGGCGCACGATCACCGGCGCGGGCGCGGTGTCGGCTTGATCCGACCCGCGCGATCTTCTTTCGCTCATCGTGCTGCTCCCGTATCCGTGATCAGGCCGACTTCGGCATCTTGGTGGCGCGCACGGCGTCGTCGAGTTCCTGGAAGCTCGGTCGGTCAGCGGTGAACAGCACCTTGCGGCCGAATTCGACGGCGATCGGCGGCGCGTAACCCGACAGCGACGCGAGCAATACTGCCTTCACGCACTGAAACGGCTTGGCTTCAGCGCGGCCCTTGGCAGTCAGAAGATCCGCGACGGGGCCGATAAAACCATACGCAAGCAGAATGCCGAGGAAGGTGCCGACCAGCGCCCCGGCGATCATTTCGCCGAGCACGGCGGGCGGAGCGCCGACCGAACCCATTGTATGAACCACGCCCATCACGGCAGCGACAATGCCGAAAGCGGGCAGGCCGTCGGCCATTTTCTGAATCGCGTTGGCCGCGACCGACGACTCCGCGTGATGCGTTGCCAGTTCCTCGTCCATCAGATCCTGCACTTCGAGCACGTTCACGTTGCCGCCGGACATCATCCGCAAATAGTCGACGATGAAATCGAGCAGATGATGATCGTGCAGCACGTGCGAGTACTTCTGGAAAATCACGCTTTCTTCGGGCGCGCCCACATCCGCTTCGAGCGACATCATCCCTTCCTTGCGCGCCTTCTGAAGCAGTTCATAAAGCAGCGCGATCAGTTCGAGATACTTTTCTTTCGTGTAGCCGCCGCCCTTGAAACAGGAAGGAATTGCCTTGAGGGTTTTCTTCAGCGTGGAAGTCGGATTGCTCACGACGAACGCCCCAATTGCCGCGCCGAAAATACACAGCAATTCAAACGGCTGAATGAGTGCCGGCAGATGCCCACCCACGCCGACAAAACTGCCGATGACAGAAGCGATAACCACGACCCAGCCGATTGCGACAAACATACACTCTCCCTGACCTTGCGCGACGCGGGTTCAATCAGAACAGGCCCTATTCCGGGGCCTTTTTCATGCGTCTTAAAGTTTTCTATACATGGGTAACGGCTGGAATCGCCGCGGCTGAAGTGCAGGGCGACGGGAAAAAAGAAAAATTCACCGAATAGTTAGTTTTGACCGGTCGTGATCCGGTAATTTTGTCCGTTTAGCAATCCGATTGATCGGTGGGCGAGAGGCGGCGGCCGGATAGCAGTCAGGGCCGCAACATTTTTACCGATCGTCTGCCGAGCCGTTATGATCGCGTTTCGCAGGTACTGTTCAGATGTTTTCGCTTTTGTCGCGCCAGTAGAAGCAGTCGCTGGAATCGCCAGTCAAGACTTGCCTGAAACGGAGAGAGCATGAAAGCCAGCACCATCGCCGAACGCGAAGCGCGTGGCCGCGCAGCACGCGAACATTCGAAACGGTCCAGTCATCGCGCGGTCGGCGAACTGGACCGCAATCCGATCGAGCTTCTCAGGCAAAGCAGCGAAGGCCGCATCGAGAATCTGGTGCCGTTGCGCTACGGACGCATGGCCGCTTCGCCTTTCACGTTTTTTCGCGGCACCGCGATCCTGCAGGCTCACGATCTCAGCAAGATTCACCACACCGGCCTGACCATGCCCATTTGCGGCGACGGCCATCTGATGAACTTCGGTGGTTTCGCCACACCCGAACGGCAACTCATATTCGATCTGAATGACTTCGACGAAGTGTCGATCGGGCCATTCGAATGGGATCTGAAGCGACTCACCGCGAGTCTCGTGGTGGCCGCGCGCCATATGCGCCTGAGCCGGGGCACCGCTGACAGTCTGGTGATGACGGCAGTCGGCGAATATCGCGACCGGATGGCGCAGTACGCGCAATGCGGAGCGCTCGAACTCTGGTACGACCGCATCACGTTCGACCGGATGGCCGAAACGGCGCTGACACCCGAACGCCGGCGCACCGTGCGGCGCGGCATGGAAAAAGCCGCGAGCCGGACCCACGAAAACCTGCTCGAAAAAATGGCCGTGCATGACGGCGATCACTGGACGATCCGCGATGCGCCGCCCGCGCTGTTTCATGTGCTTGGCACAAACACGCTATTCACGCAGGAAGAAGCCGAGCCGTTCAAGGTCGGCAACTCGCGCAAGATGCTCGAACGCATGTGGGGCGAGTATCTGAAGACGATGTCGCATGACCGCCGCGAACTGCTCGATCATTTCACCGTGCAGGATATGGTGTTCAAGGTGGTGGGCGTGGGTAGCGTGGGCACGCGTTGCATGGTGGTGCTGCTGGTCGATCACATGAACAAGCCGCTGTTTCTGCAAATGAAGGAAGCGCGGCCTTCGGTGATCGGGCAGTTTTTTCCATCGACGGGCGTCAAACACGAGGGTGAGCGCGTCGTGCAGGGGCAGCGCATGTTGCAGGCGGCTAGCGATATTTTTCTCGGCTGGGCCACGGGGCCGCTTGGGCGGCAGTTCTATTTCCGGCAACTGCGCGACATGAAACTGTCGGCGAATATCGAGCTGTTCGACAACGATCTGCTCGACGGTTATGCGCGACTGTGCGGCTGGATCATGGCGCGCGCGCATGCGAAGGCGAGCGGCCAGGCGATCGAAGTCAGCGCGTATATCGGCCGGGGCGACCAGTTTGCCGAGTCGCTGACGGGCTATGCGGCGGCCTACGCGGATCAGGTCGAGCGCGACTATGACGTGTTCCTCAAAGCGTGTCGCAGCGGTGAGTTGTCAGCGCGTACGGACGAGGACATGGCGGCGGATTTCCGCGTCTAGCCGCGGGCGAAAACATCGTGCATGCGTCCCGGCTCATGAAGCCGGATGAAACGAAAGCGCATTGAAAGATGCGTAGCCAGCAACGGCCATCCGCGACATTTGTGATGGACGACCCGCTGTTGTAATGTGCTGGGTCAACGGTGAGGTGCGAACCGCGACCCGAAAGATTCGGAAGGCTCGTCAGGATCGCGCGCAGCCATTTACGCAAAACCACGGAGATACGTTGTGACGGCAACAGGAATCAAGAAGGTGGCACTGGTAACGGGTGCGGGCAGCGGGATTGGCCGCGCGTGCGCGCTGAAGATGCTGGAACACGGTTACAGCGTCGTGCTGGCCGGGCGTCGCCAGGCGCCGCTCGACGCGGTGGTCGACGAGGCGCAGCACCTTGGTGGCGACGCGCTGGCCGTCGCGTGCGACGTGACCGACGCCGACAGCGTCGCGGCGCTGTTCAACACGATCCGCGAACGACGCGGCCGGCTCGACGTGCTGTTCAACAACGCGGGCCGGGGCAATTCACCGGTCGATATCGACGAACTCTCCATCGACGAATGGCGCTCGGTGGTCGACACCAATCTCACCGGCGTGTTCCTGTGCACGCGCGAGGCGTTCGGCCTGATGAAAACGCAGAGTCCGCGAGGCGGCCGGATCATTAACAACGGCTCGATTTCGGCGCACGCACCGCGCCCGAACAGCATCGCCTATACGGCGACCAAACACGCGATTACCGGCCTCACCAAATCGGTATCGCTCGACGGCCGCAAGTACGACATCGTGTGCGGGCAGATCGACATCGGCAATGCGGAAACGGAAATGGCCGCGCGGATGGCGCGCGGCGTGCCGCAAGCCAACGGCGAAATCGCGATCGAGCCGCTGATGGACGTACAGCACGTCGCCGACGCCGTGTTGCATATGGCGGAGTTGCCGTTGTCGGCGAACGTGCAGTTCATGACGATCATGGCGACCAAGATGCCGTTTGTCGGGCGGGGCTGACCAGCGCGAAGCTGAGGCGGTGGTGCGGTGCGGCTCGGTGAGCGGCCGAAGCGCTCGAACGGACCCAGAGCGCCCCGCCCGGGATCAACTTATACTGGGCGCTTCCCGCCTTTACGGAACGCGTTTTCGCCGTGCCCCAAGCCATATCTGTCGACGACCCGCAACCGCAGCCGCCCGTGCCGCCCGAGCTTGAAGACTGTTGTCATAGCGGCTGCAGTCCGTGTATTTTCGATCTCTACGACGATGCGCTCGAACGCTATCGGGCCGCTCTCGCCGAATGGAAAAAGCGGCAGGAGCTATGAGTGTGCGAGAGCCTGCCGCCCGCGCGTTCTCCGCGTGCGCGTCGCTGACGCGCTTCCGTTCAGGCTGCCGCCATCCACCGTGCCCGTTATGACCGACCTTGCCCCCGCGCCCGTTGCGCCGCTTAGCGAACCGCTGATCGAATCGCACACGCTCGACGATCTGCACAGCTTCGTGCAGCGCTATCCGCGCCTGTTCGTGCTGACCGGCGCGGGCATCAGCACCGACTCCGGCATCCCCGGTTATCGCGACGACAACGGCGCATGGAAGCGCTCGCCGCCTATCACGTTGCAGGAGTTTCTCGGCACGCAGACGATGCGTCAGCGCTACTGGGCGCGCAGCATGGTCGGCTGGCCGGTCGTCGCGCAGGCGCAGCCCAATGCCGCGCATACCGCGTTGGCCCGGCTCGAAACCGCCGGTCATGTGCCGACGCTGGTGACGCAAAACGTCGACGGTCTGCATCAACGCGCGGGCAGCCGCGAGGTGATCGAACTGCATGGCGGCATCAACGGCGTCACGTGCCTGGACTGTGGGATGCAGCATGCGCGCGCGTCGATCCAGCAGACGCTGGAAGCGGACAATCCCGCGCTGCTGAACGTCACCGCCGAAACCGCCGCCGACGGCGACGCCCATCTCGAATGGCACGACCTCGGCGGATTCCGCATTCCCCGCTGCCCGAATTGCAACGGCCTGCTGAAGCCGTCGGTGGTGTTTTTCGGCGAAAGCGTGCCGAAGGAACGGGTCGACGCGGCGTCGCACGCGCTCGAATCGGCGGATGCGATGCTGGTGGTCGGCTCGTCGCTGATGGTCTATTCCGGCTACCGTTTTTGCGTGTGGGCGCAGAAGCAGGGCAAGCCGGTCGTCGCGATCAATCTGGGACGTACGCGCGCCGATCCGCTGCTGTCGCTGAAGATCACGGCGCCGTGCGCGGACACGCTGACCGCGCTGGCTGGCCGCCTGGCGCTGGATTGACCGGCCCGCGGGCGATGGTGTGCATCAACCGTAGCCGACATATCCGCCTCGTTCGAGCCGCAGCGGTATAGCGCTGCGAGTGCGCCTGAGCGCAATGCCATGTTTCCGTATTCAGACAACAGCCGAAGGAGCGCCGATGTTGACGACGATCGAACAGCTCGAAGCCCTCTACGATCAGCCGCACGAACGCGCGCTGGCGAAAGAGATCGACTACGTCAACGACGACTATCGCGCGTTCATCGACGTTGCGCCGTTTGCGGTGCTCGCCACCGCAGGCCCGGACGGTCTCGACTGTTCGCCGCGTGGCGATGCGCCGGGTTTCGTCCGCGTGGTCGACAGACGGACGCTCGCGTTGCCGGATCGCCCCGGCAACAACCGGCTCGACAGTCTGCGCAATATCATCGTCGAACCACGGCTCGCGCTGCTGTTCATCATCCCCGGAATT
This sequence comes from Paraburkholderia fungorum, assembly GCF_900099835.1. Lineage (NCBI taxonomy): Bacteria > Pseudomonadati > Pseudomonadota > Betaproteobacteria > Burkholderiales > Burkholderiaceae > Paraburkholderia > Paraburkholderia fungorum. The sequence continues at coordinate 646,628 of NZ_FNKP01000002.1, forward strand.
GGCGAAAGTTTGCGGGTGAACGGCCGTGGCCGGATTACGAATGAGCCTGAATGGCTGGACAGTTTCGCCGTCGAAGGTAAACTGCCGCGCACCGTGCTGCTGATCGACGTCGATTCTGTGTACTTTCACTGCTCGAAAGCGCTGGTTCGCTCGAAGCTGTGGGACCCGGCGCGGCATATCGAGCGGTCGCGGCTGCCGAGCGCGGGTGAGATTCACCGGCACATCAACGGCGCGCATTTCGATGCCGCGACCTACGACCGCGAACTCGCGGAACGCGTACGCACGGCCCTGTACTGACATAAAGACCGACCATGACTGAATCCCATCCGGCGCTGCGGCAACGTTCGCCTTCCGCTGAACGTAACCGCGAGCCGATCCTCGCGGTGCTTCGCGAAGCGCTGCCCGCCACCGGCCGCGTGCTCGAAATCGCCAGCGGCACCGGCCAGCACGCGATGTGTTTCGCCGCCGCGCTGCCCGGCCTCGACTGGCAACCGAGCGACGCCGATGCCGACGCGCGCGCGTCGATCGCCGCGTGGATCGCGCACGACGGCTTGCCGAACGTGCGCGCGCCGCTGGCGCTCGACGTTCATCAGCCGGACTGGGGCGTGGATTCGCTCGATGCCGTGGTCTGCATCAACATGATCCACATCTCACCGTGGAGCGCGACGCAGGCATTGTTCGCGGGCGCGAGCCGCCGTCTGGCCGACGGCGGTGTACTGTACCTTTACGGCCCATACAAACGCGGCGGCGCGCATACTTCGCCGAGCAACGAAGCATTCGATCAACAGTTGCGCAGCCGCGATCCGGCCTGGGGCGTGCGAGATATGGAAACTGTGGTGACGTTGGGTGCATCGCTTGGGTTGGTCTGCGATGAACCGATCGCGATGCCGGCCAATAATTTCAGTCTGGTGTTCAGGAAACGACCGGGGGCCACGCAGGTCTGAGAAGCATGGATTCGGTAGCTGCAACGTGAAAGCGGGTTGCGCGCAGTGCATGCGCGAGTTGCATCACCTTGTATCTAATGAGTTTTTTGCCGCATGGGTAGGCCGGCATGTCTGACGGGTGTCGCGCGGGGTCGCCGCGCACGACGCGCCTCGTCAGCTGCTTCCGGTCTCGCAGCACAGAGTAGACGCGCAGTAGACACACAATGAACGCAGTACGCAGCACCGCCCGTTGCCGGTCAGCGAGCGGCAAGCTCGCATTTCTTTTATTCTTTCACCCTCGACGTTGCGCCAACGAAGCTTGCGGCGTGGCGTCTCGACATTTTTTTGGACTCTGGAGAATTCAACATGGGCAAACAGGCAATCGGCGTGGTGGGGCTAGCGGTGATGGGCCGCAATCTGGCACTCAACATCGAGAGCCGCGGCCACGCGGTGTCGGTGTACAACCGTAGCCGCGAGAAAACCGACGAACTCATCGCCGAATATCCGGACAGGAAACTGGTGCCGGCTTTCACGCTGGAAGAATTCGTGGAGTCGCTGGAAAAGCCGCGCCGCATTCTGCTGATGGTCAAGGCAGGCGAAGGCACCGACGCCACCATCAACTCGCTCAAGCCGCTGCTCGACAAGGGCGACATTCTGATCGACGGCGGCAATACGCATTTCACCGACACCATCCGCCGCAATCAGGAACTGGCGAAGGCCGGTCTGCATTTCATCGGCACGGGCGTGTCGGGCGGCGAGGAAGGCGCGCTGAAAGGCCCGTCGATCATGCCCGGCGGCCAGCGCGAAGCGTACGACCTGGTCGCCCCGATCCTTACCGAAATCGCCGCGAAGGCGCCGGACGGCGAGCCGTGCGTCGCATACATGGGACCGGACGGCGCGGGCCACTTCGTGAAGATGGTGCACAACGGCATCGAGTACGGCGACATGCAGCTGATCGCCGAAAGCTATGCGGTGCTCAAGCAGGTAGTGGGTCTGTCGAACGAAGAACTCGGCAAGGTCTACACCGAGTGGAACGAAGGCGAGCTCGACAGCTACCTGATCGAAATCACGTCGAAGATTTTCAGCAAGAAAGACGACGAAACCGGCAAGGATCTGGTCGACGTGATCCTCGATCGCGCGGCACAGAAGGGCACCGGCAAGTGGACCAGCCAGAACGCGCTCGACCTCGGCGCGCCGCTGCCGCTGATCACCGAAGCCGTGTTCGCACGCGTGCTGTCGTCGCTGAAGGATCAGCGCGTGGCCGCGAGCAAGGTGCTCGAAGGGCCGCAGGCCAAGCCGCTGGGCGTCGAGCGGGATGCGTTCATCGAGTCGGTGCGCCGTGCGCTGTACTTCAGCAAGGTGATTTCGTACGCACAGGGCTTCGCGCAACTGCGCGCAGCGTCGGAAGAGTACAAGTGGGACCTGGATTTCGGCACGATCGCGAAGATTTTCCGCGCTGGCTGTATCATCCGCGCCCGCTTCCTGCAAAAGATCACGGACGCCTACACGAAGGACAAGGCGATCGCGAATCTGCTGCTCGATCCGTACTTCCGCGACATCGCGAAGAACTACCAGGCTGCGCTGCGTGAAGTCGTGGTGGCCGCGATCAATGCAGGCGTGCCGGTGCCGGCGTTTGCGTCGGCGGTTGCGTATTTCGACGCTTATCGCTCGGAACGTCTGCCGGCAAATCTGGTGCAGGCGCAACGCGATTTCTTCGGCGCGCACACGTTCGAACGTACCGACAAGCCGGGTAGCTTCCACGCAAACTGGAGCTAAACGAGTTTGAATCGCAACCCGGCGCGCAGCCAGAACAAGGCGCGCCGGGTTGCGCCACCGCTTGAAATATCTGCGTTGTATTGTTGCTGAAAGTATTAGTCAAACGTAATCGATGCGATTTAGCTTCGCTATTGTTTCGAAAATCGAAATAGAGTTTCGTCGTTTTAAGTGTTTCCCCTAGATGTCAACCCTTCTAGACTTGTTCTTAAGCGCTTCGGGAGTAACAACCCCAGCGCACTACAAAACAAGTTATGGAGGTTTACATCATGAAGACCCTGATCTCTGCAGTTGTTGTCGCTGCCGCTCTGGTTGCTCCGGTCGCATCGTTCGCACAATCGACGAACCAGCCGCTCACGCGCGCCGAGGTCCGCGCTCAACTGGTCCAGCTCGAAAAGGCCGGCTACAACCCGATCGGCGACCACACCGATTACCCCAGCAATCTGCTGGCTGCGCAAGCCCGCGTCGATGCGCAAAACGGTAACGCTCAGGCTGCGAACAGCGGCTATGGCGCTCCGGCCGTCGGCACGTCGCAATCGGGCCGCTCGGTCAGCAGCACCGACCGTAACTCGGTTTATTTCGGCAACTAAGTTTCTGTAGGCAGGTTTGTAGCTAGCCGGACCTTTGGTCCGGCCACGCAGCAGGCAATAAAAAACGCCATCCGGCTTGATCGGATGGCGTTTTGTCGTTTACGGCGCGGATTTCTTCGCGCGCTAATGCAAGGTGCGGTGGCGTCGGCCGATTTCGTCGAACAGCGCTCGGCTCGGTTCCAGCGCGAGCAGCCACGATTCGTCGTAGCCGCTCAGATTGTCCAGCGCCTCGCGCAGCCGCTCGATCGCCACGGCGGGAATCTCGACGCTCGCCTCGACCCCGCTCGACAACCCCGCGATGCTGGCCAGCTGCACCAGCGCATCGGCGGCTTCGGCGACGTCGGCGGCGAAAACGAGGTGGGTGTTCAGCAATTCGACCAGACCGGGCGACGCCGCGATATCGTCGACGTTGAGTTGCACGGCCAGAAAGGTGGCTTTGTTCATCCCCAACTCCTCGCAGGATTCAGATGTTGTCGTGGGTGCATAACGAGCAGGTTGAACGAGTATAGGCGAGCCCTCTCAGGTTGCAATATTCAGACGAATTTGGTGGAAAGGGTTGCAGCGCGGGGCTGGCGGCCCGAGCGACCTATAATAAGGGCCAGCCGGAACACTGGTCGCGCAAGTCAGCGAGCTTCTCGCAGGCGGCGAAAACCGGCGCGACGGTTTCGTCATTTCAATTGCCCACCGCCATGAAGATCATCCGCAGCAGGAGTTTTACCGCTACGCATCCATGGGGCGCGCTCGATATCGCCAACATGGGCGGCATCACCACGCGCCTGCATTGGACCGATCAGCCGTACAAGTGGCACGTCAATGACGGCGAGGAAGTGTTTGCGGTGCTCGATGGCCGCGTCGAGATGCGCTATCGGCAGGATGGGGTCGAGCAGTCCGCGATTCTGGAAACCGGCGACGTGTTCTACGCGTCTATCGGCACCGAGCACGTCGCTCATCCGATCGGCGCGGCGCGTGTTCTGGTGGTTGAGTCGCAGGGCAGCGTCTGACGATGCCCTCGCACGCGCGAGCCGTGACCGCTGGCGGCGCGTAGGGCGGCATAATGGCGGGCGGGTTACCGCCGCCTGCCATACCGTACGAATAAGCGTACAAGTCAGCGTTCAGGCAGCGTCAAGCCTGGCGGCACGACAAATGCTTGGGCATCGATTGAATCCGATTGAAATAAGTGTCGAGGAAAATCACATGACAAGACAATGGCGATTGACGGGGACCCGATTGCTGACAACAGCCGCGCTGGCCGTGTTGTTCGGGGGCTGCACGAGCATGCCGTGGGAAAGCACGCCGTTCTATAGCAGCGCGCCGACCAGCCCGACCACACTCAGCACGGTTCCAGTTCCCGCTGGTTTCTACCGCGTCAATCCGGGCGACACGATTGGCGGCATCGCATCGGCGTATGGCCGAAACCCTCAGGAAATCGCAGCGTGGAACGGTCTCACGGCCAATTCGCCGGTCAGTCCGGGCCAGGTGTTGCGCGTGTCTCCACCGATGACCTCCGGCAGCGTCGTGACGCCGCCGGTTGCCGTGTCGCCGGGCGCGCCCGCTGCGCCCGCCGCGCCGGTTGCATCAACGGGGCCGCAGCAGGGCGTGTTGCAGTGGCCGTTACGCGGTCCGATTCTGAAAACTTTCGCGCCGGGCCGTTCGAACGGAGTGGTAATCGGCGGTCGCCCTGGCGATCCGGTCAAGGCAGCCGCCACCGGACGCGTGGTCTACGCGGGTTCGGGTATCGAGGCGTATGGTCCGCTGATCATCATCAAACATGACGACTCGCTGATTACCGCCTACGGGCAGAACAGCGCGCTGCTGGTGAAGGAAGGCGATGCCGTTGCGCAGGGGCAGACCATCGGCCAGGTCGGGGTGGACAGCCATGGCACGGCGGGCATCCAGTTCGAAGTCCGTCAGAATGGACAGCCGGTCGATCCGCTTGCGTGGTTGCCGAAGTCGGGTGAGTGAGCGGGTCTTTTGCCCGGTCCTGAGGGGTATTTGTTGCGGATAGCCTGGCGCTGTGTCGCTTGGCGCAGAGGAGGCAGGGAATGCGGTTTTTCCGATTCCCTGCTGCCATTATTTCAATGGATAGTTGTCGGATTGGCGCATCGAGACTTTGAGCATCAACGGGCTGCTCGCGCCTCTCGGGCAACCCGTTCCAAACCTGCAAGTGACGAACTGCCGTCGCGACCGCGCCCGTGACCTAATATGAACGGAGCGTCCGGCGGAGGTCCATCATGTACCACGATCCGATTCAAATCCCCGCACTGATTGAAATAACGTTGCTGGTCGTTGTGCTGATCGCCGTCAGCATAGTCCGCGCACGGCGGCGAAGGTCGCGGCAGCGGAACCGCGTCGGCGCGGGTACGCATACCGGCTAATGTCACGCGTGAACGCAGCCTGCGCTGCCGCTTCGCATGTCGGCCTCAACCGGCCGATCCTGACGCGACGCGCGGATACCGACGCAGAGGGAAAACCCGATGGTTAGCACTGCCCGATCATTCCGCGCGGCCGTTATGTTCGGTGCGCTCACATTCGTTGTGTTGAGTCTGCACAGCAAGCCGGTGAGCGCAGCCGCGACTTCTTCGGATCTTTTCAGCTGGCCCGCATCGCTCGCGCCGATCGGAAACGGCTACCCAAAGGAAGGAGATGCATGCCGCCGACTCGGCGAATCGTCCGCAACAGCCGATTACCTCGACCATACGGCGACGTTAATCGGCTGTCCGGGTGACGCTGACAACGCCAGTGTCCGGGCAATGCTGACTGATTACCGCGCGCATGTCGTGGGTAAAGCCGACGGCGTCACGTTGATTTCAATTTCCAATGGTTTTCGCCGGCGAAAATAGCCTGGGTGTCAATAAAGATTCATTGGCGAATTAATATCCGACGCCGATCCGAATTCCATTGGCAATCCGCAAATACGATAGCAGCGGTTATTGGCGCTATTCGTCGATATCGACCAGAGTATCGATATCCTCTTGAATACGCTCGTTCTAACTCGCTGCGGCCTGATCTGGATTCGACCATCGGCCGAACGGGGAGCGGGGAATCGGCAGACCTTCCACAAATGCCCTTGCGCAACGCACCGCGAACTCAAACGCACAGCTTTGGCTCGCAAACTGACCAAGATCGCCTAATGAAGTGGAGTCGCCGTCTTCTTTCAGAATGCACGCGCGAGCTACGAATGTATTGCCATACCTGATAGTCGACGCCTGAATCGCTGCGCCACGGTGGAATAGAACCATTGAACATGTCCTCCGATCCAGTTGGTGGAAGGCTATTGTAATGTCGTCTTTTTTGTGTGTGGTAACTGTTACCATTTCGCAGAGAGCGCTTAAGTAAATTCACCGCAAATTGCGAACTACGCAATGAAAACTCTGCTGGAATAATTCAGTTGACGGTAGTCGTCGTCATTGAGTCTGTGTTACGTCTTTATGCATCCATTCAAGATGCGCGACATCGATGGATGAGTATGAATAAAGACCATGACAAACAGACCCGGCGATTCACACGATGAAATCCCGCTAAGCGGTAGACGCCATGCCGTTGGGGTGGTTCGCGTGGGCGACACGGTACGCAGGCCGTATCAACGCGTCGTCGCCATTTGAGCACCGGCTTTTGCTGCATCTTGAGAGCGTCGGTTAAGCATGTGCGCCGCGCTATCTCGGTCGCGACGTGCTCGGCTATATCTCCGGATGGGTGCCTGCGAAATTCAAACGCTTCGCCAACGGGCCAAATTGCATGCTGCTCAGATCGTTTCACGACGCCACTCGGGGAAGCGGCCTCGCTGGCGCACATCAGGTGATGTTTCACGATGATCCTGGTCCGAACAACATGATGTTCCAGCACGGCCGACCAGCGGCCTTCATCGACTTCGATTTCGCCGCACCAGCACAATTCTGGAGGACGTCGGCTATCTGGCCTCGACATGGCATGTCGGCAAATCCGGCGCGAGGAGCCCGCCGGATTTGAGACTGCGCAACTCAAGATTCTCTCGGATGCATAAGGTCTGGAGCCGAGCGACCGCGCGGCAATCGTCACCGTGACGCTGGAGCGGCAGGCCCGCCATATTCCGTTCTGGAACGAACGTATGAACTGCTGCGACATCCGCCGGACAAGCCCTGCGGAAATTCAGGAGCGTATCGACTGGACCCGGCGAAATGGCATTTAACCCATGCCGACCGGGTACTTTTTCTGACGATATTGGGCGTTGAATCGAATAGCGTCCTATAGCAGAACGAATTGGTCAATAGAGAGGTGTGCTCTGTTGATCAATCACGACTCCCGTCCGATACTCGCAACATCGTCCTTAGCCCCACAAAACATGGCCTCGCCGACGATGAAAACCGACCGCTTTGCCGCCGCTTTTCATCGGATCGCGCGTGAGGCTGAAAAGCAATGTTGAGCGGGGCGGTCAGGTTCTGATTCACGGCAAGCCGCCAGTTCCGGTCGAGCAAAAACGTTCGCTAACGTGCAAAAGCCGGGCTGACCAGAAAGCGCATTAACGGCATATTCAACCGCGTGGCCGTCAACGGGATTGGAGCGTCCCGTTGACTGAGCTTAAAACCGAACTTGTAGCTGAGTTCGGCAGTCTGGCTTTTCCCAATTTTGCGGAACGGGTGGCGGACAAGGCAAAAAAGGCAAGCGCGACTCTAGAGGACTAAAGGGGGCCTGAAATGGTGCATGCCGATCTGGCTGTACTCGGGGGCGTTGGAATTCTCGCGCTTGCCTGCCTCGCCGTGTGCGGCGTCTATCTCTACTGGGGCAGCGACGCCTATCGCTCCCGCCGCCGCCGGCGCGAATTCGAAGCGCGGATACTCAGGCCGCCATCAGCGAAACTCTCCGAATTACCCAGGAAGCAAAAGAGCGCGCCTCGCGCAATTGCATCGAACGACGAAGAGTTCTCAGGAGCCACCGCGACCATGGGCACGCAACTTAGCCAGCGCTGCAAGACCTCGTTGTATCGTGCCGTATTCAACGCGGCTCACGGCGAAAGCATCGTATTCCTGATTGCTGACAGCCGCGACGATGCACGAACGCGTGCGACCGGCGCACTCGCCGCCATCTACGGAATCGACTCGCATAACGTCGGTTTGTCGAACCTGGCGGCGTTCCGCGAGCTGGTCGATATCGGTATCAGCGAGGATGAGGACATGCGCATCTTCGAGATGGCCTGGAAGGGAACGGATGTCAGCGCGTGGGTCCAGCATCCGCTCTTCCTGACCGATGAACCCAGCTTGCTGGGCAAATGGGCCGAGCTATACGCGGATCTCGCGCGCGAACTGGCGAGCAGTGCAATCGAAAAAGCGCGGCATTGAGCGCCTGCTCCTTGCCATCAAAGCGGCGCGCGTCCGCTCAACACGCGCACGTTTGAACCAGCAGCGCGCGCGCCCATTTGTGCCCGGGCGCGTGATGCGTGCGCTCGTGCCACGCGACGGTCTTGGTGAAACCCGGAATCTCGACCGGCGGCACGAAGATCGCCAGACCGTCGGCGTGCAGGGCAAGCCGTCGTGGCACCACTGCGATCAGATCGCTCGAACGCAAAATTTCCGGCAGTACCAGAAAGCCCGTGACCGAGACGGTCACGCGCCGAGCGCGGCCGATTTTCGCGAGCGCTTCGTCGGTTACGCCGCTGAGGCTGCCGCCGTGGTACGACACCAGCGCGTGATCGAGCGCGCAAAAGCGGTCGAGTGAAAGCGCATCGACCGCCGCGTCCGGGTGATCGTCACGCATCACGCATACATACCGTTCGTCGAACAGACGCCGCGCGTGCAGGTCCGGCGGCGTTGTATCGGGCGTGATCAGCGCGAGGTCGATATCGCCGCGCTGAAGCTGTCCGGCCAGCCGTTCGTGCTGAACCGGCAGCACGACCGCGCGGATGCCGGGCGCGTGACGGCGAAGTTCGCTGAGAAACGGCACCACCACGGCTTGCAGCGCGTAGTCGGTGGCGGCGATGGTCAACGTCATCTCGGCGACTGCGGGATCGAACGACGGCGGCTGCAGCATCGTTTCGACATCCGCGAGAATCTGCTTGAGCGGGCCCGCGAGTTCCAGCGCGCGCGCCGTCGGGGTGATGCCGCGCTGCGTGCGCACGAACAGCGGGTCGCCGAAACTTTCGCGCAAACGCGTCAGCATCGCGCTGACCGCAGGCTGCGTCAGCGATAGACGCTGCGCAGCGCGCGTGACGTTGCGCTCGTCCAGCAGCGCATCGAGCGCTTTCAGCAGATTCAGGTCGATCATTCTGTAATCATTTCTGTGGATGACAGAAATAATAATAATCGATTGGATTTATTTCAGCGCGACACCGATCATGAGGTTTATCCGATCACCGAACACAAGGATGTACCTCGCAATGAACGAAATCTTCTGGCCGGAAGGCTATCTGCCTGGCACGACCGACAACTTTGCATCGAACGAAATGATCGTGGCGGGGCTGAGCGCCACCGACGTGTGGCCGTTCCTCGCGAACGCGCCGTTGTGGCCGACTTACTACGCAAATTCCGCGGATATCCGTTTCCACAACGGCAAAGGCCCGATTCTCGAAGACGGCGCGCGCTTTTACTTCAGCACGTTCGGTTTTCCGGTCGAAGCGCAGGTCACGGAATATGTGGCGCCAGCGGCCGGCCAGCCCGGGCGCGTTGCGTGGCACGGCTGGACGGGCGAAAACGAGACGCGTCTCGACGTTCATCACGCGTGGCTGATCGAAGACCTGGCGGGTGGGCGCGTGCGCATCCTCACGCAAGAAACGCAGAAGGGTAAGCCTGCCGGGGATCTCGCGAAGGCGCGGCCGAATCCGATGATCAACGGTCATCAGGAGTGGCTGGACGGGTTGATCGACGCGGCGCGCAACGCGAAAAACGAACGGAAATGATAGACAGCGAGCGGGTAAAGTTGCGCAATGCGGCGAACTCGCTCGTCTCCGGAATAAGCCCTGCTGCGTTGCACCAATGACAAATGCGCGGTCAAAAAGCACAATGAGCGGCTCACCAGCCGCTGCCGTACCACTGCGTCGAAACATTCGAAACATCGCGTAGCGCGTGCGCCGGCTGAAGCAGGCAGCCATCCACAGACGCACAGGGACTCAAATGATCGATTTGCGCAGCGACACCGTAACCCGTCCGACCCAACCGATGCTTGCCGCCATGTCGGCCGCCGAAGTCGGCGACGACGTCTGGGGCGACGACTCCACAGTGCTGCGTCTGCAAGCCACGGTCGCCGAACGCGCGGGCAAGGAAGCCGGCCTGTTCTTCCCGAGCGGCACGCAAAGCAATCTCGCGGCGTTGATGGCGCATTGCGCGCGCGGCGACGAATACATCGTCGGCCAGCTCGCGCACACGTACAAATACGAAGGCGGCGGCGCGGCGGTGCTCGGCAGCATCCAGCCGCAGCCGCTCGAAAATGCCGCCGACGGTTCGATCCCACTGGAGAAAATCGCCGCCGCCATCAAACCGATCGACAACCACTTCGCGCGCACGCGGTTGCTGGCGCTGGAAAACACCATCGGCGGAAAGGTGCTACCGGCGGGGTATGTCGCCGAGGCCGTTCAACTGGCGCGTCAACGCGGGCTGTCCGCTCACCTGGACGGCGCGCGCGTGTACAACGCGGCGGTCGCGTCGGGCAAGCCGGTTGCGGCGTTGTGCGAGCCGTTCGACTCCGTGTCGATCTGCTTCTCGAAGGGATTGGGTGCGCCGGTCGGCTCGGTGCTGGTCGGCAGCCAGGCGTTGATCGATGTCGCTCATCGCTGGCGCAAGGTGCTGGGCGGCGGCATGCGCCAGGCCGGGGTGCTCGCGGCAGCTTGCCTGTACGCGCTGGATCACAACGTCGAGCGCCTCGCCGACGACCACGCGAACGCCGCGCATCTGGCTGCGGGTCTGGAATCGATCGATCAGGTCAAGGTGCAGTCCGTCGCCACCAACATGGTGTTCGCGCAATTCCCGCAGCAGCATTGCGCGCCGCTCGAAGCGTGGTTGAACGAGCGGGGCATTCTCACGCAGATGCTGTACGCGTCGCGATTCGTTACGCATAAAGACGTGTCGCGTGCCGATATCGATACGTTTATTGCCGCCGTGAAGGGTTATTTTGCCGCGCATTGATCGGCGGTGGATTGCCGGGTTTAGACCTGGCGATTCTCAGAGATAAGAGAAAAAACAAAACGGGCGCGCTGTGTTAGCAGCGCGCCCGTTTTCTATTTCGCCGACGCCTTCACATGACCGCCCGCGCGATGCGACGGCGCGAACAGCCGCAATCCGCTCGCCAGGCTTGCCGCTCCGGCGAAGAACGCGCCCGCGCCGAGCGCGAGCGTCGGACCATGGCGGCCCGCGATCCCAAAGCTCAACGCGACCAGCGCCGCGCCCGTGGTCTGCCCGAGCAGCCGCGCGGTCGCGACGATCCCGCTGGCGCCGCCGCTGCGTTCCGGCGGCGCGCTGGCCATCAGCGCCTTCAGATTCGGTGACTGGAAAAAGCCGAAGCCCGCGCCGCAAACGGCCATCCGTATTCCGATGTCGAGCACATGCGGGTGCGCGGGCAACAACGCCAGCGACGCCATCCCGGCCGACAACACCGCCAGTCCGATCGCGCCCAGCAAGCCAGGCGGATAGCGATCCGACAGATTGCCCGCGAGCGGCGCGGCCAGCGCTACCACCACGGGCCACGGCGTCATCAGGAAGCCGGTTTCGACCTGGCTCCGATGCAGCACATCCTCGAAATAGAACGGCAGCGACACGAACGCGAGACCTTGCGCGGCGAACGAACACACGGCTGTCAAAGCCGACAACGCGAACACCGGCCGCTTGAACAGATCGACCGGCAGCATCGGCGCGGGGTGGCCGCTTTCGCGGCGAATCATCAGGTAGCCGAACACCACGGCAATCGCCGCCGCGCTCAGCACCAGTTGCGTCGACGCCCGCTGTGCCGCTTCGCCGAGCGCAAAAATCAGCGCGGAGAAGGTGATCACGTTCAGCAGCGCGGCGACCGGATCGAAAGCGTGCTTGCCGCGCGTGGTCTGCGGCAGCGCCGGCCACGCGAAGGTCAGCGCGATCACGCCGAGCGGCACGTTCACGGCAAAGAGCCACGGCCAGGTCGCGAACGACAGGATCAGCGATGCCACCGTCGGCCCGACCGCGAACGACACGCCGACGATCAGCGCATTCACCCCGAGGCCGCGTCCGAGCCGGTGCGGCGGATAGAGATAGCGGATCAGCGCGGTATTCACGCTCATGATCGCGCTCGCGCCAAGACCTTGCAGGATGCGGGCGGCGGCGAGCAACGGCAGCGTCGAAGCCAGCGAGCACGCAAGCGACGCCACCGTGAACAGCGCAATGCCGCCGATGTAAATCCGCCGATGCCCGACGATATCGCCCAGCGCGGCGAGCGGCAGCAACGTGGCGACCAACGCAAGCTGGTACGCGTTGATGATCCACACCGAGGCAGCGGGCGCCGCGTGCAGATCGGCGGCGATGGTGGGCAGGGCGGTGTTGGCGATTGCCGTGTCGAGCGTCGCGAGGGCGACGGCGAGCATGATCGCCGTCATCGCGCGTCGATTGGCGGCGGACATGGGGCCGTCCGCGGGAAGTGTTGATTCGATCGTGGCGCTGGGTTTATCGGACAACGCGAGACTCGTCGGGTTATGCATGCCGTATAGCGCGACGTGTCTGCGAGAGACGCGGCGCGGTCGTGATAAGCGGCAGGGTTTGCGTGAGATGAAATGCGCAGGCTCTTACAACAAAGGAGGCCATGCGCGCGGCGAATGTAGCGATTGTTACAGAGACGCGCCAAGTCTGCTGCGCGGCGCTCGCACAGAAAGCTGTTCGTATGCGTGCCCGTTTGAATCTCAATTTACGCAACTAACTGTCAAGCGCGAAAGGCATCTACGAAACTGATCCGCTCTCACCTTGTCACACGCGTTTCCAGCACAACCGTTCAGCAGATGAAGGAGGTGATTTGACCACGACTCGTAGCGATCCCTTTGTTCATGCACGCGACATGACCTCGACATGTAGCGAAAAAATAATGACGTTGCCAGGCTCGCAAAAACCTTCACGGATGCGCAATCGTTTGCCTGATTTGTGCGAGCCGATGCACGCGCGCAGTGCTGCCCCGCCGCGATTTGCACCGCCCGTGTGCGCGAAACCGTTGCAGCGGCGCGTGTCGCCGGGCATGGCATGTGCGTGAGCAAGCGCTCGCACTGGCCGGTGTCCGGCAGCCGTAAAATGTCCTACTCTGTTTGTTAACCCGCCTGACCGGCACGCGCCTCCCGTCCGTCACCTGTGCGGTTCGCGTATGTCGCGTCGTTCTTTCCCGGAGGCTTCGATGACAGCCGTCGATCTGGAATTCGACCAGCTCAACAGTACCGTCGACGCGCTACGGCGCTCAATTTCCAATCGCATGATGTACGGCGTCGGCAAGGACGCTGTCACCGCGCATCCGCATGACTGGCTGCACGCGGCGGCGCTCGCTGTGCGCGACCGGCTGGTTGCGCGCTGGATGAAAACCACGCGCCTGCAATACGAACAGGACGTCAAACGTGTCTATTACCTGTCGATGGAATTCCTGATCGGCAGAACCTTTACGAATGCGTTGCTCGCGCTCGGCATTCACGACCAGATGAAGGAAGCGCTCGCGAGTCTCGGTGTGGATATGGACACGCTGACCGATATCGAGCCCGACGCCGCGCTCGGCAACGGCGGCCTCGGCCGTCTCGCGGCCTGTTTTCTCGATTCGATGGCGACGCTCGGCATCCCCGGTTTCGGCTACGGGATTCGCTACGAGTATGGGATGTTCCGTCAGGAGATCGTCAACGGCGAGCAGGTCGAGGCGCCGGATTACTGGTTGCGCGCGGGCAATCCGTGGGAATTTCCGCGCTCCGAGATCAAGTACATGGTGCACTTCGGCGGCCGCACGGTGCAGCGTGGCGAACACGTCGAGTGGATCGACACCCAGCACGTGAACGCGACCGCTTACGATACGGTCATTCCAGGCTACGCGACCGACGCGACCAACACGCTGCGTTTGTGGTCCGCGCGCGCGACCGAAGAGCTCGATCTCGGCGCGTTCAATCGCGGCGATTATCGGAATGCGGTCGATACGAAGAACATGTCGGAGAACGTGTCGCGTCTGCTGTATCCGGACGACTCGACACCGGCCGGCCGTGAATTGCGTTTGCGTCAGGAGTACTTTTTCGTCTCGGCGACGATGCAGGATCTGATTCGCCGATATCAACGCACGCACAGTACATTCGGGCGTTTCAGCGAAAAGGTCGCGGTGCATCTGAACGATACGCACCCCGTGCTTGCGATTCCCGAGTTGATGCGTTTGCTGGTGGACATACATCATCTGCCTTGGGACAAGGCGTGGAAGCACGTCACGCAGATTTTCTCGTACACGAATCACACGTTGATGCCCGAAGCGCTCGAAACGTGGGACGTCGAGATGCTTGCACGTTTGCTGCCGCGCCATCTCGAGATTATCTTCGAGATCAATGCGCAGTTTTTGAAGCACGTGAGCGAGCAGTCGGGGCACGACGGCGAGATGATCCGCCGCATTTCTCTCGTCGACGAATACGGGCAGCGGCGCGTGCGAATGGCGTATCTGGCGATCGTCGCGAGTCACAAGGTGAACGGCGTGTCGAAGCTGCATTCGCAACTGATGACACGCGATATCTTCGCCGACTTCGCGCGCGTCTATCCCGACCGCTTCACGAATGTGACCAATGGCATTACGCCGCGTCGCTGGCTTGCACAGGCGAGTCCGTCGCTGTCGTCGCTGATCGATCAGCAGATCGGCAAACATTGGCGCAGCAATCTGTTCGAGCTGGAGCAACTGCGAAATCTGCGCACCGATAGCGGTTTTATCGACGCGTTCCGCGAGGCCAAGCGGCAGAGCAAATTGCGGCTTGTGCATCGGCTCGCGCATCACACGAAGCTGCATTTCGATCCGGAAGCGCTGTTCGATTTGCAGGTCAAGCGCATTCACGAATACAAGCGGCAACTGCTCAACCTGCTGCATGTGATCGTGCGATACAACCAGATTCGCGAGAACCCCGAGCGCGACTGGGTGCCGCGTGTCGTGCTGTTCGCGGGCAAGGCGGCGTCCGCGTACCGGATGGCGAAGACGATCATCAAACTGATCGGCGATGTCAGCCAGAAGGTCAATCACGATCCGCTGATCGGCGACCGGTTGAAGGTGGTGTTCGTGCCGAACTACGGCGTGAGCGTTGCCGAGTTGATCATTCCGGCCGCCGATCTGTCCGAGCAGATTTCGATGGCCGGCACGGAGGCATCTGGCACCGGCAACATGAAGCTCGCGCTCAACGGTGCGCTGACGATCGGCACGATGGACGGCGCGAACATCGAGATCTGCGATGCGGTAGGCCGCGAGAACATTTTCATCTTCGGCCATACCGCTGATGAAGTGGATTCGTTGCGCGCGACCGGTTACCGGCCACGGCAAATCTACGAGGAAAACGCGGAACTGCGCATGGCGCTCGACCAGATTCGCACAGGCTTTTTCTCACCGGACGACCCGCTGCGCTTCTCGGACATCTTCCACACGCTGGTCGATTGGGGCGATCACTACATGGTGCTCGCCGACTTCGCGGCATTCGCGAAAGCGCAGGACGAAGTGGACGCGCGTTTCGTCGACAAGCGCGCGTGGACGGAGAGCGCGATCGAGAACGTCGCCGGCATGGGGCAGTTTTCTTCGGACCGTACGATCGGCGAATATGCGCGAAACATCTGGCACGTGAATCCGCTGAATATGGAATGACGATTCTTTAGCGAAGAAACGGAAAAGGCCGTGCGCAATTCCAATGCGCACGGCCTTTTTGATGAAGCGTTGCAGATTGCAGCGTGAGCCTATCTATCCGGCTCGCGTTTCGGCTTTACCACCTGCCGTGTCCGCCGTAATAACCGCCCCCGACGCCCACGCTGATGCTAGGCGCGGCATAGTAGCCTGGCGCATAGCCATAGGCCGGAGCCGGGGCGTAAGCGTAAGGCGGCGCGACGACACAACCGGCGAGCCCCACTGCACATAACGTTGCTATCAATAGTCTGATCATGATTTCCTCCCTTTGCAGGCTTTAGCATTGGAGAAATGGCACGCGCGATTCGTTCGGTCTCGCATGTGACGGCAAATTACCTGCGCGCGCTTTTGCAGGGCTTCATTAACAGTTGCTTACGTTCGTGCGTGTTGATCGGCCGGCTTGACTCGGCGAAGCCGCTCAGGGCGCAAAGCTCTCGCTCGCCTTCGCCGCATACAATCCCAACTGACCGCGCGAAAAATCGAACAGCACGTCAATGTTCTGCATCGCCATCAAGCCCACCACGATGCGGTTCGTATCCGGTTTCGCCTTGACGATCGTCACCTGGGCCTTCTCGTAGCGGTGCGTCCACGACCCCACGCCGATCGCCGTCTCATAGTTGCCCTGGTTGAGAACCTTGCCGATCTCGTCGTCGCCGGTCCAGGTCGGGGCCTTGTCCATTTCGATGCGGATCATCCCGGAGGTGCCGGTCGCGAACACCAGCGGCGCGCAGAAGGTCATCTTGTCGCCGACCCGTACGCAGCCGGTGGGCCATTGCGACGCGCCATTTTTCGACGCCGCCATCGGCACCATCGTGTAGTCCTTCGTGAGCGCGTCCGACGGACTCAGCAGCAGAAACGGCTTCGCGACGTTCGCGCGCACGAGGTACCGTTGACCGATGCTGCCCGGCAGTGCGCGCAACGGTTGGGTGCAGCAATTCTCGCCGGGCAGGTCGGCACCGACGCCCGCGATACCGGAAAACGCCCAGCCGAATTCGCCGGTATAGCCGTCGATGGCGACGCAACCACGCGCGCCGGACTGGCAGCGCACGGTATCGACAGCCTGCACGACGACCGGCGCGGCTTTCGTGGCGGCCACGCTGAACGGCACGGTGACCAGCGACCCCACCACCTCGGAGCCGTTCGCGAGCGCGTGCGACGTGACGCCACCGGCGCCTGGATAGCTCGACCCCGGCAGCGCCGAGCGCAGCACACGCACGCCTTGTGTGCCGGTGTCCAATGCGACATAGCGCGGCGTGCCGTCGAGCTGGACCGGCAGGCCGAGGCGCGCGTGATCCTCGTCGGCGCGCTCGACGTGCAGCGGAATCAGCAGGCCGTCACGTCCACCGTTGATCAGCGTGGCATTGACGGCGGGCGGCGTGGGCGGCGGAAAGGTGGTGCCGCAGCCGGTCAGCGCGACAGAGGCGAGCAGCATGGCCGCACTGGCGCGACGCCGATTGATCGACAGGAAGGCTGGCAAACGAAGACGAACATACCGGCGGGCGGCATCGAGAGACGGCAGGGACATGGATCACGCTTCGCAAAAGGGCGGGTCCCTGACCGGGCGCGGCATCGTTGGCGGTAAGCCGGGTGCCGGACGGTGCCTGCGGCGATCGCCATGTGGATGGCCGCAGCGTGGCGGAGAAGCCGGGCGCTTGCGAAAGCCCGCGGGGAAGGGACACGCGATGACAGGAGCGGCGACTCTACAGGGCCGCTCGAGTGAGATTGCAAAGATGTGTCAACGTGCGCGACGACGGCGCGTTTGCAGCCGGTGACGGGCTGGGATTGACGGGGGCGATCGCCGGGATGATGGTGCGGGCGGGCCATATCGTATCGGGAGTGCGGCGGCAGGGACCGATTCCTTCTGATCCGCGCGGGCCCGTTACGTCATGAACAGATTGCAAACGAAGCGGCCGCCGCGCTGAAATTCACGCGCGGGGCCATGCCTGCCACTTCGGATGAGATTGCGTGCAGCGCTCAGCTCTTCGCAGCAGCCGCCTTCGCTTCATTCACGGCCGCACTGACCCGTTCGACGAACTCGCGATCGGTGCTCATGAGCGCCTCACGTTCGCCGGTGGCCGTCTGCACGATCAGACGATGCGTGATGTCCTGCGTCGCCCATGTGAGCCAGCCGACAACGGTCAGCATGACGCCGCACACGATGCCGACCGGCGAGCGGAATATCCCACCGACTACAGCGCCGACCAGGCCGATCAGCGAAATAAGGCGCGGCAGCAGTTTGTTTTTCGGCACGGTGACGACCTGCACGCCGACGATGTCGCGCAGCGGAAAGACCTGTCCGGCCGACGAGAGTGCGTTACGCGTGACCGACACGCCGCGATCATTGAAAGGTGTTTCCATCGAGTCGAATACAAGCGGTAGCAAAGCGCGCAGCGTACCAGACTTTACTTTCCTAACGTTATGGGGATTTCGCTGGCCGCTAACCGTTGCCGTGCATGCCACTGATCGCGCATTGCGTAAAATTTAGAAATATGGAAATTTATGAATAAATTTTGAATCCCGGAGTCAATCGCTGCCATACGATGGTGTCCCGGGCTCCCCACAGACTGGAACTCGGCCTTACGGAAAGCTTCGCAGAAGGCCGATTATGCCAAGTCGTTGATTATGGAAAGTAGCACGCCGGAGCTCGCCCCGATATCTGATGGAAAGCGGCAAGCACGAATTCCGGTCTTTGCATAATCACGCGCCTTCAGGAAGTTGAGCAGCGAGTCAGGTGCCCGATAGCGGGGGACTTTGCTTCCTGGTTCGTGACGCCTGGCAAGCGCGCGCTCCTTTATATTCAGGTCGGCTTCGACGTAATGGTGCGTCGTGACGGGGCTCTCATGTCCGAGCCACAGCGCGGCGCGGATATCCACGCCAGCCTGTAGCAAGTGCATGGCCGTGGTGTGCCGGATGGTATGGGGCGATACGTGCCGCTCCCCCAGACCGGGAGAGGAACGGACTGAGTTCCTGGCAGCCAACGTCAGCCTCAACACGACATTGGCTCTCGTCGTTGCGTGACCGTTCCAATTCGGAAGCAGCGACGATGTCGGCTGGAATTCCCGATTGACCCGCAACCATGCCCGTGCCGTTTTCACGGTAGAGCGCTAAAGCGGCACACTGTCATCGCCGACGGCGCGAGCTACAGCATCGAACGCGCAGAGACCTTCTCACGCGCGGGTGTGACTCCCGTCATCCCACCGCCGGCCCATGCTGGCGTGCACGGCGACGAGGACACACGCTGGCATGATCAGAGCGTCAAATACATCCAGAACAAAGGTATTTACGCATTCCACAAGAAATACGGCTATGGTCTGCGCTCGCGAGTTGAGACACGAATCTCGCGCATCAAGCGCTGCATTGGCGCGACCCTGCTAACGAAGAGGATCGCCTCGCAGCAGAGAGAGGGCGTCATCATCGCCAACCTCATTAACCTGCGGAACGGCTTTGGCAAGCCGGTTTGCCGCAAAAATGCCTAGTCGCGTCCGTAGCACGGGAACTCATACCTTTTCGAACAAAACCCACCCGCAAGTATGAGGGGCACAGGCGATCCACTTGCATTCAGTGAGCGCCGTTCCGACCTCGACTTGAACTCACTTTATTTATTCTCCCGATCGTCTTTAGGCGTTCTTGAACGCGCAACGCACAGGGCGCATACAAACACGCCGATAACCACGCCGATGAGTAAACACGCAGCATGCGTGAAAAAACTTACCATCCTTGACCCCTTAGCAATGTCAAACTTTCCGCGTCGTAAAACGACCTGGTGCGGCGCTGGGTCATGCGCCCCAGCCCCCGGCGCGTCAGGCGATGTCCCACAGGCAGTTGAAAGCTGGGACGGCGGAAGTTGCATAGGTTAGGCAGACTTCAGATCAGGGTCAACGACTTTTTCCGCAGTGAGATGAAATAATTTTGAAAGAAATCGAATGTCGTTCGTGCCGCTGTTTTCCACGGTGGTTCCGAGCTTCCGGAAGGCCAGTGCAACACGGCCTCAACGGGTGCCCGTTACGATTCGGCATCGGGTGCGGGCGCGCTGGAGTCAGCCTGGGTAGGCGCCCGGTAGAGTTGGGGTCACCTCAGCGGGTCAAGTCCGCCCGTTCTGAGTCGTATGCGACCGAATGCGGCTCTGCAATAGCGCAACCAGGCTTTCCCAGGTCATCTGGCTTGCGCAATAAGCCTGCTGGTCGCCTCTCATCGTTTCGAGATCGATCTTCCCGTCGACGATCGCCTGGAAAACCTGGGCGAAACCATCAGTGGTCCCATTTTCGACGATCGTGCCGAAGCGCCCATTGTCCGTGATCTCGCGGGCGCCACCGACGTCCGTCGTTACGATGTAATTGCCGAAATAAGCTGCCTCCGACAAGACCAGCGCAAAGCCTTCCCACCGAGAGGTCAGACAAAAGACACTGGCCTTTGCGTACAAAGCATAGAGATGCGTTTTGTCGAGGGGGCCGGTCAATTCTATTGCGCAAGCCAGGTCGGGCCGCTTCGTCAGCAATCCGTCGATCATCGCTTCGAAATCCGGCTCGACCGGGCCGGCAAAAACAATCCGCCAGCCTTCACGCCGTTCCAGTTTGCAAAAGGCGTCGATAGCGAGTTCGTTGTTCTTCTGCGCTGTGCCGATACGACCCACGCAAAGAATTACTTTCTCGCGCTGCTCGACCTTGGAAGTCGACGACGCATGTTCCGCCCAAATGCCGTTCGGCATGAAAAACAGATTCCGGCGAAATGCCGAAGCATGATCTCGCAGCGGCCGGAAGATAGCTTGGGTTTCAGCGGAAATCAAGTCGATTCGCCCTGCCATGAACAGCGAAACCTTCGACTTGAAAGCGCCAAACCCAATGCGCCGTGTGGTAATCCAGGCGAGCGAGCGTAGATCCATGTCAAGCTTCAAATAGCGGGTTATGTCCGGCCGAATCAGCCTGAGGAGTTCAAAGAAAAACAGATTTTCCTTCGAAAAATGATAAAGATTGACGACGGTGATCTCTTTGTTGCCCCACAGATACGCCAACGCCTTGGCATAGAAAATTGCTTTGGATCTCGCGCCAAGTTCAACCAGCGTCAGGTCGGCGGTGAATTCGGGAGGCACTGAAAGTGCGGCCTTTTTGCGGCGATAGATGATGATCGAGGTCTGTCCGAATTTGAGCCTTGAATAAAGTGCAGGAATGCAGCCGACGTCCTTGTGGAAATGCTGTTCGTCAAAATCGTCGAAAACGGTGGCGAATCTGTTCAGCTTCTTTTCACCGGCCACCTGTGCGGAGCTGCTGCTGTGTAGATACAACATCACGAAAACTCCAACAGTCTCACCACCGAGCAGACCAAGAAGCGCTGAGGCGAAACCGACCCTATGCAGAAACGCGAGAAAGATGGTGACGCTGATCACCGCGACAAACGTGTTTGATACGGTCGTGAACCGTTCGCGATGTAGCGGTATGCTGACCTGCGTGTCGATATAGACCGCGACGGAGGTTGCTACGAAAATCGCGGCAAGCAAAGCCATATGGTCGCTCGCGGCATCGAACTTAGGTCCCGCGAAAAAACGTATGGCGGGTCCGCCGAACAGCCACATGCCTAGTGCCAGAAGAATGACGGTCGCACCGCAGACGGACGCCGTCTTGCAGATATAGGCGCGGCGTCGCCCACGAGCGAAAGCGTGAACGGCCGCGGGCATCAGGACACGGCTCGCGGAACCCACTACCATATTGGCAACAGCCAGAATCTGTTTGCACACGTTCAGATAGGCCAGGTTTTCCTTGGTCGACAGAATGCCCATCAAGAACTGGTCCGCGAACTGGTAAATCGATCCGACGGAGGCGTTGGCAAGAAAATAGCGGGCGGCAGCGAGCCTTTTATACGCGCTGACGTCGAACCGGAGCGGGTGGCGCCTAACCACAAAGATGAACGAGACGACATTCGGAAGAACTATGAAGATTGCCGAAATGGCGGCATACGTCATCACGTCGCTTTTCGTCCTGACGGCGTAGAAAAGAACTGCAATGGAGGCAAGGCGAAGGGAAGCCGTCCGCCAGAAAAAGATATCCATTCTATCGGCGACATAGAAAAACCAGTCGACATTAAGAAATGAAAGTAGCGTCACGCCGACATAAATTAAATAGATCGGGTCTGGTTTACCCTCTCCGATGAAGGCAATTGCAATCACAATGATGTGAAGCAACGTCCCGATGCACGCGGCAAAGATCTGCAATGAAACAAGGCCGGAAAGCTCATGGTCACCGTCGCTGGCGCTCTGAAGCAGCCTGCTCGAATACTGGCGGGTGCAGTAGTTCGACATGCCGAGAACCAGCACGCTCGTGATCCACGTTGACAAGATCAACGCATGCACCGCTCGGCCATACGCTTCGGGACCAAGGACGCGAAGCACGTACGGCACCGTAACGAGCGGACCGAGCAGGCCCGCGACGTTGGTGAGAATGGAATAACTCATTCCGCGTAGCATACGCATTACGCGACCGTAGACGCGTCAATGTAAATGAAAACATAAAAAAAATTACGCATTGGCCGCCTTGTTCTCGATTGTTTTCGTTGCATTAACTTCCACGATATAAGGTCTACCAGATTGTTTGTCCAGCGCCGATCAGGTTTGTTGGGAAGCAATGGAAGTTGTCCGAATTTTATGAGTTAGCGTGTCACGTTCATGGCTTCCCAGTGACCTCGATAGTGTCCTATACCTGATGCGACTACAAGGGTTCTCCGGCTATCGGGTTCTCCCGCGACTCTCGATCTGAACCTGGGTTCATCAGTAGTGGCTAAATGCCGTTCGGTTGTGATGGGAAGGTATACATAAAGCAGCGTTCTGAAAGAATAAGTGTCCGATTACGCAGGGGTCTTGTCGCCATCAATCCGTCGTTGCATCGAATACTGTGAGAGAGAGATCGTTGCTCTCTCATCCGTTTTTGCGAATAGAGTTCTCATATATCGAATAAGCTAATGATGTGATTTTTGAAAATAGTTGCTGGTGTAGATTCGGAGTGCATAATTATAAGGCAGCGTTACTGTAATTTGACACTCGCGTGGCTGGCCCGTGATCGTCGCCGTAGAGCGATCGCTTTCCCTGCCAGTTAACTGCACGACGAACCTAGGTGGCGAAGTTAGCGTTTCGCCCACCCATCGTTTGGGAGCGCAACAATGGATACAAGCGGAGCGTCCACGACTGCAAGCACGAACACGGTTGCTGTTTCCATCATTATTCCTGCTTACAACGCGGCTCGATATGTCGAGGAGGCAGTTCGCGCGATGCTCGTGCAGAGCTGGTCCGACTTCGAGCTACTGATTCTCGACGACGGTTCGACCGACGATACATGGCATATCGTTCAGAAGCTTGCGCAAGAGGATGGTCGGATCCGGGCCGTCAGGAATGAATCGAATTGCGGGATCGTGGCAGCGTTGAACAGGGGAATGAGCCTGGCGGCGGGGCGTTACATAGCTCGTATGGATGCAGACGATTACAGTCCGCCGCATCGGTTGGCGCGTCAGGTAGCCTATTTCGAGGCGCATGAGGACGTGGTTGTGGTCGGCTCGAATGCCCGGTATTTCGGCGACAAGACAGGCGCGCTCAAGCTGCCTCAATCGGCTTCGGCAGTTCGCACTAGGCTGCTTTTCGACAACCCGATCGTTCACAGTTCAGTGCTGATGCGCAAGACGTGGCTGATCGAGCGCGGCATTCGCTATCGGGCGAAGGCGGTTCATTCAGAAGATTATGACTTGTGGGTCCAGGTCGTCGAGGCGGGCGGGAAGATCATCAATCTTCCTGATGAACTGCTGCATTACCGTGTTCATAGTATGAGCATCACTCGCAGCAAGCAGGAAGAGCTGGAGAAGACATCCGGCGAGATTCGGCGGAGTCAACTGGCACGACTAGGGTGTCGCTTTACCGCAGAGGAAATCGATATTCTGGATACGCTGATGTTCAAAGGACGCTACTCGGTGACGAAGAGTGAGAGCGTGTTGTTGCACAGCATTTACGTCAAGCTCCTGCTTCTTCCCATACCTGTTGGCGCGCTAAAACGTCGGTACGAGACAGGAAGATTCATTGCGTCGCTCTTCTGTCGTCCGCGGAGTCTATTCGACAAAGTGAGGCTTATGCTGGCGCTCGGAAGAATCCAGCCGTTGACAGCTGCAGTATTCACGGTGCTTTTTGTATTCGGTGAACCGTAGCAGGCTGCAGAGCGACAGAGACCAGTCGTGGCGCGGCGGGAGTGACCAGAAATTTTTGATCGCCACGCGCGGTAGCGCGGACACACCAGCTTACCCGGGCGCACGATGGATAGACGCAAGCTACTCAACGTATCGGCAACTGGCGCGTGGCTCGTCGCGGCGCCGGCGATCGGTCGCGCGGACTCAGCTCGGCTATCGACTCCCGATGCGGGCGTGCCATCGCACCGGGTCAGTCTGCGAGGCTCATCGTTCGACGGTCTTCACTCTATTAGAGACTTCGGTGCGTTGGGGGACGGCGTAGCTGACGACACCGCAGCGTTGCAGCGCGCAATCAGCCACGTCATGAATGAAGGGGTAAAGCAAAGCGATACTTCCCATTTACCTGGTGTTCTTTTGCCTGCAGGTCACTACAAATTGAGCGACACGATCGCCACTGCGCCGTGGATAAAGCTGTGTAGCGCGGGCGGCGTGTTGCTGGACTTCACGTCCCTCGCGCTCAATAAAAACGGCATTGTCTGTCGCAACGAGGTGATGTTTGGCCCTGGTGACTTGCGCTATCCGGGCAATCGTTCGCCGTTTCTCGACGGATCACGCGGAACCATTTCGGTACTCGGGCCCGGCTCACAGCGCTCAGATGGGTGGGGCGTCGTGATGGGCAACACAGACTCAAAATTTAAGGGCGAAGTGCGCGATGCGGGCGGTCGCAACATCGTTATCACGGGCTGGCGCGGTGCGCTTCGCATCGACTCGATCAACACCTATCTGATTGCATGGACGTCGAGTCGTTTCGAGCAAAACCGCGAGGCCGCCATCTACGTTCCAGCGCTACGCGGACCAAGCGTCAATAGTGGCGAAAGGATGAGCTTCTTTGACTGTACGTTCGCGAGTTCCACGCACGCGCTTTACGTGGATACGGATAGCCAGGACTTTGTCTTCGATGCGTGTTCGTTCGATTTCAATGGAGATGTCATCAGCTTCGGTCCGCGGTCGGGGTACGGCACAGTCGCCCTGAGCCACTGTCACGCGGAGGGTTTCGACGGGATGCTGGTCGACGCAGTGAAGGCAGGGGACCGGATTCGCGTCACGATCAGCCATTCCACCATCTTGCCTCGTCGGTGGCTGCAGGGACATCTTCCAAACGCACCGCGTCAGTTGATAGCTGGGCACTGTAGCTTTTCCTCGACTGCGGTTGAATTCCGGTTTGAGAGGCCGCAGATCGACACGCACGAAGTACTGATTGGCGATGAAGTTCAAGTGGAGGCGCTCAGCGGTTTGAGCTTCCAGGGGTATGACCTGCTGCCCGCGCGCGTCCGATGCCTCAACCCCGACGCGGAGTTTCGTCACGATGCAGCCGGTACGCTGGTTGATCGCCTGGAACACTGGAAAGCCGCAACGGGAGACCAGGCCGTGTCCGGCCGCGTCATGACAGTAGCCGATGCCGGCAATGGTGCGGTGGTACCACCCAGATCAAATCGTGCGCTTGTGTTGAAAGCGCCGGTCACGGGGGGCGCCAAGCTTGTCCTGAGTGCGAGATCGGCCTTTATGGTGACGCCTGGAGAAACGGTGTGCGCAGTGTGCTGCGTGTCAGGAGGAGGGACGCTCGGAAATATCGTTGTTTCCATCGATTTTCTTGCTTCCGATGGCTCCGTTTTTCTCAATATTTCGACGCCGTCTTCGCGGGGACCTGGCATCGCTACCCTGCGTGCGGTAGCTCCGGCGGGTGCAACGCAGGGAAGGTTGGTGGCAGGTTTCAACAACTGGCTGGGCGACCTGTCGGTCACTCGTCTGGCTGCGTGGCGTGCAGCATGAGACCGTTTTGGTGAGCGCAAGTGAATCGAAATTATTTCTCGCATTGCAGGGCGAAGCATGGAGACAGCAATGAGTCATGTCATGGATCGGCGCGAACCTGCGGCGCAGCCAACCGGGTTTGTTCTTGCCGCGTTGCTCGACGTTTTCGTCCTGCATCGAAAGATGATGTTCTGGATCTTCGGCTCGATCGCTTTGCTCGGCGTAAGCTGGGCATTTCTGTCCAGTCCCGTCTATCAGGCGGACATTCTGGTGCAGATCGATGAACCGGTGAGCGACGCTTCGGGGCGCTCGCCGCTTGGCGATGTCGCAACTATGTTCGATGTCAAGTCGTCCGCCGACTCTGAAATGAGGGTGCTTGCATCGCGTTCGGTGATGGCCAACGCTGTCGACCTTCTACATCTCGACATCGAGGCGAGGCCGGTTCGGTTCCCGCTGATCGGCAATGCAATCTCCAGGGCCAATCGGAGCTTGTCGACTCCGGGTCTGTTCGGAATAGGCGGTTATACGTGGGGAAGCGAGCGCATCGCGGTTAGCTCATTCGACGTGCCAGTTGACCTTGAGGGTGCTTCCTTTGATTTGACCGTTACGGATGCTGGCCACTTCCGGCTATCCGGCCCTGGCCTTGACGGCGATCAGGCTGGAGTAATTGGAGCGCCCACCACGTTTCAGAGCGCAAGCGGACCGCTCACGCTAAACGTTCAATCGATCGCGGCGAAACCTGGTGCGCGTTTTCGTTTGACTCGCCACTCTCGGGTCGACACTGTCAATGAGCTTCAGCGCGACATCACAGTCAGCCGGAAAGGCAAGGATGAGATTGACGTAATCGAGGCCAGCTTGCGAGGTCCAGATCCACAGCGTATCGCCGAGACGCTCAACGCCGTCGCACTCTTCTATGTCAAGCAGAACATCGACCGTAAGACCGAAGAAGCGAACAGCTCCCGCGCTTTTCTCGAGGCGCAGTTGGGTCCGCTGAAGGACAAGCTCGATGCAGCGGAAGCCGCGCTATTTGATTTGCGCAGCCGGCTGAGTTCGGTGGACATCAGTGGCGAGGCTCAGGTGCTGCTCCAGCAGTCAGCGGCGAACGAAACGCTGATTACTCAAGCCAGGCAACAGCGCGCGGGGCTGATGGCCCAATTTGGCCCGACCTTCCCGACGGTTGTCGCAATGGACGAGAAGATCGCGATTCTGCGCGCGCAATCTGATTCGTTGAAGACGCGGATCGACTTGCTGCCGCAGCAGCAACGGGAGATCGTGCGGGCCGAGCGCGATGTGAAGGTCAACAAGGACCTGTATATGGGCACGCTGAACAATATTGGCCAGTTAAATATGTTGCAGGCCAGTCCAATCGGCAATGTGCGGCTGATTGATAGCGCGCTGGTATCCCACCAGCCGGTCCCGAAGCGACGTCAGGTGATCATTGCCGCCGCCTTGATAGTGGGTGCTTTAGCTGCCGTCGCTGCCGCCTATCTGCGCGATATGCTGTTCTCCGGTGTCTCGGATGTTCGGGAGATCGAGCAGGCGGTAGGGCTGCCCGTGTTCGCTGCCGTGCCGCTCGCGTCGCGTTCCCGATCGGTGCGCATGCTCCCTCCTTTGCGACATTCGCGCGCGCGGGGCCTGCTCGCATTGACCGATCCCGGAGACCCCGCCATAGAAAGTATTCGCAGCTTGCGAGCCGCATTGCAGCATTCAATGCTGAGTACGGGTAACAACGTGGTGATGTTTACCAGTCCATCGCCACTCATCGGCAAGTCGTTTGTGTCTTCTAATTTTGCAGCAGTGTTGGCGGCGGCTGGCAAGCGCGTATTGCTGATCGATG
This sequence comes from Paraburkholderia fungorum, assembly GCF_900099835.1. Lineage (NCBI taxonomy): Bacteria > Pseudomonadati > Pseudomonadota > Betaproteobacteria > Burkholderiales > Burkholderiaceae > Paraburkholderia > Paraburkholderia fungorum. Next base: position 674,503 of record NZ_FNKP01000002.1, read on the forward strand.
GCGATCTGCGGCGCGGAAAACTCAGCGAGATGTTTGCCAATGACTCGAGCAACGGTTTCGCCGACGTAGTTGCGCAGGCGATCCCGATCAAGGCCGCGATTATACAAACCGGCGTACCGAATCTCGACTTCCTGCCAGCCGGATCGCGTCCCCGTATCGTTGGCGACCTGCTGGCCAGCAGGCGACTCGACCATGTCATGAGGGAATTGTCCGCAGGGTATGACGTCGTCGTGCTGGACACGGCGCCGCTTCTCGCCGTACCGGACGCTGCCATTCTCGCGCCGTTTGCGGCGGGCAATGTCTTTGTGCTGGCGCGGGCAGGTTTCACCAAACTAGGTGCGTTGGATGAGACCGTGCGGCGCTTGCAGCAGGTTGGCGTAGAAGTGGCCGGCGTGATTCTCAATGGCATCGATCCTCACGCCGGCCACTTCCGTTATGGGACATCGCAAGATTGGTATCGGTATCCTGCCACCGAGTCTAGAAAAGAGATGGATGCCTCATGATCTACTATCTCGTTCCGCTGTCCATTTTCTATTTTGGCATCGCACTGTCTGTCAGCTATGGGGGGACCAGCAAGGCTGTCCTCTTTATCACTTCGATGCCGCTGATTTTGTTGGTGTGCCTGCGCGGACATGCCGGCACCGATACTGCGTCGTATTACTCAGCGTTCACCAATCCGGACAGTTTTCGAGTTTATGGCGGCGAGCCACTGTTCGGTCTCTTAGCCGCGTTCTTGTGGGATATTTGGGCCGATCCACGGTTCGTAGTCAATGGGATTTCTCTGGCCACCGCCGTGCTTCTGATCTGGGGAATTGCGGGTACTCGCTATGGTGCGTGGTTTGGCGGTTTGCTGCTGGTGCCTGCGATGTTCTTCGAGTTGACCATGAACCTGATGCGATTCGGTCTCGCATCGTCGATCTTTCTGCTGGCAACGCAGGTGCCGATGAACAGGAAACCCGTTCGCTATCTGATCTTGGCGATTGTCGCCACTGGCATGCATTTTTCGGCGGCACTGCTCTTTATCCTTTTCGTTGCGATCACGCAGCGACCCCAACGGGTTTGGGTGGTCTTGCTCATGATTCTGGCCGTCGCCGGCACGCTCGTCATGCCTGGCTATCTTGAGAACAAGGGCGACATGTATGAAGAGATGGTGGCGCCAAGCGTGACGTCGGGACTGGCGCTGCTGATGATGCAAGCGCTGATGATTGGCGCGATCCTGCGTTTCAGGCGCGATTTCGATATTCCGAACGTCGGACTGGGTCTATGTGCGCTGGTTGCGTTGGGCGCCTATGCAACTACGCAGTTTACCTACGCGGGCATCCGTTTTCAGATGATCGGTGTTTACCTGCTGGCTGTAGTCATGCTCAGGCAATATGCGCCCGCGTCGGGGCGAGTTTCACACGGTCTGGCTATGTGGCTGTTGGTGATCGGATTGCTGGGATTAGCCGGGCGACTTCATAACATGGTCGACGAGGCAGGTCAGGGGAGATCGCCTTTCCTACCCTATCGGACTATGCCCGCGCTGCAGGACTACTACTAGACACATAGATGGTAATGCGCGCGAGTCAGAAAAGATGCATCAACCACTGCGTTTCTATCTGAAGCATAAATTCATATAAGAGTTCGCATAACGGATAAAACCGGGTAAGTCATATGATTTACCGTAGTACTTTGCTGGCAAGAGTCGTTTGTTGTTGATGTCTGTGAGTTCTGAAGTTTGTCTGAAAGACATAGGTTGCGGTCGTCGTCTGTGAACGACATGAACCGTAAAACGGTTTATGTTATTTGTGAAGTTTGATTCTGATGCGTCGGGTTCTGGCCGATCTTCTGGCTCGATCTCGTGTCGATCTTCCGTTCACACCGCCAGCCGCCTTTCTGTCGTCGAAGGTCGCAATTCATATCTTCAGCCCGCGCGATCCGCCACATCGCCACATTGTTTTAAAGCGCGGACAAATAGAAATCGAAGATATGTTTCTCGAGGAGGAAGAAAATGCATAATTGGGAGAAACGCATCGAGCCAGACTCATCTGAGCCGTCTGACGATGTAGCCGTGAGCCGTTCGACATCTTTTGATGATCTGGCTGCGGCCGGATTGAAACCGGCGCACGGGGTGACAGGTTTCATTAAGCGGTCCATCGATATTTCGGCCGCTCTATTCCTGATCACGATACTGCTTCCGGTGCTGGTCTTCCTTGCTTTGCTGATCACGAGGGACGGAGGCCACGCGGTGTTTGGGCATGTCCGTATTGGTCGGGGGGGGCGGCCTTTTCGATGCTGGAAATTCCGCTCGATGGTCAAAGATGCCGATGCGGTTCTCGAACAACTGCTTTGCTCCAGTCCGCAAGCGCGCGCTGAATGGGCTCGCGACTTCAAGCTGAAGAACGATATCCGCATTACGCCGATGGGCAAGATATTACGCAGTACCAGCCTCGACGAGTTGCCTCAGCTTTGGAACGTGCTTCGCGGAGACATGAGTCTGGTCGGCCCGCGACCTATTGTCGAACAGGAACTGGCAAGGTACGGCCCTGACGCGTCCTACTATTTGATGGTCAAACCCGGCATCACAGGATTATGGCAAGTAAGCGGGCGAAATGACGTTGACTATGCGACGCGGATCTCGCTCGACGTGTCTTACGCAAAGAACTGTTCCCTGTTACTGGATATATCGATTCTCTTGCGAACGTTCAAGGTGGTGTGGGAGCGAGACGGGGCCTATTAACCTGAACGTGTGTGGTAGACCCGCTGGTTGGTACGTATATCGCGCATTGAGGAGTTAGACAGATGAAAATACTTCACGTGATGGAGTCGACTGCCACTGGGACTTTATCGATTGTCTGTACGATCGCGAACCGGCTGGCAAGAGAGGGCAACGAGGTGTATGTGATCTATTCGGTGCGCGACAATACGCCGAAGGACTTGACCTTACTGTTTCACCCGAACGTTATTCTCCGACGATTTCAGATGCGCGATCAGTCCATTGCCCGGACCCTGATCGGGCTACGAAGGGAGATCTGTGGCCTGAGCCCAGATATTGTTCATCTGCACTCGTCATTCGCAGGTTTTCTAGGGCGCCTGTCGACGCTCTTCTGTTTGCGATCCACCGTATTTTTTTATAGTCCACACTGCATCTCTTTTATGCGTGCGGACGTTCGAAGAACGACGAAGCTTTGCTTTGCCGCTTTGGAATGGCTGGCATGCGCGAAAAAGTGCCTGTACATAGGTTGCTCGGAAAGCGAATGCCTGGCAATACGCCGCTATTTGCGTAGGCGCGCCGTTCTCGTTGAAAACGCCGTCGACGACGCGATCTTGGCGAGAGGCAGTGTGGTGCAGACAGAGGCTCGTAGATCCGGCGCCAGACGGATTGTTACCGTAGCGGGAATCAGGAAGCAGAAGAATCCGGCGCTTTTCGCACAGATAGCTTGCCTTCTTGAGCGGAAAAACTTGGAGATTCTTTGGATAGGGGACGGGGATCCGGATGCCACGAGGCTGCTTCGCGATGCAGGTGTCGAGGTGACAGGCTGGCTTAGTCGGGATGCGGCTCTGGAAAGAGTCGGGCAGGCTGACGTCTTTCTGTCCACATCGTCGTGGGAAGGGATGCCGGTGTCCGTGATCGAGGCTATGGCGCTGGGAACGCCTGTGGTGGCATCGCGTTGCGCAGGAAACGTGGACACCATTCGCCATTTGGAGACGGGGCTGGTATTCGATAGCGCGACAGAGGCGGCCGAGCTGTTAAGCGGTTTGCTCGACAACGAAGAGTTGGGTCTCGCCATTGCGACGCGCGCGATGATCGAGGCGCGGGAGCGATTCAGCGAGGATCGGTTCTTTCGCGAAGTGACTTCGCTTTACGCGGCTCAACCACAGGGTCGAGGAAGGGAACTCCGTGCTGACTTCCGGGCGGACTTGGAAGCCTGAGGGTCTGTGGTAGGAGCACTTCCGGAGTCATTGTGCGAGCAGCTGAAGGAGCGTTTGAGACGATCTTCTCGTGCACTTCGCGATTGACAAGGTCAACAAGGTGCAAGGGGTTCAAAGCTGTGGTTTCCGGCCCCTTATCCCACCGCCAAGCAGCACATAGCGCAGGTATTGCGGAATGCCAGTCAGTTGTGCAGCAAGCCAGGCTACGGAGGAATCGTCGTGGATGTCGAACGCCTTGAGCCGGAAGGGATCGCTTGTCGGGCCGTTCCAGCCGATGTCGCACGTGCGTGCTGTCCGATATCCCGCCGCTTTCGCGCCCTCGATCTCGCGTTGGCCATAGTCGCCATTCGGATAGGAGAAGTGTTCGCATGGCCGTCCTGACAAAGTTTCGACTTCGAATTTTGAGCCCATGAGTTCGTCAGCGCACTCGACGTCATCGCAGCGCGTTAGGATGGGATGAAAACGGGTGTGGGACTGGAAATCGACATATGGGCGCATCGCTTCTATCTGCTCGACGCTAAGTCCCGTGATATGCGTGTCGGTCGCCGTGGCGTCCTCACGGAAGCCCCGGGCGCGCAGTTCTTTGAGACGCTCTCGGTTTGCCATGCGTTTGAGCCGCTCTATACCTGCCGTTTGCGCGCCCGGATGCATCCACCAATGTGTACGTGGTTGCGCGACGATGCTACTACAGAGGTAAATAGTGGGGCGTACGTTGTGTTTGATAAAGATAGGTAGCAATCTGGCATTGTTGGCATGGCCGTCGTCGAGCGTGATGACCGCGCGAGGCCGGCCGCGCCCCGGTGAATAGATTTCCGCCAAAGAAACGATGTCACTGAATTTTTTCAGATACTGGAGATGCGCGTCGAGCGCGGCGGGTTCTGGCGCATGGTAGAGCAGGACGGCAACCCGATCTTTCCAGAGTAGGGCACGTGTCCCCCTCGCAAGGCCGGTGAACAATACGAACCAGGTGAAGGCTGAACGCAGCAAGATTTTTGAGTTCATCTGAACCTCAGTTTTTTGAGTCGATTGATTCACTCGTGCAGTGATTGCCAGATCAAAATGCGTGCGTGCTCTGTGGCATGGAATAGAACAGGAGTGAGTTGCCGGGCGTTGCTCTCAGCGGACAGATACTGGTAAGGAATGCTGGGTGAAACTTATGCTATCAGGCCTTCTTGGGCGGTGGGTATTTTTTCAGAAGTTGTCGGAAAAGCACAGGACTCTGCGACCAGATGCACCGTTCAGCGTTCTTCGCAGAGGACCCGATGAAGCAACTCGAGTCGGAGGGAGGTATGAAAAATAAAGACATCCTGTATTCCGGTTTTAGCTGGGAGCATCACGATGGTGAGGCGGGGTATCACCACGTAGTCATGTCGAAAAGCGACTACGTCGACGGCGGGGCATTATGGGGCAGTGAAGGGAGTGTGCGGTCGCTCAAGCGACGAATCAATTTCGTGTTGACCGATATGCTGACGATCGTTCGAGCCGTCCCTTATCGGGCGGTGCTTCTCTTTTACCCCGAGCAAACCAGTTACCTGTCGCCAATGATCTTGAGGCTGATGGGAAAGAAGGTCGTTTATGTCATTCACCTGGGCGAAGATTACTGGTTGCAAGACGACGGCTCATTGATTCGGAACCTCAAGCGTTTCAACTTGCGGTTTGTCAGCAAGTTCATTACTTTGACCGTTCAGCAGAGTCTGCTGTTCGAGGAACGTTTTCCCGGGCGCGTTGTAAAGATACCTCATGGCGCGTGGTGCAGGAAAAGGGAGCGCGCGGGAGCCGAGGATCTGCCACACGGAGACAGAACTCACATTATCGTCGTGGGCGACACTTATCGCGACTACGCATTGCTAACGCGCATCGTCCAGTTTTTCGCTCAGCACTTCCCGTTTGCACATTTCGACCTTGTCGGTATGAAGTCCGAGAAGCTAGGAGAGATTCAGGATTACCCAAACGTCACCTGTTTCGGGTGGTTAGACAATGTGCAATATGAAAGGACTATCCGCAACGCGCTTTTCATGTTGTTGCCGCTGGAGTTCGCCACCGCCAATAACGCGCTGCTGGAAGGTCTAAAGTCAGGCGTTCCAGTTATCTGCAGCGCTGTATCAGGAGTGCGGGAATATCTTCCGCAGGGCGACTATGTATTCAGTTCTGTCGGAGAACTGGCGAGCAAATTCGAGCAAAGGCGCCGGCTCACGCAATCGGAGCGGGACTGTGAAGCTGAGATGCTGGTTGCGTATGCGGCGGAACATTATTCATGGGAGGTCATTCGTGACCGTGTCGCCAACTACTGCCTGTCCTGACAAAAAAAGGGAGGAACTAGTCATGAAGAGAGTTTCAGAAGGGCCGCTATTTCATGCATTTTTCCTGGGATTTTATAAAGACAATGTGAGACACGGGCTATCGGAGTTCATATCGCTGATGCGCCGGGTCACTCCGGACTTCGAACTGTATTTTATTGACAATGGACGCAACGGGCCGGACTCGCTGCCCGGCGCGGTGCGCTATATCGAAGGGGATAATTCACGCTGGGAATTTTCAGGCTGGGACGCCGGGATGCATCACGCGGGGGGAGGCGACGATCGCGACGTCTATATCTTTTGCAACGATACCTTTTGCTTCAACCGCGACTGGTCTGCTGCGGAGTCTGCGCGATTTGTGAAAGCATTCCGCAAACTGGCACGCATTGACGGACCCGCTCTGTCGGGTGAATTCAATTCTTTCGACAAGAGATTCACGCTGAATGGGGTGCAGCTTAGCGGCTGGGTCAGCACTTACTTATTTGGTATGTCAGGGACACTTCTCAAGACGATGGGTTCGCGACTGACAGTGCCGGATGACGTATTGAATCAGCTTTTCCTGACGATACAAGACCAAAAGATAGTCTGGGGAGAGGATATCGATCCCATCCTGTCGGCGCATATTTCGCGCTGGATGTTTCCTAAGGATGCCGGAGCCGGCTGGTACAAGTCGAGCGGCGCATCAGACGAGTTAAAGATCAATAAGGTACGGGCGATACTTAACGAGAAATATTTGACGGCTTGCTGTATTCGGCTCGGCGGAAAACTCGTTCGGACAAATCCGGGCATTGTGCAACGCGCCTTCAGAAAAGCGAAAAGCGCAATCTGCATGTAGAGAAGGACAGATCCTATGCAGGACTGGTCCACGGAACGCACCCGACGCCGTTCATAGAATTAGCCGCGTGGCCGTTACTCAAAGGAGAGGATCATGCGCACAGTTCAGGTAAACAAGAGACATTCCGAAACGCTCGTACTGGCCGTGTCTCTGGAGCTGGCTGTGGCGAAGTGGAAGGTTGCGTTACCAGATGGTCGCGTGCACACGGTAGCGGAGCCGCAAGCCGCATCCCGTTTGCAGACGTGAGTCGCGCAAGTGCCTGCTTGACGCGCGCATTTTGCCATGCAATATTCAACGCACCGCGCGGTCTCCTCTCAGGCCACCGCCGGTACGGGGAACACAGTAAAGTTTCCTTTGTGATCGAGGCATGCGGTTCCCTCGCCTCCATCCACCCTGACAACGGCGTCAGATTCCCTTCAGGTAGTGTCCTTTCACTTCGCGGCTGCAAGCTCGCGTTGCGGTGACGTGTTTTCGCGCGCATCGCGCCTGAAACGATCCTCAATTTTCCAGTCGCGTCGACTGTTCAGTCGGCCGCCACCTGCGCGGCCGGCTCGCGATCGACGTTGAACCGACGTTCCCTATCGGACTTGAACATGACACATGACGTTTCAACGATACAGCCTGGCACGAATCACAAAGCCGACATCGATCTGTCGACGCTCACCGTGCAATCGGTGCAGGAAGGCTTCGCGGCTGGGCGTTTTACCGCGGAGTCGCTTGCGCGAGCCTGCTTCGAACAGATCGAGACTTATAACGCGAAATACAACGCGATCATTTTCCTGAACGAGGCCGCTCTCGACGATGCACGCGAGATCGACCGGCGACGCGCCGCTGGCGAGGTGCTGGGGCCTCTCGCGGGCGTGCCGGTCGTCATCAAGGATCCGATGGACATGGTCGGCTTTCCGACCACGGCGGGCTGGTCGCAGCTCTACAGCAAAACGGGCGGCGTCGACCTGATGCCAGCCACCGACGCACCCGTCGTGGCCCGCATGCGCGCGGCCGGAGCGATCATGCTCGGCAAGACCAACGTGCCTGTTCTAAGCCATTCCGGCACGCATGCAAACGACAGTTGGGCCGGTCCCACGTTGAACGTCGTGATTCCTGACCGCGTGCCGGGCGCGAGCAGCGCGGGCACGGCGGCGGCCGTCGCAGCGGCAATGGCGGTATTGGGGCTCGCCGAGGAAACGGGTGGCTCGATCCAGAACCCGGCGTCATCGCAGGACCTGGCGGGGATCAAGCCGACCATCGGACTCGTCCCCAACGCGGGCGTGGTGCCTCTGTCCGGCAATCGCGACGTGGTCGGCCCGATCGCGCGCACGGTGCGCGACGCGGCGCTGTGCCTCGACGTGCTGGCCGGTTATTCGTCCGAAGACCCCAAGACCCTGGCATCGGTCGGACATCAGCCGGAAGGGGGCTATACGGCCGCGCTAAGTGTCGATTCGTTGAAGGGCAAGCGCATCGGTCTGTATGGCGCGGGTTGGCGCACGCAGCCGTTGTCGGAAGAAGCGGCGCAACTGTACGAACGCGCGAAGCGGGAACTGGAAGCGGCGGGCGCGATCCTCGTCGACGATCCGTTCGCGGGATCGGACTTCGCGGCCTTGCGCGAGCCGACCTTGCCGCTGCCCAATTTCGACGCGCGCGGTCTCGAGTCGATTCCTTACGACGTGCATCAATATCTGCAACGACTGGGTCCGGATGCTGCGCTGAAGACCTTCGACGACTTCGCTAAAGCCACTGCATCGCAAAACGCGTTTGGTCCGGGAGGCGTGTTGAATTTCATGCACACGTTGCCGGAATTCGTCGCTGCACTCGCCAATCCGACGGCGCCGCCGGATATCTCCGGCTTCATCGCATTGAAGGCGAGTTATCTGCGCATTTTCAACGCGGTGATGGACGGCCAGCAGATTGATGCACTCGCGTTTCCGCAAATGCGCTGCGAACTGCCGCCGCTTCACGGCAAGGAGACGATCCAGGAAACCACGGTGGGTGAAATCAACATCGCGGGTTTGCCGGGTGTCACGGTGCCGGCCGGGTACTACGCATCGGGCTCGCCGTTCGGCATCATTTTCGTCGGGCGTCAGTGGGACGAGGCCGCATTGATCGCGATGGCCTACGCGTACGAGCAGGCGACGCAACATCGCAAGGCGCCTGCGCTGACGTCGGTGTGAAGGGCGAATTGGGTCCCGACATACACGGCGTAATTTTGATTCGATTGACGATGCGAGCGTCGTAATGCTATAAAAATAGCGCGATGCCGCTTCTCGATGAGGCCGCATCACCCAGTTACGGCGTGTCGTTCAGCGCCAAGGGCAACGAAGCCCCGTCCCGCACTCAGGTGTGGGACGGGGCTTTTTTTTCGCCGTCTCGCGGGCATACAAGGCTTCAATCCGTCAGGATTTTTTGATGAGCAACTCGGTATGGAAGGTCGGCGTTCTGTTCTCGGAGACGGGTGTGACCGCTGCCGTAGAGAAAACGCAGCGTGCGGCGACGCTGCTCGCAATCGACGAAATCAACCGTCGCGGCGGTGTTCATGGGCGTCAGATTCAGGCCATTGCGTACGATCCGCGGGCCAGGCCCACGCTGTTTCGCGACTACGCGCGCCGGTTGTGCGACGAGGACGGTGTCAGGATTATCTTCGGCTGCAAGATGTCTAGCGCACGCAAGGCGGTGCTGCCTGTGGTCGAGGCGCGCGAGGCGCTTCTGTTTTATCCGACCCTGTACGAAGGCTTCGAATACTCGCAGCACTGCATTTATACGGGCGCCGCGCCCAATCAGAATTCAGTGCAACTGGTGAACTATCTCGCCACGCACTACGGAAAGCGGGTGTATCTGATCGGCTCGAATTACGTGTTTCCTTATGAGTCGAATCGCGTGGTGGGTGAGTTGTTCAGGCTGGCTGGCGGCTGCGTTGCAGGAGAACGATATCTGCCGCTAGAAGTCGAACAGGCCGATATTGAAGGCGCACTGGCCGCGATCGAAGCCGCGCAACCGGACGTGATCTATTCGAGTCTGGTCGGCGATGGAACGGCTTTTTTCTACGACGCATATCGCCGCCATGGCTTCGATCCGGCCACGATGCCAATAGGCAGTCTCTCGACTAACGAAGCCGAAATTGCCCAGATGCAGCCAGGTTCGGCCGAAGGGCATATCGTTGCCGCGCCTTATTTCAGCACCTTGTCTACCGAACGCAATGTGGACTTTCTTGCCGCGATGGCCCGTGCGGGAGGTGTCGGCATGCCGGTAACGAGTAACGCGGAAGCGGCCTATTTTCAGGTGCATCTATTCGCGAAGGCGCTCGAACTGTCGCACAGCGACCGCATCGAGCCGCTGCTTGACGCGCTCTACAGCATCGATTTCGACGCGCCTCAGGGCACGGTCCGCGTCGAGCGGGAAAACAACCACACCTATCTATGGCCGAAGGTCGGACGTGTCAACGCACGCGGCACGATCGACGTCGTATTCGACCCGGGCCGCTGCGTAAGGCCCGACCCTTTCATGATCGATTTACAGCCACAGGCGGCGCTGCTGAATGCGTCCGTCGTGGTGCACTGAGAGAGGCGTCATGTCGGCATTTCTGCGCGATCTACGAGGTCTGAATGTGCTTACCGTGAATCCGGAGGATTCCGAGGGGCAGTTCCTGATCACTCATTTGCGGCGAATCGGCTGTCGCGTCAATAGCGTCTGGCCGATTCCCGATACGCTGCCGCCCGCTGTGGACGTCGTATTCCTGTCGATTCACGACGAAGCGCTCCCGGCGGTGCGCAAGCTGCTGCAATCGGTCAAGGACGCGGGACCCACCATGATCGCCATCGTCAATTATGAAAACCCGGCCATTCTGCAGATCGTGCTGGAATCGCGGTTCTTCGCGGTGATCGAGCGTCCGTTGCGTGCGTTCGGATTGCTCGCCAATCTGGCGATAGCGCGCACGCTGTGGAAGCAGTATCAGCAGACCTTGAAAGACAGTCATCGGTACAAGCGCCGCGCGTTGGGGGATCAGGCGGTTGCGCGCGCGAAGGTCATTCTGATGGCGTCCGGACTGGATGAGTCACAAGCACACAACGAGATCAGGACGCGAGCGCAGGCCGCACGAATGCCGATCGAAGCGTTTGCGGAATCTATTGTGAGCGGCAATGCGGTGTCGTCGGAGAAAGCGGGAGCAATGCGGTAACAATGCGGTAACAACCGCGCGACGCCCTGGCCGAATCAGTGCCCGGCGCCGCGCGGTTTCAAAGCTTCAGCAGACTGCTCGCCTTGATGATCGAGTTCGCGACCTGTTCGATGGGCGTGCGCTCGGCCATCGATTTTGCGCGCAGCAGTTCATACGCCTTCTCTTCGGAGATCGCGTTGGTCTCGCTCAGAATCGCTGTAGCGCGCTGGATATGGCGCCGCTCGCTGGTTTTTTCGTCGGTCCGTTTGAGGCGCCGCTCCATCTGCTGACGGCTGCGATGCTGGAATGTAGTCACTGCAATCGCGGTCAGCACGCCGAACGAGCGCACGGGCGACGGAATCACGCAATGCGCCTGCAACAACATCACAGCTTCGATGATGATCGGGTTTTCGTAGGTCACAACCGGTATTACGGGAGGCGCGCCTTTGCGTTCGCGCCACGTCAGTTCGACCGCAAGTGACTCGGGACGCACGGCGAGAAACACCAGGTCTATGTCGTCGGGCAAGTCGTCGGCACGCGGCCAGAAGGTCTGGATGCTGCAGCCGATGCGGTTCAGTTGTGCGAGCAACTCTTCGCGGTCTTCGTCGTCGGGATGAATGACGGCGACTTTGAGCGACCTGATGTCGCGAAGAATCTCCGGCGTGCGGGCGGTGTAAGGGGCCTTCATTCGCTGGCCTCTTCAGTCTTCGCTTGCGTGGTGTCGGCTTCGTCGAGGCTATACGAAATGACGAAGGGGTCGGCGCGAACCCAGTTGGGCGCTTCATGGATGATGTCGAACTGACCGTGCCGGTTGAGCCTGCCGATGCGCGGGCGCAGATACGTATGATGGTTCTGTTCGTCGATGCGCACGCGACCTTGTGGCGCGTCGAGTTCCATGCCGGGCAGCGTGTGAAGCAGCGCGTCGGGATCGGCGTTGCCGGTGCGTCGCATGGCGTCCGCCAGCAGATGCATCTGGAAATAGGCCGCTTCCCAGCACATATCGGTCACGACCTCGTCGCCGAACCGGCGCTTGAAGCGCGTGATCACATCCCGGTTGACCGCGGTGTCGACCGACTGGAAATACGGGGCCGACGTGATATGTCCTTCGCCGAGGTCGGCCCCCATCGCAGTGAATTCGGTCTCTGTCGTGGACAATGTTGCAATCGGGCATTTGCACGGATCGAGGCCGGCTTCGGCGTAGGCGCGATAGAGATGCGCCATGCCCATGCCGACCACCGTGGAATAAATGAAGTCCGGTTCGGCCGCGACAATCTTCTTCACGACTTCCTGATAGCTCGGGTAGTCGGCGTTCAGCGGCAGGTAGATTTCTTCGAGCTTCTCACCGCCGTTTTCGAAGATCAGGTCGCTCATGACGCGATTGGCCTCGTACGGGTAGATGTAATCCGAGCCGACCATGAACACGCGTTTGCCGTGATGTTTCAACATATAGCCCGCTAGCGGCAGGCTGTTCTGATTCGGCGCCGCACCGGTGTAGATCACGTTGCGGCTGCACTCGAAGCCCTCATACAGCGTGGGGTAGAGCAGCAGCGCGTTGTGCCGTTCGAGGATAGGCAACACGGCCTTGCGTGTACTCGACATATAGCAGCCGACGATCACGCGGGTCTGCGCGCCGGCGATCATTTCGTTCATCAGTTCCGCGTAACGCGCGGGGCGTGACTCGGTATCGCACAGAATCAACTGCAATTCGCGGCCGTCGATGCCGCCCGCTGCGTTGATCTCTTCGGTTGCGAAGATGGTGGCGCGTTGCTGCGACGATTCGATGGGAGCGGTGACACCGCTTGCAGAGAAGAGAACGCCGACCTTGATCGGGTCCCGGTTGGATTGGGTCATGTCGATTGTCTGAACAGAAGAGCCGGAATTACGTTGTGCACATCAGTGCACGCATAGTGCAGTTGCACTGATGTGTAGCGCAATCGCACTGCACGTGTGCAAGGATAAGTGCAAACGTGAATATACGCATAGTGCGCGACGCTAAGAAAATACCGTACATCAGCACGTATCCGGAAGAGTTTTGTTTTTCGCCGTTGCTGGCACAGTCGTTGCATTAAGATAATCGACCACGGGACACAGTCCCCTCGTCATACCGAATACCGCGTTACCGGACAAAGGCGTCCGGTGGTGCACCGGCCGCCAAAGCCCGAAGTCCAGCGTTAGCTGGCTTCGGGCTTTTTTTTGTCTTCAACTTTTGAAAGAGCGCAATGAAAGCAAATCGTCGCACGTTTATCAAGAATGCTCTGGCCGCTGCCGCCGCAACGGCGCTGCCCGCAGCCGCTACGTTTGGAAGCCGTTCGGCGATGGCCGCCGAACCGATCAAGGTCGGGATTCTGCACTCGCTGACTGGCACGCTCGCGATTGCAGAAGCGCATATCGTCGATGCCGAAAAGATGGCGATCGACGAACTCAATGCGAGCGGCGGCGTGCTCGGCCGTCCTTTGCAACCGATCGTCGAAGACGGCGCGAGCGACTGGCCGACCTTTGCCGAGAAAGCCCAGAAGCTGCTCGAGAGCGACAAGGTTTCGGTGATTTTCGGCTGCCATACATCGGCGTCGCGCAAGGCCGTATTGCCGGTGATGGAGCGCTATAACGGGCTGCTTTACTACCCTTGTTATTACGAGGGGCTGGAGATGTCGAAGAACATCATGTACACCGGACAGGAGGCGACACAGTCGGTGATTCCAGCGATCAACTGGCTCGCGAAGAACAAGGGCAAGAAGTTCTTCCTGATCGGTTCCGACTACGTGTGGCCGCGCACGATCAACCGTATCGCGCACCCGGTGGTCGCGAAGGCAGGCGGCACGGTGGTCGGTGAAGATTATTTCCCACTGGGCGCAGTCGAGTTCTCGTCGGTGATCAACAAGATCAAGGCAGCGAAACCGGATGTGATCCTGTCGACGATTGTCGGCGGCTCGAATGTGGCGCTGTTCAAGCAGTTGAACTCCGCGGGCATCACCGGCAAGAACCAGGCAATCATGGCGCTCGCTGTCAGCGAAGAAGAAGCGTACGGCATCGGCAAGGAGAACCTTGTCGGCGTGATGAGCTGCATGGGTTACTTCCAGAGTATCGACACGCCCGCCAACAAGACCTTTGTTTCCGCATTCAAGAAGCGTTATGGCGCGGACCGCGTGGTCGGCGACACGATGGAAGCGAGCTATACGTCGGTCCATTTATGGAAGCTGGCAGCAGAAAAGGCGGGTGGATTGCAGGTGGAAAAAGTCGTGGCGGCGTCGTCGGGTCTTGAGTGGGATGCGCCGGAAGGGCACGTCAAATTTCACGCGACTAATCATCACCTGTGGAAACACGCACGAATCGGCGCGTTCCGCCCGGATGGCCAGGTCGACATTCTGTACGAGTCGCCATTGCTCGAACCGAATCCGTTTCCGAAGCTTTAAGCGGCTGTCGCGTCTTTGCCACCTGGCGTGGATGCAGCACGTCCACGCCCATTCTCGCGTTTTTGCAAATGACACTCGATACCTTTCTTCCGCAGATTTTCAACGGCCTCTCTCTGTTCACCGTGCTGGCGCTGATGGCGCTGGGTCTGTCGATCGTGTTCGGCCTGATGGGCGTGATCAACATGGCGCACGGCGAGTTGATGGCGCTCGGTGCGTACATGACGTATCTGTCGTCGCAGGTGTTCCAGCGTTTCGCGCCTTCGGTGATGGGCGCGTATTTCATCGTCGGCATAGCGGTGGCGTTCGTTACCACCTTCGCGGTGGGTCTGCTGCTGGAGCGAGTAATGATCCGGCATCTGTACAAACGGCCGCTCGACACGATGCTCGCGACATGGGGTCTTTCGCTCGTGATGCAGCAGCTATTCCGGCAAATTTTCGGACCGGTGGACGTCAGCGTGCCGACGGTGAGCTGGCTGCAGGGCGCATGGAATGCGACGGCCAATACGGCCATTCCGCTGAGCCGACTGTTCATCATCGGACTGACCGCGGTGGTTGCGATTGCCGTCTATCTATTCCTGTTTCGCAGCCGATGGGGCTTGCGTATTCGCTGCGTGATGCAAAACCGTCCGATGGCGGGCGCGGCGGGCATCAACGTCGCGCGGGTGGATGCTGTGACATTTGCACTCGGTTGCGGACTCGCGGGGATCGCCGGTAGTGCGTTGACCTTGCTCGCATCGACGGGACCCGTGACAGGGCAGCAATACATTGTCGACACGTTCATCGTCGTCGTGTTCGGCGGCGTCGAAAGTTTGCTCGGTACTTTCCTGTCGGCCTTTTCGATTGGACAGATGCAGTCGCTATTCGAGTTGTTCCTGAGTGGCTCGATGGCCAAGGCAGCCATTCTGATGCTGGTGATCGTCGCGCTGTATTTCCGCCCGAATGGTCTGTTCGCTCTAAAGATGAGACGGTGAATTCATGAAAAACGCTTCTTCTGCTTCGCTCCCGCGTGCGTCGTCGCCGTTTGCGGCGACCGGCGCGAACCTGATCGCACTCTCTGGACGTTACAGCTTTGTGCTGCTCGCGGCGCTGCTGCTTGTCGCCATTCCGTTACTGTGCGGTGTATTCCGGCTCGGTCTTTACGCCAAGTATCTGAGCTTCGCTTTCTGTGCGGTAGGGCTGGTGCTGACCTGGGGTTACGGCGGCATTCTGAGCCTTGGGCAAGGCATTTTCTTCGGGCTCGGCAGCTACATGATGGCGATGTACATGAAGCTCGAAGCGAGCGCGGCAGATCCAGCCGCTGCCGTATTCGGCGGCGACGGCCCACCTGTGCCCGACTTCATGACGTGGAACAGCATCACGACATTACCCACCTGGTGGCAGCCGTTCACGCATATCTGGTTTGTGATACCCGCGATCCTGATCCTGCCGGCGCTGGTTGCTTTCGTTCTCGCCTATGCCAATTTCCGCAAGCGTGTGGGTGGCGTGTACTTCTCGATCGTCACGCTGGCGCTCGCGTCGATCATGTCGATTGTGATCATTGGGCAGCAGGGTTACACGGGCGGTATCAACGGCATTACCAATTTGCCGACGTTTATGGGCTATAGCGTTCAGAGCAATACCGCCGTCTACGTGATGTACTACGTTGGCGCAGTGCTGCTGTTACTGGCGGTTCTGGTGAGCGGATTTATCGTGCGCAGCCGGCTCGGCAAGGTACTGGTCGCGATTCGGGATCGTGAAGATCGTATCCGCTTTTCCGGCTACGACCCGGCGCTGTTCAAGGGCTTTATTTTTGCCGTAGCCGCATTGTTCTCGGCGATTGGCGGTGCGCTGTTCACGATGCAGGTGGGATTCGCATCGCCCTCGTTGTGCGGCATCGTGCCGTCGATCGAAATGGTGATTTATGCGGCCGTCGGCGGGCGGCTATCACCGATCGGCGCGGTGTATGGCGCACTCGTGGTGGGCGTCGCGAAGAGCTACCTGTCAGAGCATTTTGTCGGCTTCTGGGTGTACCTGATCGGCGCACTGTTTATCTTCGTGCCGATGTTCCTGCCGAAGGGGCTCGCGGGTCTGCTGCAATCGTCGCCGGAAGAAAAAGGGAGCGCGCAATGAGTCAGATGATTCTTTCGGTAGAAAACCTGACGGTGAGCTTCGACGGTTTCAAAGCGGTCGACGACTTGAACTTCTACGTCGAAACCAACGAACTGCACGTCGTAATCGGACCGAACGGGGCGGGCAAGACTACGCTGCTAGACATGATTTGCGGCAAAACCAAACCGACAGCCGGCACGATCTCGTTCAAGGGGCTCAACCTCGAACGGATGCTTGAATATCAGATCACGAGAGCCGGTGTCGGGCGCAAGTTTCAGAACCCGATGGTCTACGAGGAACTCACCGTTGAAGAGAATCTGGAGATCTCCTATCCGCACAAGCGCGATGTATTCGGCAGTCTGTTTTTCCGGCGCGATGCGCGATTGCGGGATCGTATCGATCAGACAGCAGAGGAGATTTTCCTCGGCGATCAATTGAAGCGTCGCGCGGGGCTGCTGTCGCATGGTCAGAAGCAGTGGCTTGAAATCGGCATGTTGCTGATGCAGGAGCCGGACCTGCTATTGCTGGACGAACCCGTGGCGGGTATGAGCGCGAAAGAGCGCGAGCTGACTGGCGAATTGCTGAAGCGTATTGCGCAAGGGCGCTCGGTGGTGGTGATCGAGCATGACATGGAGTTCGTCAAGGCGATCGCGCATAAGGTGACGGTGCTGCACCAAGGCAAGAAGCTTGTTGAAGGGTCGATGAGCAAGGTGCAAAGCGATCCGCGAGTCATTGAAGTTTATCTGGGGCACTGACCATGCTGAATGTCGAAAATCTGAATGTCTTCTATGGCGAGAGTCATGTGCTGCATGACCTGAGTTTCAATCTCGCGGCAGGAGAGACGCTGGCGGTGATGGGCCGCAATGGGATGGGCAAGACGACCTTGCTGAAGTCGCTGATCGGGATGATTCCATCGCGCAGCGGGCGCATTGAACTCGAAGGAAAGGATCTTGCCGGTGCAAAGAGTTATCAGCGCGTGGCGGCGGGTTTCGGTTACGTTCCGCAGGGGCGCATGATCTTTCCGAATATCAGTGTGGAAGAGAACATTCTGAGCGGAATGGATCACGTTAGAAAACCGGTGATTCCCGAGTACATTTTCGAAGCCTTTCCGGTACTGCGGGAAATGCGCAAGCGGCGCGGCGGTAATCTCTCAGGTGGTCAGCAGCAGCAACTGGCAATTGCCCGGGCGCTGGTGTCCGATCCGAGCGTGCTGATTCTGGATGAACCCACAGAAGGTATCCAGCCGTCGATCATCAAGGAAATCGCGCGGACGTTGAACCGGCTGAAACGCGAGCGTGGTTTTGCGCTGGTTGTGTCGGAGCAGGTACTGTCGTTCACGCTGGATATCGCCGACCGCTTTCTGATCATCGAGAAGGGCCGGTTTGTACATGCCGACCGTCGAGAGGACGTAGACGCGGAGAAGATCATGCGATTTCTGACGGTGTAGATGAGGTAGGGAGAACGCGCGCTGCCACGGCTAACGTCATTTGAGTTCCTGCTGGCAACCACAAAAAGAAAAACGCCCCGTAGGGCGTTTTTTCGAATCTCGTCACAGCAGGAAACCCGAAGGCTCCCGCCGAGAAAGACGCGCTTAGAACTTGTGACGGATACCGACGCGGAATGCGAGCTGGTTGTCCGAACCCGTACCCGACGTGCTGAAGTAGCTCGTGCTCGAACCGATCTGAGCTTGCAGATCCGTGCCCTTGTTGTTACCCGAAGCGAGTTGGTAGATACCCAGTGCGTAGACGTCCGTACGCTTGCTCAGTGCGTAGTCGACGCTCAGGTCGACCTGGTTCCAGTGACCCGTATTCGCGCCGCTCAGGTGCATGTACGTGTAGCCTGCGCCCGTCGTCAGTGCCGGCGTGAACGCGTACTTCGCGCCTGCTTCGTACGCGGAGAACGTCGTCGAACCACCCGTGATCGGCTCGAAGCGCGTGTTCGTGTACAACGCCCACAGCGTAGCAGCAGCGATCGTGTAACGGCCGCCAACACCGAACGTGCGCAGATCGCGGACCGTGCCGGTGGTCACGTTAGCCAGCGCCGTCGAGAACGCCGGCGACGATTGTGCCGGGTACGAGATGTCCGTGTACGCTGCGCCGACGGCGAACGGGCCGTTTGCGTAGTTCAGGCCGAAGCTGTAAGCGCGCGACGAACCAGCGGTCGTCGTCGTGCCCGAGGTCGTCGAATTCGCACCTGCGAATGCGCCAGCCTGATTCGAGAAGCCGTACAACGCGCCGAACGTCAGGCCCGAGAAGTTCGCGCTGCTGAACTTGACCGAGTTGTTGATACGGCTCGACGTCAGTTGGTCCACGTCGTTGATGTGGAAAGCGTAGTTACCCGCAACCGTGTTGCCACCGGTCGAGTAGTTGCCGCCCAGATAGTCGGTCGAGAACGAGTACTGGCGACCGAACGTCAGCGAGCCGACGTTGTTTTGCGACAGACCAACGTATGCCTGACGGCCGAACAGTGCGCCGCCCTGGCCAGCTGCGCCCGTGCCGCTGCTGAAGCCGTTTTCCAACACGAACAGCGCCTTCAGGCCGCCACCCAGGTCTTCCGTGCCACGCAGGCCCCAACGGCTGCCTTGTGCAACGCCGTCGTCGTACTTGAAGAGACGGTCGCTACCACCAGCGGCGTTCTTCGAGTTGTTCACGTAGCTGATACCGGCATCGATAATGCCGTACAGCGAGACGCTGCTTTGTGCGTGTGCTGCGGATGCGAAGATGGCCAGCGTAGCGGCGGTCAGTACTTTCTTGTTCAAGACTTTCTCCAATTAAAAATTAAGCGATCGCGGCGTCGAGCTCTGTGGTCGGATCGAGCGATGGGCGAAATTTAAGGGAACGCAGAGAAACGTATGTGACACCTTCTGTTATTTTTTGAATCTGTGGCATTGACGCGACACTTACATAGCTTTGCAAGCTGAAATCGCGCAAGGCCATCTGCGTATAAGCTTTGTTCGAATCGTGGATATAGCCGGGTGAAAAAAACAAACTGTTTTCCGGTGTTGAAACCGGCAAATGAGGGTGCCCGTCGCGAATGTGTATTTTTGAGAAATCTTCCGGAATGCAGCCGTTATTGCTGAATTTTCTTTGACGAAAACGTTTGCGCACGCCAATTGAATCCGCTCGCGGCGTGCTGCTTCATGGGGAGTCTGACGAAAAGCCGGCGTGTAAACGCAAATCGCCCGCGATGCTAGCGGGCGATTTGCCTAGGTTGCTGAACCGAGGTGGACGGGCTAACTCGCACCCTCACGGAAAGCCCGCTCGATGACGGGTTTCCCGCTTCCAGCCGCAGTATCAATTGCTCAGTAGCGAGCCGCTGCGGAATGCCGTCGCGCCGGCAATGCGCGCGAATTCGAGTCCGGCCGTCGCGAAGCGCGTCAGATGTCGCGCATACAGCACGCCGGCCACCGTGTTCCTGATGGTGACGACGCTATCCGTCAACGGGTCGACGATATCGGCGATTGGCTGATCGGCGTCGATCCAGGTGCCGACTTCGCAGCGGTACACCAGCACGCCGCTGACCGGAGCGACCAGCGGTTCGGTGCCGGCCAGCGGCGTGGCGGCGAATTCGAGCGGGGGCAGCGGGGCAGCCGTGCCTTCGATCACGCCGCGCGAGGTCAGGTATTCGATGATCGCCTGCGCGTCTTTTTCAGCGAGTTCATACGACACTTCGCGCTGGCCGCGCAGTTCGATCGTCACCGAGATCGAGCCGTTCGGGATCGGGAAGCGGTCGCCGTAACGGCCGCGCAGATCCGACCAGCAGAAGCTGTGAATCTCGTCGAACGGATTGCCCACCGAGTTGAGCGCCAGCAGCGACGCCTTGGCGTCCAGATAACAGGCGAGCGGCTCGACTTCCGGCCACAGGTCGGGATTCGTGTACAGGTGCATCGCGGCTTCCCAATCGCAATGCAGATCGAGCACGACATCGGCGTCGTAGGACAGCTTTTGCAGCGCGAGACGCTGCGAGTCGAGTTCGGTGTGCGGCGTTTGCGCGTCGAGCGCCTCGCGCATGGCCGTGCGGATCGCCGCACGGTTTGCGTCGATGTCGCCGGTCAGGCGAGATTCGATCACCGGCTGCACCAGCGCCGACAGATCGTGGAAATTGCGGTTGAAATTCTGCGCGGTGAGGGTTTCGAAGCGCCCCGTCAGGTGGCCGAGAAAGTGCTGGTTCAGGCCGATCGGGTTTGCCACCGGCACGATCACGACTTCGCCGCGTACCTTGCCCGCGGCTTCCAGCGCGGCCAGCTTGCGGCGCAGCTCAAACGACACCAGCATGCCGGGCAACTCGTCGGCATGCAGCGACGACTGGATATAGATCTTCTGGCCGCCGCCGGAACCGTAATGAAAACTCGTCAGGTTGCGGGCGGTGCCGAGCGTCGGGGCAATCAGCGGATGAGTTTGGGTTTGCATGGTTGTCAGATCCGCGGCCAGATGGAGCGTGCCGCGCTATGTCGTTGATTTCAGTGGAAAAGCGAGCGTCTCTGGGGGCCGCCTGGGCGGCGTTTTCAAGTGCCTTGCGGCCGTGTTTTACAGGCTGCGGGCGGCGCAGTCCGGGCCGCCGCGATCGCACGATCTTAGCCGATATGACGCGTTGCGTGGCTTTATGCGGCGGCGCAAACGAAACGGGCCCCGCAAAAGCGGGGCCCGTCGTGCCAGCCGATACGCGCGCCGTCAGACGCGCGTGACGGGCTTAGCCGCCGTACACGTCGAAGTCGAAATACTTCTTCTCGAGCTTCTTGTACGTACCGTCCTTGATGATCTCGGCGATCGCCTTGTCGACCTTCGCCTTCAGATCGGTATCTTCCTTGCGCATGCCGATGCCTGCGCCGTTGCCGAGCGTCTTCGGATCGTCGAGATCCTTGCCCGCAAACGCGAAGCCTGCGCCGCGCGGCGTCTTCAGGAAGCCGATTTCAGCTTGCACCGCGTCTTGCAGCGCCGCGTCCAGACGACCCGACAGCAGGTCGGCATAGACCTGATCCTGGTTCTGATACGGCACGACCTTCACGCCCTTCGGCTCCCAGTACGTTTTCGCGTAGGTTTCCTGGATCGTGCCCTGTTCGACGCCAACCGACTTGCCCTTCAGCGAGTCAGCCGTCGGCAGGATGCCCGAACCCGACTTCGCGACGAGACGCGTCGGCGTGTTGAACAGCTTCGACGAGAACGCGACCTGTTCGGCGCGTTGCGGCGTCATCGACATGGACGACAGCACGCCGTCGAACTTCTTCGCCTTCAGCGCCGGGATCATCCCGTCGAAGTCGTTTTCGACCCACACGCACTTCGCACCCACGCGCTTGCAGATTTCATTGCCGAGGTCGATATCGAAGCCAACGAGCTTGCCGTCCGAGCCCTTCGACTCAAACGGGGGGTAGCTGGCGTCAACGCCAAAACGGATCGTCGACCAATCTTTAGCGTGTGCGCCAATCGAGACGGTGGCAAGCAGAGCAACCGTCAAAGCCGCTAGCAGTTTTTTCACTCTTTAACTCCTCGGTGTAGTTCAAATACTCCCGCGTCCGGTCGTGCCGCTGCGGGACGCCCGGCGTGTCTCACGACCGGGCTTGGGTTATGCCGCAGGCCGGGGAGGCCTGCAGCGCGGGGCAAGCTTATCAGGTCAAAAATATTGGGTAGCTAGTGAAACACCGGATGGCGTGCGAGGATCGCCTCTAGAGTGGTTTTTATGCCGATCGGCCAGCGCGCTCGCGTGGGGTTTTGGCGCTCGTTGCGCTTATTGCGCGCCGAGTGTGGCCGGCGAATTCGCGTGCGCGGCATCGATCGTGCCGCACCACATCGCGCCTTTGTCCATCGTCTGCGTGTCCTGCACGGACATGCCCGCGCAGTAGCTGTGCGAGTCCGGCGTGTCGCGCTGAAGTCGCGCCAGCGCCGCGCGGCTCATTTCCCCCTGAAGCCAGCTGCCGAAGCAGGCTATCGATCCGGCCACGACGGCCACTCCCATCCACTCGGTTTTTCTCAGGCGCATCGTTTGATTTCTTGTCCGGCTCGTCGACGCCCGTCATCGCGCGCGCGAAACGGATCGGGCGAAGCGGCGGCGGGGCAAGCCATCGTTATCGGCAATGGCAGCACGCTTCTTTAGATGCCGTATTAGATGCCGTAGGTCGCGTCCGGTAATCGCGGCGGGATTATCCACGGTGCCATTTGTGACACCTGCGGTTCCTTTCAGATTTGTCAGCCATTAAAGCAACTGATTCCGCTTTCGCGCGCGCCCGGCGTTTAAATCGCGAAGCGGTAAAACTAAAGATTCCGCATAAATTGTCGTTAAAAGTGGATGGACGGATTTGTCGCGCATTGGCGCGTAACAAGCCGTGGATTATTTGCCGATGCCGACCGGATAATCGGCAAAAAATTATTGCTTTGGCGCTATCATCGATGCTCCTTGGGCCAGTGACCCCTTTCAGCGTCGCGGGCATATCAGTATGAAGAAAGTCATCGAGTACTTCATTCGCGCATAAACGCCGCGTGTTTGTGCTCGTTCAAACGGCCTTCGAAATGGTGTCGTACATGTACATGATGTTGATGGCGGATGAAATGCGCTGTTCTAAACAGTCCTTTCAGCGGCAGTTCACGGCCGCTTCCGCTTTCGCATGCGCGCATTTACAGCAGCGCCGTGTATGCACGCGATTCCTGTCGCTTCTGATCTGCGTGGTTTTCTGCATCGGTGCCGGCATGTCGCTGCCGGCGAGGGCGGATGGGAAAGTCTTGCGGGTTCTTGCATGGCCCGGTTATGCCGACGCCGACGTGGTAAAGACGTTCGAAGAGCGCTACCACGCCAGGGTGGAGGTGACGCTGGTCGATTCCGACGAAGCGCTGTGGGCCCAGATGCACGCTAAAGACGAGCCGGGCTTCGACGTGCTCGCGGCCAACACCGCAGAAATCCGCCGTTATACGCAGGCCGGTCTGCTTGCCCCGCTCGATCTGGGCAGCCTGCCGAACACGAAGAACCAGTTGCCGCGCTTCCAGGCGCGTTCGTCGATCGAAGGGCTCACGTCGGACGGTAACGTTTACGCGATCCCGTTCACCTATTCGTCGATGGGCCTGATCTACGATCGCCGGCAGATTGCCGTTGCGCCGCACTCCATGCGCGAATTGTGGAACCCGCAATACCGCGGCAAGGTGCTCGACTTCAACAGCGCGCAGCACAATTTCTCGTTCACGGCGCTGGCGCTCGGTTATCCGCATCCGTTTCAACTCGACGACGCGCAAATCCGCGCGATTGCCCACAAGCTCGTCGATCTGCGCCGCAATCTGTTGACCTATTACACGTTGCCGGAAGAAGCGACCGCGTTCTTCATCCAGCACAAGGTCGCGCTGATGTTCGGCAACTACGGCACGCAGCAGGTCGAACTGCTGCGCCGCGCGGGCGCGGATGTCGGTTATGTGATTCCCGACGAAGGCGTGCTCGCGTGGCTCGATTGCTGGTCGATGACGCGCGCGGCCACCGACCAGCCGCTCGCGCTCGCGTGGATCAATTACATGCTCGATCCGCAGGTGAACGCGTTGCTCACGCAACGGCAAGGCCTCGCCAACACGCTGACCGCGCCGGTCGACAGCAGCGGCAGTGGGCACATCGTGTGGATCGGCCCGGTGGAAAATATCCAGCGGCGTGAGGACCTGTGGGCCCGCATCGTCTCCGGCGATCGCTCGGAGCGTTTCTGATGATCCGGCCAGGCCTGACCTTCAAGCTATCGGTGCTGCTTGCGTGCATCGGCGTGATCGCGTCGGGCGCGACCGGCTACTACGCGTACCGTGCCAATCGCACGATGCTGGTGAACGAAGCCGAACATAGCCTGCTGACCTCGACGGAATTGCTGGGGCAGCGCTTCTCCATCTCGATCGACGACGTCGGTGCGGATGCGCTGGTGCTCGCGACCATGCCGTCGTCGGCGAGTGTTGCCGAGACCGACGACGGCGTCGGAGAAAACACCGGCCGCGAACGGCTCGCGCAGGTGTATGCGAGCTTCATGGTGCATCACCCGGAATATCTGCAGATCAGGTTGATCACCAGGCAGCATTACGGGCTCGAGCTGATCCGTTTCGACCGCGACGCGGACGGCCTCGTGCGGGTGCAAGGCAACGATCTGCAGGAAAAAGGCCAGTTCGCGTACGTGTTCGACACGCTGGCGTTTTCGCCCGGCCGTGTTTATACGTCGCCGATTTCGGTCAATCACGAATACGGCGCGCACGGCGCCGAGGGCAAGCCGACGCTGCGGCTCGGCACGCCGGTGGCCGACGCGAACGGCACGGTGGTGGGCGTGGTCGTGATCGACATCGATCTGGCCGGTATGCTCAAGCGCTTGCAGAGCGATTTGCCGAGCGACTACCAGGTCTATCTCGCCAACGAATGGGGCGACTTCCTGGTTCATCCCGACCCGTCGAAAACCTTCGGCTTCGACCGTGGCCGGCGGGTGCTGATGCAGGACAGTTTCTCCGTGACGAAGCCGCTGTTCGATCAGTCGCAAAGCGAGGTGCTGGTCAATGGGCTGTCGGGGCCGCAGCAGGCGGCCGGTCAGGTTCTCGCGTTCGTGCGCCGGCCGTTTGGCGGTTCCGAGGGCAACCGCTTTATCGTGCTCGGCATCGCGAAGCCGCTGGAAGACGTGTTGTCGGGTGCGCATGTGCTGGGCGAGAGAATTATCCGCATGGTGCTGATTTTCAGCTGCCTCTCGGTGTTGCTGGCGATCGTGGCCGCGCGCGCGGTGACCAAGCCGCTGCATATTCTTGCGCACGCCGCGACCCATCTGTTCGCCGAGCACGCGATGCATACGCTGCCGCTCAAACGCACCGATGAAATCGGCGTGCTGGCGCGCTGTTTCGATCGTCTGCGGCGCGAGATCAAAGGGCAGATGGATGTGCTGCACAACAAGCAGCGAGAACTCGTGCACCTCGCCACGCACGACACGCTCACCGGTTTGCCGAACCGCATGCTGTTCATGCAGAAGCTCGAAAGCGCAATCGAGCAGGCGTCGCGGCGCGAGGAAGGGCTGGCCGTGCTGTTCGTCGACCTGGACCGCTTCAAGCAGATCAACGACCAGTTCGGTCACTCGATCGGCGACAAGGTGTTGTCGGCGGTCGCGCGGCGGCTCAAGCAGGGGCTCTTTACCGACGATGTCGTGGCGCGGCTCGGCGGCGACGAGTTCATCGTGCTGATCGAAGGGCCGCGCGTCGCGCAGGCCGTGCCCAGCATTGCATCGCGCATCATGAACACGTTGAACGAACCGCTGGTGATGGACGGTCACCGCATGACGGTGGGCGCGAGCATCGGCATCAGCCAGTTCCCCGACGACAGCGGCACGGCCGAGGAGCTGCTGCTCAATGCCGACGCAGCGATGTACGCGGCGAAATCCGGTGGACGCTGCGGATATCTGCGCTATCAGGACGTACTCGAAGCGCGTTTGCGCGAACAGATGGAGCTTGCCGCGCGAGCCCACGCCGGCGAGGACGTGACCCAGGGTCGCGAGGCCGAACCGACGGCCTGATGCATCGACCGCGCGCGGGACTCACCAGCTAACCGGCAAGAAAAACGCGTCAGACGATTCGCGCTCCGCTGCGATACGTCGCGCGCGGAACCGGCAGTGAATCGAGCATGGTCACTCGCACGAAGTCGGCGCGCAAACCCGCTTCGATCGCGCCGCGATCATCCAGCCCGGCCGTGCGAGCCGGTTCGGCGGAGACGGTAGCCAGCGCGTGCGGCAGGCTCCAGCCGGCCTTGTCGACCAGCTCGAAGACGGCGGTCATCAAACTCGACGGCACGTAATCGGACGAGAGGATATCGAGCAGGCCGGCTTTCGCCAGTTCGAGCGCCGACACGTTGCCTGCATGCGAGCCGCCGCGCACGATATTCGGCGCGCCCATGATCGTCGAAATGCCGTGCGCGTGCGCGGCCTCGGCGGCAATGCGGGTGGTCGGGAATTCGGCCAGCACCACACCTTCCGCGCGGGCCTGTTCGACGTGCTCGATCAGCGTGTCGTCGTGGCTCGCCACCGGAATGCCAAGCCGCTTGCAGCGCGCGACGATCTCGCTGCGATGCGCGTCGGCGTAACGTTCCTGCTCGATCGACAACTCGGCCAGCGCGTTCTCGACGTGTTCGTCGCTCAGCTTGCCGTGGCGCTCCTGGAAGCGGCGCCATTGTTCGCGGTCGTGCCATTGACGCTGACCGGGCGTGTGGTCCATCACCGAAGCAAGGCGCAGCAGCGGATGCGTGCACAGCGCATCGAACATGTCGACCACGTCGGCGGAGGCGATTTCACAGCGCAGATGCAGGAAGTGTTCGGCACGCAGCAGCTTGCGCGCGGACAGCCGGTTCAGCGAAGCGGCGCATTGCATTTGCAGATCGCGGCCACGCAATCCGGCATTCGCGCGCGAACCGATCGCGAGCGCGTCGAATACGGTGGTGATGCCGGCGGCCGCTACCTGCGCATCGTGGATCACGAATGCGGCGTCGGTATTCCATTGCACGCCGGGGCGCGGCGCGAGATGTTTTTCGAGGTTGTCCGTATGCAGTTCGATCAGACCGGGCAACAGATAATCGCCATCCCAATCTTCCGCTTCGCGCGCGGCAGTCGTGCCGCGTTCTACATCGCGAATCACGCCGTCTTCGACGCGAAGCACGCCGGTGAAAACCTCGTCTCGCGTCACGATGCGGGCGTTCCTGATCAGCATCGAATGGGCTCCGTAGTCAGCCGGGTTTGAGTGCGCCCGCCGGGTTTTATTCTGGAGAATGGCATGGTGTGCCACTCGATTTAATGCGTCATTCTAGTGCCGTTTCAAACTTTCATCGCGACTCGCCCGCACTACAATGCACGTCATCGTGATGAATCGAACGTAGGAATAACCGCACCATGATATCGAACCGCAACGCGCGAACTGCTCTCGTGGAGCACGCCCGATGAGCGACGTGACGTGGAGTGACGGCGCGCGTTTCGCCGTGTATTACGCGCCGTCGCATGAGTCGGCATGGTGGCGTGCCGGTTCGACGTGGCTCGGTCGCGATGCGCAAAGCGGCATGGCATGCGTGCCGCCGCAACCGGCGGGCTTGCAACGTCCGTTGATGGAATTGACCGAAGCGCCGCGTCGATATGGATGGCATGGCACGCTCGTCGCGCCGTTCCGGCTGGCTGATGGCGCGACGCAGCACGACGTGCTGGCCGCGACGCGGGAATGGGCGGCGACGCAACGCCCGTTCGCGTTGCCGGTTGAGGCGGCCACGTTAGGCGAATTCGTCGCGTTGCGCCCGGTGGATCAGTGCGGTGAAGCAAACGTTCGCGCAGTGGCGACTAGCGCGTTGCAAGCGCTCGATGCATTGCGCGCGAAACCGTCGGCGGCCGATCTTGCGCGACGTCTCGCCGCGCCGCTCAGCGAGCGTCAACGTGAATTGCTGATCGAGTGGGGCTATCCGTATGTGTTCGACGAATTCCGTTTTCACATGACGCTTTCCAACTCGCTCGCGGATGCTGGCGAACGCACGGCGCTGGTTGCGTGGTG
Source organism: Paraburkholderia fungorum (assembly GCF_900099835.1). Classification (NCBI taxonomy): domain Bacteria; kingdom Pseudomonadati; phylum Pseudomonadota; class Betaproteobacteria; order Burkholderiales; family Burkholderiaceae; genus Paraburkholderia; species Paraburkholderia fungorum. Next base: position 702,681 of record NZ_FNKP01000002.1, read on the forward strand.
GCAAGCGCAAACGCCGGCGCTGGGACCGCTGACTGTCGATCATGCCGCGCTGTTCGTCGAACCGTCGCCTGGTGAGCCGTTCGTGTTGTGGCAGCGCGTGCCGTTCCAGAGCGACGCGCCGGGCCACGAAATGAAATAGCGACGCGGGTTTTCAAAGCCCGAAGCGGTTGTTCAGTACCGCGCCACTTCGAAGCCGGGCAAAAACTGTATATACTGTTTATATCGATGATAAACAGAAGCTGACAATGACCGAACCGACCATTAAAAAACCGACAAAGAAAACTTTCCATTTCCCGAAGGCGGCTGAGAACGTCCCCGCTGAAAAGAAGGAAGTCGTAGCGAGCGCCCCGGTTGTGGAATCGCCCAAAAAATCGGCAACCGTGAAAAAATCGGCAACCGTCAAGAAAGCCGCGAAAAAAGTCGAGGCCGGCCCGACGATCAGAAAGGCGGTTAAATCCAGTCCGGTTGTCAAAGCGAAACGCGCGAAGAAGGACAAGGTTGTCCGCGACAGTTTCACGATGCCGAAATCCGATTACGAAAAAATCGCAGCGCTCAAGCTTAAGTGCGAGGAAGCGGGCGTGTCGGTCAAGAAGAGCGAACTGTTGCGCGCGGGTCTGCTGATGCTCGAAGCGGCTTCGCCGAAGCGATTGCTGGCGGCGGTGTCGGCGGTGGAGCAGGTCAAGACTGGGCGTCCTGCTAAATCCTGACTTGGCGGAGTGCGGGAGCCGCCGTCATGGGCGGCGCTTCGCTGCAAATAAGTGAGTTTGTTCCGGGCGCTCGTCGAATTTTACGAGTGCCGCTTTGCATGGCCGTTGATTGCTCCATCAACAGGATAGCGGCCTTCAAACGTCTGGTGCATCCGCTTCAATAGCGAGATGTACCGCTGCCCCTCTACCGTATGAACGGTTTGCGCCGCGATGGCGTTCGCCTCGTCCCAGAGCCTTTCGAATTTGTCGCGCGCGGCATCCGTTGGCATTTTCGACGCCATCAGATCGGCAAAGTCCTGGTCGATGGCTTCGGGTGTTCGCGCGGGCGGTGGCGTTTTATCAGGCATCTCGCGTCTACTCGAAAACAGGTTGAGATTGGCGTGGCGTCGAAAGCGGGACGAATGAACATTGCAGCGCAGCTTTCTTCAGCAAGCGGGCACCAATGTCTGTCATCGTTTCGTCATAAAAGTGCAAGACTCGCTTTTCAAAACCGGCGCTAATCAAAAAGAATAGTACGGAGATGTCGATCACGAAAAATATAACGTGTCGTTTCTGTGCTGGGGAAATGCTGCGAGAAGCGTAACGGCCGGAGCCTTGCTTCGAGAATGGGCCGGGTGCCGGTTCTGGCAGTTGCGCTCCGGCGTTGTGGATCGGGATGTGCTTGCGTCGAAAAGCCTGCTTGAATAAAGCGGTCAAGATACGCCGCGTGCTGCGGACGCTGCTATCCGCAGAAAATCGAGTCCTTGTGAGCGGCCCGTAGGTTGCGAACGAAAGCCTGCGTCCGCTGATAACGACTTGCCGTTCGAGGCTCCTGCAGGGCGCTCAACGACAGGATCTCGATAATTCCCCGCGTACAGGTACTGGTTGCGTAGTGACGGACGTCCGCCACCTTGACCCAACGGCAGTGCGTAATTTCGTTGTCTGGAACCGGCGTTTGATCTTCGTGGATATTCGCAACGAAAACGTGATGACACGTGCGAACGCCAGCGAAGTTAAATAGATATCGCATGTCTAACGCGAGCAGGCCGGTTTCTTCCATCAACTCGCGCGATGCCGCGCCTTGCAAGCTTTCGCCACTGGACGCTTTGCCGCCCGGCAACGACCATCGCGAGCCTTCCTTGCTCACCAGCAGAATTCTCGCGCCAAGCTGACAAACGACGGTCGCTCGCTGTTTCACTTTGTCTCTTCCATGATTGGTGCGCCTGCTGAATTCGTATTATTCCGTCGTCGTCACGAGGCTTGTCGGGGGAATATCGAACTAGGGAAGATGGTGGTTGGCTAATGTGACATTCGTGTGGCGTCGCGCCCTGAAACGAGGCTTTTCCGCAGATTTCGCCTGTAAATCGAGCATCCCTTTGGACTTTCTCGGTTTAGCACCCAGTGAGTCGAGCCTGAATTTATTCTGGTTGCTTTAATATGCCTTCTGTTATTGCGCTCCCAGTTCGCGATGGAAGAAGGTGACATGACTTCGCGTCCCCATCCCGCTGACGATCAGAATACTTCGCAGCCGCCTCGCGTGGGCCGGGCAGAGGGCTGTATTGCACCGGCTACATCGATTGGCGACGCTTTCAATATTCTTTCTTCTGCGGCGACTGGCGAAGCACTCAAGAGAGTTCGCGAACTCAACTCAAACTCGGAACCCGAAGTCCTGCACAAGCTGCGTGTTGCATTGCGTCGACTGCGAACGCTGTGGTGGGTGTTTCAGCCCTTGCTCGACAAGCAGGACGCCAGGTCTCATCGCGGCGAATTCAAGTCGCTGGCAGCGGCTGCCGGGAAAACACGAGACTGGGACGTGTTGCGCGAATTGCTGTCGGCAGCGCCGTCGGGCGATTCTTTCGAAGCGTTGATCGCGCGCGTCGACCAGCATCGAAGCAGCGCGCTCGCATTCAGCAACCGGATCATCGGCAACGCCGGTGTCGAACGGATTGTCGAGCACGCGGTGCGGGTCGCGCGAAATCAGATCGAGGCTCAGACTACGCCCATGCGCCTCGATGAGTTCGCGACGACGCGCGCCGGGCGGGCAGAGGTGATGTTAAAGAAGCGCATCAAACGCGTTGCTTCCAACCCGAACGCGGACTATGCCGATCTTCATGAAATACGCATTGCTGGAAAGCGATTGCGATATTCGCTCGAATTTTTAGCGCCGGTGCTCGACGGTCATTATGTGGCGACGATTGAACGGCTCGCGCAAGTTCAGCAGCAACTTGGCGATTTGAACGATCTGGTAACGGGCGAAACTTTGCTTCGCGAATATGCGTTCCAACTGGGCGAATCGCATGCGTCGAAGAAAGCGATTAAATATCTGGAGGAGCAGCAGCGACTGCGGAAAATCGCTGCGCACGACATGCTGCGAGCCAACTTTTAATGCATCGTCAAAACTTTTTTATGGCAATACCCCGCCTGTTGCCCGGCGCTTTTTCGACTGAACGCCGTTCGACTCGACACGGCGTGCGAGATCGGTGAGAAGCCATCGGGCCACCACGTCCGGCCTGTTCATGTCATGACTCGCAAACTTTATTTCATTGTCGAAGTAGACGATAACCGTACCGTTCATCACGCGATATCGACCTCGAAACACGGTGCCATTGAGTTCAATTTCGATTCCCTTGGCTGTTTCATAATCTTCGACCATTGACTCCGCTCTGTTTAATTTTTTGAGGCATGGAACTTACCTAAGCGGATGTCGTACGTCAATGATTAAGGTGTAAAGTTCCTTACATTTTTTTCTCGAACGGAAGATCGCGAGTCAAACGCGGGATTTCGATTTCCTATTCGCTTCCTTTTGATGTGCTATTGCGTGGTAATCGACTTGCTGGACAGATTTTTAATCCTCGCCCGTAATTGCGTACGGACCTCGTCCGTCACGGCGGCGGGAAGCGGAATGTAGTCGAGGTTTTCGGCAGCCTGTTGACCATTGGTGAGCGCCCAATCGAAGAACTTCAGCGTTTCGCCGCTGCGCTCTGGTAGTGCGGACGCGTTTCGAAGCAGCACAAACGTTGCGCCGACAACCGGCCACGCGTTCTTGCCAGGCTCATTCGTCAGAATCGGTACGAGTGAATGGGACCAGTCGGCGCTGGCTGCTGCTGCTTTGAATGTCTCCGGGCCCGGTTTAACCACGACACCGGCTGCATTTTTCATCGCGACATACGACATGCGGTTCTGCTTCGTGAAGTCCCATGCAACGTAGCCGATTGCGCCCGGCAGGATCTGCACGAAGGTCGCCACGCCTTCGTTGCCTTTGCCGCCTATACCACGGGGCCAGCGTACGGTCGTGCCTTCTCCGATCCTGCTTTTCCATTCCGGGTTGACCTGCGACAGAAAGTGCGTCCAGATTAGCGTCGTGCCGGAACCGTCGAGACGCCGGACTACGGCAATCGGCGTATCGGGCATTTTCATTCCGGGGTTGATCGCAACGATCGCGGGATCGTCCCAGTAAATTATTTTGCCGAGAAAGATGTCGCCGAGCACCTGGCCCGTCAACGTCACCTCGCCCGATTTGATACCGGGAAGATTGACGACCGGCACGACGCCGCCGATCACCGTCGGAAACTGGAACAGGCCGTCTTTCACGAGTTCTGCGTCGCTGAGCGGCGCGTCGGAGCCGGCGAAATCCACCTGGCTTGCGACTATCTGTCTGAGACCGTCGGTTGAGCCGACGCCGCGATAATTGACCTTGCCGCCTCCGGCTCCCTGATACGCGCTGGCCCAGCGGGTGTAGATAGGCGCGGCGAAAGTGCTGCCGGCACCGGTAATGTCAGCGGCGCGGCCTGAAATGGCGGATACGGCGCTCACCAGACCTATCGTCAGCATCAGAATATGTCTCACGAAAACCTCACTTGAATTGTTGTTGAAGATCGTTAAGTGAAGCTCGCCGAAGAATCGCGGCGTGAAAATACTATTGTTTGTCGGGCAAACCTCGATGCTGGAAACGGCGATGTCGACTCGCTGTTTTCGCTGGGTTTCGTGTGCCCCACTTCTGAACACTAGACCTTGTGTGGGGCATTTTCAAAGCACGCCTTCGCAAGTACGCGGACTTCATCAAAGGACGATGACGGGGGAGGGGGATTGAAATTCTCCAGCACGGTTGACGGTCATTCGGCGAAAACCGTGCCAGTGTCGCGGGTCGGAACGCATCCGAAAATCCGCTCGCAAAGTGCGTTGATGCCGGGTTCGTAAAGCGCAAGCACGCGCACCCGGATACCGTTAAGCGTATTTCGAAATTGCCGGGCAAATGGGCTCTGAAGTCAGCCTTAAAAATTCAGATGGACGGACGTAAAAACGTGCTTCTGTTTTTTATATTAAGCCGCTTATAGTTCGTACATTGCTGTCAGATAGACTCTCTGACAGCAACTCATTCACGCGACGGAGAAAGACATGACAAACGCATCCGGGGCGAGTATCAGCCGGCAGGGGCCGCAATTGGAAGCGCTACAGGTTCTGGCCGAGTATCTCGAGTTATCGCTCGATGCCGGCGCGAGCCTGATCGTGATGCGTCATTCGAACGATATCGCCACGCTTTATGTCGGTGATCCGGCGGGGCCGCGCGAGGAGTTGAAGCGGCGCGGAACGATTGCCGCATCGCTTGCTAACGAGATTCTCAACGTGACGGACGCGGGCATCAACCGGATTGAAATCGAAGGTAAAACGTACCGGTTTTTCCGCAGCTTCACGCATCTGGAAGAAGTCGCAGCAGTCGTGTTTGCTTCGACCTGACAGGATATTTTTTTACGGCGAGGGGCGCCCCGCGTCTTTCGCCTGCACGATTAAAGCGCGTCGTGACAGAGCGCCATCATTCGCTGAACCATGGTGCTTGCTTCATTGAGTTCCATCTCGTTGGTGAAGAGCAGGTTCACGCTCGACAACCGCACCGCGACACCGGCCTCCAGCAAATCCTTGCTCGCGATTTTCAGCGCGAGTTGACCGATGCGAACCCGGTCCAGCCAGTCCATCTGCAGCCGGTTTTTCTCCAGCCACTGACGACAGCACTGAACCACATGGTCTACCCGCCAGTCGTTGGTCAACGCGTACGACGCCGCTGCGACGGCGACGAGGAAACACAGCAGGTCGGGTCGCGCACTTTCGCGCTCGCTAAATTCAGGTTTCATCATGTCTTTCGGCTTGCCGGCTGCGGTTAAGCAAACCCAATACATATGGGCTACGGAGGACGATTCAATGTGGACGTAATTCGACACTGCTTTTTTCAACGTGGCCAACGCAAACCGCCACGCGAAAGTGGACACTTTACTGCAAGTCGGGATGACTTCGTGTGCTGCAGGGCAACGGCATGATCTTTCGCAGCATCATGATGAACCGATATGCTGTGCGGCCGTGTGAAAAGCAAGGCTAAAAAGCTGGCGGCCTGCTTTCTGCCGGGTTACCGGAATCCGGGAAATGTTTTCGTCTGCGCACGCAGGCAAAAAAAGCAAGCTCGTACCGACAGGTTTTACACGCTCTCCGCGTGTGCAGCGGGAAAAATTGTGACGCCTGAGCCGCGTTGGAATTTTTTATCTGCGAGATTCGGTCGCAGTTCGGCGATGCGCTATTCGTGCCGCGCAACGTCGGGTCGCGGTACACGGAACGCGCGAAACCTTCGCGGTTTGGGCCGATGGAATCTCAAAACGGATTTCTGAAGTTGACCTGCCTATTGCCGTACGCAAACGCATTTTCACCAGCCAGGCCACCCACTTCTCGCTGAGTTTTTTTAGCTGCCGCATACATCGGGAACTATTGTTGCGGGCGCATTACGTTGCCGCCGATTCAACAGGGGTTTTACTTCGTAACCTTCCCTCGTCTATGCACTCATAGCGTTAATTTTATGCCCGTGGCATAGTGCGCACCGCAATACCATTTAAACGGGGAGTCAATATGGCAACACTGGAACAAATTCAGGCAAAGATGGACAAGCTCAAGGCGCAAGCCGAGGCATTGGCCGCAAAGAACGCACAGGCCATCGTGGACAAGATTCGAGGTCTCATGCTTCAGCATGGACTGACGACGAAAGACATCGAAGCCGACGCAAAGACGAAGCGCGCGGCGAAAACCGTCGGCGGTAAAGCTGCGGATGCGGCGAAAGCATCGAAGAAATCCGGCGTCAAAGTCGCGGCCAAATATCAGGATCCGAAGACCGGTGCAACGTGGACGGGTCGCGGACGCGCGCCGGCCTGGATTGCCAGTGCAAAAGATCGAAGCAAGTTTCTGATTGGCAGCGGCGCAAGCGCGGTGGCCGTTTCGAATTCGGCTGCCGGCAAGGTGAAGGCGAAGGCGGATGTGAAAGCTAAGGGCAACGCTTCGGCTTCGGCTGTGAAAAAAGCGTCGACCGCTGGCGCAGCGACGGCTCCCAAGGGTCAGCAGAAAGCTGACCAGGCTCCCCGCTACCGCGATCCAAAATCGGGCGCGACGTGGAGCGGTCGTGGTCGTGCGCCGTTGTGGATCGCGGGCGCGAAAGACCGCAACAAGTTTTTGATCGACGCCGCGCAAGCCGTTGCTCCGGTCGCGAAGACGAACAAGCCGAAGGCAGTTGTTACCAAGGCAGTGGTCGCAAAGACGAACAAGCCGAAGGCAGCGGTTACCAAGGCCGCGGTTGCGAAGACCAATGAGCCGAAGGCAGTTGTTACCAAGGCCGCGGTTGCGAAGACGAATAAGCCGAAGGCAGTTGTTACCAAAGCAGCAGTGACGAAAGCAGCAGTGACGAAAGCGCCGGTGACGAAAGCAGCAGCGACGAAAGCGCCAGCGGTCAAGAAAGTAAGCGCGGTCAAGGAACCCGGGGTTGTGAAATCGCCCGTTGCTGACGAGAAGGTTGTAGCGAAGAAAGCCGCGGTGTCGCCGGCAAAGCCCAAGGCAGTGAAGAAGGTCGTCGCTAAAAAGGCAGACCCGGTCGCTGTTGTTGCCGCAAGTTCCGACGTGCCCGCAGCACCGGTAGCGTCAGCCGAAGTGGCCGCATAAGCGAAAACCAGCGTAAGCGTAACCTACGCAGTCCGATGCCAGCAGACCCGAGGTCTGCTGGCATCGGCACATTTGCGGTTCACGAAAATCGCAGGCAAATCGCAGGCACGCGAATGGTCCGCGTTGCTGCCAGAAAGTACGCCGACGGGCGCAATAACTCGCCCGTCATTGACCACTCGCAAACCAGTCTACGATTTCCCTTTGAGGGTGAACGGCGCGAGCAGCGCCTGCACATCGACGCGTTGGCCCTGAAGTAAAAGCAGGCGCGCATGAAGCACCGTGTTTTCCAGAACGAGCTTGGCGGTGCTCAGCAGATACAACGCATGAATCTCGGACACCGACATGTTGCCCGCTTCAACCTGGTGATGGCGCTCGACGAGTGAGGTCATGACCAGCCGCCGCAGCTCCTGCTCGCCGAATGGAAGGTCCGCGTAATCGATCGGGTCTTCGGCTTCAACTTCTCGCAGCATGTCAACAAGCGCTTCTGTGCTCACTTCCATGTGTCCGCTCCCGGAGTTGGTTGGGACCAGCATAGCTAAACAGCGGTTCGCGCACAATGCCGCAAAAATGGCGTGGCGTTGAACGCGCTCCGGGTTCGTTCATATCCGTAAGCCGTTCGAAACAGTCGCCGCGCGATTCAGTCTTTGCCACAATACGCATTTCACTGTCTGCGCACCGGCTCATGCCGCGTTCCTCAAGCGGGAACCCTACGGCAGATGATCCGCAGCGCAGGGCTGTTTGCCGCTGTCGTCAGCGGCATGCTTTCACGGAGCAATCAAGATGAACGACGCCGTCCGCCTGACCGAAGTGTCCGACCTGGAACCCGCCGCACAAAGTCTGCGCGAAATTCGCCATCACATTCACCATCATCCTGAACTCGCGTACGAGGAAGTGCAGACCGGCGCGCTGGTCGCGGAGAAGCTCGAGCAATGGGGCTGGCAGGTCACGCGTGGGGTCGGTCAGACTGGCGTGGTCGGGACATTGAAAGCGGGCGATGGCAAGCGCAGCATCGGGATTCGCGCCGATATGGACGCGTTGCCGATCATCGAGCAAACCGGCCTGCCGTACGCGAGCGGCACGCACGGCAAAATGCACGCGTGCGGTCACGACGGTCACACGACCATGCTGCTCGGCGCTGCGCAACGCCTCGCGGCCACGCGCAATTTCTCGGGCACCGTGCATCTGTATTTCCAGCCGGCAGAAGAGAGCGGCATTGATAGCGGCGCGCAGAAAATGATCGCCGACGGCCTGTTCGAGCGCTTTCCCTGCGACGCGGTATTCGGCGTTCACAACCATCCCGGTGAAGAGCCCGGCACGTTGCTGTTTCGCAAGGGGCCGTTCATGTCGGCGGGCGACAAGGCGATCATCACGATCGAAGGTGTCGGCGGACACGCGGCGCGTCCGCATCTGACGGTCGATCCGGTGGTGGTGGCGGCAAGCATCGTGATGGCGTTGCAGACCGTCGTCGCGCGCAATGTCGATCCGTCGCAACCCGCCGTGGTCACAGTCGGCTCGATGCACGCTGGCACCGCGAACAATGTGATTTCGAGCAGCGCGAAACTGGAACTGAGCGTGCGGTCGTTCAGCCCCGAAGTCCGCGCGCTATTGAAGAAGCGCATCACCGAACTCGCGGAATCGCAGGCCGCGAGTTATGGCGGCAAGGCGATCGTCGAGTACATCGAAGGCTACCCGGTCGTCGTGAATTCCGAGGCGGAAACCGATTTCGCGATTCAGGTGGCGCGCGAACTGGTCGGTGACGACAAGGTGGTCGCGCACACAGACATCCTCATGGGCAGCGAAGACTTTGCGTTCATGCTGCAAAAGCGGCCGGGTACGTTTCTGCGGATCGGCAACGGCGCGGGCGAGGACGGCTGCATGGTGCACAACCCGCACTACGATTTCAACGACCGTAATCTGCCGGTCGGCGCCGCGTTCTGGACGCGGCTGGTGGAGCGCTATCTGGCTCAGTGAACCGGCATTGCGACGTGCGCGCTGCAATGCCGATAGCGGGCGCCAGCGCGCCCGCCGATCATTTTCAACCGCGTCGCGCGACCATATCCGAGACGGTTTGCGCGGCCTTTTGCAGCGGCTCCAGAAACGCCTTCACCATCTGCTTCGCCGAATTGCGCTGCGCATTTCCGCTGATGTTCATCGCCGCGATCACACGCCCCTGGCGATTGCGGATCGGCGCGGACAGCGAAATCAAACCACCTTCGAGTTCCTGATCGACGATAGCCCAGCCCTGGGTCCGCACCTGCGCGATCAGTTTCTTCAACTCGTCCTTGTCGGTCACCGTGCGCGGTGTGTGCGCGTAAAGCGGCGCCGAATTCAACGTGGCTTCGAGCGTTTCGTCGTCGAGTGCGGACAACAGCACGCGGCCCATCGACGTGCAATAAGCGGGCAAACGGCTGCCGATCGACAGGTTGATCGTCATGATCTTGTGGGTCGGCACACGCAGCACGTAAACGATCTCGGTGCGATCCAGCACGGCCGCCGAACAGCTCTCGTGAACCTCCGCCGACAAGCCCTCCATGACCGGCTCGGCCAGATTCCAGAATGGCATCGACGTCAGATACGCGAAACCGAGGTCGAGAATTTTCGGCGTGAGGCGGAACAGGCGGCCTTCGGCTTCCACGTAGCCGAGCGTCTGCAAGGTCAGCAGGATGCGGCGTGCGCCCGCGCGCGTGAGACCGGTGGCGGCGGCGACGTCGGTGAGCGTCTGTTCGGGGCGCGTGGCGTCGAACGCGCGGATGACCGCGAGGCCGCGCGCGAACGACTGCACATACGAGTCGCCCGGCTTGTCCGGGGCCGGTTCGGCGCTGACGGGAACGACGGTAGACGGCGGCAGGGCTTTGCTCATGGGCCTTGAAAGATGCGTTCGAAGAAAGCGCGCACGACGGCCGCGCCGGTTGCCCGACGCGCTGCTGCGCAAAGGCGTGACGATAGCTTAAGCCTTCTGTTTCGCCAACTTGACGTGTGATCGCGTAAAAATCCCAGGGTTTGCGCGGATGCCGAGTTCATCTCAAATTTGTATGATGACCCGACAACATGACGAGTCGAGGCCTCGATGTTCGACAAGATTCCTGCGCGGGCGTTGAGCGACACGGTCGCGCAGCAGCTCCTCACGCAGATCGACAAAGGCACCTTCGAGCGCGGCGGCAAGCTGCCGACCGAGGCCGTCCTGGCGCAGCAGTTCGGCGTGAGCCGCACGGTGATCCGCGAGGCGATTTCGCGGCTGAAGAACGAGGGCGTGGTCGAACCGCGCCAGGGTAGCGGCGTGTTCATCGCGGGGCACGGCGCGGTCCGGCCGCTGCGGATCGATTACGCGGAAGCAGTCGAGCCTGGCTCGGTCGTGCAGATTCTCGCGCTGCGCCGGGCGATCGAAGCGGAAGTCGCATCCGAAGCCGCGCTGTGCCGCAGCGCCGCCGATATCGCGTCGATCGACGCCGCGCTCGCGCACATCGACGAAGCGGTGGCCGACGGCAGCGACGGTGTCGCGCAAGACGTCGCGTTTCATCGCGCGATTGCGGCGGCGACCGGCAATCCGTATTTCCTCAAAACGCTCACTTTCCTGAATCAGTATCTGGAGGCCGGCACGGTCGTCACGCGCCGCAACGAATCGTTGCGCGAGGACTTTTCGCGTCAGGTGCGCGACGAGCACGCGGCGATCGCCGCGGCAATTCGCGCGGGCGATCCGGTAGCGGCGCGCAACGCGGCGCAGACGCATATGTACAACGCCGCGCGCCGGCTCGCGGAAGCGGGCATCTGCTAGCGACTGAAGTAACGGACAAGAAGCTGGAAGCGGTCAGGTCCCATGAGCGCCCGCGCTCATCGGGTGCGAACACATCACGCAATTGACAGAGGTCACGCATGTCCAGAAATGTCGGAGTCATCGGTCTAGGTGCAATGGGTCTGGGTGTCGCGCGCTCATTGCGGCGCGCGGGTTTTCGGGTGCATGCGTGCGATTTGCGCCAGGAGGTGGTGCAGGCGTTTGTCGCCGAGGGCGGTGTCGGTTGTGCGACGCCCGCGGAGCTCGGCGCGCAATGCGAGGTGGTCGTCACGGTCGTCGTGAATGCCGAGCAGACCGAGGCCGTGCTGTTCGGCGAGCAGGGCGCGGTCGCGGCGATGAAAAAAGGCAGTGTGGTGATCGCAAGCGCGACAGTGCCGCCTGAATTCGCGATAGATCTCGGCAAGCGGATCGAAGCGGCGGGTCTGCAGATGCTCGATGCGCCGCTTTCGGGCGGCGCAGCGCGCGCCGCATCCGGTGAGATGACGATGATGACTTCGGGCCCCGCGCAAGCCTATGCCGCCTGCCAGGACGTGCTGATCGCGATGGCGGGCAAGGTCTACCGGCTCGGCACTGCGCATGGCGCGGGATCGAAAGTGAAGATCATCAATCAGTTGCTGGCGGGCGTGCATATCGCGGTCGCCGCCGAGGCGATGGCACTCGGTCTGCGCGAGGGCGTCGATCCGAAGGCGCTGTACGAGGTGATCACGAACAGCGCGGGCAATTCGTGGATGTTCGAGAACCGTGTGCCGCACATTCTCAATGGCGATTACACGCCGCTGTCGGCGGTCGATATTTTCGTCAAGGACCTGGGGCTCGTGCTCGATACCGCGCGCCGCTCGAAATTCCCGCTGCCGTTGTCGGCGGCCGCGCATCAGATGTTCATGATGGCGTCCACGGCCGGTCATGGTGGCGAGGACGATTCGGCGGTCATCAAGATTTTCCCGGGCATCGACGTGCCGGCCGCGAAGTAAGCGGGGGCTGATGTCATGACGTCCACGACGAAACGCGCGTTGCTCGGCTGCATCGCCGACGACTTCACCGGCGCGACCGATCTCGCCAATATGCTGGTGCGCGGCGGCATGCGCACGGTGCAGACGATCGGCGTACCCGCGTCGAATGAAGCGCTCGAAGCCGATGCGCTGGTGGTCGCGCTGAAGTCGCGCACGATTCCCGCCGCCGACGCCATCGCGCAATCGCTCGCCGCGCTCGACTGGTTGCGCGCGCAAGGCTGCCGCCAGTTCTTCTTCAAATACTGCTCGACCTTCGATTCGACCGACGCTGGCAACATCGGTCAGGTGACCGATGCGCTGCTCGACGCGCTGTCTTCCGATGGCGCGGGTTTCACGATTGCGTGCCCTGCGTTTCCTGAAAACGGCCGCACGATTTTCCGGGGCCATCTGTTTGTCGGCGATACGCTGCTCAATGAATCGGGCATGGAAAACCACCCGCTCACGCCGATGCGCGACGCGAATCTCGTGCGCGTGCTGCAACGTCAGACGCAATCGAAAGTGGGTCTCGTGCGTTACGACGCGGTGGCCAAGGGTGTGCCGGGCGTGCGTGCGGCATTCGACGCGCTCCGCGAAAACGGCGCGCGCATGGCGATTGCCGACGCGGTGTCCGACGCCGATCTGCACGTGCTAGGCGAAGCCTGCGCCGATCTCACACTGATCACGGGCGGCTCCGGCATTGCGTTGGGCTTGCCCGCGAATTTCCGTCGCGCGGGATGGTTGAACGAGCAGGCCGATGCCGCGCAGTTGCCGCGTATCGATGGTTTGTCGGTGGTTCTTGCCGGGAGCGCGTCGAAAGCGACCAACGCACAGGTCGCGGCGTGGCGTGAAACGCGCCCGGCGTTTCGCATCGATCCGCTGGCGGCGGCGCGCGGTGAAGACGTCGTCGCGCAGGCGCTCGACTTCGCCCAGCCGTATCTCGACCGGTGCGAAGCCGTGCTGATCTACGCGACCGCCACGCCTGACGAAGTCAAGGCGGTGCAGCGCGAACTCGGTGTCAACGAAGCGGGGCATCTGGTGGAATCGACATTGGCGTCGATTGCGCGCGCTCTGCGCGAGCGCGGCGTGCGCAAGTTCGTGGTGGCGGGCGGCGAGACTTCGGGTGCGGTCGTGCAGGCGCTCGACGTGCGCACGCTGCGCATCGGCGGCCAGATCGACCCGGGCGTGCCGGCCACGGCGACCACCGGCGCCGACCCTCTGGCGCTCGCGCTGAAGTCCGGCAATTTCGGCTCGACCGATTTCTTCGACAAGGCGCTGCGTCATCTGGACGGGGCCGCGCAATGACCGCGTCGCCCGCACTTCACACGACGAACGAAGCGCGCGTGCGCGAGGAAATCTGCGTGAGCGGCGCGAGTCTGTATCAGCGCGGCTATACGGTGGGCACCGCCGGCAACATCAGCGCGCGGCTCGACGACGGCTGGCTGATCACGCCGACCGATGCCTGCCTCGGCCGGCTCGATCCCGCCGAAATCGCCAAAGTCGATCTGAGCGGCAACGCCGTGTCGGGCGCGAAGCCGTCGAAAACGCTGGCGCTGCATCGCGGCATCTATGCGCGTAACGGCGACGCACGCGGCGTCGTCCATACGCATTCGACCCATCTGGTCGCGCTGACGCTCGCGGGCGTCTGGAGCGAAACGGATGTGCTGCCGCCGCTCACGCCGTACTACGTGATGAAAGTGGGACACGTACCGCTGATTCGCTACCGCCGCCCCGGCGATCTGCAAGTGGCTGCCGAGATCGCCGCGCTGGCCGGTTCGGTCCGCGCGGCTTTGCTCGACCGTCTGGGGCCGGTGGTGTGGGAGCGTTCCGTCGCGCAGGCGTCGTACGCGCTCGAAGAACTGGAGGAGACCGCGCGCTTGTGGCTGATGACGAATCCGCGGCCCGCGCCGCTCGATGAAGCCGCGCTCGAAGAGTTGCGTGCGGTGTTCGGCGCGCGCTGGTAGCGCACGCTACGGGACATTCCCGCATGGGCCGCGCGTGGGTTCGCGTGATTCATGCGGTCGCGCGGTCTTGTAGTTGAGGCCGCCTGAATATTCGACACGCGCCAGAAACGAGCATCGACGGCTCGATCCTCGGCGCTGAATCAAACTGTTACCTGGGAGTTGTCGCCATGCCCCGTTTTGCCGCCAATCTGACGATGATGTACACCGAGCACGCTTTCCTCGACCGTTTCGCCGCCGCCGCGCAAGACGGTTTCGAAGCGGTCGAATACCTGTTTCCCTACGATTTTCCGGCCAGCGAAATCAAGGCGCGGCTCGATGCCAATCATCTGACGCAGGCGCTGTTCAATGCGCCGCCCGGCGACTGGGCAGGCGGCGAACGCGGAATAGCCGCGCTGCCGGGCCGCGAAGACGAGTTTCAGCGCAGCATCGCTACCGCGCTCGACTACGCGCGCGTGCTCGGCAATCGCAAGCTGCATGTGATGGCCGGTCTGATCGGCGCGGATCATTCGCGAGCCGAATGTCGCGACGTGTACGTGAAAAATCTCGCGTATGCCGCGAAGGCTGCGCTAGCCGAGAACATCATGGTCGTGATCGAGCCGATCAATACGCGCGACATGCCCGGCTATTTCCTGAATCGTCAGGACGATGCCCACGCGATTTGCGCGGAAGTCGGCGCACCGAATCTGAAGGTGCAATTCGATTGCTATCACTGCCAGATCGTCGAAGGCGATCTCGCGGTGAAACTCAAACGCGATATGGCCGGCATCGGCCACATTCAGATCGCGGGCGTGCCCGAGCGGCACGAACCCGACACCGGCGAATTGAACTACCCGTATCTGCTGGAATTGATCGACTCGCTGGGTTACGACGGCTACATCGGTTGCGAATACCGACCGCGTGGTGAAACGTCGGCGGGGCTTGGCTGGCTGAAGCCGTATCTGAAGAACGCCGGGCAATGAACTGCGAATTCACCTGATTCACGATCTCGATGGAAAGCCAATCATGAAAGTTCTGATTACCGGCGGCGCGGGTTTTCTCGGTCAGCGCCTCGCCCGTGAACTGCTCGCGCGCGGTTCGCTGAACGACGCGCAAGGCAAACCGCAAGCGATTACCGAACTGCTTCTGCTCGACGTGGTTCATGCCGCCGATTCCGGCGACAGCCGCGTGCGAAGCGAAGTGGGCGATATCGCCGAACGCAGCGTGCTGGAACACGCAATCGACGGGAACACCGAAGCGATCTTCCATCTCGCGGCGATCGTGAGCGGCCAGGCGGAAGCGGATTTCGATCTCGGCATGCGCATCAATCTCGACGCGTCGCGCCTGCTGCTCGAAACGTGCCGGCAACGCGGGCATCGGCCGCGCGTGGTGTTCACGAGTTCGGTCGCGGTTTATGGCGGCGATCTGCCGGATG
Organism: Paraburkholderia fungorum; assembly: GCF_900099835.1. Lineage (NCBI taxonomy): Bacteria > Pseudomonadati > Pseudomonadota > Betaproteobacteria > Burkholderiales > Burkholderiaceae > Paraburkholderia > Paraburkholderia fungorum. The sequence continues at coordinate 718,481 of NZ_FNKP01000002.1, forward strand.
TCGTGCAAAACGATACGGCGCTGAATCCGCAATCGTCGTATGGCGCGCAGAAGGCGATCGCGGAATTGCTGCTCAACGATTACACGCGACGCGGTTTTGTCGACGGCCGCGTGCTGCGCTTGCCGACCATCAGCGTGCGTCCGGGGCGGCCGAATGCGGCGGCGTCGTCGTTTGCGAGCGGGATTATTCGCGAGCCGCTGAATGGCGAGGCGGCGGTGTGTCCGGTGGCGGGATCGACGCGGCTGTGGCTGCTGTCGCCGCGCCAGGCGATCGCAAGCCTGATCGCCGGGCTCGAACTCGATGCGGCGGCGCTCGGTCAGCAGCGCGTGCTGAACCTGCCGGGGATTTCGGTGAGTGTCGACGACATGGTCGCGGCGCTGCGCGAAGTGGCGGGCGACGAGGTCGCGAACCGGATCGTGTGGGAGCCTGATACGCGCGTGGAGAAGATCGTCGGCAGCTGGCCGGGACGGTGGGATACGTCGCGCGCCGAGCGGCTGGGCCTGAGCGGCGAGCGGAGTTTCGCTGACGTGATCCGCAGCTATATCGCTGACGAGGGGATCCAGGTTCGGTGAGAGGCCGGGCTTGCGGAACATGAAACTTCTCCGCAAGCCTTTCCCGCAACGCAACGCCACGACGGCATCGGCCACTCTGCGCCAAATCCCCGCGTGACCACTCAGAACCCGCCCCCGCCGTCTGCACGTATTCCCTAATGCCAACCGGTCCACGCTTGACATGGTTTCGCGCACGCGCCTATTATCGAGGCTCATTGTTCGATATATGACCGTACGTTCGCGTAAAGAACAAATGGCCTGAATCTCGAGCCCAAGGTTTACCATCCTGCGCTAAGCTGATCCGACGTGAAGGCTGCCGTGCCGCCACCTGTCCGTGGGCGTGGCCGGCCCGATGCCACCGCGCATCCAGCCCGCGTCATCGCGTGACTACCGATTCACCGGCCACGGCGCAGCGCACGCAGCACATCAACTGGAGACATCACATGACCGAAGCATTCCTGTGCGACGCGATTCGCACCCCCATTGGCCGCTATGCGGGTTCGCTGTCGTCGGTGCGTGCCGACGATCTGGGCGCCGTGCCGCTCAAGGCGCTGATGGAGCGCAACAAGGACGTCGACTGGAGCGCGATCGACGACGTGATCTACGGCTGCGCGAACCAGGCCGGTGACGACAACCGCAACGTCGCGCGCATGTCGCTGCTGCTGGCGGGCTTGCCGCTAGACGTGCCGGGCTCGACGGTCAACCGCCTGTGCGGTTCGGGCATGGACGCAGTCGGCATCGCGGCGCGCGCGATCAAATCGGGCGAAGCCGCGTTGATGGTGGCGGGCGGTGTCGAAAGCATGAGCCGTGCGCCGTTCGTGATGCCCAAGGCAGGCAGCGCGTTTTCGCGCCAGGCCGAGATTTACGACACGACGATCGGCTGGCGCTTCGTCAACCCGCTGATGAAAAAGCTCTACGGCGTCGACTCGATGCCGGAAACCGGCGAAAACGTCGCCACCGACTACAACATCAGCCGCGCTGATCAGGACGCGTTCGCACTGCGCAGCCAGCAGAAAGCAGCTCGCGCGCAACGCGACGGCACGCTCGCGCAGGAAATCGTCGGCGTGACGATTGCGCAGAAGAAAGGCGATCCGGTTACGGTGCTGCAGGACGAGCATCCGCGTGAAACCAGTCTCGAAACGCTCGCCAAGCTGAAGGGCGTCGTGCGTCCGGACGGCACGGTCACGGCGGGCAATGCATCGGGCGTGAACGACGGCGCAGCGGCTCTGCTGCTCGCCAACGAAGCCACCGCGAAGCGCTTCGGCCTCACGCCGCGCGCTCGCGTGCTGGGTATCGCCACGGCCGGCGTCGCGCCGCGCGTGATGGGCATCGGCCCGGCGCCGGCTACGCAAAAGCTGCTGGCGCGTCTGGGTATGACCATCGACCAATTCGACGTGATCGAACTGAACGAGGCGTTCGCGTCGCAAGGTATTGCGGTGTTGCGCGCGCTGGGCGTGGCCGACGACGACGCTCGCGTGAACCCGAACGGCGGCGCGATTGCACTCGGCCATCCGCTCGGCATGAGCGGCGCGCGCCTGGTGACGACCGCGATGTATCAACTGCAGCGCGCGCAAGGTCGCTTTGCGCTGTGCACGATGTGTATCGGCGTCGGTCAGGGCATCGCAATCGCAATCGAACGCGTTTGATGCTTTAGCCTGATCTGGAACCGACGCGCCATGTCCGGCGCTTCAAAACGAACAGCCCCAGCGCGAAAGCGCTGGGGCTGTTTTGTTTGTGGCGTTCGGATCATTCGGAGTGAGGCGTTGTGCGAGCCGGGTACGCGATTTGCGATTGGGGATCGGGACGATGCTCGAACCACTTCTCAAGGAGAGCGCAGATGAAGGCAGCGATGACAGCGGCAACGGCAGCGTTGATGATCGCGGCATTCGCCGCCGCTCAGCCTGCCTGCGCGCAAGACTCAATGGCGAGCACCGCCCAGGCCGTGATCGACGCGGCCGAGCCGGTGCATCTGAACGCAGAGATTGCCGCTATCGATCCTGGCAGCCGGACACTCACGCTCAAGGGCCCTGACGGTAACGCCTTGGTCGTGCTGGTGAGTCAGCAGCTTGCCGGTTTCGATCAACTGAAAGTGGGAGACCGGGTCGACGTGCTCTACAGGAACGCGCTGCTCGTGAATGCCGAGAAAGTCGCCGGCGCGGATAAGGACATTCGCAAACGCGTCGACAAGCGGGTGACGACGCCGACCCCGGACGGTTTTGAATCGGCGGGACAGACCGAGGTGCTGGCGACGGTGCAGAAGATCGATCGCAAGAAACGCCTCGTGACGTTGCGCGGCGTGTCGCAGACACGGACGTTCGAAGCGGGTCCGGCGGTCGATCTGTCAACGGTGAAGGTGGGCGATACGATTCACGCGGTGTTCGTATCGGCGGCGGCAGTGCAGGTCACGCCCGCCGCGCAGTGAACCTTGCGCACGCGGGCGGCGGTACTTGCGAGCATTGTCGTCAACGCGGCGACGGCGCACCCAGTCCGAGCCCGGCGAGCCGCCCGAGCCAGCGTCCGATCAACCCGCGTCGCACGGGCAATATGCTGGTCAACGTGACGCGCGCCGCATGTGCGCCATCGGTGCTGAGCCACACACGTTCGCCGCGATGCAGCCGGATTTCCGCGCCCGGCGTAAGCCAGTGATCGTAAGGGGAGCTGATGCGGGTCAGCCAGATGCGCGCACCCTGAACCGCGAGCGTGCTGTCCGCTTCGATACGCCACGTGAGCGTCGCGCCTGGGATCACAGAAAAATGCACGACGATTGTCGGCTGACGCTCGTCCGGTTGATACGCCGTCAGACTCGAGTCGTCATCCATGCATTGCGGGCTTGCCTGATCCATCTTTTGCTCTCCGTCATCGAGCCGGCTGGCGGAGGAGGCACCCCAAAACAAAAGGCCCCTTCCGTTACCGGCGGGGCCTTGGGGGTCTTGTTTGCAGATTCAGACTGCTAACGCGCACATGCTCCCAATGGCCAGCCGATTATGGCTCGCGTTGGGTGATTAATCGCTTTGGCGATGGAGGTGTGCGTCAACATGAAATCGAGTGTGCCGTTTTGCCGCTTGGGCTGTCAATAAAAATGTGTCAATTCATGCCTGTTGATACACGTGCATCTGAAATGGACCCGCAATTATTCAGGAGGAATAGCAGATGAATCCCGACCATTCTCCGTGCATCAAACGATGTCTTCGAACGATGCTGTTCACGCTCGCCGCGTTGAGTTCGGCGTCGACATTTGCCGCGAGTTTCGATTGCGCACACGCACGTTTGCCGGATGAAAAAGCAGTCTGCGCATCGCGGCAACTGAGCGAACTGGATGTCGAGATGTCTGTCCGCTATCAGATGCTGACGGGGCTGGTCGCGATGGGCACACGCGGCGACATGCAGGACCAGCAACAGACGTGGCTGAAGTCGAGGCACGCGTGCGGCGAAAGCAAGTCGTGTCTGCTCGACCTTTACCGTCAGCGGATTGCGAAGCTGAAAGAGCAGTATGCGCAGCTCGCGAGGCGCGGGCCGTTCTGAGTTGGAGAGTCGATCTGCAACGTCGCGCGCAAACGCCGGTTCCGCGCGCGGCAATCTATGTCGAAATATGTCGCCGCACTTTTAAATCGTCCGCAAAGCCTTGTCGCGCGGGCCTTCACCGTGGTGAAACAGCGCGACATATCTTCGCTGATGATTTACCGGATGCGTCCTTCTATAGTCCGTTCGTCGCCACGCAGCAGTGACGCAAGTGGCCCGAATCCTCGAAGGACATCCCGTGAAAAACCGTTCATTCTTCATCCCGGCCAACGCCGCTTGCCTCGCTTCATCGACGACTCTTTCCGCCACGCGAGGCGGCGCGCTCCGCAAGCTCGTATTGAGCGCAACCGTCGCGGTGCTCGCGTTCAGCAGCGCGTCGGCTTTCGCGTGGTCGCAGCACGGCACCGCGTACACGTCGCGCGGCACCTATAGCGGCGCGCACTTTGGCTCCTGCGGCGGCGGTAGCTGTTCGCATGCAGGCGGCGTGGCCGGCCCCTACGGCGGCTTCGCGAGCAATACCGGCACGGTGACGCGCAATGCACCGGGCCAGTTCTCGAATTCAGGCACGGCGACAGGGCGCTACGGCAATTCGGTCCAGCACTCCGGCGACACGAATTGCGCTGGCGGCACCTGCGCGCATACCGGCTCGATGACCGGCCCCGACGGCAAAACCGCCACGACTTCCGGCGATGTGACGAGAACCGCGCCGGGTCAATATTCGTCGTCGGGATCGGTGACGGGGTCGAACGGCAACACGGTCAACCACTCGGCATCGACGAACTGCGCCGGCTCTACCTGCTCGCGATCGGGCACCGTGACGGGTTCGGAGGGCGGCACGGTCGACCATTCCGGCTCCGCCACTCGGGTTGCGCCGGGCGTCGTGACGACATCGACGAGTATCACCGGCACGCACAGCAATACGGTGACGACGAGTGGAACCGTAGTGACCGGGGGTGTCGTCGCGACGGGCGGGACGACGGTCGTCGTGGCAGCGAAGCCGGTGGTCGTGCCGCCACCGGTGGTTTATGCGCCGCCGCCGGTGGTCGTGCCGCCTCCGGTGGTTTATGTTCCGCCGAAGCCGGTCGTGGTCGCGCCTCCGGTGGTCTACGTTCCGCCGAAGCCGGTTGTGGTCACGCCGCCGGTTGTCTATGCACCGCCGCCGCCCCCGCCGGCCGTGTATGTCGCGCCGCGCGCGGTGTATGTGGCCCCGGCGCCGCGTCCGGTGGTGTGGGTGCCGGGGCACTGGATCGGACGTGTGTGGGTGCCGGCGCATTGGGCGTGAAGGACGCAGTCATGCGAGTCAAGAACTCCATCACGTGGAGACGATCGTGGCGCGATGCAACGCAGGCAGCGGACGTACTGCAAGCCGACGCGCCAGCTTCGCGTTCACGGGCGATGGTCAAGGCGGCGTCGCTGATGGCGATCGCCGCAGCGATAACCTGGGGGACCACCTGGCCGCTAGCATCGAGCGATGTGATGACCGGAGTCGGCCTCTCTCGCTCCTACCCGACGAACAGCGCAACCCCCACCCGCGATGCTCCACGAAACTGCTCCGCCCGCTACGCGGCGTTGCTCGACCTCGCCGAACTGGCGAGGCGCGACGGCAAATCGTCGGAGGTGGTGATTCGAGGGTTGAGCGACCGGCGCGGCGCGATGAGCGGCTGCCTGCCGATCAATCGCGCTGAACCCGCCAATCCTTGAGCGTAATAACTCGTCGGAAAAAACGCCGCCTCTTCAGTCCGGCAGCGCCGACGCCCGCGTCAGATCGCACTCCAGAAATATCGCCCCCGGAATCGGATTGAAAACATAAGCCGGAATCGGCTCGAATCCCAATGACTCGTAAAGGCTAAGCGCTGCATGCATGGTCGGCAGCGTGTCGAGACGGATGCGGCTATAGCCGAGTTCGCGGGCCGTCGCGCAAATCAGCGTGGCCAACTGCTTGCCCGCTTGCAGACCGCGTCCCGATGGTCGAATGTAAAGCCGCTTCATTTCGCAGATGGCATCGTCGATAGGTCGCAACGCCACGCACCCGATCACCTCGGCGCCGTAATAGGCAAGCAGCACCTCGCCGCGGGGCGCGGCGAATTTGCCGGGCAGATCGGCGAGTTCGGAATCAAATTGCTGGAAGCTGAGATCGATGCCGAGGCTTTGCGCATATTCCCGGAAAATGCCCCGGACAGCTTCGACCTGCTCAGGGAATCGGGCGGGATGGATCTGGATCATTGGTACGTATTTGTGCGCTTTTCTGTTTGATGAAGCGTTGTTTAAATGCCGCATCCGCGCCGACTCATTGCGATTCGGCGAGAACCAGCGGAAAGCGGATATCGAACCTCGTTCCCACCCCTTCGCGGGATGAGAAATCGATCTGCCCATCCAGCACGCGGCACAACTCGCTGACGATCGCGAGGCCGAGGCCCGTGCCGGGAATATCGTCGCCCGAGGCTCGCTCGAACTCGTCGAACACGCGCTCTGCATCGGACGCCGCAATGCCCACACCGGTATCCGACACGCGAATCGACCAGTGGTCGGGGCCGGCCATCGCGAAGCGGAATTCGACCTGTCCCGACTTCGTGTACTTGGTCGCGTTGGACAGCAGGTTGACCGCGATCTGCTTCAGCTTCAGCCGGTTCGACGTCACTGCGGACAGAGCCGGATCGAATTCCGCGCGCAAGGTCAGCCCCTTGGCTTCGATTGCCGGACGCGAGGCCGCGACGAGTTCATCGTAAAGCTCGCGCGTTTGCACCTGTTCCAGCGCGAGCGGCGCGGCATCGCCGAGTACGACTGAATACTCGACCATCTGCTCGACCAGCAGCTTCATGTCGGCCGCCTGCCGGTTCGCCAGCGTCAACGCGTTGTCGGCTCTGGCGGGTGCGCGCGCGACCAGTTGCAGCGCGATCGAAAACCCGTTCAGAAAATTGCGCAGATCGTGCACCACGCTGCGGGTGATCTGCATCCGCGATTCGTAGAGATCGCTGACCAGCCGCTGTTTCAACGTGAGTTCGTGATTCGCGCGTTCGAGCTGTCCGGTGTATTCGTCGATCTTGCGGTCGCGTTCGCTCACCACTTCCTTGATCGACGTGTACGAGACCAGGCTGAAGGTTTCCGCGATCATCCGCCGCGCGCGGCTTTCGTGGCGGCGCGTGAAGGTGCTGTCGCGGCCGGCGAAATCGTCGAGCGCGCCGGCCAGCACCTGATGAAACAGATCGAGTTCGCGCACAAGTTCCTCAATCCGGTAGCCCTGACGCCAGCGGACCTTGCCGTGTTTTCTCGCATTGCGTTCGAGCGACGGCTCGACCCGTTCGAGGTCTTCGACATCGAGCGCCGCGCAGAGTCCTTCGAGGATTTCCGGCAGATGATCGGCGAGTTGCTGGTACGTCAGCTTGTCCGCCTCGACGAGATCGACGTCGCTGGAGACATCGGTCATCCACTGCTCGGTGAGCGGGATTCGCTCCGCGCGGATGAAGTCGGCGAAATTGCGCAGCGGGCTTATACGGGTGTCGGTCATGGTGGGGTGCAGGGATGAAGTTTCTACAACATACAAATGCTCGAACCACACCCGGCGCGTCGAACGGCAGAGAGTGCGTGCGCCTGATGCGAAAAGAAACTTCCGCTGGAAGGAATCAAAGGCTTGGCCAGCGGGCTTTTCGCTCTGACAGCGGTCGAAAATCGTGTGTTTTCGGCCGCCGGTCCGCATCATTATCACCGCAATCGCCGTGTGTGGAACATGTCTTGCGTGGCCGCTCGTAGATGACAAAAACGTTTAACCCGGCGGTTCCTGATGCACTCAATCCTGTTGGTGGACGACGAGCCGGAAATCTTGGCAGCGTGGCGCCTTATTCTTGAAAACGAGGGTTATGAAGTCGGCTGCGCGAGCAATGGCGCCGAAGCAGTCGCGCGCATGCGCTCAGTTGTTCCGGACCTGATTATCACCGACTGGATGATGCCGGTGATGGACGGCGCGGAATTGTGCCGTCGGCTGAAAGCGACTCCCGAACTGGTCGATGTGCCGGTTCTGCTTCACACGGCAGTCCCGCCGCCGGACGGCGAGGGCAGGGACTGGAATCTGTGTTTGAGAAAGCCAGTCGGCGCGGATGTTTTTTTGCGGACCGTGGCGCGAATGTGCGAGCGGGACGATTAGATTGCGCGCAGGACTCCAGCCGAATTTTCATAGCGCCTTCAGAAAATCGACGAAAGCGCGCAGCGGCGCGGGCAGATGGCGGCGTCCGGGATAGTAGAGAAACGGACCGGAAAACGGTTGCCACCAGGGTTCGAGAATCGGCTCCAGCGCGCCGCTGTCGAGATGCGGCCGCAGCATGTCTTCGAACAGATGGATGACGCCGACGCCCGCAATCGCGCAACTCACCGCCAGATCGATGGCCGCGCCGGGGCGCACGAGCAAAGGCCCCGAAGGATTCAGTTGCAGCACTTCGCCGTCACGTTCGAAAAACCAGGTGGGCGTCGCGCCGCCCGCGAATTGCCCGCGCAGGCACGCGTGCGCAAGCAGTTCGCGTGGATGCCCGGGACGTCCGTGCGCGTCGAGATAAGCGGGTGACGCCGCTGTTGCGAAACGCTGCACGCGCGGCCCAATCGGGATCGCGATCATGTCCTGTTCAAGCCGCTCGTCATAGCGGATGCCCGCGTCGCAGCCAATCGAGAGCACGTCGACGAAACCGTCTTCGACCACCACTTCGACGCGAATATCCGGATACGCTTGCAGGAATGGCGCGATCACGCCGGGCAGCACGATCCGCGCGGCGCTCGACGGTACGTTCAGCTTGAGCGTGCCGGTTGGTTTGTCGCGGAAACCGTTGAGCACGTCCAGCGCGGCTTCCATTTCGCCGAACAGCGGCGCGAGCTTGTCGAGCAGGCGCTCGCCGGCCTCGGTCGGCGCGACGCTGCGGGTGGTGCGGTTCAGCAGACGCAATTCGAGCCGGTTTTCAAGCCGTCGCACGGCAACGCTGAGGCTCGACGCGGACACGCCGCTCGCGCGCGCGGCGTCGCGAAACCCGCCCGCGCGGCAGACGGAAACAAAAGCGGCAAGGTCGTTCAGTTCCATGGCGAGTGTGGGTGATTGTTCATTTTTCTGCACAACCCGTACACGTTAGACCTTTTTATTAAACAGCGCAATTCCGGCGATACTGCCTGTCAACCACTTATCGAGGAGAGCGGCATGTCGAACTTCACTTCCCAGCAGACGTTCAAACTGGCCGGCCACACGGTTCGGCGGATGGGTTACGGCGCGATGCAACTGGCGGGGCCGGGCGTGTTCGGGCCGCCGAAAAACCGCGACGCCGCTCTCGCGGTGCTGCGCGAAGCGGTGGCGGCGGGCGTGAATCACATCGACACCAGCGATTTCTACGGGCCGCATATCACGAATCAACTGATTCGCGAGGCGCTGCACCCGTATCCCGACGATCTCGTGATCGTCACCAAAGTCGGCGCGGTTCGCGGCAGCGACGGTGCGTGGTTGCCCGCGCTCGAACCGCAGGATATCGAGCGGGGCGTCCACGACAATCTGCGCAACCTCGGCCTCGACGCGATGGAAATCGTCAATATGCGCTGCATGGGCGACGTGCACGCGCCGTCGGAAGGGTCGATTGAAAAGCAGGTGACCGCGCTGGCCGAGCTTCAGCAGCGCGGGCTCGTCAAGCACATTGGCTTGAGCAACGTGACCGCGACGCAGATTGCCGAGGCGCGCCGCATCGTCGACGTGGTGTGCGTGCAGAATCACTACAACCTCGTGCATCGCGAAGACGACGCGCTGATCGACGACCTCGCGGGCAAGGGCATTGCGTACGTGCCGTTCTTCCCGCTTGGCGGATTTACGCCGATCCAGTCGTCGGCGCTGTCGGACCTTGCGCAAACGCTCGACGCAACGCCGATGCAGGTGGCGCTTGCATGGCTGTTGCATCGTGCGCCTAACATTCTGCTGATTCCGGGGACGTCGTCGACGGGGCATCTGCACGAAAACCTGAAGGCCGCCGAACTGGAGTTGAGCGACGACGTGCTGGACCAGTTGAATGAAATCGGCGGCGCGGCGAGCGCGTGAAAGCGCGTCACACCGAATCGGCGATAAATTCCCTTAGCCACCGGTGTGCCGGATCGCGATGCGAGCGCTCATGCCAGAGCATCGCCATCTCGTAACCCGGCACGTCGACCGGCGGCTGGACCATGCAATGCGCGCCGGAGCCGCGCACCAGCCGCTCGGGCAGCAGACCCACGAGGTCGGTGCTCGCCAGCACCGACAGCATGAACAGGAAGTGCGGCACCGACAGCACCACTTTGCGCGTGAGTCCCGCGCGGGCGAGCACATCGTCGGTGACGCCGACGAAACCGCCGCCGTCCGGCGACACGATCACATGCTCCAGCTTGCAGAACTGCGCGAGCGTCGGCCGACGCTTCAGCCGCGGATGACCCGCGCGACCCGCGAGCACGTAGCGTTCGGCAAACAGAACGCGGCGGCGCAGTCCTTCGGGAGCGCCGTGGCTGGTATGAAATCCGACATCGATATCACCCTGTTCAGCCTGCTTCGCGAGCCTTGGCGGCGCAGCTTCGACGACCGCTAGCCGCGTGCCAGGTGCCGCTGAGCGCAAACCGCTCAGCGTCGGCAGGATGATCGTGGATTCCGCGTAGTCGCTTGCCGCCACGCGCCACGTGTGAGTCGCGATGGCCGGCTCGAATGCGCTCGCGGGCGCGACTGCGCGTTGCAGCGCCTCTAGCGCTTCGCGCAATGGCTCGCGCAGCGCTTCGGCGCGCGCAGTGGGCCGCATGCCGCGTGGTCCTGGCAACAGCAGCGGATCGCCGAAAACCTCACGCAATTTCGCCAGATGCACGCTGACCGACGGTTGCGAAAAGTTCAGCCGTTCGGCGGCGCGGGTCACGTTGTGCTCGGACAGCAGCACGTCGAGTGTGACCAGCAGGTTGAGGTCCAGCGTTCTGAGATTAACCAAGTTAATACCTGACATATTGGGAATTCATTTCCAATATACCTGAGCGGCGCCTATCGTACGTTCCATCGATCACAAACGTACGACATCTCATAGGCACGATCATGAAAGTTCTTCTCGTTTATGCACACCCCGAACCGAAATCGTTGAACGGCTCCTTGAGGGACTTCACGGTCGAACGTCTCGAACGGGCGGGGCATGTCGTTCAGGTATCCGATCTTTACGCGATGAAATGGAAGGCGCCGCTCGATGCGGACGACAGCGTCGAGCGATTGTCCGATGAGCGTTTTTATCCGTCGCGCGAGTCGAAGCATGCGCTGGAAAACGGCCTGCAAAGTGACGACATCGTTCGCGAACAGGAAAAGCTTGTGTGGGCGGACGCAGTCATTCTGCAGTTTCCGATGTGGTGGTTCTCGATGCCGGCCATTCTCAAAGGCTGGGTCGAACGCGTATATGCATACGGTTTTGCGTACGGCGTGGGAGAGCATTCCGATGCGCGCTGGGGCGAGCGTTACGGCGAGGGGAAGTTCGCAGGCAAGCGGGCGATGCTGGTCGTGACGACGGGCGGCTGGGAGTCGCATTACAGCCCGCGAGGCATCAATGGTCCGATGGACGACGTGCTGTTCCCGATCCAGCACGGCATTCTCTACTACCCCGGCTTCGACGTGCTGCCGCCGTTCGTGGTGTACCGGACCAGCAGGATCGACGACACGAACTATGCGCAGGTTCGCGATGCATTGGGGCAGCGTCTCGACGAATTGTGGACGACCGCGCCGATTCCTTTCCGTCAGCAGAACGCGGGCGCGTACACGATTCCGCAGCTCACATTGCGGGACGAGGTTGCGCCGGGCAAGGCGGGTTTTGCAGCGCACGTTGAATAAATCGGGCGACTTGCCGGTTACGCTTTGTTAAAACGTCGCGACGGCGGGCGGCGGCCGCAAAGAACCCGCACCCGCCACACCGTTCGACAAACCGGCGCCCGGCCTTCCCATTACTTACGACACCACCCCACAAACGGGATCGTATGTTTCGCTGAAATTTGGTTGTAAGTCGCCATTGCTAGAGTCGTCGGCGGAGATTTGCCGCTGCATGCCGGACCGTGTTCTTCGGACGCCTATCAAGGAGAGCGACAAACCATGAATCCAGCCCGTGCGTTCTGGCTCATTCTGCTGATGCTCGTCACGTCGCCCGTGTGGGCGTTTCACTCGGAAGTCGTGAGCATTCCAAGCGCCGCGATGCATCAATCGTTCGACGCGACCGTGGTAGTGCCCGATCAATATGGGCATGGCAAGCCGACCGACCGTTTCCCGGTCGTCTATCTGCTGCATGGTTCGGGTGGCGATTACACCGACTGGACCGCGAATTCGCACATCGGCAAGCTGGCCGACCGTTATCACGTGATTCTGGTGATGCCCGACGGCGGGCACGAGAGCTGGTATATCGACAGCCCGGTCAATCCGCGCAGTCTTTACGAAACTTATGTAGGCACTGAAGTCGTGGCTTATATCGACGGCCATTTCCGCACGATCGCGACGAAGCAGGCGCGTGCGATTACCGGCCTGAGCATGGGCGGATTCGGCGCACTGCATATCGCGCTCGGTCGCCCCGATGAGTTCGGCGCGGCAGGCAGCATCAGCGGGGCAGTGGACCCGCGCGGCTGCGAGGACGAGCCGGGTATCGAGCAGGTTTTCGGCGATCCTGCGCGTCACGCGGATTTCTGGAACAACGAGGCCATCATCGAGAATGCGCGCAACTTCAGCGGCGCGCATATCGCGTTGACGATCGACTGCGGCGTGAACGACTCGCTGGTTCAATCGAACCGGACGCTGCATGAGCGGCTGATCGAACTCGGCGTGCCGCACGATTATGCGGAGCGGCCCGGCGGTCATACGTGGAAGTACTGGTCGAACGCGGTGCAGTATCAGGTGCTGTTTTTCGCCGGCGCGTTCAAGCGCGCGGCGAGCGAGGCAAGCACGGCGACCTGATTCGCCGCGCGCGAATCAGTCGATGCCGTGGAATACGGCGTCGTCCGGACCGAGATAAACGGGCGGGCGCCACGCGGCATCGCGCATCGAATGCTGGACCAGTTTTTCAACGCCCAGCAGTACCGCGAAAATCGCCATCCGCACCGGAATGCCGTTGTCGGTCTGCCGGAAAATCGCCAGACGCGAATCGTGATTCAGGTCCACGCTCAGATCGTTTGCGCCGGGCCGGCTGTCGCGCGGCAGCGGGTGCATGATCAGGGTGTCGGGGCCGCAGACGCTGTCCATCAGCGCCTGGTTGATCTGGAAATCCGGCGTATAGCCTTCGAACGATTCGTCGGTAAAGCGCTCTTTCTGGATACGCGTCGCGTACACCACGTCCGCGCCGCTCAGCCCCTGGCGCAGGTCGTTGGTCTGCTCGATCACATGACCGTTCCGCGAAATCTGCTCGATGATGTAGGTGGGCATTTCGAGCATCGGCGGCGAAATCAGCGTGAATTTGATACCGCGATACAGCGCCAGCAGTTTCACCAGCGAATGTACCGTCCGCCCGTATTTCAGATCGCCGACCAGCGCAATATGCGCGCCGTCCACGATCTTGCCGAGCCGCGAGAACTCGCGCTGGATCGTGTAGAGGTCGAGCAGCGCCTGGCTCGGATGCTCGCCGGGACCGTCGCCGCCGTTGATCACCGGCACGTTGGTCGCGCGCGCGAATTCGGCCACCGAGCCTTGCTCGGGGTGGCGGATCACCAGCGCGTCGACGTAGCCGCTCATCACGCGGCTGGTGTCGTAGATCGACTCGCCCTTGGCCATCGACGAAAACGTGAAGCCCGTGGTGTCGCACACCGAGCCGCCGAGCCGGCAGAACGCCGCGCCGAAGCTCACGCGGGTCCGCGTGCTGGCCTCGAAGAACAGATTGCCGAGCACCGCGCCTTCCAGCACGCGCGAGATCTTTCGACGCCGCGCGATGGGCTGCATGATGTCGGCCACGCGGAACAGCGCCTCGACGGAGTCGCGTGAAAACTGATCCACCGACAGCAACTGCGGTTTGCCCTCGAACAGCATCTGGCTAGCGAGCGATTGTGAATCTACGCTTTGCGTATATTTGTCCGACGGCTCGCCGTGCACCACGATTTCCGACACGAAACGCTCGACGATCTCCGGCATGGCCCGCGATTCCTGCGAGTCGTCCGGCAGGAGCCAGGTGTCCAACGCCCGACGCGACACGCCGATACGGCTGGCGAAGGTGTCGCGCGTCATGTTCAGGCGACGCATCGCATCGCGTAGGAAGGCTTGTTGTGGGACGTTCATGAGGGCACCTGTCGGGGAGTGATTTGGCAGTGAATATACGCGATGCGTATATTAGTTCGCCCGACGTAGAAGTCAAGCGCTTTTCGAGATAGCTTTGCAAGACGTCGCCCGACGCGGTTAAACTGCGTGTCATGCATTCCGGCCTGATGTTCCGACCCCGTCTGTCGACCCTCGCAAACTCGTTCGCTCCGGCGTTCGTCGCCGTTGCGCGCGCGGGCGAGTCACACGATTCGCGCGATTCGACCATCAACGCCAAAGCCAAAAAACAGCCGCTCATCTGACCGGAGCACGCTGTTCCGTCAGATGATGCGACGGAACAGAACGGTCACCGCCCGCTCGCGGCACCTCCAGTTTTTCCTCCCTCGCACTGTCTGACGGAATCGATACGGTCGTCATCGAGGTAAAAACATGTCTGATTTTTCGGGTATCTGGGTTCCGCTCATCACGCCGTTTGCAAATGGCGCGGTCGATCATGCCGCGTTGCGCGCTCTGGTGCGCCGCTATGCCGACGCCGGTATCGCCGGACTGGTCGCGCTCGGCACGACCGGCGAGCCGGCCGCGCTCGACGCCGCCGAGCAGGACGCCGTGCTGGCGACCATCCTCGACGCGGCACAGCGCGTTGAGCGCGCCACGCCGCTGCCGGTGGTGGTCGGCGTATCGGGCAACCACACGGCGAGCATGCGCGAGCGGATCGAGCAGTTGAATGCGCTGCCGATTGCCGGCGTGCTGATCGCGGCGCCGTATTACATCCGGCCGTCGCAGGCTGGGATCGTCGGGCATTTCACTGCGCTGGCCGACGCGAGCGAAAAGCCCGTGGTGCTGTACGACATCCCGTATCGCACCGGCGTGCGGCTCGAACTCGACACGTTGCTCACGCTCGCCGCGCATCCACGAATCCGGGCGGTGAAGGACTGTTCGGGTTCGCTCGAGACCACGCTCGCGCTGATTCGCGACGGCCGTTTGCAAGTGCTCGCCGGCGAGGACATTGCGATGTTCAACACGCTGTGTCTGGGCGGCAGCGGGGCGATTGCTGCGTCCGCGCATGTGCAGCCCGCGCGTTTTGTCGCGCTGTATCGCGCGTTGGCCGAGGGGCGGCTCGACGAAGGACGGCGCATTTTTCACGCGCTTACACCGATGATCCAACTGGCGTTCGCCGAACCGAATCCCGCGCCGGTGAAGGCGTTGCTGGCCGCGCAAGGATTGATCCGCGACGAACTGCGCATGCCGATGACGCGCGCGAGCGACGCATTGGTCGCGCGGCTTACAGCGCTCGATGGGACTGAGTAAGCGCGGCAGGCTCGTTGAGCTGAGAGAGAAGGGTAGCGGGCGGCGAACGTGCCGCGCATCGCCGCAGATGCGCAGCACGTTCGCTACACCGCCTTCCGGTGCATCGCGTGGTTGTTCCCTATTTGAGATGAAGCTTCGCATGACCAGGTAATAATCGATGCCCTCTGTCACTCATCGCGACCGGTCTGTCTCCGGTCGATGCCGCATGCAGTCAGTCCTGCTCTCCGATTTTTCGTGCTGTTTGCCCGGGCTTCATCAGACTTGCCGGCTGTGCGTGGCAGTCATGCGGAATGCCCGGTCGTCCAATAGCGTTTGCCGCCACGTGCGCGCAAGATTTCGCACCTCGTTCTGTGCCGCACGTCGCGTGCGGCCCGGGAGCCGCTGATGGCCTCCGTGTTTCGCGCCGGCAGTCAGCTTGCGAGCGGTTCGATCGATTTCGTCACGCGTCGCACGGCCGTGGCGCTGGCGGTGGGCGTGGCCTGCGGCGCGGCGGCGCTGGCGCTTGCCGCGGGCGTCGCGATCGGCATGCTGTGGTCCGCGCATCGCCTCGACGATCCGCGCGACGCTGCCGGTAACCGACTCGCAAACAGCGTCGAGCGCGATTACGCAATCGATCAGATCGGCAAGCTCAGCGCGTCGGTTGCGCAGATCGAACCGCGCATCGCGCGTCTGACGAAACAGGTCGACACATTGCGCGATTTCGAAGCGCGTCTGCATACGCCCCGGCCTGCGCCACGCGCACCGGCTGCCGTCGATTTGCCATCGGATACGTCCGCCACCGACAGCATTGGCGAAGGCGCGGGCGGTCCGGCGCTGCCGCCACGGCGTTGCTCGGAACTTGCCGCGCAGTCGCGCGGGCGTGCCAATGCCGCCCGCACCGGCGAGCAACTGGATTGCCTGAGCAGCACGCTGTCGGCGCTCGAACACGAGATTGCCGATCACACCCTGGCTTACGCCGCTTTTCCAGGCCGCATGCCCGCCGACGGCGCGCGCTTCGGCTCGCCGTTCGGCAATCGCAGCGATCCGTTCACGCATCGGTTGAATTTCCATTCGGGTATCGATCTGGTGGCGAAAACCGGCACGCCGATTCTCGCCGCAGCGGGCGGGCGCGTGGTGTTCGCGGGCGAGGAAGCGGGTTATGGCAATGCCGTCGAAATCGATCACGGCAACGGTCTGATGACCCGCTACGGCCACGCGTCGAAGCTTGTCGTGCATGCCGGCGATCTGGTGCTGCCGCGTCAATACATTGCCGATGTCGGCTCGACCGGTCGCTCGACCGGGCCGCATCTGCATTTCGAAGTGCTGGTCAACGGCATGCCGGTCGATCCGTCGGCTTACCTCGCGCTGTTCGCGCCGACGGCTCATGGCTGAGCGCCGGGGTCGCCGCATCGCGGACAGTCTGAGCCAGGGCGACTTCACGCTCGAACGCACGCGCCCGCCGCTATTTCGCGCGATGCTGCGCGCGCTGGTGTGCGTGTTCTGCGCAGTGGCCGGCGCAGTGGGCATCACGGCGTGGCATGCGTATCGCGCGGATCTGCCGCCGCAACCGTGCGTCGCGCTTCCCGTCGACGAAAACCAGCAGCAGACCGAACTGGCACGCGCGCGGCTTGCTCTCGCCGAGGAATCGGCGGCGCGCGCGGCCGTGCAGACCAGCGCCGACAAAGCCGCCGCGGAAGTCGCCCGGCTCGCCGCCGAATTGCGTTTCCTGCGCGGTCAGAGCGGCGGCCAGAGTGCATCGCCGCGCCATTGAGAGGGCGCGGCACGACTGCCCGTACCTGGCAGGGCGGGTCGTCGGCCCGCAGCGCATTACGCGCCGAATCTTTTTATTTTCGGGAGACCGTTATGTTCAGCAAGAAAAAACCCGTCGGCGTGCAGCAGACCAAGCTCGCCACCCTGATCGCCAACGACGTGCGGATTGCGGGCGATCTCCAGTTCAGTGAAGGTCTGCGGATGGACGGTCACGTGAAGGGCAATGTAAGCGGGGTGCCTGGCAGTCAGACGTTGCTCGTACTGAGCGACCGTGGCTCGATCGAGGGCAATGTTCACGGCTACGACGTGGTGGTCAACGGACGGATCATCGGCGATCTGATTGCCGATCATTTCGTCGAGCTGCAAGGCAACGCGCATGTGACAGGCAACATCTACTACCAGCAGTTGCGGATGGACTGTGGCGCGTCGGTCGACGGCAAGCTGACGAAGCGGGAGACGGTGCAGGCAGGTCAGGCGATGCCGGCGGTACAGGGTTCGTCGCCGTTGCTGATGGCGGCGGACGAAGTGTTGCGCGAGGAACGCTAGGCGGGTTGGGCGTTGCGTGGCGCTTTAGCCGGTTGCGCTGCGGTTCAGATGGTTATGCTGCGAGTCAGGCGGCTTCGCAGCGCTTCAGATGGCTGCGCTTCGCTTCGGGCGATTCACACCGCGCATCGGGCTTCGCGGCCAGCGGCTTGAACCAGCCGCTCAAACCGTCCACGGCAGCGAACGCGGGCGTCCCGGAAAATCGTGTCCGGCGACCCAGCCGAGCGGCCGGCGCGCGCCGCGTTGCGCGCGCACCTCACGCGCTCTCGCGAGATGTTCCGACGCGCCGCGATCGATCGCGGCCAGCATGTCGCGCTCGACCGACAGTCGCTTGAACGCCAGCACCAGCAGCCCGCACGCCAGCAACAGATCGCCCGCGAAGACCACCGCGTAGACCGCCGATGTGGTTTGCGGATTGCCGAGCAGCAGCGACAGGTCGATGCGATCGAGCAGCGCCAGCGTGAGCGGCACGATCGCATTGAGCGTGGAAATCGATGCGCCGATTGCCGCGATCAGACGGGCTCCGCCAAGATGCGCACGGCGTCGGCGGCACACTTCATAGAGCGCGCCCGCGCGGCACGGCAGGAAGAACGCTACGAGCAACATCGCGCGCAGCACGACTGGCGCGTCGAACTTCAGCGCGGCGGCATACAGCACGCAGAACACCGCTGTCACGCCGAGGCCGGCGCGCCACCGTGCCGTGGCGCCGAACAGCTCGCGAGTGCCGCCCCAGATCAGCAGACGGCTTTGCAGCGCAAGCGTCGCGGAGGCGACCATCAGCAGATCGTGCTGCCACGTGAAGTGCAAGGCGAAACATGCGCTCGACGCAGCGAGCAGGAAGAAAGCGATAGCCCAGAAACGGAACGCAGCGGTCGTCGCGAACATGCGCGCGAGCGCCGTCGTAATGAGTGCGCAGCATAAAAACGTGATCAGCCACAACGAGGTCAGCGTTGCTACGTCGAATTTCATGGAATTTCCAGCCCTTGATCTGCCTGCTATCGCAGGTCGTAAAAGTGCGAATCCGGCAGCGGATCGTCGCGCAATCTACGCAACCCGCAGATGAGGAGCGAACCACGCCCGCTCCAGTAATAGCTTTTTTCAAACGGCATCTTCACGCGCCCACCGGCTCCAGCCGCCCTTTGAGCATCGCGCCGAAGTCTTCGGCGCTCACGGGCTTGCCGAGCAGGAAGCCCTGCATTTCGTCGCACATCATCGACTTGAGCTTGTCGAGTTGCGATTCGGTTTCGACGCCCTCGGCCACCACGTCCATTTCCAGCGAGTGCGCGAGCGCGATGATCGCCGACACGATCGCGCTGCCTTCCGGGCCGTGCTCGTCGAGTCCGTTGGTGAAGAAGCGGTCGATCTTCAGTTGCTTCACGCGAAAACGTTGCAGATAGGCGAGGCTCGAATAGCCGGTGCCGAAATCGTCGATCGCGATCTCAAAGCCACTGTCCTGGAACTCGCGGATCATCTCGATGGTTTTCGGCGCGTCGTGCATCGCCACCGTTTCGGTGATTTCGAACATGATCTGCGTGCACTCGACCCCTTCGGCCCGGACGATCTCCAGCATGTTCGCGACCAGATCCGGCTGTAGAAGCTGACGCGGCGACAGGTTGATCGCCACCTTCACCGCCGGCAGCCCCTCTTCGATCCAGCCGCGAATCCGGCGGCAGGTCTCGCGGACCACCCAGTAGCCGATCTGCACGATCTGCCCCGAGCGCTCGGCGAGCGGGATGAATTCGAGCGGCGTCAGCGCGCCAAGCTGCGGATGATTCAGGCGGATCAGCGCCTCGGCGCCCGCGAGTGAATCGCTGCCGCCGTGAAACTTCGGCTGGAAGTGCAGCGAGAAATGACCGGCGGTCAGCGCATCGTGCAGCGCGTTCTGGATTTGCAGCGTGCGCGTGGCGGCCTCGTTCATGCTCCGTTCGAAGAAGCGGTAGGTGCTGCGGCCCGCGCGCTTGGCTTCATACATCGCGGCGTCCGCGTGCTTCAGCAGCAGTTCGACGCTGTCGCCGTCTTGCGGATACAGCGCAATGCCGATGCTCGGCATCACCTGAAGCGGCTGTGTATCGGTCCAGCGGCCACGGCGCATGCGGTCGAGCACGCCCTCGGCGAGTCTGGCCGCATCTTCGCGCGAGCCGATGTTTTCCGACAGCACCACGAATTCGTCGCCACCCAGCCGCGCGACGGTGTCGCTCATGCGCACGCATTGCTGCAGCCGCTGCGCGAACGCGGACAGCACCTGGTCGCCGGCCGAGTGGCCGAGCGAATCGTTGATGGTCTTGAAGCCGTCCAGGTCCATGAACAGGATCGCGAAACTCGAGCGCTGGCGGCGCGCCTGGTGGATCGCCCGTTCGATGCGCTCGGTCAGCGTGGTGCGGTTCGGCAGGCCGGTGAGGGTGTCGAGCGTGGCGAGCCGCACGATCTGGCCGTTCAGCTTCGACACCGCGCTCACGAGGAAGGTGGTGCGCGCGTCGAAACGCGACAGCATAAGCGTGACGATCAGGATCGCGAAGGTGGACAGGATCACCGCCGTAGCCAGCCACGTGGTATTCACGCCCTTGGCCGCACCGCAGATCGCGTCGGGCAGAAACTGCGCGGCGGCCATGCCGGAGTAGTGCATGCCGCTGATCGCGACGCCCATGACCAGCGCCGCGCCAACGCGCTTGCGCATGACATGGCGTTCGTCGTCGTTACTGAGGATGCGCGCCATCCACAGCGCGGCGGTCGACGCGCCGATCGCAATCGCAATCGAACCCGCGACCCATGCCGGCTGGTACGCGATGCCCGGCGTCATCTGCATGGCGGCCATGCCGGTGTAGTGCATGCCCGCGATGGCGATGCCCATCAGCACGCCGCCCGCCAGCAGATGGCCGAGCGTGAGCCGCATCTGGGTCGTGATGTGCAGCGCCAGAAACGACGCGCCGACTGCCAGTGCGAGCGAACACGCGGTGGTCGAGAAATCGTAGCCGAGCGGGATAGGCAGCGAAAACGCCAGCATCGCGATGAAGTGCATCGACCAGATGCCGACGCCCAGCGCCATAGCTCCGCCAAGCCGCCACGCAAGCCGCAGGTACGTCGATGTCAGCGAGAAGATGCGGCCGGTCAGGTCGAGCGCGGTGAACGACGCAAGCGTCGCAACCACGAACGAAATGGCGACCAGCCAAAAATTGTAGGAACTCTGCATGTTGGTCCAACCGTCGGAAGGAGGCGGCTCAGCATGTTATCGACAGTTCAGACGATTTATTTAATTCGTTCTTAATAAGTTATCTCCGGCTGTGGTTATTTTGTGACCGGTAACGTTTATGCAGTATGGATGGTTCTCGAAACGCGTAATTCTGAGTACACTTGCGAACGATTCTCATTGTTGGTTGGGTAGAACCGCTGCGAGGTGGTTTTGCTCGTGGCGTGATGTTGCCGGAAGTTGTCGATTGCGCCACTGTCGTGGAGCTTTGGCGAACTCGATAATCACTGTCACCCACACCCATGAGGAGCCAGAAAGATGTCGCACGTATCCGCTGTCCCCGCTGCCGAAAGCGCCGCCGCCATTGCCCACTTCAGCGCGTCGCTCGCGTTCGAAACCGATTGTTCCGATGTCCACAGCGCCTTCGCCGGCGATCCGGCTGCGGTCGACTTCGTGCTGCTCGATGTGCGCAGTCCCGCGCTGTTCGCGCGCGGCCACGTGCCGGGCGCGGTGAACCTGCCGCACGGCAAGATCGTCGAGTCGAAACTCGCCGGTTATCCGGCCGATACGCTGTTCGTCACCTATTGCGCGGGTCCGCATTGCAACGGCGCGACGCGTGGCGCGATCCGGCTGGCGCAGCTTGGCCGGCCGGTCAAGGTGATGATCGGCGGCGTGACCGGCTGGCTGGACGAAGGCTTCGAACTGGCAAGCGTCGTTGAAGCTGTTTGACCTCGTGCATCGCATTTGACGCATCACCGGCGCGACTGGCGCGATGACTATGATCCGGTAACATCGCGCCATGAAAAACCATCTCGTCGTCGCGCTGGCCTACGACCGGCTCTGCACCTTCGAATTCGGCTGCGTCACCGAACTGTTTGCGCTCGAACGCCCGGAACTCGGCGTGGACTGGTATCGCTTCGCGGTCTGCGCTGGCGAGCCGGGTCCGATTCGCGCGGCGGGCGGCATCACCGTGGCCGCGCTGCACACGCTCAAGCTGCTCGATCGCGCGGACACCATCGTCATTCCCGGCTGGCGCGATGCGGATGAAGTGCCGCCCGAAGCTCTGCTGAAAAAAATTCGCGCCGCGTACGAGCGCGGCGCGCGTCTGTGTTCGATCTGCTCGGGCGTGTTCGTGCTGGCCGCAGCAGGCGTGCTGGACGGCAAGGCCGTCACGACCCACTGGCGTTACGCCGAAAAATTGCAGGCGCGCTACCCGCAATTGCAGGTGCGCCCCGATGCGCTGTATGTCGATGAAGGGTCGATCATCACGTCGGCGGGATCGGCGGCGGGGCTCGACATGCTGCTGCATCTGGTCCGGCGCGATCACGGCAGCGCGGTCGCGAACCGGGTCGCGCAGCGGCTGGTGGTGCCGCCGCATCGCGACGGCGGTCAGGCGCAGTTCGTGCCGCGTCCGATGCCGCAGGACGAAAGCGGCCGCCTCGCGCGCTTGATGGACTGGGTGCGCAGTCATCCCGCGCAGCCGCATACGCTGCGCTCGCTGGCCGAGCGGGCGGCGATGAGTCCGCGGACGTTGCAGCGGCAGTTTCACGATGCCACCGGCATGGCGCCTTATGAATGGCTCGTACGCGAGCGCGTGGCCGTCGCGCGTGAGTTGCTCGAAGCGCCGTCGCCGCTGCCGATGGGGCGCGTCGCGGAACTCGCGGGTTTCGGTTCCGAGGAATCGTTGCGGCGGCATTTCAGGCGGATCGCGTTGACGAGTCCCGGCGCGTACCGGAAGAAATTCGGCGCGAGGGAGGCGGCCCAGGTTTGACATGGGCCTGAAGTGGACGCGTTGCAAGCGTGTCTGAACCACCTCGCGCGGCTTCTTGGCCCATGCGTTGCGTGACATGGGCTCCATTAGCTATCCCGGTAGCCATTTGACGGGCCATCTCATGCGTGCGGCATGCACCGCAACTGCACTGCGTATGTGCGGTGCATTTAGCATCCATTTACCGCGCATTTACGACGCATTTGCCCCACATTTACCGCGTTAACACCTACCTCCACACCCCGCGCAATTGACGATTTTCTGTCAGCATCTCCGCACAGCGCCTGTGCTCGCGCAGCACTGACAGGCCGTACTCGGGAATCAGCCAAGCGTGTCTTCGAAGCGGACCGCCAACTCGCTTCATCGTCACCGTCTTCTCGTGCTCATGAACGTCAAAACCGCTTTTGCCGCTGTCGTGGTTGCCGTGGCCGCTGCCAGCGCCGCGCTCGCGCCGGGTATCGGCGCCGCCCAGACGCAGCAGCCGGAGTCGCGCGCCGAACTGTATCGGCGGAATCTGCTGGCGGCCCGCGACGTGCCGTGCCGTACCAATGCGTCGTGCGCCGCGCTCGGCGTGGCGGCGCTGGAGGCCGGACGGATCGACGACGCGCAAACGCTGGTCGCGATGGAGGCCGCGCTGGCCGAGGCCACCGTCATGCAGGCCGCCGAAGACAACTCACCGAAGGCCAGCAGCTCGGCGCGGGCGCGCGCGACGATGGCGCTCGTCCATCTCGGCGACGTGCAACTGAAGCTCGGCGCGTTGTCGAACGCGCGGGCTTACTACCGCAGCGCGATCAGCCGCGCCGGCGATTTTCCGAACGACGCACTGCTCAGTCGCGCCGTGGACGCCGCCCAGGCGCGGCTGGACGCGATCGCTCACAAGTCGCTCGTGAAAGGCGTGCCGCCGGACGGCGCGCGATTCACCCGCTACATGTTTTTCGGCGCGTCGAACCGGATCGACGTGAAGCCGGTGAAAGGGCGACGCGGCGTCTACCGGATCGACGGCGAGTTCGTCTATCCGACCGTGGACGTTGCCGGGCAACCCGGCGCGAACCTGGGCAATCTGTCGGCGTATGTGCGGTTTTACGGCGGCGTGGCACGGGTTCCGCTGACCGACGTCGGCAGCGCGGCGCCTGTCGACGCCACGGCGAAGATCGGCAATCTCGCCGCGTACGATAAGCACGAGGACAAATGCCTGATCGAGTTCGTGCTGTCCGCGCCGGAAACGCTCGATGTGCGCACTTATGGCTCGGTGCTGCATTGCGGCTTCGGCCACAACGTCAGCGCCGACGGACGTTACTATTTGATGACCGGCTTCTGAGCGCGGTCGAATTGCGGGTGTCAATTCATTCTCCGCTGGCTTCACGCGGATCACGCGCCGCGTGGACCGTTGATATCGGCGATCGACGCGAACAACAGCGACAATGTCAGCGGCACGACCGGTAACAGCGCCGCGTGCGCCGTTAGTGCGCCGACCAGCAGATTCGCGCACATGGCTTGATCGCCATGCGCTGGTCGCGTCGATGCGTCCGCAGTGAGCAACCGGATATCTTTGAATAGCACCTGTTTAACGGAAGTTTTATGAACGACATTGCGAAGATCATCGCCGGTTTCAATGCCGGTCGTGACCCCGAACGGCTGGCGATGAAATACAAAGCCATGCGCAGTTCGCCGTTTGTGTTTTTGCGCGGCACCTGTCATCTGTTCTACGAACGTTTGCCGCGCGCCAAGGTGCTCGACGATGCGCCGCCCGTATGGATCTGCGGCGATATGCATCTGGAAAATTTCGGCAGCTACAAGGCCGACAACCGGCTGATTTACTTCGATAACAACGACTTTGACGAAGCCTGCCTCGCGCCCGCCCTCTATGAACTCGTGCGTCTGCTGACCAGTGTGCTGGTCGGCGCGGCCGATCTGAAGCTGAGCCGCGCACAGGCGCTGGCGCTGTGCCATACGGCGGTCGATTCGTACGCCGGCGCGCTTGCGTTCGGCAAGTCACGCTGGATCGAAGCGGAGACGGCGGTCGGCATGGTCCGCGATCTGTTCGACGCGCTCGCGAGCCGTACGCGCGCCGCGCATCTGGACCGGCGCACGATTCTGAAGGGCAAGACGCGCACGCTGAAGGTGGACGGCAAGAAGGCGCTGCCGGTGACCGACAAGCAACGCGCGGCTGTCACCGCGTTCATGAACCGGTTCGCGGCGAGCGAACCGAATCCCGACTTTTATCGCATTCTCGACGTGGCGCGGCGGATTGCCGGCACTGGCAGTCTCGGCGTGGATCGCTATGTGATCCTCGTCGAAGGGAAGGGCTCGCCGGACGGCAATTTTCTGATCGATCTGAAAGAGGCGCTGCCTTCGTCGGTGATGCCGCATGTGCGCGTGCCGCAGCCGAAGTGGGACACCGAGGCGCAGCGCGTGGTCGAGGTGCAGCGGCGCAACCAGGCGGTGTCGCAGGCGTTTTTGCACGCCGTCGAATTCAATCAGCGTTCCTATGTGCTGCGCAGCTTGCAGCCGTCGGAAGACCGTGTCGCGCTGAGCGACTGGGACGGCAAGCTGCCGCGTCTCGAAGCGGTGGTCAACAGCATGGCGGAATTGAGCGCGTGGGCGCATTTGCGCAGCGGCGGCCGGCAGAAATCGTCGATCGCGGACGAGTTGATTGCGTTCGGTAATCGCAAGGACTGGCAATTACCGCTGATCGAACTCGCGACGCAATGCGAAACGCAGGTTGCGGACGACTGGAAAGCGTATTGCGATGCTTACGATCGCGGCGTGTTTGATTTGACGGCGGCGAAAGGCTGAAATTTTTCGGCGACGGTGAGTGCGGTTGCGAAAGCGACTGCGAAGGCGACTGCGGCCGTGACGGCCACCGCCACCGCCGCCTTAACCACAGTTTCGGCAGTACAGCCCGCCGCCAAACCCACGCCTTAATGCACCGCGCATAACCCCCGTAAGGCGTGCCAGCGCCGCTCCAGACAAACCCTGATTGCTGCTGCGAATCCGTCGCTGCTATCGTTCGCTGGTTCGTGTGGAAGCGCTTCCACTTCATCCTTCGGTGAGGTCGCGCAGCGACTTCCGCCATCGCCGGTTCAACGACTTCAGCGCAGGAGAAAACCGTGGCAAACGATTCATCCGCTGTACTCGACGCAATTTCCCCCCATTCCTCCGACTCCCTTGCCGACCCGTTTTCGCCGCCCGCCGACTCGTCGCTGTGGCAAAAGAATTTCCTGCTCGGCGCGGCCACGGCCTCGTATCAGATCGAAGGCGCGGTGCATGAGGACGGCCGCCTGCCGTCGATCTGGGACACCTTCTCGGCGACGCCCGGCAAGGTGCTGGCCGGCGACACCGGCGAATTCGCCTGCGATCACTATCACCGCTGGGAATCGGACGTCGAATTGCTGACGGGCCTCGGTCTCGAAGGCTATCGGCTTTCCACCGCATGGCCGCGTGTGATGGACGAGGCAGGCGCACCGAATCGTAAAGGCCTCGACTTCTACAAGCGTCTGCTGACGCGCCTGAAAGAGAAGGGCATCACGACGATGGTCACGCTGTATCACTGGGACCTGCCGCAGCATCTGGAAGATCGCGGCGGCTGGCTCAATCGCGATACCGCTTACCGTTTCGCCGATTACGCCGACCTGATGAGCCGCGAACTGACCGGCCTCGTCGATTCGTGGGCGACGCTCAACGAACCATGGTGTTCGGCGTATCTCGGCTATGGCAACGGCCACCACGCGCCGGGTCTCGCGAACGGCCGTTACGCGACGCAGGCGATGCATCATCTGCTGCTTGCGCACGGTCTCGCGGTGCCGATCCTGCGCGCCAACGATCCGGCTTCGCAGAAGGGCATCGTCGCGAACGTCGGCCGTGGCACCGCGAACAGCGACAGCGCCGCCGATCAGCGCGCCGCGCATCTGTTCGAAGTCCAGCACAACGCGTGGATTCTCGATCCGCTGCTCAAGGGCGCGTATCCGCAGGACCTGTTCGAACTGTGGCCGCATACCGAGCCGCTCGTGCTCGAAGGCGACATGCAGACGATTGCCGCGCCGCTCGATTTCCTCGGCATCAACTATTATTTCCGCACCAATGTCGAGAGCGACGGTGCGCATGGTTTCACGGAAGCGCCGCCCGAAGGTGTGGAGCGCACGCAGATGGGTTGGGAAGTGCATCCCGACGGTCTGCGCGACTTGCTGACCGGTTTCCACAAGACGTATGCAAACCTGCCGCCGATCTACATCACCGAAAACGGTATGGCGTCGGACGACAAGGTGATCGACGGCAAGGTGGACGACGCGCAGCGCATCTCGTTCCTCAAGCGCCACCTCGCCGCCGTCGATCAGGCGATCAAGGCAGGCGTGAAGATTCGCGGCTATTTCCTGTGGTCGCTGATGGATAACTTCGAGTGGGCGTTCGGCTACGAGCGGCGTTTCGGCATCGTGCATGTCGATTACGACACGCAGAAACGCACGGTCAAGCGCAGCGCCGAACTGGTGTCGAAATTCCTGAAGGAGCGTAAGGCGCGGGGTTGATAGCCCGAAGCAGAAGTGGCGGTGAAAAAGCAGCAAAAAAGAGCTGGTTTGTATGTCGACTGAAACACAGGTACTAAACCTGGAGGAGACGGAATGAACAGCAGGAAAATGGTCTTGCGAGGCGTCGTCGCGGCACTGGCGTTGTATGGCGTCGTCGCGCATGCGGAGCCGCTGAAGGCCAACGTGATTCACTGGTGGACCTCGGGCGGCGAATCGGCCGCGATCAAACAGTTTGCCGATGCGTACAACAAGGCCGGCGGACAGTGGGTCGACAACGCGGTGGCGGGTGCCGATCAGGCGCGCTCCACCGCGATCAACCGGATCGTCGGCGGCGATCCACCCACGGCTGCGCAGTTCAACACGTCCAAGCAGTTTCACGACCTGATCGATCAGGGCCTGCTGAACAATGTCGACGACGTCGCCAGCAAGGAGAACTGGAACGGTATTTTCCCGCAGTCCATTCTCGACAGCATCAAGGTGAAGGGGCATTACTACGCGGCGCCGGTGAACATTCACATGCCGGCGTGGTTCTTCTACTCGAAGCCGGTGTTCCAGAAAGCGGGCATTGCCGCCGAACCGAAGACCTATGACGAGTTCCTCGCCGATCTCGGCAAGCTGAAGACCGCAGGCGTGATTCCGCTCGCGCTCGGCGGCCAGCCGTGGCAGGAAAAGATCACGTTCGACGCGGTATTCGCCGACGTGGGCGGCCCCGATCTGTACCTGAAGATCTATCGCGATCGTGATCAGAACGCGGTGAAGTCGGATGCGTTCAAGAAGGTGCTGGTCGCGTTCAAGCGTCTGCACGATTACGTCGATCCGGGTTCGCCGGGCCGTAACTGGAACGACGCCACCGCGCTCGTGATTTCCGGCAAGGCAGGCGTACAGATCATGGGCGACTGGGCCAAGGGCGAATTCTCGGCGGCCAATCAGACGGCGGGCAAAGACTTCGGCTGCTTCCCCGGCTTTGGTCCGCATTCGCCGTATCTGGTCGCGGGCGACGTCTTCGTATTCCCGAAGACCGACAATCCGACCGCGATCAAGGCGCAGAACCTGCTCGCCACGGTGATGACCTCGCCGGGTCCGCAAGTCGCGTTCAACGCGAAGAAGGGTTCGATTCCGATTCGTCCCGACGTGGACGTCAGCAGCCTCGACATCTGCGCGAAAGAGGGCATGGCGATCATGAAGGACAAGTCGCGTCAGCTGCCGAATCCGGAAATGCTGTTGTCGCCGGATACGCAGGGTGCGCTGATCGACGTGATCACGAACTTCTGGAACAAGAACCAGTCGGTCGACGACGCGCAGAAAGCGTTCGCCAGCGCATTGAAGAGCTAAGGTACGACGACGATGCACGCGCTCAAGCTTCCAGCTTCATCATCAGCGGATAAAAAGCTGAACAAGCCGAATAAGCCGCTAAAGAAGCGTTTTTCCATCGCAGCATGGGTGGCGTTGCTGCCGATGATCGTGACCGTCGTGTTCGCGTATCTCGGCACGATGGTCTGGACCGCGCGTGTGTCGATGAGCAATTCGCGCACGTTTCCTTCCGATAACTTCGTGGGCTTCGCGCAATACGTGCGGCTCTTCAACAACGACCGCTGGTTGTTGTCGCTGCAGAACATCGTGATCTACGGCGCGTGTTTCATTATCGCGTGCATGGTGATCGGTTTGCTGCTGGCGATTTTCATCGATCAGCGCGTCGTGGCGGAAGGTGCGTTGCGCACCATATTTTTATATCCGTATGCGATGTCGTTCGTTGCAACGGGGCTTGTGTGGCAATGGATTCTGAATCCGGAACTCGGCGCGCAGGAGGTATTGCACAGGCTCGGCTTCACGCATGCGCGTTTCGACTGGATCGTCGATCAGGACTGGGTGATCTACACCATCGTGATCGCGACGGTATGGCAGGCATCGGGTCTCGTGATGGCGCTGCTGCTCGCGGGGCTGCGCGGGATCGACGAAGAGTTGTGGAAGGCGGCGCGTATCGACGGCATTCCGCGTTGGCGCGTGTATGCGAGCATTGTCGTGCCGATGCTCGGACCGTCGATGTCCACCGCCTTCGTGCTGCTGTTCGTGATGGTGGTGAAGCTCTACGACGCGGTGGTCGCGATGACGCAAGGCGGCCCTGGCACCGCGAGTGAAGTGCCCGCGAAGTTCATCATGGATTATCTGTTCGGGCGGGCCAATATCGGGCTGGCGTCGGCGGCTTCGATCGTTTTGCTGGCCACCGTGCTCGCGATTCTCGCGCCGTTCTTCTATGCCCGCAGCCGCGCGGCATTGCGCAAGGAGGCTTGATGAACACGCTCAGTTCTCCGCTGAAAAGCGGCACGCCGAGCCGCGTGCATAAGAGGAAGCGCCGTTCCGCATTCACGCCGGCGCGCTTCGGTATCTACGCATTTCTGCTGACGGCGGCACTGTTCTTTTTATTGCCGCTTTACGTGATGCTCGTTACGTCGGTCAAACCGATGAGCGAGATCCGCATGGGCAATCTGCTGGCTTTCCCCGCCCATTTCACGCTCGACGCGTGGAGCGCCGCGTGGCAATCCGCGTGTACGGGGCTCGATTGCAACGGCATCCGGGTCGGCTTCTGGAACTCGGTGCGCATTGTCGTGCCGAGCACGATTCTGTCGATCGCGATCGGCGCGGTGAACGGCTACGCGTTGTCGTTCTGGAAACCGCGCGGCGCGGGCGTACTGTTCGGCGTGCTGCTGATGGGGGCGTTCATTCCGGTGCAGGTGATGGTTTATCCGCTGGTGCGGGTGCTGGCCAGCGTGCATCTGTTCAGTTCGCTGCCGGGCATCGTCGTAATTCACACGATCTTCGGCATGCCGGTGATGACGCTGCTGTTCCGCAATTACTACGTGTCGATCCCGCAGGAACTGTTCAAGGCGGCGCGGATCGACGGCGGCGGATTCTGGCGTATCTTTCTTCAATTGATGTTGCCGATGTCCACGCCGATCATCGTAGTCGCGGTGATCATGCAGGTGACGGGTATCTGGAACGACTTCATTCTGGGCCTCGTTTTCGCGGGCACGAAAAACCTGCCGATGACGGTGCAACTGAACAACATCATCAATACGACGACCGGCGAGCGTCTTTATAACGTGAACATGGCGGCGACCATCCTCACGTCGATGGTGCCGCTCGCGGTGTACTTCATTTCGGGTCGCTGGTTTGTGCGCGGCATTGCGTCCGGCGCGGTCAAGGGATAGGGCATGACAAACGTGGCTAATCTGGCAGATTCAGTGACAAACACGCTGGCAAATGCAGCGGATATGACGGGCGAAGCGAGCGCCGCCGACGCGGCGGGTCTCAAGAATCCGGCCAATGTGGCAGTGCGCGATCTGACGATCCGGCTCGGTGCGAATACCGTGATCGAGAATCTCAATCTCGACGTGCGGGCCGGCGAATTCGTGGTGCTGCTCGGGCCGTCGGGATGCGGTAAATCCACGTTGCTGCACAGCATTGCCGGACTGATCGACGTGACCGACGGCGCGATCGAAATTGCCGGTGAAGACATGACGTGGGCCGATCCGAAAGATCGCCGCATCGCGCTGGTGTTCCAGTCGTACGCGCTTTATCCGACCATGAGCGTCGAGCGCAACCTGTCGTTCGCGTTACGGATCAACGGCACGCCGAAGGCGGAGATTGCGCGGCGCGTTACCCGTGCGTCGGAGATGCTGCAACTCGGGCCCCTGCTCAAGCGTAAACCGGCGCAGCTTTCGGGTGGACAACGGCAGCGCGTTGCAATTGGCCGCGCGATCGTGCGCGAAGCCGACGTGTTCCTGTTCGACGAACCGCTGTCGAATCTCGACGCCAAATTGCGCACCGAATTGCGCCGCGAACTCAAGCAGCTGCATCAGCGCCTGGGCGCCACGATGATCTACGTCACGCACGATCAGGTCGAAGCGATGACGCTTGCCACTCGCATGGCGGTGATGCGCGGCGGCGTGATCCAGCAGTTCGGCACGCCCGCTGAAGTCTATGCGCGGCCCGACAACCTGTTCGTCGCGACGTTCCTCGGCTCGCCCGCGATGAATCTGCTCAAGGGCACGCTGGAAACGCGTGACGGCGCGCTGCATTTTTGCACGGAGCACTGGCGGCTCGACGTGTCCGCGTATCCGTTCAAAACCGCCCCGTCGCAAGGGTTGCCGTGTGTGCTCGGAGTCCGTGCCGAAGACGTGCGGATTGGCGAGGGCGCGAGCGAGCGCGCGAAAGTGTCGCTGGTGGAACCGATGGGCAATCACCGCGTCGTCTGGCTCGATTATCATGGCGTGCAAGTCGCCTCGATCGATCAGACGAAGACGCCGGTCACGACCGGCGACACCGTCGCGTTTTCATTCGACGCGGCGCATATCTCGCTGTTCGACGACGCGGGCGGCGCACGCTTGTAAAGCCTGTCGCGCCCGCAGGCGGCGCCATTCGAAGCAACATGGCTGACGGAGAACCGCGTGGCTACACTCAAGGATGTCGCGGCACTGGCGGGCGTGGGCATGTCGACCGCGTCGCGCGCCATTTCCGGCAAAGGGCCGATTTCCGCCGATGCCGCCGCGCGCGTGCATGCGGCGATCGAGCAACTGAATTTTCGTCCGTCGTCGATTGGCCGTGCAATGGCGACTCAATCGCTCGGCATGGTCGGCATTTTCGTGCCGACGTTTTTCGGCTCCTATTACGGCACGATTCTCAAGCAGACCGATACCGAACTGCGTGCGGTGCGCCGTCACGTCGTGGTCGCGACCGGCTGCGGAGAAGTGTCGCCGCGCGAGCAGGCGATCGAGGCGGTACGTTTCCTGATCGGTCGCGATTGCGACGGCGTGGTGGTGATCAGCCACGATCTGCATGACGAAGACCTGATCATGCTGCACCGCATGCATCCGAAGATGGTGTTCCTCAACCGTGGCTTCGAGCAGTTGCCCGAGGCGTCGTTTTGCGCTGACCATCGGCGCGGCGGCGAACTGGCGGCGCGTACTTTGCTCGATCACGGACATCGCGAAATCGGCGTGATTTCGGGGCCGTTCACGGCCTCGGACAACCAGCTCCGGCTCGAAGGCTTCTTCGCCGAACTGGCGCGTGAAGGCATTTCGCGCGACGACGTCACGCTGATCGAATCGGACTTCTCGTCCGAAGGCGGCTATGAATCGGCGCAGAAGCTGCTCGACGCGAAGCGGCGCGTGACCGGCGTGTTCTGCGCGAACGACACGATGGCGGTGAGCGCGCTCGCGCGCTTGCATCAGGCGGGGGTGTCGGTGCCGGAAGAGATGTCGGTGATCGGTTACGACGATGATTACTCGGCGGCCTACACCGCGCCGGGGCTGACGTCGGTGCATATCCCGACGGCGGAGTTGACGCAGAACGCGGTGCGCTGGCTGCTCAACCAGTGCTACCGGACGACGTGGGAGATTTTCCGCGAGTTTCCGGTCAGCGTGACGATGCGCGGGTCGGTGGGGCCGGCGCCTGTCGCGGCAGCGCCGCTGAAGGGCGCGCGCGTGGGTAGTGCGGGGTAGTCGCGGGGTAGTTTTTCTCGCGATGCAGTGTGGCCGGTCGCGGTCATTCGTTCTTGTCGCTGCCATTCCCGGTCGCGACTGAAAGTGACCGGGAATGCGAGCGAAGAGTGCATCGGATACTCTTGCGCGCCGCCTTGGCTTTTGCCCTACGTCCCGCTGCGCAGCGACTGTTCGTGGCGCAAACGGGCTTCTTCATCGAGCCGCGTATCTTCGAGTTCCTGGAGCACGGCTTCCAGATCGATCGGCGTGGTGTCCTGTTCGACCCGGCCTGTCAATTTCGCGTCGACGTGCAGCGCGCCCGCTTCATATAACGCCCAGATTTCCTTGCCGTAACTCGCGTCGAGCAGCGCGGGCGCAAAGCGGCCGAAATACGCGGCCAGATTGTCGACGTCGCGTTCCAGCATCGCGGGCGCTTCGAGATTGCCCGCGGCATCCACGGCTTGTGGCAGGTCGATGATCACCGGGCCGTCGGCTGCCAGCAGGATGTTGTACTCGGACAGGTCGCCGTGAATCATGCCGGCGCACAGCATCCGCACTACTTCGTTGAGCAGCGCTGCGTGCAATTCCAGCGCGCGTGCTTCGCTCATGTCGACGTCGTTCAGACGCGGAGCCACATTGCCGTCGGCGTCCGTCACCAGTTCCATCAGCAGCACGCCGTCCGTGCAGATGAACGGTTGCGGTACGCGCACGCCCGCGTTGGCGAGCTGGAACAGCGCGTCGACTTCGGCGTTTTGCCATGCCTGTTCCTGCACTTCGCGGCCGTAGCGGCTGCCTTTTTCCATCGCGCGTTGCTGGCGGCTGTTCTTGACCTTGCGGCCTTCGCGATAGGACGCAGCCTGGCGGAAGCTGCGCTGCTTGGCGTCCTTGTAGACCTTCGCGCAACGGATCGAGTCGCCGCTGCGCACCACGTACACGGTGGCTTCCTTACCGCTCATCAACTGGGAAATGACTTCGTCGATCAGACCTTCTTCGACCAGCGGGAGCAGGCGTTTCGGCGTCTTCATGCGACCGCCGGAAAGCGGTAAGCGGCGTGGCGGCGGGTGGCGGCCGCCCGAGCGGGCATAGGGGGGGAAATTCGGATCATGCGGGATTATACGGGGAGACCGGCGGGGCTCCGGGCGGCGCTCATTTTCGTCCGCATTTGCCTGTCGAAAGTGCGAGCCGCTTAGGGAATAGCCGCGCTGTCGGAACTTGCGCTCGTATCGCGTGATAGAGAAGCTATTCTAAATTCCGCGCTATTACCGCTGGTCAAGGATGTTTGTAAAAGCAATGGCATGGTTTCGGCAATTTGAAGCAAAGGTTTGCGATTCGTTCAATTGACGGCTTCCTGCTTTCAAAACGTCTGTTTAAATGCATTTCCTATGAATAAACCGAAGCCCTTACGAAAGATTTCTGTAATTGTCCGCAATAAAGCTTTGTCGTTTCCACTGATTCAAGATGCATCTCAATAGCGTAGACTTGCCAGTAACAAATTGTTACGGGGTGGTTGTGATGGTGTCCGTATTTCTGGTGGTCTGTCCAGTTTGTATCGCTGCGCTGTTTGGTTTTGCGCGGCGTATCGATCCACAGACAGGCGAATTCAAGCGTTGATCTGAAAGACGATTGCGGTTTCAGGCGTGCCGCCGGAGCGATTTTCGCCGCCGGTCATGTTTGGCCGATTCATCGTCAGTCTTGCCTTTGTGTGCCCGATCGCGGCACGATGCGCGATAACCTTAGTTTGGGGCAGCATCGCGTATGCAAGATTTTCTGGCGAATATAACGGCACGGTTCAACCTGCTGACGGGCATCCTTCCATTGGGCCGCGCTGCAGCGACGCGCGACGCAATAGCCGGCGTGCAGCTTGCGTCGATGGATATTCCGCAAGTGCTCGGCTATGCGCGCATTGCGGGCATGCCTGCCGTCACCGGGCTTTACACCGCATTTTTGCCGCTGCTTGCGTTTGCTTTTTTCGGCGCGTCGCGGCATCTCGTCGTCGCCGCCGATTCCGCCACCGCCACCATCTTCGCCAGCCGGCTTTCCACGATGGCGCCCGCGTCGAGCGCCGAATACGCCGCGCTGGCGGGCATGGTCGCATTGCTGACCGCCGGCCTGCTGTTCATCGCGCGAATCTTCAAACTGGGCTTTCTCGCGGACTTTCTGTCGCGTACCGTGCTGGTCGGCTTTCTGGCGGGCGTCGGCGTACAGGTCGGGATTGCGATGCTGGGCGATATGGTGGGCCTGACCGGGCATTCGTCGCGCAGCATCGATCAGCTTCTCGTCGTGGTGCGCGAGGCTGCTCATGTCAATCTGCCGACCCTTGCCATTTCCGCGCTGGTGGTCGTCGCCATTCTGGTTTGCAAGCGCTTCTTTCCGCGCCTGCCGGTGCCGTTGATCGCCGTTGTCGCCGGGATCGCCGCGAGCGATATCTACGGTTTCGCGGCGCGCGGCATCTCCGTGCTGGGGCCGGTGGCGGGCGGCTTGCCGCCGTTCGGCATGCCGTCGGTGACCTGGCAACAGTTGCTTGATCTGTTGCCGGTAGCGGCGTCCTGCTTCGTGATGATCGTCGCGCAAAGCGCCGCCGCGAGCCGCGTGTTCGCCGAGCGCTATCACGAACCTGTCGATACCAACGCCGACCTGCTTGGCATCGCCGCCGCCAACGCGGCGGCGGCTTTGTCGGGCGCGTTCGTGGTGAACGGCAGTCCGACCCAAACTGCAATGGCCGATCGTGCGGGCTCTCGCAGCCAGTTCGCGCAGGTCGTGTTCGCGCTCGTAGTGGTCGTCGTGCTGCTGTTTTTCAGTCGCTATCTGCAATATTTGCCGCACTGCATTCTTGCCAGCATCGTGTTCACGATCGCGGTCGGCCTGATCGACGTGAAGACGCTGTTCGCGATTCGCCGCGAAAGTCCCGGCGAATTCACGCTCGCTCTCGTGACCGCCGCAGCGGTGGTGCTGGTCGGCGTCGAGCACGGCATTCTGATGGCGGTGGCGCTGTCGCTGCTGCGACACGTGCGGCACAGCTATCGTCCGCACACGATGATTCTCGCGCCCGGCGACGACGGCGTCTGGGTGCCGGTGCCCGCCGTGCCGGGCATCCAGACTGCGCCCGGCCTGATCGTGTATCGCTTCGGCGCGGACCTTTTTTACGCGAATGACCACTTTTTCGTCGACGATACGCGGCGTCTGATCGACCAGGCACCGAGCGCGGTGCGCTGGTTCGTGATCGACGCAAGCGCGATCACCGATCTCGATTATTCGGCGGCGCGCTCGGTCGGCGAGTTGTGCGAGACGTTAAAGCGTGGCGGTATCGAAGTAATTTTCGCGCGCGTGAACCGCTACTTGCGCTCGGATATGGACCGGCATGGGATTACGCCGATCGTCGAAGAACGATGCATTTTCAGCACGCTGCACGAAGCGTTGAAGATGGCTGGCGTGGAGAAGCCGGAGGCGCAGATCAAGGGCGTGTCGTAGGTTGTTATCGACCTCACGCTTCTTCATCGGCGAAAAAATAGCCGATGAAAAAGCAGATGCCTGCGATTGCGATACCCAGCACGGCCACCGTATAAGCGAGCGCCGTACCGTGCCACAAGCCGTCGAACCATTGATGAAACTGCGCCATCAACACCGCTGCATTGCCGCCGATCCGCTGCAGTTCGATCTGGTAACGCGGGTCGGCAACGGCGTACATCGACGCCGCGCTATCCGGCCGCGCGGCGCTCGCGTAGATAATCGCCGCCGCGATAAAACCGGCTAGCAATACGGCCACGCCGGCCCGGTACAACTTTTTTCGCCACGGCCAGTGCTGCGTCGCCGGGTCCGACTGATTGCCGCCATTCATCGTGTTTGCAGGTCCGCTTCCATCATCGAGCCGACAGTATCGCAGAGCGCGCGACGCGGCCGGATTCCTGCACGTCGAAGCAAACCTTAGCTTTTCGATGTCAGCATCTTGATGCCTGCAATTCCGAACATGATCGCCAGCGACCCGTCGAGCCAGCGCCGGATCGCCACGTAAATGCGCCGCGCCGACGCGGTCGAGAACAGCACCGCGTAGCTGCTGAACACGGCGACGCCGATCGCCATGCAGCCGAGCACCACCGGCAGCGTGTGCGACGTGCCGCCGGCCGGGGACATCGCGAGCGAGACGATCGACAGCCACACCAGAACCGCTTTCGGATTGGTGAGATGCAACAGCAGACCGCGCAGATAAAGCCGCTTGAGCGGCTCATCCGTCCGCGCGGTGCTGGCGTTTAACGGCGCAGGACTCAACGCGGACCGTGCCGACTTAAACCCCAGCCACAGCAGATAAAGCCCGCCGGC
The DNA here is from genome assembly GCF_900099835.1 of Paraburkholderia fungorum. Classification (NCBI taxonomy): domain Bacteria; kingdom Pseudomonadati; phylum Pseudomonadota; class Betaproteobacteria; order Burkholderiales; family Burkholderiaceae; genus Paraburkholderia; species Paraburkholderia fungorum. Next base: position 755,636 of record NZ_FNKP01000002.1, read on the forward strand.
AATCTTGATCGCGATCAGGCATTCGGAGTAAGTCGCGAGTACCGCCGACAATCCCAGCGACGCGAGCAGCGCCCACGAGAACGAGCCGGACACCACGCCGAGCGCGAACGTCAACGCGGAACGGCGCCCCGCGCTCATCGCGAGCGACATGATCGCCAGATTGCTCGGCCCCGGACTCGCGGTGCCGACGAAGTAGGCGCCGTAGGCGATCAGGACATCGGCGGTGAGAAAGGGGGCGAGCGTCATGATGGGAGTCGGCGTTCAATGTAAGAGCAGACGATTCTGCGCGCTGTCGCGCTTGCATCACAGATACAGTTGGCACTTCACACGACAGCACACCCGGCGAGCGGCTCGACTGTGAATCAGATTCACGCCGCCCGCATTCACAACCCCGCCGCCGTCCCGATGCAATCGGCGAGCGCGTCGGTCACCGCCTGTCTGCTATGACGCGGCCGCTGCACCAGTCCGATCTCACGATGGAAGGTCGCGTCCCCAAGCTCCAGCACCGCGACGCTGGCGGGCCATTTGCCGATCCCCGCCGTGTTCGGAATCAGCGCGACACCGATACCCCGCGCGACCAGTTGCACGATTGCCTGCAATTCGTCGAGTTCGATCACGTCGTTCACGTTCAGCCGCGAGCGCCTCAAAAATCGCTCGACCAGCCGGCCGCCAAACGAAGTCCGGTCATAGCGGATAAATGGTTCGCTCTTCAGCAACTCACGCCACGAACGCTGAGCGCGCGCCAGCTTTTTCGGCACCACCAGCACGAACGGCTCGCTGGCGAGCGTGCGCCATTCGAGTTCGGACGGCAGCGCAAAGGGCGGCTTGATGATGACGGCCAGATCGAGTTCGCCGGAGTCCACCTGCCCGAGCAGGCTCAGCGACACGCCCGGCACGACGCGAATCCGCCAGCCGGGCCGGTCGTCGCGAAAGCGGGCCAGCGCGTCGGCGAGCAACGACACCTGCGCCGACGCAATCGCGCCGATCCGCAGCATGCCGCTTTCCGCCGCGACCGCTCCGCGCTCGGAAAGCCGCGCGTACAGCGTCATCATTTCTTCGGCGAGCGTGAGCGTGTCGCGCCCGGCATCGTTGAGCGTGGCGGAGCGGCCGGTGCGGTCGAACAGCGCGAAACCGAGTTCGTCTTCGAGCCGCTGCATCTGCGCGCTCACAGCCGATTGCGTCAGCCCGATGCGCGCGCCCGCTGCGGAAAACGTGCCGTACTGGCTGACGGCGATGAAGGTTTTAAGTTCGCTGAGCATGGATCGATTAATCGATTTTGGTGTTGGTCAGGTCAAATATATATCGTTTTTCATCATTTTTAATCATGGATAAACTGTGCTTCACGCGTGGAGCCGCGCATACCTTCGCGCAGTTGTATCCGACCAGACCAATCCATTCCCCTCAGCGAGTTCTTCAATCATGAGCGTTGCCGACAACGTTTTGCCGCCGTTCCATCTGGCGTTTCCTGTTCATAGCCTCGCCGCTGCCCGTGAGTTTTACGGCGAACTGCTGGGCTGTCCCGAAGGACGCAGTTCGGAAGCGTGGGTCGATTTCAATTTCTACGGCCACCAGATCGTCGCGCATCTCGCGCCCGAGGAAATCGGCCACCGTCAGACCAGCAAGGTCGACGGCGACGCGGTGCCGGTTCGTCACTTCGGCGCGGTGTTGTCGATGGAGCAATGGCAGGCCGCTGCCGACAAGCTGCAAGGCGCCGGCATCGACTTCATCATCGAGCCGCATGTGCGCTTCAAGGGCGAAGTCGGCGAGCAGGCGACGATGTTCTTTCTCGATCCGTCGGGCAATGCGCTGGAATTCAAGGCGTTTGCCGATATGTCGTCGTTGTTCGCGAAGTAAAACGGCTCGACACCAAGCCCGCAGCACGTAAAAAAGGCTGTTCGCCCTGACGGGGCGAGCAGCCTTTTTTCATTTGATCCGACGCCAACAGACTTGCTTTGCACAAATCAATCTGAAAGTATATTTCTCTATATTTCAGCCTTCCGGCGCGACTCGCGCGAGGCAACCTGCTCTCAACCGCGCTTATCTTTGCGCAACAAACGTTTGCTTGCCGCCAATCGTCAGCGGATTAAGACGGGTTTCAGCGGACAAAAGCACTTACAAAAAGCTTCCTGACAATCCGGCCATTTTCGCGCCATGCAGGTGTTGGTGCTAGCGATCTAGCATAAGCGCAGATTCTCCATCCCCTTATCTGCATCCTCTCAGGCGCGTTTCAATGTGGATCGTCAACGTAGCGCTTAAACGGCCGTACACGTTCATCGTGATGGCCATTCTGATCTTGCTGGCGACGCCATTCGTGCTGTTCACCACGCCGGTCGACGTGCTTCCGGAAATCAACATTCCGGTGGTCAGCATTATCTGGTCGTACACGGGCTTGTCCGCCGAAGACATGGCCAACCGTATCACGTCGGTCAATGAGCGCAGTCTGACCACCACGGTCAACGACATCGAGCACATTGAATCGCAATCGCTGGCCGGGATCGCGATCCTGAAGATCTTCCTGCAGCCGAATGCGAACATCCAGACGGCCATCGCGCAGACCGTGGCCGTCGAGCAGGCGCAGGTCAAGCAGATGCCGCCAGGGGCCACGCCGCCGCTCGTGATCAGCTATTCGGCGTCGAGCATTCCGGTGATCCAGCTGGGTCTGTCGAGCCCGAAGCTCTCCGAGCAGTCGCTCAACGACACGGCGCTGAACTTCCTACGCCCGCAACTCGTGACGATTCCGGGCGCGGCGGTGCCGTATCCGTACGGCGGCAAATCGCGGCTGATATCCGTCGACCTCGACACGCGCGCGTTGCTCGCCAAGGGCTTGACGCCGTCCGACGTGGTCAGCGCATTCAATGCGCAGAACCTGATTCTGCCGACCGGCACGGCCAAGATCGGGCCGAAGGAATACACGGTCAACATGAACGGCTCGCCCTCGACGCTGGAGGGGTTGAACGACATACCGGTGCGCACGCTCAACGGTGCGACCACGTATCTGCGTGAAGTTGCGCATGTGCGCGACGGCTTCTCGCCGCAGACCAATGTCGTGCGGCAGAACGGCCATCGCGGCGTGCTGCTGTCGGTGCTGAAAAGCGGCAGCGCGTCGACCCTTTCGATCGTCGATACGCTAAAAGGCCTGCTGCCGGGCGCGCGCGCCGCGTTGCCGCCGGACCTGACCATCACTGCGCTGTTCGATCAGTCGGTGTTCGTAAAAGCGGCCGTGCAGGGCGTGGTGCGCGAGGCGCTGATCGCCGCCGCGCTGACTGCCGCGATGATCCTGCTGTTCCTCGGCAACTGGCGCAGCACCTGCATCATCGCGATCTCGATTCCTCTGTCGATTCTGTCGTCGCTGATCGTGCTGCATGCGTTGGGGCAGACCATCAACATCATGACGCTCGGCGGGCTCGCGCTCGCGGTCGGGATTCTCGTCGACGATGCAACGGTGACGATCGAGAACATCGAACGGCATCTGCATATGGGCACGAATCTGCACGATGCGATTCTCGACGGCGCGGGCGAAATCGCGGTTCCGGCGCTGGTGTCGACGCTGTGTATCTGTATCGTGTTCGTGCCGATGTTCTTCCTGACCGGCGTCGCGCGCTATCTGTTCGTGCCGCTCGCGGAAGCCGTCGTGTTCGCGATGATCGCGTCGTACATCCTGTCGCGTACGCTGGTGCCGACGCTCGCGATGCTGTTCATGGGCCACGCGCACAAGCCGAAAGAAGGCGCGAAGCCGAATCTGTTCATGCGGCTTTATCAGCGCTTCGACCGTGGTTTCGAGCGCATGCGCGCGGCCTACATCATGGTGCTGAGCAGTGTGCTGGTGCGGCGCGGCCGGTTCGGTGCGCTGTTCCTCGGCTTCTGTGTCGTGTCGATGGGCCTCGTGTTCGTGCTCGGCGAGGACTTTTTCCCGACCGTCGATGCAGGCGACATTCGTCTGCACTTCCGTGCGCCGACCGGCACACGTATCGAGGAAACCGCGCGTCTCGCCGATCAGATTGAAGGCGTGATTCGCGAAGTCGTACCCGAAAAAGAACTCGGCACGATTCTCGACAACCTCGGTTTGCCATACAGCGGTATCAACCTGTCGTATAGCAATTCGGGCACGATCGGCACGCTCGACGGCGAGATTCAGGTTGCGCTGAACGAAGACCACAAGCCGTCGCAGATCTACATGGACAAGTTGCGCACGATCCTGCCGCAACGTTTTCCGGGCGTCGAATTTTTCTTCCAGCCCGCCGACATCGTCACGCAGATTCTGAATTTCGGCTTGCCAGCCGCAGTGGATGTGCAAATTGCCGGGGCGGATCAGTCGGGCAACTTCGACGTCGCGCGTAAATTGCTCAAGCAGGTGCGGCTGATTCCGGGCACCGTCGACACGCACATCCAGCAGAAACTGGATGAGCCGGTCATCAATCTTCAGATGGATCGCACGCGCTTGCAGCAACTGAATCTGAGTGCGAGCAACGTGTCGCAGAACGTGCTGATTTCGTTGTCGGGCAGCTCGCAAACGTCGCCGGGATTCTGGTTCAACAACAAGAACGGCGTCGAATACCAGGTGGCGGTACAAACGCCGCAATATCAGATTTCGTCGATCGACGAGCTATTGCGCACGCCAGTCTCCGCGTCGGCCAACGGTCCGACGCAACTGCTCGGCAACCTGGTGCGCGTGTCGCCGCAGAATCAGTTTGCGCTGGTCACGCACTACAACATCCGGCCGGTGATCGATCTTTATGTGAGCGTCGAGAACCGCGATCTGGGCAGCGTCGCGAATCAGGTGGACAAGCTCGTGAACAACGTGCGCGCATCGTTGCCGCGCGGCAGCACGATCATCGTGCGCGGTCAGGTGCAGACCATGCGTAGTTCGTTCTTCGGCCTTGGTCTCGGCGTGGCGATGGCGATCGTGCTCGTGTATCTGCTGATCGTGGTGAATTTCCAGTCGTGGGTCGATCCGCTGATCATCATCAGCGCGTTGCCGGCGGCGCTCGCGGGCATCGTATGGATGCTGTTCCTGACGGGCACTCACCTTAGCGTGCCCGCGTTGACCGGCGCGATCATGACGATGGGTGTGGCCACCGCCAACAGTATTCTGATGGTGTCGTTCGCGCGGCAGAGATTGCAGGCCGGTTCGCCGCCGCTGACCGCCGCTCTCGAAGCGGGCGCGAGCCGGATTCGTCCGGTGCTGATGACCGCGTTCGCGATGATCATCGGCATGATTCCGATGGCGCTGGGTCTCGGCGAAGGCGCTGAGCAGAACGCGCCGCTGGGTCGCGCGGTAATTGGCGGCCTGCTGTTCGCCACGGTGTCCACGCTGTTCTTCGTGCCGCTCGTATTCGCGGGCATTCATACACGTCTCGCCCGCAAGCATGGCAACGGCGATGGCGATGGCGGCGGAGACGGTGGCAACGGTGGCAATAACGGTGGCAACGGCGGCGGTCACGGCAACGACGGTGACCGCGCCCATGAAGATGACAAACGCGCCGGGGCTGCCCAAGGCCACGCCCATGACAGTGGCAACACGCAAGGCAAGGGCAGCAACGACAGCAAAGACAATGGCAATGGTGGCGAGCGCGGCAATGACGGCACGGGCAGCGACCCCGCGCCGGACCACGGCGGCGCTGTCCAGCCCGCGTAAAGTTAAATGACGGCTGACTGAGATGGCTGACTGAGATGACCGAAAAAACTCATGCATCGCTAGCGATCCCCTCGCGAGACACCGAAGGGGGGCACGCTTTGCCACCGCGCAACCGCGAATGGAAACGCGCGAAGATCGCTATCTGGATCGTGCTGGCGCTGCTCGCGTTAGGCGCGTTGCGCAGCGTGATCGCCAACGTGCTGCAAAGCCGCTCCGTCTCCGCGACGACCAAACAGAACGCCACACAGTACGTGAACGTCGTGACCCCCACGCAGACCCAGGGCGGCGGCGACACACTGCTGCCGGGTACGTTGCGCGGCTTCGTCGAGTCGCCGATTTACGCGCGTTCCACCGGTTATCTGCTGCACTGGTACGCCGATATCGGCGCACGCGTGAAGCAGGGGCAACTGCTCGCCGAACTGGACACGCCTGAAATCGATCAGGAACTCGCGCAGGCACTCGCGCAGCGCCAGCAGACCAGTTCGAGCCTGGGCCTTGCGAAAAGCTCGCTGGATCGCTGGCAGCAATTGCGTCAGCGCGACGCCGTCTCTCAGCAGGAACTCGACGAGCGGCAAAGCACGTACACACAGGACGTCGCAAACCTCGCCGCCGCCGATGCCAACGTGAAGCGTCTGCAGCAGCTCGAATCGTTCAAGCGCATCGTCGCGCCGTTCGCGGGCGTGGTGACACAGCGCAACGTCGATGTCGGCGACCTGATCGACGCGGGCAGCGGCACGAGCCGCGCGCTGTTCGCGCTCGCGCAGTCGGACCCGTTGCGGGTGTATGTGCAATTGCCGCAGGCTTACGCGCAAAACGTGTCGGTCGGACAGAACGTGGTGGTGACCCAGGCCGAATTGCCGGGTCAGCAATTCCACGGCACGATCACGCACATTTCCGGCGCGATCGACGTGCCGACCCGCTCGCTGCAGATCGAAGTGACGCTGCCGAATCCCGACAGCAAACTGCGCCCCGGTGCTTACGTGCAGGTAGCGGTGCCCGCCGTCGCGCATGCACGGATGATGGTGCCGGGCAACGCGCTGCTGTTCCGCGCCGAAGGTCCGCGTGTGGCCGTGGTCGATGCAAACGGCAACGTGGCATTGCACAAGATCGTGATCGCGCAGGACCTCGGGCAGTCGCTCGAAATCGAAAGCGGGATCGAGCCGACCGACAAGGTCATCATCAATCCGAGCGATTCGATTGCGGACGGCGACCACGTGCAGATCGCGCAGCCGCAGAAGAATGGCAAGGAGGCGTCGTGAAGTACGTGGGCACACGCCGGGCAATCAGCGCCGTCGGCGGCGCGGTGAGCGTCGCAGGCATTGCGGGCGTGGCGCTGTCGCTGGCCGCGTGCACGGTCGGCCCGGACTACGCGCGACCGCAGGCCGACGTGCCGCCCACCTGGCAAACCGATTCGTACTGGCGGGTCGGCGCGCCGTCGCACGCGCCTGTTTCGCCCGACTGGTGGAGCGGCTTCGGCGATCCGATGCTCGCCACGCTGGAGACCCAGGCGCTCGCGCAGAATCAGACGCTGGCTGCGGCCAGCGCGCACTACGAGCAGGCGAAAGCGACGCTCGCGAACACCAGCGCGCAGCGGATACCCGAGGTCGACTTCGGCGCGCAGGCCTCGCGCTTCAGGATTTCGCAGAACCGTCCGCTGACCAATTACGACACGCCGACCATGTCGACGGTGCAGAACAACGTGCAGCTCGGTCCGACCATCAACTACGACACCGATCTATTTGGCCGGATACGTCGGCAGGTGGAGGGCGCGAAGGCGTCGGCGGAACAATCGGCGGACGATCTCGCGAACGCGCGGCTTGTGCTCACCACCGATCTCGCCACCGATTATTTCTCGCTGCGCGAACTCGATTCCGAGATCGACGTGCTGAATCAGGCCGTGAAATTGCAGCAGAAGGCGCTCGATTATGTGACCTCCGAGCACGATCTCGGCTCGGTATCGGGGCTCGACGTATTGCAGCAGAAGTCGCTGCTCGATTCGACGCGGGTGTCGGCGCAACTGCTGCTGAATCAGCGCGCACAATACGAACACGCGATCGCCGCACTCGTTGGCGTGCCCGCGCCGCAGTTCGCGATCGCACCGAAAGTGCTCGACGTGAAAGTGCCGTCGATTCCGCTCGGTGTGCCCAGCGATGTTTTGCAACGCAGGCCCGACGTGGCATCGGCGGAACGTGCAATGGCTGCCGCGAACGCGCAGATCGGCGTCGCCAAGGCGGCGTTCTTCCCGAGTTTGACGTTGACGCCGAGCATCGGCTGGGAAAGCACGCAGTTCGCGAGCCTGCTGAGCGCGCCCACGCTGATGTGGACGCTCGGCGCGACGGTCGGCCAGGTTCTGTTCGACGGCGGCCGTCGTGCGGCCAACGTCAAATATGCGAGCGAGGGCTACAAGGCCACCGAGGCGAACTATCGTCAGACGGTGCTCACCGCGTTCCAGCAGGTGCAGGACGGCATCACCGGACTGTCGGTGCTGGACGGCGCGGCAACGCAGTCGCACGAAGCGGTGGCCGATGCGCAACGTTTGTTGTCGCTCGCCAATGACCGCTATTCAGGCGGCCTCGTCGCGTATCTGGATGTGATCACCGCGCAGCAGTCGCTGCTCACCAGCGAACGCCAGGACGTGCAGATTCATGGCCAGCAGATGACGCTGTCGGTGTCGCTGGTGAAGGCGCTCGGCGGTGGCTGGGAGGCGGGCACCGAGGTGTCGGCTGCACCGGCCGGCAACCAGCCCAACGATTCGAAGGAGGCGATGGCTCCCGCACGGTGAGTCGCGCGCGATGATGATTGCCGGCGAGCAGGAGGAAATTCAGGGCGTTTCGTATAATGCAAATTCAAGGGGACGCGCATGAAATTGCTGATTGTTGAAGACGAGCACAAGGTCGTGGACTATCTGCGCTCCGGTTTGACAGAGCAGGGCTGGGTGGTCGACATCGCTCTGGACGGCGAGGAGGGCATGCATCTGGCCACCGAGTTCGACTACGACGTGATTGTCCTCGACGTGATGCTGCCCAAGCGCGACGGCTTCAGCGTGCTCAAGGCGCTGCGCATGCGCAAGTCAACCCCGGTCATCATGCTGACCGCGCGCGATCACGTGAACGACCGCGTGCGCGGCCTGCGCGAAGGCGCAGACGACTACCTCACGAAACCCTTCTCCTTCCTCGAACTGGTCGAACGGCTGCATGCGCTTGCGCGTCGCACGCGTTCGCAGGAATCGACGCTGATTTCGGTCGGCGATCTGTTCGTCGATCTGATTGGCCGCCGTGCGACGCGCGACGGCGTACGCCTCGATCTGACCGCCAAGGAGTTTCAATTGCTGAGCGTGCTGGCGCGCCGGCAAGGCGACATCCTGTCGAAGACGGCCATTACCGAACTCGTGTGGGACGTCAATTTCGACAGCCATACCAACGTGGTCGAGACCGCCATCAAGCGATTGCGCGCGAAACTCGACGGCCCGTTCCCGTCGAAACTGCTGCACACCGTGCGCGGCATGGGCTACGTGCTCGAAGTACGCGAGGAGGCGGAGCAATCATGAACCGGTCGATCGCCCGCCGCCTTGCGTTGATGTTCGCGTTCGTCGCGCTATTCGTGTTCACGCTGGTGGGCACCGGCCTGTTTCTCGTGTTGCGCACGCAACTCGAACATCATTTGCGCGAATCGCTCGACGACCGCACGCAGATCGCGCGAATCATCGTGTTTCACGCAGTCACGCCGGAAAAGTGGCGTATGGTCCGCGAAAAACTCACCGACATGACGCCGCACGACAGCAGCACGGTGTATGCGGCGACCAGCACGGACCCCGGCTTCCACTACGGCCAGCCGGTGGTCGGCACGGTCGTGCGTAGCTGGCCCGGCGGCTATCAGCGCGTAACACCCGCCGACGGCGGCCCCGACATGCTGATCGCCACGATGACGATACCGGCCAGCGCCGCGCGTCCCACAGTCCAGTTGCAGGTGGGCGTCAGCTATTCGCCCAATGTGCGGACCATGCGCGTGTTCGGCTCGGCGCTCGCCGCGCTATCGGCGCTCGGCAGTCTCGCCGTGCTGCTGCTCAGCTACTCGGTCACGCGAATCGGCCTCGAACCGCTGACACGTTTGACGCGCGATGCGTCGGCGGTGAGTCCGAACAATCGCTCGCAGCGTTTGAATACTGCGTCGTTGCCGCTCGAACTGAACGACCTCGCCAATTCGTTCAACGGCGCGCTCGAACGGCTGGACGGCGCGTATGGCCGGCTCGAATCGTTTAACGCCGATGTCGCGCACGAGTTGCGCACGCCGGTGACGATCCTGATCGGTCAGACCGAGGTCGCGTTGACGCGTAGCAATCGCACGGTCGACGATCTGCGTCATACGCTGCAATCGAATCTCGAAGAGTTCGAGCGGATGCGCGCGATCATCAACGACATGCTGTTCCTCGCGCGCGCCGATCAGGGCGAACGGGCAACGGGGCTGATCGACGTGTCGCTGGCCGCCGAGGTCGCGCATACGCTGGAGTTTCTGGAGATACCGCTCGAAGAAGCACGCGTGCACGCCACGCTGCGCGGCGACGCGATGACGCGGGTCAACCGTTCGCTATTCGGCCGCGCATGCACGAATCTGCTGATGAACGCGATCCAGCATTGCGAGCCAGGTGTGGCGATCAGCGTGACGATCGTGCGCGAGGACGAGCGTGTGCGCGTCGAGGTCGCTAATCCAGGCAAGCCGATTCCGCCGGACATTCTCGAACATCTGTTCGACCGTTTTTATCGCGCCGAAGTCTCGCGCACGAATAGCCGTGAAAATCACGGGCTGGGTCTCGCGATCGTGAAGGCGATTGCGGAGATGCATCGCGGCACGGTGTCGGCGCATAGCGCGCATGGAATCAATACGTTTGCGTTTTCGGTCGCGGCGTCGCAGGTGGAAAGCGAGTTGCACGCGGCACGCCCGGACGCTGGTGGGACGGCTCAAGCGGCGGGTTATTCGTCGCTGGCAAAAGGCAAGTCGGCCTGAACCGGCAGGCGCGGTTTGGGCGTGACCGCGCTGGCCGGCGTCAACGCGCTTACGCGCACGCCAAGCAGCCGCAGCTTGCGGTTCAACTCCACTCTGCGTAGACACTCGGTCGCCGCGCGCCGGATTTCGGCGGCGTCGGCGGTGGGCTCGTCCAGCGTCAGGTCGCGCGTGACGGTGCGGAAATCGTCATAACGCAGTTTGATGCCCACCGTGCGGCCCACATATCCTTTCCGCACCAGATCTTCGGCGACCCGCACGCATAGCCCGGTGAACGAACTGGACAACGCCGGGCGATCATGACGCGGATGCAGATCGCGCTCGAACGTGGTTTCGCGGCTCATCGATTTCGGTTCCGACGACACGACGACCTCACGGTCATCTTCACCGTGCGCTATTCGCGCCAGCCATGCAGCGTAAGTTCGTCCAAAGTTTTCCTGTAACAGCCCGAGGTCGGCTGAGGCCAGGTCACCTACCGTCACAATGCCGAGGCCGGCCAGACGCTCGCTGGCGCGCGGCCCAATGCCGTTGATCTTTTTTGCCGCTAACGGCCAGATGCGTGACTCGAGGTCCGACATCGAGAGGATGGTCAGCCCGTCGGGTTTGTCCAGCTCGGAGCCGATCTTTGCAAGCAGTTTGTTCGGCGCAATTGCGATGGAGCAGGTCAGGCCGGTTGCCTCCCGAACCGCGTTCTTGATACGAGCGCCGAGCACATGCGATTCACCCTCCGCCAGAGTGAGGTCGACGAAAATCTCGTCGATTCCGCGGTCCTCGATCTGGTCTGTGAATGTCCGCACTGCGTCCTTGAACAGGCGCGAGTAACGTCGATACGAGTCGAAATCGGTGGGTAGAAGGACCGCATCGGGCGCGAGTTGCGCCGCCTTCATCATGCCCATCGCCGAAAACACGCCGAACGCTCGCGCCTCGTACGTCGATGTCGTCACGACACCTCGCCCGGCGTAATCGCGGAGTTTGGCGAAGCGGCGCGTGCCATCGGGCAGGAGCTCGGGTGCGGCATTGCGGCCGCCGCCAATGACAACGGGTTGGCCGCGCAACTCGGGATAGCGGAGCAGTTCTACAGACGCATAGAACGCATCCATGTCGACATGCGCGATGCGACGTATGGGCTGACTGCTCACGACGACTGTACCGCCACACTGCACAACATATTGACCAATGTCCTTATGTGACGTTGCTTGGGGTCTTTGGGTGTGTTGCTGGACGCAACAGGGGTTTGACGCATATCGCCGTGGGACGCAATCGGAATCTGGTGGACTGTGTATTTATACAGTATTTTACTGGTATTCAGGAGATCGCGCGTGATTCGCCAGCATCGGAAGAGAATGGCCGAAGCGCATCTTCTCGAGGTAGTTCAGCAGGCGCATCTCCCGCACGCCCATAGACTTCCATGCCGCTCACAAACCGCCGCTCTCTAAGATGAATAGAGACGCGTAATGCTGGCCGCTTTTCGTCGACACTCCTTCACTACACAGCGCTTTCAGCGAGCATGAAGCACAACATTCGTTGCAGGTTCTCCGCGCTGTTTTTTGCCGCCGGAAATCTGAGCGCTTCAGAGTCGACCCAGATAAAGCAACCCAAGATAGACCGTGCAGCGCAACTCATTGCAGTTCGTTTGAAATGCGCTTGGAAATATGGAAAAACGCCCTAGACTTGACTTTGCGCCTACCGTCCACGTTTATCGGAGTCCATATGAATCGCGGTCAATGCCGTTGTCTGAAATGCGAAGAACCTGATCGTCGTCAAATGTTAAAAGTGGGATTCGGCATGGCGACGGCAGCAACGCTTGGCACACTCGGGTTGGCTTTTCCGCGCATGTCCCGCGCCGCTGCGCTCACGCAAAAAGAGCGCGATAGCATGACGCCGGATCAAATCATTGCAGCAATGAAGCGCGGCAACGAGCGGTTTGTGTCAGGCACAGCGCACCGACATGACTACCTCGCGCAAAAGCGCGCAAGCGCCAGCGGACAGTTTCCGTCATCGGTCATTCTCAGTTGTATCGATTCGCGCTCGCCTGCCGAACTCATTCTCGATTCGGGTATTGGCGAAACCTTCAATGCGCGTATTGCCGGCAATATTGCCAATGACGATCTGGCCGGAAGCCTGGAATTCGCGTGTGCCGCAGCGGGCGCGAAAGTCGTGCTTGTAATGGGCCACACCAGTTGCGGTGCGATCAAGGGCGCCATTGACAATGTCAAGCTCGGCAATCTGACCGGACTTCTCGCAAAGATAAAGCCGGCGATAGACGCGACGAAATACGACGGTGACAGAAGCGGCAGCAATATCGAATTCGTGGATCAGGTCGCGCGATCCAATGTACTGAACACGATCGGCGATCTGCGCAAAAGCAGCGACATTCTCGCGTCGATGGAAAAAGACGGGAAGATAAAGATGGTGGGATCGATGTATCACCTCAATACGGGCAAAGTCGAATTTCTCAGTTGAGTTTTACTTGAGAGAGGCGACGCGCCCAGATCCATTCAAAACCGGTAGCTCAGCCCAATCTGCACCGCAGGATAAAGCTTGTAGCGCGAAAGCTTGTTGCTGATGTTCTGCTCTTCCTGATCGATGTTCGCCTGTGACGTCAGCATCGAATAAATGGCCGGCACGTTATATGTCGTGCGCGGACGGCCATAGGCGACGCCCAGATCGAACGTCAGCCCGAAGCCCTTCGAAGCAGGTTTGTGACCATAGCCGATGCCGAGGTACGGCATCACGCGCGGCAGCGTGGCGGTCGCGGATGGCGCGGGTCCCACGGCCGGAACGAAGTCGTCGCCGATCTTGAACTCGCCTTGCGCGTTTGGCTGTGCCTGCGCGCTCAGGCGGTTGTCGTTGATCAACGCGCCCGCCGTCACGCGAAATCCGCTCGACACAAACGGGAACAAGTCGAGATAGGCACCGCCTTGCAGCAGTTTGAGATGACCGTCGTAGCGGTTGCCGTCGACATCGAATGAATGCGACAGGCCGAAGCCTTCGATCTCCGCATGCACGCCGCTCCATGCATTCAGGGACAGCGCCCCGCCGACACCGGCACCGAGCGTGCCGCCGTGGACATAGATTTCCTGCGCGTTCACCGCGCCCGGCAGCGCGATCGCGGCCGCCGCGATCGAAGCGATCGTCGCGGACATAACCGCATTTTTTACCTGTTGCATCGCACCGTCTCCAGACAGGAATCATTTCCTTGCCGACGACTTTACGAGCGGGCGTTGCGTATCAATGGAGGGAAAAGCGGGCGCTTGAGGCGGTTATTCGCACTCAAGTTTTGCGATGGAACGAAAGCGGAATTTATGACCTGTAAGTCCTGCCAAACCGCCGCTTCAATCCGGCGTTCCGCGCAGAAAAGGTCCTGTTTGAAGGGCTATCCGTTGAAAAGGATCGTAGCCGGATGGAGCGGTTACGGCAACTAGCCGGTCTTTGCCGGCGCGTTGCCGCAACCTGTATATCAGCCAGAAATCAGCCGACAGGAACCGCCTTTATTGCTTGATGCCTTCAGCCTGGATATGCAGCGTGGTCTTCATCTTGAAGCCATAAGTCTTGCCGAAGTCGACGCCGAAGTCGTCGCGATTGAACGTCGCGGTCGATTCCGTGCCGCACACTTCGCGCTTGAGCATCGGGTTCTGGAAGCACTTGAACGATTCGATCTTCAGGTTCACCGGCTTCGTGATGCCGTGCATCGTCAGCGTGCCGATCACTTCCACCGGCGTGTCGCCCTTGAAGCGGATCGACGTGCCCTTGTACTCGGCAGTCGGGAACTTCGCGGTGTCGAAGAACTTGTCGGTGACGAGTTCAGCGTCGAGCTTGTCGTTGCCGATATCGACCGAAGTCATGTCGATCGTCACGTCGACCGTGCCGGTCTTGGCCGCGCGATCCAGCACCACGGTGCCGCTGCTTTTCTTGAACTTGCCGCGCCAGATCGACACGCCGCCGAAGTGGTCGGTTTCGAAGCTCGGGTACGTGTGGGTCGGATCGAGCTGATACGTGTCGGCAGCCATCGCGCTGATTGCGTTAAACGACAGTGCAGCAGCCAATGCGCCGGTGGCGAGCAAAAATTGTTTCTTCAAGATGTTCTCCAGATGTCAGAAAAATACTGCGATGCTTCGATTCAGTGAGGCTTCGATGCGTTACTTCTTCGAAGCGACAATGTGAAATTTGATAACCACTTCGTCGGCGACAACCGACGTGTCTTTCCATTCGCCGGTGCCGACGTCGAACTGCGAGCGTTTGATCGGCACGGAGCCGTCGAAGGTTTGCGTGGCGCCGTTGCTTGCAATGCTGACCGGCACGACGACAGTTTGCGACTTGCCCTTGATGGTGAGCTTGCCGGTGATCCTGTACAGATTGCCGCCCGCCGGCGCAATCGCGCTGGAGACGAAGGTCGCGTTCGGGAACGCGGCGCTGTCGAACCATTCCTTGCCCTGCGCCTGCTTGTTGTAGTCGTCCGCGCCGAGGTCGTAGCTGGCGGTGTCGATCGACACGTTCGCGCTGCCTGCGGTCGGCTTCGCCGGATCGAAATTCAGTTGCGCGGAGAACTTTTTGAACTTGCCGTCGACGGGCACGTTCATCTGTTTCGTCGTCGCGATCACGCTGCTTTT
Organism: Paraburkholderia fungorum; assembly: GCF_900099835.1. Taxonomy (NCBI): domain Bacteria; kingdom Pseudomonadati; phylum Pseudomonadota; class Betaproteobacteria; order Burkholderiales; family Burkholderiaceae; genus Paraburkholderia; species Paraburkholderia fungorum. The sequence goes on from NZ_FNKP01000002.1 coordinate 770,879, forward strand.
GGCGAGGTCGACGTCCGCATGCGCGAGGCCCGCGCCGAACAGCGAAAGGGCGGCAATGCCGGCGAGCGTCGCGCGGGAAGCGCTGTGACGGGCGGAGTGGAAGATGGTCGATTTCATGGTGGTACGCATCCTATCGAACCCGTGTGCGTTAATTGCGCACTGCCGGGAATTAGATTGCCAACAGGCCGGAGCCAATCGAGGCCGCTCGAGGCCGATCGTTGAGCAACGGCTTCACTTCAAAAACGGCATCATCCGCGCCAGCAATCCGTCCCGGTCGACGAATTGATGCTTGAGTGCCGCCGCGACGTGCATGGCGACCAGCGCCAGCAGCGTGTAATTCAGCAATACGTGGACGGTGCGCAGCGTGGCTTTCAGCGCCTGGTCCGGGCCGATGATCGTCGGCAGCGGCACGATGCCGAGATACACGACCTGAATTCCGGCTGCCGAGCTGTAGAAATAGCCGGACAGCGGAATCGCCAGCATCAGCAGATACAGCAGGCCATGCACCGCATGAGCGGCGGCCTTCTGCCACGTTGGCGTAGCGCTGTCGAGCGGCGGCGCGCGGTGCGTGGCGCGCCACAGCACGCGCAGCACCGCGAGAACGAAGACGGTCACGCCGATCCACTTGTGCCACGAGAAATACTTCAGCTTGGTCGGCGTGAAGCCGGGAATATCGGTCATGATCCAGCCGATATAAAAGCCGCAGATAATCAGCGCCGCAATCAGCCAGTGCAGTGCAATGGCAATGCCGTTGTAATGTTCTGAACCAGAGAGACGTGATTTCATTGTGTGTTCGTCGATCGCAAGGTAAGGCGAATGAGTGCGAATGGTAGGGACGCCAATGAAAACTGAATAGGCGGGCAGAAGGGAACAGATTGTTGTCGGCGTGACGTTAATGGTTCTTCGGCTGACCTGAATCGAAGTTAGCCGCCCGCTTCCCGGCAACACATCAAGCCGCAAACAATTGGCCGGACACAGCGCTGTGGTAATTTGCCGTTAAATCGTCTTAAGGACCGTTCACCCATGAATAGCACTGGAAAACAGCCGGCCGGGCTCGGCGCGGATTTCTTGCGGCACGATAAAGATCAGGCAGACACGCCGGCCGATGCCGCTTCAGGTTCGACGGGCGTCGAAGGTTACATGGAACACGACGCGGCCGTCTACCGCACGCTGCTCGAATCGACGAAGGCCATTCCGTGGAAGATCGACTGGGCGACCATGGCGTTCGCCTACATCGGCCCGCAGATCGAAGCCTTGCTGGGCTGGACGCCGTCGAGCTGGAAAACCGTGCAGGACTGGGCTGCCCGCATGCATCCCGAAGACCGCGACAAGGTGGTCGAGTTCTGCGTCGCGCAGTCGAAGGCGGGCACCGATCACGAAGCGGACTACCGCGCGTTGACGAGCCGCGGCGACTACGTCTGGCTGCGCGACGTGGTGCATGTGGTACGCGACGAGCGCGGCGAGGTCGAGTCGCTGGTGGGCTTCATGTTCGATATCAGCGAGCGCAAGAAGACTGAGGAGAAGCTCGCCGAACTGCAACGCGAACTCGAAGCGCTGTCGTTCAAGGACGGTCTCACGGCAGTCGGCAATCGCCGCGAATTCGACGCGGTGCTGCAACGCGAATGGAACGCCGCGCAGCGTCACGGCGCGCCGTTGTCGCTTGTCATGGTCGATATCGATTTCTTCAAGTCGTACAACGACTATTACGGACACGTGCAGGGCGACGAGTGTCTGAAGCGCGTGGCCGGCCTGTTGAGCGACGCGGTGCGTCCTGGCGATTTCGTCGGCCGGTTCGGCGGCGAGGAATTCGTGCTGATCCTGCCGAATACCGGCGCGGACGCCGCGCGGCAAGTCGCCGAGCGCTGCCGCAACCGGATCGGCGCCGCGGAAATCGCCCACGAGCGCTCGCCGTTCCGGCAGACCGTGACCGCGAGTTTCGGCGTGGGCAGCGTGATTCCCGACGGTTCGGGCGATCCCATCGCGTTCGTGAATCTCGTGGATACCCAGTTGTATCTCGCGAAAGACAACGGCCGCGATTGCATCGCAGCGGTGAACCGGGTGGCATAGCGGGTGTCGCGCGACGCATCGGCCAGGGCGCGGTTGCAGGCATGTCGATTGCAACCGCAAGCGCGGGCCGCAATGATTCAGGCGTGATGCTGTGTGCAGGCATCGCGCCCGCAGACCAACCAAAGATCAACCGGTTATCAACCGCTAATCAACAATAAACCTGGGCTTGCGCTGTGAATTCCGTTTTCCTTTCGTGGGGCATTGCCGCCGTCGCCACCGCCGGTGTGATCACCCGGCCGTTCAAATGGCCAGAGGCGATCTGGGCAGTCGCGGGTGCGCTGCTGCTGGTGCTGTTCGGATTGCTGCCGGTTCATCTGGCCATCGAGGCGATCGGCAAGGGCACCGACGTCTACCTGTTCCTGTTCGGCATGATGGTGCTCTCCGAAGTCGGCCGCCGTGAAGGACTGTTCGACTGGGTCGCGGTGCTCGCGGTGAATCACGCGAAGGGTTCGCCGCGCAAGCTGTTCGTGCTCGTGTACCTGGTCGGCGTGGTGATCACCGCATTTCTGTCGAACGACGCAACCGCCGTGGTTCTCACGCCTGCCGTGTTCGCCGCCGCCAAAAAAGCGAAGACGCCGCCGCTGCCGCTGCTGTTCGTCTGCGCGCTGGTCGCCAACGCCGCCAGTTTCGTGCTGCCGATTTCGAATCCCGCCAACATCGTGCTGTATGGCAATCACACGCCCGCGCTCGGCGCATGGCTGATGCGTTTCACGTTGCCGTCGATCCTGTCGATCGCCGCCACTTACGCGATGCTGCGCTGGACCCAGCGCGACGCGCTCGCCGGTACTTGCGAGGCGAATCTCGACGCGGTCGAACTGTCGTCGAGCGGACGGGTTGCACTGGCCGGAATCGCGGTCACCGCGGTTGTCCTGCTGACGGTTTCCGCGTACGACATCGCGCTCGGTCTGCCCACCGCGATTCTCGGCGCGCTGACCGCGCTGGTCGTGCTGATCCAGGAGCGCAAATCGCCGTTGCCGATGATCCGCGAGATTTCGTGGAGCGTGCTGCCGCTGGTCGCCGCGCTGTTCGTGCTGGTGCAGATGCTCGATTACACCAGCGTGATCACTACGCTATCCACGGTGCTGCGCCGCGCGACCGAACACAATGAAATGGCGACCGCCGGCTGGGCGGGCGCGATCATCGCGTTCGGCAGCAATCTGATGAACAACCTGCCGGCGGGTTTGATCGCCAGTTCGACAGTGATGCAGGCGCATAGTCCCGAGCGCGTAATAGACGCATTGCTGATCGGCGTCGATCTCGGCCCGAATCTGTCGATCACCGGTTCGCTCGCGACCATCCTCTGGCTCAACGCGATTCGCCGCGAAGGCGAGGACGTGAGCTTCATGAAGTTTCTGAAGGTCGGCGTGCTGGTGATGGTGCCCGCGTTAGTGCTGGCGCTGGGGGCGCGGGTTCTGACTGGCTGAGCGAGTGTGTGGGTCGCATGGGAGTTTGCGTAGGCAGACCGAGGTGTTTGAAACTGCGGCTTTGATGTCCGGCCGCCGCTCACACTCAACCCACCGCCGGCTCAAACCGTTTCGCGCGACTCCCCCAACGTACGCAGCGTTGCTTCGAGACGCGTGACGCGTGCGCGTTGCGCAGGCATCATCGCCGAACGGTGCAGCGCGAGCAGCCGCTTATGCCAGTACGACAGGGGAAAGCGATCGCGCGTAGAGATCTTGCCGAACACGAGTTCGAGGTGGGCAATCTCTTTGTCTATGTCCTGATAACTCATCTGATGTTTCCGCAGAAGTGGGCCTGGCAAGGAGGCGTCCCGATAGCGCGCTCGAGCCTGACGGCTGGACGGACAGACGCTCTGTTCATACGCATCGATCCGCGTGTTTATCGCTGGATATCGAGCAAATCGCATTCCCGTGGCGGATGGTTTGCGTCGGCGGCTACCTGGTCCTGACGCGCAAATTGTCTGCGGTTTACCGCCGAACTCCGCCCGCTTTGCCTTTGACGCGAAGCGCGATGCCAACGTGTCGACCGTGATCGATCTGGGCCAGAGCCGTCGGACAAATAATCACGTTCACCCCGCGACCGCGTACGCCGTGCAATAACAACACGGTGTCGTTCACGCACACATCGGCCTTGATCACGAATTGCGATAACGGGAATCCACCAGGCGGTTTTGTCTGACGCATGTCCTATCCTGAGGCAACGGTCCTGATTGCAGGCAGCGGGTCAAACGCTGTCGTTCGCCGTCGGCGGACTCGCGGGAAACGCGTCGAAAAGTTCGGCTAGCGCGGCACCGCCATCAACGGTTGAGCGTAGGTAACGACGGGGGCGGGGACGACCGCATAGTTCGTCGGTGCGGGCACGACGACGTTGGTGTACATCGGCATCGGCTTGACCGGCGATGCAGGCGCACTCGCTACACCCGGAAGCGCGACGGCAACAGCCGCTGGCGGAGGCGCCGTCACATACACGGGATCGAGCGGCACCGGATAGTCAAGCGGCCGGGGCGGTGCGTAGATAACTGGAACGGGCATGTAGACGACGACACGGGCAAACGCCGTCGATGAACAGGCGAGGCCCAAAGCGGTGAAAGTCGAAGCGCAGGCGAGACGGATAGTCACGGGAAACTCCTGATGCATGAGGCGACGCATCTTCGGTTGAAGAAGCGTGCCGGGTGGTTCGGTATGAAGGGCGCTCGTGGCGCGGAAACAGGCTCGTGGCCGCTGCGGCACTGACGACATCGGCAGCACCGGCAGACGAAAGATACGCAACGCACACGCAAAACGGCATCACAAACTCATTTCATTCGATGTCATGCACAGCGGCCACCGTAGCCTCGATGCGAAGCGCAGCAGACGCACATCACCCGTTCGCATCAGCGAAAAATTCATGACATAACTCGACATGATTCTGCAATTGCCAACCATCGGCGCTTCGCCAAGAATTCGGCCTGTCATCGAACGGATCGCGGCACGAGGCAGGCGACGCCCGATGGCTCAATCGAAGGAGTCAGTCATGAAAAAGTTCATCGCCGCCGCGTTGCTGTGCTGTGCATCCACCGTTACGTTCGCTCAGGCCATGGCGCCGCAAGGCGGCAATCCGCAGCGTATGGAGCGCATGATCCAGCAGTTGCAAAACCGATTCGCCAACGCGAATACCACGCACGACGGCAAGCTCACCCGCGACCAGGCGGCGGCCGGCATGCCGATGGTCGCGAAGCATTTCGACGAGATCGACACGCAGAAAGCGGGCTACATTACGCTGCCGCAAATCGAGGCATTCGCGCAGGAACGCGGCGCAGCGCACTGAGCCCGGAGCATTCGCGCGCTGTCTGCCGAGGATTGCGGTATGTTCTGAAGAGCCTGAACCCAAGGAGCTTTCGCATGGATCGCCCCGCCAAAATCATCGTGCTCGACGACGAAGCCGAACTGCGCAACATGCTGCAGCGTTTTCTGCGCGGCCACGGTTTCGAGGTGCGCGTCGCCGAGGACAGCAAGCGTCTGAACCGGTATCTGGAGCGCGAGCCGTTCGATCTGCTGGTGCTCGATCTGATGATCGGCGAAGAGAACGGCCTTGAAATCTGCGCACGTCTGAGGGAGCAGGGGCAGACGCTGCCCATTCTGATGCTGACCGCGAAGGGCGATCCGCTCGACCGCGTGGTCGGTCTCGAAACCGGCGCCGACGACTACCTCGCCAAACCGTTCCTGCCGCGCGAACTGGTGGCGCGCATCAATGCGCTGCTGCGACGTCAGAAAATGGCGTCGGGCGATGTCACCGTGACGTCGCAAAGCGTGCGTTTCGGCAACTTCACCGTCGATGTCGGCAAGCAGCAGCTGTCACGCGCGGGCGAGTTGCTGGAGATTCATTCCGCGCAGATGCTGCTGCTGGTGGCGCTGGCGTCGTCGCCGAACCGGCCGGTGAGCCGCGACAATCTGCTGGCGCGTGCGCGGGGCCGCGATCACGACGCGCTCGATCGCAGCATCGACGTGCAGGTGTTGCGGCTGCGGCAGATCGTCGAAGACGATCCGTCGAAGCCGCGTTTCATCAAGACCGTGTGGGGCGTCGGCTACATGCTGGTCGCCGACGTCGACTCATGACGCGTCCACTATTGCGCAGGCTTCTGCCGAGAACGCTGCTGGCGCGCAATATCGCGCTGCTGATCGTGCTCGTGATGCTGAGCCAGATCTGCTCGCTCGCCGTGCTGCTGCATTACGTGCAGCGGCCTCGCGTGGAGCGCGCGGCGACCGTGTTCGCGACCTACGTGACGACGCTCGACAACCTGCTCGAAGCGACGCCGTCCGGCGCGCGCACCGCGTTGACGACGCGCCTCGACGCGCGCGCGGAACCGCCCGCGGCGAGCGCGTCCGAGCCGCCGCCGAGCGTCGCGCGCGCGTATCGCACGTATCAGCGCGATGTGTTTCTCGACAGCCTGCGCGCGCATCTGCCCCCCGACATGCCGGCACGCTGGCAGACCGAGGGCGGCCAGCGTCTGTGGATCCGCATGCACGCGCCCGCCGACGATCCGCACGCGCCGTACTGGATCGCGTTGCCGATTCCCGAAGACGCGCAGAGCAGCGGGCTCGAAGCGGCGATCGTGCTGTCGCTCGGCCTGGGCGCGCTGGCGGCGCTGGCGGGCTACGCGATCCAGCTTCATCTGAACGAGCCGCTGCATGAACTGACCCAGGCGGCGCGTCATGTGAGTGCGGGCAAAACGCCCGCGCCGTTGCCGACCGACGGTCCGACCGAAATCGCCGCCGTCAGCCGTGCTTTCAATCAGATGACGCAGACGTTGCAGGAGGCCGAGGCGACGCGCGCGCTGATGCTGGCCGGCATCTCGCACGACATCCGCACGCCGTTGACCAAGCTGCGCCTGTCGATGGCGATGGCGATGCCGGACGGCAGCGACAGCAGTTTCGTGGTGGCCGCCGAGTCGTATCTCGACCAGATCGAGACGATCCTGCAACAGTTTATGGACTACGCGGGCAGCGGCGAGCGCGAGCAGCCGCAGCCCGGCGATTTGAACGCGCTGATCGAACGGCTGGCGGGCGATTTCGCCGGGCTTGGGCACGAGTTCGAGTTGTCGCTTGGGGCGCTGCCGGTGCTGGCGTATCGGCCGATCAGCATGATGCGACTGCTGATGAACCTGATGCAGAACGCGATCGTGTACGGCAAGACGGGGCTGGCGGTTCGAAGCTGGGTGACGACCGCAGCCAAAACCGGCGAAGAAGACGGGCAGACGGCGATCGTCGCAGTCGGGGATCGCGGCGCGGGGCTGTCGGCGCAGGAACTGGAACAGCTGAAAGCGCCGTTTCAGCGCGGGCGCAATGCGCGCTCGCATAGCGGCGGCACGGGATTGGGGCTGTCGATTGTCGAGCGGATCGCACGGCTGCATGGCGGCAGCCTGCAATTTCATGCGCGCGAAGGCGGTGGACTGGAGGTGTGGGTGGTGTTGCCGGTCAAGACCGGGTGACGATGATTCTGCTGCGGCTGTAGTGTCGATGCCCGGCTGCCGGCGTCGCCACTCGCAGGTTCACTCGCGATCCAGGTACGCATCCAGGCCGACGCGGAACGCCACGCCCGCGATCACCGGCACGGTCAGCATCAGGATGATGCCGAAGTTCGGAATCGGGTCGCCGTACATGAACGTGCTGTAAAGCACGACCGTCGCGACGATCGCGAAAACCCCGAAGCCGATGGCGACCATCATGAGATTGCGCACGGTAATGCTCAGCGTTTTGCGCGTGGCCGCGCCCGGCGTCGTGCTGGCAGGAGAAGCTTCGTCGTGTTGGGCAGGCATGATGGTTCTCGTGGCTGAAATAGTGCGTCGAGCGCGCTTGGTATGCGACTTGGGACCCTGCGCGAACAAGGTGCGCGACCGGCATCATAACCGCATGCGAGCGCGCTGCGCAGATCGGCGGAGCGGGGTGCGGGGCGCAGCGGGCCGGGCGGGTGAGCGAAGGCTCGTTAGCTTCAATATAGGCCGCATTGCCGGCGGGCAGATGAAATACGCGATTCGCCGCGTGGATGAGACCTTGCGAGGCGATGGCGGCTGGTGAGCGGCCGTCTCGCCGAGCGTACACGCATACTGCGTCGCGCTAGCGCGCTCGCGCTTCGCCTCAAACGGCGAGTCTCCCAAGCTTCTTTTCATGGTGACGTCCCCAGCGCCGGTAGCGAATCGATTCTAGCGATACCGCCGTGAACCGCCGCCACGCAATACATGATCCACCTCGCGCCGTTTTATGGAATCCACTAACCTTGTGGGGCGTCACCGCCCAGCGCGCTTTTGCGTCCTCCAACATCCGTCCTGCCTATGCCGGGATGCCAACGTGTCGAGAGCTGCCATCCGATGTCTAACGACCTTCCAGAACCGCAAGCTGTCTGCAATGCCATTACCCGTAGCGCCATTTTCATCGTCGCCACGCTGACGCCCGGCGACGATCACGCGGACACCGTACGCGGCTTATGCCCCGACATCGCCGGGCTGGTCCGCGCGGTCGGCACACGCGCGCCGACGGCCGACCTGTCGTGTGTTTGCGGATTCGGCTCCGCCGCGTGGGACGCGCTCTTCGGCACGCCGCGTCCCGCGTCGCTGCACGCATTCCGCGAATTCGGCGAGGGCAAGCGCCGCGCCGTGGGCACGCCGGGCGACATCCTGTTTCACATACGCGCGGATCACATGGATCTGTGCTTCGAACTCGCCGCGTTGTTGATGCAGCGTCTGAAAGGCGCGGTCACGGTGGTCGACGAGGTGCACGGCTTCCGTTATTTCGATTTGCGCGACATGGTGGGTTTCGTCGACGGCACCGAGAATCCGCGCGGGCGCGAAGCGTTCGACTTCGCGGTGATCGGCGATCAGGACCCCGGTTTCGCGGGAGGCAGTTATGTGATCGTGCAGAAGTATCTGCATGACATGGAGGCGTGGGAAACGCTGCCGGTCGAGGCGCAGGAACGCATCATCGGCCGCAGGAAGCTTTCGGATGTCGAACTCGACGAATCGGTCAAGCCAAGTTCGTCGCACAGTTCGCTGACGACGATCGAGAAGGACGGGCAGGAAGTCAAGATCCTGCGCCACAACATGGCGTTCGGCCGACCCGGCGCGGGCGAGTTCGGCACTTACTTTATCGGTTACGCCAACTCGCCGGAGCCGACCGAGCAGATGCTGGAGAACATGTTCGTGGGCCGTCCGCCCGGCAACTATGACCGGCTGCTCGATTACAGCCGCGCGGTGACCGGTGGGCTGTTTTTTGTTCCGTCTGAACCGTTGCTCGAGCAGCTGGCGGACCGGAAGCCGGCGAGCAATGGGTGAGTTGCGAGGGTGGAGTGCTCGTGAACGTGTGAGATTTGCCGTTGGCTGGATGCCGGCAGCCGGATAAAACCGGCCCGGCAAATGTTGGCGACAAGAAAGGTGTTGGGTAGGGAAGCGGTTGCGCAGCCTGCCGATGCAGGTTGCTTCGTGCGTCCATGACGCAGCACGGTTCCGATCGAGAACGGTCCGCTCGTGCCGACCCGCAGCCGTCTTCACGGAAAGCCGCATCGCACGTAGCGTCGCGGTTCGCCCTGGCGCCTACGTTAGAATGCCGGGCTTTTCCCTTTCCAACGTCACACTGTGCAACCCGCCTCCTCTGCGGCTTCCCGTGAAGCCGACGGCGTCGAATCTTCCGCCGATCTCGTCTACGGTCTCAATGACCGCCCCGCACCGACCATCGCCTTCGTGGCCGCGCTTCAGCATCTGCTCGCGATCCTCGTGCCGATCGTGACGCCCGGGCTCCTTATTTGTCAGGCGCTCGGCGTGTCCAGCCGGGATACCACGCTGATCGTGTCGATGTCGCTTGTCATCTCCGGTATCGCGACTTTTCTGCAGTGCAAACGCGTCGGCCCGCTCGGCGCGGGTCTACTGATCGTTCAGGGTACGAGCTTCAATTTTGTCGGCCCGCTGATCGCGGGCGGCAGCCTGATGGTCAAGCAGGGGACGCCGGTGCAAACCGTGATGGCCGCCATTTTCGGCGTCGTCATCGCGGGTTCTTTCGTCGAAATGGCCGTCTCGCGCATCCTGCCGTTCGTCAAGCGGCTGATCACGCCGCTCGTCACCGGCATTGTCGTGCTGCTGATCGGCCTGACGCTGATCAAGGTCGGCCTGATCAGCATGGGCGGCGGTTACGGTGCGATCTCGAAGGGCGACTTCGCGAGCGTCGGCAACCTGACGCTGTCCTGCCTCGTCCTGGGCACCATCATCGTGCTGAACCGCGTGCCGGTCGTGTGGATTCGCAGCACCGCACTGGTCATCGCGCTGGTCATTGGTTATGTCGTCGCGGGCGCGATGGGACGCCTCGATTTCACCGGGGCGCGGCAGGCGGCGCTGTTTCAGATTCCGACGCCGCTGCATTTCGGCATTGGCTTCTCGTGGTCGCTGTTCGTGCCGATGCTGATCATTTACCTCGTCACGTCGCTCGAAGCGATCGGCGATGTCACGGCCACCAGCAAGGTGTCGAAGGAGCCGGTCGAAGGGCCGGTATGGATGCGGCGGATCAAGGGCGGCGTGCTCGTCAACGGTTTCAATTCGTTGCTGGCCGGATTTTTCAACACGTTTCCCAGTTCGGTCTTCGCGCAGAACAACGGTGTCATTCAGTTGACGGGGATCGCCAGCCGCCATGTCGGCCTCTGGATCGCCGGCATGCTGGTCGTGCTCGGCCTGTTCCCGCCGGTCGCGGGCCTGTTGCAGGCGGTGCCCGAGCCTGTGCTCGGCGGCGCTGCGATGGTGATGTTCGGCGCGGTGGCCGCGTCGGGGATCAACATTCTCGCGGGCATCCGGCTCGACCGCCGGGCGCTGCTGATCATCGCGGTGTCGCTCGCGTTGGGGCTCGGCGTGTCGCAGGTGCCGGAGATTCTGAACAGCCTGCCGCACGCGCTGAAAAACGTGCTCGAATCGGGCGTCGCGACAGGCGGAATCTGCGCGCTGATATTGAACTGGTTCCTGCCGGAAAAGGCGTGATGTGATGCGGTCGGCACGCGGATGATCGCGGATCGCAAGGGTCGCGCGCGCAGTGAGCGGGATGGCAGTGTTGCGCGCAATCAGACGAAGGACAGGCTCCTGATCGAACTTTGCCCGATGACAGGCAGCCCGTTCGACCCTCGGCGGGGTTTTCCAGTTTCCCTGAAGCAGCCGGTCGGACATCGCCCGCGTGCTACGTGAGATTCAATCCGCCGTCCGACAGCAGAATCTCGCCGGTCAGATAATCCGAAGCGACCAGCAACGCAACAGCCTGAGCAATATCGTCGGGACTGGCGGCGCGACGCATCGGCGCGCGTTCTTTCCAGAGTTGCTGGGCTTGCGTCCAGTCCGCCGTCAAAGGCGTATCGACCAACCCCGGCGCGACCGCATTCACGCGAATATCCGGCGCAAGGGAAACAGCGAGCAGGCGGGTCACGTGATTCAACGCCGCTTTAGTCGCCGCGTAGGGAATGGACGCCCCCTTTGGCCGCACACCGGCATGCGAACTCACGTTCACGACGCAACCGGGCCGCCCTCGGGTGGCCGCTTCACGGAGCGCCGATTGCGCTTCCGTGACCAGGCGGAACGGAGCCACGACGTTGACTTCATGCAGTTCCTGCCAGATGTCGGGTGTCGCCGCAGCGAGATCCGCATGAGGGATGACGCGACTGATCCCCGCGTTGTTGACCAGAACGTCGAGCCTCCCCCATACGGCAATGGCTTCGCGAACGAGCCTCACTCTTTGCGCGTCGTCGGCCAGATCGGCTTGCACATAGGCCGCCGATCCGAGTTCGCGGGCCAGCGCGTGACCGGTAGCCGCCGAACTCCGCGAATGAAGGACGATTGAGAAGCCGTCCTTCGACAGCCGTCGTGCGATTGCGGCGCCGATGCCAGAGGTTGAGCCAGTGACAAGAGCGACAGGTGCGTCAGTTTTCATGGAGGCGCTGATAAGGGGGAGTCAGGTTTTTCGGAGGGGTGGAAATCGTCTGCTTCGCCTTTGAACGGCTGACCGCAAAGGCCGACTGACAACAAACGTCATCGATTCTCGACGATCCAGCCCGCGCTGTCGATTGGGCGAAAGTGACGCTTGCCCGACGCGCGCCTTTCGTCGTCGCCTCAAACCCGCGCAACCCTCCGCAGCCCCCGCTAATGCGATCCCGCCACCCGCACGAGCGCGAACACCAGCGCCAGCAACACCACAATCACCCCCGTCGCAACGGCCAGGCGGTCAGCCAGTAATCGACGCATCGCAATTCTCCTAAACGAAGCTGTAGCGTTCGGAATGGTATCTGGCGAGCGGTACTTTCATCCCGGCCAGTGCGGTTTCGATTACGTCCATCATCATGTCCGGTCCGCAAATGAAGTACTCGTGATCCGCGTACGCAGGCGGCAAATGGCGCCTGAAAACGTCCGCCGTGATGCGTCCGCTTTCTCCGCTCCAGCCCTCGGGCGGCTGCGACAGAACATAAACGATCTTCAGATCGAGCCTCGTTTTCAGCACGTCGAGTTCATCGCGAAAAGTTAGCGTGTCCCAGTCCTTGCCGCCGTACAGCAGCACCAGCGGACGCGTGTCGCCACGATCGGCGAGCGTGCGGATCATGCTCATCATCGGCGTGATGCCGATGCCGCCCGCGATCAGCACGTGCATGTCGGTCGGGTTGCCGATCGTGAACGCGCCGTACGGGCCGTCGAGATAGATCCGCTGGCCGGCCGTCACCGTGTTGACCGCGCTGGTGAAATCGCCGAGATTGCGGATGGTCATCTCGACGCGGCCATCCGGCGCTTCGGCGCTCGACGAAAACGAGAACGGATGCCCGGTGATGCGGAACGGACCCGCCCACAGCGTCAGCCAGCCGAATTGTCCCGGCTTGAAGCGAAAACCCGCGTGACCGTCGGGCTGCATCACGAGCGTGGTGGTGTCGCCGCGTTCGGTGCGCACTTCGGCAACGCGATACGGACGCCGCAGCATGAAAAGCGGCTTGAACAGGCGTACATAAAGCAGCAAGCCGATCCAGAAAATCGTCATGCCGATCCACAACGCGCGCTTGAGTGGATCGACCAGATAGAAGCCCCAGCCGACCATATGCAGCATGCCTGCGAAGACGGCGGTCAGCGCGAGCACGATATGCGACAGATGCCAGAGTTCGTAGCGGATCTTCAACTGCTTACGCCACAACGCGGTGACGACGAGCAGAAGCAGCGAACCGATCGACAACACCGCGAAGCGCGCGCCCCACGGAATGTCCCAGACCGAATCGGGCAGCGCGAGCGACTCCGAGCGGATCGCGATCAAGATCAGCGGATGCACGACGACGAGGCCGACCGCCATCAGCGAAATACGCCGGTGGAAGTGATAGATGACGTCTTCGCCCCACGGCTCGGTCACGTAGCGAAAGCGCGCGGTAAGGCCGAATTGCAGGCCCATCATCGCGAGACCGGAGTAGCCGAGTGCAACCGAAAACTCGGTGCCGAAATTGCGCGCGGGCGGCAGCCTGCCCGCAAGCAGCGCGAACAGCGGTGCGAGAATGAACAGCAGATAGACGGCGGACCAGATGGCCTTGCGCATGAGATCGCGGTGCTGCATGGATCCTTTCTCCAATGGCGGTGGCTGTGGTGCCGTTGGCGTTGGCTGTTGCGATGGGCGACGAGTTGCAGCGTTCTGCTTCGACCGGCGTCGGCTTGCGACGGCGTGCGTTGGCCTTCGACGACCCGCTTCGGCCTTCCATGACGCGCATCGACCCGCATCGAACGATCCGCGCGAGAAGCGAAGGCTCCGCGCTTTCACACACGCGGCGCGGTTTCCAGCGAGCCGCACTACCTGGCGAATTCGCTCTCGCCATTCAGATCGCGTTACCCACAGCCGCCATGCCGGTCAGATGCAGGTGGTCAGCAACAACGCCGGTCCAAACGTAATCACCGTGGCGGCCAGCGCCGCGATCAGTGTCCACACGACAACGGTATGCAGAAACGCGCCGATACGCTCCGGCCCAGGTTCGCGGCTTGTCCTGGTTCCGGCCGTGGCCCAGTAACGCCACAACCAGCCAATCGCGATCAGATGCAGCGCGAGCACGATCGCGAGGCTCAACCGAAGCGGGCCGCCCGGCCAGCCGAACGCGCAGCCGATCGCGTGCAGCGCATAGAGAATCACCAGCGCGAGGCACCAGATCGTGAAGCCGACGGCCAGCCACCACAAACGCCTCGGCGAAAGCGGACGCCCGTTCATGGCCGCGCTCCCAGCATCGCCACCAGCCCCGGCAGCGCGAGCACGAGACCCAGCGCGATCACGCCGGTGGCCAGCGTGTAATCGATCCATAAACGCGTGAGACGCAAATCCGTCAATCGTCGCGGTGAGATGAAACCGGCGCCAAGCCGCAGAACATTGCTGATCAGAAACAGCAGTCCGATGCCCGCATGTAGCGCGACATACGAGAGCAGCGCGGCGGCGGTCGCGCCGAGCGCATGTTCCAGAGGATTCGGCGTGACACCGCCGATCAGCGCGACATCGGCGGCAATCGCTGCGACCAGGGCGAGCACGGTCACGCCGATCCACCCATGCGGTTTCCCGCCCGCAGCCGCGCTTCGCAGCGAGCCGCGCGCGGCCACGGCTGCAACGGCCAGCGCGACGACCGTCGCGAGCGCAAGCAGCCGGCTCGGCTCGGGCGTGACGGCGGCCGGCCAGTTCGGCGCGGCGATCCACAGATAGAACACGCCGAATACCAGCGACGTGAACAGCGTGCCGTTCGCCACCAGCGTGCAGATCAGCGCGAGCCACGCGGGCGAACCCGCTACCTCGGTATGCGGCGGCACGCTGATGCCGCGTCCCACCGGCAGCGGTCCGTAATCGCGTGCGAGACCGGCGCTTTGTCCCGCGTAGATGAACATACCGAAGGTCACGAACGCAAAAGCGAGCGCCGGCAGATAGAACTTGAACAGCATCGCGAGCACCGCCGCGCAGGTGATGAGCGCGGTGAACAACGGCAGATACGTCGCTCGCGGCAGCACGATCAGTTGCTCCGGTTCGCCCGACGTCATATGCACGCCGAGCGTTTCCTGCCAGCCGTTGCGCGTCGAGCCGAGGTAGCCGTCGCCGCGTGCGAGCGACGCCGCCAGCGTGCCCGGCGCGATGCCGTCGGTCTCGGCGCCGATTCGCGGGATCGACGCGAACGCGTACGGCGCGGGTGGAATCGGCATCGCCCATTCGAGCGTGGTCGCGTCCCACGGATTGCGCCGCACGCGCCGCCCGAAACGCACCTGCACGATGATGTCGATCGCGACCAGTGCGAAGCCGATCGTCATCACGAAACTGCCCACCGACGACAGCAGATTCAGCCAGTTCCATCCTTCGTCGCCGCTATAGGTGAAGACGCGGCGCGGCATGCCGAGCAGGCCGGTCAGATGCATCATGAAAAACGTCATGTTGAAGCCGATGAACACCAGCCAGAACGCGGGCAGCGACAGCTTGTACACGGCAGTGCGACCGGTCAGTAGAGGCAGCCAGTAATAGAACGCGGCGAGCATCGGAAACGCGAGCGCGCCCGCCACCACGTAGTGCATGTGCGCAACGACGAAGTAGGTGTCGTGAGCCTGCCAGTCGAACGGGACCATCGCGAGCATCACGCCGGTCAACCCGCCAGCGGTGAACACGAAGAAGAAGCCGAAGATGTACAGCATCGGCACGTCCCAGCGCGGCCTCCCGTGCGACAGCGTGGCGAGCCACGCAAAGAACTGGATCGCGGTCGGCACCGCGACGATCGCCGATCCCGCCGAGAAAAACGCCAGCGCGAGATGCGGGATGCCCACCGTGAACATATGGTGAACCCAGATGCCGAAGCTCAGAAAAGCGAGCGCGATGATCGCGACGACGATCGCGCGATAACCGACCAGCGGCCGTCGCGCGAACACGGGGATGATGGTGGAGAGCACGCCCGCCATCGGCAGGAAAATGATGTAAACGTCGGGGTGCCCGAACAACCAGAACAGATGCTGCCACAGCAACGGATCGCCGCCGCGCCGCGGGTCGAAGAACGGCAGGTCGAACGCGCGCTCGACTTCGAGCAGGATCGAGCCGAGGATCAGCGGCGGAAACGCGACGATCATCATCATCGCGGTGACGAGGATGTACCACGCGAAAATCGGCATCCGGTCGAGCGACATGCCGGGCGCGCGCATCTTCAGGATCGACACGACGATTTCCATCGCGAGCGACAGCGCCGAAATCTCGACGAAGGTGATGCCGAGCAACCACACGTCCGCGTTGATGCCGGGCGTGTACACGTGCGAGCTGAGCGGCGTGTACATGAACCAGCCGCCGTCGGGCGCGGCGCGCAGGATCAGCGAGACGGTGAGGATCGTGCCGCCCAGCAGGTAGCACCAGTAGCCGTACGCGGTGAGGCGCGGAAACGCGAAGTCGCGCGTGCCGAGAATTTTAGGCGTCAGGTAGACCGCGAAGCTTTCCACCATCGGAATCGCGAACAGGAACAGCATCATCGAGCCGTGCATCGTGAAGACCTGGTTGTAGGTCTCCGCGTCCATGAACGCGGCGTGCGGCGTCGCGAGCTGCACGCGCGTGAGCATGCCGAGCACGCCTGCAATCGCGAAGAACAGGAACGACGTGATCATCATCCGCATGCCGAGGACGCTGTGATTGACCGCGGCAAAGCGCTCGATGCCGGGTCCGGTCGCCCAGATCGCGGCAAGCTGGCGGTGCAGCCGCAGCGCATTGCCGCGCGGTGACGGCGGCTCGACGGGCACGCTCATTTCATCCCCTCCCCGGTGGCGGCTTGTTTGACGGCGGCGGCGAAGTCTTCTGGACGATCGACGCTCACCGAGAAGTGCATTCCCGCATGGCCTAATCCGCAAAACTGGTTGCACAGGCCTTCGTATTCGCCGGGCTGATCGGCCTGGATGCGCAGATGCGTGGCGTGACCGGGGACTGCGTCGATCTTGCCCGCGAAGCGCGGAATCCAGAAAGAGTGCACGACATCCTGGCTGGTCACGACGATGTCGACCGGCATGCCGGCGGGAACGTGCAGAACGCCGTGCGTTTCGACGCCGCCCTGGTCCGGGTAGCGGAAAGTCCAGTTCCATTGTTTTCCGATCGCCTCGATGCGCTGCGGCGCGTGTCCGGGCAACGGCAGAAGCTGTTCACCCGCATAGAGCGCATAGCAGATCAGCGGAATCAGGACGATGGCGGGCAACACGAGGCCGCCGAGTACGATCCAGCGCCCGGGCGACACGCGCGAGCCCCAGCCGGGGCGCCGGTACACCATCAAAAACAGCACGAGCACAAGCGCGAACAGCACTGCCGCGCCCGCCAGCATCACCCACCACAGCCCCGCAATCGACGCAGCCGATGGACCCGACGGCGCCAGCGTCGATAACGGACCCGCGCAGCCTGTGAGTGCCGCGAGTGTGGCGAGTGACGCTAACGATGCTGGCGTCGCGACTCGCGATGCCGCATTGAATCGTCCTTGGACCCGCCTGTTCAGGAAGCTATGATGATCTGCAGCGCTCTCCACCTTCACGTTAAGCAAGGAATACTGATCATGGCAAAGAAAGGTGATTCCGCTTCCAGTTCCACCTCCCAACCCAAAAGCGAAGTGCTGCTGGAATTGCTGCGGCTCGACGCGGGCTCGGCCGTCGCCTTCGTCGGCCATCCGATTCACGTGATGATGGTGCATTTCCCGATCGCGTTCGTCGTCGCGACGCTCGGCGTGGATGTCATCTACTGGTGGTCGGGCGATCCGTTCTGGATTCGGGCCGGTTTGTGGGCCGCCGGTTCGCCTTCTGGAGCGGCGTGGGCGCGAGCCTCGTCGGCACCGCCGAGCTTCTGCTGGTGCGCGGCATCCGGCTCAGGGAGGCCAGCTGGTCGCACGCCGTCGCCGCGATGACGCTGGTCGCCATCGCAGGCGCGAACTGGGGGCTGCGTCTTTACTATCCCGGGCAAATCCTGCCGCACGGGCTCGCATTGTCGGCGCTCGCGTCGGTGATGACGGGCTTCGCCGGCTGGCATGGAGGCAAGCTCGTGTTCGATCATGGCGTGGGCATTCTCGTGTCGCCGAAGGAGTGATGCAGCCATCGGGCGAGTCCGCCGGGTTCGAACAGATGCGGGGCGAACAGGTTCGAGTCGACGTGCGGTTTCGCCAGCACGATCCAGATGATCGCGACGATCACCACCACGTAGGCGCTCATCAGCGCGACGCCGGACAGGCGGCTGAAGCGGCCCTCGGGCAGGAACAGGTTCAGCATCACGAGCCCGGCGACCACGTGCAGCATCGCCATGATGCCGACCAGCACCATCTTCAGCGAGAACCATTCGACGAACGTGGCCTGCAGAAAGATCAGCGCCGTGCCGCTCGCAATCGCGACAAACGCGGCGGGCGAAGTCAGTTCCACATAAACGAGCCGCGTAATGCGATGCAGCCGGTCGAGTTCGACGCCGCTGGTGAGCGCGCGGCGTTGCCAGAACAGAAACGGCAACACGATCAGGCCGCCTGACCACAGCGCTATCGCGGCCAGATGGATGAACTTCAGCAGGATCGTCACAGTGCGGGCTCGGTTGCGCGCAGGCTGGACCAGGTGATCCAGAGTCCGGCTGCGAGATAGGGGACCATCGCCAGCACCCACATCAACAGTCCCGCGAGTTGCTGGTCGGTGAGCGGCGTGATGCCCCACGCGGCCGTGCTGGCGAAGTGCACGCCGTACAACGGCTCGGGCGCGAACACGATCAGCGCGCCGAGCAGGCCCATCTGTCCGATTGTCGTGGCGAGTGCGATGAGCGCGGGCCAGGCCGGCGTCGACGGGGCGAAGATGCTGCGCCACATCAGCCATGCACTGCCGAGCAGTGTGAGTTGCATCAGCCAGTAACCGGGCACGGTGGCGAGTCCCCATGCGTAGGGGCCGGGTGCATGCCAGAGCCAGACAAGCACCGCATGCGCGGCGACCACCGGAACCAGTGGCGGATAACCCATTCGCGGCAATGGAAACGCGAGCACGAGAAGCGGCGCGACCGCAGCAATGAGAATGATGTGATGGGTGACGCGCGCCGAAAATAATGCCGACGACAACGCGCACAGCGGCGACACGAATACGACAGCCATCAGCGCTATTGCGGCCCAGCCGGCTCGCGCATTGGCACTACGGCCGCTGGCGACGAACCACGCCAGCGCGGCGAGTGCTGCGAGCAGCAGCGGGTCCATATTCCAGCGCACCCATAAATCGTCGGGGACGGCCGCTGGTCCACAGTAGGCGACTGGAAAATATGGCATGACGCGATATCTTCGTAGGGTCTGCATTCAATGCCGGAGCACCAGGCCGGCTTGATGAAGCTTGCCTCGACACGGTGCCTGTTCGTCTTTCTGGTGTTTCAGTAGAGCGGGGCGGCGCGATGAATTAACAAGCTTGTTTAGACTAACCTCGGTCGATCCGGCACGCAATATAAATTCTTCTGCGTTCCTGGAGGAGAAGGCGGTGATTTTTCAAAGCGAGAAAGTACTTGATAATGCGGTGTTTTCTGCTTTCCGGCTCTTGCGGCTATTTTTGCGCTGCAATGATCATTGCGCGCGTTGAACCGTTAGTCACGCTAACTACTCAAGCTAAAGCGGTTGTGCGTCGCAATACGATCAGGCTCGCACCACGCTGACTCCAGCCGCCTCGATTGCCTCTGTCAACGCATTGTCGGTTGTCCGCTCGACAACCACCGTTTGCGCCAGCGTGATGTCGCCGATCGAATACGCGGACGCCGCATTGAGCTTGTCCATCGAAGCGAGCACAACAGTCTCGGCCGACCTCGCGGCGAGCGCGCGTTTCACATAGGCCTCTTCGAGATCGCCGGTACTCAGCCCAGCGGTGGGGTGAACACCGGTCACGCCCATGAAGTAGAGATCGGCGTGGATGTGCGAGATCGCCTCGATGGCAGCCGCGCCGACATTGACGATGGAGTGCTTGTACAGCCTGCCGCCGATCATGATTACGTCAATCGAAGGATGATCGACCAGGGCGACGGCCACCGTCGGACTGTGCGTGACGACCGTCGCTGCCAGCGTGGGCGGCAGGTGCTTCACCAGTTCGGCGGACGTCGTGCCGCCGTCGATCATCACGATCTGCCCCGGCAGGATCATCGCGGCAGCGGCCATGCCGATCGCGCTCTTGCCCGACGACTCCAGCGCGCGCCTGGCGGAAAACGGCGCCACCGCCGACGACGCCGGCAACGCCCCGCCATGCACACGTTGCAGCAAACCCTCCGAGGCCATCTCGCGCAGGTCGCGCCGGATCGTGTCCTCCGAGACGCCGAAGGTCGCTGCGAGCGGCGCCGCCAGCACCTGTCCGTCACGAGCAAGCAATTCGAGGATGGTTTTCTTGCGTTGGGTCGTCAACATGATATGCACGAATTTTCTTGATATTGCACGAAATTGCACGATATCATGATTTCACCTTTTTCGTGACCGGAGCGACTCATGACAGCGACGCAAGACCGTGTACGCATCGTCGACACAACCGTGCTTTCGAACGACTGGTATGTGCTGAAAAAGACCACCTTCGACTTTCTGCGGCGTGACGGCACGTGGCAGCGTCAGAGCCGCGAAACCTACGACCGAGGCAACGGCGCGACCATTCTGCTGTTCGATCCTGTGCGCAAAACCGTGATTCTCACGCGCCAATTCAGGTTTCCCGTTTTCGTGAACGGTCATGACGGGATGCTCGTGGAAGCGGCTGCGGGTCTGCTCGACAACGCTTCGCCAGAGGAACGCATCCGCGCCGAAGTGGAGGAGGAAACGGGGTTTCGCGTGCGGGACGTGCAGAAGGTCTTCGAGGCGTATATGAGCCCCGGCTCGGTGACCGAAAAGCTCCACTTCTTCATCGCGGAATACGACGCGACGACGCGCGTCAGCGAGGGTGGCGGAGTCGAAGCGGAAGGCGAAGACCTGGAAGTGATGGAGTTGACGCTGGCGGACGCGCTAGCGGCGGTGCGGCACGGTGAGATCGTCGACGCGAAGACCATCATGCTGTTACAGCATCTGGCTCTGCGCGAACTGACGGAGCAGGGCGGAAACTAGCCGCCTCTGGCCGTCAGTCCGCCGCGCGTTTATGTGCCGCGCGTTTATGTGCCGCGCGTGCTGGTTCCTAGCGGCTGGTCCGTTTTCTTGCCCAGCCTTGCTTTCAACTGACGCCCGAGGCTTCCGCCCGCAATGCGCTGGCGCAGACCGCCGTATTGCAACTGAAGGGCGCGCGCGGCAAACGCCATCTGCCCCCACCGGCTTACTGCAATTCGAAAATCGGTGCAGGCATAGCCGAGTCCACCGGTCCAGATCGATTTATAGCGGCTGTCGCCGGAACCGAAATCGACATCGCGCTGATTCTCGAATGCCCATTTGAGAATACTTTCGAGTAACAGAGAGCCGGGTGAGCATTTCGACTGAGCGGGATCGTAAGCCGCCTGCATTCCTATCACCGTGCGCTCGGATATGGCGACAAGACTAATGGCGATCGCTTTGCCATTCAGTGTTGATATAAATAGCCGGAACGATTCTCCGAATAGTGAATCGGCCGACATTTTTCGCAGGAAATTCTGATAGGGCTGTTTAAAAAATTCGCCGTCTGCGCCAACCTTTGCCGCCCACTGGTGTTTCCACTCGAGCATGGTTTCGACATAAGCGGCGCTGCGTGGATCGTCCAGTCCGATTATCAGCAATGCCGATTCCCCGGTTCTCAGCAAACGACGCTGATGGTAATCCTGTTCTTTTTTAAATGAATCCGGTAGTGCATGACGATATTCGCTCCATTTGCCGTACCGCATCAATCGCGCCATGCCGATCATGCGCGGTTCGGCGCGCGACTGCCATTTCGCCGCCGATGCATGCCGATGCAGCGGGGAGCCGGTACGCACCATCGGCAGCCGGATGATGTCGCTGCCGCACGATGAAAGCAGCACTCGCCACGCAGCGGCCACCAGCGATTCCCTGTCGCCGCCGGGCCCAACCAGCACTTCCGACTGCTCCGAAATGTCCGGCGCCAGCGGCCGCACGGTGGTCCACGCGTATTCGCGGTAGCGGATCAGCGGCCACGCCAGCACCATCCGCCCGTCCTGTCTGCCGATGATGCAATGCAGGCTCGCGCCCGTGGGAATCGCCACCTCGCGCAGTGCGTGAAGGCAGTAGCGAAACAGTTGGAACGGCGTGCCTCCGGCGGATTGCCAGAGCGTTTCCCATTCCTTGTGCAATGCGGTGAATGCGTCGATATCGGTGACAATTTCAAACTGCACAGTGCCTCGGTTTGACTGCGTTTCCATTGGTGTTTGTCCATAGGAACAGCGTAATTCGGTGGATGAATTTTTATTTGAAGCTATTGCGTTGTTATTTGTTAAATGCGTAACGAGGTCAAATAATCAGCATCGATTTATGTTGTCGTTTATTCGCAAGGTAAGGAATATGTAGCGTTTTTTTACATCGACAGAATATCTGAAGATTAGTCGCCGTTATGCGGGGTCGCGCACACTTCAAACGTGCGATTTTTTTCTGGAATAGCGTAGGAATTGCCGGTCGGGCGGCAGCGGTATTCCGTATTTATAGTGAGTGACTGAATGAGGATTTCAGTATGGAAGTTTTTACCGCGATGTCGATGTTTTTGACATAGGCAGGTAATAACTGAATGTTCGATTACGTACGTGCGTGGGCTGAATCATCAACTGAATAATAATCGGGCGTATTCCCAGAATGAGTGTCAGGTGATTGACAGGCGCGAAACGTGCTATCGATTTGTCCGATCGCACGCGAGACGGAAACCGTACCCATTTCAATAACAGACCCATCGCACCATGCCCCAAAAAAACAACGTAAAACGCAAACTGCCCGATGCGCAAGCGCGCCAGCCGCTGTTGACCAGCCGCCGCAACGCCCGAATGGCGCGCTCCGCGCACGCATATGTCCGTGGCAATACCAGCAAGTTCTACGAGTGGCTCGACGGTATCGACGGACACGCGCTGCCCGAGGGCCCGGCGATCTGGATTTGCGGCGACTGCCATAGCGGCAATCTAGGGCCGGTGGCCGACTCGCGCGGACGCGTCGAAATCCAGATTCGCGATCTCGACCAGACCGTGATCGGCAATCCCGCGCACGACCTGATCCGGCTCGGTCTGTCGCTGGCGACTGCCGCGCGCGGCTCGGACCTGCCCGGCGTCACGACGGTCCGCATGATGGAGGCGATGGCGGATGGCTACGAGCGCGCGTTCGACGAAGCCGCCGGCGACGCCGACATCCACGCGGAAAAGCCCGAAGCCGTGCGGGTGGTGATGAAGGAAGCGGTGCGCCGTTCATGGCGTCATCTGGCCGAGGAGCGTATCGAGGATATCGAGCCGAGCATCCCGCTGGGTCCGCGTTTCTGGCCGCTGGCAAAGCGCGAGCGGCGCGAGATCGACACGCTGTTCGAAAAGGGGTCGCTCGAAGGACTCGCCAGGGTGCTGCGCGACGGCCGCGAAGGCAGCGACGTCACGGTGCTGGACGCCGCCTACTGGGTAAAGGGATGCAGCTCGCTGGGCCGTCTGCGCTATGCGGTGCTGCTCGACATCGACGGTGCGGCGGTGGAGGGCGACGACCTCTGCCTGATCGACATCAAGGAGGCCGCTCAGGCTGCCGCGCCGCGTTACGCGGGCGTCCGCATGCCGCGCGATAACGCCGAACGGGTGGTGGAGGGCGCGCGCCATTTGTCGCCGCTGCTGGGCGAGCGGATGCGCGCGGCGCGTCTCGCGGATCGCGCGGTCGTCATCCGCGAACTGTTGCCGCAGGACATGAAGCTGACGATCGAGCAATTCACCCGCGACGAGGCGATGAAGGTGGCGCGCTTTCTCGCGCTGGTGGTGGGCAAGGCGCACGCGCGGCAGATGGACAGCGTCGAGCGTAAGGCGTGGCTGGCGGAGTTGCGCAAGAACCGCTCGAAGACGCTCGACGCCCCCGGCTGGCTGTGGACCGGCATCGTGGAACTGGTGAGCAGTCACGCGGCCGGTTATCTGGAGCATTGCCGGCGCTATGCGACGGAGCGGTGAAGCCTGGCGAGTCGGGTACTGCTTTGGAGAGCATCATTCGAACGACGGCCGGCGTCGATATGAAAACGACGCCGGCCGTCGCCGGACTTCAACCCTGCGTCACTAGTTCGACAGCGACAGATACGGCGAGCTGAGCGGAGCGGGCGGGAACGGCTGCAAGCCGGTCTGCTTGCTGAAGCTGTAGCGCACGTACACGGCGGCGAGCCACTCGCGATATTCGTACGCATTGCCCAGCGAAGCCGTGGCGCCGAACGCCAGTTGCGGCGCGAGTTGATACTCGCCCACCGCGCTGAGCGAGTACGACACGCCCGTCTTGCTCTGGCCTGGATAGACCTGATTGGCGACCACGCCGCTGGTGCCCGTGCTGTTCAGCAGCGCGGCATTGCTCACCGCTGCGGATTGCAAATTGCCATTGGTCGGGAAATAGTTCGACGCGTCCTCGCGATAATGCTGCACGCCGATCGAGCCCTTCACGTCATAGGTGAACGCGCCGTTACGACCCATCCATTCCACCGGCAGATTCAGGATCACGTACTGCTGCGGGCTGAAGTAGCCGCCCTGACCGTACGTGAAATAGGACAGGTTCTTGTCGTAGCGCATCAGCGTTGTGTTCACGCCGATTGTCAGCGTCTGGTCCGCATCCTTCAGCAGACGCGTGTAGACGCCGCCGCCGCCCTTCACGGCGTTGTTGCTCTGGACGTTATCGCCGCCGTAATACTGATACGAGCCGTTCACGTACAGGCCGCTCGTGCCGTCGTCCCAGGCGAGGCTCGCTAGGCCGCCCGTCGACGTGACGCCGCCCCATTCAAGGCCGGAACCCGAGTCGCGCGCACCGGCGTACGACAACAGGCTGTCGGTCACCGCGCGGCGTGCGATCGCGAGCGAGTACGACACCTTGTCGCTGATGCCGCCGTTGTATTGCGCGCCGCCCACGATGTTGGTTTCGCGGAAGCCGATCGGTGTCACGCCGATATCGGCGGCGATGCTGCGGCTGTCGTAGCCGACCGACAGGCCCACGCCGCTCGCGGTCTGGCTGCCGTAGTTGTTGGTGCCCGCCACCGCTGCCGATTCCGACGTGCTGTTCGACAGACCCGCACCGAAGCGCGCGAGCGTCGACGTGCTACCGGACGCGGTGCCGGCATCGAGCGTGACAGGCGTCGCCGTGACGACGATGTGGCCATTGCCCGCCTTGATGCGCCCCTGGATCGGCGCTTCGATATCGTTGAGGGTGGACAGGCCGTCCTCGCCGCTGCGGTTGCGGAACACGATCCCGCCCGACACGGTGCTCGCCTGCTCGCGGTTGATCTGCGCGAGTTCATCCGCGACGCCGAGCGTTTGCGTATTGGCGACGTTCGACGGCTGGTAGCTGTTGTCGTTCGCGCCCGGCTGTTGCGGATAATACGGCTGCGCGTAGCCGGTGGGCGGCTGCGGAATGTACGGCTGCTGCGCGTAGTAGCCCTGGTTCTGATACGCCTGTTGCTGCGGCGGATAAGGCTGGTAGGGCTGATACGGCTGCTGTTGCTGCTGATACGGCTGTTGCGCGTAGGTCTGCTGCCGGTTATAGGTCTGCTGGCGCGCGTTGGTGGTGGCGGTGTGGGTCGTACGCGGCACGCTTTGCCGTTTGGTGGTCGTCGCGCGTCGCGCCGTGGTGGTTGCAGGGGCGTACGGCTGCGGCATCGCGCCGGGATTGGCTTGCGCCTGGCGTGAAGCGGGCGACATCGGCCAGGGCGTCGACGCGTAGCCGTCCTGCCCGTATGGCTGCTGTTGCTGTTGCTGCTGCGGATAGCCGGGGTTGTATTGCTGCTGCGCCTGCTGCGGATAGCCGCCGTTGTACTGCTGTTGCGCCTGCTGCGGATAGCCACCGTTGTACTGCGGCTGTTGCTGCTGCGCATAACCCGGGTTGTACTGCTGCTGCGGCTGCCCTTGTCCCTGGCCCGGATACGGCTGCAACGGCGCACCCGACTGGCTCGACCCGTAAGCTTCCTGCCCATAGCCGCCCGAATCCGCACCCTGACGCGGCGCGTTATAAGGCAACGCTGCGGGCGCGACGTTCGGCGTGTAAGGCTGCGCGGGCGCAGAGTAAGGCGCGACGTAAGGCGCGGGCTGCGAAGGCGGCGGATAGTTCGGCACGGTCTGTGTCGGCAAGGAGGACTGCGTGTACGGAAGCGCTGCGCGCGCGGCATTGAAGCTGCCGTCGGCACCTGCGCCAGTGGCGGTGTCGGTCGGCGAAGCGACGGCGGTTTTGCCCTCGAAAGGATTGGTGCCGGGCAGCGGCGTCGAGCCCATCCGGCTCATGGCCGCTTCCCAGCCGCGCGGCACGTTGCTGGCCGTGCCGTTACGCGGCGCGTTGGCCATCAGCGGCGTGTTGGCGGCGACCAGCGAGCGCTGCAAATACGTTGACGCCAGCGACAGCTTGCCTTCTGCGCGATACATGCGGCCGACCGTGGCCAGCAGACCCGGATCGCCAGGCGAGGCGGCCAGCGCCTGTCGGGCGAGCGATTCGGCATAGCTGAACTGCTTCGCGCCGACCGCAGCGGGGATCGCCGCCTGCACCAGATTCAGGTCGTCGGGTCTGCGCTGCAAGGCGACGCGATAGGCCGCGAGCGCACTGCGGTCGTCGCCGGCACTGGAGTAGAGACGCGCCAGCGCGGCCTGCAAGTCGGGGTTGTCGGGCATGGCTGCGAGCCACGGTGCGATCACGTCGTACGCGCTGGCGAGATCGCCGCGCTGACGCACCGAATCCGCCTGCTTGATGACGATGCCCAGATTCAGATTGCCGAAGTCGGTGCGCTGCTGCGGCGTCAATTGCATCGACGACAGACGGCGCATCACCGAGCCGAGTTCGACGTCCTGATGCGTCGCCGACAGGATGCCCGCGTATTGCAG
This sequence comes from Paraburkholderia fungorum, assembly GCF_900099835.1. Taxonomy (NCBI): domain Bacteria; kingdom Pseudomonadati; phylum Pseudomonadota; class Betaproteobacteria; order Burkholderiales; family Burkholderiaceae; genus Paraburkholderia; species Paraburkholderia fungorum. The sequence goes on from NZ_FNKP01000002.1 coordinate 797,815, forward strand.
AAGCAGATCGGTGTTACCGGGCGCGGCGTTCATCGCGCTGCGCACGAGACCGAGCGCGCGGGTCGGGTCGCCCGCCTGCTGATACGCACCGGCGATCACGCCGATCAACTCGGGACTGTTGCCGGCCACCGGCTCGGTCGCGCGCAACGTGGCGAGCGCCTGCTGGTTCTGACCGGCGCGCGCCATCCGCGCGGCCAGATCGGCCTGCTGATGCACCCACAAACGGTGCTGCAACGCGGTCATCGCGTCGGTGCGCTGGGCGACCGGAATCCGCTCGAGTTGCGCGAGTCCCGCCGACCAGTCCTGTGTTTCGCCCGACAGCAACGCGCTTGCATACAGCGCGTCGGTCATGTCGGGATGCGCGGCGAGCAGCCCGTCCATCATGCTGCGCGCGTTCGCGACCGCGCCCTGGCGCACGTAAATGCGTGCGAGGTCGAGGCGCAGCCACGGGTCGTCGGGCGTGTTCAGCAGCGCGTCTTCGAACAGGCTGCGGGCAGTGCCGAGATCGCCGCGCGCTTCGGCGGCGCGCGCCTGCGAAGCCTGCGCCTCACCCCGCAGACGGTTGATGCCGCCCGCTTTCGACTGCTGTTCGGCATTCAGCTGATTGGCGAATTGCAGCGCTTCGTCGCCCCGGCCTTGCGCGGCCAGCGCGCCGACCAGTCCGCGAATCGCGTCGGGGTTGTCGGCCTGACGGCGCAGCGCCATCCGGTAAGCCTGTTCCGCGCCGACCGCGTCGTGATTCGCAAGCAGCATCTCGCCGAGCTGCACCTGCGCGGTGACATCGGACGGATTCAGCGCAATCGCGCGCTCGAACAGCGACTTCGCCTTCGCGAACTCGCCGTTGCTGCGCGCGCCGATAGCGTCGCTCGTGTAGGTCCAGTAGGTCGCGCTGTCGAGCGCGGTTTTCCAGCGCGCCGGATTGCCGCTGCGCGACGCGCGTTCCAGATAGTTGCGCGCCTCCGCGAAATGCTCCTGCTTCAGCGCGGCAATGCCCATGCCGCCGAGCGCGTCGGTGTCGTTCGGATTATTAGCGAGCACCGACGAAAACTTGGTGCGCGCGGTCGCGGCGTCGTCGCGGTCGAGCGCGGCGAAACCTTCGCCGATCACGCGGCCGCGCGCATCCGCCGCGACGTTTTCCTGTGACCGCTCGCGGGTCGCGCTGTCCTGCTGCACCATCGAATCGAAGCGCGCTTTGACGGCGGCGTCGTCGGTACTGGTTTGCAGATACGCCTGATATAGCGCCGAGTCGGACGGCCGCGCGTCGAGCCACAATAGCGCCTGCCGCCAGCTCTTTTTCGCCGCCGCGCCGACCGACCCGTCGGACGCGAGCTTCTGCAGCCGCGCGATACCGTCGCGGCGCGTCGTGTCCCGATAGGTCAGATGCTGTGCGTAAGCGAGTGCGTAACGCGGATCGTCGGGGTTGTCGCGCGCGAGCTGTTCGAGACCGCGCCGTGCCTGATCCCAGCCCTGCGGCGTCGCCGACAGCGCCTGGTAATACTCCAGTTGCAATTCCGGCGTGGCCGGTTTGCCTTGCAGCGCGCGCTGATATTCCTGCACCGCGCTCGCACTCTGGCCGCTTTGCGCGAGCCGCCGCGCGTCGTTGACGGTCTGATCGCGCTCGCTGGTTTCGCCGAGTCTACGGCCCAGTTCGTCCATCCGCGGATAAGCCGGCGCGGCCGCCTTCAGCCGCGCCAGGTATTGCTGGGCACCGGCGCCGTCCTTGCGGTCGGCGAGCACCATGCCCATGCCCCACAGCGCGTCGGGCTGCTTTGGATCGATCCGCAGTACCTTCAGCCACGCCTGCTCGGCGAGGTCGCCGCGCTGGTGCGACTGCCAGTACTTGCCCTGATCGATCAGCACGCTCAGAGGATCTTTCGACGCCTGCGCCAGCGCGTCGGGCGCGGCCGTCGCCACGCAGCAGACAGCCGTGACGCTCAGCGCGAGGCGCAATGACAATGCGAGGGCGCTCAATCGCATGCGTTTCTCCAACTTGGCACGAGACGGCCGGCTTCGTCGAAACGATAGCGTCCGTCGATAAAACCCGTGCCGAACAAGCCCAGCACACGATCGTAGTAAACCGGTTCGTGACCGGGCAGGTGAGTGTCGAGCGCGGCCAGATGCTCGCGAGCGAGGCCGAGGCCGCGTTCGTCGCCGAGCGACTTGAAGTACGGCGCGAGCGCGCCCCAGTAGCTGAGCGGACCTTCGCCGCTGGCAGCGCCGGTGGTCGATGAAACCTTCTCGGGCGGGAAGCCGGTTTGCGCGACCTTCGTGCGCATGCCGCCGAGCGCGGCGAGCCACGGCTTCGCGAGCGGATCGGCGGACGACGCGAGACCCGCCCACAGATACACGCGGATCGCGTCGTAGCTGCCGACGTCGCCGTTTTGCGGATCGACCACGAACTGGCCGCCTTGCCATGCCGCCCAGTCGGGCGCGAAGCCTTGCGGCGAGGTGGTCTTGACGAGCTTGTACGCGCTGTCCGCGAGCTTGCCCCACGGGCCGCCCGGCAGATCGTGCGCGAGGCCGCGCAGCACCGGCAACGGCATATAGCTCGGATTCAGCCGCGTCACGCCTGCGTTGACGAAGCCCTGCGGCCCCGGCAACAGCATCGGTCCGACGCCGGGCAATGTCGTGATTTCATGACTCGCTATCTGCCCGGCCAGTGCCTCGCCGAGTTGCGTATAGCTCGTATCGCTCCACAGGCGGCCTGCCTGCAGCAGATCGTAGGCGATCCACAAGTCGGAGTCGGACGCGGAATTCGGATCGAGCACGCCGAACGAGCCGTCCGGCTTTCTGCCCCATTGCCACGCAGGCAGCCGCGCGTTCTGCCCGTCGAACTGGTTGCCCGCGAGGTTGGTGCGCGTCCACGCGAGCAGCCGGTCGAAGGTCGCGCGGTCGTTCGCGACCAGCGCGAAGAAGAGGCCGTACGACTGGCCTTCCGACGTGGTTTGCTGAATCGGCGTCGAGTAGTCGATCACGCGGCCGTCAGCCTGCACGAAGCGTTCGACGAACGTGCGGTAGCCGGTCCATTCACCGCACGCGCCGGTGGTCTGTGCAACTTTCATCATGCCTGCGAAGCTGGTGGAGGCGGCAAGGCCCAATCCGAGGGCCAGCACCGCGCCAAATTTCCGGTTAATTCGAACCCGCATATCTGTCCTGTTAGTCCTTCAGGCGGCGCGCGGCGATGGAGCGCAGCGTCCGGTAGAAGAGGCCGGCGATCAACAATGCGGCGAGCACGCCGCCAAGCATCAACAGCAGCGGATGCGACGACAGCGCCCAGCGCAGATATTCCTGCGGCGACAGATGACCGACATAGTAAGCCGTGCCGTTCGACGTGATGGTCACGTCGCGGCCATGGATCACGGCCATGGCGCCTTGAATCTTCGGCAGCACGTCGGCGTCGAGCAGGGCGGCGGACAGGTCCGCGTCCGACTGGCCGGCCGCGCTCACCAGCGCGACCGCACTGCGGTTCTTCTGCAGCGGCGACTCGAAGCCGGTCAGCAGCGCGGAGCCGTTCGAACTGACGAGCGTCAGATCGGCGCGGGCGGGCGTGCGTTCGACGCCGCGCTCGCCGTGCCACCAGTCCTGCAGCTTGAACACGATGTCGGACAGCTGGAACGTGCGCGCGTCGCCGTCGCTCGAGAACGGCATCGACTTCGACCAGCGCTGCAACAGCGGCTGCTTGCCCGGTGCGCCGAAAATCAGCAGGTCCTTGTTCGCGTACTTGTCGGCGTCGTCGGCGGTGCCGACCGTCACGCCCGTCACCGGATAACCGGTCGACGCGCCCATCCGGCCCATCGTCAGCAGATACAGGCTGAAGTCGCTCGAATCGGCGTCGTTCGGCAGGATCACGGCGGTCTCGGAGAGGTCCGCCATCCGCGTGAACGGGAAGCCGCTGTTGGCGAATGCAGCCAGATCGGGCAGCGCCATGTAATGCGGGAACGACGACAGGTCGATGGTCGAGTTCGGGTCGATCGCGCCGACCACGTTGTCGAGCAGGCGGCCGTGACATTCACCGGTATTCGGGATGTCGTAATAGAAGTGCAGACGCACCTGCGTACGCGGCGTCAGCAGCAGCGGCGGAATGTAGACCGTGCGGCGTGCTTCGGCGGTCCGGTCGGGCATGATGCGCGCGAAATAGCGGCTCAGTTCGAATACCGACGCGGATTCCGCCGGAATCGGCAGCGCCTGCACGAAGCCGTTGTTCACGCTGATGTTCAGCGACGAGCGGTCGCGCGCCGGACGCACCGTGTAGCGGTAGCGCAGATCGAGCGGCGCACCCTTGGTGTGCCACATGAACAGATCGGGCGGCACGCGCATGTTCACGCGCACGGCGTCGGCGTCGTAGCCGGACACGGTCAGGTCGGCCGGATTGGCGAGCTCGCCGAAGCGCACCGGACGGTTGGTCGGCAGCCAGTTCGGCGCGTCGTACGGCTCGCGCGGTGCGAGCTGGGTCAGCGAGGTGATCGTCGCGCTCGGGCCGCTCAGCGTGTTCTGCCCGATACCGAGCGACTTCGCGGCGGTTTTCAGTTCGGCTTCGTTGCGCCCGAGCACGAGCAGCAGCTTGCCGTGCGCCGGCGCGTCGCGGTCGACCACGGCGATGGTCGGCCCGGAGATCGCGGGAATCGTGATGCCGGCGGGGCGCTGGTCGTCGGTGGCGAAAACGACGGCGTTGCCCGACAGCGGCGCGTTATCCAGTTGCGACGGGAACACCGCGCCGCGATAACCGGCCAGCGCGCCGAACCACGACGCGACGATGCCGGCCGCTTCGAGCGTGCCGTTGCCCGGCTTCTGCGGGAACACGAACGGCAATTCGAGCCGGCGCACGTCGCGGCGGTCGAAGAACGGCTGCGGCAGCGCCGCCAGTTCCGGCTTGGTCGCGAGCGACGCGTAGGTCAGATCGAGCGAACTCGCATTGCTGACCGTAGCCCACAGCGACGAGTTCGCCGGGTCTTCGCAACTGGTCGTGTAATGGCCGATCAGCTGCACGTTCAGGTGATTGAATTCGGTGATGAAGCGCGGATCGATCGATACATCGCGCGCCACCAGCATGCCTGCCTGCTCATGCGGCACGGGCAGGGTAGCGGCGACTTCGCCGTTCACCAGCACCTTCAGTTGCGACAGGCTCGGCAGCAGCGCGGGCGAGTAGCTGTACACCAGATGCAGGATCGCGCCGGTCACGACTTCGTCGCCGCGGACCGAAAACGCGATGCCGTTCTGGCCGTCGGTGCCGCGCAATTGCAGCGGATCGAGCGCGCCGAGATCGGCGAACGTGAGCGTTTGACGGCGGCCGCCTGGCACCTGGGTGCCGGGTTCGGCCGTGGTCGGCGTGCGAATGCCCAGCGCTTTCACCGACGACGCGGCGAGCGCGGGCGTCGGTGTCGCGAGTTGCGGTTGTTCGATTGCGTTGGGATCGAGCGGCACGGCCGCGCTCGGCGGCGCCATGCCGGGGGTGCCGGTGGCGGCGCGTGCGCCCGCCGACGACGGCGCACCTGCTGCCGCGGTTTGCACCGCCGCACCCGTGCTGACGCTGCCCGACGCCGCCAGCGCTTCAGCCGCCGACGCCAGCGGCGCAGCCAACCCGGTCTGCAAGGCGAGCCAGCAGGCGATACCGCGCATGAATCGTTGTGAGCCGGCGCGTCCAAAGAAACGCGTGTCCGGGTGAGTGCCGCTGCGCTCGTGATGCGAGCGTTCGATGTTTTGCTTCGCCATCCTCTTGCCTTAGATCAGTCTTTGGTTTTTAGCTTCTTGACGTCCACCGGACGGCTTTTCATCGAACTACGAATGTCGGCGTAAAGATGTTCGAACAGCCCTGCGATGCCGAGCGCTCCCACCCTCAGCACATGCGACAGACCACGCAACGGCGTGTCCTGCTGCCGCCCTTCGGCCCACCCGGTCCAGGCGTCCGCTCGAGCGAAAGTTGTCTTGACGAACTCGTACTCCTGCTCACGCGTCATCGCGGAGAAGCGCAGCCCCACACGCCCCGGCGCGGTGAAGCCGACGGTCGCGGGGAAGGCGTATTCCTCGTCGCCGCGAAACAGCGACACGCTCACGCGTTCGTGCATCGGCACTTCGATCTGCGCGGGCAACGCGACGCCGACCCCGCCTTCGGAGTAGTCGATCGTTTCGCAAGCCAACGTGCGGCCGGTCGAGAACTTGAGCATCACAGGCATCTTCATCGCGACGCGGTGAACCGCGCGCACCTGGCGGCGCTCGCTCGCGGCGGCCACGCTGGCGCCGAGAATCAGCATGTTGTAGCCGGTCCACGCGAGGTTCAGGATCGTGGTTTCGACGACGCTGCGCGTATGCCAGTTCAGATAGATGTGCACCAGCCCGACCACGAAGCCGATCAGGTTCAGCAGCAACAGGAACAGGTACGGCCGCGAGATCGACCAGTCGAAGTAGCTCTTCTCGATCTGGCCGCCCTTGGCCGTCACGTTGAACTTGCCGAGCTTCGGGTTGATCAGCGCGAGCAGGGTAGGCGCGGTGATGTACGACGCCAGCACCGACTCATACACCTCGGCCCAGAACGAGTGGCGGAACGAGCGCTGCATCCGCGAATTGGTGATGCTCGCGTGCATCATGTGCGGCAGCGCGTAGATCGCGATCGTGCTGGCGGCGGCTTCGATCACGTGCGCGCCGAAGAACAGATACGACAGCGGCGCAGTCAGGAACACCAGACGCGGAATGCCGTAGAAGAAGTGCATCATCGCGTTCAGATAGCACAGCCGCTGGCCGATCTTCAGCCCCTTGCCGGTCAGCGGATTGTCGATCCGGAAAATCTGCGTCATGCCGCGCGCCCAGCGAATCCGCTGGCCGATGTGGCCTGAAAGACTTTCCGTCGCGAGACCGGCCGCCTGCGGAATCGCCAGATAAGCGGTGGTGTAGCCGAGGCGGTGCAGCTTCAATGCGGTGTGCGCGTCTTCGGTCACGGTTTCGACCGCGATGCCGCCGATCTCCTCGACCATGGTCCGGCGCAGCAGCGCGCACGAACCGCAGAAGAAGGTCGCGTTCCACAGGTCGTTGCCGTCCTGCACCAGCCCGTAGAACAGTTCGCCTTCGTTCGGCACCTTGCGAAAGGTGCCGAGATTGCGTTCGAACGGGTCGGCGTTGAAGAAGTGGTGGGGCGTTTGCAGCATCGACAGCAGCTTGTCGCACAGGAACCAGCCGAGGCCGATCTGCAGGAACGAGCGGGTCGGAATGTGATCGCAGTCGAAGATCGCGAGGTATTCGCCGGTGGTGATCTTCAGCGCCTCGTTGATGTTGCCGGCCTTCGCGTGGCGGTTGTGCGTGCGGATCGTCCAGTTGACGCCGACTTCCTCGCAGAACGCCTTGAACTCGGGACGGCGGCCGTCGTCGAGCACATGAATCGAGATTTTTTCGGCCGGATAGTCGAGCGCGAGCGCGGCGTAAATGGTCGGCTTCACGACCGACAACGGCTCGTTGTAGGTCGGAATGAACACGTCGACGGTCGGCCATTGGTCGCGCGACGCAGGCAGCGGCATCGGCGTGCGCTTGAGCGGCCATGCGGTCTGGAAGTAGCCGAGCATCAGCACGACGGTCGAATAGACTTCCGCCGACACCAGCAGCAGACCCCACGCGGCGTCGAGCGGATGTTCCCAGTACGTGGTCGAGGTCAGCCGCCAGTACATATAGCGGCCCGACGTGACTACCGACAGCATGATCATCACCATCGTCGCGTATCGCCCTTGCAGACGGCGGAACAGCAGCGCGACCACGAAGCAGCAGGTGGCGAACGTCAACTGTTCGTAGAACGCGAGCGGCACGGTGAACACGAAGTACAGCATGCACAGCGCGAGCAGCGTGACGACGACCGTGACGATGCGGCTATTCCAGAAGCGCGCATCGACGAAACGTTCCAGCCGCGATGGCGGACCACCCTCCAGGCTCTGCGAATCCGGCGTACTCATGCGACGTTCCTCGGCGAGACGGCGATCGCGTCGACCGCCGCCATCAGCCAGTCGCCGCACGAACGGAGGTCGGCAGCGGCCTGGCTGAGTGGATCGTAGTGAATCAGCGTGGTGTCGCAGGCGAGCGCTTCGCTCACCCCTTCATCCTGATGGATCACGCCCGGAAATACCCGGTTGCCGAGCATCTGGCGCAGCACCTTGAGCACGTCCTTGGTCAGCTGGCGAGACTGGTCGATCTGGTTGACCACATAGCCTTCGCCGCCGAACTCGGGGCGCGGTGCGGCGTAGGTCGCGATCAGCCGTTCCATTTGCGGGATCGCCGCGTACGACGCAGCGTCGGCGAGCACCACGTTCAGCGCGAAGGTGGCCGCGCACAGGGCGGTGCGGACATACGTGGACGACCCCGGCGGCGTGTCGATGATGACGATGTCGGACGGATCGAGCCGCAGGTTCTGCAGCGACTGCGCGAGCCAGCGCGGATCGTGGTCGATATACGCTTCGAAGCGGCGGCGGTCGTCTTCGAGCACCGCGCCGTACGGCAGCACGGTCACGCCGTCGATGCCGTCGAACATCACCGTTTGCCACGGATCACCGGTCAGCGTGGCGCGCGACAAACCGTCGATGCTGTCGAGCGGCACGCCGAAGTGCAGGCGCAGCGCGTTCTGCGGGTCGAGGTCGAGGGCGATCACGCGACGGCCGCTGGCGGCCAGTACGGAAGCGAGATTGGCGGCGAGGGTGGTCTTGCCGACCCCACCTTTGGCGGACACTACCGCGATGACTTTCATGAGCGACGGGGGCCGTTGACCAGCCACGAAGGGGGGACGCCGGGCGCGGCGGCCTGCGGTTGCGGCTGTGCCTGACCGGACTGGCCGCGCAGGCGGTCGAAGACCGATTGCAACGGTGCGGGTTGAGCGGCGGAGGCGTCGGCTGCGGGCGGCTGTTGCGGCGCGGCCGTGGGCTGCGCGGCGAACAGCTTGCCGAGAATCGACGAGGACGGCGCGGGTTGCGGGGTTGCGTGTGCCGCGTGCATGAATGCGGCGTGCGGCGGAGCTGCAGCAGGCGCTATGGCAGGTGTGACCGGCGTCGCGGCGTAAGCTTGCGTGGGCGCCGGTGCTTGCGCCCAATTCGGTACCGGGGATGCAGCCGGTGTAACCGGTGCCGCGTACGCGGGTTGCGCAGCAAGAGCGGCCGGCGTGCGGAATGGACTGCCGAACGGAGCGGCGGCTAGCGGGGCCACAGGTGAAATCGATGCCGCAGGTGGCACGGCTGCAATCGATGCAAACAGACCCGTCGACACGCCCGGAGCCACTGGCACCGCGAAGGGATTCGGCGCAGCGTGCGCTGGAGCCGCCACGGGTGCAGCCGGTGCAGCCGCAGCGATCGGTGCAAAAGGCGCAACGAACGGAGCAGGCACAACAGGCACAACAGGCGGCACCTGCGCCGCGACAGCAGGCCGTGCGACCACCGGATCGTTCATTGCCACAGCGGGTGCGCTTTCCTCGTGACTGCCCAGCGCGCCGAAGCGCGACGCGCCGCTCGGCGCGGCAGGCTGGGGTGCGGTAATGGCGACCGGCGGAATGTCCCGCCGATGCGATCGCGTGAACAGCGGCGCTTTGGCGCGCGTGACCGACGCGACGTCTTTCGGCGTCGTGTCCTCGCGATCGATAGCCGGCGCCGGGGCGACCGGCTGCTGCGGTCTCGCCTCGCGACGTTGGCCGATTTCGGGAATCGTCGGCTGCGTGAGATCCAGCGTGACCAGCAACGGCCAACGCGTGCGCGCGGTGCGCGCATCGTTCTCGCGGCCGATCTCCTGATACGCGTTGGCGTCGCCGCCAAAATGATCGAATAATTTTTCGATGTCGCTCGATGAACTCATAATGCCGCCGTCTTGTTCATGACTTGCCTTGCCCCGATCCTTAAATTTTCTCGCGGCGCTCAACCCCGTACTGCAACCTCACCCTGCACTCGATGCTGTGTTACGTGCCGTGTGTTACGTCCTGCGTGCCACGTGCTACGTATCACCTTGCGTATGTCACGCGTCCGGTCCGGCGCGTTCTCTCCTGCTTTATCGACTGCTGCTGCCACTGCCTTTAGCTACCGTACCGGTCCGCGCTGACATCCACGTTCAAATGGCGCCGGACCGCAAGCGCCAATGCACGAGTCATGCCTGACGAATGCGCTGCGCTGCCGGTTGGACGGCCAGCGCAACCCGTGCACTCCGCGCAACCGTTCAGGCCGGATGGCGGCCCAGACGGAATTCGATCGCGGTGTCCTCGCCATAGGCGCTGGTCTGCGCGACCGACAACCCTTGCGCGCCCAAGGAACTCAACCACGTCTGATACACACCCTCGAGAAACGCCGGAGTCCAGGCCAGCGCCGCACCGCCGAAGGCCGGCAGCGGCGCGCAGTAATGAACGATGCGCAGCGATTCGGCTTCGTCGACGAGTTTGACGTAGCCCCAATCCATCTCATGCCAGTACAGGTTCAACGCATTGGCAAGCTCGGCTGTTGACCCGCAGGCCGGCAGCGGATGCGCGGCCGCGAAACGGCTGCCGACCCGATGCATCAGCAGACGCAACTCGTCGCGGCCGATCTGCGCTTCGAACTCGGTGGCCAATGCGGTCAGCATTCCGCGCCACTGAGGCGAGACTTGACGATCCAGCAGGTAATCGAGAATTGGGACCATATTTTCCAGGGGACGGCCGTCGTTTCGGTTTGCATCCAAACCGCTTGCGGCCAGGTGAAGATAAATGCGTCGGGAAATCGCGCGTTGCACGCGTCTAGGTTACTTTTACCGGGATGTCCAGTCTGTCCGGCACACTTCGGAAGAAGTCTACTTAAGACATTAACGTTTTGCCACTTCCCATTGGTATGTTGATACGCAGAATGGATTGGAATGGATGCAGGGTAATTACGTAATTTTTGCGGATCAAATCGCGCGCGTCCCTTGCTGCTGTACTTACGGCATGCATAAGCGTCGGCAATATAGGGATTAACACGTGAGCCGGACTGTGAATCCGGCTTAACCGTTTTGTCGCAAATGCAACGCTTCGGTGACTGGGCAAGACCCGCGCGCATTGGCTGAGGCCACTTTCTTTCATAATCTTCCGCTTTCGCGGCGGTCGCTGTTTTTGCGCGGGCAGTCAGATTTGCCGGTTAAGCTTACGTTCGCCACGGAGTGTGACGGGTTGTCGTGAATCAATGACGACACGATCACGGTTAAAACCAATGCATTAAGCGTGCGACGGGGTGATGCAAAAAACGCCACGCTAATCGTTTGCCGTTTGATTCACTGAACTGTAATGCTCAATCCACTCAGTATTCTGCTGATCACGGTTTTGTCGAGCGCCATGGCAATGGCGGTGCTCGGTTCGCTATGGCGGGCGGCGATTCCGGGCGTCGGCTACTGGATTTCGGCCAACGCGGCGGCGATCGTCGCACTGCTCGCGTTCGCGATGCAGGGCCGTGCGTCGCCGTGGCTGAGCTTCGTCGGCGCCAACGAATTGCTGGCCGTCTCGTTGCTGCTGGTGGTCGAAGGCAGCCTGCGCTTTCAGGCGAGCCGCCTCCGGCTCTGGCCCGCCTATGCCGGGCTGGTGGCCGTCTTCGCGGGGATCGCGTGGTGGACCTTCGTCACGCCGGATTTCAACGCGCGCGTCGCGCTGGTGTCGGCGTTCCACGCGTCGCTTTACGCGGTGCTCGCCGTGCTGATGTGGCGCGGACGTCCCGCAAACCGGCCGCGCTACAGCTACTATTTTCTCGCTATCGCGGCTGCGCTGCTATGCGTGGGGCATGCGTCGCGCGGCGTGATGTACGGCTTCGGCATCATCGAGCAAACCGGACTGATGCAGGTCTCGCCGTCCAACATCATTTTTCTCGCGCTTGGCATCCTGGCGCCGCCGTGTCTGTCGATCGGCGTGGTGATGCTCGCGCACGACCGGCTGGCCGAGCGGCTGGAGCGGCTCGCGAATGTCGACGACCTGACCGGCGTGCTGTCACGCCGCGCGTTCCTGGCGGCAAGCGGCGTCCTGCTGAAGGAGTCGCTGAGAACCCGTTCGCCGGTGACGATGGCGATCATCGACATCGATTCGTTCAAGGCCGTCAACGATACCCATGGACATGCCGCGGGCGATCAGGTGCTGAGGCATTTCGCGGCGTTCGTGTCGCGCAACCTGCGAGCCGGCGATGTGTTCGGCCGGCTCGGCGGCGAGGAGTTCGGCGTGCTGTGCCCGGCGACCACCGCCGCCGAGGCGGTCGCAGTCATGGACCGTCTGCGCGTGCGGCTCGCCGCGATTCCGCAGTCCGCGCGGCCGTTGGGACTGGCATACACGTTCAGTGTCGGCGTCGACCAGTACCGGCCCGACGAATCGCTCGACCAGCTCAGCGCCCGCGCCGACGGTGCGCTCTACGCGGCCAAGGCGTCGGGCCGCAATCGCGTGATGGCGGCAGCCTGACAGAACGGGCGCCGACTCCGGCCTCGCAGCGCAATCTGCAATGCGTAACCGGCCTTAACGAGCAATTTCTTACGCTTTTTTGCACGACAGGCATAAATATTCGTCAGACATTTGCCGTTATCCAATGGCGGAGTGACTGGAACCAGCCTGAGACAGCCTGATAACGATCAATATGCCTGCCACCTCAACGCCTCACCTACCCGAACCAGGTTTGCGGGAACGTTTTCATCGACGTTCGCTAGAACATCAACGGCCGCTTTCCACGGTGACGATGGCATTTACCGTGGTGGCGTTCCTCTGTCTGGTCGGGGCGCGCAACCTGGTCAGCGGCCCAGCCACACCGCTGGCTTACCGGCTGGCCTGCGCGCTGATCCTCGCGCTGCTCGTGCTGGCGATTCCCAGCACCCGCTCGACATGGCTGTTCGGCGCAATCGGCGTCGCGTACATGCAGGTGCTGGTCGCCGGCATGGCGCTGAACATCGGCGGCGTCGAGCAGCCGTTGCTGTGGCTCCTGCCCGCGATGGTGGTGGTCCCCGTCTGCGCCGCGCCGCTGTGGCTCACGCCCGCGCACTTTTTCACCGGCACCGCGTTGTTCTATGCGTCGGCGTTCGCGCTGCTGTTCGACGAGCCGCTGACCCATGACATCGACACGGTCGTCTGGACCTGGATCATCGCGATCGGCGTGCCGACTTCGGCGGTGTTTCACTTCGGCTTCTATCGCTTCCGGCGCAATCACTTCCTGCTCGAAAGCCAGCTCGCGCAACTCGCCGCGACCGATCCGCTGACCGGCCTGCAAAACCGCCGCGCGTTCGTCAAACAGGCCGAGCATCATCTCGACACGATCATCGGCGACGCGCAGGTCAGCGCGATCTTTCTCGACATCGACAACTTCAAGTCGCTGAACGACCGCTTCGGCCATGCGGTCGGCGATCACGCGCTGTACCAGGTCGCCCAGGTCCTGATGGAGCAGACCTCCGCCGACGACAGCGTGAGCCGGATCGGCGGAGAAGAATTCGCGGTGCTGCTGCGCAACGGCCTGAGCGGCGCGCTCGATCTGGCCGAGCGGCTGCGCGGCGCGATTGCCGCGATCGAACGGCCCGACGGCAATCTGACCGCGAGCTTCGGCGTGGCCCAGCACCGGCGTGGCGAAAGCATCATGGTGCTGCTCGACCGTGCCGACGAAGCGCTGCTGCGCGCCAAGTATTCGGGACGAAACCGTGTCTGCGCCGAGCGCCGCATGCTGCCGGACGTGCAGCGCCTGTTTGCCGACGAGCGGCGCGGCGAAGGGCATCGGCATCAATGGGAAGACTATTACCTGACTTCGCATTTCCAGCCGCTCTACAGTTTGTCGCATCAGAAGCAGGTGGGTTTCGAGGCGCTGCTGCGCGGCGAGCAGGACGACGGCACGCTGGTGCCGCCCGTGGTGATGTTCGCGCCGAAGCCGTCCAGCGATGAGGGTGCGCTCGACCGCGCGAGTCATACCGTGCACCTGGGCAACGCGAGCCAGTCGCTGCCGAACGACGCGTGGCTGTTCCTGAATATTCTGCCGGCCACTTTCATTGCAACCGGTTATGCCGATCAGTTGAGCGAGCTCGTGCGCGCAGCCGGGCTCGAACCCGAGCGGGTGATTCTGGAGATTCTCGAATCGCACGGCGGCAGTGTCGACGATATGTCGCGGGCAGCGGCGCTTTATCGCGAGCATGGCTTCCTGATCGCCGTCGACGACTTTGGCGCCGGTCAGTCGAACCTCGACCGGCTGCTGCGGATTCGCCCCGATCTTGTGAAGCTCGACGGCGAACTGATCCGCGCGACGAGTCACGGCACCGGCCATCCGATCCTGCCGAAGCTCGTGTCGCTGCTGCATCAGGCGGGCATGCTGGTGGTGGTCGAAGGTGTGGAGACGACCGACGAGCTGATTCTCGCGGTGGAATCGAATGTGGATTTCGCGCAAGGCTATTTGCTCGGGCGGCCGGCTGCGCAGATTGCGCCGCCGGAGTCGGTGCACCGGCAGATCGACGATGCATTCGACGTGATCGCGCAGGGGCGCGCGCATCAGTATGCGTTGTTCGAATCGGAAGTGGAGCCGTACCGGGTCGCGTTGCGCGATGCCGCCGATGCGTTGCTCGCGGGCGTCGCGATGGACGAGGCGTTTGCACCGCTGGCGAGGTTCGATCGCTGCATCAGCTGTTTCATTCTCGACGATACGGGCAGACAGGTCGGTCACGAAGTGCCGGGTCCGGCGTGGAGCCGGGACGGGGCGTCGCTGCAACCGGTTGCAAATCCGCGCGATGCGCGTTGGGATCATCGGCCGTATTTCAGGAATGCGGTTTTGCTGCCGGGCGTGGCGGTGACCAGCAATCCGTATCTGTCGCTGGCAAGCGGCAGGCCGTGTATCGCGGTGACGCTGGCGGTGCCGTTCGCCAACGAGCGCTCGGTGATCGGCGTGGAGCTGGACTGGTCGGCGAGGGGCTTGCCTTGGCCTGCGGGCGAGTAGGGGGGGTTGCCGCAGGCTTTCGTCTGTCGATGAACAAGCTAACGCCTATCAGTAGCCACCTTTAACCGGCGCCGCGCTCGCCGCGGTTTTCTTGTACGACGACGCGAGGTCCGCGGCCGCACGGCTCAGCAGACCCGTGTCCGAGCCGACCGCGACAAAGGTCGCGCCGGCCGCAAGATACTCGGCGGCAATCGCGGGGTCGGCGGCGAGCACGCCAGCCGCTTTGCCTGCGTCGCGCGTTATCGCGATGCCGTTGCGGATTGCTTCGCGCACGCTCGCGTCGCCCGGCTTGCCTAGCAGGCCCATCGACGCACTCAGGTCCGATGGGCCGAAGAACACGCCGTCTACGCCGTCCACTGCGGCGATGGCCCGCAGATTCTCCATGCCTTGTACCGATTCCACCTGCACCAGCACGCACAACTCTTCGGCGGCGGTGGTCAGATAATCGGGTACGCGATTCCAGCGCGATGCGCGCGCCAGGCCGCTGCCCACACCTCGAATGCCTTGCGGCGGATAACGTGTGGCGGCGACTGCGTCGGCGGCCTGGTCGGCGGTATCGATCATTGGCAGGAGCAGCGTTTGCGCGCCGATATCGAGCAGCTGCTTGATCAGCGCCGCGTCGCTGCGCACCGGACGCACCACCGGATGTGACGCATAGGCGGCGACCGCCTGCAACTGCGCGAGCGTGCTGCGGACGTCGTTCGGCGCGTGCTCGTTGTCGATCAGCAGCCAGTCGAAACCGGCGGTGGCGAGCAACTCGGTCACGTACGCGTCGGCGAGCGCGGCCCATAGGCCGAATTGCGGTTGGCCCGAGGCCAGCGCGCGCTTGAATGGGTTTTGCGGAAGGGACATGTCGATCCAGTCGGGTTGTATGCGGTTACGAATTCAGATGAAATTCAGGCCGATGCCGCCGAGCGGGCCATAGTCGACATGGAATGTGTCGCCTGCACGTGCGGGGATCGGACTCGTGAAGGATCCGCTCAGGATCACGTCGTTCGCGTTCAGCATCTCATCGTAGGGCGCGATCTTGTTGGCGAGCCACGCCACGCCGGTTGCCGGGTGATTCAATACTGCCGCTGCGAGACCGCTTTCCTCGACCGCGCCGTTTTTATAGAGCAGCGCGCCGACCCAGCGCAGATCGACATCGAGCGGACGCACCGGACGCCCGCCGAGCACGATGCCCGCATTCGCGGCGAAGTCCGAGATCGTGTCGTAGACCTTGCGCGGCGCACGGGTTTCGCGGTCGAACTGCTCGATGCGCGCGTCGATGATCTCCACGGCGGGCGTGACGTAAGCGGTTGCATCGAGCACGTCGAACAACGTGACGCCTGGGCCTTTCAGCGGCTTGTTCAGCACGAACGCGAGTTCGACTTCCACGCGCGGCGCAATGAAGCGGTCCGCGCGAATATCCTGGCCGTTTTCGATAAACATGCTGTCGAGCAGCGGCGCGTAGTCGGGTTCGTCGATCTGCGACGAGCGCTGCATCGCGCGCGACGTGAGGCCGATCTTGCGGCCTTTGATTACGTGGCCTTCGGCCAGCTTCAGCCTGACCCACTCGCGCTGGATCGCGTAACCGTCTTCGATGGTCATCTGCGGATATTGCGCTGAGAAGTGGCGCAATTGCGTGCGGGTTTTCTCGGCGTGATCGAGTTGCGCGGCGAGTTCGCGGATGGTCTGTTCATCTAGCATGATGGTTTCTCCTTGCGACGCGGCGCTAACGTAGCGCCTCGTCAGGCGGATCAGGTTTTGAAACGTGCATGCAGGTTGTTGTGCTTCCACGAACCGGCTTCGCTGAATTCGCCGATTTCCAGCGATAACGCCAACCCGTGCTGTTCGAATTCGGCGGCGAAGTGCTGTTTGATCAGCGCGAATAGCGCGTCGCCGGTAGCCTTTTTTACGGCCCCGGAGCGGCCTGCGCCGATCTTCAGATTCGCGTGCAGAAACGCGGCGTCGGGGCGGCCGTCGGCGATGTAGTACTGGTCGCAACGCAATGCGCGCACGCGGATGCCGCCCAGCGGATAGACGCGCTGTTCGCCATCGCGTTGGGCAGCCAGACATTGCGCGAGCGTGTTGCACAGCTGGCCGATGCTTTTCTCATCGGCGAGATTGGCGCTGTATTCGAGCGTGAGATGCGGCACGGTAAGCTCCTTCGAAATCAGACGGGCAGCGGCGTAACCGGGAAGATCGCATTGATCTGCCCGGTACCCGAACTGCCGAAATACGGTGTGACGACTTCAACCTTGCCGTCGTAGCGGTCCCAACCCAGCGCGCCGAGCAACATGGCGGTGTCGTGCATGCCGCCTTCGCCCCAACATTTCTCGTTATAAAGCGGCAGCATGTCGCAGAAGCTTGTCCAGTCGCCGGCTTTCCATAACTCGACCACGCTGCGGTCCATCTGTTCGAGAAACGGATTCCATACCTTGTGCATGAATTGCTCGGCGGTGCCGTTGTTCGCGAAATGATGGCTCAGCGAGCCGCTTGCCAGAATCGCGACGGTGCCGTCGTAACGTTCCTCGATCGCCTTGCGAACCGCGAGGCCGAAGCGGGCGCTGGTGGCGAGGTCGTGCCACATGCACCAGCCCGATACCGACACCGCTTTAAAACGCCGGTCGCTGTTCATATAACGCATCGGCACCAGCGTGCCGTACTCGAGCCCGAGCGTGGTCTCGCTATGCGCGCGGCTTTTTACGCCCATTTCGTTGGCGACTTCCGCGATCAGATTGCCGAGTTCGACGTTGCCGGGGTACGAGTACGGCATGTTCCTGATGAAATGCGGCAACTCATTGCTCGTGTAGACGCCTTCGAAATCCGGTGCGCAATTGATGTGGTATTCGCTATTGACGAGCCAGTGCACGTCGAACACGACGATCGTATCCACGCCCAGTTCGCGGCAACGCCGGCCGATTTCATGATGACCGTCGATGGCGGGCTGACGGCAACCTTTATGCGGGCCGTCGAGTTCCGATAGATACAGCGACGGTACGTGAGTGACTTTTGCTGCCAGCGCGAGCTTGCCCATCGCGGTCTCCAGTTCGGTGTTGCTTTGGCCGGGCGCGTCGTATTTGCGCGCGGCATCTCATGCGCCGCTATGCTTTTGACGCGTTGACTACATTAAACGCCCCAGCGCGGAATTTGATGCGATCCGAGCGACACGCACACGTTTTTTGGTTCGAGAAATACTTCGTAGCTCCACGTTCCGCCTTCGCGGCCCACGCCGGATGCCTTCGTGCCGCCAAACGGCTGACGCAGATCGCGCACGTTCTGGCTGTTCACGAAGCACATGCCTGCTTCGACGGCCGCCGCAACACGATGCGCGCGGCCGGTGTTCTCGGTCCAGATATAACTCGACAAGCCGTACGAAATGTCATTGGCAAGCCGGATCGCTTCGGCTTCGTCGTCGAATGGAATCAGGCACGCGACGGGTCCAAAAATTTCTTCCTGGGCGATGCGCATGCGATTGTCGACATCGACGAAGACGGTCGGCATCACGAAGTTGCCTTTGCGCATCGCGTCGGGCAGGTCGGGCGTATCGAGGCCGCCGCACGCGAGCGTCGCGCCTTCTTTCGGACCCAGTTCGATATAGCTGCGGACTTTCGCGAGATGCGCCTGACTGATCATCGGCCCGACGATGGTGCTGTCCGCGAGCGGATCGCCTACGGTCAAACGCTTTGCACGTTCGATGAAACGCTCGGCAAAACGCGTGTAAATCGAGCGTTGAACCAGAATGCGCGAACCTGCCGTACAGCGTTCGCCGTTGTTCGAGAAGATCATGAATACGGCGGCGTCGAGCGCACGTTCGAAATCGGCGTCGTCGAAAATCACGAACGGCGATTTGCCGCCGAGTTCCATCGAAAACTTTTTCAGCCCCGCGGTTTGCACGATACGGTTGCCGGTCGCCGTCGATCCGGTGAACGACACCGCGTGCACATCGGGATGCGCGACCAGCGGTTCGCCGGTCTCCTTGCCGAAGCCGTGCACGACGTTCAGCACGCCCGCAGGAATGCCGGCTTCGAGCGCGAGTTGCCCGAGCATCGACGCGGTGAGCGGCGACAGTTCGCTCATCTTCAGCACGGCCGTGTTGCCGAATGCCAGGCAGGGCGCGACCTTCCACGTAGCCGTCATGAACGGCACGTTCCATGGCGAAATCAGCGCGCACACGCCGACCGGATGAAACAGCGTGTAGTTCAGATGCGTATCGGTCGGATACGTATGGCCGTCGACGCGCGTGCACATCTCGGCGAAATAGCTGAAGTTGTCGGCGGCGCGCGGTACGAGTTGCTTGCGCGTTTGCGAGATTGTTTGGCCGGTGTCTTTTGTCTCGGTCTCCGAAATATCGGGCACGTTCTTCGCGATCAACTCGCCGAGTTTGCGCACCAGTTTCGCGCGCTCCGCAGCGGGCTTCGCGGCCCATGCGGGAAATGCGTTTTTCGCCGCGCGCACGGCTGAGTCGATCTCCTGCGCACCACCGCGCGCAACTTCGGCCAGCACTTCCTGCGTGGCGGGATTGACCGTCTCGAAGTAGTCTTTCGCGGCGCAGGTCTCGCCGTTGATCAGATGCTCGATTCGCATTGCGATGTCCTTTTATAGCTCTATCGATGACGGATTACGTACGGCCAAAGTCGGCGTCCGACGCAATCGTGTTCACGAGACGGCCAAGACCGTCGATTTCGCAGATCACTTCGTCGCCCGCATTCACATTGACGACGCCTTCAGGCGTGCCGGTCAGGATCACGTCGCCGGGCGCGAGTGTCATGAAGCCGCTCAGATATTCGACCAGCGAGGGGATATCCGTGACGAGGTCGCGCGTGTTGCCGTGCTGTTGCTGCGTGCCGTTCACAAAGGTGCGCAATTCCAGTTGATTGACGTCTTCGATATCGGCCGCGTCGACGAACCAGGGGCCGAGTACTGTGCCGCCGTCGCGATTCTTCACGCGAAGATTGGGGCGATAGTAGTTTTCCAGGTAGTCGCGGATCGCGTAGTCGTTCGCGATCATGTAGCCGGCCACGTGCTGCATCGCGTTTTCGCGCTTTACGTTGCGTGCGGTCTGGCCGATCACGACGGCGAGTTCGCACTCGTAGTGCATGAACGTGACGTCTGCGGGGCGGCGTGTGAAACCGCGATGACCGATTACTGTGCCCGGCCCTTTGAGAAAAACGAGAGGTTCTTCCTGCTTGCCGAACTGCAATTCCTTCGCATGTTCGGCGTAGTTCAGACCGAGTGCGAAGATCGTGCCGACTTCGATGGGTGCGAGCCACACCACTTCATCTTCGCGACGCACGCGGCCATCGGCGAGGAGCACGCCCTGTGCGTGCGGATGGGCTTCGTGAATCGCGCCTGCATAGGCAACGCGGCCGCGCATCATGACAGTTCTCCAGCGTATTCCTGTGCGGCGACAAACGAGACAGTGAGCGGTGGCAAGCCTTCAATCGACAACGTGGCCGTGTCGCCGATATGCGCGGGCGGCGAACCGTGCGGCACGCCTAATGTGAGCACATCGCCTGCGCTGAGGGTCATGAAGTCGGTGACATCCGCGAGCAATTGCGCGACGTTGCGTACCGCCGACGCTGTGTTCGCCGAAAAAATCTCCACACCGTTGAGCGAGACCTTGATCGCCAGATGATCCGGCGTTGCAACGTGACGCGCTGCCACCACCGCAGGCCCGATTGCACAAAAACCGTCGCGCGCGCGAAACCTCACGGAGGGCCGATAGACGCTCGCATGCGGGACGCTGAGGTCGCCGACCAGCGTATAACCGGCGATATATTCAGCCGCGCGATTTGCGGCGATACGTGTTGCCGTGCGGCCAATCACGATCCCCAGCGAAGCACCGACTTCCACGCCCAATTCGTTATCCGGCACGACGACGCGCGCGCGATGCCCTGCAAACGTGTTACGCGGCTTCAGATAAAGAACGGGTGCTTTCGGGGGTGCTTTGTACGGCGCGGCGTGCATCGCGTCGCCCAATGCCTGCAGCGCGGCACGGTCGTTTAGCAGGGTGCCGTACACCGCGCCGCTAACAGGCGCGCGACAGGCGAGGCCGCTACGCAGCAGCGCCGCGAGAGTACTGGCATCTACGTCGCGGGGCAGCGCTTCGCCTTCGGGATGCAGCAGATGATTGGCAAGTGCAAACATCGATGAGCCGCCTTTCTGTAAAGGATCGCGAAAAAAGCCGGAAAAAATCCTGCGAAAACACTAACATGTTAGTAGTATTGCGCTTGATATGATTCACGGTCAATAGGCCGTCGGCTGATCGCGGGTTTTCCCTTAAATTTCGACGGTAGTTTTTATTCTTCTGCCACTATGTCCGCTGCGTCCACACGAGTTTTGCATCGCAATCTGCCCATGCTGCTGTTGCGAGCCAGAGAAAAAATGATGGAGCGGTTTCGTCCGCTGATTACCGCGCATGGACTCACCGAACAGCAATGGCGCGTGATTCGCGCGCTCAACGAACATGGGCCGATGGAGCCGCGTCACATCTCCGATATCTGTACGATTTCGAGCCCAAGCATGGCCGGCGTGCTCGCGCGCATGGAGAGCATGGAACTGGTGACGAAGGAGCGTTTCGCGGAAGATCAGCGCCGTGTGCTGGTGTCGCTGACAGACACCAGCGTGGAACTGGTGCGCGTGATTTCGAAAGACCTCGAAGCGCACTATCGGGAGTTGGAGCGCAAGGTCGGACCGGAGATCGTCGAGCGCGTCTATCGCGCGGTGGACGATCTGCTGGCCGGTCTTGGCGAAGAGGACGAGTGAGTCCAGGCTAAAGCGGCGTTGCGGCTTACCAGCCGTGAAAACGTTGCCATTCGACGCTGCTTCCATCGGGCGAAACCGCGTGATATTCGGGAAACTGGGCGCCCGTCGCGCACGCATGATTCGGCAGAATGCGCAGCTTCATACCGATTGGAAAGCGCTGGGTAATGTCGGGAGTTTCGTCCGCTTGCGAACCGTCCCCCGTTGACGAAAGAATGCCGTGCTCCTGGTTCGCGCCGCTCACCACGTAGCCGGGAAGCAGCGTGCCGTTCAGCAGACACGGCTGCCCGTAGCCGAAATCGTGCGCCTGCTTCGACGTGCCGCGATCGCGGCTCATCGCCATCCAGCCCGCGTCGAGAATCGCCCAGCCTTTTTCCGCCTGATGCCCGATCACGGTGGCGAGCACGCTGAGCGCGATATCGTCGAGTGCACACACACCCACGTTGTGCATGACCAGATCGAACAGCACATACACGCCGGCGCGGACTTCGGTCACGCCGTCGAGTTGCGCGGCGGCGAGCGCGGTCGGCGTCGAACCGACACTGACGACGGGGCACGGAATACCCGCATCGCGCAACCGTTGCGCTGCGCGTACGCAGCCCGCGCGTTCCTGTTCGGCGAGCGCGGCGAGCGCCTCCGGCGTGTTCAATTCGTAGCTCGACCCGGCGTGGGTCATCACGCCGCCCAGCTTGACGCCGTTCTCGTGCAGAATCCGCCCGACTTCGAGCAACGTGTCCTGTTCCGGCGTGATGCCCGAGCGATGACCGTCCGTGTCCACTTCGATCCATACCTCGAAGGTTTCGCCGTGCTGGTCGCCGAATGCCGCGATCGCCGCTGCGGCGGTCGGGTTGTCCACTACCAGTTTCAGGTCGCAGCCCTGGCGGCGCAGCGCGAACGCTCTCGGCAACCTCGCGGGCACCATGCTGACCGCGTACAGAATGTCGCGGATGCCTGCTGCGAAAAACGCCTCCGCTTCCTTCAGCGTCGACACCGTAATGCCGCGTGCGCCAGCCGCGATCTGTGCGCGCACCACGTCGATACATTTGGTGGTTTTCACATGCGGACGAAACGCGACGCCCAGCGTGTTCATCTGCGCCTGCATTCGTGCGATGTTCTTCTGCATCCGCGCGACGTCGATCAACGCGGCGGGAGTTTCGATCTGTTCGAGTTTCATGCTTTCACCGGGAAATAAGGTGGTTTTGGACTCACAGGCCGCCGAAGCGGCTGAGCCACGGGAGCAGCTGGTCGAGCGTAGGCGCCTCGATCTCCGGGGCTTGCGCGCCCGCGACGAGCGGCAAGCCGACGTGGTTGTGCCAGTATGTGCGCAAGCCGACCGCAGCGGTACCGAACATGTCATAACTGGAACCGGCGACGAAAGCGGCTTCGTGCGCTTCTACACCGAGTTTGTCGAGTGCGAGACGGTACGGTTGCGGGTCCGGTTTATAGACGCCCGCTTCTTCGGCCGTCACGATCGCATCCCAACTGACAGGGAAAATGTTCGCCGCCTGCGAACCTAACCGCGTCGAGCAGTTGGTGACGACCGCGAGTTTGCAGTGTGGCGCGAGCGCCTGTAATGCATCGGTAGCACCTTGCCATGGCGTGAGTTTCCGCCAGTCAGCTTCGAGCGCGAGTGCCGCAGATTCGGGCAGTCCTACTTCCGTGGCCGCGTCGCGAACCAGTTGTTCATATGGAATGTAGCGACCGCAGCCATATGTCAGACGCAAATAGGCGGCTCGCCATGCGCGGCCCGATTCTTCGGACCCTGCTGCGTGATTCCACGAAGTCCAGGAATCGAGCAGGGCGGTCAGAAGGTCGAACAGAACGGCTTTGGGGTACAAGGTGGAAGTCATGACGGCTATTTCACTTTGACCGGCTGTGAACAGTGAACCCATTATAAAGTTCGATCCGCGGAATGAAGTTCACAGTGGCTAACTCATAGATTCAGTCAAACTGAATGACGGTGTTGGCGTATTGCTGGCTTTATCGTCTCCACGGAGGAACCGGCTTGAAGCGGCTCTGCAGAAACTGCATGAAATGACGGGTCCGCGCGGGCAAGCCCGCTCTCTGGTGCGTAAGCGCCATCACGTTGGCGTCGGGCGCTTTCCATCCAGGCAGCAAACGTACGAGCTTACCCCGGGCGATGTCGTCGGCGACGTCCCATTCGGAACGCAGAATCACGCCGCGCCCTTCGCAGGCCCATTGACGGATCACGTCGCCGTCGTTGCAACTCAGGTGAGCGGAAACGCGTACGCTGCGGCGGGTGCGCCCCTTGCTGAACTGCCATAGCGTCACATCTTCGTTGTTCTCGCGCAGCACGATGCACGGCAGCCTGCCCAATTCATCCGGCGATTCCGGCATGCCCAGGCGTTTGACCAGACCGGGCGCTGCGCAGACGAAGCGCGCATTTGGTGCGATTGCGTAGCCGACACGATTCGACAGCGGCAACTCGCCGATATGCACGACGATATCGAAGCGGTCCATCGTGTCGGTCAATGGCTGATCGGACAGCGTGAGCGAAATGTCGATATCCGGGTTCTGCTGCTGGAACTCGCCGATCGCGGGCGCGAGATGGCGTCGCCCGAACCCTAGCGGTGCGTTGATTTTCAGCGTGCCGACCAGGCCGTTGCGGCGCATCTGCAAGTCGTCGAACAGCGAGTCGAACTGCTCGATGAGTTCGGCGCCGCGTTCGCACAGCAGCACGCCTTCCTCGGTAAATTGCAGGCGGCGAGCGGTGCGGTTCACCAGTTGCGCGCCGAGTTTCTTTTCGAGTTGCTGCAGGCGTTGTGTGATCGCAGAGGGCGAGAGTCCCAGCTTGCGTGCTGCGGCGATCAGGCTGCCACTTTCGCGGATGGTCAACAGAAAGCGGATATCGGCCGAATCGTTCATGTCAGCAATTTTCGAGTGCGGAATCTGGCAGCATAATGGCTTTGCGCGAGCTGTTCCATGCTTACCGTGTGCGCATTCGCGATTGCGCGCGGGTATCGCAAGGTAAAGTATTGTTTCCGTAACGCAGCCGACAGCCTGGTTCGCTAAAGTACGCGCTTCTCGAGCGTCGCTTGGCGGCTAATGCTTTCCATCGACTCGTTGTCATTTCCATTTGAAGAGAAGTCCCATGTCGTTGCCCAACTCCGCTAACGATCCGGCAAACTCCGCCGATCATGCCACGCAAAAAAGTGCCGTGAAACAGGCAGTATTTCTGCATACAGGTTGGCGCAGTGCCGGAACGTGGGTATGGTCGCGTCTGCGTGAGCTGGAGGGGGCGACCGGTTTCTATGAGCCGCTCAGCAATGTTCTCGCCGACTTGAGCCCGGCCGACGTCGCCGCGTCGCGTCCCACGCTTACGTCAGGACACCCGCCGCTCGACGCGCCGTATTTCGACGAATATCGCCCGTTTCTTCAGGATGGCGCGCGTGGTGTGACTGGCTATCGCAAGCGCTTCAGCATTGATCGCTTCTCGCGTGAACCGGATGCGGATTTCCCGGTGTTGCAGGCGTATCTGCGTAACTTGTGCGCGCGCACGGTCGAGCAGAGCAGCGTGCCGGTCTTCAAGTTTTGCCGTTCGTCAGGGCGGTTGCCCTGGCTCAAAGGCGCGTTTCCCGATGCGATGCATGTTGGCGTGTTGAGAAATCCGGCGTCGCAGTTTGCGTCGGGCTGGCTGCTCAGTCAGCAGTGGGGCAATCCGTTTTTTGTCGCCGCGCCGTTTCGCGTGCTCGGGTTGAATCTGTCGGACCCGCTTGTGCGGCAGGTTGTCGAGGCGTGTAGCGTGAGCTTGCCGCCGTCGTCGTCGATGACGGACGACGCCTACGCGATGGCGTGCGAGCAATACGCGCGCACCGCGGAAGGCAATAACGCCTATCGCGCGTTTGTCGCGTTGTGGACGCTGTGCGCGCTGCGGATGGCGGAGGGCGTCGATCTGCTGGTCGATATCGACAGGTTGGGGCAGTCGCGCGACTACGCGGCCGGTTTGCGCGCCGGATTTCACGCGCAGAGCGGTTTGTCGCCGGACTTCGGCAACGCGCGCGACCTGGTTGAAGAGACGCGCCGCAGCGCGTCGCGTATTGCCGGAATCGATGGACGCTCGATGCGCGCCGTGCATTCCGCCGCGCTTAAATTCCTGAAGAGCCAGGGCGGTCTCGATGCCGCGCTGGTCGACGTGATTCGCGAGAAGATGGTGCTGGCCAACGAACTGACCGACCAATGGCGCTAACTATCCGGCGATTGCTTATCCTGCCGCAGACACCGCCGCCCGCAATCCCAATAGATAACTGTCCACGCCGAAGCCGCAAATCTGTCCCTTGACGATTTCCGCGAACACTGACACATGCCGGAACGCTTCACGCGCGTGAATGTTGGACATGTGAATCTCCACTACCGGCACTGTCAGAATGGCGAGTGCGTCGCGAATGCCGTAGCTGTAGTGGGTCCATGCACCGGCGTTGATCAGCACGCCGTCGGCGTTATCGGTGAATGCCTGGTGAATACGTTCGCACATCCCGGCTTCGCTATTGGTCTGAAAGCTCTCGACCCGCACGCCCAGTTCCTTGCCCAGTGCATGAAGTTTGCTGTCGATTTCAGCGAGCGTTACCGTGCCGTATTGCGCGGGATCGCGCTTGCCGAACATATTGTGGTTGATGCCGTGCAGCATCACGAATGTTTTCATCGAGTGTCCCGGAAGAGTGAAATCGGCGGCGCGAGCCGCACTGCGTTAATGGACAGCGGAATGCGCGGCGGAGTTCACTGCTGGGTTCGCCGCGGAGTTCACCGCAACTTCGGGTGCGGTATCGACAACCACTCCCGCATTGGCCGCGTGCACGATTGCCTCGGTAATCCGCAGATTCTGCAAGCCGTCGCGAGCGCTGACTAGCGGCGCAGTCTCGCCGCGAACCACTCGCCCGAAATGCTCCAGTTGAAGCTTCAATGGATCGTCGCGCGTCATGTCGGCGACACTCACGTCGAACGGCTTCCACCACGAGCGGTCTTCCGCTTTGCCATACGTCTTCAGGCGCATGGTCGGCACGGCGAGCGAGCCGAATGTCCCTGCAATCACGTAACAATCTTCATCCGGATACGACGGATAAGCCTTGTTTTCCTGCGATGTCTGTTCCCAACTGCGCGCACTTGCAGCCGTGTCCGACAGCATGAAACTGCCTAGCGCGCCGTTCGCGAAACGCAGGTTGATCGCTACCGTATCTTCGACCGGAAAGCCGCGCGTCGCATGCGATGAAAACGCCTGCACGGCGACGATATCGCCGCACAACATACGCAGGTTGTGCACCTCGTGAATCATGTTCAGCAGAATCGGGCCGCCGCCGGCCTTGCGTCGCCATTCGGCGCCCGAGAAGTACTCATCCGGTTTGAAAAAAACCGCGCTGCCCATCACCGCGACCAGTTTGCCGAGCCTGCCTTCGTCGATCAATTGCCGCGCCCGCGCCATGATCGGGCTATGCGCGCGGTGATGGCCGATCAGCAACGGCACACCGCAGCGCTCGACTTCCGCGACGAGCGTTTCGGCCTCTTCGACCGTCGACGCTATCGGTTTTTCGAGCAGCGTCGGCATGCCGGCCGCGAGACAAACCTGCGCATGCTCCACATGCAACTGGTTCGGCGTGGCGAGAATGACGCCATCAGGACGATCCCGTTCGAGCAGTTCATCGAGCGTACGGTAAAGCGGAACGCCGGCCTCGGCAGCCAGCGCGGCCGCCGCCGACGACGGGTCGACAATGGCCGACAGTGTGCAGGTCTCGCTTTGCTGCGCGACGGCCATATGAGCGCGGCCGATATAGCCCGCGCCGGCCACGGCGATCCGGGTTCGGTTCATGGAGCAGTTCCTTCAGGCCGCCGGGCAGGCGGCACAGTGAGCTTGCGGTTGAGCAGCAGTACCTAAACTTCAGGCGAGTGCTTTCTTCGCTTCGGCCATGGTTTCCGCGCGCAATGCATCGTAGCTGTGCTTGTCGATAGGAACCGCGTTGGGCTCGCCGAGATCGCTCAGTTTGACGCGGAAGTTTTCTCGCGCGGTCCATGCCGTCACCGCCGATATCACGCAGATGCCGAACGTAATCGCGCCGATGGTGAGCGGCACGTTGTTCGATCCCGGCGGCGCGACATAAGCAAAGAGGGCGGGCAGAAGCGCGGTAATCGTGGTGCCGATGTTCTGGCCGATCGCCATCGCGGAGACGCGCGAGCGGGTCGGGAACAGCTCCGGGTAGAAGCTTGGGAAGGTCGCGTTATAGCCCTGATAGATGACGCCCCACATGAGGATCGACATCACCATCGCGAGCGGCACGTTATGGATGCTGATCGCGTATAGGTAACCGAACGAGAGCAGACCCGCGCCGAGCGCGCCGACGATGATCGGCAGGCGGCGGCCGATCCGGTCCGACAGATTGCCCACATAAGGAATCACCAGCACGGCGACGATGTTGCCGACCACCGGAATCCACAGATACACGCTCTTCGAAAAGCCGATGCCGTACGACGCCTGCACCGCATAGGCCGCGCCGAATATGGTGGCGACCACGGGGATCACGTTCATCAGCGAGCAGAGCACCACGCGAATCATGTCGCCCCAGTTGTAACGGAACGCTTCGACAATCGGCGACTTCGGCACGCCGCCGCTTGCGTCTTCCTTGGCGAACGCGGGCGTTTCTTCCACTTCGCGGCGGATGATGTAACCGGCGATCAGCACGACCGAACTCAGCAGGAACGGAATGCGCCAGCCCCACGAATTGAACGAGCTTTCGTCCATGTAGTAGGCGAGCGGCAGGAACACGGCGGCGGCGAGAATCTGGCCGGCCTGCACGCCTTGCAACGTGAAACTGGCGTAGTAGCCGCGTCGTCCGAAGGGCGCGTGTTCGAGGATCATCGAGCTGGCGCCCGAGATTTCACCGGCCACCGCAAAACCCTGAATCAGACGAAGCACGACCAGCATCGCCGGTGCGAGCATGCCGACGCTGTGATATGTCGGCAGAAAGCCGACTGCCATCGTCGAGAAGCCCATCAGGAACATGCAGACCAGCAGGACGTTCTTGCGGCCGTGCGTGTCGCCCCAATGCCCGAGAACCAGTGCGCCGATCGGCCGGGCGACGTAACCCACGCCGTAAGTGGCGAGCGACGCGACGATCGCGATCTTCGGGTTGCCCGAGGGAAAGAACAGTTGGGGAAAGATTAGTGCGGCGGCCTGCGCGTAGATGAAGAAATCGTAGTACTCGAGCGCCGAGCCAATCCAGCCGCTGGCGGTCGCTTTGCGAGCCTGCGAGCGATGTGCGTGCGCGTCCGGCGATGCATTCGTTTCCATATCGTCTCCTGAGCGGAAGTGTTTTTTATCAGCTTCTATGGCTGACTCATTGGGCGTCCTGAAAGCACAACAATGCAAGCCAGGACTTTCCGGGACATGTGGCCCAGGTTTCCTGTCCAGCGGGTTTGCCGCAGTGCGGCATTCAACGGTGAGCCGGGATGCAGCACAGGGTTAACCATTGATTGGGTATCCGGAATATTGCGTCCGGCCTGCTTTGCTTGCCCGATCGATTCGTTACGGCTAGGGTAATGTGCTTCTGCACCGACACAATGCGCCCCGATGGAAAATCAGAATGCGCTCACAGCCAATAATGAATCTTTCCTGCGCGATCTCCAGTTGTTCTGCAACATCGCCCGGCGGGGAAGCTTTATCGCGGCATCGACGGAAATGGGTTTGTCGCCTTCGCATGTGAGCAAGCGCATCGCGATGCTGGAGGCGAGTCTCGGCGTGAAACTGTTTCAGCGGACCACGCGGCGCGTCAGCGTGACGAGCGACGGCGAAGCCGCTTTGCAGTGGGCGCAGAAAATACTCGACGACGTGCAAGGCATGGCCGACGCATTCGCCGATCGCCGCACCGAATTGCGCGGCCTGCTGCGTATCAGCACGAGCTTGCGGCTTGGCCGCAAACATGTGTCGCCGATTCTCGCGATGCTGCGCGAGCGTCATCCGAATCTGGAGCTGTGGCTCGAGTTGCTGGACCGTCGCGCGGATCTGGTCGGTGAGAATTTCGACATCGACGTACGTGTGGGCGAAGTGCACGAGCCGCATCTGATCGCACACAGGATGGTGGAGAGCGCGCGCATTCTGTGCGCGTCGCCGGCGTATCTGGAAAGGCGCGGCATGCCGCTCGATCCCGGTGAGCTGGCGCAGCACGACTGCCTCGTGTTTCGCGGACGCGACGACCGCTTCGGCGTCTGGCGGCTCGCCGGACCCAACGGAGAGAAGAGCGTCAAAGTGACAGGTACGGTCGCGTCGAATCTCAGCGATATCGTCGTGCAATGGGCGCGAGACGGTTACGGGATCGTGATGGTGTCGATCTGGGACGTCGCCGAAAGCCTGCGCGCGGGCGAACTCGTGCGCGTGCTGCCGGACTACCAGCAATCCGCCGATGTGTGGGCGGTCACGGCGGAGCGGCTGTCGTCGTCGGCGAAGATTCAGGTGTGTATCGAGTTCCTGCGGGAGCAGTTGACCAGCGGCCCCTATGCGCTGGTAACGCGTGGCGTGGGCGGGTTTTGAAGCGGCGTGAAACCCCGTTCACGCCGCTTTACTTCGCAAGCTTCATTCAGCACCGGGTCACTTCTTGCCGAGCCCACCTACCAGTCCGCCCACCGCGCCCGTGACAGGCGAGAGCAAGCCGCCGACTGCACTGGTCGTGCTGGTTGTGGTCGCCGAAAGACCCGCCGTCGCCGTGACGCTCGCCGACGAACTCGTGCTCTTGCCCGACGAAGTCGAGCCGGCCGGTGTCGTTACGCTGCCAAGGGTGCCCGTCACGGATGAGACGAGGCCGGTGATCGGCGAGGTCAGTGCGTTGCTGCCGCCGCCGGTTGCGCCGCTGAGCGAGCCGGTTACCGTCGAAGTCAGTGCGGCGACCGGGTTGGTGCCGCTCGTCGAGCCGGTTGCCGCTGTGATGCCCGACAGCGTGCTGGCGATGCCGTTGCTGCTGCCGCCCGTCAGCAGGCCGCCCGTCGATGCCACCGTCTTGCCCGTATCGGCGACGACGCTCCCTAGTCCTGCCGTGACCGGATTGCCGCCGCTGGTCGCGAGCAGCGCGCCGGTCTTGTCGAGCGTGCCGCCGACCGTGGCCAGCACGCCGTTGACCGGCGCGCCGAGACCCGTGGTCGTGCCGACAGTTTGCGTCGTCTGCACCAGCACGGATTCGATTGGAGCGACCGCTGAACTCACGCTGCTGGTGACCTGCTGAACCGGGCCGGTGGTGACCGCGCTGCTGAGCGAGGTGCCGAGGTTGGACACCGTGCCGCCGAGCGCATCGACGGCGCCGCCCACGGGCGTGGTGACGGTCGCGAGCGGCGCGAGCGCGCCGCTGCCGAGGCTGCCGACCAGCGTACCCGCGTTGCTTACCGCTTTGCCGGCGTAGTCGACAGCGCCGCCTACGCTGGCGGCGGTGGTGCCGACTCCGTCCGTGCCGGTGCCGAGTTGTCCCAGCCCGGCGGAGATGCCGTTGCCGAGCGTCGCGACGCTGCCTCCCACGTTCTGGACGATGCCGCCAGCGGCCTGGGTGGTTTGTGCGTCGCTGACCGGCAAGGTCTGCGAGCCGATCACGGTGCCGACGCCGGAAACGGTGTTGCCCGCGTCAGTGACGACATTGCCGGAATTGCCTACGGTCTGGCTCAGCGCGTTGGGTGTCGTCGTACTGCCTGTCGTATTGCCGCCGGACGACGTCCCCGTGCCGCCGCTCGTCCCGCTCGATGAACCGCCTGCGCTGGCAGTCGAACCGGTGGTGCCCGAGCCTGCGGCCAGTGCGCCGCCGCCTTGACTGCCGGTTCCTGAACTCAGCGCGCCGGACCCGCCGCACGCACTGAGAGAAAGGACCGCGGCCACCGAGGCCGCGATCAAGCTGGTACGCAACGTACCGTCGGTCGTTTGAATCTTCATGTTGCCCTCGGCTCTCGTGTGTCGTTATGAAGGTGCTGATTTTTTCAGCACCTAGCTTCGTCAACGGCTTGAAAGTAAGGAACTGGAGGCGGGTTTTCCCGCGTTTTTACACTTTTAAAATGGCGACGGATTAATGCAAATTGATCTGAAAAAGAATGCCGATCCATGCAACTTGGCCGCTTTTATTTAAGCGAACGTGTGAATGAATTCGCGTGTTGCCGATGAATTGAATGCGGCTTGGGCCAATACAGTTGACGTTTGCAAAACAGCACAGTGAGGCGCGGTTTTATTACGCTGTATCGGGAATACGATCCGCGCCGTCGATTACAGTTGGCGGGTCAATTTTTCCTACGACCCGGCGTGGTCCTCCTATCTGCCGTGGTCAATCCCGAACCCGAGGTCAGGACATGAATGCAGTGAACGAACAGGCGCAGTTGTCGGTGCAGCAGTTGAGCCACTACATCGGCGGTGCGGTTGTGGCGCCGACAGGCGGCCGCTTCAAGGATGTGTTCAATCCGGCCACTGGCAAGGTGACTGCTTCGGTGGCGCTGGCATCGGTTGAAGAAGTCGATGCGGCGGTCAGCGCAGCGAAGGCCGCGTTTCCTGCGTGGAGCGAAACCGCGCCGATCAAGCGCGCCCGCATTCTGTTCAAGTTCAAGGAACTGCTGAACCAGCATCACGACGAACTCGCGATGCTGATCACACGCGAACACGGCAAGGTATTCACCGACGCGCAAGGCGAAGTCGTGCGCGGTATCGAAGTGGTGGAATTCGCGTGCGGCATTCCGAACCTGCTGAAGACTGACTTCACCGACCAGATCGGCGGCGGCATCGACAACTGGAATCTGCGTCAGCCGCTCGGCGTCGTCGCGGGCATCACGCCGTTCAACTTCCCGGTGATGGTGCCGATGTGGATGTTCCCGGTCGCGCTCGCTTGCGGCAATACGTTCGTGCTGAAGCCGTCGGAACGCGATCCGTCCGCGTCGCTGCGGATCGCCGAATTGCTGAAGCAGGCAGGTTTGCCGGATGGCGTGTTCAACGTCGTGAACGGCGACAAGATTGCCGTCGACGCGTTGATCGATCACCCCGATGTCGCCGCGTTGTCGTTCGTCGGCTCGACGCCGATCGCCGAATACATTCATACGGAAGCGTCGAAGCGCGGCAAGCGGGTGCAGGCGCTCGGCGGCGCGAAGAATCATCTGGTGGTGATGCCCGACGCGGATCTGGATCAGGCCGTCGATGCGTTGATCGGCGCGGCCTACGGCTCGGCCGGTGAGCGTTGCA
Organism: Paraburkholderia fungorum; assembly: GCF_900099835.1. Lineage (NCBI taxonomy): Bacteria > Pseudomonadati > Pseudomonadota > Betaproteobacteria > Burkholderiales > Burkholderiaceae > Paraburkholderia > Paraburkholderia fungorum. The sequence goes on from NZ_FNKP01000002.1 coordinate 830,626, forward strand.
TGGCGATTTCGGTGGCGGTGGCGGTCGGCAATGTCGCCGACCGGCTGATCGAGAAACTGGTGCCGCGCGTCAAATCGCTGATCATCAAGAATGGCGAAAACCTCGACGCTGAAATGGGACCGCTGGTGACTGCCGAACATAAGGCCAAGGTGGCCGCCTATATCGCATCGGGCGAGGCGGAAGGTGCGAAATTGATCGTGGATGGCCGCGCGCATCCGGTCGCGAACGAAGAGGGATTCTTTATCGGCGGCACGTTGTTCGACGAGGTCGGCACGCAGATGAAGATCTACAAGGAAGAGATTTTCGGCCCGGTTCTGGCGGTGGTGCGTGTGCCCGATTTCGCGAGCGCCGTCGAGTTGATCAACGCGCATGAGTTCGGTAACGGCGTGTCGCTGTTCACGTCCGATGGCGGCGTCGCGCGTGCATTCGGCCGGCAGATTCAGGTGGGCATGGTCGGTATCAACGTGCCGATTCCTGTGCCGATGGCGTGGCATTCGTTCGGCGGATGGAAGCGTTCGCTGTTCGGCGATCACCATGCTTACGGCGAAGAAGGCGTACGTTTCTATACGCGCTACAAGAGCATCATGCAGCGCTGGCCGGATAGCATCGCGAAGGGCGCCGAGTTCACGATGCCAGTGGCGAAGTAAGCGGGTCGATAAGCGCGATACGGAATGTGAAGTACTGGTACTGATGCAATGAAAAAGCCGCACCTGATTTGTCAGGCGCGGCTTTTTTAATGTTGAGAAGATGACCGTTTAAACGCCTGAAGAAGAGTCCTCTTCGGCTTCGTTCAAAACGGCGGCCTGTAAGGAACTGACGGTGACATAAGACGGCGCGCGACGGGGTTCATCGATGCTGTAGCGCAACCGTCCGTCCTCGAAATACACGCGTAACTGGCGATACTTGTACAGATAAAGCAGGCCGACGAGCGCCGCGAGAATGCCGGATGCGGCGCCCACTCCCAGCGCCCAGCGTGGGCCGAAACGGTCCGCGACCCAGCCCACGACCGGCGCGCCGAGCGGCGTGCCGCCCAGTGCAATCGCCAGCAGGATCGCGATCACGCGGCCGCGCATCGCGGGTTCGGTGGAGAGTTGAACGAGGCTGTTGGTCGAGGTCGTGAAGGTTTGCGTCGATACGCCGATCACGACAAGCGCCATGCCGAACAGCACGTAGTTCGGCATCAGCGCGGCCACTGTGCAGCCCACGCCGAACACAGCTGCCGCGCCCAGCAGGAGCGCCATGCGCGGCCTCGCTCTGCGTGCCGAGAGCAGCGCGCCGGTGACCGAGCCGATCGCCATTGTCGAACTCAATAGCCCGTATTGACTCGCGCCCGCGTGAAACGCGGTGACCGACATGGTCGAGATAAAGATCGGGAAATTCAGTCCGAATGTGCCGATCAGGAACAGCATCAGCAATGCGGCTTTCAGATCGGGGCGCGTCCACACATATTTGAAGCCTTCGACAAAACTGCCGCGCGAGCGTACAGCGCGAGGCTTCAGATGCAGTTCATGCAGACGCAGCATGCGCAGCGAGCCGAGCACGGCGACGAACGAGATCGCATTGATCAGAAACACCCAACCTGTGCCCACTGACGCGATCAGCAGCCCCGCGACTGCCGGGCCGATCATCCGCGCTGCGTTGAACGACGTGGAGTTCAGCGCGACCGCGTTCGACAGATCTTCTTCGCCGACCAGGTCCGACACGAAAGTTTGACGCGCCGGTGAATCGAATGCGGTGACACAGCCGAGCAGTCCCGCGAATACGTACACCTGCCACAGCTGGACGAGACCGGTGACGGTAAGCAGGCCGAGACCCAGCGCCAGCGACCCCATCGCCGCCTGAGTTGCGAACAGCAGCTTACGACGGTCGAAGTGGTCGGCCGCATAGCCGGTAAGAGGCAGCAAAAGCATTTGCGGCCCGAATTGCAGCGACATGACGATACCCACGGAAGTCGCATTGTGATGCGTGAGTTCCGTGAGTACGAGCCAGTCTTGCGCGGTGCGCTGCATCCACGTACCGATGTTGGAGACGATCGCGCCGCTGGCCCAGACCCGATAGTTGAAATTACGCAGCGAACGGAACGTGCCTGTCACCGGCCGGCCCTCACATGAAGAAGCCGAACGGTGCAATAGCGGACGCGAGCGCTCGTGCGCAATGTCATGCGCGCGTGCCTTCCAGCAGGTCGAGCAGTTCCTGCGTCGTGCCGGTTTCGCCGAGACGCGGGAAGATGCGCGTGACGCTGTTGGTATGGGCGTCGGCGTTCATGTCGGTCATCGCATCGACGACCAGCGTGACGTTCAGGCCGAGTTCGCTTGCGTAACGTGCGGTGGATTCGACGCCGATGCTGGTCGCGATACCCGCGAGCACGATTTGCGTGACGCCCTGTTCACGCAGATGCGCTTCGAGATCCGTGTTCGTGAAGGCGCCCCACGTGCGCTTGGTCACGACGTGGTCCGACGGTTGCTGCTTCAGTTCCGGCACGAGATCGGCGAAACCGGCGGGAAAATCGCCTGTGCTGCGACCGTTGTCGGTACGGCCCGGTGCGCCTGCGGTGACGCGAACCAGCACGACCGGCAAGCCATGACGGCGAAACGCATCGAGCAGCGCCACCGAGCGTTGCACGATTTCCTGCGCGGGATGAACAACGGGCAGCGCGACGATACCGCTCTGCAAGTCGATGATGACGAGTGCGGTTTTTGCGTCGAGAGTAGTGAGTGCCATGACGATGCTCCTGAGAAATACGAATGACAGATTACGAGTCGATGAGGCGTTTGAGTAAGTCGACGCCCGTTGCGAGCTGTTGTTGCTCGGCCGCTGAAAAGCCGGTTTGAATGGTGCGAAACAGCCAGTCTTCGCGCGCCGCGCGGCTGGCCTTGACCTTCTTGCGAAACGCCGGTGTGAGCGAGAGAACCGTTTGCCGACCGTCATTGGGGTCGGGAGCGCCACTCACGAGTCCGGCAGCTTTCAATACTGAAAGTGTCTCGCCCATGGATTGCGGACGCATGCCGATAGCGCGTGCAAGTGCTGTGACCGTTGCCGGACCTTCACGTTCCAGCAAATTGAGGACCTGCACCTGCGACGGCGTGAAGTCGCCCACGTGGGACTCCTCGCGCAGACGGCGGCGGAGTTTGCCGGCCAGCACACGCAAATCTTCTGCCAGGGCATGCAATATTTCGGGCGCAACCGGCGGAGCGTTCTTGCTCATGATGACAGGATATGAAGGTTACCTGTGAAGGCTACCTTCGTATCTCGGTCGAGTCAAGGTGATGAAATGGGGCGGGGAGAAGATCGCAACGAGTCGCCACGGCGAGTCGCGATGGTGTGCGTGGCATCGCGAGGTGCCCGCGCATGTCACTGCATGCGACGCCCGCGCTGATTGAAAAGACGCCACAGCGCCGCGACGAACACCGACCCGCCGCCGACCACGACGCCGAGCAGCACGATCGAACTCATATGATCGTGCACCAGCGGCATGTTGCCGAACAGATAACCCGCAGTCACGAGCGCGCCGATCCATAACGCAGCACCCGCGCAGACGAATGACACAAAACGCACGAACGTCATGCGCGAAACGCCCGCGACGAATGGCGCGAATGTGCGCACGACGGCGAGCAATGGCGACAGCAGAAAGGTCAGGCCGCCTCGCGCTTCGTTGAAGGCGTGCGCTTTGCGCAGCGCCTCTTTGTTGAGCCAGCGGTAGTTGGCGGTATAGGCCCGCTCGCCGATTGCACGGCCGATTCCATAGCCGACGATGCTGCCGGCAACGGTGGCCATGAATAGCGTCAGCATGATGAGCCAGACATTCAATGCACCGGTGGCCGCGAGTCCGCCGCAAATGAAAATCAGCGGATCGCCGGGCAGGAAGAACAGCGGTAGAAAACCGATTTCGAAGAAGATGACGAGAAACAGCATGGCGTACACGGTCGTGCCGAATTGCGCGGTCAGTGCGCCCAGGTGCCTGTCGATATGCAGGGCGACGTGCAGGATTTGCATCAAATGCATCATGGCTCGAGTGAAATCGGAATCTCATGAGTGTAGCGCCGTGATCGCCTACGCACTTGTGTATTTGTAAGCAGGAGTGTCAATATCCCGGAGCCGTGTACCTGGTCACGAAAGCTGGCTCTCACGATAAAAGCCCATGCAATACGCACCCAATGTGATGTTTCGTTTTGCCGCACTGCACGATGCACAGTCGATTCGCGAGATCGAATTCGAAGCGGGTCAGCGATTTTTGAGCGTCGATATGGCGGGGATTGCCGATGCCGCGCCGATGGACCTGGAGGTGGTCGAGCGCAAGATCGATACAGGCGAGATCATCGTCGCCGTCGATTTCAACGCCGATAAAGCGCTGGTCGGCTTCGTCATGTTCGAACCGCAGCCTACGCGAATCTACGTGCAGGAACTCGATGTGCTGACCACGCATGCCGGACGCCGAATCGGCGCGGCATTGATCGAACAGGTTGCGCAACTGGCTCGCGAGCGGGCGTTAAAGCAACTCGTGCTGTCGACCTTCCGCGATGTGCCGTGGAATGCGCCGTATTATCGGCGGCTCGGGTTTGCCGATATCGATTTCACCGAACTCGATGCAGCACTGATCGAGCGGCGCAACGCGCATATCGCACGAGGACTCGATGAGTCGAAGCGCGTATTCATGCGCCGCGATCTCGCGTGATGTATGGCACATGCACGCTATTGCGCAACTAGACGCGCATAAAAAATGCGGCGGGTATGGCCGGCATATCGTCCGGTCATACCCGCCGCGCGGTGCTACAACGTGCTGATTTATTCCACTGCTTCCAGCGTCGGATAATCGACGTAACCGGTTTCACCGCGAGCGTAATACGTCGACGGATTCGGCTTGTTCAACGGCGCATCCGTTTCGAAGCGGCGCACCAGATCCGGGTTGGCGATGAACAGTTGACCCCAGGCAACCGCGTCCGCTTCACCTGCGTCGAGCACGTGTTGCGCGGTTTCTTTCGTGAACTTTTCGTTCGCGATGTACGGGCCACCGAATTCCTTCTTCAGTTGCGGGCCGAGGCGGTCATCGCCGAGCGACTCGCGTGCGGCGATGAAAGCGATCTTGCGCTTGCCGAGTTCGCGTGCCACATAACCGAACGTGCCGGCCGGATCGGAATCGCCCATCGTGTGTGCGTCGCGGCGCGGTGCGAGATGCACGCCCACGCGGTTCGCGCCCCACACGTCGATACATGCGTCGGTCACTTCGAGCAGCAGACGTGCGCGGTTTTCGATCGTGCCGCCGTACGAGTCGGTGCGCTTGTTGGTGCTGTCCTGCAGGAACTGATCGAGCAGATAGCCGTTCGCGCCATGTACTTCGACGCCATCAAAACCGGCTGCTTTCGCATTTTCCGCGCCTTTGCGGAACGCTTCGACCACGCCGGCGATTTCGTCGAGTTCCAACGCGCGCGGCGTCACGAACGGACGTTCCGGGCGCACATGGCTCACATTGCCTTGCGCCGCGATTGCGCTCGGCGCGACCGGCAGTTCGCCGTTCAGGAACAGCGGATCCGAAATGCGGCCCACGTGCCACAGTTGCAGGAAAATCTTGCCGCCCTCGGCATGGACCGCGCTCGTGACGAGCTTCCAGCCTTCAACCTGTTCCTGCGACCAGATGCCCGGCGTTTCTGCGTAACCCACGCCTTGAGGCGTGACTGACGTTGCTTCGCTGAGGATCAGGCCGGCGGTAGCGCGTTCGGCGTAGTACTTCGCCATCAGCGCGTTCGGCACGCGGATTTCTTCAGCGCGTTGACGCGTAAGCGGAGCCATGATGATGCGGTTCGACAACGTGATGTCGCCAATTTGCAGCGGATCGAAAAGAGTCGGCATAAGTATTCACCTTTGGCGGCGGGCGCGAGTCCCGAGCCTGAATAAACTGCTTGATGAAAAATCAGGAAAAAAGCGCGGCGATGCCAATGACGTGTTCAGAGCCGGGCGTTCATATGATCGAGAAACGCCTGGATGACAGCCTCATTGCGCTTGAAAAAGACCCACTGACCGACCCGCTTCGACGTGACCAGCCCAGCACGCTGCAATGCCGCGAGGTGGGCCGACACAGTGGACTGCGACAGACCGCAGCGCGCGTCGATCTTGCCCGCGCATACGCCATGGTCGAGCGGCAGCTCCTGATCGGCGAAATGCGCGTACGGCTCGCGTAGCCAGCCGAGAATCTCCCGGCGGACCGGGTTGGCCAGCGCTTTGTGAATCGCGTCGATATCGGGCGTCATTGAGTTCGTTTCAGTATTCGGCAACGGGCAGGTGCGGCGCGAATGGGCGTCGACACATCTGCATCGCTACAAGACGAATCATATATCGGATTTTTGCGATATGCGAGAAGGCACTACTGGCGATGGGGCGATAGGGATGGCGGCGAATCTTTCTGTTTCCTTGCGACACAACTCGCCGCCTGCCTTTTATAAAACAACACCAACCTACAGCAACGATTTCCCCTGAGCGAGAATCTTGTCGCAGACCTGTTTCGTGAGCTGCTCTTTCAAACCGCCGCCGCTCAGGTCGACCTGCTTACCGCTGCCGCTGTTCAGAATGCCCTTGGCGCCGTCGGTGTATCCACTATCGGTCGACGAAGAGCCGCCCAATTTGCTCATCAGCCCGTCTTTTACCGACGAAGCACTCGGATCGAGATAATTGTTCTTGACGCAGAACTGCAGCACGCCGGCAACGTTGCCCGTACTGCTCGACGTGAGCGACTGCAACGACGATCCGCCGGTTAAGCCGCTGAGACTGCCAAGTCCGCCAGCAGCACCGCTGTTGCCGTTCTGATTGAGGAGATTGCCGAGCTGCGCGTGCGCGGCGGGAAGATAGAGCAGGGCGCCGATCAGAAATCCGCTGGCCCAGGTGCGACGCTTGCTTGAAGTCATCGAAGAACCCTCTTCAAGGATTGAAGACAGTCTTCACTATAGTGCGTTTCGCAGACGGCGCGGTTTTGATTCGGGCGCTTACGCGTGCGCCGATCACGCAGAAAGCGCCTCATCCAAAGCAACCGCGAGCATCATCGCATCGGCGTTGGTCGGAGGCGGATCGGCCTTGGTCGGACGATAAATCGGCTCGCCTCTCGCAATCGGCTGGCCGGTCAGCACGCAGGTTCCCGCACGCTTGGCCGCCGCGAGCCGCCAGACCTGTTCGCCATATTTGCAACCTTGCGGATCACTCCACGAGACCGTTGCAGTGCGCGGGCTGATCCGGTCGAGCAGTACGACCGAGACGGCCTCGTTTCGCGGCGACACGCGGGTCGACACATGCGAACTCACAATCTGCCTGACATGCGCTGCGAACTGATGCGCGCATCCTACGTCGAGCTGACCGACCGTTTTCTGCCATGCCGTGTTGCTGATGTTGCATTGATCCACCGTCATGCCCCTTTGAAGATGTGCTGGATTCAGGTCAGCCGGATGCTGGGTTGCACGAGGCCATTGATCCGTTCGGCGGTCCACAGCAGCGTCGCCTTGCGAAAACCGTGCAGTGCCTGTTGATGTTGCCGGTAAAGCATCGCGTGACTCAACTGCGCAAAGCGGCCTTTGATAAAGCCGCCTCGAAAGAAGCCGAACTGACCGAGTGTCCCGAAAGCGTTGTAGTCGCTAAGGGAAACCAGCGCGCCGAAATCGTGGAATGCGAAGTCGGGTAACGAGCCTGTTTCGAGCCAGTCTGGCAAGTGCTTCGCGAGAAATTGCGCCTGCTGCGTAGCGACTTGCGCAGTGGGCGCGAGTGCGCGCTCGTTACCGGCGAGTGTCAATGTCGAACAGTCGCCGAGAGCGAAAATGCGGTCGTCGTCTAGTGCCTGCAGCGTTGGCCGCACGCTGATCTGATTCGCGCGATTGACCGCGATTCCATCGAGCTTTCCCAGAAATTCGGGGGCTTTGACGCCAGCAGCCCACACCATCAGATCGGCGGCCTGCATGGTGCCGTCACCGAGTTGCAGTCCGTCGGATTCTGCTGCGGTCACACGCGTTCCGGTTTGCACGTTGAAGCCAATATGACGCAACTGTGCCTCGCTCGACTCCGACACCGCAGGCGGAAATGCCGCGAGTATGCGAGGCGCGCTTTCATAGAGCGTGAGTTTCAGACGCGAGCGAATGCCCGCGTCGCCATAACTCGCGGCGACTTCGAGCAAACGACTCAACTCCGCCGCGAGTTCGACCCCTGTCGCTCCCGCGCCGACAATCGACACGCGCAACGGGCTTTTCGCCACGACGCTCTGGAATATGCGTATACGCAGGGCTTCGTTGAAGACTTCGGCCTGCGCCTGGCTATCGATGAAATGGCAATGCTCGAGCACGCCAGGTGTGCCGAAATCGTTGGCGCGGCTGCCTAGCGCGAGAATCAGTACGTCGTATTCGACCGTACGCGAGCCGATCACCACTTCACCCGAAGGCGCTCTGAGTTCGGCCAGCTTCACCACGCGCGCGCCACGGTCCAGACCTTCCATTTCCCCCGGCTGATAGTCGAATCCGTGATCGCGCGCGTGGGCCAGATAGATGACCTGCTGTTGCTGCACATCGCGCGTGCCGGCCGCGATGGTGTGCAGCATCGGCTTCCAGATATGGGTGGCGCTTTTGTCGATCAGCGTGACGTGCGCGCGGCCGCCGCGCCCGAGTGTGTCGCCGAGCCGCGTCGCGAGCAGAAGTCCCGCAATGCCGCCGCCGACGATAACGATCCGGGTCGGGTTGGTTGCTTGCATCGCTACGGTCATAAGCAATTAATTCTACGAGTGATGAATTAATGCGATACTACGGACTCGAACAGTTCATGTCAAATGGGTGATCGCTGTTACGCACGCAAGCCGAGCGGTTAAAATTTCGGACTTTCCCTGAACACTGCTTTGCGCCGCCGATGAAACAACCGAGAGACACTGCCGTGCCTGCCACGACGACCGCGATGCCGCGTCGCACGCGTGGCCGTCCCGCTTGCACCGATGCGGGTGGCGCCGATGCGTTACTGCGCAATGCGCGCATTGCGTTCGCGAGAAACGGCTATGAGGCGACCAGCGTGCGGGAGATCGCCAAGGCTTCAGGGGTGGACCCGGCGCTTGTCGCGCATCATTTCGGGTCGAAAGAATCGTTGTGGATGGCGGTGGTCGACCGGATCGCCGACGAAGCCGCGCCGATGATCGCGAAGACCGGCACCTTGCGGGAAAGGAGCGAATTGGGGCCGAGAGCGCGTATCGAAGAAGCAGTGTCGATCCTGATCGACCAGGTGTTTCTGACGCCCGACGTAGGCATGTTTTTCTCGACTGCCGCGACGGAAAGCGGGGAGCGGCTGGATGCTCTGACCGAGCGGCTAGTGCGGCCTTTTCATGACGCGCTGGTGCCACTGCTTGCCGACGCGATCGATGCCGGTGAGGTGCCTCAGCAGGACCCTCAGGTCATGTTCATGCTGCTCGTCAACGGGATCAGCAAGACGGTGGCTTATGGTCATGTGTTGAGTCCATTTTCCGCGCTGCCCAGGCGGCCGAAAGCGTTTAAACAGGCTGTATTGACGAGTGCGCTTGCGATGTTGAGGTGAGGCGGCGCGTGCGCTGCCATGTCTTTAAAAAAACTGCGGTCGATGAAAAACTGGCCACAGGTTAGCGAAAACGAATCGCGCGAGAGAGCATCGGCTTTCGCGCGCATCATGTTTTGGCCGCTATTCTTTATCTATTACTCTGGCTTCGACAGCATCGTTGCAAGAAGACGCCGCAATTCAGAGCGCTCACAATCGATCGAAGCTTCCGCCCCGAGAATGGATGGATTCCTGAACATTGTGGGACCGGCTTGTTCTTCGTAGGCGAGGTAGTGTTGTTTGCCGGTTGTGACAACGCGCAGCAGGTCGCCAAGCCGCTCCGCACCGCGACGGCTGGCGAATTTGACAAACAGCCTCGTCGATGACTTGACAATAGTCCCCCGTCCTCCAAAAAAAGCTCATGCGTATCCGGTGATATGAACTATAAAGTTTAAACGGGTACGCATCGCCCGACGACAACCGGAGGATAAGGATGGAGTGGTTTTATCGCCAGGCCCGAGTCGAAAGCATGAGCGTCTGCGTTCCCGGGCAATACGCCAGGTCATTCCGTGAAGCATTGGCTGAAAGCGCAGCCGGTCGCTTTGCGCGAAGTCGCAGCAAAACCATCCATGTCGCGCATCTTATTGGCCCAGGTTGACGTGGGCGCCAATCCAATTTGTTAACTGTTAAACATTTCAATCTCAACCCGAATGTCTGGAGAAAAGAATGCTCTTTAATGGTGGGTTCACATTTCCGAATTTTCTGGCCGACGTTTTTTCGGTATTCATGTTTATTTTGTGGTTCTGGTTGCTGATCACGGTGTCGGGCGACCTGTTCCGCCGCAGTGACGTATCGGGTATAGCCAAGGTCATCTGGATCATCGTGCTGATCGTGTTGCCGTACATCGGCATATTCGCGTATCTGTTGACACAAGGTCGTGGTATGGCGGAGCGCGACGAAGCGCGAATGAAACAGGCGCGCGACAATCTGCGCCAGGTTGTCGGCTTCAGTGCCGCCGACGAGTTGGAAAAGCTCGACCGCCTGAAGGCAGCGGGATCGATTTCGGACGAAGAATACAAGCGTCTGAGAGCACGGGTCATGCAATAGTCAGGGGCCGCTGCGAGGCGGCTGGCAGCAGCACGTCGAATCTGCCAGACCGCCGACATCAACCGGCTGGGTAAGTCGTCGGTATCATGGTCGCCTCGTCTTTGTCCTTGTGGATTGCTAAGGGGGCAGCAAGGGCGCACGCTTCAAGATGATCGGTCAGGCAGATAGAACGAAGCACCAAGGCCGTAGTTGGAGGAATCCATGTTGACCCGTCTGGCTCATATTTCCGATTTCGCCGCGAGGGGCAGGCGGACATCTACGGTTTTTCGCCACGCTGCGGTAGCGTGCGTTACAGCGCTGATGCTGGCCTCATGCGCGCAGCCATGGCAGCAATTCGAGGCAGGCCAGGACCAGTCGACGATCATCGCGCGAATGGGGCCGCCGCGCGAAACCTATGATCTACCCGATGGCGGCCGGCGACTCATGTGGCCGACCCAGCCGATGGGCACAACCACGGTCGCCGCCGACATCGACGCATCCGGCAAGATTGTGAGCGTGCGTCAGGTGTTGCAGATCAACGAGTTTAATCGCGCGGAAATCGGCAAATGGACGCGTAATGATGTATTGATCAATTTCGGCCGCCCCGTGGACACCGTTTTCTTCCGGCTCTCGCAACGGGAAGTCTGGTCGTATCGTTATGTTGAAAACAACATTACGCCTTTGCTTTTTAATTTTTCTTTCGACACGACCGGCGTATTGCGTGAAACGCAGCGAACGCCTGATCCGTTGCGTGACCCGAGTTTGCGGCGTTTCTGATTTCTCTTTCAATAAGCAAATTTCCGGTATTGCTCCGGTGCATGCGTTGCATTGAGTTGCTCGACGCGCGGCATGTACCGCAGTAAGCGCTTTGCTCGCGTGCTCAATTGCGCGTGAACCTCGGCAGGTACGTCGATATGAACTTCCGGCCTGAAATACCAGCTTCTGCTATAGCCGATCACCACCATTGGGCGCGGAATGTCGGTGCGGTTCGGTGTGCCGCGATGCAGTGCGCGAACGTCGCGGATCATGACGTCGCCCAACTCCATTGGAATTGCGTGCAACGCTATGCGGCCGTCGCGCCATGCATCCATGGCTTCTTCCTGGCGCATGCGGTGCGTGCCTAGCGTCGTTTCGAATGGGCCGTTTTCTAGCGTAACGTCGCACAAAGGAAAATTGACGGCCAACTGGAAAGACGGCGTTTCCGCAATGCTATCGAACAGCGCCGGCGTATCGCGATGAATATCCTGATATGTCGAACCGTTCATTGGCGTGTCGGTGGCAAGCTGGCACATCACGGGATCGTCGCCAGCCACGCGTTCGACAATAGCCAGCACGTCGGCATCGCAAAAGATGCGCTCGTCGGCGAAGACACCACTGAAGGGCAGCGTAATGTAATGCCGGTTCTCGCCGCGCACGGCTGTCGCGCGTGAGGCAATCCGTTCGTCGAGCAGTGGAGTAAATGCCTCACGCCAGCGTTCAAGCGTCTCTTCAGGAAAATGGCCCTTTAATATAACCAGTCCATCGCGCTCGAATGTCGCTGCGTAGTCATCGAGCTGATCGGTCGAGAAGCGTGCCACAGTTGTCTCCTTCGTCTCTTTTCAGATTCATTCGTAGTCGGACCGGCAATATGCTGCTGCCGCGTCAGTAGGGCGGCGAGCCGCTATCGCTGAGCGCGCCTCGACTATCCTGATGCGCTCTTGTTTCCACATAGTACATTTGCAGGGCGTCAGCAGAGCGGCTGCCTAATGAGTTAATTCGCGCGACCCAGTCGGTTTGTACCGGCCACTTCTTTGCAATGAACGGCGGGTATATCTGCCGGGCGAATTGATGGAGTGCCTTCGCGCCGATATTGCCGCTGATTCCAAGAAGCTGATGCAATGTGTTGTGCGTCGCTTCAAGATCGTTGGCATCTACGTTAGTAGCGATTCGCGCCACAAGTACGCGAATCTGTTCAATGCCGTTCAGGAAAGGTTCATCCAGTAGCTCGAGCGTCGCAAGTTCTTCCAGGTGTTTTTCGTCGAGCAGGTTTTCCAGGGGAGCAGTTTCCGCGACAGAAGCTGGGCTGCTAACCGGTGTAATAGATGCTTGCAAGCGTTCTGCGTTCGCCGGTTTGCCGGGTTCGGATTGCTGCGCAAATTGCCGCGCCACGCACGCGTAAAGCGAGTCGCCGTGCACGGGTTTTATCATCACTTCGTTCATGCCGATCGCGAGACATGCCTGCATCGATTCATTATCTGACTGGCTGGTCAATGCAATGATTGGTATGGCGGCATACGCGTCGGCGCGGGCGCGAATTGCGGCGGTCGTCTCCGCGCCACTCATGCCAGGCATGTTCATGTCCATCACGATTGCGTCGACAATCTCTTTCGCCTGGAGGCGGTCCAGCACGGCTTGCCCATGTCCGGCCTCGATGACGGTCGCGCCGCAGCGCTCCAGACAGGCTTTGGCCACCAACCGGCTATAGGTGTCGTCGTCGGCGACAAGGATCGATTTGCCCGCGAGTCCATCGGATCTCTGGCTTTGATGGCGCTCCTCGCCGTTTTCAAGAAGCGTCTGTAAAGACGTGATCAACTCCAGCACGCCGGACGATTTGCTGACCATGTCATCCATGCCGGCTCTGCGCGCATGTACGCGCGCGGCATTGCCGGGCTCGGCGGTATAGGCCACGATCAACACGTCCCAATTCGGATAGCGGCGATTCGCGCGAATCTTCTCCGCCGTCGCGTAGCCATCCAGTCCGGGCATATTGATGTCCATCAGCACGAGGTCGTAAGTTGTGGGCTGCTGCAGCAGAATCAACGCCTTTGCACCGCTTTCCGCCGATTCCGCGCGCGCGCCGACCCGGGACAACGCGTGACAGGTTCTGGTCCGGTGACTGGCTTCGTCGTCCACTACCAGCACGCGCTTGTCTTTGAAAAACGGCGTGGCGCGGTCGAGAATCCTGTGTTCGTGGCCGGCCACTTCTTCTTCGGAGACGGCGGGAAATTGCAGCGTGAACTCTGTGAACTTGCCGACTTCCGACCGGCAAACGATGCTTCCGCCGACCGCCTGCATGGCTCGCTGACAATAGGCGAGTCCGAGCCCGGTGCCCGCCGAATTGCCCGCGGTTCGGAACGGCTCGAACAGGTACGGCAGAATTTCGGGCTTCACGCCCGTGCCGGTGTCCATCACGATTACCGTTTGCCGGTCGACCTTGAGCGTAAGAGTGGCCAGCGGCAGTGTCGCGATGTGATGCAGCGCATTCTTGATCAGATTGAATAGCGTGAACAGATAAACCGTTTCGTCGACTTTGAAAATGAAATCTTCCTGCACGACCAGTTTGACTTTGCCGCGCTCCTTTTCATTATCGAAGCCATATTCTTCCAATGCCTTACGTGTGGTGTCGGCCGCGCTCAGATAGGTCAGGTGATCGGAGCGGATCGATTTGTCGCCCACTTCGTCGAGTGTCATCGCAATGATGCGCAGACCGCGCTCGATCGACAATTGTCCATGCGCGACATGCTGATAAAGCTCGGCGGATCTGGCGGCCGATAAGGCGGTCAACTGGTTTGAATGGGTAGTGGCGGGGAGTGCCTCTTCTACCTGATCGAGAACATGCCTCAATTGACTTAGCGGATTGCGCATTTCATGAGCGATCGATCCGGCGAGTGCCTGTAATGCACGGTTCTTTTCGACAAAAATGCGTCCTTTGCTGATTGCATGACTGAAAGCCATGCTGCACAGCACGACAACCGGCAGTAACGCGAGATTGGATTGCGTGGCCGCGTCGAGAACGATCGGCGCCGGAGAAGTCGCCACCGCCGCCACTGCACCGGAGAACATTCCAATGCCAATACACGCCATGAGTAGAAGCGGGTTGTCGATACACAATGCCATGATGAAGATCATCATGACTTCGGTCATCATCCACATGGTGGAGAAATCGTTTCTGATCGCCAGAAACGTGCAGACAAACGGCAATACGTAGATCAGGCAGCAATGCCAGTAAATCAGCAGATAGTGATTAAAGCGCTTCGGCCAATGCGACTGAAAAATCAATGGCACGCAAACAGCCGCTGCACTCAATCTGAGTAGCAGGTTGTCATAAGGTTGAGGCAGAACATACGTCCAGATGACGTAATAGATGGGGTGGCACAGGAGGCCCAGTGCACCTCCCCATCGAATTGCAAACCGGCTTCTTTCCAGCATGTCCCGCATGCTTTCGCGCGGTACGACCATCAGGCCTCCGTGGTTGCTCAATTGAGAATCAGGACCCCATCAATTCATGCTCGCCGCTGTGCTGGGTACCCAGAATGATTGGCGACCCATTTTTTCCGTGAAACGGGCCGACCGCAAAACCGTACTTCTTCAGAAGGCTATGCGTATAGGAGACCGACCAGACGGGCGGACTGCCAATGATGAAGTCGGAAGCAATGCCTTCCTGCCAGGCTGAATAGCCTTCGGCGAAACACGTGTAGCAGTCGCGGGTGGTCGGCAGTCGAAACGGAAATTTCGTGTCGAGGCCGGCCGGACCACGGGCGAAGCACTCAATATATAGCGTATGTTCGCGCGACGCGAGTTCGGCGTCGACGCTTGCCGCGCGGGGGTGCGAATCGTCGATCCAGAACTGTGCCCGTTTGAGGTCGGCGGCGGTGAGGTAAGGCACGCTCGTACTGCTGGTGAGGATCGCGCCGTCGAATTGCGGCAAGGGCGTGTCGGGGCTGAAAGTATGAATCGACACCTTCGACTTGCCGAGCAGATCCGACGCGAGAAGCTCCTGCGCCTGATCCCTGAGCAGGTTCACCTTGTCCGGCAAATCGATCAGCACCAGTTCCTTCGGCGCATCTTTATAGAGCACGTACCTGGCCACCGTGGTGCCGAGCCGCCCGGCCGCACCGAAAAGCGCGAGCTTCGTATTGCCGAATTCGAGACCGACTTCGTTGCTGCAATGAACGGCCCAATCTTTCAGCATTGCCGCCGTGGCCGCGTGACCCGTGGTGATGTGAGGCGGTTTGACCGGACGCGGCAGTGCGCCGTAATTGCACGCATAGGGCGTGGACGCACCCATCGCCACCATGTTCAGACCCGCCAGTCTCGCAAGTTCGAGTGCCGGAAAAAATTGCGTCTCTCGAAACCGCTTGATCCCGCGCGGACTGCCGAGCCACATTTCGAGTGGAACCGGACACGCAATATTGGCGCCGATAACCTGCGTCCCCTGGTAGATAGGCGAAGCAATAAAGGGCTTCGTGTTCCAGAGTTCTTCTTCGAATAGCGCGTCTCTTGGTTTGACGTTGTGAAATGAAAATGAAAGCGTCTCCCAGTCGGTGGCGTGAAACATGAAGCCGATGCCGCCTTGTCCTTGCGGAAGGTTGTCGCGAATCTCTTCAGGGCGGATGACGTGTTTGAGTGCCAAAGGAGCACTATTTCGATGCAGTTGAAGACCGTGTTGATCATTGGAATCGGTCAATACTTCTCTGTGGAAAGAAGTTCTCATTTGTTTTTTCCCATAGGTTGAATTAACGCTGAAATCAGCGCAGAGGCGTCCGTCAAAACTGACAGATCCCTCTTCGAATGCTACCCCCAAGGTAATTCAACAGATCGGGAGGTTCTGACTCGGCGTACTCCATTTCGCGGCGTCGGCGAGAGCGCGCAAACGCTTGCGGTAGCACGCATTTGGGGCTTTCGGCCGGTTTTTATTGTCGAACGGACGCAAGCGCGTGGCGGTGCGTTTTGCAACAGTGCGGATCGTTTGAATGAGAAAAGTGGCGCCGCCGTTACCCGGCGAATCGGGGCATCGCGGATGTTTGAAACAACTGGGGGAGTGGAGAGGGAGAAGAAGGCCGGAGAGGCCGTCTTTCAATGCGTACGTGGGAGAGATCGGTACTTATTACAAATCGGCTGTGTTGGCCGAGAGAAAATACAGGACGCAATACGCGACGCTTATTTTATGCGTGGCGCGTAAAAGCAGTAGGGGATATCGCAAAGCAATAAGCCGTAAGGGAAGGCCGAAAAGTTAGCCTTCTCCCGGCAGACGAACAGGTGGCGCACCCGAAACCAGAACCCCAATACGGGGATTCAGCTTCGATCGCAAGCGCGCCACCTCAGAACCTCAATGACTATTGCGAACCCGGCCACGTCTGACCGGCCGGCGACGATTCCCCGATACCTGGGAAATCGACATAAGCCGCTGTGCAATCCACGGCCGTCGCCATGCTGAGCGAGCGGGACGCCACGCCATTCAACGTCACGTTATTCGCCGTCGATGCAAAAATCGGCAGGTTGACGTTGGTTAGCGTGAGGTTCGCATCGGACGTGCTCACGGCCACCGTGTCGGGCGAATCGGCCAGTACGTTCGTGAGCGTCATGCCGAGCGGAATCTGCGCATGAGCAATGCCGCCGGTATTGGCCTGGAAGCCCTGAAGCTGAACCGTCGTGGTGCCGGTGATATGCACGTTCGACACCGAGATGTCGTGGAAGTCCGGATACAGCGGCGAGGTCGGATTCGACAGCGCTTTGGTGCTGTAGTACGGCGTGAACACGAGAGCGTTGTCGCTATTGCGGATACAGATGTTGTTGTAGTCGACGTTGGTCACCGTGCCGCCCCGCGCCCAGTCCGACTTGATACGCAGCGCCGATTCCGCGCCGTCGAACGAGTTGTCGTAGACCTGGATGTTGGTGACGCCCGCATTGGTCTCGCTGCCCACCGAGATACCGTGCCCCGCGTAGATGTGATTGTGCGCGATCACAAAACCGTACTTGCGGTCGGTCGCGACATCGCGATTGCCATCGACGCCGAACAACCCCGAACCCGCCGGACTCGGATTGCTGGAGCCCTTGATCGCAACGTCGTCGTCGCCGGTGCTGATGTAGTTGTACGCGAACACCGTGTTCTTCAGATAGCCGTCGAACGAAATCTTGCCGGCGCTCGAGGTCTTGCCGTTACCGGTCGTCAGTGCCTGAACAGCGGTTTTCGATGCGGAGCCCGGATCGAACGCATCCGTATTCTTGGCGGTTTCGACGCTCGGCAGCATGCCGAGATAGTTAGGATTGCCATTGCCTGCAGGGTTCGCCGATGCCGACAGCGACGGCGTTTGCACCTTCACGCCCCACACGGTCAGACCGTCCACGCCGCTCGGCACGACATGGAAATTCGCGCTGTTATTGAGCGTGATGCCGTACAAGGTCAGGTTCTTCGCATAGCTGAAGACCATCATGCGGAAGTTCGACTGCGAGCCGACGCCGGTCGTGCCGTTCTCGATCATGTTGCCGAGCCACGCCAGATCCCACCACGTCATATGACGCGACGAGCCCGCCGTATCGACGAACGTGCCGCCGTTATCGCACGAGGTTCCCGTGGTCGCCTGTTTGCCGGTCGCGTACGCGGCGTACGTGTTCGTGCAGGTCAGATCGACTCGCATCAGCGGATAGAGCGGATTCGAGCTGACGATCTCGGAGGCCGCACGGCTGTCGATACTGCCGCCGCCGACAATCGCGGAGTTCACGAGGTAGTTGCCGCCGATCAGCGGCAGGCAGTTGCCCGAGCTTCCCGCCTTGGTCGAACTGACGGCGGTGTTCGCGCAATACGGGCCAGCGGCGTTGGGCGCGTATGCCATCACGTCGCGCGTGGCATACACGGTGACACCGGTGTCGATCCACAGCGTGACGCCGGACGGCAGCGTCAGCGGACCGGTGATGAACGCGTTGCCCGGACCGCTGCTCGACACGCTGAGGCGCACGGCGAACTTGCTCGCGCGGTACTTCGGCTGCGCCAGTTGCTGCGCCGACGCGCCCGCGATATTCACGTTCGGAAGCGCCGCAGCGGTTTGCGAGGCGGCGGCCGCTGCGTCCGCTGCGGCGATGGTTGCGCCGACCTCGGCATCCACGGCTGCGCCGCACGCGTCGAGCGCGGCCTGAATACGTTGCTGGTCCGGATTCAGGATTGCCGAGGTCGTGCCGTTGTCGGCCTCCGGCCCCAGCGCGCCGCTCGGTTGCCGGACGTAGCTGTTGCTGGCTTCGACGGTGCTGCACACCTGGGCATCGGTCGGGAGTTGTGGCGCGGGCGGCAGTGCGGCGTCGCTGGTCGTCACGCCGACCTTGAACGGCGCCGCGGCGATCGGGGTCGGCGTGCTGGCGGAGGGTGGCGGCGAGTCGTCGGACCCGCAAGCGGCGAGCGACGCAAGGACGCATAAGACTGCTGTTGTGCGAATTGACATGTCCTTATCCTGAAGGTGGCGGTTGAATCGAAAAACAAAAAAGACGGCCGGGCGACGCCATCGCCAGCAAAGGCGATCGCGTGGATCGGTTGGTCAGAAGCGGAAACGGAGTGGGCTGCGACGTGCCCGTGTGTGCCGGTGGCGATCAGCCGGTTCGGGCGAAACGGCGTGATGGCCGGATGTCTGGAGTGGTGGTGTTGAAGCTTTGCGATGCGCGGTCGCCTGGCGAGGCGCGGCGTTCGCGAGTCACGCGGCGGACGTCAACGGGCAGGGATTGATACGGCATCGTGAGCGCCATGCGTTGTCTCCGTGAACGGGCAGCGCCGATATGGGTTCGGCGTCTACAGTCCATCATGTTATATGTCATCCTATCTCTTTCTCATTGTTACATTCGCGTTGCTTTCAGCGTAAGCCATGTAAACCCGTAAATTGCTGCTTGTTTAAGCGATATTGATGCGAGACGAGTAGGTTTTGAAAGTGTTTGTTATAGGACAACGTATCTCAGAGATGCGGCTGTAATTGAGCGGCTTCTGAATCCATCCAAATGTCAGATAGGTCCCAAATGGAATCGTGTCGTTAATTCGCAGAAGATCCGTGGGCCGCCTTCAACCGAACCACTCAAGGATCCCCGACGTGAACAGCCTGATTCGTGCCGACCATGTTTTGCCCATGACCGACGACAATGCCGTGATCGTCGACGGCGCGGTGGTAATCGACGCGAGCGGGCGGATCGCCGCAATCGGCGATGCGCGCGAACTGATCTCGCGCTATCCGGCACTGCCGGTGCGCCATCTGAAAGACCGCCTGTTGATGCCCGGCCTGATCAATACCCATTGCCATTCGGGATTGCTGCGCGGCACCGCTGAAGGACTGCCGGTGTGGGACTGGTTGCAGCAATTCATCGATCCGATGCACCGCGTGCTCAATGCAGAAGAAGCGGAAGCGGCCTCCTGGTTGTGCTACGCCGAAGCGCTGTTGTCCGGCACGACCACGATCGTGGATATGTGGCGCTTCATGGACGGCAGCGCTCGCGCGGCAACTGGATTGGGTATTCGCGCGGTCCTCGCTCCTTATGTTGCCGAGCATCCCGAGCACGATTACTTCGAAACGCTCGATATCAACGAGAAGCTGATCGAGCGCTGGCATGGTCGTGCCGATGGACGCATTAGCGTATGGGTCGGCCTCGAACATATGTTCTATGCCGTGCCGCAAGCGTGGCAACGCGCGGTTGCAATGAGTCGCACGCATGGCGTCGGTTTGCATACGCACAGTAACGAAAGCCGCTTCGATGTCGATGCAACGCAAAAGCGCTATGGTGTGCGGCCCATTCAGGCGCTGGAAAAATTCGGTTTGCTGGACGCGCACAAAGTCATGCTCGCGCATTGCGTCTGGCTCTCCGACGACGAAATCACGATTCTCGCGGACCGCAATGTCGGCGTTGCACACAATCCCGTCAGCAATATGAAGCTTGCGAGCGGCGCGGCGCCGGTCGAGAAGTTACTGGCAGCAGGTATTTGCGTCGGCCTGGGGACGGACGGAGAGAAAGAGAATAACAACCTCGATATGTTCGAGGAAATGAAGGTCGCGTCGTTGCTCGCGAAGGCGACGGGTCTCGACGCGGCAGCACTCGATGCCTGGTCCGTCTGCCGGATGGCGACCGCGACGGGCGCACGCGCGATCGGATTGTCGAACGACGTGGGTACGCTCGAAGTCGGCAAATGCGCGGACATGATCGCCGTGCGCACCGACACGCCGCGTATGACGCCGCTATTGACGGGGCGGTATATGAACCTGCATCACAATCTGGTTCACGCGGTGCAGGGTGGCGATGTCGACATGACGATCGTGAATGGCCGCACGGTGGTGGAAAATGGGCGACTGGTCAACGGCGATTTGCGGGAGTTGATTGCGCGCGTGAATACGCTGGTTCCCGGATTGTTCGAGCGTCGCGCTCGCTGGCTCGACAGCAATGGTGCGATTACCAAACGTGGCGCGGAGAACTCGCTGCTCGATGCGCTTAGCTAAGTATTGATTGCCTCGAGCGCGAGGCGCGCAAATGAGCCCGCCTAATCGCCGATTTCATTGCGGCTCAATTCAGAGCGCAGGCACATCGCGGCTTGTCCCGACTGCTGTTGTGTCGACCAGATCAGATCGATTCCCACCGCCCATTCTGTGAATGGATAAGCAGCGAGTTTGAGTTCCACCAGTTCGCCGGATTCAAGCTCGCTGCGGATCATCCGCTTCGGAACGGATGCCCATCCCAAACCGTCCCTGATCATGTCGAGAAGTGCCGTATAGCTCCTGACGTTCCACGAGCGAGGTGACTTCAGGTACTCGCCGGTCGGCAGCTTTCGGCCGTGCGGCGTCACGACAATCTGCCGATGATCGTTCAATGCCGCAAACGACACCTCCGGCATCGTCGCCAGTACGTGATCGTGTCGAACCGCGTTGGTGAAAATAAGCTTGCCGAGCCGGCAGAAAGCGATCTGCTTCGGGTACTCGGCCTGAGCGAACATGAGTCCGAGATTGACGTCGCCGGCTACCGTCAGTTGAAGAATATCTTCGTGCGACGGCTGGCGCATATCGAGTTCGACATCGGGAAATGCCGCTTCGAACCTGCGCAATGCGGGCGACACGGCTGCATAGGGAATGGCATCGTCGAATGCCAAAGCGAGCTTCGTTTCCACTCGCGCGCCGAGCTGATTCGCACGGTCCTGCAATGCCCCGCAGTGCGCGACCACGGCTTCGGCTTCGCGCAACATCGCGCGGCCTTCTTCGGTGAGTGTGGGGTAGCGGCCGCTGCGATCGAACAGCGTTACACCGAGATCGATCTCGAGATTGATGACAGCGGTGCTGATTGCCGATTGCGCCTTGCCGAGCTTTCGCGCCGCGCCCGAAAACGAGCGTTCATGCGCGGCACAGACGAATGCCTCCAGTTGCTCGAGAGAAAAACGTGAAGACATTTAAAACGTCCTGATTCTGGAGAGTTTCTGATTTTACGTCTCCAGAAATCAGGCAGATCACGCGCACGTGCTGATACGCAAATAATTCACGCGTAAATAATGTTCGTGCCGTTCCCGGTGATCCAGTTGGCGAATTCGTCGCTGAGCCCTTCGTCGGTGACGAGGTAGTCGACGCGGTCCATCGCACCGAACGTCGCGAACTCGCGCTTGCCGAATTTTTGCGAATCGGCAAGCAGGTACACAGTTTTGGCCGCGTCGATCATCGCGCGCTTCACGTGAATATCGATGAAATCAGGGTATGAAATGCCCGACTCCATCGACACGCCGCCCGCCGCGAGAAAGAGTTTGTCGACGAACATGCCTTCAAAAAAGGTCGATGCCTTTTCGCCCGAAACGGCAATCGTCTCGGCTTTGAAGATACCGCCCGTCAACATCACGCGATTGGTCGGTTCGGCGCCGAGCAGGATGGCGATATTGAGCGCGTTGGTCACGATGCGCAGGTTCTGCCGGTCGAGCAGGTTCTTCGCGAGTTCGGTGGTGGTTGCGCCGCAATCGAGAATGACCGAATCGCCGTTCTCGATCAGGCTCGCAGCCTTGCGACCGATCAGCGCCTTTTCCGGACTCGTTGGCAGAACGTTCGAGCCGAACGTGCGGCGGGTGGAATCGGACTGGGTGGTTTTCAAACGCACGTTACCGTGCACGCGCTCCACGCGTCCTTCTTTTTGCAACTCGTCGATGTCCTTGCGGATGGTCGGCATGGAGACGCCGAATTCGCTGGAAAGCTCCGAAAGCTTTACCAGTTTCAGCGATTGCACCCGTTCGAAGATTTTTTCTGTTCTGGTCCGTTGATCCATTTTCGCTTTCCTTGCGAACTGCCGGCCGGCGTCGCTACTACAGGACGTATTGTGCCTGATTCCACCAGCCGGAAGCTGTCGTTAGGTGTTTTCCCTCTTTCCGTCGTTTTCCTTTTGACTTTCGAAAGAAAGTAACAGAAACTTAAAGCCAAGAAAACAGGAAGTACAGGAGCAGGGAATGGAAAACCCCTTCAAGCAGACCGGCGTCCCTTTGCACCGGCGGGCGCAGGAAATCCGTAAGAAGATATGCGTGATGAATTCCGCGGCAAAAAGCGGCCATACGGGCGGCGACATGTCGGAAGCGGACATTCTCGCGGCGCTGTATTTCCACGTTCTCCGCTATGAGACCCAAGCTGACCGCACGGTCCGCTGGCACGACGAATTCATTCTGAGCAAAGGTCATGGCGTGGGCGGTCTGTATGCGTGCTTCGCCGAACTAGGCTGGCTCGCGGACGAAGAACTGCTGACCTACCTGAAGGACGATTCGCGGCTCCCCGGCCACCCCGTCAAGCAGAAATTGCCTACCTGGGTGACCGTCAACACGGGCGGTCTCGGTCATGGGCTGCCCATCGCCGCCGGTCTCGCGATGGCCAAACAGCGCCACGCCGCCGCCACGCAGGGCGACGTCGGCCGCGTGTTCGTGCTGACCGGCGACGGTGAACTCGAAGAGGGGTCCAACTGGGAAGCCGCGATGGCGGCCGCGCATTTCGAACTGTCGAACCTGGTGGTGATCGTCGACCGCAACCGACTGCAACTCGCCGATTTCACGCACAACATCATGGACCTCGATCCGCTCGACGAAAAATTCCGGGCTTTCGGTTTCGAGGTGCACGACGTCAATGGAAACCAGCCGGACGCTGTTTGGAAACTAATAGAAAGTCTGGATAGCTCAAACGGAAAACCGAAAGTGCTGATTGCTCACACGATCAAAGGCCGCGGCGTGTCGTTCATGGAGAACGTGCCGGCATGGCACCACAAATTCCCCGATGAGGATCAACTCAAACAGGCGTTGAAGGAGCTGGATCATGCGTGAGTACGGTGACTTGCGAGACGGAGCAGTGAATGCGCTCGGCCGGCTCACGGCTGCCGGTCAGGACATCATCGTGATGGTGGCCGACTCGACCTCCACGTCGAAAATCGGCTCGTTCCTGGACAAGTATCCGGAGCGCGTGATCAACGTGGGCATTGCCGAACAGAACATGGTCGGCATGGCTGCCGGACTCGCACTTGGCGGGCATGTCGTTTTCACGGCTAACGCTGCGCCTTTTCTGATCGGCCGCGCGAACGAGCAGGTCAAGAACGACATCTGCTACAGCGCAACGAACGTGAAGATGCTCGGCCTCAATGCCGGTGTCGCGTATGGTCCGCTCGCGTCGACGCATCACGCAATCGACGATATCTCGGTGATGAGCGGCTTCGGCAACGTGCAGATTTTCGCGCCATGCGACGAAGTGGAAACGTCGCAGATGATCGACTACGCGGCGTCGATCGACGGACCGGTTTATATCCGTCTCGACAACGCAAAGTTTCCGATTGTTCACGACGCGCAATACCGCTTCAAGCCGGGCCGTCCTGATGTGCTGATCGAAGGCAATCGGGTTGCGGTGATCGCGTTGGGCTCGGTAGTCGGCGAAGCGCTGGAAGCGTGTGAATCCATACAGAAGCAGGATGGCATCAATGCGACGCTCGTCAATCTGTCGTCGCTGCGGCCGCTGGATCAGGACGCGCTGGCCGCGATCATCGAGCGGCACGATGCCATCGTCACCGTCGAAGAACACTCGCTGCACGGCGGCATTGGCGCGACGGTCGCGGTGCTGATGGCGAAGCGTCAGATCGCGCGGCCGCTGACCATGCTCGGTATTACCGAAGGCGAATTCGCCCATTACGGTACGCGCAAAGGCATTCGCCGCCATTACGGAATTGACGCAGCAGGGATTGCCGACAGCGTGCGCGCTTACTGCTCGAAGTGAAACATTAAGCACAAGATCAAGGAGACAGAAGATGGGAATTCAGTACGACGTGTCGCTGCGCCACGGTGTCGATTTCGACTTTCGCCTCGACGGCAAGGTCGCGGTCGTCACCGGCGGGCTCGGCGGCATTGCCATGGCGACCAACGCGGCGCTGATTAAGAAGGGTGCGCGTGTCGCCATTCTTTATCCCCGTTTTGAAGAGGCGCGTGTTCCTGCCGCGATCGAAGAACTGGGTTCCTCCAATGCCGCCGCTTTCGCGTGCGATGTCGCTAACGAAGCCGAAGTCGAAGCCGCGATCAAAGCCGCCCACGAACATTTCGGCGACCTGCATCTGCTCGTGAATGCCGCCGGCTGCATCACGCTGACGCCTGCGGAGAACATCGGATTCGACGAATGGCAGCGGCAGATCGGCGTGAATCTCACCGGTCCGTTTCTGTGCTCCAAACATTTCGCGCGTCACGTTCTGGCGAGCGGACACGGCGGGAAGATCGTCAATATCGCCTCACAGGCCGCGACGGTCGCCATCGATCAACACTGCGCGTACACGTCGGCTAAAGCCGGATTGATCGGCATGACGAAAGTGCTCGCGAAGGAATGGGCGGCGCGCGGCATCACCGTCAATACGGTCTCGCCGACGGTCGTGCTGACGCCGATGGGCGCGACGGCATGGGAAGGCGAAAAGGGCGAAGCGATGAAAAAGCTGATACCTGTAGGCCGTTTCGCGTACACCGACGAAATTGCAGCGGCAATTCTCTTTTTGCTGTCGAACGGCGCCGACATGATTACCGGCGCCGACATCATGATCGACGGCGGTTATACGATCTGCTGACCCACTGACAGATCCGGCGGTACCACCCGTAAAAGAAATTCAATCAGGAGACAGGACAATGTGGAAGAAACTTGCAGTGGCAGCCGCCGTAACGGCTTCGATCGTCGGCATGCTTGAACCGGCTCAGGCCGCGAGCAAAGGCACGATCGCGATTCTCGTCAACGCACTCGACAATCCGTACTACGCGGCCGAGGCCAAAGGCGCGGAGCAGGAGGCGAAGAAACTCGGCTATGACACGATCGTGCTGTCGCACGGCGAGGACGTCAACAAACAGAACGAACTGGTCAACCTCGTAATCGGCAAGGGTGTGAAAGGCATCGTGCTCGACAACGCCGATTCGAACAGCAGTGTTGCAACCGTACGTACCGCGCAGGAGAAAAAAGTACCGGTGGTGCTGATCAATCGCGAGATTCCGAAAGACGGCATCGCAATCGCACAGTTGAGTCACAACAACTTGCAGGCCGGTACTGAGGTCGCGCAACGCTTCGTCGAAACGATCGGCGAAAAAGGCGAGTATGTCGAATTGACCTGCAATCTGGCGGACAAGAACTGTGTGACGCGCTCGCAGGCATTCCACCAGGTGCTGGACCAATATCCCGATCTGAAGATGGTTGCCCGCCAGGATGCGAAGGGCGCACTATTACCCGGCAAGCAGGCGATGGATTCGATTCTGCAGGAACACCCGCATATC
The DNA here is from genome assembly GCF_900099835.1 of Paraburkholderia fungorum. Lineage (NCBI taxonomy): Bacteria > Pseudomonadati > Pseudomonadota > Betaproteobacteria > Burkholderiales > Burkholderiaceae > Paraburkholderia > Paraburkholderia fungorum. The sequence continues at coordinate 856,721 of NZ_FNKP01000002.1, forward strand.
AAGGGCGTGATTTCCGGTAATGGACCGGTCGCGCTGGGCGCGATTGCGTCGCTCGATTCGGCGGGGCGCAAGGACGTGGTGGTGATGGGTATCGACGGCAGCAACGACGAACGCGACTCGGTACTCGCCGGCAAGCTGAAGGCAACGGTGATGTTGCAGGCGCAGGGCATTGCGATTCACGGTGTCGATCTGCTCGACAAGTACATCAAGACCGGCAAGACAGGTGAGCCGGAACGCCAGTTGTTCCGCGGCATTCTGATCACCAAGGACAATGCTTCCAAAGTGAACGACTTCTATTACACCAAGTAAAACGCGGTGTGCGTGAGCGGGTGCTCGACCACGCACCCGTTTGAAGTTCTGTCTGAAGTGAGGTAGCCATGGTTCATCCCATCTCCACCGTGCGATCCGTGCTTGCGATCATGGGCGTTGTCATGTCTCTGGGCGCGTGCCACGTCGTGACCGACAAGGAGCTGGCGGATATCCGCAGTCAGGGGCAACGTCATGGGCCCGATCCGGCGAAAGTTTTCAACGATCAACTCGTTCCGTACGCGGACAAGAACGCGAAGCCGGCCGCGCAGGTCATCAGCGCCTTGGGTACGAATTTTGACGACGCGTGCAAGCAGTACGGTTTCCGGCAAAGCAGCGCGTTTCCGTGCAACTTCTGGCTTCGCGTGCAGGGAAAGGTCACACGTATCGACGATTCGTCGCGTGTGGGCAAAGCCTATGTCGATCTGACGCCGGCTTCCGGCGGCGCGCCAGTGAGCGTGGTTCTGCAAACCGGGCCAGTGGTGATCGGCACAGGAGTACGCGACGGCTTTCCCGGCATCAAATACAGCGATTTCGACGATCAGACGAAATTCGCCGCGTTCGGCCAGGAGATCAACAAGCTCGTCGTGGCGCGCGTACATCAATCGTTGCAACTGAAAGTGGGCGAGAGCGTCGACGTCGCGGCTGTTTACAGCAGCTGGAGCGAGCCGACCGGCGAGATCCGCGCAATTCCGGTGGCCTGGAAATGAATACACCGCGAACCATGAACCCCGTCAACGTGATCGAGACGCGCGGGCTGTCGAAGATTTATCCCGGCACCGCTGCGCTGGTCGACGTGGACTACAAGGTGCGGCGCGGCAAGGTCAACGTGCTGATCGGCGAAAACGGTGCAGGCAAGTCCACGCTGATGAAACTGCTCGCGGGTGCAGAAGTGGCGAGCTCGGGTGAGATATGGATCGACGATAAGCTCGTTCATATCACCGACGTTCGCAGCGCCGAACAGCATGGCGTAGGCATCATTTTTCAGGAGCTGAATCTCTTTCCAGAGATGACGGTTGCCGAGAACATTTTCGCGGGAAACGAGCCGACCAGTGCGGGCGTGATCCGCAACAAAGTCGAAAATCACTCGGCAAAAATACTGCTTCAACGCCTGCAGATTCCAATTGATCCACGCACGCGTCTTGGCGATCTGTACGTGGGTCAACAGCAACTCGTTGAAATTGCAAAAGCGCTGTCCAAGCACATCAAGGTGCTGATCATGGACGAGCCGACTTCCGCACTGTCGAAAACGGAAGTCGAGATTCTCTTCAAGATCATCCGTCAGTTGAAAGAAGAGGGCGTGACGGTGATCTACATCTCGCATCGTCTCGAAGAGATCATGGCGATCGGCGATTGCATCACGGTGCTGCGCAACGGCCGCCTGGTTGCTGAAGACGAAATCGCCAATATCGACATTCCGTGGATTATCGAAGCGATGGTGGGTTCGTCGAAGAAACGCTTTGCGTTCGAACAGCACGGCATTGGCGAAGAAGTGCTGAGGGTGAAAGACCTCGCGCTGAAGCGCTCGAACGGCATTTACGCGGTGGATCACGTGTCGTTCTCGGTGCGCGCGGGTGAGGTCGTCGGCATTTATGGGTTGATGGGAGCGGGGCGTACAGAGTTGCTTGAGTCGCTGCTCGGTGCGCAACCGCTCGCCATCGGCGAGATCGAACTGGCGGGTAAGTCGGTCGAGAATTTTTCGATACCGAAGCGCATCGACGCAGGTATTGCACTGGTTCCCGAAGACCGGCAGAAGCAGGGCATGATTCAACTGATGTCGATTCTCGAGAACATGACCTTGTCGAGCCTCGGCAAATTTACGCGCCGCTTCGCGTTCGGCGCGCTCGGCAGAGACAAACAGGTGGCCGCCGCCGACGATATCGTCAAGCGTCTCGCGATCAAGGCTTCATCTGTCGACGCACCTATTACTTCGCTGTCCGGCGGCAACATGCAGAAGGTGGTGATCGGCAAAGCATTGCTGACGTCGCCGAAAGTTCTGCTGATGGACGAGCCGACGCGAGGCATCGACGTCGGCGCGAAGGAGGACGTGTACAAGACCATCAGCCTGCTCGCGCAATCGGGCATTGCGGTGATCTACGCGACATCCGAACTCGATGAAGCAATGGCGGTTTCCAATCGTGTCTTCGTGATGGCCAGCGGCAAGCTGACCGCTATCATGGACCGCGCCCAGTTTGATAGCGAACGGATCGTGCGCGCGTCTACGCCCGCCACGGCCGTAGTCTGAAGCGTATTCGAGGTCTACATGATGAACATGAACACTCCCGACAGTACGATTCATCCGGTGCACGCGAAACACAACCGGCATGCCGCTTATGTCGCGTCGCGTGTCGCAGTGGGCGTGCTGAAATTGCGGATCTTTATCGCGCTCTTTGCGATCATCATCGTCTTCTCGTTCGCCACCGATAACTTCCTGTCCACCAGCAACATGCTGATCATGGCAAAGCACGTGACGGTGGTGGCGATTCTTTCGATCGGTATGACGCTGGTGATCCTGACGGGCGGCATCGATCTGTCGGTCGGATCGATTGTCGGAATAAGCGGCATGGCGGCCGGCTACCTGTTGCTGGAAGGCGTGAAGATCGGCCACCACGTCGTGTTCTTCAATCCATGGGGCGTGGCGTTGCTGGCGTGCGTGCTCGGTGCGCTGATCGGCGCGGTCAATGGCTATCTGATTACTGCGCTGAACGTCGCTCCGTTTATCGCGACGCTGGGCATGTTGTACGTGATTCGCGGCGCAGCGCTGCTCGTCAATAACGGCAGCACGTATGCCGATCTGGCGGGTAATCCGGCACTCGGCAATACCGGCTTCGAGTTCATCGGCAACGGCACGATACTCGGTCTTTCCATGCCGGTGTGGATCATGATCGTGCTGGCGGCAGTGACGATCTTCGTGGCTAAAAAGACGCCGCTGGGCCGTCGTATTTACGCAATTGGTGGCAATGAACAGGCCGCGCGCTTCTCGGGTATTCGCACCAATCGGGTAAAGCTTTTCGTTTATATGTTCTCGGGATTTTGTGCGGCCATCGTCGGCCTCGTGATTACCGCGCAATTGCAGACGGCCCACCCGTTGACCGGGCAAACGTTCGAACTCAATGCGATTGCCGCGGTCGTGCTTGGGGGCACGGCGCTGATGGGCGGACGCGGCACAGTGTTCGGATCGGTAGTGGGTGCATGCGTGATCAGCATTCTCGGTGACGGCATGGTGATGTGCGGGATCAGCGACTTCTGGCAGATGGTCATCAAAGGGCTGGTGATCATCTTCGCGGTGGTGATCGATCAGTTGCAACAGCGCCTGCAATCCAGAATGGTCTCGCTGACTGCATAACTTCACGATTCGCTCATACTCAAACGGGATTTCCATGCAATACGTTCTGGCGATCGATCAGGGGACCAGTGGCACGAAAGCGCTTGTCTTCGACGCGAGCGGCCGCGTCCATTCACGAGGATTCACTGCGGTTCCGTGTACGCATCCACGTACTGGCTTTGTCGAACAGGACGCGAATGCGATTTATCAGTCGGTGTTAAAGGCGGTCGCCGAATGTCTGGAGCGCTTCGAAGGCGATCAGAAAGATATCGTCGGTGTCGGCATTTCGAATCAGCGTGAAACGGTCGTCCTGTGGGATGCGCAAGGCGACCCGATCGGTCAGGCCGTGTCGTGGCAGTGTCAAAGGTCGCTCGGCGTATGCGAGCGACTGAAGCAGGAGGGTATGGGGCCGACTATTGCCGAGAAGACGGGCTTGCTGATCGACCCGTATTTTTCGGGCACCAAGCTGATCTGGCTCAACGAGAACGACGAGCGCGTGCGTTCACACATCGCTGCAGAGACGGCGTATTTCGGCACCGTCGACAGTTGGCTGCTTTATCGCCTCACGAATGGCGGCGTTTATTGCACCGACTACACCAACGCGTCACGCACGATGCTGTTCAATCTGAACACGCTCGACTGGGATCGCGAACTGCTGACTGCATTCGGACTCGACGGGTTGCGTCTTCCCGAACTACGGCCCTCGGCGTCGAACTTCGGCGCGACCGATTTCGACGGATTGCTCGCCCGTCCGATCCCGATCGTGTCGATGATCGGCGACTCGCATGCCGCCGCCGTCGGCGAAGGATGTTTGAAGCCAGGTCTGGCCAAGGCGACGATGGGCACCGGTTCATCGTTAATGATGAACGTCGGCAGTCAACCGCAGGCACCCGCCCATGGACTCGTTTCCACGCTGTGTTTCGCCACTGAAAAGCGCGTGGATTATGCGCTGGAAGGGATCATCATCAGCGCCGGTTCGACGCCCGCGTTTCTCAAGGAAAAGCTCGGACTCTTCGACGACTTCGCCGTCGCCGAGCAGGCTTTTACGGACTACGACAACGGCGGCGTTTTTCTGATTCCCGCTTTCTCGGGAATTGGCTGTCCGCACTGGAAGTACCCGGGCGGCGCGCAAATCGTCGGACTGAATTTTTCGAATTCATGGCAACACGTTGCACGCGCGGCGTACGAGTCGATCGTTTATCAGATCAAGGACGTGATTACGGTGATGGAGCAGGCAGCTCAGGTTCCGCTACTCGAACTGTTCCTCGACGGTGGACTCGTGCAGCGGCCCTTCCTGCTTCAGTACCTGGCCGATACGTTGAATCGCCCGGTCAGTACGCTGGCGCTCAGCGAAATATCGGCGGCGGGCGCGGCCGCATTGGCATCGCTGGAACTTGGACTGGTCGATTCGCTCGACGCGGTTCATACGGAGCGGCCCGTTCTGCGCCGCGTCGAACCTGGCAGCGGTGTGTCTGCTGCAGCGGAGAATCACGCGCAATGGCTGCGCTGGATCGAACGGCTCTAATTCAATTCATCTGGGAGAAGGGAATGGTTAGCGAAGTAAAACCCGCAGCAAAGCGCTTCGACAATAAAGTCGTGGTTGTGACGGGCGGCAGCCGGGGGATTGGATTAAGTATTGGAGAACGTTTCGCACAGGAAGGCGCGAAAGTTTGCCTGTCGGCGAATGAGAAGAGCGTGTTCGACGCGGCGGCCCATTTGCGCGAATCCGGCTACGACGTCATTGCAGCCGAAGTGGATGTGACTGACAAGTCGCAGGTAAAAGATCTCTACGATGAAGTCGCCGGCAAACTCGGCGAAGTTGATATCTCGGTGCAGAACGCGGGCGTCATCACCATTGCGAAGCTGCCCGATCTCACCGAGGCCGAGTGGGACAAGGTTCTCGCAGTCAATACGAAGGGCGTTTTCCTGTGCTGCCAGGAAGCGGCGACGCGCATGTTGCGCGCGGGGAAAACCGGGCGTCTGATCAATACGGCCTCAGGGCAGGCTCGTCAGGGTTTCGTCTACACGCCGCACTATGCAGCAAGCAAGTTCGGCGTATTGGGTATTACCCAAAGCCTCGCGAAAGAACTCGCGCCGACCGGCATTACGGTCAATGCATTCTGCCCCGGCATTATCACGACCGACATGTGGTCGTATAACGACGAAGCATGGGGCAAGCTGCTCGGCGACTATAAGCCGGGCGAGTTGATGACCGAGTGGGTGAACAACATTCCGATGAAGCGCGCAGGGACGGGCAAGGATGTGGCGGGACTGGTCGCCTTTCTGGCGTCGGACGATGCGGCCTACATTACCGGCCAGACGATCAACGTCGACGGCGGCATGTTCATGTCGTGAAGTGACGTGATTCTGGCGCCAGTATGCAGATGAAAAACATTTTTCCACCCGCATACTGGCGCCGTGTGTGACTACTTCAACGTGACTTCAGTGCAGTTTCAACGCGGTATCACGCAACCGGCAACGCCGCGAATTTGCGAACCGTGTCTGCGCAGGCGTGAGCCGCTTCGGCACCCTTCACCAGGAAGTGCTCCTTGAAGTATTTCGCGTGTTCTTCGCCGTGGAAGTGGTGCGGCGTCAGCACGACGGAAAACACCGGCACGCTGGTTTCGAGCTGTACCTGCATGAGTCCGCTGATAACGGCCTGAGCGACGAACTCGTGCCGGTAAATGCCACCGTCCACGACGAGGCCTGCGGCGACGATGCCCGCATAACGTCCGCTTTGCGCGAGGCGTTTGGCGTGCAGCGGAATTTCGAATGCGCCGGCCACTTCGTAGAGGTCGATATCGTCGGCGCTATAGCCGCGCTCCTGCATTGCTTCGACGAACGAGATCTTGCATTGATCGACGATATCGCGGTGCCAGCATGCCTGAATGAAAGCGATGCGTGTGCGGCTACCGTTGGACGAACCGTTGTGTGCTTCTGAATGGAGTGAGGTTGCGATATTCATGGACTTCAGCCTGTTGGTGTGAACAGGGCGAAGGACGGCCCTTTCCCGCTATATCGCTGTCGCGACGAGCGCAGGCCGTCCCGTTCTCTTTCATCCGGACTATGACCGTCGGCCCCGGAATCTAACCGGGTCTGCTGACCTCTGCACCAAAGAATGGTGACTGAGCGCTCGCGGGCTACGCGCTTTTCGCACGATTACCGCCGGTGGGGAGTTTCACCCCGCCCCGAGAACTTGTTCTTTTCAGAACGGTGCGTAAGGTATCACGAATTTTTAATTTTTGCTGCAACGCGGGCGGTCTGACTATCGCGCGCGCGACGCGGGTCAATGAGAGGAAAGCATGCAACGCAAGCTGATTTTGGGTAACTGGAAGATGCACGGATCGACTGAATCCAATGCCGCGTTGCTCGCCGCAATTCGCGAACGGATGAGCCGCGAAAACACCAACGTCGATGTCGGCGTGTGCGTGCCCGCCATTTTCGTCGAGCAGGCCCGTTCCGCGTTGCAGGGCAGTGCGGTTGCGTGGGGCGTGCAGGATGTCTCCGCGCATGTGCAAGGCGCGTTCACCGGCGAGATTTCCGCCGCGATGGTCGCCGGGTTTCAGGCAACATTCGCAATCGTCGGACATTCGGAGCGGCGGGCGAATCACGGAGAAACGGCGTTGGTGGTCGGCGAGAAGGCGCGTCAGGCACTGGTCGCCGGACTGGTACCGGTCGTGTGCGTTGGCGAAACGCTGGCGGAACGCGAAGCGGGCGCAACCGACGCAGTGGTTCGCGCACAACTCGCCGCCGTGCTCGAAGCAATTTCCGTCGACGACGCGAAGAAAATCGTCATCGCGTACGAGCCGGTATGGGCGATCGGAACGGGCCGCAGCGCATCTGTCGACGAAGCGCAGGCCACGCATGCTGGATTGCGCAGTGTTCTGCGCGAATACGATGCGGGTCTGGACAAGCTGCGGATTCTGTATGGCGGCAGCATCAAGCCGGATAACGCAAGTGCGCTGCTCGATTGCGACGGGATCGACGGTGGTCTGATTGGCGGCGCGTCGCTCAAATCGGCGGACTTCATTTCGATCATCGAGGCGGCTGCCAGCCTGCATGCCGATGATTCTCTGCATGTCGGTTGAAACGGGCTCGCGCTATTTCTGCGGGCGTTTCGCGCGTCCGCCAATTGAACGTGTGTTATTAAACTGAAAGAATTGTTACCCGGCGGCCAGCGAAACATCGTTGCAAGGAACAATCCGTTCAAGCAGAAAAGGGCTTAAAAAAGGCCGCTTTCCGGCATCGTCGAACAGGTAATGGCCGGTCCGGATCTACGTGCCAAAACCAGAACTTGCGCCTGTCGAGTTATAATTGGTAAGCATGCTGATAAAAGAAGCAGCATTTATCAGCCTCGGTAGATCTGGACTTAACATTACAAAATGACTCATCCCCACGAGCCCGATACGGGCCGCTCCGTGCCGAATTCCGGCCGGCGCTTACTGCTGGCCAGCATATTGGCCAGCTACGCCAGTTCTTTTATTCCCTGGCCTCTCGCCAACGCACAAACAGTTGTTCCTGAAACCGCTGCCGCGCCCGAAGCGTTTTTGATGGTGTCGCGTGCGATCACGGGGCGCGCCACGCTCGACGCTGTTCAGGCAAACCGGCTTTATGCCGGCCTTGTTGCGACGGTTCCTTCGTTTGCCACGCAATTGACCGCGCTCGCCGCGTTCATCGCAGCGAATCCGTCCGCGGAAAAGCAATTGCAGGCTTCTCTCGATGCCGCGAATGTCCCGTTCGCCAAACTGCCTCGTCAAATTGCGACCGCCTGGTATGTCGGCGTGGTCGGCTCGGGTCCGGCCGCGCGTTGCGTGACCTACGAAACCAGTTTGATGAATGTCGTGGTGTCCGACCGGTTGAAGCCGCCGAGCTACGCCTACGGTCCCTATGGAAGTTGGGGCCGTAATCCCCTCTCGGCAGCCTGACGCTTCATCGGTAATTCAAGGAACAAAGCATGTCTGAGCAGTTGTCAGCCGATATCGTTGTTATCGGCTCGGGTATCGTCGGTTCTCTCGCGGCCCATCGTCTCGTGTCGCAAGGCGCGTCTGTATTGATTCTCGAAGCGGGTCCGCGCGTGGATCGCGGCCGCATCGTCTCGAACTTCCGTAATTCCCCGCGCAAGGGTGACTTCATGTCGCCTTATCCGTTTTCGTCGTGGGCGCCGCATCCGGTTTATCAACCTGTCGATAACGATTATCTCGTGCAGGCCGGGCCGTATCCGTACAAGGCGGAATACATCCGCATGGTCGGCGGCACGACCTGGCATTGGGCCGCGCAAGCGTGGCGTCTGCTGCCGAACGACTTCCGTCTGCAAACGCAATACGGCGTGGGTCGCGACTGGCCGATTTCGTACGAAGACCTCGAACCCTTCTATTACGAAGCGGAAGTGAAGATGGGCGTGTCGGGTGCGCCGAACAACGGTTCGCCGCGTTCGAAACCGTTCCCGATGCAACCGGTTGCGGAGTCGTATCTGGAGCAGCGTTTTCGTGAACGTCTCGCACCTGGCGGTTATGACGTCATCACCAATACGACTGCACGTAACAGCCGCAACTACGATGGCCGTCCGGCGTGCTGCGGCAATAACAACTGCATGCCGATCTGCCCGATCGACGCGCAATATCACGGGGGTCTCGCTGCTGAGGCAGCCGAAAAAGCCGGCGCGAAGCTGGTCGAAAACGCGGTGGTGTATCGCATCGAACACGATGCAAGCGGCCGTATCGTCGCGGTGCATTACTACGATCCGAACAAGGTCTCGCACCGCGTGACGGGCAAGACCTTCATTCTTGCGGCGAACGGTATCGAAAGTCCGAAGCTGTTGCTGCTGTCGGCAAGCGACAAATTCAAGAACGGTCTCGCGAACAACTCGGACATGGTGGGCCGTCATCTGATGGATCACCCGAGCAACGGTCTCGTGTTCGATGCCGAAGAAGAACTGTGGCCGGGCCGTGGCCCGATGAGCCCGAGTTCGATCAACGCGCTGCGCGACGGTGCATTCCGTTCCGAACATGCGGCGTTCCGGATCGACATTTCGAACGCGTCGCAAGTGGCGTCGGTCACGCAGGCACTGATTGCGAAGGGTGTCTATGGCGAAGAACTCGAACAGCAGATCCGTTATCACGCGGCACGCCAGTGCAGTTTGAAGAACGTGCTGGAGATCCTGCCGGATCCGAATAATCGCGTGACACTCAGCGATCGCAAAGACGCGCTTGGCATTCCGACACCGCAAATGCACTACGCGATGAACGACTACGTGCACAAGGGCATGGCGGCGGCACGCGACGAGTACACGCGTATCGCGAAGCTGATGGGCGGCACGAATCTGCGTTACAGCCCGGACGGCGTGTATGGCAACAACCAGCACATCACCGGCACGATGAGCATGGGTCACGATCCGAAGAACTCGGTCGTCGACGCATTCGGGCGCGCGCACGATCACGAGAACCTGTATATCGCGAGCACCGGCGTGATGCCGACGGCCGCCACGGTCAACTCGACACTCACCGCTGTAGCGCTTGCGCTTCGTTCGGCCGATCATATCCACGCAAACGCCTGAAGATGACTTATTTTCCGTTCATGGCGTTCAAACGCCATTTGTGCGCGGCCTTGTTCGCGTCGGTCGGCCTCATGGCCGGGGTTCACGCGGACGAGGGCGACCTCGTCAAGCGTGGCGAATATCTCGCGAAGGCGGGCGACTGCATCGCGTGCCACAGCGCACCGCAAGGCAAGCCGTTCGCGGGCGGCCTGCCACTGGCGACGCCGCTCGGCGAGATCGTCTCCACCAACATCACGCCGTCGAAGACCAACGGTATCGGCAACTACACGCTAGATCAATTCAGCGCGGCGTTGCGACAAGGTGTGCGTGCGGATGGTCAGCATCTGTATCCGGCCATGCCGTATACGTCGTACGCCAAGGTCAGCGACGACGACGTGAAGGCGCTCTACGCGTACTTCATGCAGGGCGTCGCGCCGGTCGATACGTCGCCGCCGCCGACCGACTTGCCGTTCCCGTTCAACGTGCGTCTGTCGATGGCCGCGTGGAACCTGCTGTTCCTCGATCGTCAGCCGTTCAAGGCTGATCCGGCGAAGAGCGTCGAGTGGAATCGCGGTGCGTATCTGGTGCAAGGGCTCGCGCATTGCAGCACCTGTCATACGCCGCGTAACGCGTTGATGGCCGAAGATACGTCGGCAAGTCTGGGCGGCAGCGTGGTCGGTACATGGTATGCGCCGAACGTGTCGTCCGACGCGACCAGCGGGATCGGTTCGTGGAGCGAAGACGAGATCGCCGCTTATCTGCGCACCGGTCACGTCGTGGGCCGGGCACAGGCAGCGGGTCCGATGGCCGAAGCGGTGGACAACAGCTTCCAGCATCTGAGCGACAGCGATCTGCACGCGATGGCGGTTTATCTGAAGTCCGCAGCGCCGGTTCACAACGCCGCTGACCGTCAGGCCGCCGACACATGGGGCGCCGCAAAATCGAGTCTCGACGAGATTCGCGGTGTGCCGTTGGCCGCCGACGCGAACCAGATGAGCGGTCCGCAGATTTACGACGCCTATTGCGCAAGCTGTCACCAGGCGCATGGCGAAGGGGCGGGGCAAGGCATCGACGGACCGGGTCTGCCGTCGCTGTTTCATAACACGGCGCTGGGTCATGCGAACACGAATAACCTCGTGATGGTGATGCGCGAGGGCGTGCATCGGCAGGACAGTGCGCCTGATGTGCTGATGCCGGCCTTCGGCCATCTGCTCTCCGATCAGCAGATCGCGACACTCGGTAACTATCTGCTCAAGCAGTATGGAAACCCGGACGCATCAGTCACGGTGCAGCAGGTGGCGACCTTGCGCAAGGGCGGCGAAGCATCGCCGCTGATCATGATCGCGCGAATCGGAATGGCGCTTGCGGCACTGATCGTGCTGGGCATTGTCGTTCTATTGATTCGCCGCCGATAAGCTCTCGCCTCGCAACGCGCCGTGGTCATCGACCATTGCGCGTTGCGAGCCACTCTTTATAGACGCATCAAAGACGGTGCGTCTATAAAGAGCGCTATTAGGAACTGTCTTTCTATTGCTCGTGCGAAGAAATCACAGACGGGTTTTCAGGTAGGCTATGCAAGAACTCAACCAAAGTGGAGAGCATCTTGCAGGAAAGCCGTTTCCATCTTTATGCCGACGCTCAATTCACGAGCCCTTACGCGATGTCGGTTTTCGTGACCCTTCACGAAAAGAATCTGCCGTTCGATCTCTCTACTGTCGACCTCGACAGTCATGCCAATAAAGAAGCCGGCTACGCCGCCACGTCGCTGACGCAGCGAGTGCCGACGCTCGTGCAAGGAGACTTCGCGTTGTCGGAATCGTCGGCGATTACCGAGTACCTTGAAGAAGCCTTTCCGCAGACGCGCGTCTATCCGCAAGACAGATTGCTGCGCGCGAGAGCACGTCAGGTGCAGGCGTGGTTGCGTAGCGATCTGATGCCCATTCGGGAAGAGCGCTCGACTCAGGTCGTGTTTTATGGCGTGCGCGGCGCGCCGCTTTCCGCTGCGGCGAATGCAGCGGCCCAGAAATTGTTCTCTGCGGCAGAGGCGTTGCTTCCTGCTGGTTCGCCCAATCTGTTTGGAGAGTGGTGTATCGCCGATACGGATCTCGCGGTCATGCTGAATCGCCTTGTCATGCATGGCGATCCGGTGCCTGCACGGTTGGCGGAATATGCGACACGTCAGTTTGAGAGGCCTTCTGTGCGGCTATGGGCTGAATTGGATCGGCCGCCGCTATAACTGCGTATAAGCTCGCCAAAGGCGTCATAAGATCCATCTTTCGCACCGCTACTTCCGATGAGCCTGTCCCGCCCATTGCCGCCGCTGTTGTCCTTACGCGCTTTCGAAGCCGCCGCGAGGCGAATGAGTTTCAGCCAGGCGGCGCAAGAGCTTTTCGTCACGCAAAGCGCAGTCAGTCATCACATCCAGAAGCTGGAAGCCGATCTGGGCGTCGCATTGTTCGAGCGTCGTACGCGCGCTGTTGCACTCACCTCGCACGGCGAGGCTTATTACGCAAAGGTGCGGGACGCATTCGAACTTCTTCGGCTAGGCACTGAGCAGATCCGCTCGCGGCCGCGGGAAAAAGCCACATTGACGGTCGGCTTGCTCGCTTCGTTCGCTACCCGCTGGCTGGCGCCGCGACTGCGTGCGTTCTCCGCGGCCTATCCAGACATCGCGCTGCAATTGCGGCCCGAGATCGCGCTCGCCGACGTCACGGCCGGTGAGGTCGACGTGGCGATTCGCTACGGCCGCGGCGGCTGGGCTGGCGTCCATGCACAACGGTTGATGCCCGAGCGTCTGTCGCTGGTGTGCGCGCCGTCGCTTGTCACGGGAAAGAATCGTTTGCGAAAGCCGCAGGACGTATTGCGCTTTCCGCTTCTCACCTCGTATTCGAAGCACTCGTTCGAATGGGATGCGTGGGCGCGACGTTTCGACGTCGATCTCGGTCAGACGCAGATGGTGCAACTGCACGACTACAACATCGTGGTGGAGGCAGCGCTCGACGGGCAGGGTGTAGCGATGGGCCGGCATCGTCTGATCGGGCGTCATCTGGCGAGCGGCGAACTCGTGCCGGCGCTGCCCGAGGCGATACTGGACGACGCCCGCATCGGCTGGTGGTTCGTGACGCCAAAGGGCAGTCTGAGCGATGCAGCCGCCGCGTTTCGCGACTGGCTCGCCGATGCGGCGCGGCAGGACGCATTCGATGCCACGCATGAATCTGGCTCATCTGTCGCAGGCAAGAATTGATTGGTCAGCGCATGCCCGAACGAATAGGATCGATTTTCCCCAATCCAATCGACCCCCATCGACCCCCATCGACCCCCATCATGAGCACTTCGATCTCTGCCCGCGTTGCCAGTCTCGGTCTCACGCTCGAACCCGCCGCGTCGGCTGCCGCCAATTACGTCCCGTTCGTCCAGGATCACCATCTCCTGCATATTTCCGGACAGATTTCGCGCAAGGGCGGGGCGCCTGCCTATCTGGGCCGATTGGGCGACAATCTGTCAGATGACGAAGGCATCGAGGCCGCACGACTGTCGGCGCTCGGCGTGCTTGCGCAAATCGCCGCGGCCACCGGCGACCGCCTGGATCGCGTCGCACGCGTTGTACGTCTTACGGTGTTCATTGCCAGCGCGCCGGGTTTTGATCGACAGAGCGCGGTGGCCAACGGTGCGTCCGATCTGATGGTTCAGGTATTCGGCGACGCCGGGCGGCATGCGCGAAGTGCGGTCGGCGTCGCGGCGCTGCCTGCGGGCGTCGCTGTCGAAGTCGATGCTGTTATCTCACTGGTTCCCCCTTCGCACGAATTCGCGTGACAGGAAAAAACATGTCTACTGCACTTTCGACCACCGCCGTGGATGCGCTGCGTGCGCAAACGCCCGGCACACAAACCACCACGCACTTCAATCACGCGGGCGCTTCGCTGCTGTCGTCGGCGACACTCGATGCGATTCACGCGCAGTTGGCGCGCGAAGCCACGATGGGCCAGATGGAGGCCGGTTTCGCCGGACGTGAGCAAAGCGGGCGGGCGCGGCAACTTGCTGCACAACTGTTCAATGCACAAGCGTCGGAGATCGCATTGACCTCGGGCAACTCGTTCGGCTGGGTCGCGGCGTTTGCCGCGTTGGGGCCGTGGCAAGCGGGCGACCGGATTCTGGTCGGGCGGCACGAGTGGGGCGGCAATCTCAGCGCCATGCGGATGGTGGCGAAGCGTGACGGCGTATCGATCGAGGTGATTCCGTGCGATGCCGACGGCGCAGCCGATCCTCAAGCGCTCGAATCGATGATCGACGGCCGCGTGCGCCTGATCTCGCTCACGTGGCTGCCCGCGAACGGCGGCGTGATCAACCCCGCAGCGGCGATCGGGCAAGTGGCGCGACGGCACGGCATTCCCTATTTCATCGATGCCGCGCAGGCAGTCGGACAAGTGCCGGTGGATGTCGTGGCCCTCGGTTGCGACGTGCTGAGCGGCGCGGGCCGCAAGGCGCTGCGCGGTCCGCGAGGCACGGGTCTTCTGTATGTGCGGAAGGATTTTCTGCCGCGCCTCACCCCGGCATTGGTCGACACACATTCCGCGCCGCTTGATACCCACGGCGAGCCGGTTCTGCGAGAAGATGCCGCGCGGTTCGAATTGTCCGAGGCGGCGTATGCGTTGCATTGCGGTCTCGCCAACGCGCTCCACGAAGCACTGGAGATCGGCGTCGACAACATTCGCGCGCAGATCGACCGGATTGCGGCGGGACTGCGTGAACAACTCGCGGAGATTCCGGGTGTGACGGTGCTCGACCTCGGCGCCGAACGCTCGGGTCTGGTGGCGTTCAACCTCGCGGGCCTCGATGCGAGCGACGTGCAGCGCAGCCTCGCAGAACAGGGCGTCACGATTGGCGGCAACGGTGTCGCCTACACGCCGTTCGATATGGAAGCGCGAGGACTCGCCAGAATCGCACGAGCGTCGGTCAGCTATCTGACTACCGAGGCCGAGATCGACCGATTGTTGAAGGCGCTGCGAACATTTCGGCGCTAGCTAATACCGATATAATCGGCAATATTTACCTTAAATAGCTGCGAATGTGTAGTAAAAATTACTCATTCGCGCCCAGAGTCATAACTATTCAGACTTTTGCGTCAATAAATTCAACAAACGCAAGAATCATTCTCAAGGTAATTAAGTAGTTGCCGTAAACGAGGACTCAGGGCTGTGATGAACAGCGACATCCTCGGAGAGAAAAATGAAGGCTGGGAAAGCGGCGATTTCGCTGCAGGCGCGCATTGCGCTGACGATGGGTTTTCTTGCGATCCTGATGGTGGTTATCGGCGTTCTCGGTCTGCTCGGCACGAGCCAGGCGAATCGCGCGAACCAGGATACGTATGAAAACAAGCTGACCGCGGCGACCAATATCGGCAACGCGGAAATCTACATCGCTCGCACGCGCCTGGTTCTGGACCGAGTCGCGCTGCATCCGGACGACCCGAACACCGCCGATCAGATCGACCGCGCCAGCGGCTTCTTCGGCAAGTCCGACGACTGGTGGAAGAAGTTCGTCGATCAGCCGCACGAACCCAGCGAGGCCAGCCTGATCGGCGACGCAACCGAGCGCCGCAAGGCGATGCGCGGCGCGGTCTCCGCGTTCATCGCGGCGATCAAGGCGAACGATCGCGCGCAGATCGACACGATCGCGATGACGCAACTGAGCTCGCTCTATAACGACATGAGCGCGGCCAACGAGAAGGTCAAGCAGGCGCTCTACACGAACGCCAAAAACAATTACGACGCAGCCGAATCGAACTTCCGCACCTTCTTCACGGTGTCGATCGCGATGATCGTGATCGGCGTGTTGGCGGCCGGCCTGAGCTGGTTTGCGCTGCGTCGCGCGATCATGAGTCCGCTGAATCAGGCACTCGATCATTTCGATGCGATTGCCGAAGGCGATCTGAGCCGCCGTATCCACGTGATCGCCGAAGACGAAATGGGCACACTGCTGCGCGGCGTCGAGAAGATGCAGGCGAGCCTTGCAAAAACGGTGCGCGCGGTGCGCGGCAGCAGCGAGTCGATTGCCACCGCGACCGCGCAGATTGCGTCGGGCACGATGGATCTTTCGTCGCGCACCGAAGAGCAGGCCGCCTCGCTCGAAGAAACGGCGGCGAGCATGAGCGAGTTGACCGCTACCGTCAAACAGAATGCGGACAGCGCACGCACCGCGAGTTCGCTCGCCGACAACGCTTCCCTCGTCGCGACGCGCGGCAACGAAGTGGTCGAGCGCGTGGTCGGCACGATGGGCGGCATCGACGCGAGTTCGCGCAAGATCGCCGACATCACCGGCATTATCGAAGGCATCGCTTTCCAGACCAACATTCTCGCGCTGAATGCAGCGGTCGAAGCCGCGCGCGCGGGTGAACAGGGTCGTGGCTTCGCGGTGGTCGCGTCCGAAGTGCGCAGTCTCGCGCAACGTTCGTCGTCGGCGGCGAAGGAGATCAAGGACCTGATCACCGAGTCGGTGCAGACGGTGACGGTCGGCTCGGAACTCGTCGCGGACGCGGGCCGCACGATGCAGGAAGTGCTGGTCGCGGTGCGTCAGGTGACCGATCTCGTCAACGAAATCGCGGCGGCCGCCGAACAGCAACGCGCGGGTATCGAGCAGGTCGACACGGCCGTCAGCCAGATGGATTCGATCACGCAGCAGAACGCCGCGCTCGTCGAACAGGCGACCGCTGCCGCCCAGGCGCTCAATGAACAGTCGCGCAGCCTGCATGGCGTCGTCGACGTATTCAAGCTCGCCTGAGTTTTTATTTCCCCACTCGACCTATAAAAATGAAGATCCCCAACGATCGCAGCCGCCGCGGCTTTCTCAAGGGCTCGCTGGCGATGGCACCGTTAGCCGTCGTCGGTGTGTCCAGCGCGGTGGTTCAGCCTCTCTCGCAAATGCAGAAGCCGGGCCTGCCGCCGCCCGACCATCCCACGGTAGAAAACTACACGCCGGGCTATTTCACGCCGGAAGAATGGGCGTTCGTGAACGCCGCCTGTGACGTGCTGATTCCAAAGGACCACGTCGGTCCGGGCGCCGTCGAACTCGGCGTGCCGCAATACATCGACCGTCAGATGCAGACGCCGTATGGCGACGCGTCGCGCTGGTACATGCAGGGGCCGTTCCTGCCCGCTGAAGCTGAATTCGGCTATCAGTCGAAACTCACGCCGAAGGAGCAGTACCGTCTCGGCATTCGCGCGATCAACGCGTATTGCCGCGAGCATTTCGCGGGCAAGGTGTTCGCCGATCTGACGGTCGAACAACGCACCGACATGTTCAAGCAGATCGAGTCCGGCAAGTTGAACGTCGAAGGATTCAAGCTGAAAAGCTTCTTCAGCGGCTTCCTGCTGAAGAACGTCTACGAAGGCTATTTCTGCGACCCGTCGTACGGCGGCAACAAGGACATGGCCGCGTGGAAAATGATCGGTTACCCCGGCGTGCGCGCCGATTACCTGGAGTTCGTGGGTGAGGCCAAACCTTATCCGTATGCACCGGTGAGCCTGTACGGCAAGCGAGGATAAGAAAGATGGCAAGCATTAAAAAGAAGCCGGTCGACGCGGTGATCGTCGGCTTCGGCTGGACGGGTTCGATCATGGCGATCGAACTGGCGAACGCAGGTCTGAACGTGGTCGCGCTCGAACGCGGCGACGCGCGCGAAACGGTGCCCGATTTCGCGTATCCGCAGATCGTCGACGAAATCAAATACTCAGCGCGTCAGGCGCTGTTGCAGAACCTCGCGAAAACCACGGTCACGAACCGCCATACGAAGAACGATACGGCCGTGCCGTACCGTCAGATCGGCTCGTTCAAACCGGGCGAGGGTGTGGGCGGCGCGGGGTCGCACTGGTCGGGCGTGCAGTCGCGCGTGATGCCGGACGAACTGCGCATGAAGAGCCATATCACCGAGCGCTACGGTGAGAAGTTCATCCCCGAAGACATGAACCTGCAGGACTGGGGGATTACTTACGACGAACTGGAGCCGAGTTTCGATCGTTTCGAGCGCGTGTGCGGAACGTCGGGTAAGGCAGGCAATATCCAGGGCAAGCCGGTTGAAGGCGGCAATCCGTTCGAAGGACGCCGCTCGGGTGAATACCCGCTGCCCCCGCTCGCCGATCACTCCACCGGCAAGCTGTTCGCCACCGCCGCGAAGGGCCTCGGCTACAAACCGTTCGCACTGCCGGCGGGCAATGCGTCGGGACCGTACACCAACGAATACGGCTGCCAGCTCGGGCCGTGCAATTTCTGCGGATTCTGCAGCGATTACGGCTGCCTGAACTACTCGAAGGCATCGCCGCAAACGGCGATCATCCCGGCGCTGATGCGCAAGCCGAATTTCGAATTGCGGGTGAATTCGCACGTCATCAAGGTCAATACGGATGCGAGCGGCAAGCGCGCGACCGGCGTGACCTATATCGACGCGGAAGGCAACGAAGTCGAGCAGCCCGCCGACATGGTGGTGCTCGCCGCATTCCAGTTGCACAACGTGCATCTGATGCTGACGTCGAAGATCGGCCAGCCGTTCAATCCCGATACGAACGAAGGCGTGGTTGGCCGCAACTTCTGCTACCAGTTGCTCAACAGCGTGAACATGTTCTGGGACAACGATGTGTACATCAACCAGTTCATGGGTGCGGGCGGCGGCGGTCAGGCTATCGAAGAATTCAACGCGGACAACTTCGATCACAGCCAGCTTGGCTTTATCGGCGGCGGCATTATCTGGGGCCGTCAGACTGGCAATGGTCCGGTGCGCGGCATTCCGCTGCCGAAGGGCACGCCGAAGTGGGGCACCGAGTGGAAGCAGGCGGTCAAGGATAACTTCCTGCACACCGGCCGTATCGAATCGCAATGCAGCAACATGGCTTACCGCCAGTGCTTCCTCGATCTCGATCCGAACTATCGCGACGCATACGGTTCACCGTTGCTGCGTCTCACGCTCGACTGGCAGGAAAACGACCTGAAGGCATCGGAATACGTCGCCGGCAAGATGATGGAAATCGGCCGCGCGATGAATCCGAAGTCGATCTCGGGGCGCATTCTCAAACCGGGCACGCACTGGGACACGCGCGCTTACCAGAGCACGCACATCAGCGGCGGCACGGCGATGGGCGCCGATCCGAAGACGAGCGTCGTCAACAAGTACCTGCAAAGCTGGGACGTGCCGAACCTGTTCGTGCTCGGCGCGAATACGTTCGCGCATGGCATCGGCTACAACCCGACGGGTCTCGTCGGCGGCCTCGCTTACTGGGCTGCGAGCAACATCCGCTCGCAATATCTGAAGAACCCCGGCGCCATGGTGCAGGTCTGAGCGAGCGACTAGAAAATGAGGAAAGCTATTAAGGGTGTGGCCGTCGTTGCAGTGGTGGCCGTGGGGGCGCTGTGGGCGTTCGCGTCGGTGCAGCCGTCGGCGTCGGTTAATCCCGCGTTTACGACACGTCAGGGCGACGCGGTGCACGGCGCGTATCTGGCGCGAGTGGGCGACTGCGTGGCGTGTCACACGGCGAAGGGCGGTGCGCCGTTCGCGGGCGGCTTGCCGTTCGATACACCGGTGGGGCGCATCTATTCGACCAATATCACGCCGGATCAGCAGAACGGGATTGGCGGCTATACGTTCGAACAGTTCGCGCTGGCCGTGCGTGAAGGCGTCCGAAAAGACGGCGCGCGTCTTTACCCGGCGATGCCGTTCACGTCGTACGCGAAGGTGTCGGACGCCGATTTGCTGGACCTGTACGCGTATTTCACGTCGAAGGTGCCGGCTTCGGCGCAAGCCAATCGCGCTTCCGACATCGTCTGGCCGCTGAGCGTGCGCTGGCCGCTCGCGTACTGGAGCCGTGTATTCCACGACGACACGCGCTATGTCGCCGATACGTCGAAGAGCGTCGAGTGGAATCGCGGTGCGTATCTGGTGCAGGGCCTCGCGCACTGCGGCGCGTGCCACACGCCGCGCGGCGCCGGGTTCGAGGAGAAGGACCTGAGCGGCAAGACGGACGTCTATCTGTCCGGTTCGTCGCTCGACGGCACCGCGCCGATCAATCTGCGTTCGGCGGCGACCGGCGGTCTGGTGAGCTGGTCGAACGAGGATATCGTCGCGTCGCTGAAGACGGGGCGTAATCCGCATTCGTCGGTGTCGGGTCCGATGGGCGAGGTCGTGGAGAACAGCACGCAGTATCTGAGCGACGCCGATCTGGCTTCGATCGCCGTGTATCTGAAGAGTTTGGGCGCAGCGGATCAACCCGCCTCGTTCCACGCGGACGACTCCACGGTGAAGGCGATCCTGGCCGGACAGGCAACCGGGCGCGGCGCGAGCATCTATATCGATAGCTGCTCGGCATGCCACCGGGTGAACGGGCAGGGCGCGACGCGGGTGTTTCCATCGCTGGTGAACAACCCGATGGCGACGCAGGCGAACCCGGACTCGCTGCTTGCCGTGATTCTGGGCGGCGCGCGTTTGCCGTCCACCGAATCGGCGCCTTCGCCGCTCGCCATGCCCGGCTTCGGCTGGCGTTACGACGATGAAGACGTCGCGCAGCTTGCGACCTTCATTCGCTCGAGCTGGGGCAATCAGGGCGCGGTGGTGACCGCGGACCAGGTCGCGAAGGTGCGGGCGAAAATCGCCGCGAACTGATCGCGAGCGACAGTTGATGTAGCCAGTACGAGGGCGGCCTGAATGGCCGCCCTTTTTTATGCCGACGCTTTATGCCGGGCTCATGGCCCCAACCCCATCGTCCCCTTAAGATGGCGGGTTCAAAAGACCCGGTGGCTTCACCGGGTCGCATTCGATGCAAACTGAATTCGCTTGAATTGAAGGGGGACACATGTCGGAGCAAATCGATTCCCGCAGACGCGGTTTTCTCGGCGCGGCGGCCATCTCGCTGGCCGCCGCGCAGGCCGGTGTGATCGGGTCCGCGAACGCGCAGTCCAGTCAGGGTAAAGCGGCGAACGCGGCCGGTGCGGTGGCGGGTGCGCACACGTCGCTCGGGCCGCTCAAACAGATCGACGCCGGCTTGCTGAACGTCGGCTACGCGGAACAGGGACCGGTTAACGGCCCCGTCGTGATTCTTTTGCACGGCTGGCCGTACGACATTCACGCATTCGCCGATGTCGCGCCGGTGCTTGCGTCGGCGGGTTATCGCGTGATCGTGCCGTTTTTGCGCGGCTACGGCACCACCCGCTTTCTCTCCGGCGAGACGATGCGCAATGGACAGCAGTCGGTCGTCGCCGTCGATATCGTCGCGCTGATGGACGCGCTGCATATCGAGAAAGCCGTGCTCGGCGGCTACGACTGGGGCGGCCGGACCGCGAACATCATCGCGGCGTTGTGGCCTGAGCGCTGCAAGGCGCTGGTCGCGGTCAGCGGCTATCTGATCGGCAATCCGGCCGCGGGCGCCACGCCGTTGTCGCCGAAAGCGGAATGGTCGTGGTGGTATCAGTTCTATTTCGCCACCGAGCGCGGGCGGCTCGGCTATCAGGCCGACCGGCACGACTTTGCGAAGCTGATCTGGCAGAACGCGTCACCGAAATGGAACTTCGACGACATCACGTTCGACCGTTCCGCCGACGCGCTCAACAATCCCGATCACGTGGCGGTGGTGATTCACAACTATCGCTGGCGGCTCGGCCTCGCAGAAGGCGAGTCGAAATACGATCCGCTGGAGAAACGGCTCGCGGGTGCGCCTGCGATCGGCGTGCCGACCATTACGCTGGAAGGCGACGCCAACGGCGCACCGCATCCCGAACCGGCGAGCTATGCGGCGAAGTTCACCGGCAAGTACGCGCACCGGACGGTTAAAGGCGGGATTGGCCACAACCTGCCGCAGGAAGCGCCGCAGGCATTTGCTCAGGCGGTGATCGACGTGGACAACTTTTAAGGTCTGCGGCGTTACGCGTTCACGGTGAGCGCACGGGCTCTTTTATGCCGACCGGCTACGCCGCTGCATAGCCAAGGTGCGTCGCGGCGCGCCCGGCCAGTGCCAGCAGCTTGTCGTCGCCCGCCGGTTGACTCGGGACCACGTAGAGATCGGCGATATCGGTCACGGGATCGCTGAACGGCGTCGGCGCGTGCCGCTGCGAGACGAGGAAGTCGCTGATCGGCGACGCATCCGCGAGGTCGAGAAAGCGGCCGATGCTTGCGCTCGTCATAGCCGGTTCCTCGATCAGTCCGCGATACGGAATCGTCAGACCGGATGGCTGCGGGAGTTCGTCGAAGAAGTCGAGGATCTCGCTCACGTATTGCCCCCATACACGCACGCCGTCGTCGATCGAGCCGATCCAGTGCTTGTGCAGCAGCGAGTTGGCGACCTGGCGCGGATCGCGATGAATGTGGATGAAGCGCGCTTGCGGCAGCATCTCGCGAATCATCCGCAGACAGGAGCCGGAGCGCGGCAGATGTTCGACCGAGCCGGCGCGCCCGGACAACACGGTGGGGTCCGCATAGGAAGGGTGCTTGTCGCCCCAGATCGGCGCGGTGATCTCCAGTTCCTCGCGATAGAAGCGCTCGACCCACGCGCCGAACGTGCGCTTGCCGTAGCCGATCAGGCGATCGCGGCAAACCGGACTGAGCAGATCCGGCCGATGGCTGCCGACCTCCAGCGTGTCCTTGAGCAGTGCGAACACGCGGCACTCGTTGGTCAACTGGATCAGCGGATGCATGTTCAGGACTGAGCACAGAAAGGTCGTGCCCGACCTCGGAGAACCAACCACGAAAAGCGGGAAAGACGCCATGTTTCTCTCCGGTTCATCGCACTGATTCAAGCAGCATACAGAGCGAAGATGGCGACAAACTGACGGGGAGATGGCTTGAGCGTTGGGGGCTTCTAACTATTAGGTACCCGACACGAGCGGGTGCTTTTTTGTTGACCAGGCGGGAGGTAAACGTCACGTATACCGTCGAAAAAATGCTTTCGTATTGCCAGGCTTATCCACAGAAAATGTTCATATCCTTGTGGACAACTCCTCGTGAATCATCCTAACTGCTTGAACGGATAGCGATTTGTCTGCGGATACAGCAAACGGGCGCTTGGTGGCATAACGCTCATTCCATGGGCGCCGCGAGCAGCGATACCGGCACGCCGTGGCAGTCCACTTTGGCGAGCACTTCCGCGCCGAGACCGCCGTGGGATTTCGGATGGGCGTCGAACGCACCTACGGCCCGGTCGACCCGCAGAATGTTGAGCGGCCACGTCGGGCGCGACAGGCGCTCGTGCGCGAAACTGCCGACCCATAGCGGCGTCGCCGAGACGCCGTTCTTCACCGCGTAGCCGCTCGGCCAGAAGCGCAGTACGTCGCGTTCGGCGCGGGTGTCGCCGGGACGCATGAAGACCAGCGACGACGGCACGCCGTTGTTCAGCTTGGGCAGCACCGGCAGCGACACCGCCGCGACATCGGGCGACGCGAGCGAGAGCAGGCTGTGCGCGGACACGTCGGTGCCCTCGATCCAGCCGCGCGCGCGCAGTTGTCCGCGGATCGACGACGGCTCCGCGGCCCATTGCAGCGACAGCGGCTCTCGATGATCGCCGCCCATGTCCGAGCGATAACACGGCAGCCGCTGCCACGCCGACAGCGTCCACTCCGATTGCGACAGCAGCGTGGGCGGCGGCGCGGGCGACGTGTCGGGCGGCGGCGCGGGCAGGTTCACGCCAAGCTGCACCACCACGCTGAGCACCACGACCGCCAGCACGACGACCGGCATGAAGGTGCGCGCGGGCGGCGCTTCGGGGTGCCGCCACATGGCCGTCAGCGCGACGATTGCCACCCAGATGTACGCGAGCGCGGCGCCGCCGATCGCGTCGGACACCCAGTAGCGGCCGAAGTACACGCCCGCCAGTGCGACCACGATCACGACGATTGTGCTCGCCGCCGCCACCAGCACGCCCTCCAGCTTGCCGACACGGCGTCCGAGCAGGAACGCGAGGAAGCCGTACACGATGACGGTCGCGGCGACGTGATTGCTCGGAAACACGTAATGCGCGGTCATCAGTTCGTTGGGCGGCGCGCGATGCATCGCCAGTTGCAAGCCGAGGATCAGCAATTGGGAAAACACGACCGCCGCGAGCCAGTAACCGATGGTGCGCCAGCGCCGCTCCAGCATCATCCACACGACCACGGTGACGATCAGCGCCGTCAGCGTGATGCCGCTGCCGAGCGTCGCCAGGCTCGCGAGCACGGTGTCGCCCCACGGTGTGCGCACCGATTGCAGGAAGTGGTAGACGGAGAGGTCGACGGTGGTCAGTGGATCGCCGCTCACGACGTCGTCGAGCACGCCGAAAAAGAGCGCCCCGGCCACCAGCACGACCACCGAGGTCACGAGTATGTGAGTGGCGTCCGGCGTGTCGGGGTCGAGCATTCTGCGCGCAGCGCGGCCGAACGGGCCTGGGTGCCGGCAGGCCCAGCTGCCAAGATGGCGGCCCACCGCGCTCGACCACGCATTGGCGTGCGACAGCAGGAAGCCCGCGCCGCGAAAACTCAGCCAGACGATGCACACCAGCAGCGCGAGGATCACGACGAGCCGGAACGACACCGCGCCCGCGAGCAGCACCGACGCGCCGAAGACCACGCCCGGCAGAATATGGGCGGGCGCCCACAGCAGCGCCGACACCACGTTCATCGCGTAGAAGCGGACCGGCGGCATGCCGAGCATGCCCGCGACCACCGGCACGATGGCCCGCAACGGTCCGATGAAACGCGCGAGCACGACGCTTTTCGCACCGTGTTTGCGGAAGAAGCGATGACCGGCTTCCAGCACTTCGGGATGCCTGCTGAACGGCCACATCTGGACGATCCGTTCCTTGTAGCGGCCGCCGAGCCAGAAGCTCATGCCGTCGCCGGCGATCGCGCCCACGATGGCCCACACGAAGACCCAGCCGAGACTCAGCGAGCCGGTGCCGGTCAGCGCACCGGCCAGGAACATCGCGGTGCTGCCGGGAATGAACGTGCCGATGACAGCAATCGCTTCGAGGAACGCCGCCAGAAAGACGACCGCGAGCATCCATGCCGAGTGGCCGGCAAGCAGATGCAAAAGGTGGACGTAAGCGTGCTCCATCGTGCGTGATCTACCGTTGTCGCGGCCATTCTGGCGTCACGATCGATCATAACGCGCATGGGCGTTCGATTATTCCTTTCGCGTTCAATTTGCT
Organism: Paraburkholderia fungorum; assembly: GCF_900099835.1. NCBI lineage: Bacteria > Pseudomonadati > Pseudomonadota > Betaproteobacteria > Burkholderiales > Burkholderiaceae > Paraburkholderia > Paraburkholderia fungorum. Next base: position 882,033 of record NZ_FNKP01000002.1, read on the forward strand.
GCGGCAGGGGCGAAGTGCGTCGGCGGAAATACACGAAGTGTGGCGTGGTGGCGCTGACTTGTGATGTGAGGATTTGGCGCATGTCCGTTGATGCGCACTGGCGGACGCGGCCTTGCTCACTGAGTGTGAACAAACGCGGGCGCGCGTCGTCTCACTCTTTGAACGCTTCGTCACGCGGACGCCGCGCTCATGCAGTTCAATGATGTGATGGAGCAGGCCATGAAAATCGTACCAGGCAGTATCGCGAGATCGGCGCTTCGTTCGATCTCGCTTGCAGTGGCGATGATGGGCGTCGCGGTCGCGGCGAATGCGCAGTCGGGCAATGCCGGTTCCGGTGCGGCCAACAGCGCGCAGTACGGCTCGGGAAACAATCATGCCGCAACGAGCGGCACTGCGGCGGGGACCGGTCTCACGCCGGGGCTGGGAACGGCGGGCGGTTCCGTCACGGGCGGCTTATCAGGCGGCGGATCAAGTGGCCTGTCGACCGGCGTGCAACCAGGACCCGCGCTCAACAATATGCGGGCAAACGGCACGAGTCTCTATATGAGTCCCGATCCGCGTGCGCCGAACGTAAGCGGCAGAGCCGCCCCGACCCGATAGTAGGCTTTCCCCTTTTATCGCGCCTTACTGCATATAAAATGCACGTCCCGGCAATTGGATCCGGTTCGGCAATCCGCAGAAAGGAGAGAGGCGCATGGCGTACGGCGAGCACAAGTACCAGGTATCGGTGGAGTGGACCGGCAATCGTGGCAGCGGCACTTCGGGATATCGCGACTACGGTCGGGATTACGTCATTACCGCGGGCAGCAAGCCTGCGATTCCGGGTTCGTCGGACCCCGCGTTTCTCGGCGACGCCAACCGCTGGAATCCGGAAGACCTGCTGGTCGCGTCGGTATCCGCGTGTCACAAACTCTGGTATCTGCATCTTTGCGCGGATGCCGGCGTTGCCGTGCTCGACTACCGTGACAACGCGCAGGGCACCATGCTCGATGATCCGCGACAAGGGCGCTTCTCGCAGATCGTGTTGCGCCCGCGCGTGATCGTTCGTGCCGGCGACGATGCCGCGCTGGCTGAGCGCTTGCATCATGTGGCGCACGAGAAGTGCTATATCGCGAACTCGGTCAATTTTCCGATTCTTTGCGAGCCGGTGGTGGAAGTGCAGGCGGGGTGATGATTGTGCGGGGGTGGTGGGTCATGCGGGCTGACGCTGACGCACCATGAAGCAGGCGTTCGGGGCATCAAGCTGACCCAGCTCAAACGCCCCCGCGCCGTCACCGATTCCCGTCGAGCAGATCGCCGAGCATTTCGTCGAACGCGGCTTGTGCGTCTTCGAGTTCCTGCAACGCGGCGTCGAATGTTTGCAACGCGAACTGCGAAGGCTTGCCGCTGCCGGCCGGCGGAAATTGCGATTGCAGCGATGCAAACGCGCTCTGCACCCGCTGCGTCGCGGTCAATACGCGCTCCATTGCCGCCGACTCTTCCGCGCGTGCCTTGCTGTGGTCCTGATCCATGAAAACTCCGTGATTGTCTGGTTGCTGACCGGCCCATGCCGGATCGGGTGGATGAGACTATGCCACGTTCGCGGTCAGGACAATGGCAAGCCGCCGTTGCTTTTCACTTCCCGCAATGACAGCGACGATTCCACCGAAGTCACGCCAGGCAGGCTGCGCAGCTCGTCGCGCATGAACGTGCCGTAGTCGTCGAGATCGCGCGCCACCACTTGCAGGATGTAGTCGGCGCTGCCCGACACGTTGTGACACGACAGAATGCGCGGGATCGCCTGCACCTCGCGCTCGAAACGTGTGGCCGTCGCGCGATCGTGCACGGCAAAGCGCACATAGATAAACGCGACCACCCCGAGACCGAGCGCGGAGCGCGACAGCATCGCACGGTATTGATCGATATAGCCGTCGTTTTCGAGCCGCTTGAGCCGGCGTGCGCACGGCGTTTCGCTCAGGCCGACTGTTTCGGCGAGCCGCGCATTCGACATGCGGCCGTCTTTTTGCAGCGCGTCGAGAATCGCGCGATCGGTTTTGTCGAGGCCGGTTGTCATGGCTTTGGGCGGGGGTCTCTGGTGCTGGGTGGAAATCGTATTCGATGGGTCGAATATTAGCGTATTCCGCCAAAAATTCGGAGTTAAGGCCTGCAATTCGCCAGCAAACCCTCCGTCGACAATAGCAAGATAGATCCCTTGAAAACAGGGGGTTTCAATGATTTCCGCACACTTGCTGGCCGTTTATGTCGCCGCGCTGTTCGTGGTCTACGCTGTGCCTGGGCCGGACATGGCGCTGGTGCTGCAAACCAGCATCGGACGCGGCGTGCGCAGCGGTTTCGCGGCCGCCGGCGGCCTCGGTCTGGCGCGCGCCACGCATGTCACGCTGTCCGCTTGCGGGGTCGCAGCGCTTCTGCGCAACGCGCCCTGGCTGTACGACGTGGTGCGATACGGCGGCGCGGTTTATCTCGCGTGGGTGGGCATTCAGATATTTCGCTCGCCGGTGTTCGCATTGCCTGACGGTGATTCGACGAGTGGGGCCGAACGTGGCGAAGCGCGTCCGTTGCGCACCGCGTTCGTCAAAGGCTTGTTGACGAATCTGCTTAACCCGAAAGCGCTGCTGTTCTGCTCGGTGCTGCTGCCGCAATTCGTGCGTCCGGAAGCGGGGCCGGTCGCATGGCAGATGGTCGAGCTTGGCGCGGTGTTGCTGATTACCGGCGCATGTTTCGATGTGATTTACGCGATCGGCGCCGCGCGAATCGCGGGCTGGATGCGCGCTCATCCGCTTGCGCAGACTTTGCAACGCTGGACATTTTCCGCTGCGCTGATTGGTTTCGCGCTGCGGCTTTCGCTGGATTGACCGCGATTGAAAATAAATCAGAATGGCCGCTACGGTTTCCTGCAGCGGCCATTTTTCATTGCTGAATAAACGCGGCAGAATCCCGCTCATTTTTTCAACTTATGCTCGCGACGCGGACGATCCTCGATAATCTTCCGGCGATGCTTGTCCTTCATTTTCTTCCAGCTTTTGCATTCGTCGCGCGTGCGCATACAGCCGATACAAAAGCCGGTTTTGCTATCGAATTTACAGATGTCGATACAGGGTGAGTCGACGCTCATGGCTGTTCGCTAATTGATAAAAAGGGTAATGCGAATGTCGCATGTGTCATGCCCGGTCGCAAAGTGATTGTGTTAATAAAGCCGATAGCGTCGCGCAGCCGTTTGCGGCGGCTAACCCAATCAAACCAATCACGCTCCATTAACGACTCGCCGATGAAAACTTTTTTGCTGTATGCCGTGACCGCCATTGCTGAAATTGTCGGCTGTTATTTGCCGTGGCGCTGGCTGAAGGAGGGCGGCTCGATCTGGCTGCTGGTGCCGGGCGCGTTGAGCCTCGCGCTGTTCGCGTGGCTGCTGACCTTGCACGGTTCCGCCGCCGGCCGCGTGTATGCGGCTTACGGCGGTGTGTATGTGGCGGTGGCGATTGCGTGGCTGTGGTGCGTCGACAAGGTGCGGCCCACGCTGTGGGACGCGGCAGGCGTTGCATTCACGCTGGCCGGCATGGCGATTATCGCGTTCCAGCCGCGTGTCTAGGCATCGCGCGATGGCCGCTCAAACAGCGGCCATTGCACCGCTCCAATCCCGTTAGCCGATGCTGCCCAGGTAATCGAGCTTGCCGAGTTCTACGCCGTTGTGACGCAGGATGTCGTACGCCGTCGTCACGTGGAAATAGAAGTTCGGCAGCACGAAACCGAGCAGGTATGACAGGCCCGTGAACCCGATCGGACCCGAACGCATTTTCAGCGTGATCGCGCGTTCTTCCGAGCCGTCGATCTGTTCGGGCTTGAATTCCTTCAGATAATCGATCGTCTTTTGAAGGCGGGCCTGCAGTTCGTCGAAGGTCTGTTCGACGTCGTCGAATTTCGGCGCTTCGACACCGGCCAGACGCGCTGCGCAACCCTTCGCGGTATCGCTCGCGATGGTCACCTGGCGCACCAGCGGCAGCATGTCCGGCGCAAGACGGCCGTTGGTGAACACGGTGGGATCGATCTGCTGTTCGGACGCATGCACGTCTGCCTTGGCGAGAATGGCCTGCAGGTTGGTCAGGCCGCGAATCAGCACGGGCAGTGATGCTTGATACATCGAAATGGACATGGGGTTCCTCTGATTCTTCGATCGTGCGCGCGGACGGCGCGCGAGGCAATGTAACGGCTGGATTGCCGCAGCAGCATCATAGCGCGAGCCGTGGACGAAGCGCATCGGCGCGGCACGGCATTAGCCATCCGGATAACTGTCGGGCGCGCCGGAACTGTGTTCGAATGCTTTGGTCGGACGGATTGACGAGGTCCTTGAAACATCAACTCACGCGTCGGTCCCGTCGATCAATGACGCGATGAGGTCGTGCAGGCGCGTGCCGTGCTGGTGTCCACCGTCTGGTCCATCGGGGCCGCGCGTCACGCTTACAGGAGAGTCGATACCATGGTCACCAAGCATCCGTTGCCGGGAAGCGAGCGAAACGTAGAGCAGGGTTCGAAAGTCGTCGGGCAGTGCGATCCAGCGGAACGGATCGAAGTATTCGTGATGCTGCGCCGCCAGCAGCAAGCGCAATTCGACGCGTTGATGAGCAAAATCGAAGCCGGCGACCCCGGCGTCAAACCGTTGTCGCGTGAGGCACTAGCCAAAGATTTCGGCGCCGCGCCCGACGACGTCGCGAAAGTCAAAACCTTCGCGCAGGCACATGGCCTGACGGTGGTTCGCGAAGATCCGGCGGCGCGCTCGGTGTTGTTGAGCGGCACGATTGCGCAGTTCCAGAGCGCGTTCGGCGTGAAGCTGGAACATTACGAGCATCACAGCGTGGGGCAGTTCCGTGGACGCACCGGCACGATCAGCGTGCCGGACGATCTGCACGGCGTGGTCGAGGCGGTGCTCGGGCTCGATAACCGGCCTCAGGCGCGGCCGCACTTCCGTATCAGGCCGCCGTTCGAGCCGGCCAAAGGGCGGCAGGTGTCGTTCACTCCGCCGCAACTCGCGTCGCTCTACCAGTTTCCGCAGGGTGACGGCAAGGGCGAGTGCGTCGGCATCATCGAGCTGGGCGGCGGCTATAACACGTCCGATCTCAAGTCCTACTTTGCGAGCCTCGGTGTTGCGTCGCCGACGGTGAAATCTGTCGGCGTCGATCAGGGCAGCAACCAGCCGAGCGGCGATCCAAACGGCCCGGACGGCGAAGTCACGCTCGACATCGAGATCGTCGGATCGATCGCGCCGGGGGCAACCATTGCCGTGTATTTCACGCAGAACAGCGATGCCGGTTTCATCGACGCGGTGAGCCGCGCGGTGCACGACACGACCAACAAACCGTCGGTTATTTCGATCAGTTGGGGCGGCCCGGAATCGAACTGGACCAGCCAGTCGATCAAGGCCTTCAACAGTGTGTTGCAGTCGGCGGCGGCGCTTGGCGTCACGGTCTGCGTCGCGTCGGGCGACAGCGGCTCGAGCGACGGCTCCGGCAGCGGCAACCAGGTCGACTTTCCTGCGTCGAGCCCGTATGTGCTCGCATGCGGCGGCACGAATCTGACCGCGTCCGGCACGTCCATTTCGCATGAAGTCGTGTGGAACGACGGCGCTCAGGGCGGCGCGACCGGCGGTGGCGTGAGCCAGGCATTTCCGGTGCCGGTGTGGCAGAACGGTTTGTCGTCGACTTCGACGAACGGCGGCAAGACCCCGCTCAGCGGGCGCGGTGTGCCCGATGTGGCGGGCGATGCATCGCCGGTCACCGGCTACAGCGTGTTGATCGACGGCGAACAGACGGTGGTCGGTGGCACCAGCGCGGTCGCACCGCTGTGGGCGGCGCTGATCGCGCGGATCAACGCGGCGAGCGGACAGCCGGCAGGGTTCGTCAACCCGAAGCTGTATAAGGCGTCGGGCGTGTGCAACGACATCACGCAGGGCAACAACGGCAGTTTCGCGGCGGCGCCGGGTTGGGATGCCTGCACGGGTCTCGGCAGTCCCAATGGTCAGAAAGTGGCGGCCGCACTATAGTTTGCAACTCGCTCCCGGAGAAGGCGTTCGGGAGCATTGAAGAAAGCCCCAAAGGGGCAGCCTGCAAGACGTGAACGAACCCATGGAGCGATCATGACAAGCACAGAATCAGCTTCCGTTAGTCCGCAGTCGCCGCACAATTCTCACGCATCGGGCGCTTCCGCCGCTTCGACGCCCGCCAGCGCAGCGCGCAAAAGCGCGGATCAGCCGTTCTTCGATCCGGTCGCCTACGGCAACGGACCGGACGATTCGGTCACCGACACCACCGAAACCGCCGCGATCACGCATCATTCGATCACGATTGGCGGGCACAAGATCAACTACACGGCCACCGCCGGTCATCTGGTGATCGTCGATCCAAGCAGCTCGCAACCCGAAGCGCGGATGTTCTACGTGGCGTTTACGCAGGACAACCAGAAGGAAGAGGCTCGCCCGGTCACGTTCTTCTATAACGGCGGGCCGGGGTCGTCGTCGGTGTTCGTGCTGCTGGGATCGTTCGCGCCGCGCCGCATCAAGACCTCGATGCCGGGCTTCACACCGCCCGCGCCGTACGCGATGGAAGACAACCCCGACAGCCTGCTCGACAAGAGCGATCTCGTCTTCATCAATCCGGTCGGCACCGGCTATTCGGCGGCGATCGCGCCGAAAACGAATCGCGCGTTCTGGGGCGTCGATCAGGACGCCGACTCGCTCAAGCAGTTCATCAAGCGCTTTCTGACGAAGAACAACCGCTGGAATTCGCCGAAGTATCTGTACGGCGAGTCGTACGGTACGGCGCGCAGTTGTGTGCTGGCGTACCGGCTGCATGAAGATGGCGTCGATCTGAACGGCATCACGCTGCAATCGTCGATTCTCGATTACACGCAGTCCGGCAACCCGGTCGGCACGCTGCCCACGGCCGCGGCGGACGCGTGGTATCACAAGAAGCTCGGCCTCGCGCCGCGTCCGACCGACCTTGGCGCGTTCGCCGAGGAGGTCGCGCAATTCTCGCGCACCGACTACCTCGCGGCGCTACGCAAGTTTCCGACCACCGACTCGGCGACCGTCGAAAAGCTGAGCGAATACACCGGCATCGACAAGACGACGTTGCTCGCGTGGAGCCTCGACATTGCGGCGTACGACAGCCGTGGCAATTCGCTTTTCCTGACCACGTTGCTGAAGTCGCAAGGGCTGGCGCTCGGCGAATATGACGGACGCGTGACCGCGATCGACACCGGCATCGCGGGCAAGATCGATCCGAACTCGGGCGGCAACGACCCGACCATGACAGCCGTGACCGGCGTCTACACGACGATGTGGAACGTGTATCTGAACGAGCAGTTGAAGTACACATCGAACTCGTCGTTCACCGACCTGAACGATCAGGCGTTCAAGTACTGGGATTTCGGCCATATCGACCCGACTGGCGCACAGAAGGGGCTCGACTCGAAGGGCAACATCATTCTGTACACAGCCGGCGACCTGGCGGCGGTGATGGCGCTCAATCCCGACCTGAAAGTGCTGTCGGCGAACGGTTTCTTCGATTACGTGACGCCGTTCTATCAGACGGTGCTGGACCTGCAGCAGATGCCGCTGCTGAGTCAGCAGGTCAGGCAGAACCTGTCGGCGCGTTTCTATCCGTCGGGGCATATGGTTTATCTCGACGGCGGGTCGCGTACCGCTTTGAAGGCGGATCTCGCGGCGATGTACGACTCGACGGTGTCGAACACGCAGGCGGTGGGGCGGATTCGCGCGTTGCAGGCGCGTGTGGCGCAGTAGGGCGGTCGGTTGATCCGCTGCCGCATGCGAAGTTCATGGACTTGCGAGGTGGCGTCGGTGAACCGGATGGCCGTCGTTGTGTGAAGACGCGAGGGCAACGCGCAGGTTTTGCGCGTTGCCTTTTGCTTTTTTGCTCTCTGCCCGCAACGTGTGCGGTTGCCCCGAAACTCGTGCCATTCGTTGTATGTCACGACTGATCTGCTCGTGTCGCCGCCCGCATCGTTAAGTCCACAGCCTGTAACCCAAAATCCCTCCGAACCCTGCCCATCAATCTTCCATCACCGCTTTCACGAGTGCGCCTTTTACACCCAGCTATATTGAATGTGTTTTAATTAGTCTGCGAATTGACTATTGCGTGCCACCAACGGTGCGCCGACGAATGAACGCAGACATTGCCGACAGGCGTCGCATCCAGCTTTCCAGCGACCCAAACCGCAGTACGTACCGGCCGGATCCGCCCCGGTTCACGAATCAGGCGGCGTTTTCACGCTTCACTCGCAGACGTTGGCGTGCGCTATTGCTCGGCCTCGGAGCGCTTGTCGTTTTGCGGACCGGCGCGGCTAGCGCACAGGAAAGCAGCATGCTCGACGAGCGCGTGACGCAGGAATCGGTGGGCGAGACAATTTGCCGCCCCGGTTATGCCGACACGGTTGCACCTCCGTTCGACGAACTGATGGCGCACAAGGATCATCTGCTGGCCGAGCGAGGCATCGACGCGGAAAGCGGCGTTTCCTTCGCGCTCGACCGGCGCGTGCCCATCGTGCTCGGCGGCTCGCCGGATGCTCCCGCGAACCTCGACCTCGTGCCGTGGGCGGGCCAGCAAGGCGAGCGCCGCAAGGCTCGCGCGGCCGTCATGCTCAAGCGCTGCGTCTGCGAAGGCAAGCTGAGCCTCGCCGAAGCACAGGCTGCGATCGTCGGAAACTGGTCGGTGGTGTATTCGGGCTTCAGCCAGACGTCCTGCGACATAAGTCGGCTCGACGTCGCCACCGGCGATAATGGCCGCTCCGCCGAACGCGACAGTGCGCCCTGAGTCCGAGGCGCCGCCTGCCGGGCTGCCGTCTTCGCGGGTGCGTTCGTCCGCGCGTATTCAGGCGCGCAGCGTGTAATTGCTACAGGCTGCGCCTAATTTTTCCGGAGAATTACGATGAACCCTTCACGCCTCATGGCCGTGGCCCTCACTTTCGGCAGCCTGCTGGGCAGCACCGCCGCATTCGCCGCCGAGCCCGCGCGTTGCGGCAGCGCCGACGCCTTGCAGATCCGCGGCGACGTGCCGGCGGCAATCAGCTTCGACGTTTACCAGCAGTTGCGCGCGACGCAACCGTCGAACGCGCAGCGCATCGCGCTGTTCCAGTCGGCGGGCGAGGTGAAGCGCCTGCCCGACGGCCTGTCCGTATGCGCAATCGCCGACGACGGCGTAGCAGACCCGTCAGCGGTACTGGTCCAACTGCCGCAGGGCAAGAACGCGTGGTGGGTGAGCGCGGCCAACGTAGAAGCAGCGGACTGATCCCGTCGATCAATCCGCCGCAGGCCTCAAGTCCCCGCAGGATGCCGTCTGGATACCGCGGCCCGTTTTTTGCAAAAGACAGGCGGTGAATTGTCAATTGCAAGTGTGGGCCAACCCATGATTCGCGTTAAACCCAGGGCGTTTCGCTATTTTTGACGCGGCTTATTCGGGTACAGTGCATTAACGGAGAAAGTGAATTCCGTTTTTGCAATACGCTATTGCGTCGCTTTTGCTGTCGAATATGGCTATCCTGATTACAGGACGAAATTCGCTGAGGAGATTTAAATGATTGCCTTCTATCTGTCATTGGCTGCTTTGGGCGCCGCTGGCGCCGCACTCATCCGCGAATTGGCCGCCGCTCAGGCGAAGCAACGAGCAGCATTGCGCCCGGTGCGCGTGCAGTCGGCGGATCGTGGCGCGGGCCGCAGTACGCGTAGAGGGTAGAGCGCATGAACCTGATCGTGCGCAATATCGCTGAATCGTGCAGTGAGCAGGACGTACGGGAGTTTCTCAAGCACGAACTCGGGCACTACGCGAAAAACGTCGAGGTGATCGACGCCGGCAAGCCCTCGGCTTACGCCACGGTCGAACTGGACGCGAATGTGCCTTACGTCGGCGATGTAATCGCGCGGCAGATTCACGGCAAGCAGTTGGGCGGTCAGACGCTCGAAGCGAGCGCGGATCTGTTCACCGACGAGCCGCCCGCGCACTGATTATTGGCGATCGAATAGCGGGGCGCGGTGCGCACCGATTGTTTGACGTAGATTGAAAACACGGCGAAGCGGTTTGTTTCGCCGTGTTTTTTTTGCGCCATGAGCCAGCGTTAGTTGATGTGCTCATACGCGGCGCAATGCGAGGCGAGTGAGCGTTGCTTTCCCGTTCGCCGCGTGCGGTCTGGTTTCATTCCCCATCCGTTGTCGTCGGCCAATCGAACGGCGTGTACGGCAACGCCCGCTTGTGGCGCGTGGCGTCGTAAAAACGCAGGACGACATCGCGTGCGGCATCGCCAACCGGTTTGCCTTCCAGAAAGTCATCGATCGAGTCGTACGGGATGCCGTACGCGTCCTCGTCCGGACGCAACGGGCGCAGCATTTCCAGGTCGGCGGTCGGCACCTTGTGCGCCAATGTTTCCGGCGCGCCCAGCGCCTTGGCCACTGCTCGCACGCGACGCTTGTTCAATCCCGTAAGCGGCAGCACATCGGCGCCGCCGTCGCCGAACTTGGTGAAAAAGCCCATCACCGATTCAGCCGCGTGGTCCGTGCCGATCACCACGCCCCTTCGCGTGCCGGCTACCGCGTACTGCGCAATCATCCGCTGCCGTGCCTTGATATTGCCGTGGATGAAATCCTGCTGCGATTCGTCGGCAAATAGCACGCCGCTATTACCGAGTGCCGCGAGCATGGCGTCGGCCGCCGGTTTGATGTCGATAGCGATATTTTCGTCGGCGCGAATGAATTGCAATGCCGTCTGTGCATCGGCTTCGTCTTTCTGTTCGCCGTAAGGCAAACGTATTGCGACAAAATGCGCATCGTAATTATCGGCGCGTAAACGCTCGACCGCGAGTTGCGCAAGTCGTCCGGCAGTTGTGGAATCGACACCGCCGCTAATACCGAGGACATAAGTCTTCAGGCCGCTGCTGCGTAAATAATTCGCCAGAAAATCGACCCGGCGTTCAATTTCACGCCCGGCGTCGAATTCGGCGCTCACGTGCATCTCCGCTGCGATGCTTGCCTGACGGGAGACTGGGTCGTTCTTCATGATGATGTCCTGTGGTTCGCGCCTACCTGCGCATTGTCGATAACGCGCCGCATGCGGCAAATAAAGTAAATGGTGGAACGAGTTGCGTCCGGGCTTCGGGATTGCTGCAGTGTGCATAACGCGACAGCTTCATTGTCGCTTCAGCCGCGTTAGTGGTTTTGAAATCGTTTATATAGGCGCTCGCAAATGTTGTGCAAATACTCGAATACCTCTGGCTATTGCCGCGATATTGGCGAACCGATTTTCTATTCATCGACAGACGCTAGTGCGCTTAGTAACATCCTCGTGCCGGGGCGCTGCATCAACCGGCGAGCAGTCAATAATAATCAGGTTTGCTCTGATACGCGATGAACAACCCAAATCGGCCTGGCCAGCCTGTATTGGACCGCCTGACTTCTGCGTCGCCGGATGGTGGGCGCGTGGGGGCGTTTGTGTGTTTGCGTCTGTTCCGGGTGAGCGTGGATCGTTCGCTGCTGTTCGTGTTGCGGTGGTTGATGCTGATGCTTGCAGCGGGCGCGGTTTTCTTCGCGATGTCATCGGGGGTAGCGGTCGCTGCGTCGGCGCCTGAGAAGACTACGGTGACCGGTTCGGCTTCGAAATCCGCTTCGGCTTCGAAGGCTGCTTCTGCTTCAAAAGCGACCTCGGCCTCGAAGTCCGCCTCGGCTTCAAAATCAAAGTCCGCCTCCGCCGCTTCCTCCGTCGCCTCCGCCTCCGCTCCGACGAGCCACCCGCTAACCGCCATCAACGCGTCCGCGCTTGCCGCACCCGACGCGGCCGGTGTCGTCGATCCGCGTCGCGCGTTCTTGTTGCGCGCCGTGTTCGCGCAGAACGTGACACGCAGGCTGAAGGTGCCCTCGTCCGAACAGAGCGCCTACGCCGATCGCCTGCAAGCGGCGCTCGACGCAAACACGCTCGGCAATCTGTCGGGCGAATATGTCGTGCTGGTCGACCGCAACCCGAACGTGCAGGCGCTGCTGATCTATTTTCGCGCGACCCCGGCCGACACCTGGCAGATGATCGGCGCGTCGCCGGTGTCGACGGGCAGGCCGGGCGAATACGACCATTTCGTCACGCCGCTCGGCGTGTTCGAACACACGCCCGCCAACATGGATTTCCGCTCGGAGGGCACGCAGAACGAAAACCACATTCGCGGATACGGCAAGCGCGACATGCGCATTTTCGATCTCGGCTGGGCGCAGGGCGAACGCGGCTGGGGTAAAGGCGGTATGTCGCAGATGCGTTTCCAGTTGCACGCCACCGATCCCGACCGGCTCGAGCCGTTGCTCGGCATCCGTCATTCGAAGGGATGTGTGCGAATGCCCGCATCGCTCAACACGTTTCTCGATCATTACGGCATTCTCGATGCCGAGTATGCCGCGCTGATCGATTCCGGCAAGTCGCTGTGGGTGTTGAAGAGCGATCGGCAGATTACGCCGTGGGCGGGGCGTTATATCGTCGTGGTGGACTCGCAGCGCAAGAGCCGCCCGACGTGGGCGCCGGCGCCGGGCGGCAAGGCGCAGGCCAGAATGCCGGCGGGGGCGGATACGGGGGATTGAATTGGGGCGCGGCGGTGGGGCGCGACGCCGTTAGCTCTTTTGGGCTGCACTTGCTCCGGTGTTCGAGGCAGGCGAGCCCGGCTGTTTTCGATGGATCACGATTGTCAGCACGAAAGGAGCGCGATTCGCGAATTGCACGGGCAATGGCGATTCGCTGTACTGGTTGAACCTTGAGGAAGCGGCGAGCGGCGTGGAGCGATCAACGGCACATGGAAGCGTAGCGCGGCTTCGGCTGATCCGCGCAATGCCACCCCGAGCGCATCTCCATCACAACCGCTACCACCGCCACAGTCCCATCACGACCGCGCCAGCAAAACCCCCACCAACGCCAGCACAAACCCCCCAATCTGCACCGGCAACAGCATTTCCCCAAAGCCCACATACCCTTCAAGCGCCGCAAGCGGCGGCGCGAGAAACATCAGCGCGGTGGCGCGTGCCGCATCGCCGCGTCTGACCATCCAGACCAGCAAGGTCACGCTGATGCCGGACAGCATCACGATGCCCCACGCCAGCGACGCCCACAGCGTCGTCGATGCAATCCAGCGATGTTCGCCAAGCGCCATCGCCAGCACGGCCGCGACGATTGCCGCGCCGAAGTTCTGCACCGCGCTCGCCGTGCGGATATCGGCCTTCGCCAGCGAGGTCTTCTGGAACAACGTACCTGCCGTGATAGCGATGACCGCGACGATCGAGATAAGCACGACCAGCCAGCCCGGTGCATGCCCATGCTGTGCAACGGGCGCGGCCACGGTCAGCCTGGGTTCGAGCACCAGCACGACGCCCGCGAGGCCGAGCGCCATGCCGGTCCAGCCGCGCCGCGACAGACGCTCGCCGAACAGCGGCGCGGCGACGGCCGCGGTCGCGAGCGGCTGCAACGCGCCGAGCAGAGCCATCACGCCCGCGCTCATGCCCTGCGCGACGGCCCAGTAGCCGGCGCCGAGGTACACGCCCTGAAGCAGGGCGCCCGCGAGCAGATGCTTGCCGAGGTCGCGTCCCGTCGGCCAGGCGGCACGCGTGACCAGCGCGGCAAGCGCGAATATCAGCGCCGTGCCGCCGAAGCGCGCGAGTAGAAACAGGTTGGGGTCGGCGTAGGGGGTGATCGCACGGGCGACCACGAAACCGGTCGACCAAAGAACGACAAAGACGGCGGCGATCAGGGAAGCAAGCATCGGCAGGGAGCGTGGTGAAAAGCCGCCATCTTGTCGCGACGGACGAAGCATGTCTTGTTCGAAGCTGCAATGGAGCAAATGAAGCCATCGGAGCAGGGTGGCACGTGTCGGCGGCTTCGCATGCCCATGTGAGCAGACCAGACGCCACGTGCTCAACGCCATCGCAATTAACGAGCCGCGAGCCGCGAGCGACGCCGCGCGCGCTCACCACATCAGCAAAACGGCCCCGGCCCCGAGCACTCCGCCACACACGGCGCACGCCCACAACAACGTCCTCGTGCGCCGGTATTCGCGCCCGATATCCGCGATCAACCTGGCGTTCTGCTGCGGAGTCCGCGCGCGGTCATGCTCGTGCTGCAAATAGCGCACCGCCAGTTGCGGCACGCGCGGCAGCATATGCGCGAGATGCGGCAACTCGCGCGAAATCCGCTTGATCCAGCCGCGATGATCGACATCGCGTTGCGCGATTCCGGCCAGCACGCCACGCGTGATGTTCCACGTATCGACGCCCGGATGCAGCGCGCGCGCCAGCATCTCCGCCTGATGAAACGAGCGCTGCGCGGTGGCGAGACGGCCGGACACGGCGCCGTCGAACGGATGCACTGAGTGCAGCAGATGGTGAAACAGCGAACCCGCCGAGCGGTCTTCGGGATTCGCTGCGAAGTGGGCTTCGGCGCGCGTGCGCAATTCGGCTTCGAGCATCTCCGTGCGCGTGTCGTGAGGAACATGCCCGGCATCGCGATGCATGTCGGCGAGACGTCCGTAGTCCTGGTCGAACAGCGCGGTCGCGCCATGCACGAAGAACTCGCGCTCGCCGGTGGAGAGCGTCGACATGATCGAGAATTCCGCCAGCACGAGCCGCCCCAGCGTGTCCGGTTCGATGCTCACGCGCACCCGGCGCGCATCGAGCGTCGCGTGAAAGAAGCCGTGCTCGAACGCCTGCTCGGTCACGACTTCGACGATATGCGCGGCCAGCGGCGCGAGCTTCACATGATGTGCATGCAGGCCAGGCAGATCGCTCGCGGGCAACGTGTTGATGCGCTGCATGGTCAGCGTGTGGTTGGTGCAGAGATCCCAGATCACGTCCGGCACGACGATCCGTTTGTCGCCGTCGAAATGATGGCCGGTCTGACTCAGGTTGGCGGCTTCGGCGCGCAGATCGAAGCGGCGCTGGATGTCGTCCGAAAAGCTTTGCGCGAGTTTGCGCAGTTGCAGGCGGCGTGCGGAGCCGGAGAGTTTTTCGAGCCATCGGGCAACCCAGCGCAAGAGCGCGAGTTCGTCGCCGATTTGCTGCAACTGGTCGGCGCGTACCAGTTTGATCGCCACTTCGCTATGCCCTTTGACCGGCGTAAGGAGGCGCGCGAAATGGGTCTGCTCGGCGAAGCCGGTGCGCACCGGCACGAGATCGACGGCGCTGAAGATCGCCGCCAGCGGATGCCCGAATGCGCGCGCCAGCGCTTCTTCGGATTCGCGCGGCGGCAGAGGCGCTTCCATGTGATCGATTGCGTCGATTGCATCATGCAACGTGCCGGACGCGAGTTCGGGACGCTCGGCGAGCGTCTGTGCAAACCGGCTCGCCAGCGGACCGAGCGCAGGCAGCACGCCTTGCAGACCGCGGCCGCTGTTGCCCGATGCATGCACGCGGCCGACCATTTCGATGAGCCAGTGCAGCTTGTGCCCCTGCGGCGCGGCAAGCCAGATCAGGCGCGCGCCGTAACGCAGCGCGTGGAACAGCAGCAATAGACGGCGAAACAGTGGCGGCATCGGCAGTTCGTTAAGCGGGGTGCTGCGGTCGTGATGGTATCGGCATGCAGCCGGAGCAAGCGGACGCTTTCCGGCTCGGGTCGTTAAGGTTAGCAGGTAAGCGCGAGATGAGTCGCACGATCGGTGCCTGCGGGCGCACGGTAAGCGCTGCGTAAGCGGCGCGGGGACGCGAGGCACGAATGGGCCTGCGCCGCATCATCAGGCGACGCGTAATACAATACGGCGGCCTTCTCCAACCGTGGCGAACCCTCCAGCGTGCCGGCTTCCGGCTTTCAACAGATGCTTGCAGAACAACGTCACCAATACATCCTCGCTCAAGTCGCCAAAACGGGCGCGCTCTCGGTCGCTGAACTGGTGCGTGAACTGAACGTATCGCGCGAAACCATCCGCCGCGATCTGAACGCGCTGGCCGGGCGCGGACTGCTCGTCACGACGCACGGCGGCGCGCTCTCGAGCGACCGCCGCGAGCCCGACCTCGACACGCGTGAAGCCGCGAACGCCGGCGCAAAGCGCGCGATCGGCGAGCGCGCGGCGGAGTACGTGCCCGACGGCGCATCGCTGATCATCGACTCGGGCAGCACCACCCAGGCCGTGGCGCGCGCGCTGCTCGACCGCCACCGGCTCGCGGTCTATACCAACGACTGGCGCATCGCGCTGCTGCTCGGCCGCCGCAACGACAACCGCATCACGCTGCTGGGCGGCGAGCTTTCCGATATCGAAGACGCCACCTTCGGACTCGACACGGTCCATCAACTGACGCAGTACCACGCGGACTTCGCGTTCATCGGCGCGGGCGGGATTTCGCCGGACGGTTATCTGACCGACTACAGCCGCATGGCCGCCGAAGTGCGCAGCCGCATGATCGCCGCCGCCGACACGGTGGTGGTGGTCGCCGATCATTCGAAGTTCGGCCGCGTGACGCCGGTGCGTATCAACGGTATCGAGTCGGCGCGCTATCTGGTCACCGAACTGGCGCCCGAGCGCGCGCTCGGCAAAGCGATCACCGCGCACGGTCCTGAAATCGTGATCGCCTGACGCCCGTCAGCCCGACAGAGCTCGGCCTGGCAGCGCTCAGGTTGATGCCTCATGTTCTGGTGCTCAGGCTGACGCTGCGTGACCAAACGGTACTCAGGCAAGAGGCCGCGCGTCACGATGCTGGCGGACGCTACCCCTCTCGCTCAATTTCTGCCCAACTCAAGCCGCCCTTCGCTGCAAGATCCCCGCCGGAAGGGCACAATACGCGCCGTTGTCCGCAAGCCGGCCCTGAGTCGCGTGACGTCGGCGTGTCAAAGGCCGCTTGAGTCGCGAATTTTCAGCGCTTTCATGCAATGCGCGTACGCCGTCATTTTCGCCATATACGATTCTGCTGCGCACGCCTCGATTTTCATTCATTCGACCGTCAATCCCAATCGAAGCGTGCGGTTTCTGGCCGTGCCGGGGACACTGCGCGTCTAACCGGATCGAGGTCGGATCAACGCCTGCAACAAGCTTCAATCGTCACAGCAATCGTCCGGATCCGCAGCAGATTGCCATTCGATCGCTTTGGCTATTATTGGCGATTTGTGTCATTTTTTGGAATTCGCCACAATCGTCATGGCGTTGTCATGGAAACCTGTGATTCTTGCCGTGCCCGTTCAGGCATGGCAGGCAGCGCGAAGTCGTCAGTGAACTGCAGGTCAGGCTGAAGAAGACGCGGCGAAGTTGTTGGCAATCTGCAATCTGCGCGCAAGCCGCGCGATTCCGCGTCAAAGCGGGGCAGAAAGCGACCGGCAACTGGCTGCGGGCAACACGCAAGCGGCGCGGCGCTACCGCCGTTCAATCACAACAGGTATCGGGATATCCCGACCGTCTGGTTTTTTGCCTTTCGGAGAAGAGCGACATGACAAAGACGAATTCCCTTCAAGTCACGGCCGGTTTCGCACGCAAGCTGTTGCCGGCGCTGGTCGCCGCGGCTGCGTTCGGCGGCATGGCAGTGCAGGCTCACGCGGCCGACGCCGTGGTGCTGTACACCGCCGACGGCCTGGAGAACCTCTACAAGGACGTGCTGCCGGCTTTCGAAAAGAAAGAAGGCGTGAAGGTCAACATCGTCACGGCGGGCAGCGGTGAAGTAGTGAACCGCGCGACCATCGAGAAGGACCAGCCGAAGGCCGACGTGATCGTCACGTTGCCGCCGTTCATCCAGCAAGCCGATCAGGCTGGATTGCTGCAGGCTTACCAGAGCGCCAACTACAAGAACGTGCCGGCCATCGCGAAGGCGCCGAACGGTGCGTGGGCGACTTTCGTGAACAACTACTTCTCGTTCGCGATCAACCCGGACGTCACGAAGAACCAGCCGAAGACGTTCGCCGATCTGCTGCACCCGGATTTCAGCGGCAAGGTCGCGTATTCGAACCCGGCGACGGCGGGCGACGGCATGGCCGTGATCATCCTGACGTCGTCGCTGATGGGTGAAGACAAGGCGTTCGATTATCTGAAGAAGCTCGAACAGAGCGCCAAGTTCCACACCAAGGGCACGGGCTATCTCGACGTGCTGTTGTCGCGCAACGAAATCGCGGTGGCCAACGGCGATCTGCAAATGGATCTCGACGATGCAGCAAATGGCGGCCTGTCGCTCAAGCCGGTGTTCCTCGCTGCCGCCCCCGGCGGTCAGCCGACCACGTTCCAGTTGCCGTACGCGATCGGCCTGATCAAGGGCGGCCCGAACCAGGCTGAAGGCAAGAAGCTGATCGACTATCTGATGTCGACGGACGTGCAGGCCAAGGTGCCGGACATCTTCGGCATTCCGGGCCGTACCGACGTGCCGCTCGCCGGCAAGAACGGCGAAGCCGTCAAGCAGGCAATTACGGGCGTGAAGCTGATTCCGGTGGACTGGAACCAGGTGATGGCGAAGAAGGCGGACTGGACCACGCGCTGGAAGAACGACGTGATCGGTTCGTCGGGCAAGCAGCTCGAAGTGGTCAAGCCGAAGTAAGCCACGGCTCGCCAGCGACGGCGATCCGATGTGAAGTAGTCGATTCAGGCGGCGTCTCACAGTCATGGAGACGCCGCATCAGCTTTAATCTTGTTGGAGGATGAACCCGGTGAATACCGCCAGTCTTGCTCAACCTGGCGCGCTCGGCGCCTCACCGGACGCGCTCGCGCGTTCGACTACGCCGGGCGGCGTGCAGATCGACCATCTGACGGTGCGCTTCGGTTCGCGCACGGTGCTCGACGATCTGTCGTTGACCATCCAGCGCGGCGAATTGCTGACGGTGCTCGGCCGCAGCGGTTGCGGCAAGACCACGCTGCTGCGTTTCATCGCCGGGTTTATCGAAGCAGATGGACTGTCCGGCACGTTGACCGTGGCTGGCCACGATCTCACGCACGTGCCGCCGCATAAGCGCAACCTCGGTCTGCTGTTTCAGAGCTATGCGCTGTTCCCGCATCTGTCGGTGTTCGACAACGTCGCGTTCGGTTTGCGCGCGCGTCGCACGCCGTCGAAAGACGTCGCACGCCGTGTCGCCGATGCTTTGAAGCTCGTGCAACTCGGCGACGCCGGTCATGTGATGCCCGCGCAACTGTCGGGCGGCATGCAACAACGTGTGGCGCTGGCCCGCGCGCTCGTGATCGAGCCAGACGTGTTGTTGCTCGACGAACCTCTTTCCGCACTCGACGCCAATCTGCGCGCATCGGTGCGTTCCGAACTGAAGGCGCTGCACGAGCGACTGCCGAATCTGACGATCGTCTGCGTGACGCACGATCAGGACGACGCGCTCGTGCTGTCCGACCGCACGCTGCTGATGCGCGAAGGCCGCATCGCGCAACTCGGCACGCCGCAGCAGTTGTACGACACCCCCGCCGACGGCTTTGTCGCGCGCTACCTGGGCGCGGCGAATCTGCTGTCGCCGCAGGTCGCGTTCAGCATGGACGACGTGCGCTATAACGAGCGCGACCGGGTGGCGTGTCTGCGTCCCGAGGCGCTGCGCATCGTGCCACTCGGCGAAGGGCAGTTGCATGGCGCGATCGCGTCGGTCGAATGGTATGGCGCGGTGTTGTCGGTGTCGGTCGTGCTCGACGCGATGCCCAACGAACCGGTGCTCGTCACCATGCAGCGCGGCCACGGCATGATGCCGGAGAAGGGCGCGCGTGTTTCCCTGCGTTATGAGGCTGACGATGTCGTCCTTATCAACCGCTAATGTGTCTGCGCCGCTGAGCGCGGCCGAATCGCAGGCCGATAGTCAGGCCGATGTTCAGGCCGAAGCCGAAGCCCAGGCTCGCCGCGACGCGAGCGCCGCGTCACACACCGCGGCCGTCAAACGGCGCGAACGCGCGGCGCAGTGGCATCTGCTGTTTCTCGCGGTGGTGGTGCTCGGGCCGCTGGTTATCTATCCGCTGGTGCGCCTGGTGATGCTGAGCCTGACCGGTTCGCACGGTATCAGCGTGCAGGCGTATTCGACGTTCTTCGGCAACCCCGAAACGCGCGGCGTGATCGGCACGACGCTGTGGATTCTGTTCGCCAGCGCCGGTCTTGCGTCGTTGCTCGGCGTGGCGCTCGCGTCGATCCTGTTCTTCAAGCCGTTCCCGGGCGCACGCATGGTCACGCGCTTTCTCGAACTGTTCGTCGCGTTTCCGTCGTTCCTGGTCGCGTTCACGCTGATCTTCCTGTACGGCTCGCAAGGCTCGGTCAGTATCGGCTTGCAGCGGCTGTTTCATTTGCAGGAGCCGCCGCTGAACTTTCTGTTCGGTGTCGGCGGCGTGATTCTCGCGGAAGTCGTGTTCTACGCGCCGTTCGTCGTGCGTCCCACGCTGGCGTCGTTCGCGTTGCTGGATCGTCGTTTGATCGAAGCTGCGCGCAGCCTCGGCGCGAACGGCGTGATGGTCGCGTTCAAGGTGATCCTGCCGCTCGCGTGGCCGGGCATCGCGGCGGGCACGATCCTCTGTTTTCTGTTGACGCTCAACGAGTTCGGCATCCTGCTCGTGCTCGGCAGCGCGCATCTGATCACGTTGCCGGTGGCGATCTACAGTTCCGCCACCGTCGACCTCGATCTGCCGACCGCCGCCGCAGGCGCTGTCGTGATGCTGCTGATGTCTTTGTCGCTGTATGCGTTGTACCGCCAGGTCAACCGTCGCCAACTGAAAGGAGCGGGCAATGGCCGTTGAACTCGACCCGACCGTATTGCCGGTCATGCATAAAAAGGCGCGGCCGGTGCGTCACAGCCTGCTCACGCGGATGCTAAGCGGCCTGTTCCTCGGCTTTCCCGCGTTGCTGTGCTTCTGGCTGTTCGTGTTGCCGGTGCTGGTCGTCGCGCTCTCCAGCGTGGCCGCGCACTGGTCCGGCACGATGCTGCCCGACGGTTTCAGCATGCGCTGGTTCGAACGCCTCGGTTCGAGCGACTTCGATGCGCTGACCACCAGCCTCGAAGTCGGCATGGGCGTCGCGGTGCTCGGCACGATTCTCGGGCTGTGGCTCGCGCTGGCGCTCGAAGGACGCGACCGCCGCGGCCTGGGCGCTTTCGTCGACACCATCGCGATGATGCCCAACGGCGTGCCGAGCGTGGTGCTCGGGCTGGCCGTGCTGATCGCGTATCACAAGCGGCCGATCGATCTGTCCAGTTCTGCCGCGATCGTCGTGTTCGTGCAGTTGGCTCTCGTGCTGCCGTTCTGCTACCGCTGCGCCGCCGCCGCGCTGCGCCCGGAACTGACGATTCTGCGCGAAGCGGCCGCGAGCCTCGGTGCACCGCCGTCGATGGTGTTGCGCCGTGTCGTGCTGCCGCAACTCGTGCCGGCGATCCGTGCGAGTCTCGCGCTGGGCTTCGCGCTGTCGCTCGGCGAACTCGGCGCCACGCTTACCGTGTATCCGCCGGGCTTCGCGACGGTGCCGATCGTCGTCGTCGGCCAGGTGGAGCGCGGCTATTACCTGCCGGCCTCCGCGCTGTCGCTGATTCTGCTGCTGGTTTCGCTGGCCGCGCTGTTGCTGATCGCCGCGCGCGCGCCGCGTCGCCGGATCGACTGACGAGCAGATCGGGGTGTTGTGTTTGTGTGCACGGGCCGCACACAAACATCCGTCGATGTGGCGAAATTTGTCAAAATGACCGAAAATATGCAATCTGCCGGGGTTGATCCCATCGACGTGGTGCGCCGGCATTCGCTGACAACGCTGGTCCGGGACGAAATCGAGCGGCATATCGTCGAAGGCATGCTCGCGCCGGGCGACAAGCTCAACGAAGCCGATTGGGCGGCGCGGCTGCAGGTGTCGCGCGGGCCGGTGCGCGAGGCGTTTCGCGCGCTGGAACAGGCCGGACTCGTGCGCACCGAGAAGAACCGTGGGGTGTTCGTGCGCACGGTGACGCTCGCGGAAGCCGCTGAGATTTACACGGTGCGCGCGGTGCTCGAACAGGCGGCGTGCCGGATGCTGGCAGCGAATATCGACGCTCGCAAGCTCGCGGTGCTGCGCGATTGGGTCGACGCGATGCGCGCCGCGGTCGATGTACAGGATCACGACGCGTACGCCCGCGCGAACGTCGCGTTTCACGACGCGCTGGTGGCGTCGGCGGGCAATCTGAAGCTGTACGAGACGTATCGACGGCTGGTGAGCGAATTGAGCCTGTTCCGCCGCGCCGCGCTGGCCGTGCAGGCGGACGCGCTGGAGCGCTCGCTGACCGAGCATCGCGCGATTCTGACGGCGCTGGCTTCACGCGACGCCGACCATGCCGCCGCGCTGATGCACGCACATGTGCACGGCGGCTTGCAGCGCGCTCACGCGGCGTGCGAACCGGCGGGGGCGCTCGAAGCGGTGCGGATGCCGGCTTCATCGGCTTCATCCGTTTCGCCGGACGGTTGAGAGCGCATCAACTGATTGACTACGGCACGCGTGTCCCCGCGCGCATGGAAGGTAACGATGGCGGATTCCAGCGAACGTACGATCGAAGTCAATGGCCGCAGCTACCGGCTGCCGTCGCAATCGACCGTTGTGGTGTGCGTCGACGGCTGCGAATTCGACTATCGACGCGGCGGTATCGGCGGGCGTCGCGCTGTTCATCGGCGCGATGCTCAAAGGCGGCTCCGCATTCCGGGGCGACTGCGTGATTCTGTCGTTCACCAACCCGAACAATCTGTCGATCGTGTGTGGCGTGCCGCCGTCGGTGCATGGCATCTGCGGCAATTACTTCTGGGACCCGGCCGCGTTCGATTACGCAGCCACTTATCCAGCCACGCTCACGTGCTATGAGCGTTCGCAGATTCTCGAATGCGCGGCCGGTCCGCTGCGTGACCGCGCTGAAGAGGCGTCCGATCTGATCTCACGCGAATCGGGCTTGTCGAAGCAGGACTCGCGCTATGAGATGGGGCGCGTGGCCGACGTGTTCAGGTTCGCGTCGATGGAAGCGTTGCGTGACGACGGCCAGTCTCTTGCGATCTCACGCCGCAAGGCAGGAAGCGGCGCGTGTTTTCGCGGCGTGAGCTGCTGGCGGGTTTGATCGTCGCGATGACGTCGTTCAACCATCCGATGAACCAGGTTGCGCCGGCGATCGCGACGAATAATCGCGTGGTGCTGACGCCGTTGGAGAAGGTGCTGTTGTCGGCGCTTCATCTGGCCGATGTGCTGTATGAGGCCGGCTTGCCTGCGCCGATGTTGCAGATGCTGACCGGCGCTCCGCGTGAAATCGAGGAAGAGCTGACCACGCATCCGCTGGCGGAGCGGGTGACTTTTACAGGCGGGGTGATAACCGGCAAGTCGATTGCGGCGCGCGCGGGCTTTTCGTCGCGTCGTGCTGGAACTCGGCGGCAACGATCCGCTGATTGTGCCCGACGACGCCGATCTCGAACGTGCCGCGACGCTCGCCGTGCAGGGTTCTTATAAGTGCTCCGGGCAGCGTTGCAGGGCGGTCAAGCGGATGCTGGTGCAAAAGCGGGTCGCTGACGAGTTCGCCGATCTGGTGGTTGAAAAGACGCGTGCGTGGCCGTTCGGCGATCCGTTCGATACGTGCAATCAGATGGGCACGGTAATCGACATCGCCGCCGCACAGCTTTTCGAAGCGCGCGTGAACGAGGCGATGGCGAATGGCGCGCACCTGTGGATCGGTAATCGACGCAACGGCGCACTGTATTCGCCGACCGTGCTCGACGGCGTCGATCCGTCGATGACGCTGGTGCGCGAGGGAACGTTCGGCCACGTGTCGCCGATCATCGCGCTCGATTTGCTCGACGACGCGATCCGCATCAGCAACGGGACGCCGTTCGGGTTGTCGTCGGGCGTGTGTACGAACCGGCAGGACGCGATCACGCGCTTTATCAACGAATTGCGCGTGGGGACGGTCAACGTGTGGGAAGTGCCGGGTTACCGGATCGAGCTGACGCCGTTCGGCGGCAACAAGGATTCGGGGCTTGGCTAGAAGGAAGGCGTTCAGGAAGCGATGAAGCGCTTCGCCAACCTGAAGACCTTTTCATTACCGTGGGAGTGAGAGAGTGGCATTGAGTCTGAACGATATCCGTTCGCTGTTCGAGCGGTACGGCGCGCTCGCGTATAGCGGCGAGCCGGTCACGCAGCTTGAGCACGCGTTGCAGAGCGGCGCACTGGCCGAAGAGGCGGGCTCCGCCGACGAGCTGGTCGCTGCTGCGTTCCTGCATGACCTTGGGCATTTGCTGAATCTGCAAGGGGAAACGCCGACCGAGCGGGGAATCGACGACTTGCATCAGTACTTCGCGCTGCCGTTCTTGCGACCGGTGTTGCCGGATGCGGTGCTGGAGCCGATCCGGCTGCACGTCGACGCCAAGCGCTGCCTGTGCGCAATCGACGCCACGTATTTTGGCCAGCTTTCCGCCGACTCGGTGCGCAGTCTGGAATTGCAGGGCGGCATCTTTAGTGACGAAGAGGCTGAGTCGTTTCTGCAGAAGCCCTACGCGAAAGACGCGCTGCGTCTGCGTAAATGGGACGACCAGGCGAAAGTTCAGAATCAACCGACGCCGGATCTGAATCACTATTTAGGACTGGTTGAGCGGGTGATGAGAAAACATGCGGCTGTATGGGCTGGCGATGGTTCTGATCGCACTGGGCCTGCTTCGAAGGCGGCCGTTTCTCCGTCAAATCTGACGAATCCACGCACATCAAAATAACGCTTGCAAGTGCCTGCGCGGCTCGCTAGAATCTCGCTCTTTCGTGCTTCGGATACCGGAGCACGGGGAAGCGGGAAAGCCAGCAGTGGCAAGGCTTCCAGCGAAGTAGGCAGGTTTGGTAAGTGATAAAAACCTGTTGACGGTGCTGCGAAAGTTCTTCATAATCTCGTTTCTCTGCTGCAGACGCAGCGACGCAGAACGAAGCGGTGCCGGGTGGTTGAAGTGGGCGCGGTTTTGTGAGCGGATCGATCTTTAAAAATTAACAGCCGATAAGTGTGGGCGCTTGATACGCGATGCGAGTGGATCCTTCGGGGTCTGCTGCAAAGCAAAAGCATCAAGTCTCACACAGTAATGAAAGGAAGGTTTTTCTGTCCTCGGACAGATGAATCATTCGTCAGTACGTTGAGTGAGCGACCGGTTCTTAACGGAACCGAAAAACAGTAACAGGTTTGAACTGAAGAGTTTGATCCTGGCTCAGATTGAACGCTGGCGGCATGCCTTACACATGCAAGTCGAACGGCAGCACGGGGGCAACCCTGGTGGCGAGTGGCGAACGGGTGAGTAATACATCGGAACGTGTCCTGTAGTGGGGGATAGCCCGGCGAAAGCCGGATTAATACCGCATACGCTCTACGGAGGAAAGGGGGGGATCTTAGGACCTCTCGCTACAGGGGCGGCCGATGGCAGATTAGCTAGTTGGTGGGGTAAAGGCCTACCAAGGCGACGATCTGTAGCTGGTCTGAGAGGACGACCAGCCACACTGGGACTGAGACACGGCCCAGACTCCTACGGGAGGCAGCAGTGGGGAATTTTGGACAATGGGCGCAAGCCTGATCCAGCAATGCCGCGTGTGTGAAGAAGGCCTTCGGGTTGTAAAGCACTTTTGTCCGGAAAGAAAACTTCCTGGTTAATACCCGGGGAGGATGACGGTACCGGAAGAATAAGCACCGGCTAACTACGTGCCAGCAGCCGCGGTAATACGTAGGGTGCAAGCGTTAATCGGAATTACTGGGCGTAAAGCGTG
Source organism: Paraburkholderia fungorum (assembly GCF_900099835.1). NCBI lineage: Bacteria > Pseudomonadati > Pseudomonadota > Betaproteobacteria > Burkholderiales > Burkholderiaceae > Paraburkholderia > Paraburkholderia fungorum. Next base: position 907,687 of record NZ_FNKP01000002.1, read on the forward strand.
CGCAGGCGGTTCGCTAAGACAGATGTGAAATCCCCGGGCTTAACCTGGGAACTGCATTTGTGACTGGCGGGCTAGAGTATGGCAGAGGGGGGTAGAATTCCACGTGTAGCAGTGAAATGCGTAGAGATGTGGAGGAATACCGATGGCGAAGGCAGCCCCCTGGGCCAATACTGACGCTCATGCACGAAAGCGTGGGGAGCAAACAGGATTAGATACCCTGGTAGTCCACGCCCTAAACGATGTCAACTAGTTGTCGGGTCTTCATTGACTTGGTAACGTAGCTAACGCGTGAAGTTGACCGCCTGGGGAGTACGGTCGCAAGATTAAAACTCAAAGGAATTGACGGGGACCCGCACAAGCGGTGGATGATGTGGATTAATTCGATGCAACGCGAAAAACCTTACCTACCCTTGACATGTATGGAATCCTGCTGAGAGGTGGGAGTGCCCGAAAGGGAGCCATAACACAGGTGCTGCATGGCTGTCGTCAGCTCGTGTCGTGAGATGTTGGGTTAAGTCCCGCAACGAGCGCAACCCTTGTCCCTAGTTGCTACGCAAGAGCACTCTAGGGAGACTGCCGGTGACAAACCGGAGGAAGGTGGGGATGACGTCAAGTCCTCATGGCCCTTATGGGTAGGGCTTCACACGTCATACAATGGTCGGAACAGAGGGTCGCCAACCCGCGAGGGGGAGCCAATCCCAGAAAACCGATCGTAGTCCGGATCGCACTCTGCAACTCGAGTGCGTGAAGCTGGAATCGCTAGTAATCGCGGATCAGCATGCCGCGGTGAATACGTTCCCGGGTCTTGTACACACCGCCCGTCACACCATGGGAGTGGGTTTCACCAGAAGTAGGTAGCCTAACCGCAAGGAGGGCGCTTACCACGGTGGGATTCATGACTGGGGTGAAGTCGTAACAAGGTAGCCGTATCGGAAGGTGCGGCTGGATCACCTCCTTTCTCGAGCTAACGCATCAAGTGTTGAGCGCTCACGCTTATCGGCTGTAAATCAAGACAGACTCAGGGGTCTGTAGCTCAGTCGGTTAGAGCACCGTCTTGATAAGGCGGGGGTCGATGGTTCGAATCCATCCAGACCCACCACTGTTTCTGCGGTGGCTGCACTAATCGATAAAAAACCTCTGTGATATCTGTATGACTGGGGGATTAGCTCAGCTGGGAGAGCACCTGCTTTGCAAGCAGGGGGTCGTCGGTTCGATCCCGTCATCCTCCACCAATCTTCAATGCCTAGTGTTCTGTGAATGCGCAGAACGTTATGCATTGGCGATTGAGCCAGTCAGTAGGGATACGCGGTTATAGCAATCGCGATATCGGCTGTCGTTCTTTAACAATCAGGAAGAAGTAGTAAAGAGATTCACGAAAGCATACTTAGAGATGGGTGTGTGAGTAGGTGGATCAGGGTTGTGATTGTATCAATGTATGAAAAGGTGATCGAAAGATTGCCTTGGAATACGGCGCAACACGAATACTCAACCTGTAGCGAGTGTGAGAAAACGCGGTCTTCCCAGTGAAGACGGCGGGAGACACACCCGTTATAGGGTCAAGCGAACAAGTGCATGTGGTGGATGCCTTGGCGATCACAGGCGATGAAGGACGCGGTAGCCTGCGAAAAGCGGGGGGGAGCTGGCAAACGAGCTTTGATCCCCCGATATCCGAATGGGGAAACCCACTCCTAATGGAGTATCCATAGCTGAATACATAGGCTATGAGAAGCGAACGCGGTGAACTGAAACATCTAAGTAACCGCAGGAAAAGAAATCAACCGAGATTCCCAGAGTAGTGGCGAGCGAAATGGGACCAGCCTGTACTCTTTATCTTCATTGTTAGTCGAAGGCTCTGGAAAGTGCCGCCATAGCAGGTGATAGCCCTGTAGACGAAAGCAGCGAGGAAGAACTAGGTGTACGACAAGTAGGGCGGGACACGTGAAATCCTGTCTGAAGATGGGGGGACCATCCTCCAAGGCTAAATACTCGTGATCGACCGATAGTGAACCAGTACCGTGAGGGAAAGGCGAAAAGAACCCCGGGAGGGGAGTGAAATAGATCCTGAAACCGCATGCATACAAACAGTAGGAGCCTCGCAAGGGGTGACTGCGTACCTTTTGTATAATGGGTCAGCGACTTACATTCAGTGGCAAGCTTAACCGATTAGGGCAGGCGTAGCGAAAGCGAGTCCGAACAGGGCGATTCAGTCGCTGGGTGTAGACCCGAAACCAGGTGATCTATCCATGGCCAGGATGAAGGTGCGGTAACACGTACTGGAGGTCCGAACCCACTAACGTTGAAAAGTTAGGGGATGAGCTGTGGATAGGGGTGAAAGGCTAAACAAACCTGGAAATAGCTGGTTCTCTCCGAAAACTATTTAGGTAGTGCCTCGTGTATCACCTTCGGGGGTAGAGCACTGTCATGGTTGTGGGGTCCATTGCGGATTACTACGCCATAGCAAACTCCGAATACCGAAGAGTGCAATCACGGGAGACAGACATCGGGTGCTAACGTCCGGTGTCAAGAGGGAAACAACCCAGACCGCCAGCTAAGGTCCCCAAATATTGCTAAGTGGGAAACGAAGTGGGAAGGCTAAAACAGTCAGGAGGTTGGCTTAGAAGCAGCCATCCTTTAAAGAAAGCGTAATAGCTCACTGATCGAGTCGTCCTGCGCGGAAGATGTAACGGGGCTAAGCAATATACCGAAGCTGCGGATGCACATTTATGTGCATGGTAGGAGAGCGTTCCGTAAGCCTGCGAAGGTGCATTGAAAAGTGTGCTGGAGGTATCGGAAGTGCGAATGCTGACATGAGTAGCGATAAAGGGGGTGAAAAGCCCCCTCGCCGTAAGCCCAAGGTTTCCTACGCAACGTTCATCGGCGTAGGGTGAGTCGGCCCCTAAGGCGAGGCAGAAATGCGTAGCTGATGGGAAGCAGGTTAATATTCCTGCACCATTGTTAAATGCGATGGGGGGACGGATCGCGGAAGGTTGTCCGGGTGTTGGAAGTCCCGGTCCTTGCATTGGAGAAGGCGCTTAGGCAAATCCGGGCGCGGAATTCAAGGGTGTGAGGCCATTCACTTAGGTGAAGAAGCAATCGGAAGTGGTTCCAAGAAAAGCCTCTAAGCTTCAGTTTAACAAGACCGTACCGCAAACCGACACAGGTGGGCGAGATGAGTATTCTAAGGCGCTTGAGAGAACTCGGGAGAAGGAACTCGGCAAATTGGTACCGTAACTTCGGGATAAGGTACGCCCCTGTAGCTTGATGCCCCTGCGGGCAAAGGGTGAAGGGGTTGCAATAAACTGGTGGCTGCGACTGTTTAATAAAAACACAGCACTCTGCAAACACGAAAGTGGACGTATAGGGTGTGACGCCTGCCCGGTGCCGGAAGATTAAATGATGGGGTGCAAGCTCTTGATTGAAGTCCCGGTAAACGGCGGCCGTAACTATAACGGTCCTAAGGTAGCGAAATTCCTTGTCGGGTAAGTTCCGACCTGCACGAATGGCGTAACGATGGCCACACTGTCTCCTCCCGAGACTCAGCGAAGTTGAAGTGTTTGTGATGATGCAATCTCCCCGCGGCTAGACGGAAAGACCCCATGAACCTTTACTGTAGCTTTGCATTGGACTTTGAACCGATCTGTGTAGGATAGGTGGGAGGCTATGAAGCGTGGACGCCAGTCTGCGTGGAGCCAACCTTGAAATACCACCCTGGTTTGTTTGAGGTTCTAACCTTGACCCGTTATCCGGGTCGGGGACAGTGCATGGTAGGCAGTTTGACTGGGGCGGTCTCCTCCCAAAGTGTAACGGAGGAGTACGAAGGTACGCTAGGTACGGTCGGAAATCGTGCTGATAGTGCAATGGCATAAGCGTGCTTAACTGCGAGACCGACAAGTCGAGCAGGTGCGAAAGCAGGTCATAGTGATCCGGTGGTTCTGTATGGAAGGGCCATCGCTCAACGGATAAAAGGTACTCTGGGGATAACAGGCTGATACCGCCCAAGAGTTCATATCGACGGCGGTGTTTGGCACCTCGATGTCGGCTCATCTCATCCTGGGGCTGTAGCCGGTCCCAAGGGTATGGCTGTTCGCCATTTAAAGAGGTACGTGAGCTGGGTTTAAAACGTCGTGAGACAGTTTGGTCCCTATCTGCCGTGGGCGCTGGATATTTGAAGGGGGCTGCTCCTAGTACGAGAGGACCGGAGTGGACGAACCTCTGGTGTACCGGTTGTCACGCCAGTGGCATCGCCGGGTAGCTATGTTCGGAAGAGATAACCGCTGAAAGCATCTAAGCGGGAAACTCGCCTTAAGATGAGATATCCCCGGGGCTTTAAGCCCCTTGAAGGGTCGTTCAAGACCAGGACGTTGATAGGTCAGGTGTGGAAGCGCAGTAATGCGTTAAGCTAACTGATACTAATTGCCCGTAAGGCTTGATCCTATAACAGGTGTGTCTTGCTCCCGCAAAGGGACACGAGACGCACGGTTGAGATCAGTGTTGTGCCAGAAACAGCACAACCCCAAAAGCTTCTCTGGTGAGCATCACCAGAAACTACTTCTTCCAGATTGGTTGTATTGCTCCACGAGCAGTGCGACAACAAGTCATGCCTGATGACCATAGCGAGTCGGTACCACCCCTTCCCATCCCGAACAGGACCGTGAAACGACTCCACGCCGATGATAGTGCGGATTGCCCGTGTGAAAGTAGGTAATCGTCAGGCTCCCCAGCAGCATCAGAAACCCCACCCCGCAAAGGTGGGGTTTCTGCGTTTACCAGCACCGATTCAGCATCCTGAACGCATCGGGGGGCGCATCCCGCAGGCTGCAGAGGAATCCCGGCCATGGCAGGGGAACGATAGCGGTGAGCATCAAGCCGGGACACCCAGGTACCCCAGCTTACCGCCGTCGCGAATGACGCCTGATCGCTGCAGCGAAGTCCCCTCAGTGCCTCCCCAGCCGCAACGCATCCGCATAGCCGGTCAGTTCCAGATAGCCACGACCCCCCTGCGCGTCATCACGATTCAGGCGCACCGCGCCTTCCCAGTACACCGCGCCGGTCGACTGGCGCGAATCCAGTTCCTGATCGTCCATCAGCGGCGTGAGATGCCACGCCAGCGAGCCCGTCCTGAGCGTCATCGAAACCGGGTAGGACGTGTTCGTGCGCGGTGAGCGCCACGTACGAACCGGCATGAACCCGACCTGATCGGCCGCGAAGGTCGTGACCTGACCGTCGCGATTGCGAAGCACTGCATGCGCCCACATCGCGTGTCCATCGTGGGCGCGGATCCTGAAGGCCATCAGCGCCGAGCCGTCGGCGAGATTCGCCCCGAGCCAGTCCCAGCCCTGCGCGCGGGCGTCGAGCAAGGTACTCGACCACTCGTGATCCAGCCACGCCGTCCCTTAACAGTACGCGCCTCGATCATGAGCGCGAATCCTGAGCACCGCATCAACGCCGGGCAGCCAATGAGACTGGCACTTAGCCCCAATCTCATCCTCAACACCTACAAAAATCCCACCAGAGCAGCGCTTCCATACGCATATCCAGGCGTCCGCCGCTCAACTCTGAGTTACTCCCGGTGCGTCGCCATCCGCAGCGTTACCGGCACTATCAACTACAACAACTGCCTCCTCAGAATCCTCGCGGCCAACCTCAGCAAGCAACGCCTCGTCGCGTGCGATGACTTTTGGCAGATGGGTACGCAAGAACTCCACCCACGTGCGTGTTTTTGCGTCGATGAACTTACGCGACGGGTACAGCGCATAAACGTTCATCTTCTGCAGCGTATAGTCCGGCAACACGCGCACTAATGTGCCGTCGCGCAACCCGGAAATCGCCGCATACAACGGCACCATGCCAATCCCCATTCCCTCGCGAATCGCCACAATCAACGACTCCGCGATGTTCACATGCACGGGCCCATTCACCTCCATCATTTCGCTGCCATTCGGGCCGTCGAGCACCCACTCGTGCGGGGGAAACGCCGGCGTGTGCAGAATCAGGCACTCGTGATGCGCCAGATCGCCCGGTTTCTGCGGCGCGCCGTGTGTACGCACATAAGCCGGCGACGCGCACAAAATGCTGAACGTCGTCCCCAGCGGGAGCGACACGAGATCCGAATTAGGCAGAGTGGAAGCCCCGATCACCGCGACATCCGCGCTACCTTCGAAAAGATCTGGCATGCGCTGCGACAGCGTCAGTTCGACCGTCACCTCCGGATACAACGCGCGATAACGCGAAACGGCAGGCAACACGTAATGCTGGCCGATGCTGGCAAAACTGTGCATCCGCAGCGCGCCACTCGGACGCTCGTGCGCGCAACTCGCTTCTTCCTCGGCCGTGTCGACATCGGCAAGTATCTGCTGCGATCGCTTCAGATAACGCTCGCCCGCCGTGGTTAGCGCAAGCCGTCGCGTGGACCGGTTCAGCAGACGGGTGCGCAAGTGCGCTTCGAGTTCGGAGACTGCGCGGGACATGGCGCCCGTCGTCGAATTGAGCGACTGCGCGGCGGCGGTAAAACTGCCGGCTTCAACCACGCGCACGAACACCCGCATATTTTGTAACGTATCCATCGATCCTTCTATTTCACGGCAGAAGCCGTATTGTCCGCCTCTCGCGAAGGCGCATTGTTGTCCGTTCTGGAAGGGACGTTCCCTGATCGCCCCCTTAATGCACGCATTGCATGCTCCTACAATCGGCGCCTTGCCTGCCGGTGCGCGCAGTCGTCGCCGGCGCTTTTTCCAGCGACCAAGCGGGGCGCACTGCTTTCAGATGAAACGCCAACATGCGATCAGATTCACGGTGGATTCCATCCGCCCGTGGCGTGTCATGTGGCAATCGTTCAGCGAGAAGTCGCTCAGCCCCGCGCTTCGTGACTGGGCGAACACCGACGGCCTGATCTGGCTGCATCTGCTGAAAACCGTGACGGCGGGTCTGCTGGCGCTGGGTATTGCGATGCTGCTCGATCTGCCGCAACCGCGTATCGCGATGACCACGGTGTTCGTGCTGATGCAGCCGTTCAGCGGAATGGTACTCGCGAAGAGCTTCTACCGGATTCTCGGCACGGCGGTCGGCACCGTCGCAGCGCTGGTGCTCGGCGGGCTGTTCGTCCAGCAGCCCGAGTTGTACATGCTCGGCATGATCGCGTGGGTGAGCGCCTGCGTTGCAGCGGCGGTGCGGTATCGGCATTTCAGGTGGTACGGCTTCGTGCTGGCGGGATACACCGCCGCGTTAATCGGGATTCCGAACGTTACCGCGCCTCACGCATTGTTCCTTGCCGCGCTCACGCGAGCTGCGGAAGTGGCGGTCGGCATCGTCTGCTCGAGTGCGGTCAGTGCGTTGATCGTGCCGCAGCGTTCCAGCCTCGCGTTGCGTCGCGCGCTCCAGATCCGCTTCACAAATTTTACTGCGTTCGCCGCCGATGTGCTCCATGGCGGGATCGAGCGTGGTCAGTTCGAACGGCGCTTTGCGGGCCTCGTCGACGAGATCGTCGGGTTCGAAGCGACGCGCACGTTCGCCGCTTTCGAGGACCCGGCGATGCGTTCGCGCAGTCAGCATCTCGGTCGTCTGAATGGCGAATTCATGGATGCGTGTGCGCGTTTGCACGCGTTGCATCAATTGCTGAAGCGCTTGCGAGCGACCGGTTCGCAACCGGTGGCAACCGCGATCAAACCGTACTTCCACGAACTCGCGGCGCTTCTGGCGCCGCAACCGGATCAGATTGTCCCCGACCCGTCGCAAATTGCGGCGCGTCTGCGAAGCTTTCAGGCGACGTTACCGCGCCGTGTACGTGAGACGAAACGACCTTTGGAAGCGGCGTCACCCGAGTCGCTGGCCGACTTCGATACGGCGGCAGAAATGCTTTACCGTTTCGTCGACGAATGGATCCGCTATTCGCAGACGTACGCGGCGTCGTTAGCGCAACGTAAGCCGGCCAGCCAGCCGCGCAGCACGAGCCGCTATGTGAGCCGCACGAATGGTTTTGTCGTTGCGTTCACCTTCGTGCGCTGCGCCGTCGTGATGGCGATTGCCGGTGCTTTCTGGATCGCAACCGACTGGCCGAGCGGCGGTCTTGCCGTGATCGGCGCAGCGCTTGCGTGCGCGTTGACGTCGACGGCGCCGAACCCATCGAAAATGGCCGTTCAGATGGGCGTGGGCGCGGTGTTTGCGACCATGACCGGCTATCTTTTCACCTGCTACGTCTATCCCAACATCGACGGCTTTCCGCTACTGTGCGCGATGCTGGCGCCCGTGCTCGCGCTGGGCGCGTTCGTCGCGACGCGCAAGGGCACAGCGGGTTACGGCATCGGATTTTCGGTGTTCTTCTGTCTGCTTGCGGGGCCGGATAACGTCGTCAGCTATGCGCCGGATCTGCTGATCAACAACGGCATCGCGCTCACTGTATCGATGCTGTTGTCGGCACTCGTCTCTTCAACAGTTTTCCCCGCCGACATGCCGTGGCTCACGAGAAAAATCATGAGCGATCTGCGCGCGCAGGTTGTATCCGCGTGCAAGGACGAATTGCCGGGACTCAACCAGCGCTTCCAGTCGAGCACGCATGATCTGACATCGCAGTTACGCATGCTTTTGACGCGGCATTCGCGGCGGCGGCGAGAAGCGATGCGCTGGATGCTCGCCACGCTCGAAGTAGGTCACGCCGTGATAGACCTGCGCAATGAAACGACGAGCGCCGCGTACGCGCACGAACTGCATCCGCGCTGGAGCAGCAGCATCGAACGAACGCGCGCCGATCTTGCGCAACTGTTCGAGCGTCCCGACACGCGGGCACGGGAAAGCGCGCTTGTTGCGGTGCGTTCATCCACGTGGATCGCTCAGGACCTATTGCAAACCGTCCACGAGGATCGCGAAAAACGCCACGATTTACAGCGCATTCTGAGTTGTCTGCACTTTATCCGCGCTGCGTTGCTCGACAAGGATGCACCGTTTAATGCACGTTGAAAGCACGGTTCGATCTTTCCGCCAGATAGAAAGATCACTTCCGGGCAGCCCCGTTTATCTGCGTAGGTGGCAGTCATATAGTTTCATCACTGCCTCGCAGTAACCGTCAGTCCTGGAGAACGAAATGAAAGTGTTGAAGATTGCCCTGATTGCCTGCTCTTTGTCTGCTGCTGTTGCTCACGCACAGTCTGCGCCGGTCGCTCAGGAAGAACAGGTCGCGCAAGCAGGTGTTCCGCGCGCCAATAGCGTCAATAGCGTCAATCGTCTGAATGCACGCAGCCGTGTCGACGTGCCGAAGTCCAAAGCTGAAGAGTGCGTCGGTCCTGTGAGCTTCTGCAATATCTACTTCGGAAGCTGATTCGACCACCGTGCAGCATCACGGTTTGATAACTGAAGTATGAGTAAAAACTGTCGCAAGCAGGTTGCGCGCGACGAAGTCACTGGCCGCGCCGTCCCTCGGGATGCCGTGGCCAGTACGCGATCTGGCTAGCGGCGAAGCACACCGCAGACGTGCGCACCGCCAGATCGACTGGTGATTATGGAGAGACTCGTTTCATGTACGAAGACCGGATTCGTTGTGCCGCGTTGCGCGGCAAGATCACATCGGCCGCCGAGGCCGCGCTTCTGATTCAGGACGGCATGCGCGTGGGCGCGAGCGGTTTCACTAGGGCGGGCGATGCGAAAGCCGTCCCCGTTGCGCTTGCCGAACGCGCACGCGCGGAAGGCAAGCCGCTGCGTATCACGCTAATGACCGGTGCGTCGCTCGGTCATGACGTCGACCGCATGCTCACCGAGGCTAACGTGCTCGCGCGCCGCTTGCCGTTTCAGGTGGACAAGACCTTGCGCGACGCGATCAATCGCGGCGAGGTGATGTTCGTCGACCAGCATTTGTCGGAGACGGTCGAAATGCTGCGCGCCAATCAGCTCGGCAAACTCGATGTAGCGATTATCGAAGCCGCCGCGATCACCGAGACCGGCGGCATTGTGCCGACCACGTCGGTCGGCAATTCGGCCAGCTTCGCGATCCTTGCCGATAAGGTGATCGTCGAAATCAATCTGGCGCAGCCGCTTGCGCTCGAAGGGCTGCACGACATCTGGATTCCCGGCCGCCGACCTTATCGGGAACCGCTGCCGATCGTGCGGACGCGTGACCGCGTCGGCGTGCCGGCCATCGAGATTCCGCTCGAAAAAATCGCGGCCATCGTCATTACGAATCTTGCCGATAGCTCGTCGACGGTATTGCCGCCCGACACGGATACCGAGTTGATCGCCGGTCATCTGATCGAATTTTTCCAGCATGAGGTGTCGCAAGGACGTATGCCGTCGCGCCTGCCGCCGTTGCAGGCAGGCATCGGCACGATTGCCAATGCGGTGCTCGCGGGCTTTGTCGATTCGCCGTTCGACGACTTCGAAATTTACTCAGAGGTCCTGCAGGACTCGACCTTCGACCTGATGGACGCCGGCAAGGTGACGTTCGCGTCGGGGGCGTCGATCACGCTGTCGGCCGCGCGCCAGGCGCAGGTGTTCGGCGAGATCGAACGTTACCGCGACCGGCTCGTGCTGCGTCCGCAAGAGGTCAGCAACCATCCCGAAGTGATCCGCCGTCTCGGTCTGATCGCGTTGAATACTGCGCTCGAACTCGACATCTACGGCAACGTGAATTCGACGCACGTGGGCGGCACGCACATGATGAACGGCATTGGTGGTTCGGGCGATTTCGCGCGCAATGCGTCGTGCGCGATTTTTGCCACGAAGTCGATGGCGAAGGACGGCCGCATTTCGAGCGTCGTGCCGATGGTGCCGCATTGCGATCACAACGAACACGACGTAGACGTAGTCGTGACAGAGCAAGGTCTCGCGGACCTGCGCGGCCTCGCACCGCGTGAACGCGCTACGCTGATTATCGAGAATTGCGCGCATCCGCTGTATCGCGATCTGCTTCGCGATTACTATCGGGACGCGTTGAAGTGGGGCGGACAGACACCGCATCAACTGGATCAGGCTTTTGCGTGGCACACGCGCTTGCGTGATACCGGCTCGATGTTGCCGGCGACAGAGGCGGGGTTGGCTGCGGGGCTGGAAGCGGTGCGGCTATAAGCGGTGCGGCTATAAGCAGAAAAGAAGCGTCAGGCGGAGTTTGCCCCTGACGCTTTGCGCATGAATGACGACGCTCAGCCCCGTCGGATGAGCCGGATAATAAACAGCAGAATGACCGCGCCGATCACCGCGGTGATGATCGAGCCGATCCAGCCGCCGCCCAGCGAAATGTGCAGTACACCGGCAAGCCAGCCGCCGATGAACGCGCCGACAATCCCAACGATGATGTCGACGATCAGGCCGAAGCCACCGCCCTTGACGAGCACGCCGGCGAGCCAGCCCGCAATCGCGCCGATGATGAGCCATGCAATGATGCCGTGTTCCATATTCGAGACTCCCTGGTTGTGTGTGAAGAAATCACGCTGACAGAGCTTAGTCGATGGTTATGGGGCAGTCCATTTTAAGGACGCTGAATTAACACTGTCTGACTCTATTGCAAGCTAAGTGTAGACGATGCGCGCCGTTCCGGGGAACTCGCGCACGGCGTCCTGCCAAGGCTCTTATTCGGGCGTCGGCTCGGCTTCTCTCGCTGTCCAGCTGACGCTGGATACGCTCTTTTCCATGCTCAGACGGCTTGCCATCTGTTCGAGCTTCGACTGGTCTTTCGGATGCAGCTTGAGCGTCGCCGTCACGCGAATACGGCCGGAATCGTTGTCGACGTCTTCGCTCGTCAGGCTCTGGAACGACAGCGGCGCCGAGTACATCGAGTTGGAAATGGCAGTGCGAATATGGATCTCGTCCGGTTCCTTGCAGACGATCGTCAGTACATATTCACGCACGAGATCGGCGTTCGACACCGACGTCGCGTTGATCGTGCGGCTCACTTCGCGCAGCACGGTATTGGTCAGCAGCACGACCGCGGTGCCGGCGAGCGCCGGTCCGTAGTGCCCCGCACCGCATAGCACGCCGACCGCGGCCGAGCACCACAAGGTGGCGGCCGTATTGATCCCCTGAATGGAACCTTTGTCGCGCATGATCACGCCGCCGCCGAGAAAGCCGACGCCGGACACGACATACGCCGCGATCTGCGTGATGCCGGAGGTGCCGTTGCCGGTTAGCACGCCGAGCGTGACGAACAGGCATGCGCCGCTTGCGACCAGGGTGATCGTGCGAAGCCCGGCATTGCGCTGCCGCATCTGCCGCTCAAGGCCGATTGCGACGCCGCAGGCGAAGGCGGCCGCGAGCCGCCAGACGAATTCGAGTGTCATCGTTAAGAAAGGTTGAGGCGCGTGTTCGCGCAGTGTGAACCCGACGCGTGACAGCCGCGCGTCTCGCTAGCGAGGCGGGCGGTTCAGGCGTGACGCATTACACGAGCGAAAGCTCGCGGCGCTGACGGGTATCGGGCGTCGCACGGGATCGAACCATGCTGCGACTTGCCATCAACGGCTTGATGTCAAACTGGGATGTGAACGACGTGCACCATCGAGCCAAAGGGCAAGACGGCGACAGAGGAAACTGGCGCGGAAATCTTGCCGATCAGACGATCGGGCGAATCGAAGCTCGACGAGTACAACTGCTACTGTCCAAGATCGTAATTCCGGTTGAATAAAGTGGGCGAATTTTAGGCAGCTCTGCAAAGTTAAGTCAAGCCGGGATTAGGCGATCTGTCGTTACTGTCGTGAATTGCGCTTGGAAATTTCGTCGGCGGGATCAGAGTTATCCCCGCTTAGATACGGACTCCGAATATTGACGGGTTTCATCCCGGAAAACACACTGTTTGAGTATGTCGTCCAGCTCAATTGAGGAATGTATGAAAGTGAAAGCTTCCGGCATCGTCGCCGCTGTGTTGCTGGCAGTATCGGCGGCCGCGCCACTCGTATCGAACGCTACAGATTTGCCCGCCGCGTTCGAAGGCACCAGCACGTTGCAGGCCGACGGTGTCGTCAAGTCGATAAACCCGGCTCAACGCTCGCTAACCGTGCTCGATGCGCAGGGCCGCGAGGCCTCGTTCAATATCACTGATGCACGCGAGCTCGCGCAGATCAGCCAGGGTGGCAAGGTCCATCTCCGTATGGTGCGCAACGCGGTGGTACGTGTCACGCACGCCGCGAATAGTCAGAGCCCGGCTGCCCAGTCGGATACGCTCGAAAACGTGACCGCCGAAGTTCAGGCGGTCGATCACGCGACGGGTGTGATGGCGCTGAAGCGCGCGAATGGCGCGGTGTTCCATATCCAGGGGCGCGAGCCGGCAAAGCTTGCCAGGGTTACGCCGGGGATGCAGGTGTCGGTAGTGTTCGCGCCACAAGCGAGCGTGGCGGTGGCGCCCGCGCTGTGATGGGCCGCGTTGGCTAACGGAGCTAACGCGTTTGCAGGCGCCGAATCAGGCTAGTCGGGTTCGCCGGGCACGAGTCGCACGCGGGTGATTTCTGACGGTGCGCCCAGCCGTTTCGGCGGGCCCCAGTAGCCAGTGCCTCGACTCGTATAAACCCACAGTCCATTCAGTCGCGCGAGACCGGCAGTGAACGGCTGCTGGAATCGCACAAAGAAATTCCACGGGAAGAACTGACCGCCGTGAGTGTGCCCGGACAGCTGCAGCGTGAAACCCGCTGCGGCAGCGGCTTCGGCGGAGCGCGGCTGGTGCGCGAGCAGCACTTTGATCAGCACGTCGCCTGGTGCGCCTGCAATCGCCGCAGCGGGGTCACTGCGATGCGACGGGTCGTGGTGTCCTGCGGAATAGTCCGTTACGCCGGCAATGACGGCGCGCGCGCCATTGTGATTCACGACTACGTGCTCGTTAAGCAGAACGTTCAGACCAAGGCGGCGGAATTCGTCGATCCACGCGTTCGCGCCCGCATAGTACTCGTGGTTGCCGGTAACCAGAAATGCACCGTGACGAGCACTGAGGCGTGACAGCGGTTGCGTGTGCCGGGTCAGTTGCGGCACGCTGCCGTCCACCACGTCACCGGTCACTGCAATCAGGTCAGGTTTGAGCCGGTTCACTGCATCGACGATCGCGTCGACATACCGGTGTTTGATCGTCGGCCCAACATGAATGTCGCTGATCTGCACTATCGTGAAGCCGTCGAGTTCGGGCGGCAAATCGTCGATCGGTACATCGATTGTTACCACTTTCGCGCGACGGCGTGCGTTGAACAGGCCGACCAGCGTCGAGAGCAACGCGAGCACTGGCACCACCGCCGCTGAGCCGGTGCGCCAATGATGGATTGCAATGGAATTGGGCCAGATTGCCTCGACGGTAAGCAGCGAGGCCAGCATCAGGTCGCGCGCGAATGTCAGCACCAGCAGCGACGAGAAAAAGCCCATCGCGAGCAGGCCGACCCAGGCGAGCCGGTCGCCGAGCGGCTGCCGCTTGATACTGCGCGCCAGCATGCCCAAGGGAATCAGAAAGATCGACAGCACGAGCCATAACGCCATCAGCCAGCGGCCCGTTGTGTCGACCGGCGTATCCGGGATCAGACGTAAGCCGACGTAGATATGCAGCAGGATGCCAATCAGGATGATGCGGACAAGAAACGATGAGCGGCGCATAGAAAGGATCAGGGCGGGAAGGGGCCGGCATGAAGCGCGGGCACGGCGATGTCAACCGCGGCAGCGCAGCAGCTATGCCGTAGCGAAGGAGCCGATCCATTCTACCGGCATGTTTAAGCGCTTGCCGGAGCCGTCAGATTCAGCGCTCACGCGTTGGATTTTCGAAACTTGATGCGAGCGCAAAGCTCATGCACCGCAGCAATCCAGATGCGCGTGCTCGAGCTGTTGAAGCCTGTCCGCCATCCAATTAAATGGGCTTTGAATTGTGTTCGAGTGTGGACTATTCTCAAAGTGAACCGGCTGGATTTATCGATTACCGCAAGGGCCGCGGGCATGCTGTAGAGGCCGGTTCTGTCGCCGTGAGAGGGCGAGGAGGCGCATCATGAAACTGCTGAGAACAAGCCACCCATTACGTCACGCGCATCATGCGCACCATGCGCATCACGTCGGACACGAGGGTAGCCATGTCATGCTGCCACTCGTGGTGATCTCGGTAATGGCGATCGCCTTGTACATGGGGGTGCGCAATATCGACTTTTCCGAGCTGGGTCGGAGCGCGCTATTCGATGTAACGATGCTGTGTGTCGCGCTGGGCATCGCGGGACTATTCGGCGTCGTCGGAGCTTGGGTGCGCTCCAGCGGCGACGCCACGGATGAAGGCGAGGGCTTCTGCTTCGTCGGAGCGTTGATCGGTGCCGTCGTCTTCTACGTGGCGGTTTTCAGTTGAACGCAGCGGGGTGCGTCACGCGATACGCGCGGCTTCGTCGAACGAGAAACGCGGGCTGCGCGCGAACAGCTTTGCCGGATCGCCATAGCCGAGATTGATCAGGAAGTTCGACTTCACGGTCGTGCCGGCAAAGAACGCTTCGTCCACCTTGACCGCGTCGAAGCCGGACATCGGGCCGGCATCCAGACCCAGCGCACGGGCGGCGAGAATCAGATAGCCGCCTTGCAGCGTCGAGTTGCGAAACGCGGTATCGGCGATTGCCTTGTCATTGCCCGCAAACCAGCTGCGCGCGTCCGCGTGCGGAAACAGTCTCGGCAGATGCTCGTAAAACGCCATGTCCATTGCGACGATCGCCGTCACGGGCGCAGCCATCGTTTTGTCGAGATTGCCGGGCGACAGCGCGGGTCGCAGCTTTTCCTTCGCTTCCGGCGATTTCACGAACACGAAGCGAGCCGGGCTCGAATTGGCCGAAGTCGGGCCCAGCAGGGTGAGTTCGACAAGTTGCCTGAGCAGCGCATCATCGACGGTTTTCGGCTGCCAGTCGTTATGTGTGCGCGCTTCGCGAAAGAGCTGGTCGAGTGCCTGGTCTGAGAGAGTCATGAGAGGGCTTTTGATGTTGAGAATGAAGAGAGAGTGCGCCGAATGACAGCGCAAGGCATGCTGTGCCGTTGCCGCCATAATAGCCGGGGTTTTCACCCCGTAAGCGCTGTTCGCGCGATCGAATCCGGCATCTGATCATGGATCTTTTCAACGACCTGCCGACGCCCGACGTCGACTGGTATCCCGACTGGCTCGAGCCCGCCACTGCAACGCGTCTCCTGACGCAACTCGTCGAAGAGGTCGCGTGGCGACAGGACACGATGGGCACGCCCGCCGGCCGCGTTCCGCTGCCCCGGCTGACCGCCTGGCAGGGCGAATCCGGCGCGGTCTATGTTTATTCGGGCATTCGCAACGTGCCGCAACCGTGGACGCCGGCCGTGGCCGAACTCAAAGCCGCCGCCGAGGAGTCAAGCCGCGCGCGCTTTAACAGTGTGCTGATCAACCGCTATCGCAGCGGCAATGACAGCATGGGCTGGCATGCGGACAAAGAACCCGAACTCGGTACTCATCCCGTAATCGCGTCGGTCAGTCTCGGCACGCCGCGTACCTTCGATTTGCGGCACAACAAATCCGGTGTCGTGCAGTCTTTCTCGCTGAAGGACGGCAGCCTGCTGGTGATGAAGGGCAACACGCAGGCGGAGTGGCGGCATCGGGTTCCGAAAGAGCCGCGCGTGGCCGGCGAGCGCATCAACCTGACGTTTCGATGGGTCACGCCGCGAGCCGTCATCGCCCGGTCGTAATCGATCGAAATATGCGCAGCAGGTAAGCACATAAAAAGCCCGGCCAGCCGGTTGCACGGCCTGCACAGCGTCAATTGCCCAAACCACGCGTAGGCTCAAGGCCACCCCGACTTCGATCCCGCCCGCTATACCAAAATTGATATCGCGGATGCGAATCATATGATTGGACGGGTAACGCCCCGCACACTACGCTACAGCACGATCCATGCACCTTGAGGGCCGCAAGGGCTGGGCAGGGCTGGGTCGCCTACACAACAAAGATCAGGAGACAAGTCATGGCGAATAAACGACGTGCCGCATGTCGTGCGTTGGGCGCACTCGCACTTTCCGCGGGCATCGGCGCGCTGACGCTGGCCACGCCGGGCGCATACGCGCAAGACAAGCAGATCACCCTCGGTTTTGCGCAGGTCGGCGCGGAAAGCGCATGGCGAACCGCGAATACCGAGTCGGTCAAATCCGCTGCCGCGGACGCGAAAATCAAGCTCAAATTCTCCGACGCCCAGCAGAAGCAGGAAAACCAGATCAAGGCGATCCGCTCGTACATCGCACAAAAAGTGGATGTGATCGCGTTCTCGCCGGTGGTCGAATCGGGCTGGGAGCCGGTACTGCGCGAGGCGAAGGCTGCGAATATTCCCGTGATCCTGACCGACCGTAACATCGACGTGAAAGACACGTCGCTGTACGTGACAATGATCGGCTCGGACTTCATGGAGGAAGGCCGCCGCGGTGGTCATTGGCTCGCAGATCACTATAAAAACGATCAAGGTCCCGTTAACATCGCCGAACTTCAGGGAACTGTCGGTTCCGCGCCCGCGAATGACCGCCACTCCGGTCTGATCGAAGTGATCAAGAGCGATCCCAAATTCAAGATCATTGCGTCGCAAAGCGGTGACTTCACGCTGGCCGGCGGCAAGCAGGTCATGGAAGCGTTTATAAAAACTTACGGAAATAAAATAAATGTAGTTTATGCGCATAACGACGACATGGCGCTCGGCGCAATCCAGGCCATGGAAGAGGCTGGCATGCATCCGGGCAAGGACATCACTGTCGTTTCGTTCGATGCCACCAAGGGCGGGTTCCAGGCCATGGCCGCAGGCAAGATGAACGTCGACGTGGAATGCAGCCCGCTGCTCGGACCGCAACTGATGTCGGCGGTCAAGGATGTCGTCGCCGGCAAGCAACTGCCGAAGCGCATTCTCACGGAAGAGACGGTGTTCCCGATGAGCGTCGCCGCGCAGACATTGCCGACGCGCAAATACTGAAGCGGACACTGCCACGAAGCAGTCAGGCGAAAGTACCAGGCTTTCCTGATGATTTGCCCTCAGGCGGCGCAACAGGAAGCGCTGGTACGGACATAGCGAAAAAAGGTTTCTCCAGTGGTGCCTGACCGCCCAGCTGCTTCGGCAGCGGGCGGTCTCTTTTCAAGGCGCGCGCAGAGCCGCTTAAGTCAGCTTAAGGGCCACGTACTGTCGCGAAATATCGCGCAGAGCCGCCGCTGGAGGCCGCAGCCCCACGCATTGCCTATCGAGCGAGGTCTATGACCCATTCCGCCTCCGAACCGAATTCGCCGGATAAAGGCGCTCCGGGCGCCAACGGTACAGCGAGCGCGCCCGAACCTATTCTCGCCACCTCTGGCGTCAGCAAGACATTCCCCGGCGTGAAAGCGCTGCAGGGCGTCGATTTTCGTCTGTTCCCCGGCGAAGTTCACACGCTGATGGGACAAAACGGCGCCGGTAAATCCACCTTGATCAACGTGCTGACCGGCGTGGTCGCACCCGACGCCGGGACGATCCGCCTCGGCGGCGAAGTGGTCGCGTTCGCGTCGCCGCAGGAGGCCGAAGCAGCCGGCGTGCGCACGCTGTATCAGGAAGTGAACCTGTGTCCGAACCTGTCGGTCGCGGAAAATATTTTCGCGGGCCGGCAGCCGAAGCGCTTCGGTGCGATCGACTGGTCCGATATCAAGCGACGCGCGCAGGCTGCGCTGGCGCGTCTCGACGTGTCGCTCGACGTGACCCGTTCGCTCGACGCGTATCCGATCGCCGTGCAGCAGATGGTGGCGATTGCACGAGCGTTATCCGTGGACGCGCGCGTGCTGATTCTCGACGAGCCGACCTCGAGTCTCGACGACAGCGAAGTCGCGCAGCTTTTCAAAATACTTCGGCATCTTAAGCAATCGGGTATTGCGATTCTGTTCGTCACGCACTTTATCGAGCAGACGTATGCGATTTCCGACCGTATCACGGTGATGCGCAACGGCGAGCGCGAGGGCGAATATCTCGCTCGCGATCTGCCGGCCGATTTGCTGGTGTCGAAGATGGTGGGCCACGAACGCATGAGCGCGCGTTTGCGCGAAGCGTCGGAGGAACACCTGGCAGCGCAGGAATCCAGCGAAGATGCGACGCATGCAGCGCCGCATGCCGGATCGAATGCGCAGCCGTTCATGCAGTTACGCGGCGTAGGCCGGCGCGGCACGATGCAACCGATCGATCTAGATGTTCAACCCGGTCAGATTCTCGGCCTCGCCGGTCTGCTCGGCTCGGGTCGCACTGAAACCGCGCGCCTGCTGTTCGGCGCGGATCGCGCGGACAGCGGCACGATTCTCGTCAACGGACGGCAAGTGCGTCTGCGCTCGCCGCGCGACGCAGTGCGTCACGGCATCGGCTATTGCGCGGAAGACCGCAAGAAAGAGGGCATCGTCGCCGAGTTGTCGATCCGCGAAAATATTCTGCTGGCGCTGCAGGCGCGTCGCGGATGGTGGCGCAAGATCAGCCGCCAGCGCGCGCGCGAACTTGCCGATCTGTGGATCGAGCGGCTCGGCATCAAGGCGTCGGACGCGGAGCAGCCGATCGGCCTGCTGTCCGGCGGCAACCAGCAGAAGGCGCTGCTCGCCCGCTGGCTCGCCACCGATCCCAAACTGCTGATCCTCGACGAACCCACACGCGGCATCGACGTCGCCGCGAAGTTCGACATCATGGATCGCCTGCTAGCGCTTTGCGCGAACGGCTTGAGCATCCTGTTCATTTCGTCGGAAATCAGCGAGGTGCTGCGCGTCAGCCATCGCGTGGCGGTGCTGCGCGACCGTCGCAAGATTGCCGAAGTGGCCGGCAAAGCCTCGACTGAAGACAACATCTATCGACTCATCGCGGGGAGCGGCGAATGAAGCTATCGAACTGGTTCGTGCGCGACGGCGTAGAGCGTCCGTTGATCTGGCCATGCGTCACGCTGGTCCTGCTGTGCATCCTGAACCTGTGGGTCAATCCGCATTTCCTGTCGCTGCGGATGCTCGACGGCCATCTGTTCGGCGCACCCATCGACGTGCTGAACCGCGCCGCGCCGCTGGTGCTGGTCGCGACCGGCATGACGCTGGTGATCGCGACACGCGGCATCGACATTTCGGTCGGCGCGGTGGTGGCAATCGCGGGCGCGGCGGCGGCGACGATTCTCACGACGCAGGCCGAGCCGAGCGGTGCGCTGATCGCGCAGGCGCTGGTGGCCGCGCTGATCGTCGGCGTGTTGAGCGGCATGTGGAACGGTTTGCTGGTGTCCTTCGTCGGCATGCAGCCGATTATCGCCACATTGATCCTGATGGTCGCCGGGCGCGGCATCGCGCAATTGCTCACGGCCGGGCAGATCATTCCGATTGGCGCGCCGGGCTATCTGTTCGTCGGCGGCGGCTACTGGCTGGGCGTGCCGTGCTCGGTATGGATCGCCACCGTCGCCGTGCTGGCGACGGCGGCGATCGTCGAGGGCACTGCGCTCGGGCTGTTCATCCGCGCGATCGGCGTGAATCCGGTGGCGACGCGCCTCGTCGGGCTGCGTTCCAAAGCGCTGGTGTTCGCGGTGTACGGTTTCTCGGGATTGACGGCGGCGATGGCCGGCATCCTGATCAGTTCGAACGTGCGCAGCGCCGACGGCAATAACGCCGGCCTGCTGCTCGAACTCGACGCGATTCTCGCGGTGACGCTCGGCGGCACGTCGCTGCTCGGCGGCCGCTTCAGTTTCGCGGGCACGGTGCTGGGCGCGCTGATCATCCAGACGCTGACGTACACCACCTATTCGATCGGCGTGCCGCCCGAAGCGACGCTGGTCGTCAAGGCAGCCGTGGTGCTGGCGGTAAGCGTGATCCAGTCGCCGACTGCGCGCGGGCTGGCGATGTCGGTCTTCACCCATCGCGGGGTGGCACGATGAGACGAATCCTCGATGCGTGGTCGCATATCGTCGATCCGCGTACGCTGCCGATCGCCGTCACGATCCTGCTGTTCTGCGTGCTGTTCGGTTTCGGCTCGGTGATGTACACCGGCTTCTTCTCGTGGCAGGTGTTGCTCGATCTGCTGGTCGACAACGCGTTCCTGCTGATCGTCGCAATCGGCATGACGTTCGTGATCGTCTCGGGCGGGATCGATCTGTCGGTCGGCTCGGTCGTCGCGCTGACGACGATCGTCGAAGCGGTGTTGTCCGAACATTGGCACTGGCCGGTGTGGATCATCATCCCGATCGTGCTGCTGATGGGCACCGTGTTCGGCGCCGTGCAGGGCGCGCTGATCCATTTCTTCCGCCTGCAGGCGTTCATCGTCACGCTCGCGGGGATGTTCTTCGCGCGCGGCCTGTGCTTCCTGATCACGACTCAATCGATCACCATCACCGATCCCACCTTCGCGAAGATTTCCGCGTTCCGGCTGAACATCGGCGTCGGCTCGGTGACGGCGAACGTGTTGATCGCGCTGCTGACGCTGGCGGCGGCGATCTATGTCGCGCATTTCACGCGCTTCGGCCGCAACGTGTACGCGGTCGGCGGCAACCCGCGCTCGGCGCTGCTGATGGGCTTGCCGGTCGCGCGGACGCGGGTCGGCGTGTATGCGCTGAGCGGCTTCTGTTCGGCACTCGGTGGCGCGGTGTTCACGTTCTATGTGCTGTCGGGCTACGGCTTGCAGGGGCAGGGCATGGAACTCGACGCGATCGCCGCGACGGTGATCGGCGGAACCTTGCTGACGGGCGGCGTGGGCTATGTGATCGGCTCGCTGTTCGGCGTCGGCATTCTCGGCACGATCCAGACGCTGATCACGTTCGACGGCACGCTCAGTTCGTGGTGGACGCGTATCGTGATCGGCGCGTTGCTGTGCGCGTTCTGTCTGCTGCAGCGGCTGATCGAGCGGCATGCGAAGTCGGCGCGCCGGCCGGGCGGGACCGGCGCGGTGGCGACGGCGGGACGCGACCGTGCGCATGGCGACACGTCGGCGACGGCGTCGACTGCGTCGAATGGACAGGTGTTGGGGCGGGCGCCGGAGCAGGCTTGAACGGGTGGTGACGCTGTTTTCGGGCTGAAGCTTCCGGTCCGGCTAATTGCTGTGCGAAGGCGAGGTGTCCGCGAAATGAGGAAGGAGCGACTGCGCTCCGATGGCAGTGCAGTCGCGATATTTCAGCTCACTCAGCGTTGACACTGAGCGTTGTCAGTCAGCGTTTGCAACGCAAGCTTTGCAAACGCGTCTCCAGGAAAGCGGGCGAATCCCGATTCGCGCTAACCGTTTTCCAACCGCCGACGCGCCGTTGTGACCAGTCTGTCGAACTCGTTGAACGTGCTCGCGGCGAGCGCCGTGGTCTGCGGAAAATACTCGCGTGCGATGTCGGTCAGCACCTGGCCCGGCGGTGCTTCGATCAGCACGCGCGCGCCCATTTCCTGCATGACGGTGAGCGCGTCGAACCAGCGGACCGTGTAGCGCATATTGGTCGCGAGATCGTCGCGGATCGCGGCCGCCGTGTACAAAGGACGGCCGCCGCGATTGCCGACATAGGTGCTTTGCGGCGTCTGAAAGGGCACGTCGTGCGCGTAGGCGATCAGTTCGTCGGTGGCTTGCGCGAGCAATTCGCAATGCGACGGCACGCTCACGGCGAGGCGCGTCGCCTTGCGCGCGCCAGCCGCCAGCGCACGTTCGATAAACGCATCGAGCGCGGCATTCGCGCCCGCCATCACAATCTGGCGCGGCGCATTCACGTTGCCGATATAAACCCGCTGCGCCGTTTCATCCGCATGCTGAGCGGCGAGTGTTTCCAGTTGATGCTCGGTCAAACCGGACACCGCCGCGAGACCATAGCCTGACGGATAGGCGGTTTCCATCAGCTCGGCGCGTCGGCGAACCATCTTCAACGCGGCGTCGAACGGCACTGCGCCGCAACTTACCGCCGCCGGATAGGCACCCACGGACAATCCCGCGCTGGTCTCCGGCGCAAGCCCTTCAGCGGCCAGCGCGCGCGCGATGGCGACGCCCGCAATCGTCAGGCCGGTTTGTACGGCGACGGTCGAGCGCAGTGCGTCGGATGTGTCGAGCGTCAGCACGTCGACGTCGAGTACCTGCGACGCTTCATCAAGCGTGTCGCGCACGGCCTGGTGGGTCGGCAGGTTATGCAGAAAGCCGTTGGTCTGCGCGCCTTGACCGGGAAAAAGCAGCGCGAGCATCAGATGTCGACGCCTTCAGCGATTGCCCAGGGATCGGCAATCAACTGCGGACCGCGCGCATGGCGAGCCATCACGCGGGATTTGCGCGCGGCCCATTCGACCAGCGCGACGCCCCCGGCGGGCGTTTCCAGTTGTGCGTCGAGACGAATGCCCGTTTGCACAGCGAGCGCTTGCAGTTGTTCGAGCAACTCACCGGCAACCTCTCGCGAAAGCGGCTCGGGCGTACGGATCAGCAGATCGAGATCGCTTGTTTCGGTGACGGCGGGCATCTGCGTGGCGAGTTCAAAACCCGTGCTGCCCGTCGGACCCCAAGCGAATCGGCTCAACGGCGAGTTCGCTTCGCTTTGCTGCGCAACGAGCCGGGCCATCGCGACGAAAGGCGGCAACGTATCGCGTCCGGCGAGCGGCTTCGAGCGGATCAGCGACTCGGGTGAGACCGTGGCCATCACCTCATCGGCTCGCGCCCACGCTCCATAGCGCTGCGCGCGTTCAGCACCGCGCAGGCCGATCGCGATCACACCGTCAGCGGCCAGCGCACGTCGGACGACCGCATACGGCGCGCGCCCGAAAGCATCGCGGACCCAGGCCGGTTCGTCATCGAATGTCTGGAGATTGCGCAAACGCAGCAAGTCATGCGGACGCCACCGCGCGTCGCACGACAACGACGATGGATCGGCCGCGACAAAAGGCGGTGCCGCGCAGACCCGCATCACACGGCATCCCATTGCTCGGCGAGACGGCGGCGCACCTCGATCGATGCCGCGCGGTTCTTCTGCGCCGCCGCCGATTCCAGCCGATGCGACAACGTCCGTCCACCGTCGCGCGCGCTACGAATCTGCGCGGACAGCACGTCGCGCACGTGTTCGATTTGCGACGCGTCGGGCGCATCGGCGTCCACGCCGGTGATCAGTTCGTCGAGCAGGCCGAGTTTCGCGAACGACGCCATCGAATACGACATCGGCACAATGGTTTCGCCGAGCGCATCGAGCGCTTCGACCGTGCGGCGCGTGACGCGTGCGGCCGCTTCCTTGCCCATCGCGTGAACCATCGTGCCGGGCGCGTCGAGCGCGACGATCCGGTTGGCCTGATAGCCGTGCGCGAGGAACGCGCCCGACATGGCCGGTCCGACGATCAGCGCAACGACCGGATGACCGGCGTCGCGTGCGCTCGCATAGGCGTCGACGGCCGCCGCGCAGGCGAGATGAATGCCGAGCATTTCCTCGCGATAGCCGTAAGCCTGGCTTTTCACGTCGACGATCGCGACGATCGGGCGACGCGTGCTGCTCGCCGCGTCTGCTGCGATCACTTCGCGGACCGCCTTCGCCAGCAGCCAGCCCTGTTCGAGACCGACGACGTTGTCGACCGCGCGCGGAAAGCGGTTAGCCGGATCGGGCACGACGGTGATGAAGCGCGCGGTTTCGCCGCCGAGCGATGCATCGCCGCTCAACACGGGCGCGCGGCCGGCCGGTTCGCCGGCCAGCGCGCGGAACCAGCGGGCGCCACGGGTGAGTGAGGTATCGCTCATGACTGCTCCTTGTGGGTGGCACCTGACGTGGATGCGGACGGGTTGTACACCTCGCGCATGCTTTCCGCCGTGACGCTGGCCGGGTCGATCTGCGCGAGCCGGTTCAGAAACGTCTCCACCTGCTCGCTACGATGCGCGACCGGCACGCCTTGCGCGAAAGCGGCGCTCACCGCAAGCCGAACCGCGTCGGCGTCGTCGTCGACCAGTTGATCGGCGAGCGCCGTTGCCGCGCGCTGTTCTCCGCCGATCAGTTGCCACACGCGTCGCCGGTCGCTCGAATCGAGTTCGTCGATGCCGGCTTCCTGTTCGATTACTTCCGGGCCGTTCATGCCGAGTCGCCCCTGTTTCGTCACGACCAGATACGAGCACAGCGCAGCCGCGAGCGACATGCCGCCGAAGCAGCCGACCATCCCCGCAATCACGCCGACCACCGGCACATGGCGGCGCAGCGCGACGATCGCCGCCTGCATTTCGGCGATCACGGCGAGGCCGAGGTTGGCTTCCTGTAGCCGCACGCCACCGGTTTCGAACAGCACGACCGGCCGCACGATCTTGCCGCGCTCGCAGTCGCGCAGCGCCATTTCCAGTGCGGCGGCGATCTTGCTGCCCGATACCTCGCCGATGCTGCCGCCCTGGAACGCCGATTCGATCGCGGCGATCACGGCGGGCTCGCCGTCGATCGTGCCGCGCGCGATCACGCAGCCGTCGTCGGCCTGGCAGACGACGCCTTGCAGCGGCAGCCACGGCGACTCGATCCTGTCGAACGGACCAAGCAGTTCGCGGAAGCTGCCCGCGTCGAGCAGCGAGCGGGCGCGTTCACGCGCGGGCAGTTCGATGAAACTGTCGCGCAGCAGCGGCGCGCTATGGGCGCCGGTGGAGGGGCTGGCTGAGGGGCTCGGAAGCGTGCTCATACGGCGTCTCCCTCTTCAGCGGCTTCGACGGCTTCGGCGAGGCGCAGCGCGACCACGCCGGGCGTCGCGCCGAAATCGTTGATTTCGATTTGCGCGGCGCCGTCGTAGCGGGTGAAAAAGCGGTCGAGCACGCTTTTCCAGATGTGGCTATATCCGTCGACGCTGGTGCGCACGACCACATGCGCGCTCAGCGAGCCAGCGGGAGCGGCGGACGCGGCGGGAGCGAGCAGCACTTCCAGATCGCCCGAGCCGACCACGCCGACATGCGCGCGGGTCGTGACGGCGCGTTGCGCCGGGTAGTCGAAGGTCAGATGTTCCATGAGTCCTGGCTCCGGCCGGCGTCGCGATGCGCCAGCATGTCGAGAAAGAGGGTGGCGGCGAGCAGATCGGCTGCGCCGCCCGGCGATGCGTTGAGCGACAGCAACTCGCGTTCGAGCGCGGCGAGCGCGTCGCGTCCGGCGGATGTCGAATAACCGCCTGCCTGCAGCACGCGTTGTGCGCCTTTCTGGCCCGCGTGCAAACCGGGCAAGCCCGCGCGATGCAGCAGGCAGGTGTCGTCGAGTGAAGCCATGATGGCGAGCAGCGTATCGACACGCGCCGCGTTTTCGTCGAGACCACGCGCGCGCGCCGCATGCAGAAACGGCAAACCTATGTCGATGACGTGCGGAAAGCCGTCCTGCGCTTCCTGACGCGCACCGCCGACCTGGTAACGCTGACGCGCGAGTTCGCCGTGACTGTCGGTGGACGGCGCGGCGAAACGGTCAGGGAAACAAGCGATTTGCGCGGCGAGCGTGCAGATGTGCGCCGCGTTCGATTGCGCTGACGCGATGCGTTGCCGAGGCATGGCAGCGCCCGCGACCAGCAAGCCGACGATCCAGATCGCACCGCGATGCGCGTTGCTGCCGCTGGTGGCGTTCAGCATGTCCTGCTCACCCTGGCGGCCGATCTGTGCAAGTTCGGTACGCAGCAACGCCGACGGCTCGCCGCGTCGGCGCGCAGAACGTGCGAGCGCCGCGAACGTGGGTTCGAGCGCATGTGCGGAGCGCAGCATCGTTGAGAGATCGAGGTCGCGATGTGCGCCGCTGCCGCGCCGGTCGACCAGCGCGGGTTTGGGCGTGAGTTGGGCTTCGTCGATCAGCGCGGCGATCGCGTAGCGGGCGAGCCGGGCGTCGGAGAAAGGGGCGTGCCAAGGCGCTCCGCTGGCTTCGACGCATGCCGTCGACACCAGCGAGTTCTCCGCGCGCTTCAACACAGCAGCAGCGGGCGCCATTGTTACCAGCTCCTGAAGCGTGCCGGCGGCGCGTACAAACCGCCTGACCACGTGACCAGATCGTCGATGCTGCGCGCAGCCAGCAGCGACCGCTTCGCTTCACCGCGCCGGATACCGAGGTCTTCGGGGTATGCGACGATGCCGCGCCGACGCAACTCCGCTGTTTTCTCCGGCTTCGCGCGCAAGCCGATCGGCGTCACGCCGGCCACGGCGGCGATGGCCGCGCGTCGCTCGTCGATGCCTTCGGCCTTGTGCAGATGCGCGATGCCTTCTTCGGTGACGACATGGCTCACATCGTCGCCGTAGATCATGACCGGCGCGATCGGCATGCCGCTTTTCGCGCCGACCGCGACCGCATCGAGTTCATCGACAAAGGTCGGCTCGCCGCCTTTCTTGTACGTCTCGGCCATCTGCACGACCAGCTTCTGGCCGCGCGATACCGGGCCCTGATCGCGCAGCAGCTTGAGCCACGCTTCGCTCGAATGACGCCGTCCGCGTGGATCGTGACCCATGTTCGGCGCACCGCCGAAACCGGCGAGCCGCCCGCGTGTGACCGTGGATGAATTCGCGTCCGCATCGATCTGCAAGGTCGAGCCGATGAACAGATCGACGCCGTATTGCCCGGCCAGTTGGCACAGCACGCGGTTCGAGCGCAGGCTGCCGTCGTTGCCGGTGAAGAACACGTCGGGCCGCGCCTCGATATACGCCTCCATGCCGACCTCGCTGCCGAAGCAATGGATGCTGTCGACCCAACCGGATTCGATTGCGGGAATCATCGTGGGATGCGGATTCAGCGTCCAGTTGCGGCAGATCTTGCCCTTCAGGCCGAGCGATTCGCCATAAGTAGGCAGCAGCAATTCGATCGCCGCCGTGTCGAAGCCGATGCCGTGATTCAGCGATGTCACGCCATACGGCTCGTAGATGCCGCGAATCACCATCATCGCGGTGAGCACCTGAAGGTCGCCGATATGACGCGGATCGCGCGTGAACAGCGGTTCGACGGCGAACGGCCGGTCGGCCTGCACGACCACGTCGACCCACGAACCGGGGATATCGACGCGCGGCAGTTCGTCGACGATCTCGTTGACCTGCACGATCACGATGCCATGCCGGAACGCGGCGGCTTCGGCGATGGTCGGGGTGTCTTCGGTATTCGGGCCGGTGTACAGATTGCCGTGACGGTCGGCCTTTTCCGCGCACAGCAGCGCGACGTGCGGCGTCAGGTCGACGAACATGCGTGCATATAGTTCGACGTACGTATAGATCGCGCCGATTTCGAGCTGGCCGTCTTCGAGCAATTGCGCGACCCGCAAGCTCTGCGTGCCCGCGAACGAAAAATCGACCTTGTGCGCGATACCGCGCTCGAACAGCGTCAGATGCTCAGGACGCCCAATGCTCGAAATCAGCAGATGCACGTCGTGAATCTTCTGCGGATCGACCTTCGCGAACGAGCGAGACAGGAAGTCGGCCTGCTTCTGGTTGTCACCTTCGAGCGCGACGCGGTCGCCTGGCTGGATCAGCGTTTCGAGTGCATCGACGATGCGGTGTGGCGGCAGCACGCCGTCTTCCAGCCAGGGCGCGATGGCCGCGAGGCGACGATTTTTTTCGTCGCGACGGGTGGTCCATGAGCGGGAAGATGAGGGCGGCGCAGCGGCTTTGGCGGGACGGTTCATCGGCTTATTCGTCGTTGCAGTCATCGGCTCAATCAGCTCCCGGTGGTGTTGCGCGGACGTCGGCCGCGCGGCTTCGGTTGATTCGCAAGCGCGGTTTCAGCTTGCGCGCGTTCGGTCAGGAAACGATGGAGCAGGTCGCCGGTGCCGAGCAGATGCGCGACGACCAGCGATTGTGCGGCAGGAATGTCGCGGCGTTCCACAGCGTCGAGCAGCGCGGCATGTTCATTGTCTGACTCGCCCTTATACGACGGCAAGCCGAACTTGAGCCGCAAGTATCTTTCGCCGCGCCGATGCAGCATGCCGATCATGTCCGCGAGTTGCGGACGCCCGGCCGGTGCATACAGGCTCATATGGAATGCGGCATTGCGCTCGACATATAACGACGGGTTCGCTTCGCGCTCGGCGGCGCGGCACAGCGCGGCGCATTCGCGCAGCGTCGCCGCGCTGTGATTGGGAATGGCAAGGCCAAGGGCGAGGCTTTCGAGCGCGGAACGGATCTCGTAGATTTCGCGCGCTTCGTCCGCCGATAAAGGCGCGACCGTTGCGCCTTTATGCACGGCGGCGCGCGCCCAGCCTTCGCTTTCGAGCTGGCGCAGCGCCTCGCGCACGGGAATCGCGCTGACCGAGAAGTGCCGCGCAATTGCGTCCTGCCGCAGCGGCGCGCCGGGCGCCAGCGTGCCATCGACAATCGCCGCGCGCAACGCCTCCGCGATCACGCGGGACGTGCTCTCGCGCGGCGGCGCAGCCGGCAGAAGCGGGTTGCGTGCCGGGGCGTCCAGGGGAAAACCATCTATTGCGTCGCTCATGATATTAAATATTATATATAAAAAGACGCCAATTAAGTCAGCACAAACCCGCAAAAATTTTCGTCCGGCCGCCTGTTGCGTGGCCTTTCGGCGGTTGTAAGGGAAGGCGCTTTTGATCGTAAGCCGTACGTCGTTCTGTTGTTTCCATTGCGTCAGTCAACTGTAGGGCTGGAGGAGCACGATGAGTTCATTAACCGACCGCTCGACGGTCGCGCGGCGTCGAACGCCGCTCAATCGTTCGCAGATCGTAGGATTTTGGGGGGCGTGGGCCGGCTGGACGCTCGATGGCATGGACTCGTTCATCTATGCGCTGGTCCTCGCACCGGCCTTGACCGAACTACTGCCGCGCTCGGGTTTTGCGGCCACGCCCCAGAACGTCGGGCTGGCCGGGTCGATCCTGTTCGCGCTGTTTCTCGTGGGGTGGGGGCTGTCGTTCATCTGGGGGCCGCTCGCCGACCGGTTCGGACGCACCAAGGTGCTGGCCGGCACCATCTTCACGTTTGCGATTTTCACGGGACTCGCCGCGACCTCGACGAACGTGTGGGAACTCGGCATCTACCGCTTCATTGCGGGGGTGGGGATCGGCGGCGAGTGGGCGCTGGCCGGGACCTATGTGGCCGAAGCGTGGCCGGAGGACCGGCGCAAGATGGGCGCGGGTTATCTGCAGACGGGTTATTACGCGGGCTTCTTTCTCGCGGCGGCGCTCAATTACACGATCGGCGTGCACTTTGGCTGGCGCGCGATGTTCCTGACCGGCGCGATTCCGGTCGTGGTCGCGATCCTGATCCTGCTGCGCGTGAAGGAGCCGGAGAAGTGGCAGAAGGCCGAAGCGCGCACGGTCCAAAGCAAGCCGTTACGTGAGATTCTCGGGCCGATGTACCGGCGCCGCACCTGGGTCGCGTGCATTCTGTTGACGATTGCGATCATCGGCCTGTGGGCCGGCGCGGTGTACGAGCCGACCGCGGTGATTCAACTGGCGACCCGCGCGGGCATGGGCAAGGCCGATGCGATCAGAACGGCGTCGCTGGCAACTGGATTGCTGTCGATCGCGACCATTCTCGGTTGCCTCGCGTTGCCGCCGATCGCCGAGCGCATCGGCAGAAAGAAGACGCTGGCGATTTATTTCGCGGGGATGGCGGTGTCGATCGTCGGCAGTTTCGGCTGGGCGTTCTATCTGCCTAACGGGCTCGGGCCGTTTATCGCGTGGCTGTGCGTGCTGGGATTCTTCGGCGGCAATTTCGCGCTGTTCAGCCTGTGGCTGCCGGAGCAGTTCGAAACCCGGGTTCGCGCGACGGCGTTTGCGTTCTGCACGTCGTTCGGACGGTTTGTCGGCGCGGGCGTGAACTTCCTGCTCGGCGCGGCGGTGCTGCATATGCATACGCTCGGCGTACCGGTCGCGTTGACGGCGATTGCGTTCGTCGTCGGCCTGTTCGTGATTCCGTTCGCGCCGGAAACGAAGGGCGAAGTGTTGCCGCAGTGAAGTCGATTGTTTGAAGGGCGCGGGCGCGGTTGCACACGTTACGACGTGCGCCGCGCCCGCGCTTCAGTCAGCATTTCAATCCGCATGCCGCCGCGTCCGCGTGCCGGAGCGCAGCAAAGACAACAGCGGCCAGCCGAGATTCACCCCCAGACTCGCGACCACGATCAGCGCCATGCCCGCGAGTTGCGGCATCGACAGCGCGCGGCCGTACACCACCGCATCCACGACGATCGCCGTCAGCGGATACACGAACAGCAGCACGGCAATCACCGGCGTGGTGAGCTTGGGCAGCGCGCCGTAGATCAGCACATACGACAGCCCCGTATGTAGCACGCCCATGCCGACCAGCCAGAACCACTGCATCGGGCCGATATGCACGGCGGTTAGCGGTGCGATGAACGGCAGGCACACCACGCCGACCGCGCACTGCACGAGCGCCAGCAGATGCGGCCGCAATTCGCCGAGTCCTTTGGCGATCAGCGTGACGGTTGCGTACAGCAGCGAGCCGAGCAATGCCTCGCCGATCCCGATCAGATAACCCGAATGGCCCTGCCAGTTGTCGGTGGCCGCGACGCCCGACGCGAGCACCAGACCGACGAACGCCGTCGCGATCCAGCCGAGCCGGTCCATCCCCAGACGCTCGTTGAAAAGCGCCGCGCCGATCAGCACGACCCAGAACGGCTGCACATGAAACACGACCGTCGCCACCGCAATACTCGTGCGATGAATCGCGTCGAAGAAACCGACCCACTGCGTGACCATCAGCACGCCGGAGATCAGCGCGAGCACGATGGTGCGTCGCGTGAAATGCGCTCGCGTGAAATAGCCTTTCCACGCGCAATACGCGGCCAGCGACATAAAACCGAACAGGCAGCGGAAGAACACCAGCGTCAGCGCGCCGAGCCGCGCTTCCTCGACGAAAACACCGATCGTGCCCATCAGAAGCCCGCCGCTGGCGAGCGTGATGGCGCCCTGTTGACGTGAGGTGAGGGACATGCGAAACGGCTCCGTGAAGTGATGTGCGGAGTATTGCGCGGCTTGCCGGGTCGCTACAAACGAATTAAATTGAGAAATTCCATAAGCTGGATTGATAAATCATGCACCCCGAATTCGACGTCGATCTATTGCGCACTTTCGTCGCGGTGGTGGAAACGGGCAGCTTCACGAAGGCGGCGACGACCGTTTACCGGTCGCAGGCGGCGGTCAGCATGCAGATCAAGCGGCTCGAAGCCATGCTCGGCACGACGCTTTTCGCGCGCAGCACGCGCAGTCTTTCGCTGACGCGGCCAGGCAATACGCTGCTCGAATACGCCCGGCGCGTGCTGGCGCTGCACGAGGAAGCGTGGTCGGCGATCGTGCGGCCCGAAGTGACCGGACGCGTGGTGCTCGGCGCACCGGACGATTACGTGTCGTCGCTGCTGTCGCCGGTGTTGCGGCGCTTTTCGAATCTGTATCCGCATGTCGAGATCGAGATCGTCTGCGCGCAGAGCACGTCGCTCGCACCGATGCTGGCGGACAACAAGATCGATCTCGCTTTCGTCACGCGCGACCGCAAGCTGCGCGGCGAATTCGTGCGCAGTGAGCCGATGGTGTGGGCGGGGGCGTCGGTGGATACGCCGGTGCTGGCGGTGTCGCCGTTACCGGTCGGGCTGTACGAGCCGGGCTGTGTCGCGCGTCAGCATACGCTGGCGGCACTGGATGGCGCGCGCATCCGCTATCGCGCCGCGTTCAGCAGCGCCAGTCTGATGGGCCTGGTCGCGACCGTCGATGCGGGCTTGTCGGTGGTCGCGCTGACGCGTTGCAGCGTGCCGCCGCGCCTCGCGATTCTCGGCGAAGCGCAGGGCCTGCCGAAAATCGAGCCGCTGGAAATCGTGGTGGCGCGGAGTGCGAAATCGGATCGTCCGACCTGCGATTATCTGGCCGCGCAGATGATGCAGGACCTGTCGTTGCGAGGGGCGAAGGGCGTGGGTTAGCAGAAAGAGCAGGGCGGTGCAGATGGCTCACCGGTCAGCCGCCTCGCGCGTGCTGAGCGCCGCGAATTCCGGACTCTGATCGGCGACCTTCGCTCCGCGTTTTATCCGCGTGGATAGGCGGTCACGTTGCCGTCCACCGCAAGCCGCACCTGCTCGCCGGGCCTCGGGCACAGATACCCCGGCACGCGTGCGCGCACCATCGTCCGCGCGGCGGATTGCAGTTGCAGCACGACGCCTGCGTCCTGCCCCTGGAAGGTGACGCCGGTGACCACGGCGTCGTAGGCGGCCGTGCCGTTCATCGATGCTTCGCCGTCGCGCAGTACGCGAATCTGCTCAGGTCGCAGCATCACGTCGACCGCGCCGTCGTTCATCGGCGCGGCCAGCGGCAACTCGCCGAGTTCGCAGCGCGCGCGATCCTGCACGACCACGCCTGGCAACAGCACCGCCTCGCCGACAAACGATGCCAGCTCCGGCGTTACCGGCCGCTGGTACAGCGTCTCGGGCGTCGCGGTCTGGATCAGCCGGCCGTTCCACAGCACGGCGACTTCATGTCCGAGCGACAGCGCCTCGGATTGATCGTGTGTGACCAGCACCGCCGTCGCGCCCGTTGCGGCCAATGCGCTCGCTACCGCCTGGCGGGTTTCGAGCCGCAATGCGGCGTCGAGCGAGGAAAAGGGCTCGTCGAGCATCACGAGGGTCGGCGACGGCGCCAGCGCGCGCGCCAACGCCACACGCTGCTGCTGTCCGCCCGACAACTGCTGCGGCGCGCGCTCGCCGAAGTTAGCGGGCAGGCCGACCAGTTCGAGCAATTCCGCGACCCGATGCCGTGCGCGCCGTTGCGAACGCGGCAGGCCGAACACGATATTGTCCGCGACCGACAGATGCGGAAACAGCGCGCCTTCCTGTGGCACATAACCGATGCGGCGCTGCTCGGACGGCACGTGCAGGTTGTCGCCCGCCACGCGCTGGCCGTCGATCTCGACGCTGCCGCTATCCGCGCGTTCGAAGCCGCACAGCAGACGCAGCAACGTGGTCTTGCCGCTGCCCGACGGACCGAGCAGCGCGAGCAGCGTGCCGCGTTCGACGGACAGATCGATACCGTGCAGCACGGGCACACCGTCGAACGATTTTTGCAGTCCGCGGATACGAAGTTCGCTCATGAATTTCCGATGATTAAAGCGCGTGATGGACGGGGGCGGGCGGGTGGGTCGCGATGGTTGCGCAGAGGCAGTGCGTGAAGGCGGCTCGCACCGGCCTCGTTGGAGTCATTGGATAGGCTTCGTCATCCGCGTTCACCGAGCAAGGCCGAGCGTCCCAGCAACGCAAACAGCAGCCCCGACGCGAACAGCGAAATGCCGGTCAACAACGCTGCGTAGGGCGCGGCGGCAGCGAACGCCATCGTGGATGTATCGGCCCATACCTGAGTCGCGAGCGTCTGCGTATCGAGTGGCGACAGCAGCAGTGTCGCATTCAGTTCGGTGACCACCGAGATGAACACCATCGCCGCCGCAGCGCCGAGTCCGGGACCGGCGAGCGGCAGCATCACGCGAAACAGGGTTTGCGACCAGCTGAGACCGAGCGCGCGCGCGGTTTCCTCGAGTCGCGGCTGAGCCTGCATGAAAGCGGCGCGCACGCTGACCAGCGCAAGCGGCATGAACAGCATCGCGTACGCGACCACCAGCAGCGTCGCGCTCTGATACAACGGCTGCAGCGCATGCACCGCGAGCGACACGATAGCCAGTGCGATCACCAGCCCCGGCACGCCCTGCGCGAGAAACACGGTGCGCTCGAACAGCGTCGCGAAACGCGTCGGATAGCGCACCAGAAGGAACGCGAGCGGCACCACCAGCAGCGTGGTCAGCAGCGCGGCCGCAAGACCGAAGCCGAGCGACGACAGAGTGGCGTTTAACAGCAGTTCGGGCGACACATCGGCGGGCGTGACCGCGGCCGCGCCCGGCTGGGTGAGCCAGTAACCGATCATGCCGAGCGGCACGCCTAGCGTGGTGAGGGTGAGCAGCGCAAAACCGGCGACCACGACCCAGCGCCACGCGCCGAGTTCGTAGCGAAGTACCGCGCGCCGCGTGCCGCGATCGACGCGTTCATAGCGCGCCGCACCGCGTACCCGAAACTCGAACGCAAGCACGATCAGACAGATCACGATCAGCAGGCACGCGAGCAGCGAAGCGCCGCCGCCGTCGAAACTGGTGCGGAATTCCGCGTAAATCTGCGTGGTGAAGGTGCGAAAACGCAGCAGCGTGAAGGCGCCGAATTCGGACAGCACGCCGAGCGCCACCAGCAGCATTCCGCCGAGCAGCGCGGGGCGCAATTGCGGCAGCACCACGCGAACGAAACTGGTCCAGCGGTTGCAGCCGAGCGCGCGCGCACTTTCTTCGAGCGCCGGGTCCATGCCGCGCAAAGCGGCGGCCACCGGCAGATAAACGAGCGGGAAATACGCGCAACTCAGCACCAGCAACGCGCCGTTGAAATCCTGCAGATCCTCGCTGAGCGACACCCACGCATAGCTCGAAATAAACGCGGGCATCGCGAGCGGGGCGGCGCTGAGCACGGCCCACGCGCGGCGTCCCGGCAAATGCGTACGTTCGACGAACCACGCGGCGGCCGTCCCGACCACCGCGCAAACCAGCGTGGTGGCGACTGTAATCAGCACCGTATTGACTAGCAACTCGCCGACCAGCGGCCGGACAATCAGATCGACCGCCTCGCCGACGCCGAAGCTCGCCGCGCGCCAGAACGTAAACGCAATCGGCAGCAACACCAGCAAAGCGCTGAGTGCTGCTGCCGCGAACAGACCGCGCGGCGCGCGCAAACGGGTGCGCGCCGGGACGGCTGGAGCAGCCGCCGGAGCGGCTGACAGGGCTTCGCTCATTTACAGCAGACCGGCCTGGCGCAGCAGCTTGCCGGCCTGGCTGTCGTCACCGAGTTGCTCGATCGTCAGCGACGGCGGGCTCAGGTCGGCCAGCGGCTTGAGGATCGGGTCCGGCGCGACGCCCGCGTGCAGCGGATATTCGAACATCACGTGGCTGTTCGCCATCAACTGTTGCGCGCGATCGCTGACGAGATAGGCGAGGAATTTCTGCCCGCCTGCCGGGTTATGCGCGGACTTCAGCACCGCTGCGCCCGACACGTTCACGAGTGCGCCGGCGTCGCCGTTGCCGAAGTGATAGATCGCGCTACGGGTTTTGCCGTCGCCGATTTCGGCATGCAGACGCGCCCAGTAGTAGTTGTTGATCAGGCCCGTCGCGACGCCGCCGCGATTCACTGCGGCCACTACGCCTTCGTCGTCGTCGAAAATCTGCGCGTTGGCTTTCAGGCCCTTGAGCCATTGCACGGTTTGCGCTTCGCCTTTCAGCGCGAGCACGGCTGAGACGAGCGGCAGGAAATCGCCATCGCTCGGTGCAATGCCGATCTTGCCTTTCCACTCCGGCTTCGCGAGATCGAACAGCGATTGCGGCAGTTGCGACGGCTGCAGCTTCGTCGTGTTGTACGCGAGCACGTTTTCACGTGCGGTCACCGCGACCCATGCACCGCTCGGCGAACTGAAACGCGTCGGCACCGTGGCGAGCGTTGCGCTATCCACCTTGTTCAGCAGCCCCTTTTCTTCGAGCAGCATCAACTCCGGCGAGTTTTCCGTGAAGTACACATCGGCGGGTGTCGCCGGGCCTTCCGCGACGATCTGCGCGGCCATCGCCGGGCCTTCGCCGTTGCGGATCTTCACCGAAATGCCCGACTGCTTTTCGAAGTCTTTCGCGAGCAGATTCACGACCTGCTCGTGCTGCGCGTTGTACAGCGTGATCGAGTCGGCGTGAGCCGCCGACGGCATCGTCGCGAGAGCGGTCAGCGAGAGCGCGGCCGCGCTGCTCAGAGTACGCAGGCGGCTGCCAAACCAGGAATAAGCCATGTTCCAGACGTCCGTTGTGATGGTGATTGGTTGTTGGTAAATCTGCGGTGCTTATAGCACGCGCGTATTACGTCTCGAACAGCCCCGCGCCGATATACGAACCCGGCTTCGCCCCCGGCGGCACCGCGAAGATCGCACTGCCGACGTGAGTCGTGAACTGGTTCATCATGTCGAACTTCGCGAGCCGGTTGTTGATCGGAATGAAGCCGGTGCGCGGGTCGCTCTGGTGCGCGATGAAAATCAGCCCCGCGTCGTACTCCGTCTCCTGACGCCATGGCGGCCAGCGCTCGATGTAGAAGTTTGTGCCGTCGTTATACGAATACGAGCGGCGCAGAATCTGCGCACCGTCGTTGCTCGCCTGATTCGACAGACGCACGTGCGAGTTTTCCGGGATTACCGGATTGCCGTCCTTGTCTTCTTCCTTCAGGTCCACGGCGTCGAATTCGCTCTTCTTGCCGATCGGCGCGCCGCTGTACTTGTGACGCCCGAACACCTGTTCCTGGAAGCCGAGTTCCATGTTGTCCCAGTGCTCGAGCGTGATGCGGATACGGCGCACGACGGTGTAGGTGCCGCCTTCCATCCACGGCGCGTCGGCGCTGGCGCCGGCCCACACGAACTCTTTCATCAGGTCCGGTTTCGCGGTGGACGGGTTGTTGGTGCCGTCCTTGAAACCCATCAGATTGCGCGGCGTCTGACCGCGCGGACCCGACAGGAAACCGGACTGGCCCCAGCGCATCGCGGCGGTGCCGTAAGCGAGGCGCGACAACTGCCGGACCGCGTGAAACGCGACCTGCTGATCGTTCGCGCAAGCCTGGATGTAGATATCGCCGCCGGTCTTTTCGGGGATCAGCTGATCGCCGTTAAAACGCGGCAGATCGACGAGCGCGGCAGGGCGGCGCGCGGCGAGGCCGTAGCGGTCCTTGCCGTCTTTCGTGAAGAGGCCGGGGCCGAAACCGAAGGTGATCGTCAGACCGTTCGGGCCGAGGCCCAGCACGTCGCCGGAATCGGGCGCGGGCTTGCTGTCGCCGGCGTCGCCGGTCGGCAATGCCGCGGCCGTGCCCCCTTGCGTCAGGCGAGCGGCTGCATAGGTCCAGCTGCGCAGCAGCGCGATCACGTCGTCGCGTTTATCGGTGGTCAGATCGAGCGCGGCCACGTACGTGTGGCTCTGCTGCGGCGTGACGATGCCCGCCTGATGCGGGCCGAAAAACGGTTCGACGGCGAGTTGCGGATCGGCGGCCTGCGCGTGCGATTTCAGTTGCGCGGCCTGGGCTGCCAGTGCGTCCGGCGACGCGGCGAGTCCCGCGCCGAGACTTGCCCCGGCTGCTACCGCCGCACCGCCCGCCTTCAGAAAACCGCGCCGTGACGGGCGCGGCGGTTGGTCGTTTGCCATGGTTACTTCACCTTCTTTTTCATCTTCACCTTCTGCTTCAACTGACTTCGCAAGATGGGCGCTACTTCGCGAGCACCAGCGTGTTGACGTCGTCCTGCACGTAGTAGAAGCCGTCGCCTTCGGGCGTCATCGCGAGACCGAACAGGTCGCCGTTGCCCGGGGGCGATTGCGCTTTGTCCGTGTCGATCCAGCGCGCGTAGATCTGCTTGCCGGTGGCCGGGTCGATTTCGACGATCTGGCCGTTCAGCGCGTTGGTCACGAGCAGGTGGCCGTTAGGCGCGGTGACCATCGCGAGTGGGCGGTGCAGCAGACCGTCGGCGGTGAGTTGACGGCCTACGCCCGCGCTCGTGTCGCGCGTCATCGGCTCGTCGATTTCGGTGATGCGGTTGCCGATCGCGTCGGACACGAACAGCAGTTTCTGATCGTTCGACAGCGCGAGGCCGGTCGGGCCGACGAGGAACACGCCCTTGTCCGCCTGCGCGCCGAAGCCGCTGCCGACCACCGTTTCGCTCTTCACGACCGGTGGCTTGCCGGCCGGGATGTCGAGATCGAGACGCAGCACGGTCGCCTGCTTGAACACCGGCGGCACGCCGTCCGCGCCACCGACGCCGAAGCCCGCGTTGCTGACGAACAGCGTCGCGCTGGTGCCGTTGTCGACGACCGCCATGTTGCCCCACGGATCGTTGATGTTCGGGCTGCTGATGGTCGATACCACCCTGCCCTGCGAGTCGAGCACGATCAGGCAGCCCGCGCCCTTGGTGCCGGTCGTGCCGTCGTTGCTCGGCGTGCTGCCGACGATCACGTAGCCGGACTTCAGCATCGTCATCGCGGTGGACAGGCCGATGCCGCCCGGACACTCTTTCAGATCGCGCGGCACGGTGGCGAACACGGACATCTGCTTCGTATCGGGACGATAGTTGATGATCGTGCTGCCGGTGCCCTGCAGATTGGTCGAGTTATTGAAGTTGCCGATCAGCACGTCGCCCTGTTTGACGGTGCCGGCCGTGACCGGCGCGACGACCACCGCGTACGGATTCTGGTCGCCGTTATCGGGCACGGTGTTGATCAGCGTGGTGTGGTGCTTGATGGTTTCGAGGAAACCTTGCGGCTCGGCCTGCGCGGTGCCGAACGTCGCGAAAGCGGCGACGCCGGTTGCGAGTGCCAGCAAGTTTCTCACGAAGCCGCGCGCGACGCGGGTGCCGGGCGAAAATTTGCGCGTGGAATGGTTCACGATTGGGTCTCCGTGCATGCGCAAAAATCGGGGAGTGAAGTCATGTCGAAAGCTTTTTGATTTGATTGGGTGACCGCGTTCGAACCGGAATGGGAGTCGGACGCGTATCGCATCAGAAATTGATATTAGTCCGTACGCCGATAACAAAGGTATTTCGCAACGGCTGCGTAGGGTCGTTCGGATTCTGTCCCGCGCCTGCATTAAACGTGTACTGCGCATCGGCCTGCACTTGCCACCACGGATTGATCGCGTACTGATAGGTCGCTTCCAGCACGGTTTCGCTGGTGCGCACACCATACGGACCGCCGCTGAATGCCTGGGCATCCTGATCGAGTCCCTTCACGCGATTACTGACCTTGATGTACGTGAGCGCAATGCCCGCGCTGTCGTCGTCGCGGCCTTTGAACGGCGCCTTCAGCACGAGGCCCAGGTTGGCTGCGTAGCTCACCAGGTTGCGGTCGTTCGGCGCGCCCATCACGCGGGCGAAGACGCCGAGGCTGCGCGGTTCGTCGGGGTCCGGCCGCCAGATCATCTGGTCCGCGACCGCGTAAATACTGTAGTTGCCGCTATGGTTAGCGGCAATCCCGTTCGACGCCGGATTCGCCAGCGACAACCCGAGCGTGTCGTAGCGCTGGTCCGCGAACTGGTTCGTGTTGTACCAGACGCCGAGCTTGTACGTACCCGGCAAACCGCCGCCGCCCATGCCGACCATTTCACCGTCGGAGGGCTGGTTGATCGAGTATTGAAACTCGCCGATCCACAGCGCGCCGTTGTGCAGGTTGAAGTTGGTGCCGCTCATGTTGTTCGGGTTGTTGCCGAGCGGATCGCCGGAGAACACCCCGGCCAGCGCGGTCAACGAAGGCGTGATCTGGCCGCGCACGCGCACGCCGAGACCCGACAGCGGGTAGGCCGGGCCGCCGGACGGCATGTCGTACGACGGCAGCGCGGGCCAGCCGAACATCGTGTTGAGGAACAGCGCCGAGTACGTGCTGGTGATGAATTCCTGGTCGATACTTTGCTGACCGATCTTCACGTCGACGCGTTTGTTCAGGAACGATTGCTGGTACCACAATTCCCATAGACGGGTGGCGTCGTCGGCTTCGATACCGCTTGCCGTATTCAGCGTGCCCAGCTTGTTGGCGCTCAGGTTCGCGCCGTGAATCTGCAGCGCGCTGACGTTGAACAGGCCGCCCGGCAAACCGAACGCTTTTTGCGTGTCCATCTGGACCGTGGCGGTTGTCAGGCCATCGTAATCCGCGCCGCGCGCGAGACCGCCGCGCAGGTTCGCCAGCAATTCGCTCGTTTCAGTGAGCGTGAACGTGACGCCATATTTTCCGAGCCACGGGCGCAGGCCGCCTATGTCGCCGAGCATCTGTTCGCGGTTCCAGAAGCCGGTCCACTGATTCGTCTGCGTAGCCTGAATTTTCAGGTCGGCCTCGGACGAATCGGGGATCGCGTCGGGATTGGCTTCGGCCAGTGCGGCGCCCGCAGTCAGCGAAGCCCATGCAAACGCCGTGCAAAGCGCGACGCGACGAGCGGACGGAATACGCGTGTGACGCGTTGCGCCGTCATGAGACGACGATGCGCGAACTGGATGCGCCTGAGCGGCGGCTCGATTGAGCTGGGCGAACTTCATCGGATTCCTTATTTGTGTTGTATCGACTTACTTGTGCCTCGCCACGCGGCTCGCTGCCAACATCTCCCGAGGCGAGAACAGGGAGTCGTGACAGCAGTTTGACGGGATCGTACTCAGGCAGATTGGGATCGTCAACTCAAATGAGAACGATTCGCATCAATATTACTGACATGTAATCTTTTGTTCAGCTACTGCGGTAAATGAGCATTTGTACGTAATGCCAATCGAATCTCGGCGTAATAAAAAGGAAGGTGTGTGGTCTGATATAAGGCCGCTGTCGTGTGATATCGAATTGGCCGGGTAATCCCCAATAGCCGGTGAATGGATGAATTTGCCGTGGGTATTCCGTGTGCGTAAAACAGGCCGACGCAGCGCGCATCGGGGCGACAGAAAAAGCGGCTATGATCATGTCCCGAAACCGCCAGGCCCGGCCACGCGCATTGCGCTGCACGCACGTGTCCGGGGCTACGCGAGACCTCATTCCCACCATTCCAATACCTGCCGGGATCATGCCGATGTCACACACAGTCAATCTGGAAAACTACTTTGCCCGCATCGGCTACGACGGCCCGCGCGCGGCGACGCTGGAAGTCCTCCAGGCGATTCACGAACTGCACCCCCGCGCGATTCCGTTTGAGAACCTGAATCCGTTCACCGGCCGGCCGGTCCGGCTCGACCTCGAGTCCGTCGAACGGAAGCTCGTGACTGAACGGCGGGGCGGCTATTGCTTCGAGCAGAACGCGCTGTTCGCCAACGTGCTGACGCAACTCGGGTTCAGCGTCACGCCATTGCTCGCCCGCGTGTTGTGGGGCCGTGACGACGCCGCCGTACCGCCGCGCACGCATATGGTTCTGCGGATCGACATCGGCGGCCATGCGTGGATTGCCGATGTCGGCTTCGGCAGCGTGACGTTGACCGCGCCGCTGCGCCTGACGGCAGGCGTCGCGCAGCACACGCCGTTGGGTACCTTCCGTCTCGCCGACGCATCGCACGATGCGCTCAATCTCGAAGTGCAGCTTCGCGACGAAAGCTGGGCGCGGGTGTATCGCTTCGATCTGCATCCGGTCGAATGGATCGATTACGAAACCTCGAACTGGTACACGTCGACGGCGCCGGATTCGATTTTCCTGAGCACGCTGATCGTGTGCCGCGTGATGCCCGAATCGCGTATCGCGTTGTTCAACGATCAACTGAGCGAACGCGCAGCGGACGGCGAGTTGCTCAGCGAGCAGCAGATCGCGAGCGCTGACGAACTCGCTGCGTGTCTGCATGATCGATTCGGTCTGAATTCCGGCGATATCGACATCGCCGGAATTTTCACGCGGGTGAGTGCGCCGGTTCAGCCCGCATAACACCTACCGCCCAACCCATCTTCGATGATCAAGCGCCTCATTCTGCAAACCGCGCTCTGGCTGACCGCCATGGGCGGCTTGCTGTTCGGCGCGGCGGGCACGTTCGCGTGGCCGGCGGCGTGGTGGTATCTGATCGAAGTGGGCGGCTTGAGTCTGTGGCTCGGCTGCTGGCTCGCGCGGCACGATCCCGGCCTGCTCGCCGAACGTCTCGCCCCCATTGTGCAGAGCCAGCAAAGCCGCTGGGACCGCATCTTCATGACCGGTGTCGCGCTCGTTTGGTGCGGCTGGCTGGTGCTGATGGGCCTCGACGCAATGCGCTTTCGCTGGTCCGCGCCGTTGCCGGTCGCGCTGGTCAGCCTCGGTTCGCTGTGCGTGTTCCTGTGCATCTTCTTCTGCCATTTCGTGTTCAAGGCGAACAGCTATGCCGCGCCGGTCGTCAAGATCCAGACGGGGCGCGGGCATAAGGTGATCGACACCGGCCCTTATGCGCTGGTCCGTCATCCGATGTATGGCGCCGGGCTGTTGCTGTTCATCGGCACACCGTTGCTGCTCGGCTCATGGTACGGACTCGCGTTCGTCCCCGTGATGGTGGCCGGGATCGGCTGGCGAGCCGTGCGTGAGGAGCGCGTGCTCGCTGCGCAACTCGACGGTTACGCGGACTACATGAAGCGCGTGCGTTTCCGCTTTGTTCCGTTTATCTGGTAACGCCTCGCCGCTCTGCGCAAGTCGTCTTCCCACCGCATCTTCAGTCAACCTGTCTAGACAAAGTAACTCGTACGCAACGGGCGTCGAGTTGCTTTCACACGGCCTTCATTCACCGGTAGTTCCTCGTCGAGCCATACACAAAGCCACTCATAGGGACTTACCCGATGAATGCGGCAAGTTCCGGTCAACCCCCTTGCGATGCGTTTTTGAATCGTGCAAGCTTGTCTATACAAGACGTGCGGCGATCAAAAATTCAATTCGATGGTTCCTCAATCAAGGGAGTTTGACGTGACAGTGAAGCGCAGAACGGCAGCAACGGCAGTGATGAGCGTCCTGCTCGGCTTCGCGGCGAGTGTCGCGGCACCGGCCCAGGCGAAGGACTGGAAAACCGTGACGATCGCCCTCGAAGGCGGCTACGCGCCGTGGAATCTGACGTTGCCGGGCGGCAAGCTCGGCGGCTTCGAGCCCGAACTGGTCGCCAATCTTTGCGAGCGCGCGAAGCTGCAGTGCAACCTCGTGTCGCAAGACTTCGACGGCATGATCCCCGGCCTGCAGATGGGCAAGTTCGACGTGCTGATGGACGCCATTTCCATCACACCGGAGCGTGAAAAGATCATCGCGTTCTCGCGGCCTTACGCGTCCACGCCGGCCACGTTCGCGGTAACCGACACGAAGGTGCTGCCGAAGGCTGTGCCTACCGCAGCCGCCATCAGGCTGACCGGTGATCCGAAGACCGACCAGCCCACCGTCGACGCACTGCGCAAGCAGCTGAAGGGCAAGACGATCGGCCTGCAGGCGGGCACCGTCTACACCAAATTCATCACCGACAGCTTCAAGGACGTCGCCACGATTCGCGTCTACAAGACGTCGTCCGAGCGCGATCTCGACCTGGCCAACGGCCGCATCGACGCCTCGTTCGACGACGTGACCTACTTCGCGGCCACGCTCAACAACAAGGACAACGCGTCGGTCGCCGTCGCGGGTCCGAAGCTCGGCGGCCCGATCTGGGGACCGGGCGAAGGTCTCGCTTTCCGCAAACAGGACGCGGATCTGAAAGCGAAGTTCGACACCGCGATTACTGCCGCGCTCGCCGACGGCACGGTCAAGAAGCTCTCCGACAAGTGGTTCAAGCTCGACGTCACGCCCTGATTCGCCCCGCGTGAAAAGCAGGCGGTACGCGCGTGACGGCCGGTTGGGTCCGGCACGCGCCGGCTGGTGGGTCCAGTCGTCAAGAAAGAAGGAGAGGCAATGGCTCTGATTGAAATGTTCGGCTTCGGGCCGCAGGCGTGGGGCGGCATTCTGCTGCTCGCCGCGTTGATGACGGTCGCGCTGACGCTCGCGGCGCTCGCGGTCGGCGCCGTGTTCGGCGCACTGGTGGCAACGGCCA
This sequence comes from Paraburkholderia fungorum, assembly GCF_900099835.1. Taxonomy (NCBI): domain Bacteria; kingdom Pseudomonadati; phylum Pseudomonadota; class Betaproteobacteria; order Burkholderiales; family Burkholderiaceae; genus Paraburkholderia; species Paraburkholderia fungorum. The sequence continues at coordinate 951,998 of NZ_FNKP01000002.1, forward strand.
AGCTGTCGCGCTTTCGCACGCTGCGCGTGATCGGCGACTTCTACACCACGGTGTTTCGCGGCGTGCCCGAACTGCTCGTCATCTACCTGTTCTATTTCGGCGGATCGGCGCTCGTGACGACGGTCGGCCAATGGTTCGGCGCGGATGGGTTCGTCGGCGTGCCGCCGTTTGTGATCGGTGCGCTCGCGGTCGGCATGATTTCCGGCGCGTATCAGGCCGAGGTGTATCGGGCGGCAGTGCAGGCGGTGTCGCGCGGCGAACTCGAAGCGGCCCGCTCGATCGGCATGCCGGTGCTGACCATGGCGCGCCGCATTCTGATTCCGCAGGTGCTGCGTTTTGCGTTGCCGGGCATCGGCAATGTCTGGCAGTTGAGCCTGAAAGACTCGGCGCTGATCTCGGTCACCGGTCTCGCCGAATTGCTGCGCGCGAGTCAGATCGCGGCGGGTTCCACGCATCAGTACTTCACGTTTTTCGTGGCGGGCGGCGCGCTGTATCTGCTGATGACCAGCATCTCGAATCGCGTCTTCAATCACGCCGAGGCGCGCGTGGGCCGGTCCTTCAAGCGCAACTTCGCGCGCAACTGACAGCAACTGATCGCTACCGAAAAACGGACACGCATCATGCATATCGACATCGACTTTCTGCTCGACACGCTGAAGCAACTGCTCGCGGCCGTGCCGACCACGCTCGGACTGTTCTTCAGTTCGCTGGTACTCGGCGGTCTGCTCTCGCTCGTGATCGTCACGATGCGGGTCTCGCCGTGCTGGCTGCCGAACCGTTTCGCGCGCGCTTATATCCTCGTGTTTCGCGGCTCGCCGCTGCTGATCCAGATGTTCCTCGTGTATTACGGCATGGGTCAGTTCGGCGTGATTCGCGAGAGCTTTCTGTGGCCGGTATTGCGCGAGCCGTACATGTGCGCGGTTTTATCGCTTGCGTTGTGCACGGCGGGATATACCGCCGAAATCATTCGCGGCGGTTTGATGGCCGTGCCGGTCGGACAGATCGAGGCCGGTTATTCGATCGGGCTGTCGGGTTTCGCGCTGCTGCGTCGTGTGATCGGTCCGATCGCGTTGCGTCAATGCCTGCCCGCGTATTCGACGGAAGCCGTGCTGCTGGTCAAATCGACCGCGCTTGCGAGTCTCGTCACCGTGTGGGAAGTGACCGGGGTCGCGCAGCAGATCATCCAGCAAACCTATCGCACGACCGAAGTGTTCACCTGCGCCGCGCTGATCTATCTTGCGCTGAACTTCGTGATCGTGCGCGCGCTGGGGTTGCTGGAAAGGCGTCTGTCGCGTCATCTGCGGGCTGCGCCGGCGCGGCCCGAGCCGGTGCGCGTGGTGTCCGCGACGACCTGAGCGTGACTGCCTGTTTGCGCCGCGTACCTGTGCCGCAACTCCCTAACGATTAACTGGATTGATGCGCCGAGTCTCGCGTGGCCGGCCATCCGCATGAACCTGGAGAATTTCCCATGAACGCTACGGCGCCCGTTGCACTGTCGGTCAGGAACATACACAAATCGTTCGGCGAGCATCACGTGCTGAAAGGCATTTCGCTCGACGCGCATCAGGGCGACGTGATCTCGATTCTCGGCGCGAGCGGCTCGGGCAAGAGCACGTTTCTGCGCTGTCTGAATCTGCTGGAAACGCCCGATGACGGTTCGGTCGCGCTTGCCGGCGAAGAGCTGAAAATGAAGCGCCGCAGCGACGGCAAGCTGCAACCGAGCGACCGCCGTCAGGTGGATCGGGTGCGCTCGCAACTCGGCATGGTGTTCCAGAACTTCAATCTCTGGTCGCATATGACGGTGCTCGAAAACCTGATCGAAGGGCCGATGCGCGTGTTGAAGCGAAGCCGCGCGGAGTCGATCGAGGAAGCCGAGGCGTTGCTCGCCAAAGTCGGTCTCGCGGACAAACGCGGCCACTATCCGGCGCATCTGTCCGGCGGTCAGCAACAACGGGTGGCGATTGCACGCGCGTTGGCGATGCATCCGAAAGTGATGCTGTTCGACGAACCCACGTCGGCGCTCGATCCTGAACTGGTCGGCGAAGTGCTGCGCGTGATGCGCTCGCTCGCCGAAGAGGGCCGCACGATGCTGGTCGTCACGCACGAAATGGGTTTTGCGCGGCACGTATCGAATCGCGTGATGTTTTTGCATCAAGGCCAGGTGGAGGCCGACGGCACGCCCGACGAAGTATTCGTCGATTGCAAGTCGGAACGTTTCCGGCAATTCGTATCGAGCCATCAGGACCGTACGACACACTGAATCCGCTAACCAATAAAACATCGATATGGCCGTGATCCGTTCCGAACTTCCGCTCGACTGGACCGAGGTGGCCGCCGTGGCGGCAGGAGAACCGCTCGAACTGTCCGCCGACGCCCGCGCGCGTATCGCGGCGGCGCGCGTGCTGGTCGAGCAGATCGTCGAGCGCGGGATTCGCGCGTATGGCGTGAACACCGGCGTCGGCGCGTTGTGCGACGTGATCGTGTCGCCCGCGGAACAGCGCACGCTGTCGCGCAATATCCTGATGAGCCACGCGGTGGGCGTCGGTGCGCCGCTCGGTGCCGCCGAGACCCGCGCGATCATGGCCGCCGCCGTGAACAATTTCGCGCACGGCCATTCCGGTATCCGGCTCGACGTCGTGCAGCAACTGGTCGCGCTGCTGAACGCCGATTGCGTGCCCGAAGTGCCCGCATTCGGCTCGGTCGGCTATCTGAGCCATATGGCGCATATCGCGCTGGTCTGTATCGGCGAAGGGCACGCGTGCTATCGCGGCGAACGGCTCAGCGGACGCGACGCGTTGCGGCGGCTCGGCCGCGAACCGCTCGTGCTCGAAGCGAAAGAGGGCTTGAGCCTGATCAACGGCACGCCTTGCGTGACGGGGCTGGCCGCGCTCGCGCTGGCACGTGCCGAACGTCTGCTCGACTGGACCGACATGGTCGCCGCGATGAGCTTCGAGAATCTGCATGGCCAGATGGCGGCGTTCGACGAAGAATCGCTGGCGTTACGGGTGTCGGCGGGGCTGAACCGGGTCGGCGAACGGATGCGCGCGAGCCTAGCGGGCAGCGGCATTCTCGCGGCGGTGGTCGGGCAGCGCACGCAGGACCCGCTGAGCATGCGGACCATCCCGCATGTGCACGGCGCCGCGCGTGACGTGCTCGACGCGACCGCCGACGTGGTCAACCGCGAACTGGCGTCGATTACCGACAACCCGGTTGTCGCCGGTACGCCGGACGCGCCGCGCGTCTACTCGCAGGCACATGCGGTGGGTGCATCGATCGCGCTCGCGATGGACAGCCTCGGCACCGCGATTGCGCAGGTCGCCGCGATGGCCGAGCGGCGGCTCGACCGTCTCGTCAATCCGCTGGTCAGCGGCCTGCCGGCGTTTCTCGCGGAGCCGGGCGGCACCAACTCCGGCTTCATGATCGCGCAGTACACGGCGGCCTCGCTGGTCGCGCAGAACCGGCGGCTCGCGATGCCGGCGAGCCTCGACGGCGGCATCACGTCGGGCCTGCAGGAAGATCATCTGTGTCACGCGACGCCCGCCGCGCTGAAAGCGCTGGAAATCGTCGACAACGCCGCACGCATCGTCGCGATCGAATTGCTGGCGGCGGCGCAGGCGTACGACCTGCAAAGCGGCGCCGCGCCGCGCGCGCCGCATACCGAAACCCTATGGCAACGCGTGCGGCGCGCGCTGCCGGTGTATCGCGACGACCGGCCTCTCGCCGACGACATGCGGGTCGCGTTTCGCCTGATCACCGACGAAGCGCCGCCACCGTTGCCGAACCTGGGTAACATTGGGCCTCGGCCCGCGGCGCCGGTGAACGGCGCGCGGCGGGTTGTGCTGGCGAGCGTCACGCATCTGGCGGGCGCCGGCCATTTCGATCCGGCCGTGAATACCGTGAACGTCGCGGTCAACGACGGGCAGGCCGCCGCTCACCTGGCGTGATGAAGCAGGACCGGTGAGCGGGCTTATCCGCTGGCTGACCGGCTAACCGGCTACGAGGCTCACCAGCCTGGCGGCCACGGGCGGACTACCGTGTCCGCTTGCGTACCATCCACGAGGTTGGAGTGAATACAACTACAAACGCCCGAACCATCGAAGCTGCTGCGTCAACGGACGCCGCGTTGCAGACCGCGCACGCGCCGAGCCACGCCGATCGTCCGCGTGAAGGCCCGGCGAAAGCGATGCCCGCATACGAGCAGATCAAGCGCTATGTGATCAAACGCATCAGCGACGGCGACTGGAAACCGGGTGGTCTGATTCCGTCCGAGATGGAACTGGTCAAGGAATTCGGCGTGGCGCGCATGACGGTGTCGCGCGCGCTGCGCGAACTGACCGCCGAGCGCGTCGTGACGCGCGTGCAAGGCTCCGGCACTTTCGTCGCGCCGCAGCGTTACGAATCGACCGTACTCGAAATCCGCAATATCGCCGACGAAATCGCCGCGCGCGGTCATCGTCATTCGGCGCGCGTGCTGAAGCTCGAACCAGGCGACGACCCGCAAGCGCTCAGTTCGCTCGCGCTCGCAAGCGGCCCGGTGTTCCACTCGTGCATCGTCCACTTCGAGGAAGGCGAGCCTATCCAGTACGAGGATCGCTACGTCAATCCGAAGGTGTTCCCCGACTATCTGCAGCAGGACTTCACCGTCGAAACGCCGAATCACTACATGGTGCGGCTCGCGCCGATCCAGCGCGCCGAGTTTCGCATCTACGCGCAAAAGCCCGACGCGTATGTGCGCCGGCATCTGATGATGGAAATCGGTGAGCCGTGTTTGCAGCTCTGGCGGCGCACGTGGGTGGGCGACGAGGTGGCGACGTCGGTGCAGTTGTGGCATCCGGCTTCGCGGTTCCATCTCGCGGGGAATGTTTGACGCGCTGTCAGCGCCTGACTGGAACAGTAGAAGGAACGACGGAATGACGGACCACAGCACGGTAAGCGATATCGCGCCGCTAGCCTCGACTCTCGATGCACTGCGCGCCGCGCTCGGCGACGACTCGGTGCGCACCGGCGACCAGATCGGCGATCGCGCAATGACCGACTGGACGCGCCACGATCCGACGCGTCCCGCTGCGCTGCTGCTGCCGCGCACGACTGGTGAGGTCGCGCGGGCGCTGGCGATCTGTCACGCGGCGCGTCAACCGGTTGTGCCGCAGGGCGGCATGACCGGCCTCGCAGGCGGCGCGATTGCGCGTGCGTCGGACATCGCGTTGTCGCTGGAGCGGTTGAGCGGCGTCGAGGAGATCGATACCGCGTCGGCCACGCTCACCGTGCGCGCGGGCACCACGTTGCAGGCCGCGCAGGAAGCCGCCGCCGAAGCGGGCTTCGAACTCGCGCTCGATCTCGGCGCGCGCGGGTCGTGCCAGATCGGCGGCAATCTGGCGACCAACGCGGGCGGCAATCGCGTGATCCAGTCGGGCACCGCGCGCGACCAGGTGCTCGGGCTCGAAGTCGTGCTCGCGAACGGCGACGTGCTGACCTCGCTCGGCAAGATGGTCAAGAACAATACGGGCTACGACCTGAAGCACTGGTTCATCGGTTCCGAAGGGACGCTCGGCGTGATCACGCGTGCGGTGTTGCGTCTGCATCCGCAGAGAGCGTCGCGTCATACCGCGCTCGTCGCGCTCGATCACTACGACACCGCGGTGAATCTGCTGCGCCGGTTGTCGACACGTTTCGGCAACGACATCGGCGCGTTTGAGATCATGTGGCCGGATTTCTTCGACATCGGCGTGAAGCTGACCGGCACGCGTTCGCCGTTCGGGCAGTCCCATCCGCTGTATGCGCTGATCGAACACGCAAGCTTCGATTCAACCGACGACGGCGAGCGTTTCTCCGCCGTGCTGACCGACGCGCTCGACGCGGGCGCGATCCGCGACGCGGTGATCGCGCAATCGGTCGCCGATGTGCGCGGGTTGTGGGCGATTCGCGAATGCACCGCTGAATTCCCGGTGCGGCTCGACGCGATCAATTTCGACGTGAGCTTGCCGATCGGCGAGATCGGCGCTTTCGTCGACCGTTGCCGTGCGGCGCTCGATCAACGCTGGCCGGGCAACGCGTCGTATTTCTTCGGGCATATCGGCGATTCGAATCTGCACGTCACGGTCGATGGAAATTCGATCCGCGATGTCGATCATCATGCGGTTTATGCGTTCGTCTACGAGATGCTGGGGCCGTTGCGCGGTTCGGTATCGGCGGAACACGGCATTGGTTTGCTCAAGCGCGAGTTCCTGCCGATCTCGCGCTCGCCGGCGGAATTGGCGGCGATGGCCGCGATCAAACATGCGCTGGACCCGCACGGCATTCTGAATCCGGGCAAGCTGTTCTGAGCCTGGCATCCTGCCGATATGATGCAAAATAGCCGCATCTCATCGCGCAGAGGCAACCAGTGGGCGTCAATTTCGACCTGAACGATTTGCAGGCGTTTCGCGCCGTCGTCGAACTGGGCAGTTTTCGCAAAGCCGCCGACGCGGTCAATATCTCGCAACCGGCGTTAAGCCGTCGCATCGACAAGCTCGAAGCCGCGCTCGGCGTGCGGCTCTTCGAACGCACCACACGCAGCGTGACGCTCACTACGGTGGGCCGCGTGTTCGCACCCAGCGCCGAACAGTTGCTCGACGATCTCGATGTCGCGTTGCTCGGTATTCGCGATGTCGCATCGAGCCGGCTCGGTCACGTGACGATCGCGTGTGTCCCTTCGGTTGCCTATTATTTTTTGCCTGGTGTGATCGCGAGCTTTCACGAAAGCTATCCGCGTATCCGCGTGAAATTGCTCGACGGTAGCGCGAACGAAGTGCTGGGCGCGGTGATCAGCGGAGAGGCCGATTTCGGCGTGAGCTTCATGGGCAGCCAGGAATCGGAAGTCGAGTTCAAGCTGCTGTTGCAGGAGAAGTTCGTGGCCGCGTGCCGCCGCGATCATCCGCTGGCGAAAAAGAAGCGCGTGTCGTGGCGCGAGATGTACGAATACGACTATGTGTCCGTCGACAAAACGTCGGGCAACCGTCTGCTGCTCGATCAGGCGCTGGCCGAAGTGACGCCGAAAGCACCGAGCGTGTGCGAGACGCGGCATGTTACGACGATGCTCGGGCTGGTCGAAGCGGGCCTGGGTGTCGCCGCGGTGCCGTCGATGGCGATGCCGATGCGCGATCATCCGATCCTTACCAGCGTACCGCTGGTCGAACCAGTCGTGACGCGGCGCGTCGGCATCGTGAAACGGCGAGGGCGGCCGCTTGCACCGGCCGCGCAGCAGTTTCATCAAACGATTCTCGAAGCGCGGCGCGGTGCGTCTACGAAGAAAAAAGCGGCCGTGTGAAACGACACGCCGTTTTCAATGCGTCGCGACGGAGTCCATGCCGGTTGCCCTCACGGTAGCTTGCGCATCCGGCGACGCGAGATAGTCGAGCAGCGCCTTCGCCTCCTGCGGATGCTTCGAGCCAACCGGAATACCCGCTGCGTAGCGCGTGACCGATTGCAGCGACTCCGGAATCTTGCCGACGAAGGTCGCGCCCTTCACAGGCAGCAACTCGCTGACCTGCTGGAATCCGACTTCGTAGTCGCCATTGGCCACGACCGACGCGACCGGAATGCGCGGCACCATCTTCGCTTTATCTTTCAACTGGTCTTCGATACCGAGTCGCTTGAACAACTCGCGCTGAATATAAACGCCGCTGGCGCTGTCGGAATAGGCAACGGATTTCGCGTGAAGCAAGGTCGTTTTCAGTGCATCGACCGAGCCGATGTCCGGCTTCGGCGCACCATCGCGTACGACCATGCCGATGCGCGAATCCGCGAGTTCGACGCGCGAGCCGGGGATCACCTTGCCTTGCTTGATCAGATCGTCGAGTGCGTAGCCGACCATGATGACCACGTCTGCCGGTTCGCCGCGTTCGAGGCGATTCGGAATCGCTTCCGGCGATTGACCCATCGACGGTCCGAGGATCGTGTCGAGCGTATTGCCCGACGATGCCGCGAACTTCGGGCCGAGCGTTTTGTACGCGGCGGTGAAGCCCCCCGAACTCATCACGTGAAGCTCGGCGGCCTGTACGCTCGCGGCGGCAAAAGTGGTACTCAACAGCCCGGCGCTCAACATGGACAGAAAGAATTTTTTCATTGGAATCGGTAGGGCAGTCTGTTTCTGAAGTGGATAAAAGCGCGTCGACTCAGGCCGCGGGGCGCATGGTCAGCGGACCTCGACGGTACAGTGCAAAAGTCGCGATTAGCGCGCAGGCGGCGGCGAAACTCATCCAGTAGCCGGGCGCGGCCTTATCGCCGGTGACGTGGATCAGCACCGTCGAGATGGCCGGAGTGAAGCCGCCAAACACGGCTGTCGCCAGACTGTAAGCCAACGAGAATCCGGCGACGCGCACTTCGACCGGCATCACTTCGGTCAGCGCCGCGACCATCGCGCCGTTATACAAACCATACATGAACGACAGCCACAGCAGAACCAGCAACATGTTGACGAAGCTCGGCGCATGCGCGAGCAGCGACAGCGCGGGATAAGCGGTGGCGATGGCGAGCATCGCCATTGAGACCAGCACCGGGCGGCGGCCGATTTTGTCGGACAGTGCACCGCCGACAGGCAGCCAGATAAAGTTCGACACGCCGACGCACAGCGTGACCAGCAGACTGTCCGCCGTGCTCAGATGCAGCACGGTCTTGCCGAAGGTCGGCGCGTACACGGTGATCAGATAGAAACTGGTGGTGGTCATCGAGACCAGCATCACGCCCGCGACCACGACGGTCCAGTTGCGCACGAGCGTCTGAAAGACTTCTTTCATCGACGGACGATGACGGCGCTGCGTGAACTCCTCGGTTTCTTCGAGGTTGCGCCGCAGCAGAAACACGAACGGCACGATCATGCAGCCGACGAAGAACGGCACGCGCCATCCCCATGCGGCGATCGTGCTCGCGTCCATCCAGCGGTTCAGCGCGAAGCCGAGACCCGCCGCGATGACGATCGCCACCTGCTGACTTGCCGACTGCCAACTGGTGAAGAAGCCCTTGCGTCCGGCTGGCGCCATCTCCGCGAGATAGACCGACACGCCGCCCAGTTCCGCACCGGCCGAGAAGCCTTGCAGCAAGCGGCCGAGCAGCACGAGGGCCGGCGCCAGCATGCCGATGCTCGCATAGCCGGGGACGAACGCGATCAGGATCGTGCCGCTCGCCATGATCGTCAGCGTGACGATGAGGCCTTTGCGGCGGCCCACGTCGTCGATATAGGCGCCGAGAATGACCGCGCCGAGCGGACGCATCAGGAAGCCCGCGCCAAAGGCCGCGAAGGTCATCATCAGCGACGCAAAGTCGCTGGCTGCGGGGAAAAAGACCGAGGCGATCTGCGTCGCGTAGAAGCCGAACAGGAAGAAGTCGAACTGTTCGAGGAAGTTGCCGGCCGTGACGCGAAGTACGGCAGCGCTTTTCGAAGCGCCTGAAGATGCGGCGGCGGACGGGGGCATCAGTTTGTCTCCAGCAGATCATGCGCCCACGCTGAACGGCGGACGCTTGTGTGCTGGAATAGTGGCGCGAATGCAGTAGAACGATAAGTGCAAACTTCGCAACGATTGATGTTCTCCGGTTATCAATCGGTTGCTTGTCGGAGAAGCGGGCGCGCTGCATTGCACGCCCGCTTCACGTCAATGCGCGTCGAGATACTGCCGGATCAGCGGATAGACATCGACGGACGCGTTCTTGCCGAACATGCAGTCGAGGTGTCCATAACCCGGAATCAGGTGGCGTTCATAAGGCTGTTCGGGGAACTGTTTCATCAGCATGTTGAACGTCAATTCGGTGCTGATTGGCAGATACGTTTCGTTTCTTTCGCCGTGAATGAAGCCGATCGGCATGCGCATACCTTCGAGTCCTTTCATGCCGCCGGTGCCGCTCAGGTAGACATCGTCGCCTTCTGCATCGACTACTTTGCCCGCGCGCACCATCGTCGCGAGATGCTGGAAGACCTCGACGTCGTGTATGCCGAGCAATTCCTGCAGATTCGAATGAAGCGTCTGGTTCAGTTTTTCGTGTTCGTAGAGCAGCCCGTACAGAAACGTCGCGCGATGACAGATCGGATTGCCGCAGCCTTCATCGTGGTCGAGCGGATAGAGCCTGAGTGCTTCGTCGAGCAGATTGGCGGGCCACGAATCGTCCTGCGTGTACGCGGTGAGATCGTTCACGCCGAGATGTTTCATGATGCCGGGAATATGCAGGCCCGCCTTGATTCGCTGCAGCGTGCCCGGCACCAGGTTGGTCGATACCTGCGAAATGACCGCCGAGCGCACGCCTTCGAGACCATACAGCAGCGACATGCTCAACGCGACGCCGCCCATGCAATGGCCCAATGCCTGAATGTCGGCCGCGCCGGTCACCTCGCGAATTCTGGCGACCGCAGCGGGGATGTCCTCGCGCGCCACCTTGTCGACGTTGGTCGGCACCAGCACGCTAGGCATTTCGATGCTGACGCGTAGATCGACCAGCCACACGTCGTAGTCGGCTGCGCAAAGATATTCGACGAGGTTGGTCGCGATCAGATCGGTCGAATACATTCGGCTCGATACGCCGGAGCCATGAATCAGCAGCACGGGGCGAGCGTTTTTTTTTGCAGGATCGACATAGCGTGTGAGGCGCAACTTCGTGCCGTCCGGTGTATCGAAGAAGAACATTTGCGGCGCGGGCGCGCGTAACGCGCGCTTCAGACGCGGCGGCGCGTCAGGGTCGAAAAACTCCAGCGGCGCGGCCACGCCGCCATATTCGGCGAACAATACGCCTGCAAAAAACCTGCCGAATTTCAGCGTCCATTCGAGGCGGGTTTTCAGATCGGGCGCGTTGGTCACTTCGAGCGTGCGTTGCTGCTTGAGAAAGTTTTCCGGCGTGATGATAAGCGTTGCTTTACCGATAACCGGTGCATCCTGTTGCGCCGAATCGCGGATCTCGGCGTAGAGCGTATTGGTCTGCTCCCACAAATTAATCGGCGAACTGCGCGTGATAATTTTCTGGCCGGTCAGATACCACGCTTTTCCCTCGGCGGAATTCAGCGTCATCCGGTAATTCATGTTGCGCTCGCCCACATCCGACTCGTTGACCACGAACAGATTGAACGTGCCGTCGACGATCGTCATCGGTTGAGCGGAAAGTGCGGGACAGGTCAGCGTTCCCGCCGTGTGCGCCAGATGTTGCGGGTTCCTTAGCATATCGTCGAGATCGTCGGATTCGACCGTCAACGTGAATTCCATCGGACTGGTGGCGGCTTGCCCCGCGACCGCCGGCGTGTAGGTGCCGACCATCGTCTCCGTGAAGCGCAAGCCGATTTTTTGCGGAGGCGGCGGCGCGATAGTGCCCTTCGCGGTGTAATCGATCGACCAGCCGTGCGACGCGGCGAGCAGTGCGCAATTGCGTTCGGCCAGCGCGGAAATCGTCAGCAGCGGGTTGACGCCGAGCGACATCGGCATCACCGCGCCGTCCATTACGTACAGGCCGTCGTGTACGGTGGTGCCAGCCGCGCCGTTATACACGCGGCCCATGTGATCGACGACGCCGTGTTCCGCATCCTCGCCCATGCCGCAGCCGCCGAGCGGATGCACGGTGACGGTGCGATTGCCGACGATATCGGTCGAGATAGGGTTGCGCAGGTATTTGCCGCCCAGCGGTACGGTGGCCCGCTTGAGCACGTCCTCAATGGTTTGGAAAACCGGCTGCTTGCCCGCGTTTTTCCACGCGATACGCGCGCGGCCTTTGTCGTCGACGCTGATCTGGCCGCTTTCGTCGTCGTGCGCCATCACCAGATAGCTTTGCGTGTGGTTGAGCGCGCCGTGATACGGGCCGCGCAGAAAGCTCTCTGCCACGCGCGCGTTGTAGTTGAGCCGTTCGCGGATCGAGCGCCGCTCGCCCGCGTCGACATCCACGCCTTCGAGTGGCGCGGCATTGCCCAGCAGCCCGACCAGCGCTACGCCGACCGCCCCCGCAAGCGAGCCTTCTTCGATCACGTAGCCGTCTTTCACGTTGGCGGTATTGCGGTTGTCGATCAGGCCGGTGATGGTCGGCCCGACAGTCGGAATGTCGCCCTCGACATGCGATCCCCAGCCGACGCCGTTGATCACGTCGTTGGTGTTGTACGCGAAAGCGAGCACGTCGCCGTTGCCTGTGAAATGCCGGCCGAGCATGTCCGACGTGGTCAATCCTTCGTTACGCGAGCGCAACAGCAACGCGCTCGAACCAATCGTCCCCGCCGACACGATGACAATATCGGCGCTGACGAACAGGTCAGGTGCGTCGTAGCTTTCGCGACCGAGTTGCACCAGCTGGAAATTCACTTTCCACTGCGACGTGCCGGGCTCGCGCGTCACCGAATGTACGGCGGCGCCGGTGAAAATCTCCGCACCGTGCGCGACGGCGTCGGGCAGGTAGTTCATGTGCGTCGAGTTTTTCGCGTCGTAGTTGCAACCCGAGTTGCAATCGCCGCAACCGACGCACGCCTTCTGCGCGACACCCGCCGCGTTGGTGCGATCTTCGAACGTGACGGTGATCGGCGGACGGCTGAAGCGGTCCGCCATGCCTAATCCTTGCGCCGATTTTTCGAGCGCCTGCAACTTCGGCAGCGGCGGAAAATCGTCGGGTACGGGCGACGGCTGGAGCATCGCGCGAGCTAGCGCATAGCCGTGGTCGCGACCGTCCTTATCGCTGCGCAGCGCGGCCGGCCAGCGCGGGTCGTCCCACAGACGCGGATCGGCTTCGAGCGCGACGTTCGCGTTGATCAGCGACGTGCCGCCCAGCCCGCAGCCGACCACCGCATTCACATCCTCGTTCACGTGCACTTCGAGCAACGCCAGCGGCGAGCCGATTTGCGCCAGTGCCGTGTTGTACTGAATGTTTTCCGTGCCCTGAAACGGCGTACGCGGATATTCTCCCGCCATGAATTCGCGTCCGCGCTCCAGCACGCAGACGCTGCGGCCCGCGCGCGCCATCCGGCTCGCGGCAATTGCGCCGCCGTAACCGGAGCCGACCACGACCACGTCGTAATGCCGTTTCAGTTCCGTCGGGACGCTCGATAAACGCTTCATCAGAACCACCTCGTGTGGAATGAATGCGGGGAAGGGGAGCCGTACTTCGGAAGGAAGACGGGATACCGCGGCGGCTTTTTTATCGTAGGCGGTGCGGGCCCGGCCCGCCAGCGTCGATCAGGCGGCGACCTGATCGAGTTCGCTATCGCTCGATTCCGCTGCCAGCAGGTTCAGCGCAAGCAGAATCGCCGCGCGGTTATCGATGTCGATGGCGATGCCGAGCACGTCCGTCAACCAGCGCCCGATCTTGGTATTCGAAAATTCTTCTGCACCGGCCGTCTTTTTCATCGTGACGCCGAGTTTGATGGCGCGATAGTGATACGAGGGCACCCGATGCTGAGCCGCGACCGCCGACAACCCGCCTTTGCCTTCCGAGCACCAGCCGAGGCTGCCCGCAAGCACGATCCGCTCCGGCTCGTCGAGACTTTCGATAAACGCGCGCGCGGCGGCCCGCACGCGTTGTTCGTCGAGGCCGTATTGCAGCAGCACGCTTTCCACCGGGTCTTCGAGCGCCTGCGCGTGCAGATCGATCTCCTGCGCCATGCCTTCGTTTTCCATCGACACGTTGCGCTGATGGCACGCGCTGCGCAGGCAGTCGATCAGATAGCGGCGGAAATACGCGCACACGGCGTAGCCGTTGGACGGCGCGCTGTCCGCGCAGGAAGCGGTTTCGGTGTGGCCGGGCGCGAGGCGCAGCACCTTCGCGTAGATGAACTGCGCGACCAGTTCCTCCTTGTCCTCGCCGAGCGCCTGCAACTCGAGCGGGTGATAGGTCCGCAACGCGCGTTTGACCAGTTCGACCATCGACACCATTTCGTCGGCGGACAACCGCGTGCGCCGGCGCCACAGGTCGGGCAGGATGGCATCGTCGAGATTGCGGACGAATGCGTGGCTCGGAACTGCGCCCATGAAAACCTCCGTCAAAGGTAAGGCTAAAAAGCGCGGTGAGCCTGAACTGCGACCCGGACATGAATGGTGAAGCTTTGATGCCGCGCGGGAATGTGAACCCAGTATGGTTTTCTGCGACCGCTTCGCCTATATGGATTAAGTGGTAGCTGATGGGTAAACTCCTGGGTAAACCTAAACTACGCTTAATGCTGTGTGACCACGCCCCGTCTGCTTTGGCGGGCGCGTTTCAAACGCGGCGCTGTCATTCGTCTGAAGAGAAACGGGTGCTGCAGCTTCATGCGGGCCCTTGCGTGAACCGTGCCGTGGTTCGCCTCAGCAGGAACCTGCCGTTGTTGCCGATGCGGTCTTCCCGTGCGCGCTGCGCGGTCCGTCCCGCTTGAGCGCTGTTTCGCTCCCTATTACCGAATTTGCCGTGCCCGACAAGGAGACCGCGCAATGCGGGCCGACCCGATCCAGCGTGCCATCGACGAAGACCTCGTGCGCGTGCTGTACGCGCAGGATCCGATCGCCTTCTTCTCGCACTGGTTTTCGATCGCGGTGCTGGTGGCGATCTACTGGCCGGCGATCCCGTCGCCCACACTTTTCGCTGCGTGCTTCGGTTTCTACGCGGTAGCCAATTTCGGCAGCCTCGCGCTGTGGATCTGCAATCGACGCTATCCGCAACTCGCGTCACCGCGTGGCTGGATTTATCTGCATGCGTTGCGCGGTGTGCTGCTTTACAGCGCACCGGGTATCGCGGTGTGGTTCGCGTTCCAGAGTCCGCAAACCGATTTGCCGCTGCTGCATACCGTCATGCTCGTGACATTGGCGGCGGGCGTGTTCATGTCGAATGGTTTCGACCTGCTGAACTTCTCTACCGCGATCCCATTTCTTTTATTCCCGTCAATCTGGCTGCATTTCGGATCGCACACTTTCGACCGCACGCTTCTCGCGATCGTGCTCGCGTTCTTTTTCTGCGCGATCAATGTCTACGCGATGAGTTATCGCAAGCTGTTCCGCCAGGTCGTGCAGGCGCGGGTGGATCAGCAGTATCTGGCGGAGTCGCTGGCGGCGCAGAAGCATGTCGCCGAAGAGGCGAGTCTCGCGAAAACGCGGTTCTTTGCGGCCGCGAGCCATGATTTGCGGCAGCCGCTGCATGCGATCGGCCTGCTGGCCGCGTCGCTCAACGACACGGCCGCGACGCCCGCGCAGCATGCGAAGACGGCGGAGCACATCGTCTATAACGTCGAGGCGTTGAACCAGTTGTTCAATCAGGTGCTCGATCTGGCGCGGCTGGAGAGCGGCGTGACCCAGGTGATACGGCTGCATTTCCGGCTTTCCGAACTGTTCGAGCGAGTCGGCAGCCAGTATCGGCCGCAGGCGGCGGCCAAGGGGCTCGCGCTGCGGATTGCGCCGACCGCGATGGTCGTCCACGACGATCCGGTGCTGCTCGAACGCGTGCTGAGCAATCTGCTGTCGAACGCCGTGCGTTATACCGAGGACGGCGCGATCTGGCTCGGATTCCGGCGCGCGGGGCGGCAAAGCGGCGGGTTTGTCGAAGTGCGCGATTCGGGGATCGGCATTCCGCCGGAAGAGCACGAGCACATTTTCGAGGAGTTCTATCAGGTTGCGAATCCGCAGCGCGATGCGCGTCAGGGGCACGGGCTGGGTCTGCCGACGGTGAAGCGGCTGGTGGAGATGCTCGGCGGCGAACTGCAACTGCGCTCGGCGCCGGGGCGCGGCTCGGTGTTCCGCTTTCCGGTGCAGGCGGGCGAAGCCGGCGGGATCGTTGCGAGTCTGAACGAGGCGGTGGCGGGCGGGCCGTCGGCGCAAGGGCGGCGGGTGCTGTGTATCGACGACGATCCGTCGATTCTCGAAGGTCTGTCGAGTTTGCTGGGACGCTGGGGTTGCACGGTTTTCGTCGCGCGGGACGAGGTGGAGGCGCTGACCGCGCTCGCCAGCGGTTTCGTGCCGGACGCCGTGCTTTGCGATTATCAGCTCGCGAATCACCGGACGGGCGCGCAGGCGCTAACGGCCGTGCGCGGGATGCTGGCGAATGCCGGGCATGACAACGTGGTGACGTTGCTGATTACCGGCGATATGGCGTCGGCGGAACTGGCCGCGCTTGCGTTGCAGGGCATTCCGGTGCTGCATAAGCCGGTGACGCCGGCGCGTCTGCGGCGCACGCTGGAAATGCTGTGGCAGCAGGCGGAACTGGATAGCGGCAGGGCGGCGACGGCGGTGAAGCTGGGCGAGGGCGGCGCGGAAGGGCCAGCGGGCGTGCGCGGTGCGGTTGGCGGCGCGATGGAAGCGTTGGACGAGTCGCCGCCAGGCGACGCGGGGCCGGATCTGCTGGATCAGGCGCAGGGGCAGCCGCAGAAGTAGAGGTGGATGACGCGGAGCGGCGGGGTCCGGCGATGCTGTTTTTTGTCGGGAAAAACGGCGGGGCTGGAGAGGCAGTCCGAAGCCAAAGCCAAAGCCAAAGCCGAAGCCCCCCTTAAAGCGTCCGCCCTGCCTCCAGCCAGCCATTAATCACCGCAATCGCCGTCGACCGGTTGTGCACGCCGAGCGCCCGGAAGATCACCGACAGATGCACTTTCACCGTCCCTTCGGCGACGCCCAGATCGCGCGCGATCATCTTGTTGGTCCAGCCGCGATGCACGAGCCGCATGATGTCCTGCTGACGCGGCGACAGGTTTTCCAGCAAATGCCGCTGATGCGGCTGCAACGCCTGAACCTGCGTGAGCGGTTCGGTCAGCGTCGCGCCAACCGGAGCGCCCCCAGCAGCCCCGGCCTGCGCCGTCGCGCCCTGTCCCGACGCGCCGGAGGCAGAAGCAGAATCCGCACACCCCGCACCCGCCTGCGCATCCCGCGAACCCAGCAGACTCAGCGCTTCCATCGGCACATAAGCGCCGCCCGACAGAACCAGTTCGATCGCCTTCAGCATCACGCTGGCCGGTTGCCGCTTGGGCACGAAACCGAGCGCGCCGGCGGCGAGCACCGCGCGCATCTCGTCAGGGGATTCTTCGGCGGAGAGCACCACCACCGGTAGCGCCGGATTCGCCTTCAACAACACTTCGAGCGATGACGCGCCGCTCATCCCCGGCATATGCAGATCGACGATCGCCAGATCGTGATCGGCATCGGGCCGTGCGGCGGTGGCGAGGGTTTCCCAGCTATCGGCTTCGTCGAATTGCGCGTCGGGATCGAGACCGCGCAGCAAACCCTTGACGCCTTGCCGGATCAGTTCATGGTCGTCGGCCACAAGAAACTTCATGATGTCTCCGCGAGTCGGGCCTGCCCGTTGTGGACGTTCGCCGTCATAGGGTCTCGTGTACGGCCTTGTTGCTGTCGTTCTATCTGTCGTGACGTGAAACGCATCATCATGGCCGGCTACCCCGCGATTCTCGTGCCGATCTGCGATGCGGCCCGCTTGCGGGCGGCCGCACTGGTGGAGCTTTTCAATACAATTGCCGGTTGAGCGAACATGTCCAGGTATCGCTCGGAGATTACCCGGACATCGCCCCGATCAGGTTAAGGCAGGTCTCCTGCGCTTAGGTTCCAGCTTGGTACGTAGACGAGGCGATTGGCCCTTTTTTGAACGCATTGACGCGGGTCGCAGCAGATTATGCGCGCCGGATCAGGCCTGATGAAAGCAGCGTTTATCTGACTGCGAACAAGGTCGCATTCATCAGAAGCTTGAAGGCGAAACCGAGCGATACCGCTGACGCTACGCCAAAGCACCACAGCGCAATGAACCACAGCCAGCCGGGCAATTTAGGCTTCGAAGCGGTGGACGTTGCGAGCGCTTTCTGAGTCACGTCGCCGCTCATCGGCTTAGTGATAGTGATGTTGGTCGTCATGACGCACCTTGCCTCGAAATACCCAGTAACCCATCGTCGAATAGGCGATGATGATCGGCAGAATGACTACCGTTCCAGCCAGCGTGAAGGTCTGGCTCGCGCGCGGCGCGGCGGCTTCCCACAGCGTCACGCTCGACGGAATCGCGTACGGCCACAGGCTCACCAGCAGCCCCAGGTAGCCGAGCAGCACCAGCAGCAGCGCGAGCACAAACGGCGTGTTGTCATGCCGCGCCCGCACCGCGCGATACATGAAGAACGTGCAGATCGCGACCAGGAACGGCACCGGCAGCAGGTGGTAGAAAATATTGTCGTGGAACCAGCGCTGTGCGATCGTCGGGTCCTGCAGCGGCGTCCACAGGCTGACCATCGCGATGAAGCCGAGCAGCACGACCGTCAGCGGCCACACCACGCGGTGCAGGCGGCGCTGCAGATCGCCTTCGGTCTTCGCGACCAGCCAGCAGCAGCCGAGCAGCGCATAGGTGACCACCAATCCGAGGCCCGTCAGCAGACTGAACGGCGTGAGCCAACCGAACGCGTCGCCGGCATACGCGCCGTCGATCACCGGAATGCCTTGCAGGAACGCGCCCAGCGCGATGCCCTGGAAGAACGTCGCTCCCGCCGATCCTCCGATGAACGCCAGATCCCACAGATGTTTGGTGCGGTTCGCCTTCGCGCGAATCTCGAACGACACGCCGCGAAAGATCAGGCAAACCAGCATGAAGATCAGCGGCAGATACAGCGCCGACAGCACGGTCGCATAGACCATCGGGAACACCGCGAACAACGCGGCGCCGCCGAGCACCAGCCAGGTTTCGTTGCCGTCCCAGACCGGCGCGACCGTGTTCATCATCAGATCGCGTTCTTTTTCATCGGGGAAGAACGGGAAGACGATGCCGATCCCCAGATCGAAGCCGTCCAGCACCACATACATGAAGAGGCCCAGCGCGATGATCGCGGCCCACACTACGGTTATATCCATTCTGTTTCTCGCAAGCGTCTAGGGGAGCGGGCCGTTTCAGGCAGCGTCGATCATCTGATCGGCGGCGGACATCGGGCGGCGCGCGGTCTGATTCGGCGAATGCGCGGGCGCATGGTGCGGCGTGTGCCCCGGCAGCGCCGGACCCGAGCGCATCAGCTTGAGCATGTAGTAGATGCCCGTGCCGAACACGAGGAAGTAGACGGCGACGAAGGTCATCAGCGAAATGCCGACCTGTTGCGTGGTGAGCGGCGACACCGCCTGCGACGTGCGCATCACGCCGTACACGACCCATGGCTGGCGTCCGGCTTCGGTCGTGACCCAACCGGCCAGCAGCGTGATGAAGCCGGTCGGCCCCATCGCCACCGCGAAGCGCTGGAACCACTTCGACTCGAACAGGCGCTCGCGGCGGCGCAGCGCCCAGGCCGCGACCGACATCAGGATCATCAGCACGCCGAGTCCGGCCATGATTCGGAAGCTCCAGAACACCACCGTCGAATTCGGACGGTCTTGCGGCGGGAATTCCTTCAGACCGCGAATTTCGCCGTCCCAACTATGGGTGAGGATCAGGCTGCCGAGGTGAGGAATCGACACTGCGTAGCGGGTGGTTTCCGCCTTCATGTCGGGGATGCCGAACAGGTTCAGCGCGGTGCCGCCTTTCTCGGTTTCCCACAGACCTTCGATCGCAGCGATCTTCGCCGGCTGATATTTACGCGTGTTCAGGCCATGCTGATCGCCGACGAAAGCCTGGATCGGCGTGAGGATCAGCAGCAGCCACAGCGCCATCGAGAACATTTTCTTGACGGCCGGATCGCGCCGTCCGCGCAGCAGATGCCACGCGCCGACCGCTGATACCACCAGCCCCGCGACGATGAACGCCGCGATCGCCATATGCGCGAGCCGGTACGGGAACGACGGATTGAAGATGATCTTGAACCAGTCGAGCGGCACGACGTGGCCGTTGACGACTTCGAAGCCTTGCGGCGTCTGCATCCAGCTATTGGACGCGAGAATCCAGAAGGTGGAGATCAGCGTGCCGATCGCGACCATCAGCGTCGCGCCGAAGTGGGCACGCGGACTCACGCGCTGCCAGCCGAACAGCATGATGCCGAGGAAGCCCGCTTCGAGGAAGAACGCGGTCATCACTTCGTACATCAGCAGCGGTCCGGTGATCGGTCCCGCGAAGCTGGAGAAGCCTGACCAGTTGGTGCCGAACTGATAGCTCATCACGACGCCGGAGACGACGCCCATGCCGAAGGCCACTGCGAAGATCTTCGACCAGAACAGGCAAAGATCTTTGTAGTACGCCTTGCCGGTTTGCAGCCAGCGCCATTCGAGGACGGCGATGAAGCTGGCGAGACCGATACTGAGCGCCGGGAAAACGATGTGAAACGAGACGGTGAAGGCAAACTGAATCCGGGCTAGATCGAATGCCGATATTGCGGTGTTCATGGGCGTGATATGCGTGATGTCCGCGAGGGCGGACTACGCGCGTCGACCGTTGTCGGTGCGCACTGCATCTGGCAGATGGCGCAAGAGTAGGGGATCGGCGGAAATCTTGCTGCGGCGCGACATGCGTCAAAAAACCGCCTTGTTTTAAGCTGTTTTACGGTTTTTTGGCGTCAAACCCTTGATGGGTATCAAGTTTTCCTGATTGTCTTGCGGGAGGCGCCTCGCGCGTGTGTGCGCCAAGTGCGTCAATAGACCGCGCTGCAACAATCGGGCTCGATTGAGGCGCACGCGGCTCGTGATAGTCGGGCTTCAGGCCGCCTTCGTCACTCCGCTTCGTGACGTCCCGCTTGAATCACCTCTCGTGCGTTTCGAGGCGAATGTCCGCGAACCGTCATCCGCCGACATTCGCGCGACTCTGCCCGACTTCCATGAACCCGCGCGCTAGCCACTGAATTATTTTGCCTCTACCATGCAGACAGCCAGCGTCGGCGTCTTCCAGTCCAGAGTCCGTTACTCCGTTTCTCCGTTTCTCGATGCACGCGCGCCACGCAGGCAGTCCAGTCGTTATTCCCGATATTCGTTTCGAATAGTCACATCGAAGTGTCCGCGAGCCAATCTCCCGGTGCTTCGCAAATCCGTCAAGAAAGTGTGGTGCGATGCAGACCGTCCGTGACAGGGCGCGTCGTCCTGCGCCGCGCGAGTGCTTCGAAAACCCGCTTCATCCCCCTGCCGGCGACGGCAGACTTCATCCACAAGGAGTCAGCAGATGAGCACGATCAAGACGAAAGACGGCACTGAAATCTTCTACAAGGACTGGGGCACGGGGCGCCCGGTCGTGTTCTCGCACGGCTGGCCGCTGTCGGCGGACGCGTGGGACGCGCAGATGCTGTTTCTCGGCAGCAAGGGGTTTCGCGTGATCGCGCACGACCGGCGCGGTCATGGCCGTTCGTCGCAGCCGTGGGACGGCAACGACATGGACACCTATGCCGACGACCTCGCCGCGCTGATCGAACACCTCGACCTGAAAGACGCGACGCTGGTCGGCCATTCGACCGGCGGCGGTGAGGTCGCGCACTACATCGGACGGCACGGAACGCAACGGGTCGCGAAGGCGGTGCTGATCGGCGCCGTTCCGCCGTTGATGCTGAAGACCGACGCCAATCCGCTCGGCTTGCCGATCGATGTGTTCGACGGAATCCGCAAGGGCGTGGTCGACGACCGCTCGCAGTTCTTCAAGGATCTGGCGGTGCCGTTTTACGGCTACAACCGGCCGAACGCGAAGGTGTCGCAGGGCGTGATCGACTCGTTCTGGGCGCAAGGCATGGTGGGGTCGATCAAGGGTCTGTACGACTGCATCAAGCAGTTTTCCGAAGTCGATTACACGGAAGATCTGAAGAAGATCGATGTGCCGACTCTGGTGCTGCACGGCGACGACGACCAGATTGTGCCGATCGACGCGGCAGGCCGACGCACGGCCGAGATCGTCAGGAATGCGACGCTCAAGGTGTATCCGGGCGGTCAGCACGGAATGTGCACGGTCGAAGCCGACAAGGTGAACGCCGATCTGCTGGCGTTCATCGGCTCGTGATGAAGCGGGGTTGAAGTTTTCGCCAGGCAAGGAGGGCGCAGCCGGTTACCGATGGCCGCGCCCTCGGCCCGAAGCATGCCGTTTGTAAAGGCCGCCGCTCAAACAGTCGGCCAGCCCATTCGCGCCGCTCGCCGCAACGACGAGCGCACCACCAGCCGGTGGAACGGCGCGATCGCCACGATGTACGCGCGCCCCAGCGCATTGTGACAATTCACGACCGTGGACAGAACCAGATAACGCGAGCGCCCCTCATGCGTGCTGCGGGTTTGTTGCAGCACCGACACCCGGAAGTCCAGATGATTGTCGTTCTCGCCAAGAATGATCTCGTGCGCGCTACGCGTGTAGATCCTGAAGATATCGACGCGCTCCCGCGGGCCCTCCGCGCCTTCGCGGCGTAACTGCTTCGCCGTCTTGAGTCCGAAACGCGCGACCAGCACGTCGCGCAGCGCCAGCAATTGCGCGACCCATCCCGCCTGATTGGCGAACAGGAAGCGCGCGAGCAGCTCGGGGTCGTCGATTGCGTTGTCGGGCAGGCGGACCGCGAACGCGTCGGCGAGGTCGGGCGCGTTATACAGACGGGTGACGGCGGACTCGGACGGCAGCGCGACGGATCGCACGAAATAGTCGGCAGTGGGCATGGTGAGTTGCTGTGCTGAAAATGAACCGGGCTTGATGGACGAAAGAGCCGCAACGGCCTGCGCCTGCGGCTCCTGCATGAGCGGTAAAAGCAGCGGTAGAAGCGGTCGGTAGGACGGCAAACGGGACAACGGCGAAACATTCACCGTACCCGAACGCGACAACCGGCGCTGGCGCACAAGTCTACGCGTCCTTGCCGGAGGCTGCTTCACAGGAGGAGGCCGGTGATTTCCGCAGCCAATCGATGAAAAGAAAAGTGAGCGAGAATTTTTGCGTTATGTCATACGACATCGCATAAATAAAAAATGAGATAGCGCTTGTTTATTAAGGAAAATTCCATTCAACCCGAATACGGATCAGGGTAAATGCCTGGTTGAAATCCGCGTGAGCATCGTTAATAGTACGTTATCGTACAACTAGCGTGTGTTAAGCAGGCGATAAATGCCGCTGCTTTGCCGCTGGCTTGTCACCCCAATTCGATCGCGCGCGGCGCAGTTGCCGCAGTCAATGAAGCAGGAAAGGAACCGTATGAAAAAGATTGCTCTGAGTGGCGCTGGCGGCCAGCTAGGCTCGGTTGTACGTGCAGCGTTGATCGCGCGCGGCACCTCGTTGCGTTCGGCGGCAGGCTCGAAGGCGTTGACGCCGCTGGTCGAAGGCGAGGACGTGATGCACGGCGACCTGCGCGACCCGGCGATCGTGGATCGCCTGCTCGAGGGCGTCGACGTGCTGATCCATTTTGCCGGGACTAGCGTGGAGCGTCCGCTGCCGGAGATCATCGAAAACAACCTGCGCGGTCTCGTCGAAGTGTACGAAGGCGCGCGCCGTCAGGGCGTGAAGCGCATCGTGTTCGCCAGCTCGAATCACGCGATCGGCATGTATCCGGTCACCGAGCATCTGAGCCTCGACTGCGAACTGCGCCCGGACGGCTTCTACGGCCTGAGCAAGGTGTGGGGCGAAGCGCTCGCCAGAATGTACTGGGACAAGCACGGCATCGAAAGCGTGTGCGTGCGGATCGGCAGCTGCCTCGCGCGTCCGGCCGAGCAGCGTCATCTGAGCACGTGGTTCGGTCACGAAGACCTGATGCATTTCCTCGACCGCTGTGTCGAAGCCGAAGACGTCGGCTTCCTGACGGTGTGGGGCGTGTCGGCCAACACGCGTAGCTGGTGGGACAACAGCGGCGCAGCGCGGCTGGGTTATCAGCCGAAACAGAACGCCGAAGACTACGCGGCGGAAATTCTCGCGCAGCCGAACCCGCTCGACGCGTTGGGCCAGCGCTTCCAGGGCGGCAGTTTTGTCGGTATCGATTATTCGCGCACGGACGGCGGTCCGGACAGCTCGACGGCAAACACCGCGAAGCCGGTCTGACAGCGGTAGGCATTACGAGGAGACTCAGCAATGAAAATCAAGGGCATCCGTTGGTGGATGGTCAGTCTGGTCGCGGCCGGGCTCATCATCAATTACCTTGCGCGCAATACGCTGTCGGTGGCCGCACCGACGCTGATGAAAGACCTGAACATCACCACCGAGCAGTACGCGCACGTGGTGGTCGCCTGGCAGCTCTGCTATGCGTTCATGCAGCCGGTCGCGGGCTGGGTGCTCGATACCATTGGCACCAAGCTCGGCTTCGCAGCGTTCGCGCTGGCGTGGTCGGTGGCGTGTGCGGCGGCGGCGTGGGCCACGGGCTGGCGCAGTCTCGCGTTTTTCCGCGGCGTGCTGGGTCTCGCTGAAGCGGCGGGCATTCCGGCCGGCGTCAAGGCGACCAGCGAATGGTTTCCCGCGAAAGAGCGTTCGGTGGCGATCGGCTGGTTCAACATCGGCTCGTCGATCGGTGCGCTGCTGGCGCCGCCGCTGGTGGTCTGGGCGCTGCTGCGTGGTCAGTGGCAACTGGCGTTCGTGATCGTCGGCGTGGCGGGGATCGTGTGGAGCGTGCTGTGGATGGTGCTGTACAAGCATCCGCGTCAGCAGAAACTGCTCGGCGACACCGAGCGCGACTACATTCTCAGCGGCCAGGAAGCAAAGCACAGCGACGACGCGAGCGCGCCGAAGCGCAGCCGTCTCGCGATGCTGGCGAGCCGCGACTTCTGGGCGATCGGCATTCCGCGCATTCTGTCGGAACCGGCCTGGCAAACCTTCAACGCGTGGATTCCGCTGTACATGATGACCGAGCGTCACATGAACCTGAAGGAAGTCGCGCTGTATGCGTGGATGCCGTTCCTCGCTGCCGACATTGGCTGCGTGCTCGGCGGCTATCTGAGCCCGCTGTTCCACAAGTACGCGAAGGTGTCGCTGTTCACGTCACGCAAGATGGTGTTCGTGGTCGGCGCGCTGTTCATGATCGGACCGGCGTGCGTTGGTCTGGTGGCGAGCCCGTACGTGGCGGTGGCGCTGCTGTGTATCGGCGGCTTTGCGCATCAGACGCTGTCGGGCGCGTTGTACGCCATCACGTCGGACATGTTCGGCAAGAACGAAGTCGCGACTGCGACGGGCATGGGGGGTATGGCGGGTTATCTGGGCGCAGCGGCCTTCACCGCGTTGTTCGGTGTGCTGGTGACGCAAATCGGTTATAGCCCGCTGTTCGTTGTTCTGGCGGTGTTCGATATCGTCGCCGCGTTTGTGGTTTGCGTGCTGGCGAAGAGCCCGGGCAAGGCGCCCGAGCCGCGTTGGACCGCGCCGGCGGGTGCGGTGGCGAAGTGACGGAACTGGAAGTGAATGGATGAAAAAACGACGCCCTCGGGCGTCGTTTTTTTTTGCCTGCGCGTCGCGTGACAAATGCGGTGAAAGAAGCCGTGACCGACGCGTATGACAAAAAGTAGTGAAAAAAGTCCGCTGAACGAAAACTGCGTGCTCGCGGCAAGTACCTCTGGTCACCCCATAGTCAGCCGCTTGCCCATGCATCGAGCGACGCTGTCGGAGTGCGGCGGTCTCCAGAAACCTTCGTGCCCGGAGACCGCCCGCTCATCAACTCAGCAGCTCATCAGCCGGTCAGCGCGCTGTTATACGTGACGCCCGCAATCACCACATTGCTCAGCGTGATCGACTTCACGTTGCTCACGAACAGCGGACCCGGCACGGTGGCGCTGGCCGGTCCTGCCGCGATCGGCGTACCCAGGTTGCAGTCGGAGATCGTCACGCCGGTGATTGGCGAAACGGTCGGAACGGGCAGCGGACCGTTGTAATCCGCCGCGACCGGGCCTTGTGCGACGAGCGCCTGGAAGCACGAACCGGAGGTCGCCGTGAAGCCCGAAGTCAGCGCATAGCTCACCGCGCCCGACGTGTTGGTCGCGTTCACGTTCGAGATGTTGATGTTGTTGATGGTCGCCGGATTCCAGCGGACCGCGTCGCCCGACGGGCTGTAATCGCAGTCGAACGTGATCAGGCCGCCCTGGCCCGTCGACGGATTCGCCGCGAGACCGACCGTGCCCGTGCCCGCGACCGAACCCGGAAACGCCGAGCCCAATGCGCCGCCGCCGTACTTGCCGGTCAGATTCACACCGTTCGGCAACGTGACGCCGTTGATCCACACGTTGTTGATAAAGCCGCCGCGGTTCATGTTGGTCTTGAAGCGCAACGCGATATTCAGCGGATTGGTCGCCCAGTTCGCGTTCTGCATGGTCAGATTGCGCGCGTAGACGTTCTCCACGCCCGCACTCATTTCGCTGCCGATCGTCAGGCCGCCGTGGCCGCTTTGCATCGTGCAGTTCTGGACCACGATGTTCTGCATCGGACCGTATTGCGTGTCGAGACACTTGCCGGACTTGATCGCGATGCAGTCGTCGCCGGTATTGAACTGGACGTTCTGCACCAGCACGTAATTGCACGCGTCCGGGTCGAAGCCGTCGTTGTTCGGGCCGATACTGTCGGCGAACACGCCGTCGATCACGACGTTCGTGCAATCGGTCGGATGGTGCTGCCAGAACGGTGTGTTCTGCGTGTGGTAGTTCTGCAGCAACACGTTCGTGCAGCCGATGAACTCGACCATGCACGGGCGCAGGAAGTGACCGAGGCCGAACACGCGGTTCAGAACCGGTACGCCGAGTTCGGACAGCGCCGGCAGATAGTTCTGATCCTGATTCCAGCCCGATGCGGTGAGGAGCGTCATCAGCGTGGTCGTCGTGCCGTCCTGATTCGTGAACGACACGTTGGCTTGCGGATTCGTGATCTGCGCAGCGGGCAGGCTCGTCAACGCGGTATTGCCCGCGTATGAAGCAGAGTTCGCCGAGTACGAGGTCGCGCCCGTGTTGGCGTCCGCTTGCGAGACCGGCGCACCACCCGTCGCCGGCTTCACGTAACCGTATTCGCCGCTCGTGCCCTTGAAGGTCCACCAGCACGATGTCGGCGCCTTGGTGCTCAATTGCATCGGCGTCATCGACTGGCCGTTGAGCACGCAGGTGTTGTCGTCGGCGGTCAGCGCGATGTTGGTCTGCTGGTACGCGTAGATCGGTGCGCCGAAGTTCAGGCAGTCGTTGGCCTGCCAGCGTGACCAGTAGAGGTTGCCGTTGGTCGTCGGATACGGGCCGTTCTTCGCGTAGTCGGCCGGGTTCGGGCTGAAATAGATCGTGCAGCCCGAGGTCAGATGGAAATTCACGTTGCTCAGCAGAACGATCGGGCCGCCGCAATACCAGTTGCCGGCCGGCACCACGACACGGCCGCCGCCCGCCGCGTGCGCGGCCTGAATCGCGGCGTTGAACGGGGAGCACGAGTCGTACACGGTGTCGGTCATGTCGTACGGCACCATCACCGTCGAACCGGGGCTTTGCGGCGAGGCCGCGGCCTGCGTGCCGGTGACCCACGGAATCGTGCCGCCCGGCCATGCGCTCGCCTGGATCAGCGCGGACGGCAGCAGCGTTTTCGCGCCGTAGCTGGTCACCTGAAAATCGACCGACGGGAACATCGACGTCGTGATCGTCGCGAGCTTGTTGATGATCGCCGTGGCTTCGCCGCTGGCTCCCCAGATCGGATCGACCGGGGCGGTCGGCGTCGTGGCCGGCGGTGTCGACGCGTTCAGCGAATTGCTGCTGCCGCCGCAGCCGGGCAGCGTGCCGAGCAGGGTAGCGCCTGCGGACGCGCCCGCGAACATCATGAAGCTTCGGCGTTTGGGTGAGTTCGGCTGGTCGTTGTCGCGGATTGTCGATGCTGCCAGCTTGCCGCTGTTTTTATCGTGGATTGCCACAAGTGTCTCCTTGCCCTTTGCGGGCGTTGTCAATAATCGTTGGTGCCGTTGAAAGCGCGGCTTATAGGAAGAATTGTCCTGAGATCAGTGATCCTTATTATTTGTAAGCAGTGAGAGTGCTTGATGTAAGGTGCCTATCGTTAAAGAGTTGCGTTGGCTTCGAACGCGCACCTACGCCGTTCCCTCGGCCCCCATTGCAGGGAGCGAGGCAGAACGGCGTAGTGACTGTTTTGAGCTTGCGGTGACTTAAGCGCTCTGCTGACCGATCTCGTGATTGGCGAGCACTTCGAGAGCGCGAACCATCGCGGAGTGGTCCCATGCTTTGCCGCCATGCGCGACGCACGCATTGAACAGCGCCTGGCAAGTGGCCGTGTTCGGCAACGACACGCCGAGCGCCTGAGCCGTCGACAGCGCGAGGTTCAAATCCTTCTGGTGCAGTTCGATGCGGAAGCCCGGATCGAAAGTGCGTTTGGTCATCCGCTCGCCGTGGACTTCGAGAATGCGCGACGACGCGAAGCCGCCCATCAGCGCTTCACGCACGCGCGCGGGATCGACGCCGGCCTTCGACGCCAGCAGCAGCGCTTCGCCGACCGCCTCGATCGTCGCGGCGACGATCACCTGATTGGCGACCTTGCAAACCTGTCCCGCACCCACCGCGCCGATCAGCGTGACGTTCTTGCCCATCATGTCAAACAGCGGCTTGACGCAGTCGAAGGTCGCCGTGTCGCCGCCGACCATGATGGTCAGCGTGCCGGCCTTTGCGCCGACTTCGCCGCCGGACACCGGCGCGTCGAGATATTCCGCGCCGCACTCGCGGACGCGGGCGGCGAATTCGCGGGTCGCCATCGGCGAGATGGAGCTCATGTCGACCACGATCTGGCCCGCGCGCAATGCGCCCGCCACGCCCTGATCGCCGAACAGCACGCGTTCGACGTCCGGCGTATCCGGCACCATGATGAAGACCACGTCGGCCTTCGCGGCGACCGCAGCCGGGCTGTCGCACGCGACGGCGCCCGCCTGGACGAGTTCGTCGGGCACGCCGCTGCGCGTGAAAGCCGCCAGCGCGACGCCGTTCTTGAGAAGGTTGGCGGCCATGGGTTTGCCCATGATGCCGAGTCCGATAAAGCCTGCTGTTTGCATGGTTTGCTCCGAAGATGTCATGACGGCGGCGCGTGGATATCCGTTAAAATTTCGCGCGCGTTGCGTGGTCGTTGCGTGCTCGTTGCGTGTGACGTACGCGCGCGTTAAGCCGTGCCCGCCTGTTTCTGCATGAAGTGTTTCTGCACCGATTGCGCCGCGCCTTTCAGCATGCCCATGTCCGCGCACACGGCGATCACGCGGCAGCCCATCGACAGATAACGTTCCGCGTCGGCCTGCACGGGCGCGAGAATGCCGCTCGATTTGCCTGCCGCTTTCGCGCGCTCGAACACATGCGCGATGGCCTGCTGCACGTCGGGATGATTCGCGTTGCCGAGATGGCCGTAACCGGCCGCGAGATCGGACGGGCCGACGAACACGGCGTCGACACCGTCCACCGCGAGAATCTCGTCGATCGACTCGACTGCTTTACGGCTTTCGATCTGCACGATCACGCAGACGTTGTCGTTGGCGATGTCGAAATAGTCGGGCACGGTTGCGAAGTGGTTGCCGCGATGGCTGACGGATACACCGCGAATACCTTGCGGCGGGTAGCGCGTGGCGGCGACGGCGCGGGCTGCGTCGTCCGCGCTTTCGACGAAGGGCACGAGGAAATTCGAAAAGCCGCTGTCGAGCAGGCGCTTGATGAACACGCTGTCGTTGGCCGGTGGACGTACGACGGGGGCGCTCGCGCTATCCTTGAGCGACATCAGTTGAGGAATGAGCGTGAGCACGTCGTTCGGCGCGTGCTCGGCGTCCAGCAGTATCCAGTCGAAACCGATGATTCCCAGCAGTTCCGTCACGATCGGGCTGGCGAGCGACGACCAGCAGCCGATCTGGGTTTCGCCGCTGCAAACCGCGCGGCGAAAGCGATTGGGCAAGGCCTGGTAGGGCGTAACGACTGGCATCATGTCTCCTCGAACGTCAATGGATCGGGCGAGTGGCAACGACGGTGAATTGAAATGTTATAGGTCGTCGTATGTCTTATTCCAGATTAGCATTGCGACCTGTGCTTGTAACGGGCACGTAAACCCGAATTCGCGGTGCAGCGGGCGTTTCCGGGTTGCGTGAGAGTACCTCGATGTTGTAGGATGACTTATATCTAAAGCCTTTTTCAAGGAAAGCAAAAATGTTGATTACCGGCGAAATGCTGATCGGCCGCCAAGCGGTGCGCGGCGAAGAGCAGGCGTTGCATGCGTTCAATCCGGCTACGGGCTCCGACATCGCCGAGCCGGTTTTCGGCGGCGGTGGCGTCGAGCAGGTTAAACAGGCGTGCGATCTGGCGCAGCAGGCGTTCGACACGTATCGCAATCTGCCGCTGACGGTGCGCGCCGAGTTCCTCGAGCGTATTGCCGACGGCATCACGGCATTGGGCGACGCGCTGATCGAGCGCGCGCAGCAGGAATCCGGTCTGCCGAAGGCGCGTCTGGAAGGTGAGCGTGGCCGTACCACGGGTCAGTTGAAGCTGTTCGCGCAAGTCGTGCGCGCGGGTCAGTGGCTGTCGGCTACGCTCGACTCGCCGCTGCCGGAGCGCAAGCCGCTGCCGCGCTCGGATCTGCGTCTGCAAAAGATCGCGCTCGGTCCGGTCGCTGTGTTCGGCGCCAGCAATTTCCCGCTCGCGTTTTCGGTGGCGGGCGGCGACACGGCATCGGCACTGGCGGCCGGTTGCCCGGTGGTGGTGAAGGCGCACGGCGCTCACTTGGGCACGTCGGAAATGGTCGGTCGCGTGATTCAGCGCGTCGCGCAGGAAATGGACTTGCCGGAAGGCGTGTTCTCGCTGGTGGTCGGCGCGGGCAATGCGATCGGCGAAGCGCTCGTTGCGCACCCGGCAATCAAGGCAGTCGGCTTCACCGGTTCGCGCGCAGGCGGCCTCGCGCTGATGCGCGTCGCGGCGGCGCGTGCCGAGCCGATTCCGGTTTACGCGGAAATGAGCAGCATCAACCCGGTGTTCCTGTTGTCGAACGCGCTGAACCAGCGTGGCGAAAGCATGGCGCGCGGTTTCGTCGACTCGCTCGTGCTGGGCGCAGGCCAGTTCTGTACCAACCCGGGTCTCGCGATCGCGCTGGACAGCGACGCGCTGAAGAGCTTCGTCGCGACGGCATCCGAGGCGCTGGCTGCCAAGCCCGCGCAAACCATGCTGACCGCCGGCATTTGCGCCGCGTATCAGAAGGGTGAGAGCACGCTGGCGTCGACCAAGGGCGTTGAGGAAGTGGCGCGCGGTGTCGAGGCAACCGGCCCGACCCAGGCGCGTGCCGCACTGTTCGTGACCGACGCGAAGACGTTCCTCGCGACCCCGACGCTCGAAGACGAAGTGTTTGGCCCGGTGTCGACCATCGTGCGATGCAAGGACGAGCAGGAACTGCTGGCCGTTGCCGAGCATTTCGAAGGTCAACTGACGGCTACGCTGCAAATGGACAGCGCCGACATCGCGGCGGCGAAGAAGCTGCTGCCGATTCTCGAGCGCAAGGCCGGCCGTATTCTGGTCAACGGCTACCCGACGGGCGTCGAGGTATCGCACGCGATGGTGCACGGCGGCCCGTTCCCGGCAACGTCCGACAGCCGCGCTACGTCGGTCGGCACGACCGCGATCGACCGCTTCCTGCGTCCGGTCTGCTACCAGGATTTCCCGGCTGACCTGCTGCCCGAAGCGCTCGGCGACAGTAATCCGCTGGACCTGTGGCGCCGTCGCGATGGCGAGATCACGCGCAGCTAAGCGTGTGGTTGAAGCGCTAGTCAGATAAAAAAATGGCCGGGATGCAATGCATCCCGGCCATTTTTCTTTTGGGTTCGCTGTGAAGCGTTCGACCAGTTTCCGCTAGCGCCTCAGCTATTCGTCTCGCTCACTTCGTTCGCGCGCCGCAGCCGTTCCCGGCTATTCGACAGATGCATGCGCATTGCCGCGCGCGCACCTTCGGCATCGTGCCGCGAGATCGCTTCGAGAATGCTTTCGTGCTCAAGATTCACCAGCGACAGATACGCATCCGGTTCCGCGCGAGCAATGCCCGCCGAGTCGAGCCGGTTACGCGGAATCAGCGCGCTGCCCATCTGCGTGAGGATGTCGACGAAATAACGGTTGCCCGTGGCGCGTGCGACCGAAATATGGAATTGCAGATCGGCGTCGACGCTGTCCAGCCCGTTGTGACGCGTGGCTTCGATCGCGTCGAGCGCGCCGCGCATGCGCGCGATGTCTTCCGGCTTCGAGCGTTGCGCGGCCAAACCAGCGCATTCCGTTTCGAGGCTGATACGCAATTCGAGAATGGACAGCACGTCGCGCAGCGTGGTGGCGGGCACCATGTCGATGCCGAGTTTTTCGCGCTGCGGCTCCAGCACGAAGCTGCCGATACCGTGGCGCGTCTCGATGATCTTGCCCGCCTGCAGGCGTGAAATTGCTTCGCGGATCACGGTGCGGCTCACGCTCAGCGTGACCATCAGTTGTGATTCGGTCGGCAGTTTGTCGCCGGGTTTCAGCGCGTTGGACGCGATCTGATCGGTAACGTAGCTGACGACGAACTCGGCAAGATTGCGAGCGCGTCGTGGCGGTGCCGCGGATGCCAGTGGTGTAGCCATCGAAAACGCCCCTTGAAATCAAATAGTTGCAGATAAGACCTGCGTTTCATTATACCGTCGTCTGACGACTGATTATATAGAGGTCAAATCGATTTCCACTATGCGGTTTTTCCTGGGGGTAACCCGCGCTATGCGCCGCCAGGCAAGGCCAGAGGCCCGCCTGATAGGGGCGCCAGGGAAGTACGATGACCCGCGACGGTTAGACGCGCCGCAACTCGACCCGCTTGATGTCCTTCACGATCACCAGATAGCTGAATACCGTGAGCAGCGCGTTCGCGCCGACGAACACCAGCGCGCCGTTGAACGAGCCGGTTTCCGCGACGAGGTAGCCGATCACGATCGGCGTGACGATGCCCGCCACGTTGCCGAACATGTTGAAGATCGCGCCGGACAAACCGAGCGCTTCCTTCGGCGATGTATCCGCGACCACGGCCCAGCCCAGTGCGCCGATGCCTTTGCCGAAGAACGCGAGCGACATCAGCGCAACGACGACCCAGTCGGTCGACACATAGTTGCAGCCGATGATGCACGTCGACAGCAGCATGCCGCCGACAATCGGCACCTTGCGCGCGACGGTCAGCGAAAAGCCTCGCCGGATCAGCCCGTCCGACAGAATGCCGCCGAGCACGCCGCCCGAGAAGCCGCAGATGGCCGGCAGCGACGCCACCAGACCGGCGTGCAGAATCGTCATGCCGCGCGCCTGCACGAGGTAGATCGGAAACCAGGTGAGGAAGAAGTAGGTCAGCACGTTGATGCAGTACTGCGCGAGATAGACGCCGACCAGCATCCGGTTGCCGAGCAGTTGACGCACGAGAAACCAGCCGCCTGCGCTTGAGATATCGGCGGGGCGGGTGGCTTTTTCAGCTTTCTTGTGCCCGCTGATCACGCCGCCGCCCTGTTCGATGTACTCGAGTTCGGCGCGCGACACACGCGGGTGATCGGCGGGATTTTTCATGACCCGCAGCCACGTGGCGGCGAGAATCAGGCCGATCGCACCCATCACGAGGTAGACCGAATGCCAGCCGAATGCGTGCGTGAGCCACGCCATCAGCGGCGTAAATACGACGGCGGCGAAGTATTGCGCCGCGTTGAAAATGGCCGACGCGGTGCCGCGTTCGTTGGTCGGGAACCAGCTTGCCACCACTTTCGCGTTGGCCGGAAACGCGGGCGATTCCGCTGCGCCCATCACGAAACGCAACACGAACAGTGCGGAGATGGCTGCGGATGCGCTGCCCAGCAAGCCGATCGAGCTTTGCAGCAGCGTGAACAGCGACCACGAGAAAATGCTCGCCGCGTACACGCGCCGCGCGCCGAAGCGGTCCAGCAGCCAGCCGGCCGGCAACTGCGCCAGCACGTAAGCCCAACTGAACGCCGAGAAGATGTAGCCCATCTTGACTGCGTCGAGGCTGAACTCGCCGCGCATCGCCGAGCCGGTCACGGAGAGCGTCGCGCGGTCCGCGTAGTTGAGCGTCGTGATCAGAAAGATCAGCAGCAGGATCGTATAGCGGACTTTGGTGCGCTTTCCTGCATCGGCGGCGGCATTGGCGGAATCGGCCGTGCGGCTCACATCCATGGTCATCTCCTGAATTTTTATGCGAGGGAGCGAGCTCCCGGAGTTGCATGCAGCGTTCTGGCCGGGCGTCGACGGCAAAGGCGGTCCGGCCGGCGGTGCGAGCCGTGCAGCGGCTCGCGATGGCCGCAATGCGACGCAATCGGATTCGCCGTTTTTCAGCGGATCGGATCAGCCTTCATGCCACCCGCGCACAGTACGCAAAACGCCCGGCGACGTTGCCGTCCCGGGCGCTCATTGCAAAGCCGTCAAGCGGCCCTCGTCGCACGGCCGCGATGTTGCCGCGACCGTGGCGGCTGCATTACTGCGCGCCGAGCTTCTTGATCAGCACGTCGAGCATGCCCATTTCTTCTTCGGTCAGATCGGTCAGCGGTGCGCGGACCGGGCCTGCGTCGTGGCCGACCAGCTTCGCGCCAGCCTTGACGATGCTGACTGCGTAGCCAGCACGGCGGTTGCGGATCTTCAGGTACGGCAGGAAGAAGTCGTCGATCAGCTTGCCGACCGTTGCGTGGTCGTCGGCGGCAATCGCGCGGTAGAAGTCCATCGCCGTCTTCGGGATGAAGTTGAACACTGCCGACGAGTACACCGGCACGCCCAGCGCCTTGTATGCCGCTGCGTAGACTTCCGCGGTCGGCAGGCCGCCGAGGTACGAGAAACGGTCGCCCAGACGGCGGCGGATCGTCACCATGTTTTCGATCTCGCCCACGCCGTCCTTGAAACCGATCAGATTCGGGCAGCGTTCCGCCAGGCCTTCGAGCATGTCCGCGTTGAGCTTCGAATTGGCGCGGTTGTAGATGATCACGCCCATGTTCGGCACGGCTTTACACACTTCTTCAGCGTGCGCGGCGATACCTTCCTGGCAGGCTTCGGTCAGGTAATGCGGCATCAGCAGAATGCCGTTGGCGCCGTGACGCTCGGCTTCCTTCGCGTAGTCGATCGCGACGCGCGTCGGGCCGCCTGCGCCCGCCAGGATCGGCACCTTGCCCTTGCAGACTTCGGTGGCGGTCTTCACGACCTTCGAGTAATCGTCATGCGTGAGCGAAAAGAATTCGCCCGTGCCGCCCGCGACGAACAGCGCCGATGCGCCGTACGGAGCGAGCCAGTCGAGGCGCTCAGCGTACGTGTCGGCGCGGAAGTTGCCTTGTGCGTCGAAGTCGGTGACGGGGAAGGACAGCAGACCTTCCGAAACGATTGCTTTGAGTTCCTGCGGTGTCGTCATGATGAGTATCCAGGCGTCTGTACTAGGTCAGTATTGAATCGGTATGGGGTAGATCCGTCGAAATGGACATTTCTTATACGTCATCGTACAACAACAAATCGACGAACTCAACGGGGTTTTCACGGCATAATGGTTGTTATAGGGTAAATACGGAACATCCACGTCATGTCCCATGTTGTAGGATGACGTATGAATAGCTGGCGCGGCAGGCTCGCAGCAGGCTCATATCGCCAAAAGGATCGATGCAATGGAACAACAATCCCCGCTCTACATTCGCGTTCACCCCAATGACAATGTCGCGATCGTCGTCAACGACGGCGGTCTCGGCGAGGGCGCGACATTCCCCGACGGTCTCGTGCTGCGCGAACGCGTGCCGCAAGGCCACAAGGTCGCGCTGGCCGATCTGGCCGAAGGCGACGAGGTCATCCGCTATAACGTGGTGATCGGTTACGCGCTGAAGGCGCTGCCCAAGGGCAGCTGGATCAACGAACACGTGATCCGCATGCCGAGCCCGCCCGGACTCGAAGACCTGCCCATCGCGACGATCAAGGCGCCGGAGATGCCGCCGCTCGAAGGCTTCACATTCGAGGGCTATCGCAACGCGGACGGCTCGGTCGGCTCGCGCAACATTCTCGCGATCACGACCACGGTGCAGTGCGTGGCCGACGTCGTTCAGCACGCGGTGACGCGTATCAAGGCCGAGCTTCTGCCGCAGTATCCGAACGTCGACGACGTGGTGAGCCTCGGCCACACGTACGGCTGCGGGGTCGCGATCGACGCGCCGGACGCGATGGTGCCGATCCGCACGGTCCGTAACATCAGCCTGAATCCGAATTTCGGCGGCGAAGTGATGATGGTCAGCCTGGGTTGCGAAAAGCTGCAACCCGAGCGTCTGATGCCGCCGGGCACGATTCCTATCGCGGCGGCCGCGAATGTATCGGAAGTCGCGGACATCGGCGATGTCGCGGCCGACCTGAACGGCGACGTGGTGGTGTTGCAGGACGACTCGCACGTCGGCTTCCAGTCGATGATCGAGTCGATCATGAAGATGGCAGACGGTCATCTGAAGCGCCTGAACAACCGCCGTCGCGAAACCTGCCCGGCGGCCGATCTGGTGATCGGCGTGCAGTGCGGCGGCAGCGATGCGTTCTCCGGTCTGACCGCCAACCCCGCTGTCGGTTTCGCGACCGACCTGCTGGTGCGCGCCGGCGCGACCGTGATGTTCTCCGAAGTCACCGAAGTGCGTGACGGCGTCGATCAGCTCACGGCCCGCGCAGCCAACGCGGAAGTGGCGGCGGAGATCATCCGCGAGATGCAGTGGTACGACGATTATCTGAAGCGCGGCGGCGCGGACCGCAGCGCGAACACCACGCCTGGTAACAAGAAGGGCGGCTTGTCGAACATCGTCGAAAAGGCGATGGGCTCGATCATCAAGTCGGGCAACTCGGCCATTTCGGGCGTGTTGTCGCCGGGCGAGAAGGTTCGTCAGAAGGGCCTGATTTACGCGGCGACGCCGGCTAGCGATTTCATCTGCGGCACGCTGCAGGTGGCCGCGGGTATCAACCTGCACGTGTTCACGACCGGCCGCGGTACGCCGTACAGCCTCGCCGAAGTGCCCGTCATCAAGGTCGCGACGCGCTCGGACCTGGCGCGCCGCTGGCACGATCTGATGGACATCAACGCCGGCACGATCGCCACCGGCGCGGCGACGATTGAAGACGTGGGTTGGGAACTGTTCCGCCTGATGCTCGACGTCGCCAGCGGCCGCAAAGAGACCTGTGCGGAAAAACTCAAGCTGCATAATGCGTTGACGCTGTTCAACCCGGCGCCGGTGACCTGATTCCCGGCTGAGCCTGGTCATGCCGCTGTTCTGCCGCATGGCCGGGCTTTCCCCGAATCGACTGACACCCCGACCGCACTCACATCAAATAAAGAGACATGACTGACTCGAATTCCGACCGCTCCGCGGCAAAGAAGCCGTTCCATCGTCTGCTGCTGACGGGCGCTGCTGGCAATCTCGGCAAGCAATTGCGCGGCGCGCTGTCCGCGTGGGCCGATATCGTGCGTGTGACCGATATCGCGCCGCTCGGCGAGGTCGCCGATCATGAAGAGGCATCCATCGTCAATCTCGCCGACGAAGCCGCGGTTCACGCGTTGCTCGAAGGCGTGGATGCCGTCATCCACCTCGGCGGTATTTCCGTCGAAGCGCCGTTCGAAGAGCTGATCGAAGCGAACATTCGCGGCCTCTACAACCTGTATTCGGCTGCGCAGAAGCAGGGCGTGAAGCGGATCATTTACGCCAGCTCGAATCACGCGGTGGGTTTCCATCCGGTGACGTCGGTGGTCGATATCGACGCGCCGCTGCGTCCGGACAGCCTGTACGGCGTGACGAAGTGCTTCGGCGAATCGCTGTCGCGTTTCTACTTCGACCGCTTTGGTCTGGAAACCGTGTGTCTGCGGATCGGCTCGTCGTTCGAACAGCCGAAGTCCGCGCGCATGCTGGTCACGTATCTGAGCTATCGCGACTTCATCGAACTGATCCGCTGCTCGCTGTTCACCAATCGCGTGGGTCACGCAATCGTTTATGGCGTGTCGAACAACCGTATTTCGTGGGTCGACAACACCAAGGCTGCGTTCCTCGGTTTCCGTCCGCAAGATAGCTCGGAGCAGTTCGAGCATCTGTTCCCGGCGGGTGCGCCCGACCAGAACTTCGACGATCCGACCCAGTTGTTCCAGGGCGGCCCGTTCGTGCTGGCCGGTCCGATGGAGCCGAAGTGGTGAGCGCGACGTTCGGTCCGCGCGTCGAGCGGCTTGAGGGAGCAGTGCAGGCGCCCGCAGGTGTTGGCGAAAGCCCGGTGTGGCGTGTCGCCGAGCAGGCGCTTTACTGGGTCGACATTCCGGCGCAGAAAATCGTTCGCCTGGCAGTCGACTCGGGCGTGCGCACCGAATGGACGTTGCCGGAGAAGGTGGCCTGTATCGCGTTCGACCGTCACGGCACCGTGCTGGCCGGTTGCGAGACCGGATTGTTCGCGGTCACCCTCGATCAGGCAGGCGGCAATGTCGCCGTGCGCAAGCTCGCCGCGCCGTCATTCCCGTTCGCCGACATGCGTTTCAACGACGGCCGTTGCGACCGGCAAGGGCGCTTCTGGTCCGGCACGATGGTCCAGGACATGTCGGCGGCCAATCCGGCCGGCGAACTGTATCGCTACGACGCGCAGGGCGTGCTGTCCGCGCCGGTGATCGACGGGCTGATTACGCAGAACGGTCTTGGCTGGTCGCCGGACGGCACGACGATGTATCTGTCCGACTCGCATCCGCTGCGCCGGCAGATCTGGGCGTTCGACTACGACATCGCGTCGGGCGAGCCGCGCAACCGTCGCATATTCGCGGACCTGAATCATCACGTAGGTAGGCCGGACGGCGCGGCGGTGGACGCTGACGGCTGCTACTGGATCTGCGCGAACGACGCCGGCCAGCTGCTGCGCTTCACGCCGCAAGGCAAGCTGGATCGTCAACTGGCCGTGCCGGCCGTCAAGCCAGCAATGTGC
The DNA here is from genome assembly GCF_900099835.1 of Paraburkholderia fungorum. Lineage (NCBI taxonomy): Bacteria > Pseudomonadati > Pseudomonadota > Betaproteobacteria > Burkholderiales > Burkholderiaceae > Paraburkholderia > Paraburkholderia fungorum. Next base: position 990,655 of record NZ_FNKP01000002.1, read on the forward strand.
GCGTTCGGTGGCCGCGATCTGGACACGTTGTTTGTGACATCGATTCGCCCCGCGACGGGTGCGAGCGAGCACGACGGACATGTATTCGCCGTGCGCCCGGGCGTCACCGGCCTGCCCGAGCCGGAATTCGCCGGCGAACTGTAAAGCCGGCCTTACACGTTGCATGCGCCGGGGCTTATCGCTCCCGGCGCCTTACACTTTCGTGTGTTTTATTCATCACTCGTCGTACAACATGTGTCGCGTTTAGGCCACGTTTTTACCGTGACTACGCTATAAAAGCACAGCCGCTTCGACCCATCGTCATCTCCTCCCGATCTCTGCGCTAGCTGGCGCGGGGCCTCGCGGTTCACCGAGCCGGTCATCTCTACCGCGCGTCCCAATTCTGCGGGTAAATACCGTCTGTACAAGTCAAAACGCGTTTTATAGACTTCATATGTCGTCGTACAACGTATAAGCCCAAACGAATTCCTTTCTGTGAATTTCGAGATTACAGCCTGAATCCATCAGGGCTGTATAAGCAAGCCGTTAGTACGCCAGATTTAAATCGACGTAATCGAAGTACAAGAAGCAAGTTGGAGTGCTGAGCATCGCGCCGGGGACATAGCGCGATCCAGCGCGGCAGTGCGCCGCCAGCCGCCCAGGCCCGCGAGTGCGCAACCATGAGACACATTAAAACCAAGCGGCATCCACCACTCAGGGTGTCAACTTTTCAAGGAATGTCACGATGAACAAGAAGTTTGCCTCTTCCCGTGTTTCGATGATCGTCGCGGCTTCGGTGCTCGCATTCAGCACCGTGTCGGCACATGCGCGGACGTTCCGCGTCGCGGACGTGCACGGCGACACCTATCCGACCAATATGGCCGTGAAGTACATGGGTGAAGAGATCAACAAGGCAACCGGTGGCAAGGATTCCGTGAAGGTGTTCGGCAACAGCGCACTGGGTTCGGAAAACGACACCATCGACCAGGTGCGTATCGGTGCGCTGGACATGGCGCGTGCCAACGGTGCCGCGTTCAACGAGATCGTTCCCGAATCGATGATTCCGTCGCTGCCGTTCCTGTTCCGCGACATCGACCATTTCCGCAAGGTCATGTACGGCCCGGAAGGCCAGAAGATTCTCGACGCGTTCGCCGCGAAGGGCATGATCGCGCTGACGTTCTACGAGAGCGGCGCGCGTTCGATGTACGCCAAGCGCGCGATCCATTCGCCCGCCGACATGAAGGGCCTGAAAGTGCGCGTGCAGCCTTCGGATCTGATGGTCGACGAAATCAAGGCAATGGGCGGCACGCCGACGCCGATGCCGTTCGCCGAAGTCTATACGGGCCTGAAGACGGGTCTGGTGGACGCAGCGGAAAACAATATTCCGTCGTACGAAGAAACCAAGCACTTCGAAGTCGCGCAGGTCTATTCGGAAACCCAGCATTCGATGACCCCGGAAGTGCTGGTGTTCTCGAAGAAGGTGTGGGACACGCTGACGCCGCAGGAGCAGCAGATCATCAAGAAGGCAGCAGCCGACTCGGTGCCGTACTACCAGAAGCTGTGGACCGCGCGTGAAGCCGACGCAGCGAAGACGGTCACCAAGGGCGGCGCGTCGATCGTCCAGCCGGCGCAGATCGACCGCGCGGCTTTCGTGACGGCGATGCAGCCGGTGTGGGCGAAGTACGAAAAGACCCCGCAAATGAAGCAACTCGTCGACGAGATCCAGGCAATCAAATAAGTTTCGGCATCAGTTAAAGACGGTTGCACAGGCATTGGCCACGGCGAGCAGAGCCCTGCGGAAGTTCCGCGGGCTCTTTCGCCGCGCGCCGTTGCCGGCTGGTGAAGCACAGCAGGATTGCTAAATAGTGAAGTTAGGTCTGTCGTGAGCAAGGACGGGGTCATGAGTTTCCTGAAACGCCCAAATGATTTTCTTTTTCGCGCGCTGGTCGTCGTTGCGTCGACCAGCCTCGCCACTCTCTGTCTGCTGGTGATCTATAGCGTTGTGATGCGCTATGTCTTCAACGACGCACCCGATTACGTCGAGCCGATCGCGCTGCTGCTGGTGATCGTGATCGCGATGTTCGGCGCCGCGCTCAAGGTTCGCGAAGGCGGCCATATCGGGCTCGACTCGCTCGTGAAGAATCTTTCGCTGAAGGGCCAGGCCATTGCTGCGGGGATCCAGCATCTTTGCCTGATCGCTTTTGCGGTGGCGGTTTTCTTCGGCTGTTCGGAAATGGCGATGACCACGATGGAGGACCGGATTCCGATCATTGGCGTTCCAGAAGGAGTGCGTTATCTGATTCCGGTCGTCGCCAGCGTCTGCATTGCGCTGTTCTCGTTCGAGCACCTGCTGGCGCTCTTCGTCAAGAAACAAAAATAGAACAATCATGGAACTTGCCCTCCTTGCTGTCAGTTTTCTCGTCTTCCTCGTTCTAGGGGTTCCGGTTTCATTCGCGTTGGGGCTCTCGTGCGTCCTCACGTATCTGTATGAAGGTTTGCCGGCGGCGACTGCGATGCAGTCGATGATCTCGGGCATGAACGCGTTCTCGTTCCTCGCGGTCCCATTCTTCATTTTCTCCGGCGAACTGATGCTGCACGGTGGTATCGCCGATCGCATCCTGCGTTTCGCGCAGGCCACCGTGGGTCATTTCCGCGGCGGTCTCGGCATGGCCAACGTGGTCGCGTGCACGCTGTTCGGCGGCGTGTCGGGTTCGCCGACTGCGGATACGTCCGCGATGGGCGGCGTCGTGATTCCGCTAATGAAGCGCGAAGGCTATAGCGCCGCTTACGCCGTCAACGTGACGACGCACTCGTCGCTGGCGGGCGCGTTGATGCCCACCTCGACCAACATGATCATTTACGCATTCGCCGCGCAGGGCATCACCGGCACGTTGAATGGCGTGCAGATGAGCGGCGTGTCGATTGGCGATCTGTTGTTTTCCGGTCTTCTGCCGGTGCTGTGGGTGATGGGTTTCGTGCTGATCGCGGCCTACTGGCAGGCGGTCAAATACGGTTATCCGCGTCGCCCGGACGGTTCGACCGAACTGCAGCGTTTCCCCGGCTGGATGGCGGTCGCTCGCACTTTCCTCGGCGCAGTGCCGGGTCTGATGGTGATCGCGATCATTCTGGTGTGCGTGGCCAAGGGTATTGCCACCGCCACGGAAGCCGCCGCGATTGCCGTGGGTTACTCGCTGATTCTGACCATCGTCGTATATCGCACGATGACGATGAAGAAGCTCGGTCATGCGCTGTCAAAAGCCGCCAAGACCACGGGCGTGGTGCTGCTGCTGATCGGCGTGTCGAACATGCTGCGCTTCCAGATGGCGTATCTGGAGATCCCGGACGCGATCGAGCGCATGCTCGACGGCGCAACGGTGTTGCCGTGGCTGATGCTGCTCTACATCAACCTGATCCAGATTTTCCTCGGCACGTTCGTCGACATGGCGGCGCACATTCTGATCACCACGCCGCTGTTCCTGCCGATGGCGATGCACAACGGCGTCGGTCCCGTGCAGTTCGGGATCATGATTCTGCTGAACTGTGCTTTGGGTCTCGTGCATCCGCCGATCGGGTCCGTGCAGTTCATTGGTTGCGCGATTGGCAATGTGTCGATTGGTGAAACCACCAAGGTGGCATGGCCGTATTACCTGGCTATCTTCAGCGCCATCAATATCGTCACGTATGTACCCATGTTCTCCACCTGGTTGCCGAGCATCATCAACGGTCACCCTGTGTTCTAAGTAGATACATTCCACACTCAGCGGCGCTTGCTCAAGGCCGCACATAAATAAAGTTCTTAACAAGGAGTAGAAATGAAAAAGGCACTCGTCACTTCAGCACTGGGGTTGGTCGCCCTGGGCGCGCATGCACAAAGCAGCGTGACGTTGTACGGTATCGTCGACACGGGTATCGGCTACCAAAGCAGCTCGGCAGCACTCGGTTCGAATGCCGGCGGCCGTTCGCAGGTCAAGATGATCAACGGTATCTGGGCGGGCAGCCGTTTCGGCCTGAAGGGTTCGGAAGATCTGGGCGGCGGCACGAAGGCCATTTTCCAGTTGGAAGAGGGCTTCAACAGTGCGACGGGTGCTGAGAGCGTTTCGGGTCTGATGTTCAGCCGCCAGGCGTATGTCGGCGTGGCGAATGCCAACTACGGTACGTTCACGATGGGCCGTCAGTACACGTCGTACTACACGCTGCTGTCGACGTACAGCCCGACCACGTGGCTGACGGGCGCATACGGCGCACACCCGGGTGATATCGACTCGATGGACACGTTGTACCGCGCGAACAACTCGCTGGTGTACACGTCGCCGAAGTTCGGCGGCCTGACGGTCAGCGGTTCGTACTCGCTGGGCGGCACGCCGGGCAGCTTCGCCGCCGGTCAAACCTGGAGCGCGGCAGCACAGTACCTGTATGGTCCGTTCGGCCTCGCAGCAGGTATCCAGCGCATCGACAACGGCAACACGTCCGGCGGCGCGTGGGGCGCGAACTCGACGACGTCGAACAACGGCGCGCAAGCCGGTATCTCGGCGATCAACAACGGCTTCCAGACGGCTGCCAAGCAACAGCGCATTGCAGTGAACGGCGGCTACGCGTTCAACTCGCAGTGGGACGTGTCGTTCGCCTACTCGAACGTGCAATACGCTCCGGGCATCGCCTCGGCGTTCACGGGCACGGCGATCTGGAACACGGGCGGTGTTGTGCTGCACTACAAGCCGTTCACGGCTCTGGATCTGGCCGCTGGCTATAGCTACACGCGTGCAACGCAGTCGAACGGCATCACGAGCGCGGCTAGCTACAACCAGTTCAACCTGTCGCAGTACTACAGCCTCTCCAAGCGTACGGGTCTGTATGCACTGGAAGCCTATCAACGTGCAGGCGGCAAGACGCTTGGCAAGGATGGCAAGAGCATCATCAACGCAACGGCTGACATCGGTGACGGTCAGAACAGCGCACCGTCGTCGTCGCGCAGCCAGGTTGCTGTTGGCGCAGGCATCATCGTCAAGTTCTGATTGGGTAGATTAGTGGCAGCGTAGGGTCTTGCCGCCACGGCGACGCGTTGCAGGTACGCGTTGCTTCGGGTATTGCGGGCTGCGCGCGCAACGCGCGCAGCCTTTGCGTCGCGCAGCTTTTCAGTGCCACGCACGTCGGACCTGTCCATGGTTCGACTCAATCAATCTCATCGTCGGTTCACGCGCGAATTCCCTCGTGTGGTGCATTCGCTCCCTCGCTTTCTCCGCAACAATCGCACTCAACGCATGCAGTTCACGTTCCGCTGAATGGGAAAACGAGCGCGTTCAGCCGCAATTGCCGTCGCGCTGACGCCGACAAAGCCTTTCAGATTGTTGGGTCCACACAACGCTGGACAAAAATTTACAGCCACCATTCAGCGCAATTCGTCACGCTTCAGACCACAAACGTCCTCCCGTCGCCCAGTTTTCACGCTTCACTTCGGTGAGGATAATGTCCACCGAATTGGGTTCGACGCCGAGCGAATCGCAGGTCGCCTTGGTGATGGCTTCGACGAACTCGCGTTTCTGATCCAGTGAGCGGCCTTCAAAAAGTTCGATATGAAACGTGGGCATGACGGCTCCGGTAAAAAGTATTTGCTAAAAAAATAGGCGGAAATTCAGTGCCGGTAAGAGCGGTCGATCCGGTCGAGCTTGCGCAGCAACGCGGGCCATTCGAGGACGCCTTCGACTGCGCCGCCATCGAATAACTGTTCGGCCGTGCGCACGGAAATCGCCGCGTCGGGCACGACGAGCGCCGTGCCGCAGGCTTGTGCCTGGATCTGGATCTCGCAGGCTTTGAGCAGGGTCGCCATCAGCACATAGGCCTCGGCGACCGTACGGCCGACAGTCAATGTGCCGTGATTGCGCAGAAGCATCGCGGGTTTGTCGGCGAGATGGGCGACGAGGCGGTCTCCTTCGGCGGGCGTGAAAGCAAGGCCCTCGTAGTCGTGGTAGGCGAGCTGTCCATAGAAGCGCAGCGCGTGTTGCGAAGCGGGCAGCAAGCCGTCGGGCTGCGCGGAAACGGCAACCCCCGCCGTATTGTGCAGATGCATCACACAGAATGCATCGGCACGCGCAACGTGGACGGCCGCGTGCAGCGCGAAGCCCGTCGCGTTGACCGCATGCTCGCTGGCCCCAACCACATTGCCCGCGACGTCGATCTTCACGAGGTTCGACGCGCACACTTCGTCGAACGCGAAGCCGAATGGGTTGATCAGGAAATGGCCCGGTTCGCCGGGCACGCTCGCCGAGATATGGGTGTAAATCAGGTCGTCCCAGCCGTTGAGCGCCGCGAGGCGATAGGCGGCCGCGAGGTCGACGCGGGTCTGCTGCTCAGCATCGGAGGGCGGCCGCGTTTCAGCGATGCGGGCTGCGGGGGTATGGGTGAACGACATCTGTGTCTCCTGCAATTGCCGGGTCGCCGGGGTCTGCTATCGGTTGGCTGCGCTCGGCGTCCTTGAGTCAGGCGGGCTGTGCGACACGTCGCCCGAGCCACTGCACGCTCCACGTCGCGATGACGAACGGCGCGGTCATCGCAGGCCATCCTAAACGGGCAGCTGTGGCTTGCAACACGACCGACAGAATGACGCCGCCGATCATCGACAACCCGCCGTAGTCGATCAGCGCGAGCGCAGTGAGCGCGCCGTTGAATCCTAACAGGCCGGCATCGAACGAGCTTGGGGATGCGTGGAGAACGAGGTGAGCGGCGCTCGCGAGTGCCGCACCGATTAGCGCGGCGAATGCGTGTCTACGCGATGCCGCTGCAATTCCGGTCAGCACCAGCAAGCCCGGCAATGCACCCGACGCGAAGCCGGTTTGCGCGAAACCGGCGAGTAAGCCGCTGCTCCATTGCAGCGCGCTACCGGCGACCATCGCGTGCGGTTGGAGCGTGCTGGCCGGAGTGGCATGGTTCGCGAGCATCGGCAGCCAGAACCATGTGACGAGCAGACATGGGCTCGAAAAGTATCCGAGGCCGCGCACACTCAACCAGCGCGACATCGGCTTGATGAGCCACGCTGTGCCGGTCGCGGCGAGAATCGTCACGGCAGCCGCAGTCCCGGAATCGGCGATGAAACTGAACGCGGCGAGACCGGCAAGTGCTCCATTGAAGCCATGCAATCCGGCACGGATTTCGTCGTCGCGATTCGGATGGTCGCGTGTATCTGCCAGAATCGCGCTCACATTCGCCGATATCGCGCCCATCAACGCCGCGCACGCAAGCCGCGGGTCGGCCAGCCACCACGCGGCGAGCAGGCACGCGCCGGTGAAGGCGTTCGCTTGCAGCACGATCTGGCCGACACTGCGCAGCAGCGTGCGTAACGCGGCGGAGGGCGCTTCGGTCGCGGCAGCATGCACGGTAGAAGGGTGAAGTGAGGTGATGTCGATGATGATGTGAGCGCGCGTGATGTGCATGAGTACAGGCAAACCGGAACCGCGAGCATAGGCCACTCCACCTGGCCCAGGTATCGCCCATCGTTGATAGTGGCTATTTGCAACAATCGCTTCAAACATTGCTACGTTGGCGATCCAACATAGTCACGTTGGCGAGTCGAAAGATTTAGGGCTACGATATGAAAAAAATCTATGTGCAGGACGCACTGTTTCGCGAGGGAGACAGCCAATGCGTGAATTGCGATGGGCATCGGAAGAGGGCGAAGGCATCGAGCATCTTGCGTTCGGTCCGCGAGAACACGGTTTCGCGGTGGAGAGCGCATTGGTCGGACAGCGTGATGGCAACCCCTATGGCCTCTACTACCGGGTGCGCTGCGATGAGCGGTGGCGTACGCGTTATGCGTGGTTGAAAATCATCGGCGGCGGCGAGCTTGAATTGCATGGCGACGGCGAAGGCCATTGGCGCAACGGCCACGGCGTCGTGCTGAGCGAGATCGAAGGCTGCATCGATATCGACATTGCGGCTACGCCATTTACGAACACGCTGCCTATCCGCCGGCTGCAACTCGCCGAAGGCGAGCGCAAGCCTATTTCGGTGGCGTATATTTCCACGCCTGATTTGCAGGTGACACGCGCCGAGCAGGCGTATTCGTGCATCGGCTTGAATCGCGAGTATCGCTACGAGGGCATCTTCCGCAATTTCAGCGCGAATCTGACGGTGGATGCAGACGGTCTCGTGATCGACTACCCAACGCTATTCACGCGGCTGCCACTCACTCATTGACCGCAGTCGCAGCGGATGCAGCAGGTCCGCCGCGATCCGTTCGATACCGCTGAACGAAGCGTTCGATGTCAGCGGCAATACGCGCGGGCTCGCGCAGCACGACCCAATGGCCCGCATCGATTTCAATGCGTTCATACGCGCCGAGCCAACTCTCCAGTCCGAGCGATAACTCCGGCCCGACATAACGATCGCGCAACGGCACAATGAACTGCACCGGCGCATGTGCATGACGCGAGCGCGGCCGCAGCAATTTGTCGACGAAATTGGCGCGATAGAGATTCAGGCCATTAATCGCGTTGCGCTTTTGCGCGGGGTCGTGTGGCGCTTGCACGCGTTCGGTCAAGCGCAACCACAGCGGCCACATACGAGCGCCGCCCGCGCGCCACACGAGTTCAGGCAGCCACGGCAGATGGAAAAAGAAGATGTACCAGGATTTGAGCGTCTGCCGGATGCCGCTGCCGAATGACCTTTTGACGGGCTTTACCGCTTCATTTGATGAGCCGCCGTCGTCGCCGCGCAGGCCGAGCGACGCGTGATCGAGGCAAGGCCCGGAGATCGATGTGTACGACGCGATGCGGCCTTTGAACGCCGGGTCGGTGACCGCTTCCCAACTCTGGATCGAACCCCAGTCGTGTCCGACCAGGTGAAAGGGACGCGCACCGCACGTAGCGTCGGCGACCGCGGCGAGGTCAGCGGCGAGACGTTCGAGCCGGTAGGCATTGCGCGCAGCGGGTGCGTCGGATGCGCCCGCGCCGCGCACGTCGTACGTAATCACGCGATAGCGCGTATCGAGTAACGCACGCACAGGCTCCCACACCACGGCCGAGTCGGGATAGCCGTGCACCAGTACGAGCGGCGGCGCTTCACGCGGTCCGCTGACGTAGACCGCGAGCCGCACGTCGCCGGCGTCGACCGACAGCGTGTCGCGTATCACGCGGCCGCCTGCACGCCGCGTCGAGCGGATTTGCGATTGCCCGGCGTGGCCGCGTTGGTGGCGTCGACGGCGGCAACCAGCCCGTCGATTCGCGCGAGTTGCGCACGATTATCGTGATCCCATGGATGGAAGCCGGGCCGGAAAAAACTCAGCCATTCGCCGGCAATGCGCGGAAACACGCCATGACGCGGACCATAGAGAAACTTCACGACCTGCCACATGCCGCGAATATGGCCGCCGCGTTTGCGGTCGGCGATGATCAGGCGCACATGGTAGTCGAACACGATCAGCCAGAACATCACGGTGGTGGACAGCATCGTGCCGGTGCGCAGCAGGTAGCGGCCGAGGCCGGGCTTGAGCACCGTATTCCAGACATCGTAGGAAACGGACTTGTGCTCGGTTTCCTCCAGCGCGTGCCACGTCCACATCTGCGTATAGCCTTCGACCGAACCGCCGATGCGCGTCGGGTCTTCCAGCAACAGGCTGGCGAGCATCGCCGTGTAGTGTTCAAGGCACACGGTGACCGCGAGCTGATATGAAGGCGGCAGAATCTTGCGGCCGAAGTTGAGTATGGCCCATAAGCGCTTGTCGAGCTTGTGCGCGGGCAGGCCGGCTTCCTGCAGCAGATCGTTGTATTCGACGTGTTCGCGTGTATGCATCGCTTCCTGTCCGATGAAGCCGAGCACCTGCTTCTTCAACTCGGGGTCGTCGATCTGGTCGCGATAGTGGCGCACGCTATCCATAAAAAAGCGCTCGCCCGCGGGGAAAAGCAGCGACAGCGCGTTGAAGTAGTGCGTGACATGCGAGCCGTGCGCGTGCCAGTCGCACGCACGTTCTTTCGGCAGATTGAAACGGAGGTCTCGGCGAACCGGCATCATGGCCTTTCTCCCTGTGATCCTGTGTTGACTGCTGATTGTGTTGATGGCGAGGAGCGACGAGGAAACGCGCGCATTGAATGATTCACGCGCGCTTGCCGTCGACCTGCGCGGCGCGTCGCGCGCGTTTTTCGGCGATGCGTTTCATCCGGCGCGTTTGCATCACGACCAGCGCCTGATACGCGGCCGGCAACGTGCGCGCCAGCCAGTCTGCCGCCCGCGCATCACGGCCGATCAGCACGCGCCGTCTGTTTTTGCGCACGCCGTCGAGAATCACGCGCGCGGCTTCGTCGGCGGTAGTGATGAAGAACTTCTCGAAGTCGTCCTTGCCCTGCTGTTCGTTTTCGAGCATGAAGCCGACCATGTTCGACGCAATGCGGCTCGACTGCGCAATCGACGTGCGGATTCCGCCCGGATGCACGCAGGTTGCCGATACGCCGCATTTCATCAGATCGAGTTCCTGCCGCAGCGCTTCGGTGAAACCGCGCACGGCGAATTTGGTCGCGTTGTAGCCGCTCATGCCCGGCTGCGAAAACAGACCGAATACGCTCGATGTATTGACGATATGTCCTTCGCCAGATGCTTTGAGATGCGGCAAAAACGCTTTTGTGCCGTGTACGACGCCCCAGAAGTTGATGCCGACAATCCATTCGAGGTCGGCATAGTCCATTCCTTCGATGGTGCTCGACAGAGCCACGCCCGCGTTGTTGAACACGAGATTGACGCGGTCATGTTGGGCGACCGTTTCGGCGGCCCAGTCGAACATGGCCGTGCGGTCCGCGACGTCGAGCACGCGCGTCGTGATCCGCAGCGGCGAGCCGACGATATGCGGCGCGGCGGCTTCCGCGAGTTGCGCGGTGTCGGCGAGGCTCGCGGCATTGCGGTCGGCGAGGGCGAGATGGCAGCCGTCACGCGCAAGCTGGATCGCGAGCGAGCGGCCCATGCCCGAACCTGCGCCGGTGATGGCGGCCACTCTGTCGGTGAAGTTCTTCATTGGTTTGTCTCCTGTCCTCTCTGAACGGTGCCTGTCGCTGTCGTTGTCGTTGGGTTATGTTCTTCAGGTCGCTTCCGCCGATGTCGCCGCATTGCCATGAGCGTGCTCATGGGCATGCTCATGCGCGGCGGGCTGCTGGCCGCTCGCATAAGACGCGGCCTGCTCCGGCGCGGGTGCATAAGCGAGGTAATCGTCGATGCTGAACGTGCTGGTGGCCTGGCGGAATTTGTACGCGAATCCCGGCCACAGCGTGGTGTTTCTGCCGGTTTTCGGATCGAGATACCAGCTCTTGCAACCGCCGGTCGACCAGATCGCGCGACCGAGTTTCTGCTGGATCTGCTCGTTGTAGGTGCGCTCCACGTGCGGACGCACTTCGATAGCGTCGGCGCGTTCGTCGCGCATGGTTTTCAGCGCGCGCAAGATGTATTCGACCTGCGACTCGATCATGAACACCATCGAGTTATGGCCAAGACCGGTGTTCGGTCCGACGACCATGAAGAAGTTCGGATAGCCAGGCAATGCCGTGCCGAGGTACGCATGCGCACCATCGCGCCATGTGTCGACGATATCGACGCCGCCGCGCCCGCGCACGACACCCGGCGGAAATGGATCGGCCACCTGGAAGCCGGTGCCGAAGATCAGGCAGTCGACGGGATGACGCACGCCGTCTGTCGTGACCACCGCGTCCGCTTCGACGCGCGCAATACCGGTGGTCGTGACCGACACGTTCGGACGCGATACCGCTGGGAAATAGTCGTTCGAAATCAGAATGCGCTTGCAGCCCATCGTGTAATCGGGCGTGAGCGTGGCGCGCAATTGCCGATCGGGCACCTGGCGGCGCAGGTGACGCTCCGCGACTTTCTGTGCGGTTTTCATCAGCGAAGGATGAACCGCGAAACCGAACGCGCGCGATTCGAGCATGCAGTAAAGCGCTGAACGCATGATCTTTTGCGTGAACGGCAGGTGTTTGAACAGCCACTGTTCGAGCGGTTTCACCGCGCGGTCGGCCTTCGGCATGATCCACGGCGGCGTGCGCTGGAACAGGTCGAGATGCGCGACGCGCGGCGCGATCTGCGGCACGAACTGGATCGCGCTCGCGCCGGTGCCGATCACGGCGACGCGTTTGCCTTCGAGTGAATAAGCATGGTCCCAATGCTGCGAGTGGAACGCCTTGCCTTTGAAGTTTTCGATGCCCGGAATGTCCGGCACGGCCGCGCGCGACAAGCCGCCCATACCCGAGATCAGCACGCGCGCCGACCATTGCTGGCCGTTCGCGAAGCTCAGTTGCCAGCGATGGCGGGTTTCGTCGTAAGTCGCGCTGGCGAGTTCATGGCCAAAGCGCAGATGCCGCTGGATATCGAAGCGCTGCGTGCACGCTTCGAGGTAAGCGCGAATTTCCGGCTGACGCGCGAACATGCGCGTCCAGTTCGGATTCGGCGCGAAGGAAAACGAATAGACGTGCGATTGGACGTCGCACGCGCAGCCGGGGTAGTGGTTGTCGCGCCACGTACCGCCAACGGAGTCGGCTTTTTCGGCGATGACGAAGTCGGTGATGCCGGATTGCCGCAGGCGGATTGCCATGCCGAGCCCGGCAAAACCCGAGCCGATGATGGCGATGTCGGTGTCGATAGGCGCGCAGGCGTCGGGCGCCGCGGCGTCGTGGGGCATCATGCGTGCGTTCATCCGATCCGTCTCCTTTTTTACCGTCTTAACTGTTACATTGGTTGATGTAACGATAGAGGCTGGAAACGGATGACGCAAGGGGCCGGTTAGACCCCTGACTCTAAGTGCCTGTCACCATTGGGATTTAGCGGAATCGCGCGGGTATTGGCGAAAATTCAGCGCAGATTCACTGCGCCGCCAGCGCCGCCGACACCTGCGGGCTCTGCCAGAAGTTGTCCTTGACGGTGATTTTCTGCGGAATCAGATGCGCGCCGTAGAACGCGTCGGCGACGGTTTGCTGCGAGCGCGCGATGTCGTCGGTCACGGCCATGGTGCCGTACGGATAGCGCCGCACCCAGGTTTCGACCAGCTTCGGGTCGAGGCCGACCTTCGGCGCGATCAGCGCGGACGTTTCCACCGGATGCGCGTTGACCCAGAGGCCTGCGGTGCGCAACTGTCCGAGAATCGCGCCAACCACATCGGGATGCTGCTGTGCGAAGTCGCGCGTCGCTTCGTAGAAGTTGTACGGGCTGTTCAGGTCCGCGTAATCGGTCAGCGTGCGGGCCTTGAGCGCCTGTTGCGCGGACGCGTAGTACGGGTCCCAGATAACCCACGCGTCGACGGTGCCGCTTTCGAAGGCGGCGCGCGCGTCGGCGGGGGCGAGATAGACCGGGTGAATGTCTTCGTATTGCAGGCCGGCTTTTTTCAACGCTTCGAGCAGCAGGTAGTTCGAACTCGAACCCTTTTGCAGCGCGACGCGTTTGCCCTTCAGATCGGCCACATTGCGCAGCGTCGAATCGCCTTTGACGAGGATCGCTTCGGAATGGCGTCCAGCCGGTTCCGCGCCGACGTACACGAAGTGGACGCCGCCGGCTTGCGCGAAAACGGGCGGCGGCGCGCCGGTGTAGCCGAAGTCGATACTGTTCGCGTTCAATGCTTCGAGCAGTTGCGGGCCGGCCGGAAATTCGAACCACTTGATGCTGTAGCCGAGCGGCTTGAGTTTTTCGTCGAGCGAGCCTTGCGCTTTGAGGACCGCGAGCAGGCCCGATTTCTGATAACCGATGCGCAGGACTTTGGCTGACTCGCCGCTGTTGCTGCTCTGGGCGGAGGCGCTCAGCGTGACGAAAGCAGCGAGCAATGCGGCAGTTGCGTGTAGCGAAAAGCGAAGGGGGCGGTGCATCCGGCGATCTCCATGGCGGTCGTGTGAGGTGCGCGCCGCGAGTGGCCAGCGTGGTCCGGTCGCCTTGTGTGTCGATGCGGACGCTGCTGGAAACACGTTGCGGCAACGTTTCGGGGATCGTCGCATGGACGTTCCGCCGATCAAACGAAGCAATGGAGATTTGAATATGACGCGCCGGAGAGGGTGGCCGGGCGACGAGATTTTTAACGCCCGCCCGGCGTTTTGCGGCAAAGCCGGCGCAGGAAAAACGCGTGCAGGTTGCACGCGTGACACCCGCACTCCGCGTTACTTCTTCTTGTTCTTCTTCGTGGCACCGCCGCGTTCCGCAGTCGATCCTTCCGCCGGATGAGCGAGATTTTTTTCCATGATCGCCGCGACGCGATCGCCGAGGTAATCGCCGGACGCTTCTTCGAGCGCGCGGTTCATCTCGCTTTCGATCAGCACGTTGGCCAGCGGCCTTAAGCGCCAGATAGCGTCCACGAGAGCGGGCACGTCGGCGGGCGGCGGAAGTGCGTCGGCATCGTAACGGTCCAGTTGACGCACGACCAGATCGACCAGCGCCTTGGCGACCGCATTGAAATGCGGCCTCGCGATGCGCACCGCGTCGAGCAGGTCGGTCAGCGGAATGCCTTCCTTTGCCATGGTCGCGCCGGCTGCCAGCGCGGTGGGATTGCCCGACACGAACGACAAACCGTCGCGCTCAAGCAGGCCGAGATCGACCGCCTTGATGAGCGCGGCCGGCGACGCTTTATCGCCGAACATCTGCAGCAGTTCGACCAGCGAGTATTTTTTCGGCCGCTCGCGCGACCAGCGTCCGCCGATCGCCGTTTCCAGGCCGAGGATCGAGCGCAGATCGTGGCCTTCGTCGACGGCCATGATCAGATCCTGAATGTTCGCGAGCGTGTAACCGCGCGTCAGCAGGTGGTTGATCAGCTTAAGACGCGACACGTGCGTGTCGTCATACACGCCGACGCGGCCGCGTTTTTCAGGCGGCGCGAGCAGCCCCCGGTCCTGATACGCGCGCACGTTGCGCACGGTGGTGTCGGTCACGCGCGCGAGTTCGTCGACGGTGTATTCGTTGCGCGGCGTCGCGCTCGCCGGATCGTTTGCACCAGCGGACGGGAGCGGAACAGGGGAGGGCGAAGGGGGCGGCATGTTGGGCATGCAGGGATTCTAACGCGGCGCTTGCGAGACTAGCCAGGTACTCAGACCCGGTCTTCCGGCAGCGTCGAATCGCCCGCGCCGAGCCTGCGCTGCATCAGCGTCGTATCGAGCCAGCGGCCATGCTTGAAACCCACCGCTTTCAACGTGCCTATCAGTTCAAAGCCCAGTTGCGTGTGTAACGACAGCGAGCCGCCGCTGCCGCCATCGGCGATGACGGCGACCATCTGCCGCCACGGCCCGGTCTCGCACCGGTCGATCAACGCTTGCAGCAGGATGCGCCCGAGGCCGCGTCCGCGCCACGCATCGCCGATATAGATCGAGTCTTCTATGGTGTTGCGATACGCGGCGCGCGGACGGTATGGCGTCGCGTAGCAATACCCGGCCACCTGGCCGTCGATCTCCGCGACCATATACGGCAAGCCGTGACTGCGGACCGACGCGAGGCGCGTGCGGAGGTCGTCGACGGAAGGCGGAGTTTCTTCAAACGAAGCGACGCCGGTCAGCACGTGGTGCGCGTAAATGGCCTGGATCGCGGGGAGATCGGCGTCGGTGGCGTCGCGGATCAGCGGGGCGCTTTCATTCGTCGAAGTCAAGGCGGCGGCCTCAGGGCGGGTCGTGCTCATACGTGTTCCTGTCATGACGGTGAAAACCGGAGGTGACGTTTTACTATGCCTGAGGGGCGCGCAGTGTTGAACCGGATCAAAAATCGACGATCACAAATCGAACTGATCGAATTCGCTTTGCAACTCGCGGTTGCGCGCCACGCGTTCGTCGATAGCCGGCCCCAGCCGTTCGACAATTGCCGAGATGAGCAGATTGAACAGGCAGGTCAGCGGCGCGAGCGAGTCCCAGAATTGACCGACGTCGGTCTTGACCTGCAGCAGATCGCCATCGAACTCGCGAGCCCATGGGCAATAAATATCGGTGACGAGCGCGAACGGCAGCCCGCGTCGCGTGGCCGCTTCGCAATAGCGTCGCGCAACGGTCGAGTAGGCGCGCGTATCGGTGACGATCAGGTACGGCGATTTGAATTCGGAGTTCAGCGAATCGACGTAGGAGCCGGACATGCCGTCCGAATAGAACACGCGCGGCCGGATGTATTCGAGGTAGCTATAAAACGCGTTGCTGATACCGCGCGTGGACTGGATGCCGAGGATATACACGGCGTCGGCATTCGAAATGCGCTCGGCCACCTGGCGGAATACCGGCGATTGCGCGAGTTGATACACGTGCTGGATCGCGCCGATTTCGAGTTCGAGGGAATGGGCGAGAGCGGTGTTGGTTGCATCGGGAGCGGTTTCGGCGCTGGCATGCGCGTCGGGATCGGTCTGGGCCGCCTGATGACCGCCCGCGCGGCGGAACGCGTCGAGCCGGTCGGTGATCAGCCACGGACGCTCCTGCGCGCCGCGCAATTCGCGCTTCAGGTCGTCGAGGTTCTGATAGCCGACGCTGCGCAGAAAGCGGCCTACCGAGATGCCGCTGGTGCCCGCTTGCTGGGCGATCTGATCGGCGGTTTCGAGGCCGAGCCGCTCGAGGTTGGCCAGCATATAACTGGCGACGCGTTTGGAGGTCGGCGTGAGTTCGGCAAAGCGGGCTTCGACGGTTTGGGCAAAAGCGGTCGGCATTGTCAGTCGCGCGCAAGGCAGTGGTTAGTCGATCATCGGGATGATGACATATTCAACTGACGGTTCGTCTCGCGCGATCCTGAAAATGCTGACGGGCGACGTGAAGTTGCCGGGCAATCTGGATGATATTCGCCAAGGCAGTCGACACCTTCGCTTATTCAATAGCGCCGCGTTTTCACTGATGCCGCTCACACCGTCCGACTGACCGGCGCCGCTCGTGAAAAGCGCCGCGCCCCGGCCACGCACGCAACCACGATCACCGTCACGAGGATCATCGACATCGGCACCTCTTCGTGCAATAGCAGCCCGGCAAGCAACAGGCCGAAGAACGGCTGCAGCAACTGCAACTGTCCGACCGCCGCGATGCCGCCGAGCGCCAGGCCGCGATACCAGAACACGAAGCCGATCAGCATGCTGAAGAGCGACACATAGGCGAGGCCCCAGAGTGCCGCGTGACTGATGCCGTCGAACGAGGCGGGCCGGGTCCACAACGCGAACGGCAACATCACCGGCAGCGACAGCACGAGCGCCCACGAAATCACCTGCCAGCCGCCCAGGTGACGCGACAGCCGCGCGCCTTCCGCATACCCCAGCCCGCATACGACGATCGCAGCCAGCATCAGCGCATCGCCCACCGGCGACGCGTCGATCCCGTGACGCAACGCGAACGCGACAACGGCCGCGCTGCCCAGCGCCGAAAACAGCCAGAACGCCGGCTGTGGACGCTCGCCGCCACGCAGCACGCCGAAGATCGCCGTGGCTAGCGGCAACAGGCCGACGAACACGACCGCATGCGCGGAACTTACGTGACGCAACGCGAGCGCCGTCAGCAGCGGGAAGCCGACCACCACGCCGAGCGCGACGACGATCAGCGGAATGAGGTCGCGGCGCGCGGGACGCGCCTGCCGGAACACCAGCAACAGCAGCAAACCGAGTGTGCCCGCAATCGTCGCGCGCGCGACGGTCAGGAACACGGGGTCGAGGCCTTGCACGGCCAGGCGGGTGGCCGGCAGCGAGCCGCTAAAAATCAGTACGCCCGCGAATCCGCTGAGCCAGCCGTTTGTCGTTTTGTCCATCTGAAGAGTGTATGCCGTGAAATGAAACTTCGAGACCACACAGCATGCGCTCGCGCGCCGAAAACGATAAGCTACGGATCAGTACAATTCGCACGAACTGTACCGAACATGGAGCAGTACAGATGGCGGACAATGAGAACAGTCGGACCGCGTCCGGCACGCGCGTCGGCGCGGTCATGGACAGTTTGCGCGAGCGCATTGCCAGCCGCTCGCTGATGCCGGGTGCGCGCGTGCCGTCCATTCGCGCGATGACCGAGACGCTCGGCATCTCCAAGTCGACGGTGGTCGAAGCGTACGACCGGCTGGTCGCGGAAGGTGTGATCGTCGCGCGGCGCGGGTCGGGTTTTTTCGTGTCGGGCCACGCACCGCCTTTTGCGCTCGCGGATGTCGGTCCACGTCTCGATCGCGAGGTCGATCCGTTATGGCTGACGCGGCAGTCGCTGGAGGCGGGCGAGAAGGTGCTGAAGCCCGGTTGCGGCTGGATGCCGCCGTCGTGGCTGCCCGAAGACGGCGTGCGGCGCGCGTTGCGCGCGGTGGCTCGCGATCCGCAGTCGCCGCTCGCCGAATACGGCACGCCGTGCGGCTTGCCCGCGCTGCGTCAGCAACTGGCGTGGCGGCTTGCCCAGCATGGCGTCGATGCACCGCCGGAGCAGATCATCCTGACCGATGGCGGTACGCACGCGCTCGATCTCGTTTGCCGTTTTCTGCTCGAACCGGGCGACACGGTGTTGATCGACGACCCGTGCTACTTCAACTTTCAGGCGCTGCTGCGTGCGCATCGGGTGCAGATCGTGAGCGTGCCTTTTACGCCGAACGGACCCGATATCGCAGCGTTCGAACGCGCGCTGGTCGCGCATCGTCCGCGGCTTTATGTGACCAATTCCGCGATCCACAATCCGACCGGCGCGACGCTGGCGCCCGCGGTCGCGCATCGGTTGCTGAAGCTTGCGGGCGAACACGATCTGCTGATCGTCGAAGACGAAATCTTCGCCGACCTCGAAGACGAAGCCGCCCCGCGTCTCGCCGCGTTCGACGGACTCGCGCGCGTCGTGTCGATCGGCAGCTTTTCGAAGACGCTGTCCGCGGCGGTGCGCTGCGGCTACATTGCCGCGCGCGCCGAGTGGATCGAGCCGCTGATCGACCTCAAGCTCGCGACGACTTTCGGCAACGGGCAGCTCGCCGCGAGCGTCGTGCATCGAATGCTGGTGGACGGGACTTACCGACGGCATCTGGAGGCGACCCGCGCGAAGTTAGCCGACGCGATGGGCGAAACGATCCGGCGACTCGGCTATGCAGGGCTCGACATCTGGACGCGGCCGCGTGCCGGCGTTTTCGTGTGGGCACGTCTGCCCGATTCGCTCGATGCCGCCGATGTCGCGCGTCACGCGCTGGCCGGCAATGTGGTGTTCGCGCCGGGCAACGTGTTCAGCGCGTCGCAATCGGCGGCTGGTTTTTTACGCTTCAACGTGTCGCAATGCAATCGCCCGAAAGTCTACGAGGAACTGCAACGGGCGATGGAGGTGGCATCGGCATCGAGGAAGGAACGGGAGCGCGTTTGAGCCCGCACGTCCCGTCCGATTTGCCGCGCTGCTTTATTTACACAGCAGAAGCAGGCGCTCCTGATCGGTACAGCTCGAACGCGGTTTCTGCACGGGTTGCGTGGCGGCTGCCGCGCTCATCGCCGCGCTCTTGTTCGCGAGACACGCGCGCAAATGTTTTTCCACCGGGCTGTAGTATTTCCATCCGCGCACGAGCGTCGGCAGTTCGAGCTTTACCTGCTTCCACTTGGGATGACCGTGCTCCTGAAGGTTGTCGAAATTGGCGCATAGCGAATCGGCGAAGTGATTCAGATTGCCGACCGTATCGCGCAGACCGTAATCGTAGGTGACGAGAAACGCCTTCACGGTGAGCGTCGGCACGTCTTCCTTGATCCACGTCGGATAGCTGGCCGCGCGGATCGTCGCGGGGAAGTAGGTCTGCTTGGCGCGCACGGTTTCCGGGGCTGCGGGATCGACCCGCAGCAGGCGGATCTGCTGCAGCAGATCGGCGTTCATGTCGTTGAACAGCTTGGCCGGCTGGCCGACCACGATGATCGCGACGTCGATTTTCTTCACGATCAGCGCGGCCAGCGCGTCTTCATTGCTCAGGTGAACGATGTTCTGCTCGGGAATCGCCTGACCGAACATCAGGTGATAGAGCGTCGTCGCCGATTGCGCGGTGCCGCTGCCGATCAGCCCGACGCTGATGGTTTTGTCCTTGATGTCGGCGAAGGTTTTCATCGGCGAATCCGCGCGCACCACGACGTTGATCTCCTCGTCGTAGAGCGGCATGATGAGCCGCAGCGGCCGGATCGCGGTGCCTGCGTCGGCGTTGCCCGCGTTCGCCATGTCGAGGTAGGCCTGGTACACGTCGGATTGCACCAGAGCCAGTTTCACGCCGGATTCGTAGCGCATGCGCTGCACGTTCTCCGCCGATCCCTTCGACGCCACCACTTCGAGATCGATCCCCACCGGCTGCGCGACCCATTTCGACAGATCCTGTCCGATCTGGATATACGTGCCTCGCTCGGGACCGGTGACGATCTTGTAATGCGCGGGTTCCGCCGCGCCACTCAGCGAAGCTACGACCATTAGCGCCAGCGCCAGCCATCCCGCCAGAAGTCTCTTCAGCATGGTCTCTCTACCTATCGGTCAGGTTTGTACAGCCTCGCGCGTCGGTGCGCGTAAGCACCGGTGAGCCGGTTGCCATGTCATGTTCAACGCGCCGCAATTGCCGCGTCCGTGTGTTGCCACTCAAAGAACACGTAAAAACGTGTGCGATTACCGCTTATTGTGACGAGGTAGTTCGGTATCCGGATAAATGTCTTATTGACCAGGCGAGGTGGTAGTGGAGGGTTTGGCACCGTTGGGGGCCGCATGGCTCCAGCCGGAATCGACGATCGTGCGGGCACGCGCGTCGGCGCTATTGGCGTCGGTTCCTGTGGTAGCGGCCGTGCTCGCGCGCGGCGCGGTTGCCGTGACGTCGCCGTTTGCCGGCACGCCTTTGGGCGGTGGCGTCTGCAATTGGGCCGGCTGCGGTGCGGGCGAACCCGCTATTTGCGCGGCCGGTTTGCTCCCGGCGGCGGCGCCGGTCGAGGCGTCCGTTTTGAGCGGCGCCCAACCGGTCTCGCGAATCACCCGCTGGAGGATGGCCTTCGCGGTTTCGTTGCCGGTGTCGATGGCGAGCGCTTCGTTCGCATGCTGACGCGCGCAGGACCACGACTGCTGCGCGACGCAGGTCTGCGCCGCCTGCAACGCGGTGTCACGGCGCGCGGCGAGCGGGCGAACTTCGGACGCCATGGTCTGTGCGTCGGGATTGCCCGGTTGGAGCGCCTGAGCGCTGGCTAGAGCAGCTTGTGTCGCAGACAGATCGTTTGCATTGAAAGCGAGGTGGGCGGCCTGCAAAGCTTGCGAGGCGTCGCGGAACTGCGGTGCAGCGGGTTTGACCGGCGCGACGACGACCGGTGGCGTAACAGCGGGCGCAGGGACGACTGCGGGCGCTGCCGGAACCGCTTTCGCGGCGCTGACGGTGGCAGTGGTATTCGCCGGACCGCCTGGAGCAGCGGGTTTGGTTGCGTCTGCGGAATGCGCTGTTTGCGTCTGCGTCGGCGTAAATGGCGCGATGGTGCCGGTAGACGTTCTGGCATCCTGATTACTCACCGGCGTGGTTTGATCGTTGCTGTCGTCCGAGTAGCTACTGTCGCTAAATAGTGCATAGGCGACATACGCCAGGCCGATTACGACAAGCACAACAATGGCGAGCAGAACCCGGCGAATCGTTACACGGCTGCCGCCGGTACTATAAGGCGGCTCCTCGAACGGAGGAATGGGCATGTCCGGTGACATCAATGGCGCGCGAAGCGCGACTTCCGCACGACTCGATTGCGCCTGATGCGCAGCGAGCGCCGTCGGATCGGCTTCATCCGGTAGCGCCGGATCGCTGTCGAGTCGCCCCGCGCTGGCCCGGCTGCCGGGCATCACGGTGCGCGAGTGCGGACCTGTTTCAAGCGGATGTACCGCGCCGCAATACGGGCAATAGTCGACTTGCCGGTACAGGGCGCCGCCACACCGTTTGCAGGGCGTCGGAAAGCTATGGCCGAGTGCTGTCTGGGTGGACATACCGTGGACCCACCTGTGGAAAACGATGCCATTACGGCATGCTCCGGATCGTGTTGAAGCAGGAGCGTTTGTCCGCGGAAATCACGATCCACATGCGCCGGAGAGTCAGGGAGACGCAAGCCTGTGCTTGCGTTGTCGCTGCATCCAATATGTGGCGTTTCAATCAGAACGTCAATTGACATTCGCACTGATGTTGTGTGCGCCAGCGCACATTTCCAGGTACGACGAAATAGTGACTTTTGTCGAAAAGCTGCTTCAGCAGAGGGTTATTTTTATATTGCCCCGTGCAGGTGCAGCATGTCCATGAGTGGATTGACCTCGCGTATTGCGATGTATTTGTGAAAATAGAACGAGGTCGAAACGCGCGCGTTCGACCTCGCAAACAGGCTGCATCTTCAATTGCGTCATTAAGCGCTTGCATCACGCGTCGACATCGAGCGCGTGAAAGGACGGCGCAACGATCAATGCTTGCGCAGCGGATGATCCTTCAGCAACCACGCAAGCGCGAACGCGAGCACCACCACCCAAGCCGCTGACAGATACACCGTATGCAACGCGCCGGCAAATGCATGCAGATAATCGCTGCGCAACGCATCCGGCAATTGATGAATCGCGGCCGGCCCCAACGCATGCGGTAATTCGGTATCGGCGGGGATCAGATTTTCGAGGCGCGCAGCGAGCCCGTTGGAAAAAACCGCACCGAACGCGGCCACGCCGATCGAGCCGCCGATCGAGCGGAACAGCGTCGCGCCCGATGTCGCCACGCCCATGTGTTTGAACTCGACCGTGTTCTGCACCGCGAGAATCAGCACCTGCATCACCATGCCGAGACCGCAGCCGAGCAGACCCATATAGACGTACATCACATGAATCGGCGTATCGATCTGCAGGCGCGACAGCAGCATCATCGCGACCGCGACGAGCAGCGTGCCCATGATCGGGAACATCCGGTACTTGCCGATCTTGCTGATGATGCGGCCGGTCACCATCGACATCACGAAGAGGCCGCCCATCATGGGCAACATCTGCATGCCCGCTTCGGTCGGCGTCGATCCTTTCACGACCTGCAGATAGAGCGGAATAAACGTGACCGAGCCAAACAGCGACACGCCGATGATGAAGCCGATCAGACTGCTCAGCAAAAACGTGCGCTGTTTAAAGAGTTCGAGCGGCATGATCGGTTCGACCGCAGTGCGCTCTTCATGGATGAAACCCCAGATCGCCACCAGCCCCATTCCCAGCGTGAACCACAATTGCGGCGACGACCACGGCAGGATCGTGCCGCCCTGACTCGTGAACAGGATGATGCAGGTCAGCGCACCGGCGAGAAACGCGGCGCCCATGTAGTCGATCGTGTGCTTTACATGACGAACGTGCGGCTTGAACACTGCGCCGATCACGACGAGCGAAATGATGCCCAGCGGCAGGTTGATGTAGAAAATCCAGCGCCACGTGAGGTGTTCGACGAGAAAGCCGCCGAGGAGAGGGCCGATCACGGTCGCCAGCCCGAATATGCCGCCGAACACGCCCTGATAGCGGCCACGATCAGCGGGAGGGATCACGTCGGCGATGGCGGCCATGGTCACCACCAGCAAACCGCCGCCGCCGAGTCCTTGCAACGCGCGCAAGACGATCAGTTGCGTCATGTTCTGCGCGACTCCGCACAACGCGGAGCCGACCAGAAATACGACGATCGCCGTCTGCAGGACGATCTTGCGGCCGAACAGATCGCCGAACTTGCCGTATAGCGGCACGACGATGGTCGAACTCAGCAGATAGGCGGTCACTACCCACGACAGGTTGTTCAACCCGCCCAACTCGCCGACGATGGTCGGCAGCGCGGTCGACACGATCGTCTGGTCGAGCGCGGCCAGCAGCATGACCAGCAGCAGCGCCGGGAACAGCAGGCGGATCGGCGGATGCTCGGCGGCTGGCGCACCGGTCCGGTTATCCGGCTGCGGAGGCTCGGCAGGGTGAGTCATAGTCGGTTGTTCCATGTCGCGGGGGATGTTGAAATTAATTAACGTGGAGATTAATATATGCGACATCGCTTCACTCGTCAAATTGAATGCAATGACAATGATTTCACCGGATGACCCGGAAGTGGCAAATGTCGTGGCCGACGCCCCGGTAGCGAAAGCGCGAGGGGCGGTCAAACGTCCGCGTAAGGCGTCACACGACGATTCAGCCGCCGACTCCGAGGCCGCCGCGCCCGCGAGGCGGCCGGGCAGGCCGACGGGGGCCGCTCGCGGTCCGGCGCAGCGCGCCCGTCTTCTCGACGCGGCGCTTGCGCTGTTCGCCCGCAAAGGCATCGTCGACACCACGCTCGGCGAGATTGCCCGCGAGGCTGGT
The DNA here is from genome assembly GCF_900099835.1 of Paraburkholderia fungorum. Taxonomy (NCBI): domain Bacteria; kingdom Pseudomonadati; phylum Pseudomonadota; class Betaproteobacteria; order Burkholderiales; family Burkholderiaceae; genus Paraburkholderia; species Paraburkholderia fungorum. The sequence goes on from NZ_FNKP01000002.1 coordinate 1,014,840, forward strand.
TTCACCCCGGCGATGATGCATTACTACTTCAAGACGCGCGATCAACTACTCGACGTGCTGATCGACGAGCGTTTCGCTCCGCTGCGCACGAGCCTCGGCATGCCGTTCGCGGAAAATCCCGATGATCCGGTGGCCGCAATCACGCAACTGGCCGAGCAACTGGTGCGGGCGGCGAGCGAGCATCCGTGGTTTCCGTCGCTGTGGGTGCGCGAAGTCATCAGTGACGGCGGGCTGTTGCGTCAGCGGATGCACGAGCGTTTCGGCAATGCGCATCAGAAGGCGTCGCTGCAGGCCATCGCGCGCTGGCAGAAAGAGGGGCGGCTGAACGCGGCGCTGGAGCCCGCGTTGGTGTTCGTCACGCTGCTCGGGCTGACGATTTTGCCGCTGGCTACGTCGAAGTTGTGGGGTAACGATCCGTTGCGGCGCGACATCGGCGGCGAGGAAATCGCGCGGCATGCAGTGGCGTTGCTCGTGCAAGGGATCGGGCCGAAGAAGGCCGACTGATCCGCGACGATGCGCACGTTGTCATTGAACGTCGCGCATTCGTCTCACTTCTGCTGTTTCTTCCATTCCTCAAAAGCCGCCCTGGTCTTTTCGTTCGGCGGATAAGTCCCTGGCAGCGCGGCGCCGTCGCGAATCAGTCCGGTCAGAAACGCCTCCATCTGTTCCTGCTCAGCGGCTGCTTGCGCGACCTCGGCGGCCATCTTGAGCGGGATCACGACGACGCCGTCCGCGTCGCCAACGATGATGTCGCCGGGAAACACCGCCACGCCGCCACAGCCGATCGGCACGTTGATATCCACGGCATGGTGGCGGATCAGGTTGGGCGGCGCGCTGGCCCCGGCGCAGAACACCGGCATGCCGAGCGCGGCGATTGTCGTGCTGTCGCGGACCGGTCCGTCGGACACCATGCCCGCCACGCCGCGCACCTGCAAACGCAGAGAAAGTATCGAGCCGAACGATGCGCTGCCGCGTTCGCCCCGGCAATCCTGCACGAGCACATGACCGGCTGGAATGGTCTCGACGCATTTGCGCTGCGCGTAGTCGGGGTCTGCGAACAGTTCCAGCACGTCGATGTCTTCGCGCGACGGGATGTTGCGCAGCGTGAAGGCGGGGCCGACGAGGTTCGGTCCACTGTGCGGCGCGAGCGGGGCGACCCCTTGCATGAACGTATTGCGTAGGCCGCGCTTGAAAAGCTGGGTGGTCAGCGTGGCGGTGCTTACGTGGCGGAGTGCTTCGAGCGTCGCAGAATCGAGATCGGACATGGTGACGTGGCCTCGGTTTAATGGTCGAAAACGGATGCTGACATGGCGCGGCGATGTAGCTAAACCTGGCGCTTCGCGCTCACGATCATAGCGCCGCGCTGCAGAATGCGGCTCCGTTACCGTGTTCCCGTTGGGCAATCGCGCGCCCCGTTTGCCGTTAATCCCGAGTCGCGGCACGCCACGTGCTACTGATGCAACAGGTCTGAATGCCGCGCGCAGAAAACAACCCCGCCGGCATCGCAAAAGAACACGAATGTCAGAAAAGACGCCAGGCGGGCAGTGCCGTGCGATTGGGGTTTGCACGAGCCGCACGGCGGATCGGGTGTCGGCATCGGTCTGCCAACGTTGGGCACCGAAGGCCGGTTTTTCATCGGCGTGCAATTTGGGCGCGTTAGTGTGCGCCCGCGTCGCGGCTGGGCCATGTTTTACAATCTTGGCCTTGGTCTGCAACTCGGCGCATGAAATCGAGTCGGAACCATGAACAGCAATACCGTAGCCGCTGAAATCGGCGGCAAGCAGCAGAACGAAACGTTGGCCGCGTCTGACGGCCTAACCGGATTTTTAGAGCAACAACAGAAAATGAACGGAGCATTGAGACTCGATCAGGCCACGATCGTGCTCGTAGAAGACGACCAGGATAGCCGCGAATCGCTGACCTTGTTACTCGAAGCGGAAGGCGCACATGTCTGCGCCGTGGCGGATGCGGAAGAGGGTGTCGAAGCAGCGCTCCGGTTGTTACCCGACGCGGTCGTGTGCGATCTCGATCTGCCGGCCATGGATGGGTTTTATCTGATCCAGCGTCTGCGCGACCATGAAATTCGTGGCGATCATTCGCCGTCGGTCGCGGTGGCGCTCACTGGCCATACCGATGACGCTTATCGATTACGCAGTATCGGCGAAGGCTTCCAGCATTTCATGACCAAGCCTGCGTTGCCGGAAGACCTGGTGACGCTGCTGCATGATGCGATCGACGCCCGCGGAGCAGGTTGATTCTGGCGCGCGGTGTTAAAGGAGGCGCGCGAAGGATGCGCGCGGTAAATGCGGTTGTTGCGGCTATTTCGTGACAGCAGCAGTCGCCGCGGCATCACCGGCCGCCGCTTCCGCCGCCTGGCAAGCCGCGCACAATCCCTTTAATTCGATTTCGTCGCTGGCGAGACGGTAGCCCGCGTCTTCGATTTGCGCGACGAGCGCCTGCCGCAGTTTCGGCTGATGCAATTCGGTGACGCTGCCGCATTGCTGACAGACCACGAGAATGCCATGCTGACATTGCGTCAGGTCGTGGCAAACGGTGAAGGCATTGATCGATTCGATCCGGTGCACGAGTCCCGCCGACAGCAGGAAATCCAGCGCCCGATACACCGTGGGCGGCGCCGAGCCGGGGTGAATCTGGCGCATCTCGTCGAGCAGCGAATACGCTTTGGTCGCGCGGCCCGAATTCAGCAGCAATTCCAGCACTTTGCGACGGATCGGCGTGAGTTTCTCGCCGCGTTCGCGGCAATATTCATCCGCGAGTATGAGTGCGGCTTCTTGCGAATCGCCGTGCGTATGCGCCATTTCCGGATGCTCATGAGTGTGAGCGGAACTGGCGGGGGCGGCTTTGTGGGCGGTCGCGGCGGGCTTGGCGGTCTTCATGTGTCGATTATAAAGGCCCGCGCGCGTTGCCGTGCCTGTGGGAAATAACGTGCTTGCCGGCTGTAGCGAAGATCGCAGTGAGGCGGAGCAGGCCGGCGGCGCAAGACGGGCGTGTTGTGCAAACAGGGCGGACGCGGACGCTCCGCCCAACTGCTTCAGGTCAGCGCAAAATCCACGTATTTCTTGAACCCCGAGCGCGTCGCAATCCGCGAATACCAGCGCTCCAGATTCGGCAGCGGCGGACGTTCCACGCCATCCAGGCCGAACCAGCGTTTTGCGTAGGCGCCGATCACGATATCGGCCAGTGTAAAGTTCTCGCCCTCGAGGAAAAAGCGCCCTTGCAGATGCGTGTCCAGCATCCGCCACAGCACGCTGACCGCACTGAAATCGGCGGCGAGCTTTGTCGCATCGCGCTGCTCGGCCGGTGTGCGGACCAGCGCCCAGAACACCGGACGCTCAGCGGGTTGCAGCGTGGACAGCGTCCAGTCCAGCCAGCGGTCGATACCGGCCCGCAGCTTCGGTTCGGGCGGATAGAGCAGGCTCGATTCGCCGTATTGCAGCACCAGATAGCGCAGGATCGAGTTGGATTCCCACAGCACGAAATCGTCGTCGACCAGCGTGGGAATCTTGCCGGTCGGGTTCATCGAGAGATAGCCGGGTTCGTTGTTGCGGCCGAATTGCAGGCCCGCGTCGATGCGGTCGTACGGCAGCACCAGTTCGTCGCAACACCACAGCACTTTCTGAACATTGACGGAATTGGCGCGCCCCCAGATCGTGATCATCCGGTAAATCCTTTTTATTACAGTTGGCAAGCCGCACCCTGCGCGCGGCGTTCAACCAGTAACGATACACGATGCACGCGGCTTTGCGCGCCGCAGGGCAGCAATCGGCGCGGGGCTCGACGCTGGGATGCAGTGTTTGATTACGCATCTGGCGAACCTCGATTCCGGGCGGTTACGCTGCGTTTAAACGCATTTGCGTTGCGTACAATGAGCGCACCCGACTACGACGAGGCACCGCATGGCCCGCATTGTCCCCGACGACTGGAAGAGCCTCGCCGCCACCGGCGCAGCGTCCCGCGAACGCGAAACCCTCGCGTTGCTGGAGGAGGCGCTTCCCGCCGATTACACGGTCTATCACGGCGTCCACTGGACGCGTCTGAACCAGAATTTTTCGGTGTTCGGCGAGGCCGACTTCGTGATCGTCAGCCCCGCCGGACGCGTGATGATCGTCGAGCAGAAAACGGGTTTTCTGCGGGAAACGCCCAAGGGGCTCGTCAAGGTCTATCTTCAGACCGAGCGCAACGTGGCAATCGCGCTCGCGCACACCGTCGAGGGGCTGCACCGGCGCTTTACCGCGGCGTTCGGCGCGGGCACCTATTTCATCGAGGAACTGCTGTATTGCCCGGACCACGTCGTCAAGGATGCGGCGATCGCGGGTGTGAATCCGGCGCGCATCGTCGATGCCACCCGTAAAGGCCGGCTCGCGCAAATCGTTCGTGAAGCGTTGCCGGAAGACGAGCCGCGCCTTGCATGCGCGTCGAAAATCCACCATTTTCTCGCCGACGAACTCGCGCTCACGCCGGACGCAAGCGCGCTGGTCGGTCAGGCGGGCACGCTGGTCACGCGCCTGGCAGGCGGTCTCGCGACATGGGCGCGGCGGCTCGAATTCTCGCCGTTCCGCTTGCGGGTGATCGGCACGGCCGGCTCCGGCAAAACCCAACTCGCCGTGCAGGTGATGAAGGACGCCGTCGCGCGCGGCCAGCGTCCGTTGTATGTGTGCTTCAACCGGCCGTTGGCGGATCACATTGCGCGCGTCGCGCCGCCCGAGGCCAAGGTCGCAAACTATCACCAGCTATGCGACTGGGTCACGCGCGACGCGGGCCGCGAGCCCGATTTCCAGTCCAGTCACGTGTTCGATCAACTGGAAACGGTCTTCGCGGACACGCCCATCGAGCCACGTTGGCAATTCGACGTGTTGATCGTCGACGAGGGGCAGGATTTTCAGCAGCCGTGGGTCGCCGCGCTCGAACGGCTGTTGCGGCCGGACGCGGCCTGGTGGTGGCTCGAAGACCCGCTGCAGAATCTGTATATGCGCGAACCGGTGACGCTGCCGGGCTGGACCACGCTGAAGGAAACCACCAACTATCGCAGTCCGCGAGACATTCTGGATTATGTGCGCGACGTGGTCGGCGAATCGGTGCCGGTCGCGGCGGCGCTGGCGTCGGGCAGCCCGTTCGACGGCTCCGATATTTCGCTATCGGTCTACGACGAAACAAAAAATCCGGCCGATGCCTGCATCGATGCCACCAAGCGCGCGATCACCCAGGCGCTGTCGCTCGGCTTTCGCAAGCAGGATATCGTGGTGCTGTCGTTTCGCGGCCGCGAAGGCTCGGCGATAACCGCGCTTGATCATCTCGGGCCGCATCGGCTGCGCAGTTTTACCGGCAAGTACGATCTGTTCGGCAACCCCGAATACCGCGAAGGGGACGTGCTGTTCGAGTCGATCTATCGCTTCAAGGGACAGGCGGCGCCGTGCGTGATTTTCACCGAAGTCGATTTCGAATCGTTCGACGAGCGGATCGCCCGCAAGCTGTTCGTCGGCGCGACGCGAGCAACGATGAAGCTGATCGTCGTCGCGTCGCAGCGGGCCGCGCGGCATCTGCATCTGCGCGACGGGAAAGAGCAAAGGGAGACAAAAGAGTTGAGGGAAGGTCAGCCGCTTTAGTCCGCTCGGCCTTCTTCAGCCCCAGGCCCGCGCCCCGACCAGCATCCCCGTCTGGGTGCGCGCATCCCACCAGATCACGCGCAGCAACGGCGCTTGCTGCGCGATCAGCAGCGCCTGCACCGGATCGCTCTCGACAAAATGCGTGACACCGCCGCGCAATGCAGCGCTCGCTTTATGGGCGGCAGCGCCGGCGGCGCTTTCGTCGTGTGCATCGGGCGTGCGCATCACCAGTTGCATATGACCGAAGCCATGCCGCACGAGCCACGCCTGCGTGCGCGCCCGGTCCAGTTCCGGCCGCCCCGTGATGATTGTGCGAACCCGCTTCAGATCGATGTCCGGCAACTCGTCGAACGGCAACAGCGCGTCGCGTTCCGCGAGCGCAGCCGCCAGGTCTTCGTCGTAGCGCGCGAGCGGCACGTCGGGCAGCAGAATGCCGTCGAGGTCGATCGCGTACGTCGCGTAGTCGTGATCGTCGGCCATTGCCTGCGCGGCGCCTGCTTCGACGCGCTCCCAGTCTTCGCGATACCGCTCGGTGTACGCCTGGCGCTCCCACGGAAACAACGCGAAATAGCCGCGCGCGTCGATCGCATAGTCGGGCTGTGTGCGGCTCAGGTCATCGACGGCGCCGGTCAGCGTTCTGACCGTGAGCCCCTGCTGCTGAAGAAACGCGATGCAATCGGTCAGCGTAAAACCACGCCCGGCGATGTCCTCGCACAACAGCACTTTCGACCCCGCGGGCGGCATCGGCAGCGTCGAATCCCATGCGACGGTGCGCGTCTGGCGGTCGTAGCGCAAAAACGCGACCGGCGTGCCGACCGCGTGCGACACCATCAGCGCGAGCGGCGCACCGCCGCGCAGAATGCCGATCGCCATCGTGAAGTGCTCGGCGAGCAACGCGGGCTGCAGCGATTCGATCCAGTGATCGAGTTGTTCGTACGTGAGGGGCAAAACCGGCTTGTTCATAACTGGTAGGGCGTCGCGAGATGCGTGCGGGGCAGATGTCAGTGACGTGGAAACGGCGCGTAGCGGGCCAGCGAGCCGCCGTTTTTGAGACCAGGAATTTTGGCGATATTATGCATGCGGTTCAAAGATCGCGCGTCGGGGTGACGCGCATCACCGGAGAGGCGTCGCGCAAGAGCGGCGTCACGGCCGGACGGAGAACGAAGACGCAGGTAGATCGAATAGCGAAGGGCGCAAGCTACCGGAACGACGACGGCTGACGAAGCCACAGCCCGTTTTGGCACTGGAGCGAGCGCAGCAAAACAGGTAAGGAATAGAAGAGCGATGACCAGGTTGATCGAGTTGATGACGAAGTTGCACGCTGCAAATACCGCCGATGTGATTTATCGCGCGCTGCGCCGGGCGCGTTGGGCCATTGGCCTGATGGCCGCGCTGGCCGGACTGGCCGGACTGGCCACGTCGGGCATCGCGCAGGCCCAGACCGACGCGCCGCTCACGCTCGACGTGCAGGGCAAGATCAGCAAGACCAACGACGCGGCGCACCAGTCCTACCATTTCACGGAAGCGCAACTGCTCGCGCTGCCGCCGCATTCGATCACCACTTCCACCACGTGGACTCCGCGTTCCACCTTCACAGGACCGCTGCTCGCGGATATTCTGAAGGCGGTCGGCGCCTATGGCACCCAGATCGAGTTCCGTACGCTCGACGATTACACCTACACCGTGCCGGTGTCCGACAGCGATCGCTATGGCGTGGTCGTGGCGTACAGCATGAACGGCCAGCGGCTGAAGGTCAGCGACTTCGGGCCGCTATTCCTTATCTACCCGCGCGACGCGTTCCCTGACGAAATCACGGGCGCCTCGGGCGATTCGAAATTCGTATGGCAGATCAAGGCCCTCATCGTCAAATAGTGCGCCGTCCGTGGCGCCGGGTGTTCTATGTGCTGATCTGGCTAACCGCGCTCGCGGCGCCAGCCGGCGCGATTGGCTATCTGTTGTACGCAAACCTGCTGAATCCGCGCGCCACCGAGCAGTTGACCGGCACCTACGACGGCTTTTACTGGGACGCCGCGCAACTGCAAATTGCCTACGGGCGCTTTGAAAACCAGTTGCTGCTGTACCAGTCGGGCACTGACGACGACTTCCAGCGGCTGATGCTGCGCTACCAGCTGCTGCAATCCAAACTCCGTGTGATGGCCGGCTCGACGCAGCGGCTGACCGCGCAGCTTGCGCTGCTGCAACGGCAGATCGACGAAATTCACCGGCTCGATACGCTGCTGCACACGCTTCAACCCGAAGTCGACGCGTTGCCGAAAGATCGCAGCCGCGCGAGCCGGATCGTCGCGCAATTGCGCGCGCACTGGACCGAGATCAACGATCTCGCGCTGAGCCGCCGTTTCGCCGACGTCGCCGACCGCGAAGCGATGAACCGCGATTTCATCGACAAGCGCCGCTTGCTGTTTGTGGGCGGGATGGTGCTGCTGTTGCTGTCGGCAGCGGCGACCACGCTGCTGGTGCTCAACGGCCGGCGCCGCACGCGTCTGATGATCCAGCAGCACGCGGCGCTCGAAGCCGAACACCAGGCGAGCCGCGCGGCGCGCGAGGCGAGTCTCGCAAAAGACGCGTTTCTCGGCATGATCAGTCACGAACTACGCACGCCGCTGCATGCAATCGTGTCGTCGATTGAATTGCTGGGTTTCAACTATCACTCCGAGGCCGACCGCAAGGTGATCCTGCGCCTCGAAACGGCAGCGCGGCATCTCGAAGCGCAAATGAAGGACCTCACCGATTACGCGCGCCTGGGCGCGGGCAAGCTCGAACTGCGTCACGAGCATTTCGAGCCGCGCGAACTGCTGGCGTCGATTGTCGATGAACACACGATGTCGGCGGCGGCGCGCGGTCTGCAACTCGACAGCGAGGCGACCGGCGTGCGCGGGCTGGTCGACTCCGATCCGCATCGGATCCGTCAGATCGTCAACAACCTCGTCACCAACGCAATCCGCTATACCGAGACCGGCGCGGTGCGCGTGCAGTTGCGGCAGCAGCCGGCCGTGCTGATTTTTATCGTCAGCGATACCGGGCCGGGCGTGGCGCAGGCGCAGATTCCGCTGATTTTCCAGGAGTTCACGCAACTCGACTCGTCGCGCACACGGCGTTTCGAAGGCGCGGGAATGGGGCTGACGATCGTGCAGGGGCTGGTGAAGCTGTTCGGCGGCACGGTCGATGTCGCGAGCACGGTCGGCGTAGGCACCACGTTTACGGTGACGATTCCGGTCACGTCGGTCGCGGCTGCCGAGCCGGCCGATGTCGCCGCGCAGGCCGACCCCGGCGGCGCGCGACCGTGCGTGCTGATCGTCGACGACAACCGTCTGATCCGCGAATCGCTCAGCGAAATGATCGCGCATATGGATTTCGACGCGCACGCCGTCGCCACCGCCGACGATGCGCTCGCATGGCTCGACCTGCGCCGTTGCGACGTGGTGCTGCTCGACCTGCACATGCCGGATCGCGACGGTTATACCTTTCTCGCGGAGTTCGAAAAGCGTGGCGGGCCGTCGGCTGGCGTGCCGGTGATCGTGGTCAGCGCGTATGCGCCAGAGGTGAGGACGAGGACGGCGGCGGAAGAAGAAGCAGATGGCGAACAGCCGTTCTTCGACGCGTTATTAAAGCCGGTACATTACGAGGATCTGCGCAGCGCATTGCAGCGTGCGGTGGCGTCGCGCCATGTGGTGTGAAGCGTGGCCGGCAGGGCGGGAATGGAGGCGGGCATCAACCTGAGCACACACCTTCAGCCGCTGAAACTCACGGCGGGTTAGCGGCGGCGTTTCAATGTCTGTCTTTAAGACCGGGCTTCAAGGCCTGGCGTCAAGGCCGGTTCAACCGTTTGGACAGATCGGCGACCAGAATCGCCATGCGCGCGGGCTTTTCATAGCACGCGACGTCGAAATTGCGGATGACCTGACTGATTTCCGATTCGCTGGCCTTGCCGGTCAGCAATTCGCCGGTCAGCACGAAGATCGGCGCGTCCGGGTTTTCCGACGCTCGCACCGCGCGAATCGCGGCCGCCGAGGTTTGCGCGCCGAACAGCCAGTCGATCACGATGCCGTCGAATACCTGCGTTTGCAGTTGCTCGGCAAACGACGCCAGCCCGTAAATCGCCACCGCCGCGAAGCCGCTGCGCTCCAGATAGTCGCGCAGGTTGTCGGCGCTGGCCTGATCGTCGTCGACCACGGCAATAGTCGGCTTGTCGGTTTCAGCGCGGCGCGGATAAATCTCGATCTTGTGGACTTCGTATGCGCTCTGGTAAAGCGTGCCGTCGTGACGCGCGACGCGCCATTGGCCGAGCCGCGAATACGCGACGAATTCCGGGCGGCTGCCCGCTTCGAGCGCCGCACCGACCCAGGCGGTGCACGCCAGTTCGATTGCGCCGATGCAGAACACGGCTTCCTGCGCGATCGCGCCGACCATGCCCGGATCGAGCGATTGTGCGCCGAACAGCTGAGCCGCCGGTTCGCCGAACACCTCGGCGACCTTTTTGATCTGCGACAGGGTCCACGGGCTGTTGCCGCGCAGCTTGCGGTGTCCCTGTGAAAAACTCAGATCGAGGATCCGGCACAGCTCAGTGGTTTGCTGACGTTTGCCGATTCCATGCCGGCTCATCAATTCGCGTACGCGCTCGGCGACCGCGATGGCGTCAGGTGAGAGTGTTTCGTTGGTCATACTGCGTGAAAATCCGCCGTCTTAAAGGGTACTGGGGGAAGCGATAGTGCAGGCGCGGCCTCTCCACGCACAAGCAATGCGCATGGATGAGCTACGCAGGGGGACAGCAAATGTACCGTAAAAAGTATCGCGGTTTATGTTTTTGCCGAATTGCCATTGAGCCCGACCCGGCAAAACGCGTGACAGACAATTCCGGCATTTTTATGTATTTGGCATCGTGCGTATTTTACCGATTAACGGTGTCCCATCTGTGAAGAATATGCCGTACGAGCGCGATATGCCGACTGTTTGAGCACTATTTGACTCCTGAACGCATTGGATCGATTCATTCGGGCGGCATTTTTTCGAGCTTGGCGGCCGAGTTTTTCAGTCCTTTGAAAATCCGCTCGGCGACCCGCGCTGGAAACCGTTCAGGCAATTCCGCCGATACCCGCTCGATTACCTTGGGCGTTTCGTCGATCAGCCGCTGGATCAACGGTTCCGCGCTCGCGCCGTACGAGCATTTCAGCGCCATCGTGTTGAAATGGCGCCGTTGCACGTCGCGAAACGCGTCGTGTTTGCTGCGCGACCACATGCCCATCGCGAGCCGGGCCTTGAACCACGACCACTGGTTGGGGCCGCTGCCTTCCACCGGCCAGATCGACATCACGTCGTAAAGCGGCGTCAGCCGGTATTGGCCGCCCGCCAGCAGGCGGATGCTGAAGTTTTTGGCGTGGCCGTCGGGTGCGGCCAGCATCCAGAACAGAATCTGGCTGGCGAGCAGCGTTTCGATGTCCTGCCGCGACGTCACCGATTGCTGAAGAATCCGCGCGAGGTCGAGCACGCCGGGGCCACCTTCGTTTTCATACTTGCGATGCGAGGGCACGCCGTACACCTGGCAGAAGTCCTCCTGCGGCAGACGCAGCAGCCATTGGCCGCTCGAATGCATCTGCCGGTCGAAGCGTTCGACGCTCAACACGCGCTGCTTGCCGAACGTCATGATTTCCGTATTCGCGACCGGCAACCCGTATGCACGCAGAATCCGCAGACACAGCCACTCGTTTTCCACCGACGTGCTGAGGTCGGCGAGCTTGTTGCCGACCAGCCCCAGCGGCAGCTTGAAAATATGCGTGGTCGGCGTCGCGCCGTGCGGGCGCTGCCATTTGCCGTCGTGCCACAGCAGCGCGGTTTTCTCCTGCGCGCCGGCCAGCGAGATGCGGAAATCGTCGTCCGGCTCGTCGTGGGCGCCGATTGGCGGCGTGCTGACCGTGCGCGCCAGCATCGCTTCGATCTCGCTGTCGGATAGCGGCGTACCTTCGATCCGGTCGACCCCTACCGGCGCATCGTCTTCGGGCAGGAGCTGGACCGCGCCCACACAGTCGCGGCCGATGGCCTGCAGCAGGTCGAACGCATCGAGCGTGTCGGTCTGATAGCGCTGGGCGATACGTTTGCGGATCGCCTCGCTGTCGGGCAGCAGATTGTCGAAGTAATTCAGCACGCGCGGGCCTTTTTGCGCCATGTTGCCAGGTGTGAATGGCAGCGACAGCGACAGCGGGCGACCCGCCGCCGATTCGACCCACGCGGGGTCGTACGCGAACTCCATCGGCCCGCGCGCGGGCAGGCGCCAGACGCCGACACGCTCGCCATTGGCCCACACCGACAACGCCTGCGAATGAGTAGGGCGACCCATGCTCACCACTCGATCAGCGGAGTCGGGTCGGGCTGCGGCTGGCTCTTGTCGCGCACCTGCAACTGCAGCCCGTAGATGCCGGAGAGCGCCAGCAATTGCGCGACGGTGAGCGAACCGGCGTCGGTTTCCAGCGCTGAAATGCGGCTCTGACTGACGCCGATGCGCGCGGCCGCGTCAGCCTGCGTGAGACCGGCTTGCCGGCGGCTCGCGGCGAGCAGCTGGGCGATCTGGTTAGGGGTGGCGATGAGATGGAGCATGACGGATTATCCGTGAGACGAATAAATGCAATTTATTCGTCAAACGAATATTTGTCAAATATTCGTCTCACGAATATTTTTCTAAATATCTGTGAGACGAATAAAAGACGAATATCTGTTTAACGAATAAATGGGGTGAGATTTTAGTCGTGACTCGAAAGCCCTTCTGGTAAGGCTTTGCGGGTTACTCTGCCGCGTTCCGATGGCGTTGTCGATCTCGCCAGGTTCTCCATCTCCGCAGACTTCCGGTGCGGCGGCATTGCAGACAAGCGACTCGCCTGCGAAGATTACGCCCACATTTAAAACCGGCCCCGCCAGATGACCACGACTTACCCGCTGCACGCAAACTTCACCTCTGCCGATCAACCGTTTCCGAAACAGGCCGATGTCGTGATCGCCGGCGCGGGCATCATGGGCTGCGCGGCCGCCTGGTATCTTGCGCGCCGCGGCCTCTCGGTGGTGGTGCTCGATAAATCGCGGATTGCCGGCCAGCAGTCGTCGCGGGCATGGGGTTTCGTGCGTCAGCAGGGCCGCGAAGCCGCCGAAGTGCCGCTGATGATGGCGAGCATCCCGCTCTGGAAAGAACTCGAAAGCGAGCTGAATTTCGATCTGGAGTGGCGTCAGGGCGGCTGCCTCTACGTGGCTTCCGATGAAGAAGAGTGGGCGTCGTTCCAGCAATGGATGGACGTCGCGCGCCAATACGGGCTCGACACCCGCACGCTCGATCGCAAGCAGATCGACGCCGTCGTGACCGGCATGCAAGGTCCGGCGCTCGGCGGCCTCTACACGCCGAGCGACGGCCAGGCCGAACCGCGCCGCGCCACCGCCGCGTTCGCCGCGCGCGCCGCCGAGGCCGGCGCATTGTTTTTCGAAGGATGCGGCGTGGTCGGCGTCGAGCGTGCGGGCGGCGCGATTGCGGGCGTGGTCACCGAGCGGGGCACGGTGCGCACCTCGCGCTTCATCTGTGCGGCGGGCGCCAGCAGCTGGAAGCTGCTCAGAACGCTCGGTCTGGAATTGCCGCAGCAGGTCGTGCGCGGCACCTGTTCGCGCACCAATCCGCTGCCGCAGATCACTGCGTCCACGTTCTGGGGGCACGGCCTCGGCGTGCGGCAACGCGCGAACGGCGCGATCAACCTTGCCGACGATATGCAGGTCGACGTCGACATGACGCTCGGCCATTTCCGCGCGCTCAAGTGGTTCTTGCCCGAATTGTGGAAGCAGCGCGAGAAGTTCAGTTTCCATCTGAACGGCGCGTGTTTGCGCGATCTGCGCGAGCGTCTGCCGGGCGGCGTGCCCGAAGCCGAGCGCGTGCTGTATCCGCGTGATCCGCATCCGCAGCCGAATGCGAGCCAGGCGCCGAGCGCGTTGAAAAAATTGCGCGCGTTGTTCCCGGCGCTGAAGGACGCGCAGGTGGTCGAATCCTGGGCTGGGCTGATCGACGTGCTGCCCGACGGCATCCCGGTGATCGATGCGCCGCCGCAGGTCAGCGGGCTGACGATCGCCACCGGCTTTTGCGGACACGGTTTCGCGATGGGGCCGATCGTCGGCAAGCTGCTCGCGGAGATGAACGATGGCGGCAAGCCTTCGCTCGATTTGTCCGCGTTCCGATTGCAGCGTTTCTTCGACGGCACGATGCAGCGGCCTCGCAGCATGCTGTGAATGTAAAAGCATCTATTAGCAATTTTTGGCCATTCACGCTCAACGCAATCGATGAACGAACCGGCACTGCGCCACACAGGCGTACCGTATTACACGCAATGGGGCAGCCCCGAGTGGGTTCGCCATATCGTCGAGCGGCAGGGCGATCCGTGCGACGATCCGCACTGGCGCAGGAGCGGTTTCGCCGACCCGGAGCGCTATCGCTTCTGGGCCAAACGCCTGTGCGGTTTGACATGTCTCGAATCCGCGCTCGATTATTGGGGTGTCGCGCATGCACCGCGCGCCGCGTTACTCGATGAAGCCCTGCAACACGGCGTGTACCGGATGCGCGAGGACGGCGGCGTCGACGGATTGATTTACCAGCCGTTCGCCGACTGGTCGCGCGGCGCGTTCGGGATCGAGGTCGAGGTGCTGCCGCAGGTGTCGCTCGAAGAGATCGCGGCGCGGTTGAACGCCGATACCCTGGCTATCATTTCGGTGAGTGCGGAGATTCGTTATCCCGAGCGGCCGAACCAGCGGCAGGGCGGTCATCTGATCCTGCTGCACGGACGCGATCGCGACGGCGTGTGGTTTCACAATCCTTCGGGCATCGCGCCGCATCAGGCCGACGTGTATCTGCCGTTTGCCATGGCGGCCAGGTTTTACGCGGGGCGGGGCATGACGCTGAAGCGGACGTCGGCATAGGCGAGCCAGGCACAGTGTTCAGGCCCGTTTTCTGCTCATGTGATTTCGTCGACATCTGCAATACCGGACCTGACATGAATCGAATCTATTGCCTGTTTGCTGCCAGCCTTGTCGTCCTCGGAGCCGCCAGCCCGGCGAGCGCCGCGAGTGAGGACGAACAGGCGAAAGCCTGTCGCGGCGACGCGATGCATTTCTGCGCGGCCGAGATCCCGAACAAAGAGAAGATCACTGCCTGCATGAAGCAGCACCTCGACGAACTGAGCCCGCCGTGTCGCGCGATGTTCAAGGGCGGCAAGAAGGATGGCGGCAAGAACGGCGATCAGGGCGCGTCGCAATAAGCGTTCGGGATGGGGCGCCGCGTGCGGTCTTCGCAGATCCAAAGGTGAGGATCAGTGGGCAGACCGCACGCACACATTAGTCAGCTGAATTTCATTCTCCGCGCGCCTTAAAAAATGCCTTAAAAACAACCGCCTGTCCGCCAGGTTGGCAAATTGCGCCAACCTGAGGCACATGTTGCCGTGCAAACAATCCCAAAAAGTTGCACCATAGGCGTTTGCCAGAAAAAAGTGCCGGTGCCGGATGCCGTTATTTGCAGCTTTTTGTGCGGCTACCGCGCCAGACTTTTTCTGTCCTTTGACCGACGCCTTCTTCATCACGACGCTGCGACCGCGCTATGACGACCCAACACGCTTCTGCCACTCCCGATTTGCCGCTCGACATGATCATTTTCGGCGGCACCGGCGACCTGTCGTTTCGCAAGCTGCTGCCCGCGCTCTACATGGCGCATCTGCATTGCAACCTGCCGCCGGACACCCGCATTCTCACGATTGGCCGCAAGCCGTGGTCGCGTGACGAATACATCAACGAATTCATGGAAGCGAAGGCCAAGCCCTTCATCGAAAAGAAAGCGTTCGATGCTGCTGCATGGGACAAATTCATGGCGCTGTTCGAATACGTGCGGATGGACGTCGATTCGATCGACGACTACCAGCGCCTGAAAGAAGTGTCGCGCGAAGGCGTGCGCCGCGTGTTCTATCTCGCGACGTCACCGGATCTGTTCACGAATATCTGCGACAACCTTTCGTCGGCGGGGCTGGTCGACGAGAATTCGCGCGTCGTGCTCGAGAAGCCGCTCGGTCACGATCTGGCGTCCGCGCAGGAAATCAACACAGCGGTCGGCAAGCACTTCAACGAAGCGCAGATTTACCGGATCGACCACTACCTCGGCAAGGAAACCGTGCAGAACCTGATGGTGCTGCGCTTCGGCAATCCGATTTTCGGGCCGCTGTGGCAGGCTCCGTATATCAAGAGCGTGCAGATCACGGTCGCGGAAACGGTCGGCGTGGGCAGCCGCGCGGGTTTCTACGACAAGACCGGCGCGCTGCGCGACATGGTGCAGAACCACCTGCTGCAACTGCTGTGCATCGTCGCAATGGAGCCGCCCGTGTCGCTCGACCCGGATGCGGTCCGCGATGAAAAGCTGAAGGTGCTGCGCTCGCTGCGTCCGATGACTGCCGAAGATATTTCGCGCGATACCGTGCGCGGTCAGTACACCGCAGGCGCGGTCGACGGCGAGGCGGTGAAAGGCTACCTCGAAGAAGACAACGTGCCGGCCGGCAGCCGTGCCGAAACCTTCGTCGCGTTGCGCGCACATATCAACAACTGGCGCTGGGCCAACGTGCCGTTTTTCCTGCGCACCGGCAAGCGGATGCAGAAGAAGGTGTCGGAGATCGTCATCGAGTTCTCCGAGTTGCCGTTCTCGATCATTCCGAGCGGTGGCCGCAACTATGGCAACAAACTCGTGATCCAGCTGCAGCCGGAAGAATCGATCCAGTTGCAGATGCTCGCGAAGGAGCCGGGCAGCGGCATGCATATGCTGCCGGTGAGCCTGAATCTGGATTTGCAGCAGGCGTTCACCGAGCGTCGCGCGGAAGCGTACGAGCGTTTGCTGATCGACGTGATTCGCGGACGCCTCACTCACTTCATGCGCCGCGACGAACTGGAAGCCGCATGGGCATGGGCCGAACCGATTCTGGAAGGCTGGGCCAAGTCGGGCGAACGGCCGCGCGGTTATACGGCGGGGACGTTCGGGCCTGCGGCGTCGACGGCGCTGATGGCTCGCGAGAAGAACGCCGTGTGGGCGGAAGAATCGCAGTAAGTGTGAAGGTTTGATCTCGCGCGCCGCTATTCTGGCGGCGCGCTTTTATTGCGCGGTTGTTGGCGCGAGTCTTTGGCTGTTCTCATTATTTTTGTCCCGTTACGCATCGTTCATTAGTCATCCCTGGTATTGGGCGGCGCGTTTGCGTCATCGTTATTCTGATCTCATCAATAACTCAACGACCATGACGATTTGATTTCATCAAGTTTACGTCTATGATGATTTTCCTTACCCGCATGGCACTGCGGCGTGACACGACACGATAAAAAGGAGACATCAGTGAGACGAGTTTTCCTGGCACTCACCTGTGTAGCAAGCGTAATGACCGTTATAAGTATCTCAGCGTGCGGCGGCAATGAACTCAACGCACCTGATAACGCACCCAAAGTAATTATCGACAGCGATTACAACACGCTGAGCGACGACGGCCAGCTCGGCGTCATGGCCGCGCAATTACAGGCACAAGGCTCGCTGAAAGTACTCGGTATTACGGTCGTGTCCGGTAATCAATGGCTGAAACAGGGCGTCGCGGATGCACTGAAATCCGTCGAACGGCTCGGTGTGGAAAATCAGATCGGCGTTTATGCGGGCGCCAATTACGCTTTATCGCATGACTTCGCGACGATTCAGGCCGAACTGAAACAATTCCCCGGTGGTGACGGTTATCTCGGTGCGTGGAGTACGCCCGAGCCGGCATCCGACAGCGACCTCGTTGCGCCGCCCGACGGTTTCGCGACGCACACCAAAGTGCAAGGCAAAAGCGCGGTCGATTTCATTGTCGATTCGGTCAAGCAATATCCCGGCGAAGTGACGATCCTGGCCATCGGCCCGCTGACCAACATTGCACTCGCAACACGTCAGCATCCCGAGATCGTGCCGTTGATCAAGCAGATCATCTACATGGGCGGCGCGATCGACGTACCTGGCAACACGACGCCGACTGCCGAATTCAACTGGTGGTTCGACCCGGAGGCAGCAAAGACGGTATTGCATCTGCCGATCAAACAGGTGGTCGTGCCGCTCGACGTGACGGACACCGTCAAAATGGACAAGGCGCTTTACGACCGGGTTGCGCATGATCCGGCGAAGCAGACCATCATCACGCAATTGTTCAAGACGTTGAACGGCTATGGTTTCGACGGCAAGAATGGTTTCGAAACCAATCCGGACTACACGACGAATATCTGGGACACACTGACGCTCGCTTATCTGATGCATCCTTCGTTCGCGACGCAGACGGTCGACGAGTGGGTGGACGTGGATACGAGTTTTGGCGCCAATGACGGCAAGGCAACGGGTTATACGAGTTCGCCGCCGGCGGGTTTGCAGAAGATGACGATCGTCAAACGCTTCGACAATCCAGCCTTTTTCGATTTCTACGTTGATCTGCTGACGCGGCCGGTGCCGGTCAAATTATCGAATTGATGCGCTGAGCCGCGTGAGTTCGTGCGGCGCGTGCCTGCATTGAAACCTTAGTTAACCCGCCTCAGGCGGGATGCAGGCCGCGCAACAACTGGCGCACGCGCGTGAGATCCTGATCGACGTGTTCCGCCTTTTCAAACAACTCCGCGAGCCAGTCGACGAAAGCCCGCACGCGCGGCGAGACCCGGCGGTTCTTCACATACGCGACCGAGACCGGCATCGGCACGGGTTTCCATTGCGGCAGAACTTCGCGCAGTAATCCCGAGTCGAGGTAGGGCTGGGCTGCGATCCGCGCGGGTTGGATGAGGCCGAGGCCTTGCAATCCGCAGGTGAGATACGCCTGTTCGTCGCTGACCTTCACGAAGCCTTTTACCTTGACGCTTTGTGCTTCTCCGTCCACTTCGAAATCGAAATCCACTTCGCGGCCGTTATGCGGCGACATGCAATTGACCGCTACGTGTCCGCGCAGATCGTCGATATCGACAGGTGTGCCTTGCCGCGCCAGGTACGCGGGACTTGCGCAGGTCACGTGTTCGAGCGTGCCTAGCTGTCGCGCCACGAGATTCGAGTCGGGCAATTCGCCGAGCTGGATACTGCAGTCGATTGCTTCGGAGATCAGATCGACCGTGCGATTGCTGATGCCGATTGCCAGATCCAGGTTCGGATAGCGCGCGTGGAAGTCGTCCAGTGCCGGCAGCACGATTGCGCTTGCCACCGCGCCCGGTATTTCGATGCGCAGGCGACCCGTGAGATTATCCGTTGCGTGACGGATGCTTGCTTCCATATCGTCGATGTCCGCGAGGATCTGCGCACAGCGTTCGTAGTAGGCGGCACCTTCTGGTGTGACGCTTAAACGTCGCGTTGTGCGGGCGAGTAATGCTGTGCCCAGCAGGGCTTCCAGGTTCTGGACGATCGTGGTCGCCGTCGCTCGCGGGATGTTTAGGGACTCCGCTGCGCGGGTGAAGCTGTTGGTGTCCACGATTCGGATGAATGTGCGCATGGCGGTTATTCTGTCGATCATTGGTTGCTCCGGTTTTGGGGTTTTGCTTTTTTTGCAGCGGGGTTTCGGGTTTGTTGTTGTTGGCCTTTCCTTGAATTCACGGTGGTCTATTAGCGTTGCCCCTGTGCGGGGCGGCACTTACTTTCTTTGCCGCCGCAAAGAAAGTAAGCAAAGAAAGCGGGCTCACACCGCTAACCATTAAGCGGGTCCCCTGGCTTGGAGGGGGCAGTGGTGCATCTGGAATCTGTGCTCCCGCACACTCCGCGTTCGTGACAAAGCAGTCATTCTTCCGGCGGCGCTTCGCGCGCCGACGCGTAATTCGCGGGGCGCAGATGCCTTATTTCAATTCGAACGGAACTTCGAGCGCCAGGAACCAGGGACTGGTTCTTACGCATTTTTTATTCTTCGGTTTTGAAGGCGACCACCAGCTTCGCTACGCGGAAACTCGACCGGTTTCCCACGCAAACCCGTCCGCGACGCACGCAGTGCGGAGTGGGAGGGAATGATGGCTGTGTCACTAAAGCGGAATGTGCGAGTGCACGGATTCCAGATGTACCACTACCCCCTCCAAGCCAGGGGACCCGCTTAATGGTTAGCGGTGTGAGCCCGCTTTCTTTGCTTACTTTCTTTGCGGCGGCAAAGAAAGTGAGTGCCGCCCCGCACAGGGGCAGTGCTAATAGACCACCGTGACTTCAAGGAAAGGCCAACACGCAAAAAGCACAACCAAAAAAGCGAAAAACAAAAAACAGCCCCACGCAGCAGCGGGCCAACAAAAAACCGCCGCCGCGCAGGCCCAAACCCAAACCTCTACATCACTTCCGCAAAGAATCCAGATCAATCACAAACCGATACTTGACATCACTCTTCAGCATCCGTTCATAAGCCTCATTGATCCCCTGCATCGGAATCACCTCGACATCCGAAGTAATTCCATGTTCACCGCAGAAATCCAGCATTTCCTGCGTCTCGGCAATGCCGCCAATCAGCGAGCCAGCCAGACGGCGACGCTTCATGATCAGATTGAAAACCTGCGGCGACGGATGATCGTGCTCCGGCGCACCGACCAGCGTCATCGTTCCATCACGCTTGAGTAGCGTCAAAAACGGATTCAGATCGTGCTGCGCAGCCACCGTATTGACGATCAGATCGAAGCTGTTCGCATGCGCTTCCATCTCGGCGGCATTCTTCGAAATAACCACTTCGTGCGCGCCAAGCCGCTTCGCGTCTTCGATCTTCGACGGCGACGTCGTGAACAGCACGACATGCGCGCCCATTGCGCGAGCCAGCTTCACGCCCATATGACCGAGGCCGCCGAGGCCGACAATGCCGACCTTCTTGCCAGGACCCGCACCCCACGTGCGCAGCGGCGAATACGTGGTAATGCCCGCGCACAACAGCGGAGCGGCGCCCGCCGGGTCGAGATTCTCCGGCACACGCAACGTGAATTCTTCGTCGACGACCAGTTGCGTCGAATAGCCACCGAAAGTGATCTGACCATCGACCTTGTCGACGCCGTTATACGTGCCGACAAAACCGTTTTCGCAATACTGTTCGAGATCTTCCTTGCAACTCGCACACGTGCGGCACGAATCGACCAGACAGCCGACGCCCACCAGATCGCCTGCCTTGTACTTTGTCACGTCCGGCCCGACAGCGGTCACGCGGCCGACGATCTCGTGGCCCGGCACCACCGGAAACACAGTGTTTTTCCACTCATTGCGCGCCTGATGCAGATCGGAATGGCACACGCCGCAAAACAGGACTTCCATCTGCACGTCATGGGCGCGCAGTTCGCGACGCTGGATTTCGAACGGGGCGAGCGGCGCGGTAGCGTCGGTCGCTGCATAGGCATAAGTCGTGCTCATGGGTAGCTCCAGCAAAGAAGATGAAGATGGCGCGAGGTCCGGGCAATCGGCAAACGCAGAGAGAAAAACACGCGATGCGGACGCCGGCCTCGACATGAACCGGGATCACGGCGCAGACGGTGGCTGACGAATTCGCCGAAGCGTGAATTGACAGCCGGGCCCGGCGCAGCGCGGAAAGATTGATCCGGCAGGGTTCCCATAATAGGATCGGGTCGCGACTCCGGGAATACCTGAATGTCTTGAAGATTTGCCTAAAACTCCTGGCGAGAAGCGCTGTAGGTTGTTTGATGCTAAATTTCAAGCATTATTCTCTTGCTGGTCACCATACCGTCATGTCAACCCATTCCGCAGCACCCGTCAACGCCGATTCCGCGCAGCAGCGTCTGGTCGAATTATTCGACCTGCTCGCGCCCACGCCGGGCTTTACACGGTCGAGCCTGGAGGGCGTCAGTCTGATGCGCGCCAACACGCCGATGCCGCGCATGCCGGTGATGTACGAGCCGAGCATCGTGATCGTCTGCCAGGGCCGCAAGCGCGGTTTTCTCGGCGATCAGACGTTCCAGTATGACGCGCAACAATATCTCGTGCTGTCGGTGCCGCTGCCGTTCGAATGCGAAACCGAGGCGAGCCCCGAAGAACCGTTTCTGGCGATCTCGGTGCGCGTCGATCTGACGATGGTGGCCGAGTTGTTGATGGCGCTCAACGAATCGCAGGGCGCGACGCAGAACGAGCCGGTCGGCATCTATTCGACGCCGCTCGACCCGGCGCTCAGCAGCGCAGTGCAGCGTCTGATGGAAGCGTTGGCATCGCCGCTCGATGCACGCATTCTCGCGCCGGGGGTGGTGCGGGAAATCTGTTATCGCGTGCTGACGGGCGAGCAGGGCGACGCGATTCGCGCGGCGCTCACGCATCAGAATCATTTTGGCCGCATCGCGAAGGCGCTGCGCCGCATTCACGCCGACTATCACGGGCAGCTCGATGTCGATACGCTTGCTTCCGAAGCCGGCATGAGCCTCGCCGTGTTCCATGCGCAATTCAAGGCCGTGACCGCGACTTCGCCGATGCAATACGTGAAGACCACGCGCCTGCATCACGCGCGTTTGTTGATGGTGCAGGATGGTCTGAACGCGGGTGCGGCAGCGGCGCGGGTCGGTTATGAGAGCGCGTCGCAATTCAGCCGCGAGTTCAAGCGTCTGTTCGGTCTGAGTCCGGTGGATGAAGTCAAACGCATGCGCACGGTCTACGATGCGCCGCCGCCGCGCGTGGTGAAGCCGGTTGCGCGCTATGTGACTGCGGTTTGAAGGCGCTCGGCGAAAGAGGGGGCGTGTGCGGGTGCAGGATGTGTACGGCCCTCGAGCATCAAACCTGCTTCAGACGTGTGCCCTTCGTTATGAAGTTGCCCGTGTTCTGTCCAACGCGGGCCTATACTTTTTTGACGGCAGACCAGCGTTTGCCGGCGTGTCCCGCGTTGCATATAACCTGAAAAAAACAGCAAGGCGGACCCATTCCCTTCGTCTCACCTCAGGAGCCGCGTCATGGTCAAACTCGCGTTGTACGTGCATCTCGAAGCGAAGCCCGGCAAGGAAAAGGACGTCGAGGCTTTTCTGCTCAGCGGCCTGCCGCTCGTCGAAGACGAGCCCGCGACGACTGCCTGGTTCGCGTTGAAGATGGGGCCGTCCACGTTCGGTATTTTCGACGCCTTTCCCGACGAAGCCGGCCGTGACGCACATCTGAACGGCAAAGTCGCGGCCGCGTTGATGGCGAAGGCCGGCGAGCTGCTGGCGTCGCCGCCGAGCATCACGAAGGTCGATCTGCTGGCCGCCAAATTGCCGGGGTCGGGGAACTGAGCGGGCGGACCTGCTTCGAATCCGCTTTCTACTTCGAACTGTCGCCGGCGTTCGTCGACGGCTGGTTCGCATAGTGCAGGCGTTTCTCTTCATACATCAGCAGATCGGCGCGCTGCACGCCCGCTTCGAGCCTGTCGCCGCGCTGACAGGTCGCCGCGCCCATCGAGAAGCTCAGCGGCGAGCCCGGATAGAACTGGTTGTTCATTTCCACCAGTTGGCGGATCGAGTCGATCATCGCCGCGCCGCCGCGTTCGTCGGTGTCCGGCATCAGGATCGCAAATTCGTCTCCGCCGATCCGCGCCGCGTGGAACGGCGCTTCCATCGCCTTCGCGAGCACTTCGCCGGCACGCCGCAGCAGCGCGTCGCCGGCGGCGTGGCCGAGCTGATCGTTCACGCGTTTCAGACCGTTCAGGTCCGCCATGATGATCGTCACCGGCCACGGACCTTTGCGTTCGAGCCGGTTCAGTTCGTCGACGTAAAAAGAGCGGTTGCGCAGCTTGGTCAGCACGTCGTGTTTGCCGAGGAATTCCAGGTAGGCTTCGGCCTTCTTGCGCGCGGTGATGTCCGTGAGTGCGACCAGCACCAGGTCCCAACTCTGTTCATGCCCCGGCAGCACCGAGAATTGCAGGTGAACGTGGACCTCGCTGCCGTCGAGCGAATAGTTGAGCACTTCGCGCTGCTGGAACAGCTTGTTGTCCCACAGGTCGATCAGCTGCTCGCGAAAATGCGGACGCATGTCGTCCCGAAATACGCTCGGCAGGTGCGCCAATAGCGTTTTTTTGTCTTTGGCGGCGAACATGTCGAGTGTGTGCTGGTTCACGTCGAGCACGTGAATCTCCTGCATGCAGCGTTCGACAAACTCCGGGTGCACGTCGGTAAACACGCGGAAGTCGTTGATGCCGGCCGCGCGCGCATCGTCGAGCAGACGTTTGACCGCACTGAAATCCTCGACCCACAGCGACACCGGCGAGTGTTCGAACAAACCGCGCACGTACTGTTCCGCGAGCGTCACGCGGTGCCGTGCGCCTTCGAGTTCCGTAA
Source organism: Paraburkholderia fungorum (assembly GCF_900099835.1). Lineage (NCBI taxonomy): Bacteria > Pseudomonadati > Pseudomonadota > Betaproteobacteria > Burkholderiales > Burkholderiaceae > Paraburkholderia > Paraburkholderia fungorum. Next base: position 1,038,746 of record NZ_FNKP01000002.1, read on the forward strand.
TGTCTTCAACCGACACCAGCACGCGGTCCCAGTTGCCTTCGTGGCCCGGCAACACCACGCCCTTGAGCAGCACGTCGAGGCGCCGGCCGCCCAGCGTGTAGTTGACCGTGTGGCTCGTGAACTGCGATTTGCCTTCCCACAACTGGCAAAGCTCTTCGAGATGGGTCTGCAGCATGTCGTCGCGGAACACCGACGCGAGATTGCCGGTCAGCGCGTCGAAGTCGGCGGCTTCGAACTGAGTCAGCGTCTTCTGGTTGACCTTGATCACGCGGATGCTGTGCGCGCATTCGGCAACCCGCTCCGGGTCGGCGGCGAAATGGGCGCGCAGATCGGTCACGCCGTCGGCTCGCCATCCGTCGAACAATGCGCGTACAGCGCTGAAATCTTCGAGCCACAGCGAGACCGGCGCGAGTTCGAACATCTCGGAGTCGTCTCCGGTGGAGACGTTCTTCGGGGCGCCATCGTCGGGCGTGGAGCCGCGTGCAAGGATATCCAGCATGGGGTTCTCGTAAGCGGAATTGCGGCTATTTTAAGGCGGCTTGGGCGTTCAACGAAAAGAAACGCGTGGAGTGCATGATTTTGCTCGGTTTCTCTCAACGTTCTCTCAACGGAATAACGGCCGGGGTTCAACGGATTTGAGGCTCGTAAGGGTTGTCGAGCCGAGGGTTGGTTCTAAAGCGGCCCCGTCCGCTTCAAACCATCTCGACGGGTGCCGAAAACCGCGCGTTGCGACCCAGGCGGCCAGCAAGCCTTCAGGAGCCTTGTTAAACTCGGCCGTCCCGGATTTCGTCCATCAACGCAGTCAAGAAAAAGCGCCGTCATGAAGCCATCCCTGCTGGTCCTGATCCATCTGAACGACGAGAGTCTCGCCAAAATCGGCGCGGACTTCGACGTCATTTATGCCCCCGACACCGACCGGCGCGCCGCCGCGATTGCCGACCACGGCGCCACGATCCGCGCGGTGCTGACCAACGGCGGGACCGGCGTCACCGCTGCGGAAATCGACCAGTTGCCGCAGGTCGAACTGCTCAGCGCGATCGGCGCGGGCTACGAAAACCTTCCCGTCGACCACGCCCGTTCGCGCGGAATCGTGCTCATCAACGGTGCGGGCACCAACGACAGTTGCGTCGCCGATCACGCGTTCGCGTTGCTGCTCGCGGTGGTGCGCGACATGCCTTATCTCGATCGGGCCACGCGCGATGGCGTCTGGCGCGACGAACTGCCGTTGCGCCCGAACATTTCCGGCAAGCGGCTGGGCATTCTCGGGCTGGGCAATATCGGCGAGAAGGTGGCGCGGCGCGGTGCCGGGTTCGACATGGAAATCGGCTATCACAATCGCCAGCCGCGCGAAGGGTCGCCGCTGCGCTACTTCGACAGCGTGACAGCGCTCGCGCAGTGGAGCGACTTTCTGGTGGTGGCGACGCCGGGCGGTGCGGGCACGCATCATCTGATCGACGCGAAGGTGCTGGAGGCGCTGGGTCCGCAAGGGTTTGTCGTCAACGTGTCGCGGGGCAGTGTGGTCGATACCGCCGCGCTCGCGCAGGCGCTGACTAGCGGGACGATTGCCGGCGCGGGTCTCGATGTGTACGAGGGCGAGCCGAATCCGCCGCAAGCGCTGCTGGCCTTGCGCAATGTCGTGTTGACACCGCATCTGGCCGGGCGCTCGCCGGAAGCAATCACGGCATCGGTCGATAACTTTCTGAACAACGCGAAGCGGCACTTTGCAGGCGAGCCGGTGTTGACGCCGATTTGACGCGGGGCATCTCGCTTCTCTTATAGCCGCGCCCGCCTGGGCGCGGCTGCGGAATGTCTGATCGGCGCTTGACCCGGTGGTCAAATCGGAGCGCGCGATAGTTCACGCATCAGATCGGCATCAGTTCCGTATTCCTAACTAAATCGCGCGCAACGTTACCCGACCAGTACGGCCGAATATCGCGGCACGTTGCATCGTCGGCGCGACTTTAAATCTTGCGAATTCTTAGCGCAAATTTCAGGTGCGTACGCCTCCTGTAAGACGCCGCCGGTATATTGAACGCCGTCTTTCGCGCACAAAAAACACGCACTTTGCCGCTGCCGGTTTGTCGCGGCAATTTCTGCCTCCGGCGCGCGTTTTTTGTCATCGGTAACGTCGGTATAAACGTTAGAGAGTGTGATGGTCTCGACAACGGCGGTTATCCGACGAATGTCCGACATGTTCATTACATTCCACTTCTGTTTTCTTCCGCGTGAATACGATCCCCATGCCATTTTCTATCGTTTCCATTACAAGGATCGGAGCGCTCGCTGCATCGCTATGCGGCATGCTGGCCATCACGAATGGCGCCTATGCCGCCGACCGCGTGATCGTGCTCGATTCAGGTGAAGCGCAACTCACGCTGATCGACCCTGTCACGCACAAGGTGGTCGGCACGGAGCCGACCGGCAAGGAACCGCATCACCTGATGATCACGCCCGACGGCAATTCGCTGATCGTCGCCGATTCGGTGTCGAACAACCTGATGTTCGTCGACCCGCACAGCGGCAAGGTGCAACGCACGGTGCCGGATATCGAGGACCCGTATCAACTCGGTTTCTCGCCGGATCACAAGTGGTTCGTCACGGCTGCGTTGCGCATGGACCGCGTCGATATCTATCGCTATGACGGCGCGAATATGACGCTGGCGAAGCACATCGAACTTGCGAAAACGCCGAGCCACATGACGTTCGCCTCCGATAACCGTACGGTGTTCGTCACGCTGCAGGACTCCGGCGAACTCGCCGCGATCGATCTGCCGACGCAAACCGTGCTGTGGAAAATGCACGTAGGCAACGAGCCCGCAGGCTTGTGGATGACGCCTGGCGACCACTACCTGCTGGTCGGCATGACCGGCGAGGACGACGTGACCGTGGTGGACTGGCGCAAGCAGCAGATCGTCAAGAAGATCCATACGGGGCGCGGCGCGCACAACTTCCGCAATCTCGACGACGGCAAGCATGTCGTGGTATCGAACCGCGTGGACAGCACGATCAGCATCATCGACTACACGACGCTTACGAATACCGGCGACATCACCGGCCTGATGCCCGGACCGGACGACATGGAACTGACACCGGACAAGCGCTACCTGTGGGTGGGTTTCCGCTTCGCGCGGCATGTCGGCGTGATCGATATGACGACCCACAAGCTGGTCGATACGATTGCTGTTGGCCGCTCGCCGCACGGTATCTTTTTCGACAACCGTGCACCCGTTATTGCGCCGAATCCTGACTGATTGACGGCGCAATCGGCTCAATCGGCGTTATCCGTTTTGAAACTGCTGCTCAACAGGCAATCGCAGAACCGGTAAAACACGAGGCTTTTTTTGATGTTTCATGAAATCGTCGCGCAACTCGACAACATGGTGTCCGCTTTGCAGACGCTGTTGTACGTCGATGTCGTGCAACCGTTCTTCTATCGCTTTGGCCTGATGGGCTACGACGAAGACACCTATGACGCGCTGTACTGGGTGATCGTCGGCGTGCTCGAAATTGGCGTGACGTATCTCGCGTTGCGTCCGCTCGAAGCACTGCGGCCCGTCGAGCAGTGGCAAAACCGCAAGGCGTTGCGCGCGGATGTGATTTACACGTGGATCGCGAAGCTCGGCATCATCAACATTGCGTTTTTCTTCATGTTGCAGCCGCTGTTCGATCATTGGCAGAGTCTGATCGCGATTCACGGCATACCGAATATCGATATCGACAGCCTCTGGCCGGGCGTGACCGATCAGCCGTTCGTGTCGTTCGTGATCTACCTCGTGCTGCTCGATTTCGCGGGCTACTGGTATCACCGCTGGCAACATCGCTTCGGCGTGTGGTGGGAATTGCACGCGGTGCATCACAGCCAGCAGCAGATGTCGCTGTGGGCCGACGACCGTAATCATTTTCTCGACGACATCATCCAGGCCGCGTTTTTCGCGTCGATCTCGCTGTTTATCGGTGTGCAGCCGAACCAGTTCGTCGTGTTGATTGCCGTCAGCAATTTCATGCAGAGCATCCAGCACGTCAATGCGCGTTTGCCGTATGGATGGCTGCTGGAGCGTCTGATCGTCAGCCCGATTTTCCATCGCCGTCATCATGCGATCGGGTATGGGCATGAAGGCACCGCTTATGGCTGCAACTTCGGCGTGCTGTTTCCGTGGTGGGACATGATTTTCCGCACGGCATCGTGGAACCGCGCGGTCGAGCCGACCGGGATTCGCGATCAGCTACCCGCGCCGCACGGCTCGGGTCGTTCATACGGCGATGGTCTGATCTCGCAGCAGTGGCGAGCGTTGGGACGGATCGTGAAGCGTCTGCGTGGGCAGCGGAATTACGCGGGTAGCGCGGCGGAGTGACTTTGATTGTTCCGCCGCGTGTTAGTCAAAGCGGCGGAACTGTGGGTTGATCGACAAGGTAAAACATTAAAATTAATAAAATCAATCTCTTACGATTGTTCTTGCCACTGTAATCTGGAACCAGCCGACGTCATAAGATGAGACTTTCACCAAAGAATGACGCACAAGTTGAGACTTTCCCGAAACTCCGTGCAAAGCCTTACCAGGCGGGCTAGCGGGTTCAAGAGCCGCGATGTTCCTGCTGCTCAACCAAACAAGCTTGCATGTGATGCAAGTTTTCATGGCCTTCAAAGCCAGAAGGCAATGCGGCTACCTAGGCTTAGGCTTTTTGAGGAAGGACTCCAACATCCTTCTCGCCGTATCTCTATTTGAAAGAAGGTCTCGATCGACGCTGGCGTTTTTTGCTATCGCACTCCTGTTCGGCTTCAACTGCCACATAGGGAGTGACTCGCCGTTCCGCCGTAAACGGTCCAAATAATTCTTTAAACGAGCCAGAGGGGGATCCACCGGTTCACCCGAGGCTATTCGTCGAAGCCGCTCCTCGCGCACCGCAGTGTGGAGAAGTCTGATTGCTGCCTCATTGGTATAGAAAACGTCGCGATCAAAGCCACAAGCTCTAGCTATCGCAATCTTATTGACATTTCCTCCGTGCCATGGCAAGGGTTGATCTCTAGCTCTCAAATCCTGGAGATATTCACGGACCTGATCAGCAGGGTCCGGTCTGAGTTCTTTTGTTGCTGGGGCGGCTCTGGCGCGGCGGTCGTCGACAAATACCTCATATAAACTTGGAATTTTATGGTGCTCGATAAAAGGGGATCGACTGTTCTCATGATGGACGATGTCAAGCATCCCGATTTTTGCTCGATTGCAAAGTTGTTTTAGATGGGCTGAACTTGTCGCCCAATCCTCAGCGCATCTAGCAAGCGGTGCGTATTTCTTGGCAAACAGAGCAACCGAGTTTTCATCAACACGCGTGGTCTTACCTCTTGCCACATTTTTGACGAAATTATTTTCAAGTAAACCACTTATTACCAGCTGGTCGCACCCAATTATCTGCGCTGCCTGTCGGTGGGTGAGCGCCCCTTTGGCAATGACGCATCGACTTGCCACCGCGAGTGCTGCAATCGTTCCTCTATCAAAGAATATTTGATCTAGGCTTTCTCCTGTTCTGCCCACTGACGTAAGTTCACCTGTCAGGAAGGCAATAAGAAGTTGAGTCTTGTGTTCCGTGCTGTGTAGTCGCGATGTGCGCAACAGATCTTGTAGGCTGATAACTTCATTTGGAGATGTTAGTTCCGAAATTTGTGGACTTAGGGCGAGCATCCTCCGTCTAAACGTCAACAGGTCTGTCTCGTGAAAACCATATTGCGATGCGAGATGATGAAGCAAAGGAAATTGTCCCAGGTTCCGGAGGCAATCAAGGACGCTCACTGGTATTCCTAGCCAGGCGGCGGCTTCGCGTTTCCCAAGACGCCTCTCTATTTCTGCTCGAGCAGGCCTCGTCAGTGCGTTGGTGTCGACCAAGTATCGGCGTCCCGAACCACTCCTCATGCTGCCAATATCCAGTAACCCTTTTTTTCCCCACGCTGCTAATGTGCGAATATCATGACCGGTACGCCGTGCCAGTTCTCTCAGCGGGATAACTCGTCGTTCTTGAGATCGCCCCGGTATGGCGCGCTGGTCTACGAAGGAATCCCTCGCCTGTGTTATCCCATATTGAAGAAACTCGGAATACAACCAATCACATTTCACATGAGCTTGCGTACGTCTGAAAAAAATCTCCGAGAATTTAGTAAAGCGTTGATGAAATGTCGGCGCCTCTTTACTTTGGCAGTACCTTTCCAAAAAGCAATGAAAACCGTGAGGCCAATTTTCAAGTGCCTCAGCAATTCCATCCACCACTTCGAGCGAATGGACGGGATAATTTGGACGGTTGAAGCGACCGAATTTAGGGAGACTTGTAAGCATCCAGCGTAGTGGGGTACTTCGTAGTTCTCCGATTGGCAATCCGACGTCTGATGCAGATGATGGGAATTCGACCCGTTCGAGCACCACCTTGAGAGCGGTCATCAATCCGATGATGCGATCACTAACGGGCGGTGGGATCTGCTCCTCTAAAGAAGCGCCACATCTACAGATAAGTAGTCCGGGACGAAAATGGGATAGTCGATTCCCACAGCGCTCGCATTTAGAAAGCAATTCTCGACCATGGAGAGGGCAGGCTACGGCGAGGCTCAGATCGAAAAACGCTTCTATATAACCTCGATTGGATACACATTCAGGGCAAATTGCCGGGCGTTGCAGCCTGAGAGGGCTGGCACCGAGGCCGTCGCCAAGGTGATGACCCAAGATTTCGAAATGCGACTGTCCACCGGAATTACTCATGTATGCAATGTTGCGAAGCTGATCTGGATTCCGGCCCAGAATCAGTGCGAGTTTTGCGACTGGGAAGGCCGCATTGGTCATAGTGCTTTGCTCAATCCTGGCAAGTCTCAGAATATGCCACGGCGTTTCATAGCCATTGGTCTCCGACAATCGTAATGCGTATCCAATCAGGCTTTCGTTTGGCTTATGAAATGGCGTGCGAACCAGCATCATGAAGCACTCAGCGCATCTCTGCTTGACATCCGTTTGGAACTTCGAGGGCCCCGTTGCCTAGGCTTCGGTGGCAGTTCCACCGCCTTACCAATCGAGTGGGCTTGTGTAAGCAGAATTTCATTGGGAAAAGGGCGGAATGATCGAGAAAATGGGTTAACGATGTCTGTGCAATTTTCCTCTTGATAAATGGCCTGTTCCTGAGCAATCGCAAAATCAGCAAGGGTAATTGCTTGCTTATTGCTGTCGATCGCATTCCAGACAACCTGCCGGAGAAATTTCGTCAGGTAGCCGATAAGCCCGCCGGTTCCGCAATAACACCGAAATGCCATTTCACTGTTGTCCAGTTGGGGAAGATTGAAATATCTGCTCATTGATTCGTGGAAAGCACCAAGAATCGCGATGAACTCATCTCGGTGCTTATCAATCGCCCAATCAAACCGCGGCATATGAACCGGTGCGTAGAATCGCCCCTTAAACTGTTCATTTTGAGTCAGGATTCCGACGGATGACGGCAATCCGGCGACAACCAAAACACATCGCGTCCCGTCGACAAGTGACTTTAGCCAGTCTGCCGCATCGTGGATGACTCTGTCCGACGCCTTGTCAACAAAATGCTGGAACTCGTCAATCACAATCATCAAGGTTCCGCATTCCTTCATTAAGCGGGCCAATCTTCGAGTTTTTTGGGCTTCTGACCCAGTCCCTGGAAGTTCATCAAGCATGGCTTCGAGCATAATTTCTGCCAAGCTCTTTACTGTTGGCTTTGACGGTGCGGTTACTTTCAGGATCGGGATATTCATCCCATCCTCGTCGCGCGACATTGGATGTTTGTCGATAAATTCCTCCAGAAGGCGGCTCTTCCCTGTGCGGGATTCACCGACGATTGCCAGACATATAGGTTCTCTTTTACTTGTTGAATATGTGAAGCATTGATTAAGGCGACTTGTCGCAGAATTAAACGCCTGGTGTGGCACCAGCGTATCCTCGACTATGGTTTCTAGAGGTAGATGATTACTCATTGCTTTCCTAATTGTTTAGTTTTTTTCCAGGTAGGCTGCGATCGCGATATATTGGTGCAATTCGCTGCTTTGGTACGTCTGGTGCTGACGCCGGCTGCTGCTCGCCAAAAAGACTATCGTTATCGCCCCGAACAATGTTGTCGGCCGCGCCACTGACTGGATCGTTAGGTAGGGCTAAAAGGGGAGGTATCAGGGAGCCTGTTTTGACCGCGGGCGATTCAGTAGGCTCCGCGTATTTGTAACGTGCTGCCGTTGAGCGCGTCTGTCGTTTCTTGTAAAAGATCTCTTCTTCGACGATCTCTCGTATCCGCGATTTTGCCTCCAGCCATCCATCGGGCAAGTAATCGCGCAGAAATTTTTTTGCAAATCGCTTGCAAATTCGATGTTGATATAGCGAGAGAGACGCAGCGTACTCAATGTTGAGACACTGTACGTCGTACATTTCATTCCTGTCCGGTGCAAGAACAACAATGTGGCCAAGATTTGATGTGTCGACGCGCACCTCTACACGGAGGCTGTCGCCAAGTCTTCGTCGTAACAAGGTCAATTCGCCAGAATTGTAGAAGAGACCATGAAGTTCAATCCCTTTGTGAGTCAGTGTTCGCACTTCGGGCTTTCCGAAGATAAAATTAAGAACTGTCGGATTATCGGGTAGCGGGATGTCTTCCGGACGGATGCTGGAGGCCCACTTGCGCGCCGGTGGCATGCCCAAGGCTCTGTGCATTTTTTGGTGGTAAACATCCACTACCCACATATTTGCGATCTTTTTTAGCGTGCTCCATCTAACAACTGCAAATTTCGATGGATCATAGTCTTGTTTCTCAAGAATACTGCTGAAAGTTGTGCCAGGAATACCATGGGACACGCCCTCATTAAATGTCTTCTGGAATCGCTCTATCATCCCTTTAAACCATGCTTTTTTCCGTGGCGAATAGTGAATTTCGATACCTAGCGAATAGCATCCATTTTCGAGACTTTCGCTATGAAATTCTGCTCCATTGTCGACGTCTAACACGCTCATCACGCCATGCGAAATCCATGGATTTTTCAATTCCGGATACGAAGCAAGCAAAGATGTTTTTGGCATGAATGCATGCTGCAGACATCTGGCTACTGTGAGATTGCTAGGAGGCTCAAAGCTGATGTGCATGCCGAGAATGCAACGGGTGTCGCAGTCAATGCACGACGTGACGTACGGACGTCCCAATGGCAGCAGGGAGTCGTCGTCGATTACAAGAAGGTCGAGCGGTGTGTGGTCTATCTGTGCGCGTTCCAGCGGAGCAGTTGTCGTATGATGCTTCAGGACGGCGCGGAAGCGCTTTTCCGCTGCGGTACGGCCGTATCTTGCTGCATAGACGTCGTACGCAGGAATTTTTGCGATTGAGCTTCTGACGAGGCGGTAGGTTGGGAGAGGGAGCTGGTCAGAACTCGGACGCAGTTTGTTTTCCTTTTTAACCCTGATTGACGCTTCATCGGCCGTATCCTGAATCGATTTTCGTTCCAGAGTCAGATAGACATCGTCGATAGCTTCAGCGACGAAATTAAGGCATTCTTCCGGAAAGCGTGATTTCCTATTGCCTTTGTTCGAATCGTACGGAAGCAACGAGGCAAGGTCATTCCCGGAGTTTTGGTATCGAACTCTCCAGCGGCGAACGGTCGCCTCGGACGGAGCTTCCACAGGTTCTTTCAGCTTCGCAAATATGCGCGATATTGCTTCCCTGGTTAGCGGTCCCCTGCAGGGAAGGTCCATGACGGCCAGAACATATAGTCGCCTTACCTTGGCGCGATTCCAGTCATTTGTGTCTGCATCAGCCAGCGCTAGCGTGGCCCGCGCTGGTGCTTCGAATCTGCCTGAAGACATCAGCTTACCGGATTGATATAGCGAAAGAAGTTCGCCTATTTTGTATTCGCGGATTCGTTTTGTTTTGTCTTCCTCGACTTGCCATGTTTCGTCATCAAGCTTACGTAGCAAAGTCGCATCTATTCCGTCAATCCTGACAGGTAATCCAGATCGGAAATTAAAAATTCCCATTCAATAGCTCGCAAGGTTCGTTGGAGTAAAGATGGTTTCTGATTCCAGAGGTGAGTGGTATGGAACACCAAGCACACCTTCAAGCGTGAGTCGGGAGATGATTGCGCGGCTCCGTGGACCTAGCGCACCCGTATCTGGTGTACCCCAGTGGACATAGCCTATTTCTTCAAGCAGCCGGCGCATTTGTTCGCGTTCTAACGATGTGATTGATTTTCGCCCATAGCGCAGCAGGGAACGCACGATCGAGAGACGAGGTTCTAGAGCAACGGATTCCGAGGTTATGATGCGATAGGTATAGCCGAAGGATTGAAGTTGAGATGCCAATAAAGACGTTAGTGCGGTTTCGTCCGTTGAAACTGCCTGGTCAGCGGTACACACGCGCCAAAGTTCGCGTCCCGACATAAGATCGACCTCTAAGCCCGGATAGTGCATTCTTGCTTGTCCGTTATAGATGAGCTTGATCGCCAGGGGATATTCTCTAAAGGATAGAACTCTAGGTTCCGCATCGAGCAGCCGGAATGCATTCAGCTCGCTGTTGTTTGCCCACTGGATCATCCTTCCCATCTTCCACGACGGGTACTTCCCGGTTTGCGTTGCGTTGGATCGACTGACGATGGTTTTTGCCCGCAATTTGTCTCCCGCTGGTGGGACGATGGCAACGATTCTGTCGCCGAAGCCGTGGATAGGAGTGTCCATGTCGGTCCTTTTAAAGGAATGCGTCGAATCTGATATTGAGGCGACCAAGGGGGCGATTAAATCTGGAAAAATGCCAACGACTATGGCTAAGCTACCTAGTCGTCGTCTGCATGGCTTGCATTGCTCCTTTTACGCATCGTCAATTTTCCAGTTTTGCAGGTCGTAAGGCTGTCTTCTTCGTTTGCGCGATGAGCCGGCCAGTTCAACATCGATCACAAGAGCATCATTTACAGATAGACGAGCGAGACACCACGATTAAGCTGCCATAGGTAAAACGTTGCACCAGAGCTTTGGGCGCGGCATCGCGAAGCGCCGTAAAGCACGCAACAAACCGGGATTTTTTAAAAAAGACTATCTGCGTCGCAATGTAGCGACGTGGGCTATTTCGCGAGCAGGCAGCCCTAAATTGCGGGTGCGCGCTGCCAGTGAAGTCCCAAATTCGTTTGCGAATTTTCATTCAATATAAGTTGGAATCTCGATATTTGCAATTTATACTCGTTTTCGCTGTTTAAATACTTTTTGAATTATTTATAATTGTTGTGTTTGTTTTATCGTTTATGATTTATTTATGTATAAAGGAATATCACTGTTGTATGGTTACAGGTAGTCTTTAAGAGGTACAGAATGCTCGCTCGTCGAAGCTTTGCGGGCGATCTAGACGCCGGAAGGTGGTGATTCAACTGGTCCCATGCACATTTCTGTTCCGTCGATGCCAGCATCCTAAGCCGCGGTCCTGCTCATCCTGCAGCCCAGCTCCAACAAGAGCTGGGCTGAGGCAGTCGCGTAGGGCCTTTTGCTGATCCTGCTCATCCTTAGCCGGAATTGCTAATGAAAGCGGCCCTCGCGAGCTTGGGTCGAAACATCACATCGTTATAGATGCACGCGGCGATCCGTTGGCAGTCGAGGTGCGGCACGACTCGATGGTATTCCAGCCTACTGTAACGAAACGGCGGCGGTGTCGAGTCTCAAAAGCCAGTCGTGTAAATGCCCGGAAGAGTCCCGCGCACATTTTGCTTCGGAGCGCTGCAGATATATGCCTCTCTATTGGATCGGCTGCAATTCGCTAACGCAATGTCAGTTTTGACACGCGGAGGGTTCCCCTGTTTATACCCGGAAAATGTGAAACGCAATGCTGCTGGTCAGATAACTATTCTTATCGGATCATCGGCTTTTTCTCTCAAACTGGCTTCCTAGAAAACGCGTGAGCTCGGCGTAACGGAAAAGTGTCCGACTGCTCACGATCCGGTGCGCATGCACTCGCTTAACGGCAGATGTGGTCAACAGACTCTTGAACACATACCGCAAGCATCGAAATTTCGGCTTTTTATCGTGCAATACGCCAACGTGGGCGCTCGATTGCCGATCCAGAGGGCTCGCGACATTAGGCGCTTGATGCCTCAACGCTTGTAGTCGACTGCTGCCTAGGCTCGTCTAGTTGTTCTAGGTGGGTCTGTTGCCGATTCCGACTGAGAGGCACGTGTGAGTGAAAAAAAGTTGGGAGTGTTTACTGATGTATTGTTTGTGGAACGGGTGAAGATTGACGCGCAAGGGGCCGCACGAACCTGTCCGATGACTTGCCTTGCGAGGGGGGCAAGGCGCTGGATTAGGCAAAAAATAGCCGCGTGCCGATGAAGGGCTTCACTGGCGCGACGATATCAACAATAGAAAGCATTTTAGTTTAGCTGTTTTGGCTAGTTTAGCTGTACAGCTAAACTAGCCGAAACAGCTAAACTAAGGACGTGGTCAACCAGCAATGCTAGCTTGAGTCTGGTTGTGACGTTTGGAAGTGCCGCGTCCATGAATGAATATCAAGATCGGTTGTTGGTGAGGCGGATACTACTGAATACCTTAGTCGAGTAGGGACGCGCCAGACAGGCGATTCGCATCCGACGGTGCGCGGCCGCTACTCGCCGTTCGACTCCTTCGACCATGGCGGCGAACGCCACGCACTGCATGAACGCTCGGGCCAATTTCTATGCGTTTGCTGACTGATTCCAGTGGTTGTGATGCGGCTGCTCGAGACAGCGCCTCCGGCACTACCGAAGACATCCTTTCATGAGTCTGTAGGACGCCAGGTAGAGGAACAGGATGACAAGGGGGCGGCCATTGAACGGATTTTCGAGCCGACGCACGGCCGCGTAAAACATTAACCGTGAAATCCGGCCTTGACAAAACAATTGCCGAGACCCGATCCGGGTTGCCACCGCTTGTTTTCCGAACTGTTTAACCGTAGGAGCACGTACCGCTGCTTCTGGCAACAAGGGACGACATCGCCGCAGGATGACCGTGACTCGCAGACGCAGTCATCAGCGACGCTCGCGAGTGTGGCTTTTCAATCAGCGCCATTGGATTAACCGGACCATTGTTCATCCGCACTTCAAAGTGCAGATGCGGACCCGTGGCAGTACCGGTACTGCCAACGGCGCCAATCCGTTCGCCGCGGGTGTCCGGCGAGCCAATTTTCAGGTCCGGAGCGAACGCTGACAGGTGACCGTAATAGGTCGCATAGCCATTCGCGTGCTGAATCATCACGTACTTCCCGATGGCAGGTTTTGTCCCTACGAATCCGATGATGCCGTTCGCTGCCGCGAACACCGGCGTTCCGGCCGGTGCGGCCAGATCGACGCCTGAATGACTATGCCGGGTGCCGCGAACCGGATGCGTTCGCGGTCCAAACTCAGAGGTAATGCGGATATTGTGGAGCGGCAATCCGAACGACTTCACGCCGGTTCCATTGGAAGGGAGAAGGTGTTGGCAACTGTTGTCGCGTGCGAAGTCTTTTGCAATCATTGCGCCACCGTTTTTCTGGCGAAGCGCCAGCGCGTGGAGTTGGGCTGGTGTGGCGGATCTGCTATCGCTGCTATGCATGACTGACGTGTCCCGAAGCACGCTGCCAGGTGCAGCGACAGCGGGTGCACTCGGAGCGAGCACGTAAGCGGCGACCATGCTGAGTGCAAGAGCGGTCACGCGCGTTGGGTGACATAGAACAGCCACGCGTTGAAAACGTGAACTGAATACGGTAGGTCGGCGGAAACTGAACCACATAAATTCTGCCCCTGAATCAAAGGAGGATGGAACGGGCAGAGCGATGGCACGCCGAAGCGGTCAGTGTCCTAGATCGATGCACACAACGGCCGCATAAGGTGCGATCTCGTGATGCTGTTCAGCCCGGAAGAGTTGAATTCATATTAATGGGCAGACGTCGAATTACAAACAGGGCCAGTCCTGAACACAACGCATATTCATGGAACTTGTCCCATTGGATAATAGGATCATCCTGATTTATTAAATGGTGTTGAGAGGTGAGTGGTGTCATGACGCTTGGATCGAAGTTATGGGTCAGACCGGAAGCATTGCTAACGATATGTATATGAAAAAAGCCGACCCTCCCGGGAAATCGAAAACCTGGATCGCATTCTTCAGGCATCCGAATTCATCGCATCACTGCGTACCGCGGGCTCCACAGGGTATGGTTTGCCCACAATCTCCTACCTGTATAACCCTGAACGATCTCTGCTCGTGCTGTCGACTTTGCCGGCAATCGACCCCACGCGTCTGAGGGCAATGCTTGCAGACCGCGACGCATTGACGGCAAGCCTGGTGACCAGCGTCGATCGTTCGATAAACACGCTGGCATCCCAGTCCTCCACGAAAGAATGCGACCACAGGACGGTCAACTGGCTTGCACCTTACGATAGCCCTATCACTGGCGAGCGCGCTGTTCGGGAGGTGTTCCAACTGTTCGACGCCGATTGCAGGTTGATTGGAGTGAGGGTCGTGGAATTCGCGGTATCGGGGTTTCCTGTGGCCGTGATAAAGCTGGCAATGCCTGCGCCACTTTTTGCTAACACGCTTGGCGTGATTTCGGCGGATGGACAGGTCATCGCACACACGGGCCTGGGGGTGACGCGTCCAAACCTGCTTGCCGACGTCATCGCGCAAGGCGTGCGTCGATCGATCGAAGACGGTTTGTTGATATTCGATGACAAGTTGGGGAGTACCGGCTGGAGGCTGGTCTACGCGGTGCCATGGCGCGAAGTCGCGGTGGGTGTGTGGCCTCTGGTTGTTACCACGATCGCGACCACGGCGTTCGTGATTGGCATGACATGGTTCCTGCTGCTGTTGTTCAACCGGCGTGTGTTTGTGCCGGTACTCGAGCGCTCGCAGCGCGTGTTCGACAGCGAGCGATTGAATCGCACAGTGATCCGGACCACATCTGTCGGGTTAGGGCTGATCGCGAGAAAGTCGGGCGATCTGCTGCTGGACAGCCCGGTGTGGACGGACATGGCGACACGGGTTTCGCTGGATGGCTCATCTCTGGCTGCCGAGTTGCTGTGGCGCTATCCCGGCAGCACCGCTGGACGTGCACACCCGGAAACCGCTTACGGAGCGGTAACCCAGCAGGACGTGCGACTGGTGACAGCAGAGGGCGAGTCGATCAGCCTCGCGGTGAGCTTTGCGCCGGGGCGCTATCAGGGCGAAGACGTGCTGGTGACCGCCTTCGTGGATGTGACCGCGAAGGCGCGGCTCGAACAGCAGTTGCGCCAGGCGAAGCAGGCGGCCGATCAGGCGAATGCGGCGAAGTCGATGTTCGTCGCGACGATGAGCCACGAAATCCGCACGCCGCTGAACGCAATTCTGGGCAATCTGGAACTGCTTGCGCATTCGCGGCTTGACGCAGTGCAACAGGCGCGGCTGGATACGGTGCGCAACTCGTCGGATGGACTGCTGGCGGTGATCCGCGATGTGCTGGATTTCTCGAAGATCGAAGCGGGCGAGATCGTGCTGGAGCGCATCGGCTTCGATGCCGCCGAAGTGGCGTCGGCCGCCCTGATGGCGTTCGCGCCGGTCGCGCGTGCCAAGGACGTGAGCGTGTACGCGGAGTTCGGCGCCTCGTACAGCGTACCGATGACGGGTGATCCGACGCGGCTCAGGCAGATCCTGAACAACCTCCTGTCGAATGCGATCAAGTTCACATTGCGCGGCAGCGTGACGTTGCGGGTGGCGACGGACATCGCAGATGGTGCGCGCATGTTGCGGGTGGAGGTCGAGGACACGGGCATCGGCATGACGGAGGCGCAGCAGGCGACGGTGTTCCAGGCGTTTGCGCAGGCGGACGCGTCGATCAACCGTCGCTATGGCGGCACTGGCCTCGGGCTGGCGCTTTGCGGGCGGCTGGTGGGCGCGATGGGCGGCACGATCGGCGTGCAGAGCGAACCGGAGCGCGGTAGCCGTTTCACGGTGCATCTGCCGTTGGGGCTGGCCCAGGATGCGGCAGGCAACGAAACTGACGCGGTACAGCAGGCATTTGCTGGCGAGCCGGTGACGCTGCTCGCGTCGGACCGGGGCTGGCTGCACAGCATGACGCCGCTGCTCGAAGGCTGGGGGTTGACTGTCAGCGGACACCTCGACCCGTCTCACATCACCGGAGAAGAACTGGAAGCCGCCAGCGTGCTGATGTTATGCGGCGATCACGACCAGTGGCCAGCGGAAGACGAGAACCGGCTGATGGAGCAGATCTCGAGGGTGATCGCCTGCAGTCCGGACGGGCCGCTGCATCCGGTGCGACAGGGCCGTATCGTCAGCCTGTCGTGCTACACGCCGGGCGGACTGCGCGCGGCGTTCCGGCACGTGCTGCATGGGGTGCCGCTGCCCGCGGCGCCACTCGAAACTGCAGCGACGGAGGCGCCGCAGATGGCGCGCCGGATGAAAGTGCTGGTAGCCGAAGACAACGAGGTGAACCGTCAACTGTTCGCCGAGCAGCTGGCGATGCTGCAATGCGACGGCCATGTGACGGCCAGCGGACAGGAGGCATTGCAGGCGCTGTCGGCGCAGACCTTCGACGTGCTGCTGACCGATCTGAACATGCCGGGCATGAATGGCTACGAGCTGACGCAGGCGGTGCGGCAACGCTGGCCGGAACTGCCGGTGATCGCGGTGACCGCCGGCGTCACGCAGACAGAGCTGGCCCGTTGCAGGGAAGCGGGCATGACGGCAAGCGCGACCAAACCGATGTCATTGGGAGGCTTATACGACGTGCTGACGGCTGTGGAATCCGTTGACGCGGCGAAAGCGAGCGAATTACACGCGCCTGTCAGGCCGGATGAGGCCGATGCGCAGCTGCTGACGGGCGTGCAGGGCTATCGGATGGCGCCTGGGAAACCTTCATGCGCACATGCGACGAAACGCTTGATGCGCTTCGCGTCGCACGTGCCGCCGGAGACTTGTCGCGGCTATCGCAGGAATTGCATTCGCTCAAAGGAGCGTTGGCTGTATTCGGATACCGGGACATCGTTGCAGAATGCGATGCGATTGAGCGAATGATCGAAACGCAAGGCTATGCCGCGGTCAGCGGGGCGCTCGATGCGCTGCTGCACAATCCAGGTTGGCTTGACCGAGGTGGCCAATCTAACCTTCGCGTCTGATGCCGTGCATCGTTTAGCGATTGAGTCGCCGGATTAGCGGCCCGAGCGTGGTGGCCTGAATCAGCAAGCTGAAAACGACGACCAGGTAAGTTACGCCCACAAGCATCTCCCTGCCGTGAAATGTCGGCAGAGATAGCGCAAGTGCAATCGAAATACCACCGCGCAAACCGCCCCATGTCAGCACAAGTGCCGAATGGCGATTGAGACGCCGGAAGTTCTGCAACGCTAGAAGCGGAATCGCAACGCTGATACCGCGCGCGAGTAGCACCACAGGAATGGACGCGAGTCCCAGCCAGACAATGTGCAATTGCAAGGACAATGCAATGATCTCCAGTCCGATCAGACCGAACAGCACGAGGTTTAGCAGTTCGTCGAGCAGCTCCCAGAAATTGAAAAGATGCTCTCGCGTTTTCTCGGACATTGAAGTCAGAGCACCGTGATTGCCAATGACAAGTCCGGTGATGACGACCGCCAATGGCGCCGATACATGCAATGCTTCCGCGAGACTGTATCCGCCGGTTGCGAGCGCGAGAGTGATGAGGATCTCGACGGGATAGCTATCGATTCCGCGCAGCAGAAGTGATGCGGCGAAGCCGAGAACAATGCCGAACGCCAAAGCGCCAGCAACTTCCCGAAGAAGATCGATCGTGATTGCCGCTGTCGAAAATTCACTCGAACCGGTTGCGAGGCCGACGAGCGTTGTAAATGCAACCACAGCTATGCCGTCGTTGAAGAGTGACTCTCCGGTAATCTTGGTCTCGAGATTTTCGGACGCGCCGGCGCGTTTGAGCACACTGAGCACCGCGATCGGATCTGTGGGCGAAATAATTGCGCCAAATGTCAAACACCACAGCAGGCCAACAGGATGCCCGAGCCACCGCGTCACGTAAAAGAACCCAGCACCCACGGCCGCAATCGAGATGAGCACGCCGATCGTCGCGAGCATGAATACCGCGCGACGCTGCGTGCGCATTCTGGAGAGGTCGACGTGAAGCGCGCCTGCAAATAGCAGCAGGCTGAGCAAGCCGTGAAATACGATGTCGGCGAAGTCGACCTTGGGGACGATGGTTCCTGCGACCTCCGCCATTCGTGGATAGTAAAAGCCAAGCGCGGAGAGTGCGAGGCAGATGACAAGACCGACAGCGGTAATGCCGAGCGTATCGGGCAATTTGATGAAGCGGTAGTTGACGACGCCAAAGAGGGCGACGATTGCAAACAACGCACCTGTGATCTGGAATACGGTCATTGCCGGAATGTCATGGATATCGGGGGATAAGGTCGTCGCATGGCAATGCGTCAATCGTGCGAGTTCGCGGCTTGCAGCGTGCTGGCAATTCGCTCGAGATTGACGGGACTCACGCGAATCACACCACGTCCGGGCACATCGATATCGCTGATCAACGTGAATGAAATCGAAATCACTAGTGGGAGCACAATCAGTAGCGCCGTTCGTTTTCGGCTACCGGCGCAAAAGCCCATCAGCAGATTGCAGCAGATGGCGATGACTGCCATGAGCGCCCACGCGGCGAGCGGAATCTGAGTGCGCCAGCCAGCCCGTGTGTTCGTCTCGGACGTCAGCACGTCATTGATCCCGCTCACGGCGAGCGCCGCAAGCGGCGTGGGCTGCGATCTGGAATCAAGGACAACATTGGTCCACACTTCCTGCTTGAGAAGATTGGTCTCTTCGGCAAGCAGTCGAAGTTGTGCAGAATCATGCGTGCGATAGAAGCGCAGCCGGTCGTCAAGATATTGTGCGAGCAAGGGGCGTATTGTCGTGGCTTGCCCCGAGGGAAGCAGCTCCGCGCGCGAGAATGCCGTACTGATCGCGACGGCCTCTGCTGCTTCGTTGACTTGGCGCGCGTTGTATCCGCCGATTGCCATCGAAAGCGTGAAGCTGATAATCAGGCCGAGTAAGGTGAGTGTCGCGCCAACTATCATGCGTACGTCTTCGTTTGCTTTGGTTTCTGAAGTCCTTAAACGGGCGAGGGCGCTCGCCCCAAAATAACTCGCATACCCCAGTACGGTGAGGGAAACCAGAAAGAACTGCCACGAATGCAAAGTGAAACCAGTGAGATTGTCCAACGTGAAATACTGCATTATTGCGATTCGTTTGAAATGATATTTACGGTTGAATAGGGATGCACGGAACTTATCATCGATAGTCTCGTGCAGACGAAATTGCGTGCAATCGAAGTACGACTTTCAAATGAGAAGTTCGCGTGCAAAGTCTCGACGATGTGCACGTGCTCAACATCTATTGCTAGATTTAGAGAGTACGCTGGGCTTGGCTACTTCGATCTCACCGCGGTGCTACGTCTGTACGGATGTATGTAAAAACTCGTCGATCGGAACGCAGGTTTGCGGCAATTGTTCAAATTAAAGCAATCGACTGTCCGGGGAAATAGGACACGTCTGTTTCTGGGGGCAGTGCGACGGCTGTGTTTTTAATTGAGCCCGCGTGGCTGATCAAATCGTTGCGCATCAAGTTGCGACTTTTTGGTGCGTATATCTGCTCGTCGGTTCAGTGTTCCATCCTGTAATGGTGGCAATATCTGCTATCAGTGGAATTGCGGTGTAAGTCCGTTCAGGCGCGAACGCCGGGTCTCGGACGCCGGGTAGTTGCGCGATCGGTCGGTGGTTTCGCTCGCACCCCGTCATCGTGGGCAGACGATCGGTCGCTCGCGATGCTGCTGTCAGTCCCGTCGTTTTGATCTTTTTGGGTGGGGATACAGCGCCGTCAGGGCATCGTCGAGTTGTGGCGCCGAACTGATCTGGCTGTCCGTTACGAGCCTGCCCATCACCCGGGTTACGAGGCTTCTCGCCTAATAATTTGAAACTATAACTCCGTTCGCCGGAGTGGCTTCCGTGGCAATTGCCAACAGCATCTCGGCATGGACACTGAACGTTAAGGTACTCAACTTATCGCGCTTGGTGACATCTCGATCGATCTCGGCGCGAAGAGGCGAAGCTTTTCCTCCCTGGTGGTTGGAAGACTCTCAGCCGACGTTTCGGACAACAGCTTTGTCAGATACAGTGGAATTGCAACGAGATCGCGCAGGCTGAGCGTTCGCCTTGCCTGGTTGAGAACTCCTTACCCGGCTAAGCCGCGACAGGTGCGGGCGATGGCTAACTGCAGCCGCTCCGACAGAGGTTCAATTTTAACAACGGGTCTGAGATCGGAACGTCCCCCACCTGAGCGCACGTACTCATAACAATGGCGAGGCTCGGATAGTCACGCTTCATGCCTTGACTCCCCGAAGGCAGGCGCTTGCGTAACTCCTGATCCAACTCGATCCAGCTGTCCATGACGAGGACCAACCGACCTACCTCGGCGAGCATCCTCAGATATTCCCCGCGCTCACTTGCGAACGCCGCTCTCCGGGGAGCGGATAGCAGTAGCGTAAGTGTTTGCGCCGACCATTCGCTAAATGGAGTAAACGCCGCGACGATTGCTCGCTGGCGTCGACGCAACCTGCTACCTGCTACCTGCTACCTGCTACCTGCTACCTGCTACCTGCTACCTGCTACAGCGTCGTCTTGCCGGTATGGAGGGTAGCGGCGATAATTTCGTTGCAGGTGCTGATCGCGGGCGTCAGCCTCGCCGCCTGAAATGACCTGACCTGTCGGCCTTCGATTAGCCGCGAATCGAGAGGAATCGCCTCGAAGAGCAATCTCAATGCATCGACGAATGCGTCAAGTTCGCGGATTGCGGCCTGTCGTAGCCGTGCAGTCACGGTATGATCGCCATCCGCCGCTGACCACTCTGCTCGTAGCACCGATCTGTCAGCTATCTGAGTGCGGATCAAATCCGCACTATTTGCACTAGGTAATTGGAGGGTAAGGATCGCCAGAGTTGAGCGTCGTCCCGCCGCCTGTTTCCAACAGCTCAGGATGTCCGCTGAGAGGTGCGCGTTGTCGTCGTCGATCTGCTTTGCGTGCATCGTGCATGGCCAGATGCCGTTCGACGCATGGCGCCGTCCTTCAGATGGCTGCTGCGGGTCATAGCGCGGGTTGAAGGCGATACTCAGTATTCGAACAGGCGTGGCCAGCACGGCCTGCGAGCGCGGCCTTTGTTCTTGGAGGGAACTCGTTCCGGGCTGTCGCAGTAGAACCATTGTCAGTGCACCCGCGCTGCACGTGGTATTCAACTCGACAGCCGCCCCGCCGTGTCGCTTGGGTCTGGACTAGCGTCGCGAGGTTTCCCAACCACATCGCAAATTACCGTCAGGAGACAACGATTTATGCTTCCAAATTCCCAAAACGCATACGGCCAGACGGCGATTCTGCATTCACGCACGTTGTGTCGTTCGGGAGCACATGTCCCGCCCATGCGAGCTTGAATAAATTTTTGCCTAGAATGCACGTCGCGTGAGCCGAAGCGCTCCAGCGCCGTACCGCTGCTCGGATCGACAATATCGCATTAAAGTCACAGTCGTCCGATGCCGATAGACAATAGGGTCGGCACGAAAAAGTTACGCCTCGTGACCAATGATCGCGCCCAAAGCATCGATTTGCCTGCTTTCGCTACCTGTGCGTAAACACATTAAAATCATGGGGCAATACAAGCAATAATGAGAGATAAAAAAATTCCCATGGGTGAAATTCGGTTTGTCCAAATGCTATCGCGCGATTGGTCACCGACAACTCCGCTTCGCTCGTTAGCCCGCATCAGCCGAACGTCGTAACCCATGGCACCGCAGAGCTCGAGAAAGATCTGGATCGCGATCCGCATGTGCATGTTGGCGCAACCCGTTCCGACATTTGGACAGTTATCCATTGAAAATGGTGTGCCTCGGTGCCGGTCAGCCGTGGCTGTCGCTATGACACGCCGTGCACACGGTGACTCGTACGAGTTCCATCGCTTCGGATTTGGTTTCGAGCGATCACACTATCTATAGAAATAGAAATTGCTGAAAATCATTAAATAATCAGATGACCACGTACATTCCACTTGAACACACAGACAGCGGCTCATACCGGAACCGGGAACACTTGCTTGCGACTGGTATCTACGAAAAAATCGGGCAATTCATTCAGGCGGCTGCGGCCGCAGCCGAAGACGGCGCGAGTAACGGGGACTTCCTAGTCAATCGACGGCACAACACTGTATTAATTCACGGCGCACGAGGCATGGGGAAAAGCTCGGTGCTGATTAATCTTGAGGCGGCCCTACAGGAAAACGGCTCGCTCCTTAAAAAGACTCACATTCTCAAACCCGTCGACCCGACGCTTCTTGACGCAGAGGATGACCTCTTTCTTAATGTCATCGTCGCCGCCGTACTCTCGGACACAAAAGTAATCGAAGCACAGGAGCGAAAATCTCTTCAACGGCAGGAGCTGCAACGAACACTTCAAAATCTCGGGCACAAGCTGGAGAGCATGCAGTCGCAACGCAGCGAACGAGGTCTCGACAAGATCCGGTCGTTTATCGGGAACCACCAGCTGATCGAGGAGGTTCATCGGTTTTTCGAATGTGTCACGAAACTTCTCGATAAAAAGCTCTTGGTTCTGACAATCGACGACGTGGACACGTCGTTGAATCGAGCTTTTGAGAATCTGGAAGTAGTCCGTCGCTACTTGACCACACCATTCGTCCTCCCTATCCTCAGCGGTGATCTCGACTTGTATCATGAGGTGACGTGGAGAGATTTTCACGGACGATTGATGAAGGACACGGATTACCAGAAGCGTGAAGCATTTGAACGGGCACATACCCTCGCTGTCGAGTACCAACGAAAAGTGCTCCCGTTTCAATACCGGCTTTCTATGCCATCGGTAGCTGACTACATCGCAAATCCCAGCATCGAACTGGGCGATGCCGACAAAAAAAATAACCTCAAACTTCCACAATTCCACGCTTGGCTGGAGGCTTTACTCAACGGACCGGTAAATGGGCTGGAAAACAGCTATCTCGCAGTGCCACTCCCAAGTCTGCGCGCGCTGGCGCAGATCGTGTCTCGCCTCAAAGATCGGATTCCCGATCTTGCAGCAAAGCTCGACAAGGAGTGGAGCCGATTGCAAGTCCGTCGTGCCTTGCAGTGTCCAGCCGCATCATTCGAGGCAGTAGGCGCATTTCAGACCGGATATCGTCAGGGAAATGCGAATTCAAGTGCTTATCAGGAATTCTATCGTTCCGTCTACGACTCAGAGGTCCGTCACGCTAACGAACCACCACCTTTGCGAGAGATCGCCGAAGAGTGGTACAGCGATCTGAGCGATCATTTCAGCACCGAGAGAGATGCTGGGGCTGCCTATATGGTCATCCTGGCTCATCAGCATTGGAAGAGGCCATCCTTTCAGAGCGACACATGGCGTAGTGTCTTTGATACACCATTGTTTCAGCCACTACGCCACGATTCACGCGATTTCCCGAGTTTTGACCGCGGCGCGGATTTGAGCGATTGGCGTGAAAAACTCAAGGGCCGCGCGCCCGAAAATTGGTTACAGCGACTGCCTAGCCGTGCGATCGTACCGTACCCTGTGCCCGAGGCTGGGCGTGCTACAACCGTCTATACCGACAATATAAGCGAAGAAACGGGCGATCACGAATTACGCCTGCTTCTGAATCTTGTTCTGCATCGAAACTTCTATTCCACGTCGCGTCGCGCTAGTCTGGCTTGCACGGGGCGAGTGATCGAACTGCTTGTTACTAGCCTTATCCGAGATATCGATGAGCGCGATATCACAATTATCATGCAACGCCCACCGTTCTATTCCTTCAGCCAGTTCGCCCAGACGAAGTCGCTGGAGGCATCGTGGTCTGAAGAGGGAAACGATGTCGAACCAATTGATGATGAAGAACCTCTCCCTCACGCTACCGAAGAAGCGATCTCGCGACTTGCACAAAACATCAACGATTGGCGCGCCAGTCATGGTCTTTCCAACTGGCATGTATCACCTTGGCTGATCTACAACGCAATAAACAAGACGATGAACCAAGCATGGCTTTTCAACCCGCCGCTGACAAGCAATCAGCAACCTTTGCCACTTTCAGGGATGCGCGTACTCTGGACAGCGAGACAAGCTTTCTACAGCTTTTGGGCAGCCATCGGAAGCTTTGAGAAGGGTCCTATTTTCGGCCTCCCGGAGGTAATCGCTAGCGTGAATATCGGAGACGGCATGCTTTTTGAGAACAGTCTTCTCTATCAGCAGAATATCGCTCCATTCTTTGGCAGAGGCCGCAACAGCAAATTGCGCTATGGGATGTTCGTCCGCGCGCTCACGACTGTTTTAGTGGACCATCCTCTACGTAGCCTTTTGGACACATACGCTGCTCCCCCATCATTCAGGGATGGTGAGGCGAGGATCTGGATCAGGCAGAAACTTCACATGAGGAGTATTGGTCGTGACGAAGTACGAGCTTTTGCGAATGCAATGAAACGATATGGAAGTGGCAGCGAGGTATACGACATATTGAAAATGTTTGGCGAACAGTTCCCGAGCGATAAGGAATTATTTGATTCCCTCAATACAGCGTTTGTACGCGCTTTTCCTGAAAACGGGCGTTAATCCATGTTAGCTCGTTCCCTCCACGAACGGACGATTGAGGGGTTGTTTGGTAGTTCGGAAATTAGATCCGAACTGCAGAAATACCTTCTCAACCTTGACTACGACAGTGATGCTTTAGGCGCACGGTGCATTGACGCGCTGGAGAGAACACTCGAGCAGGATCACAGACGCGAGTTTCGGCGCAGCGATATTCAGCGGGTTGTCTCTGGAGTTGGCACATTTCTGTCATCCCCTTCGCTTCCTGTGCTGGATGAGCTGTTCGACCGACTGATGGTTCGCAACGGTGACATGCTGCAGTATCGTGAAGATAGCGTGCAAGGCTTCGCCCGGCTGGCGGCAGGTGTCGATCCGACTTTGATCGCCGGATGGCATCTGGCTTGTTGGCTCGATCAGTCAGTCCGACCTTCGACCAATGATGTGCGCCGGATTGTCGAGGCTCAAGTGCCGATGTTCGCACCTGCAGCCTCTAACCGCAGCTTCGCAGAAGGCCACGTTCACCTGGGCGGGATAACATTCGACGGGTTGGTGCTCGCAGATCAATTGCTTTTTGATCGAAATGTACGTGACAAGAAGGAGCATCTGACCGTACGACGATTGCAACGAGTGCTTCGCGTCCTCCTAGAAAGCACGATTAGCCGTTCATCAGACAATACGCCGGACGGCACGACTGATCTTCGTATCCGCCTTCGGCAGGCTGTCGAGCCTGAGTCGTTTGATACAGACCGTTCTACGCATTTGCCGCTTGACTGGCAAACGGTAGCAAACGCCTGCATCGTCACCCGCAATGTTGATTCACAATGGCTTGTGTTTCATCTCGCAAACGCTATCGATGCAGATCTGATCTCACAGGCATGGTTATGGCTCGTGATTTATCTCTGGTCACTCTTTCGCGCCCCAGGAGCCCTTCTTTGCGAACGCGCGGCAGTCTGCTACCTGATCAATGGCTTGATGGGGCTGCGGCGTAAGATCATCATGGATGGGCAAGGGTTGACGCGCTTTGCAGACGATTACTATTCGGCGCCGTTAAGGAAACCACGAAATGCTCGAGCGAATTCGGTTGATCGAATTCGCCGCTTGCTTGCAAGCCAATCCGATCTTGCTGAAATCAAGATTGGAACTGATGCGTTTGGACCATCAATCGCTCAACAGGTCGCCGAAGCGCTTGTAGCTAGTGCAGAGATACAGTCTCCGGATTTGCCGGTTGTTCGAGCCAATGGGTTTGATTTATCTCTGGATCCGCGCACCCATCTCTATGTCGGTCATCTGAATCGCTGGCATTTTTGTGCGCATATGTCGCGATCGAATCCGAAACGGCTTACACGCAACCGATATCAACAACTGCAATGGGCCAGGATGAAAGAGCTCCGCCGGGCGCTCGAACGTCAAGCTGGCTGGAATGTGGACACATTCCTGCATGGGCGCATCAACGAGAATGTCGCACTTCATCCGGCCCGATGGTTACGCGGTCTCGATGTGGCTGGGGATGAGAATGTCGGCCGCATCGAGCTGTTCGCTCCGATGTTGCGGTGGATGCGCAGCGGGATGTTGACGCGGCCCGATGGAGAACGTCCTGCCGGAGGATTTCATTTCAGCATTCACGCAGGAGAGGATTACGCCCATCCACTATCTGGGATGCGCCATATTGACGAAACTGTTCGATTCTGTGACATGCGAAGTGGTGACCGGCTTGGCCACGCCCTTGCGATCGGTATTGACCTCAAGGTTTGGACCGACCGGCATGGAGACATGGTATTACCAGTTGACGAACATCTCGACAACCTAGTATGGGCATGGCACTACGCTTGCGAACTTTCTGGAAAACTGCCGCTCGCAGCCCAGATTTTGCCGCGCCTCGAACGTCGGATCGCCCGCTTTGCAAGAGAGGTTCCGTGGCTGAGCGGTGGGAAAGGTCAATCGGCAGGTCCGCTACTTCACTCGGCGCCCGATCGATCTTTCGTGGACAGGCCTATTATCACACGGGACACAGGGGTTACGCCTGATACGCTTTATCGCGCCTGGCAACTGCGGCGCAATTGCGCAACAACGATGCGTGAAAACATTCCCGTTGCTATCCAAGATGATTTACTTGACCAAGCTGTCCCTGACTTCGCAAGGCTCAAGGCTGCCTGGGAGACTAGTAACGACGGAACACCTGAGTCAATTTACCTCGCACGCGAATCCGCGTTTTCATTAACTCCTAAAGGAAAAGTCCGTGACGTACTTGTTCGGGTTGCAGCTAAAGACAACACCGATCTATCTCTACGATTGGAACGGGACAGCACAGCGATAGACGGGGAGTTTCTATACGATTACGAGACGGCTGAAGATCTGGACTTTGCAACTGCAATTCAGGATCATCTTCTGCATAATTTCGACAGAATGGGTCTGATTATTGAAACCAATCCAACCTCAAACGTTTATATTGCCCGTCTCAATAGCTATAGCGAGCATCCAATCTTTCGATGGAGCCCGCCTAACGATCGAAGTTTAGAGAAAGGCGAGCGTTACAACCGCTTCGGATTGAGGAGCGGCCCCATTCAAGTATTGGTGAATACGGATGATCCCGGCATTATGCCAACGACGCTCAGGACGGAGTATGCATTGTTGCTGGAGGCTTCGGTCGATTTGGGCTACTCCCGTACGACAAGTGAGATGTGGTTGGAACGCATTCGCCAGGCTGGCATCGACCAGTTTTATCGGAATCACCTTCAGGTGTTTCCAGGCCTATGAAGATGGCAATATCTTGAGTACTTGGATAGATGGCGTGTGAGCAGATAAGCTTACTTGATTAAACGGTGGAGTACGGCGTTTCACCACATTGATGCGGACCTCCGTACTGAACGTCATACTCCAATAGCGACGGCGAACGCAGGAGCAAGCTTCCCGCGCTTTCGCCCGCTACCTTGCTACCGATTCGTGCAACGGTAGGGGCACTAACCAGTCTATCAATCCGGAGTTAAAAAAGCTCAGCTGGTCAGCTGTTGCCCTTTCAAAGGTGTTGCTTTAAGTCCGGTTAACCCGAGGATCGCCTGTGGCCGACCCACATACACAAGTCTTTGACGCGGCACGACACCTTCGTAAGACGGTTAGGTTAGCCTATTGCGTTCAACTCGGCCCTAGCCGACATTCAAGTGTTGTCGTTTGTACGGTGGCTTCGGGACATCTTTGGTCATTCGGACAAGCGTTTTTTAAACGTCTGCTCTCGTCGCCTTTGATTGCATACCTCTTTCCCGAAGCAAAAGCCGCGGCACAGCCCTCTGGGCGGCCGGCTCAACACTATACGTTCGATGCTTTTTTGCTGGTTCGCAGCGATCTGACGCGATGTGGAGAGTTTCTGGCTTCGGCTCCGTACGGCGTCTTTTGCCGGCACATTTCGTGACACTGCTCACAGCTTCGCTCAGCAATGACAGGGTCACGCATTGCGCACAAGAGTTTGAAGGCGACAGCCCTGTTGACACTTTCGGACGGCGCCTTGTGACGTCGCGTTACACATTCGCCGAGTTTTTTTATGGTACTCCCCGCGATAGCGGTTCCGCGCACGTTTTTTAGTCACGATGTTCTTCGCTTATGACGTGCTCGTCGTGGAAACCAAAGTGACCCTTCTAATGCAACATGATAGACAGGTGCGCGCCTGGTTGTCAGGAGAAAAATCCGCTTCTCGTTCACCCGAGGCGGTTACGACACGCTATGCCGTTTCAAGCGAAAAAGTTCATATCAGTTTGGTGTGTCCAGCTTGATACTTGGCTATCATCCCATAGCTACAACACAATCACGCCGCTGAGCGAGTTTGTGGAATAGGTGCATGCATGTTGAGTATGCAATACGCATGGTATTGAGACATAGGGAGATTTGGGTGTCGCCGTTGGCACCAAATCCGATAGCCTCCGCTCTCGAATTTAAGCGCGTCCCAGATATTATTGTTTCTCAGCGAAAGCGAGCTCGTATGAAAAACGTCAACAGCAATGGTTTCAATTTAAATATCAGTTGGCATATGCTGAGCGCGGCGAAAAAAATGATTGAAGAAGCAGGCGACGCGCTAGGGTGTCGTCACTTGTTCGGAATACTCATGCGGGGGTGCGTGTGAAATCAGCTACGTAGGTTGCACCGCCGCGACCGGATATGGCGCAAGAGCACATTTTAGACAAATTAAACGAGACCAAGATCCATGAAGCAGGAAATCGATAGCGTCATCCTTCACGCGCGTAACGCACCTGTGGATCCAGCCAAACGAATCATACGAAGCAATGTTCTTGATACCATTGACCGAACCTTCGAAAACAACAGCATCGTATTCATCGAGGGTGATTCGCTCTCTGGTAAATCAGAACTGGCCGCGCAGTTCATGAACCGGCATGATGGCAAAGCAATCGGAGTCTTCCTTACCACCGGAAGCCCAATGTTTTATTCATCGTCATTCTTTAGATTGGCCCTCTGTGAGCAGATCCATTATCTCGTCAATCGGACCGATTCCAACATCGATCCGCCGGTAGGTGAGGATCTGTTCCATCGATATGTACTTCGCCTTCAGTCTTTGGGTAGACGGAATCCAATTACTTTCGTTATCGATGGGCTGGAAGATTCTGATAAGGCTGACCGGACAACGACGCAGGAAATATTCTCGCAGATTCCGGCAGTTCAGTCCGAGTTCAAGATACTTATCACTGGAAGTGATCGCCTCTATCGTGAACTGAATCTCCAGAAACGTGGTGCTGTTAAGATCCCGCCGTTTTCACTGAGTGAGCTGGAGAGCGAAGCGTATCTGCGGGATCTGGACCTTTCGTCGGATGACCAGAGAGCGCTTCACATATACACGGGCGGCAATATCGGATCACTGCATCTGGTGCGCACCCTGTTGCTTGATGGAACACCCATCGACGACTTGCTGTCAGAGAAAAAGGGAAGCACAGGGAAGCTGCTTGAGCATGAATGGTCATCCCTGCAACTTGACGATGAAACCAGGCTGCTGCTGGCCATGATTGTGTTTTCACACGCGCCGCTTTCGAGCAGCGCACTCAGCGACCTGACTGACCAGTCAATCGACGCGATTGATACAAAACTTGCTGGCTTCCGTTTCGTTTCGACAGCCGCAGGCCTATGGTCAGTTCGGTCGGAAGCGCAAAAACGGTTTATTGCAGACAAACTCTTTGAAATGCGCAAGTCAGTGGAAGACAAACTGATCAACCGCCTCTTTGACCTGCAGGAGCAGAGAGACGGTATTGTTTCGTTACCTTCACAACTTCTCGCTGCTGGCCAGCACGCGGAGGCTCTACGCATACTTTCGGGAGAGCATTTTTCCCGACTACTTGCACATGAGAGTTCGTTGCGATCATTGAATCGGCATGCCGAATATGGTGTTGTTTCTGCCCGCAAAGGTGATGATACTTTCTCTGAACTGCGATTCTCGCTAATACAGTCCGCCATCAACGGGACGACATTGGCAGCTACTTCTAACTATGAAATCGAGGCGCTCCTGTCCCTTGGGAAAGACGACGGCGCAGCGGCGCTGGCGTTGACCGCCGCCACGGCCGAGGAGCGGCTACGTCAGTTGGCAGCGGCCGCGGGATGTTTTGCCAAAAAAGAAAAAGCAGTGCCTGAGCAGGTCATCGCTGCCCTTAAGGATCTGCTTTCGGAACTAGAGGACGAACTCTCCGAGCCGTTGCTGATCAGTATCGCCGCGGAGTTACTTCAGGTGGATCTTGATCTTGCATTGCAAATTCTGGAGAAGGCAGGACGGAAAAAGTCGAGAAAACTGGACTCATCCGCAGCGTCACAGCCTGAGGGAGTAGACGGGCTGGGTTCCCGAGGTCAGGAATCAGGCGAATCAGCCTCCCGCACAGAAACGGCGGCCGATCTGCGCCCCATCCTTGACGCGGCAGAATTTCTCGTGAAGAACATGAGTGTGGATGATGTTCTGGATCGTGTCTCTCATCTTGAAGAAAGTCACAAACTGTTTCTTCTTCAACGATGGCTCGAAGCACACCGAAAGAACCCGCGCGCGTTCGAGATAGCTCTCGTCGCTCTGGATATTGTTCTCCGTGATACATCGAAGGCTCCTAAACTGAAAGACCTCAGGGAGATTGCGATCGTTGTTCCACACATCTCAGACCATCCAGATTCGGATCGTGTAATCTCGCGGCTCGATGCGCAAAGCAGTGAACTGGTTGGGCACGGGACTTCTGAAGAAGCTGTTCGACTCAAGATGCTGCTTTTAAGAGGCAAGCAGCGCTGGAAGACGGATGCCGTTGATGCCGATCTTATTGATCTCTTCGCTCAGGTTCATGGTGTTTCTGATGTCGGCATCCGGACAGCCTGTTACGCATGGATGCTGTATCACGCCGGTCTACTTCGCGATAAGGATTCTTTTGAAGAAAGAACCGGCGTCATTGCCGAGACCACAAAACATCTACTCGAAGCCACTGATCTCTTGCTCGCACAGACGGCCGAGCACTATGTTGCAGCCGTTGACGCTGTCAGGGCTATCTGCATGGCCGCGCCCGACAAAGCCCTAGAGCTAGTTGGCCGATTCAACACACGAGCTCGTCGTGACAAAGGGTTTGCGCAGGTCGTGCGGTCCTTGGCTGTCAACAAAACCTACAACAAGCACGTGGCGATTGTAGTGGCCGGAATCGAAAGCGTGGTTGACATGGAGGAGCGGGAGAAATTGGTTCTCTTCCTGCTTTACCGGATATCTAGAGATCAAAAAGTTGACCAGAATGCTCCTGTAGAGCCTCGCCTCCTAATTTTGTGGAAGCGGGTGATGCATAGTACGCGCAGAATGCAAGCGATGATTCTGACATACAAGATCATCAACACTTCTGCGTCACTGAGAAAGCCTACTACACTCCTCGAAGATGCCCTCAATGTATGGCGTGATATCTCCGATTCACCGCTTCGCGTCAATGTTGGGTATTGGGTAGTAAGCGAGCTCGCCATTGTAGATCGGAGCAACGCAGAACGGTGGCTCGATATGGTAAGAGAAGAATCCAAGCAATCGGGTGCGCCATCTAGTATGGCGAGCACTCAATTGTTCCTTGTCGCGGGGCTTGCGGGGAGGGTGTTCGCATGTTACGTGGCCGAATGCCCTCACGACTTTGACGCTGCACTTGCAAGACTATCGCTTATTGTCGAAAGCATTCCCGCTCTCGATGAGCAGGCCCAGATATGGGCGGAAGTGGGAGTGCAACTCTTCTACTCGCAACATCGAGACCTTAGTCAGCGAGTTGTTGAAAAAAAGATTGAGCCGCTTCTAACGGTGAATTTTGAAACTAACGTGGTTCTTCAACAAACGGTTCTCTTTAATGTCGCGCCGTTACTTTATCTAATATCGTCCGACGCAGCAAATGCGCGAATAGAGCGAGGTATCCCGCGCGAGACTCGCGACGACGTGAGAGATTCCATCGCAAAGACAATTCTTAGGAAGATGTTGCCTTCTAATTTTTACCAGGAGCGTCATCGGACGGAGTTCGAACTATCCTACGCGGGAGCAACGGCTGTCCTTGCGCAAATAAAACTGATGACGGAAGATTCTGTTATTTACAACAATGTTTCAAGATTGTGCAATAGCCTTCAGGCGAAAAAGAATAGAAGTGCCATTCGTCGTAACCAGGTAGCTGACATTCTAGTCGACCTCAGAAAGATCGTCGAAGAGAAGTTGCCGGATAAGGAAAACATTCAGCATGAGGGGTTTCTGATCGCCTGTCTCGCAGAGATTCTGCGCTGTCAAATTCACGAAACGAAACAGCGGAACAATAACCAATGGCTTGATTTATTCAATCGAGCCAAGGCGATTTGCAACGGCGCGGACAGGGTCATCGTCGTCAGCATGGTTGCATCGTGCTCCGGCGGAGCAGGTCCATTCGCAGACGGCGTATGGTTCGAGAGCGTCAAAAGGGACATACAAAATATTCCTTCCGACCGAGATCGGATCGAGCGCTATCAATGGGTCGCAGAAGTAATTGAACCGTTTGACAAACCTAAATGTAGATCACTTCTCAAGGAAGCAATGAAGGCGTCCAATCATTTTAATGATGATGGACTGATGGACAAGCGTCAACGCATGCTGGATCTTGCTCATAACATTGATCCTTCGTTTGTAGATGAAATGATATCGATTCTGGATGATGACGAAGCGACCGATGGGCCAAAGTCGCTATTGAAAGAACATCACAAGTTGCTTGAAGCAAGAAAGGAAGCGGCAACAGATGTCAGCCGACTTAATTTGCAAAATCACAGCCTGATGGATCTCACAGAGATTGCGATGAGAAACGTTAGCGCGATGAATGCGGGAAGGAACTACGCTCAACAGCCAAAACTTTTCATGGAGCTGGCAAATAAGAGCAAGCATTTTCCTTTTCCACTCAGTTATCCGGTCTGGCTGTGGATCATCGAGAGTGCACTTCGAAAGTCAAACCAGAAGATTGCTCATAAGTCACTACCACAGCTCTTCGATAATGTATGTAGTGCTGCGGAAGTTTCAGTCAGCCTTCTTAACCGGAGCGGGGGCGGCCGTCGCTCCTCGCTACTCGATTCAGCGGAATCTATTGTTGGCCCTGGCGATCGCGAGCGGCTGTTCGTTCGCCTTCGTGACTGGTTGGCGAATCTGAATGATGAACAAATATATATCAGTGATCCGTATTTTGGACCTGATGATCTTGATGTAATCAAGGCAATCGCCGAATATGCTCCCAACAAGAAGATCGTGGTGCTGACCAGCAAGGAAGAAACAAATCGGGCGATCAAAGGTGCTTCCCCCGAAGAAGCGTTCCGCGACGCTTGGGACGACATGTGCGACGGAAGTCCGCCCCAGACGGACATTTATGTTATTGGCTACGGCACTGAAGGTAAGCATCCAATTCATGATCGATGGATCGTCTCCGAGAGCCGCGGATTACGACTCGGAACTTCGACCGGTTCTATCGGAGGGATGCGTCTGTCGGAAATATCCGAGATGGACTCATCACAGGCAAAGGAAAAATGGTCAGCCGTGACGCGCCTTCTGTCTCGCGAAACCCGCATTTGGCAAGGACAGAAGTTGCATAGATCCAGCTTTAGCCTTTAGTAATTCAGATACCGCTACTCGTTAGCGAGAGCGTGCTGAACGGGTCCCAGACAGCGGTCTGTCTGGGTAGCGCCTGCGCAATATTAAGGCACACATTTTCAATGTGAAGTGTTTGAAGGAGCGTACCGCCAGTTAACTCGTTTGGGTCTGGGCAAAACGACGTCAGCAGAAGGCCGTAGCGCGTTGTCCGGATGACAATGTAGCCGTGTATCCACGAAGTGCAGGCCGCTGAATCCAAGCGGCTTCTCTCAGCTTGTTCGAAGACGACGATTTAGCTGTGCGGTATGACGAAGATCAATCTGTGTGTTCCGACTCGATCTCCGTATGCCATTGCGGTCGGCCGTTTGAGCTGATCTCGATCGCTCAAAATGGGCCAATGAGAGCGCTTTCCGAGGACGTCAACTTCAGATTGAAGAAAAGGAGCGGATTGTAAGGGTAAAGGACGTCAGGCTGAGGCGTAAGGAGATAAATCACTTGCGTGGGACCAACTTTTTGGTCTTGACTATTCTTGCCGCTACCGTTGCCGCGCAACGCGATGGGAATGTTCCCAACTGCAGGTTCATCAAGCGGGACATCGAGGCGGAAGTCTAAGCAGACTAGCCCGTCAGTACTTAAAAGTGCATTGTGACGGCCGTCAGTTCTGGGGAGTGAGTGTGAGTTGATGCTGTAGGCCGCCGCCGTGCCGAGCGATGCCTCCAAGGTCGGCTTCCCTTGGGCCGCGGACGTTAGACCGAACGGGTGGCGATGTCTGCAACGGCCGAATACCGCCCAATCATTCGCTGTAGCTCATGCGTCGCTTCATTCTCCTTCAATGACGTTTCCCACAGCGTGCTCGCCAAACGATCGTGCTTGTCGAGCACCTCCGAATCTTCGGCGATGGTGCTCACGCCATTCCGCAAATTGATTGGCTGGTCGATCCAGAACGGACTATTGACGAGATAACGCTGACCCTTCGTGTGGATGATCGGATAGCCGGCCGTCGGCAGGACTGCGTCGTCAGGCCGATTTGTACGGGCATCGGCGATGAGGCGTTCAACTCAGCCATGTGATTGATCTCGCGTGCACCCTCGTGCCTGAGCACGGGGCGCTCTGCGTACGGCTTGCCGGCTGTGACGGCGAGCCCATTGGCGAGATATCGTTCGATACTACCTGGCGGCACGATGTTGACCATAGCCGGCAGACGGAAGCGAAAGATCGCCTTACGT
Source organism: Paraburkholderia fungorum (assembly GCF_900099835.1). Classification (NCBI taxonomy): domain Bacteria; kingdom Pseudomonadati; phylum Pseudomonadota; class Betaproteobacteria; order Burkholderiales; family Burkholderiaceae; genus Paraburkholderia; species Paraburkholderia fungorum. The sequence continues at coordinate 1,073,640 of NZ_FNKP01000002.1, forward strand.
CGCTTTAGTACCAGCAAAAGCCGCTCGCCCTCGGTCGCGTGAATGGACCGATATCTTGCGGATCGTGCAGGCTGTGCGCGGACGACTTGCCGTAGCAGGCGAACTCAGAACGTAGATACCGTGCCTTGCTGATCTATAAATGCGGCGTCCGTTGTGCTATCCCAGACTAACGAATGCTCCTTGGCATTTCCCGGATCAGGCTGATTTACTGTACACGGGAGCTTCCTGCCGCATGAATCAACGTACGTAAAGAAGCGGGCAGTGGATTTTCCCCGTCCGGAATATGACCAGATCTGTCTGGCCTGCACTAGCTCTGTGGCGCCAAGTGCGAAAACCTCGGGTGTGCGGATCTGAAACTGAGTGAGTAACTGTATGAGGGACTCGGGTCCTGCCACCAGCCAGGAAAAACTATCTGCTGGGTCGGCGTCCGGATTTCCCGAACGAACCAGAAAGGTGACGTCTGCAGAAGCAACACCCATCATTTGCCATCGGCTAAAGGCGTCGCCGGCGAAACGATAGGGTGCCGACCATTCGGGCTTGGTAAAGAACATGTTATGCAAGTTAACGGGCGTGAGCCGCCTTTCGTGTGAATTAAAAAATGCAGCAGGCGCGGTTGCCTGACAGATAAATAGCCGGATCGATCCATGCTAGAAAAATTCTGCCCGTTTGAAAGTACGACCAACCAGCGGAAGCTTTGATGAGCAGATGAGATCGTGAACGAAATATCTGTGATTCCCAGTGTACTGGGAAGACAAATTATAGCGCCAAAGAGAACCTTCTCCCATTACACTGGGAGTGAAATTTGGAATTGCCGCACGCCTTCGGACAGGTCCTGCGCGAGCGCCGGCTGGGTGCAGGGCTAACGCAGGAACAGTTGGCGCTGGACGCCGAAATCCGTCGCACGTATGTCAGCATGCTTGAGCTCGGACAGCATCAGCCCACACTGACGATGTTGTTCCGGCTCGCAGGGGCGCTAGACAGCACGCCTAGTGATTTGCTCAGGCAAGTCGAGGGTGTACTCGCGCAGGGGCGCACACGGAACTCCGGCAGAAGCAAATAGTCTTCCGTGTTGTTCTTCGGCGCGGCGACGGCTACTGGAGCGAGGGATGATCTCGCGCGGTCATATCCAAGGTCACACCGGATGTCTCGCACATAAAATCTTGCGAACGGCGCTTCCGTCTCACCAATGCGGTTTTCCTGCATGTAAGCTTTTAGACGCAGGTCGAATTAAGGGCACCCGCCTGCAAGCGCAGGCGGGTGCGAGACTAACGTCAAACTGGACTTTGCCTAAAATGCAAGGTTGCATTTTAGGCTGTCAGGCGGTTCATCTTACGCTGTCAATGTTTCAACTTATGCGTCAACTCACAGGAACACGAACTGTATTCAGCGTCGCATCATCCGCACGCGCCGACTTCTCCGCACGCTGTACAAAAGTCGCAGCCGTCCTTGCGAATTACCGCATTCGCGCCGCACGATCCGCATTTGCGTCCGAGCATCACATGCATGCCCGAGGCTCCCTCGGATTGCGTGACCGCCCTGGCATCCGCTTCCGATGGGAACGGACGAATACCGAAATCCGCCGGTAACGCGCTCTCCGCTTTCATCTGCCCGCGCGGCAAACGCGCCAGCACACGCGACGGCAACTGGTTGCCTTCGGCGTCGAGAAAGCCGCGCCGATGCAGAATCTGTTGAATCGCGAACGCCAGCGCGGCGACTTCCGAATCGTGCCAACGCGGCGTGCGATGACCGTCCAGACGCTGCACTTCGCCAAGCCTCACCTGACCGCGATCCCACGACACCTTGCGCATATCCTGCAGGTTTCGCCCGACAAAACCGCCGCGCGCGGCGAGCGACAGCGACCGCATGGTCGCCGTGATCCATTGCTGCGATTCGTCGCGCTGACCGGTCGGAATAAAGAACTCGATAGGCCGCTCGATCGTCACGTCTTCACCGCCCAGGCGCCCGGTCACTTCAATGAACGACACCGCCACATACAGCGACTTCTTGCCCGCCTGCGTCAGATACTCGACTTTCTCGATGATCGCCGGCAACTCACCTTTGGGCCGATGATCGATCGCGATCCGCAGCGGGTCGAGATCGGTGTCGGCGAGTGTGTCGTCGCTGGTTTGCTGCGGCGGACTCACGCTGAGCACCGCGCCGAGCGTCTCGTTCGGGCGATAGGTGGCAAGACCCTTGAGCCCGCTTTTCCACGCGTCGAAATAGAGGCTTTCGAATGCGTGGAATGGATAATCGGCGGGCACGTTCACCGTCTTCGAGATCGATGTGTCCACGTACGGTTGCACGGCCGCCATCATCTCGAGATGGTCGCGCGCCGACATCTGCAACGCGCTGACGAAATAGTCCGGCAGCTTGTCTACATTCCCACCCAGCTCGCGATACAGACGGTACGCGTAATCTTCGACATCGAACGACTCGCGGCCGCCGTCGGCCATCACCTTCATGCGCGTATAGGTCCACGAGAAGGCCGGCTCGATACCGTTCGACGCGTTGTCTGCGAACGCGAGGCTCACCGTGCCGGTCGGCGCGATCGACAGCAAATGGCTGTTGCGAATGCCGTCGCGGCGAATGGCCTGCTTGATGTCTTCGGGCAGCCGCGACGCGAAAGTACCCGCTTCGAGATAGCGCTCCGCGTCGAACAGCGCAAACGCGCCGCGTTCTTTCGCCAGTTCGACCGACGCGCGATACGCTTCGTCGCGCATCAGCTTCGCGATGCGCACGGCGAAGTCGCGGCCTTCCTGCGAGTTGTAGCGCAGACCGAGCATCACGAGCGTATCGCCGAGACCGGTAAAGCCCACGCCGATGCGCCGTTTCGCACGCGATTCATCGTGTTGCTGCTGCAGCGGCCACAGCGTGACGTCGAGCACGTTGTCGAGAAAACGCACCTGCGTGCGCGTGCGTTTCGCGAGCCCGTCCCAGTCGAACGACGCTTGACGGCCTTGCATCTGCGCGAACGGATCGATGACGAAACGTGTCAGGTTCAACGGCCCGAGATTGCAGCAGCCGTACGCGGGCAACGGTTGCTCGCCGCACGGATTGGTCGCGCGGATCGTTTCGACCGCGCGCAGGTTGTTGTCCTCGTTCATCCGCGAAATGAACACGATGCCGGGTTCGGCGACGTCGTAAGTGGAGCGCATGATGCGATCCCAGATCTCGCGCGCCGGGCGTTCGCCGTACACCCACAGGCCGTCTTCGCGCTGACGCACGTCGTCGGCCGAGCGCATGGCCGGCGACGGCTCCGCGCGATGCACCAGTTGCCAAGGCTGATCTTCTTCGACCGCGCGCATGAATTCGTCGGTGACGCCGACCGACACGTTGAAGTTGTTCCAGCGTCCCTTCGAATGCTTGGCCTCGATGAATTCGAGCAGGTCGGGGTGATTGCAGTCGAGCACCGCCATCTGCGCGCCGCGCCGCGAACCGGCGCTTTCGACGGTGCGGCACGACGCGTCGAACACGTCCATATAACTGCACGGGCCCGACGCCGACGAACTCGTGGTGCGCACGCGAGCGCCCTTGGGCCGGATCGCGGAGAAGTTGTAGCCGACGCCGCCGCCGCGCCGCATCGTTTCGGCCGCTTGCAGCAACGCCACGTAAATGCCGGGCAGACCCTGTTCGTCGACACCCTGAATCGCGTCGCCGACCGGTTGCACGAAGCAGTTGATCAACGTGGCCGCGATGCCGGTGCCCGCCGCACTCATGATGCGTCCCGCGCCGAGCGCGCCGTGCCGGAGGTTATCGGCGAACAGCGCTTCGACCGATTCACGCAGCGCAGCCGGTTCGGCCTGGGCGACGCCTCGGGCGACGCGCTGGAAGACGTCGTCGGCGGATTGCTCGTCGCCTTTCGCATACTTCTCGAGCAGGACATCCACGGAAAATTGTTGCGGCGCGACGAGGGGAGCGGGCGGGGTGATTGGCGCGGATTGTGCGGATGGTGCGGCAACAGCAGGTGTTGCGGCGCGGGTGCTGGGCGTGTCTTCTGCCATGGTAGGCCCTCAAACGGCGCCGCAGCGGCACGGCGCGGTGGTGGATGCCGGTCAGCGTAACGCCGCGGATCGAGCCGGCGGCTGACGTGACGCAATGAGGTCCACCTTAACGCACGCGGCGAAGGGCCGCAATCGGCGGGTTTTGACCTTTGAGGGAGCGCGGGTTACGCGGTCCGCCGCGTCCCGCACGAGGCAGTTTTTGCGCAGATGGCGGGGCGGGCGATCACAGATAACGACAGGCGGGTGGACATGAACGGCTCCAGGCGCGTTCGCGGTCACTAACGGCGTGGCCCAGGCAAGGAGGGTTGAAGCAGAATCAGAACAGACTCGGAACAGAACCCGGCTCGCCCGATAAAACCGTCAGGCTTCAGCCAGCGCACCCAGAATTTCAGCACAGATCATCGCGGATGCATTCGACGGAGCCGGCCGCTCAGCCGGTTTGAACACCGCGTCACCGCGACGGATCTTGCGGCGCGATACCGCGCAGGTCCCGGAGGTATGCGCCGAGCGGCGACGCCAGCGCTGCTCTCCGTAATGACATCGCCCCGGCTCTACCCAGCGGATCACCAGCGCCGTGTCGGAGCGCTCGAGAATCTCGATGCGTACGCCATTGGTACCGGCAAGGGGGATGGACTCTAAGGTCATCATCATCGGCTCCGTATTGTGGTGTGCCGAATGTAGTCCCGCGCGCGCCGGATAGCCATTGTGCCGCGGTTGAAACACTGTTCTCGAAATAGCAATAATCCCACTTGACAAATGCGGTCAGCCGCAATGACGGGCTTTGCGGGCCGTTTTGTATGTGAATTTTTAATAGTGTGGATTTTTGCAACGCAGTGTTGTGCGTAGCGCGACGAAAGTGCCGCCTGGAAAGGGCTCCGGCGCTTCCTTTAAGATGTGGTTATTGACGAGCGACCGTGCGCTGCAAATGTAGCGGTTTTGATTTTTTCCGGTCGGCTCGCGCACATCTCCCCAACCGACGAGTCCACATGATTTCACGCCCGCCCGCTGCACCGCCTGCTGCACCGCCCGCCGCACCGCCCGAATCCGCAGCCACGCCGCCCAGGCCGGATCGACTGAAGAAGCAGAAGGCTGCGTCGCTCGCGCTGTATATCGGGCTGGTGCTGCTGGCGCTGTGGGTCGTGCGCGACTTCATTGCGGTGGTCGCGTGGGCCGGTGTCGTGGCGATCGCGCTGTGGCCGCTGTTGCGCAGGGTCGAGGGCAACCGCTGGTTCACCGGCCGCACGACGCTGATCGCGGTGGCGATGACGCTTGCGATTGCGCTGCTGGTGGTGCTACCGGTCGGGATCGTGATCGCCCAGGCGTTGGGTGAGGCGCACGACCTGAATGAGTGGTTCAAGTCCGCGCAGGAGAACGGCATTGCGGTTCCGGACTTTATCGGGCGTTTGCCGTTCGGGGTTCAGCAGATTTCAGACTGGTGGCAGGCCAATCTTGCCCAGCCCTTGCGCGGATCGGCCGCGATGAAAGGCCTGCACAGCACCACGGTGATTACGCTCGGCCGCCATTTCGGCGCGCGCGCGGTTCATGCGATGGTGGTCTTCGCGTTCATGCTGGTCACGCTGTTCGTGATTTTCCAGGCGGGGCCGCGTCTGTCCGGCTCGTTGCTCAAGGCAATGCGCAAGGGTTTCGGCGAGGACGGCGCAGCACTGCTTCAACGGATGGCGGCAGCCGTGCGCGGCACCGTGTCGGGCCTGGTGGTGGTCGGACTCGGCGAAGGCGCGTTGATGGGCGTCGCGTATTTCGTGGCGGGTCTGCCGCATGTCGCGCTGCTCGGGTTCATCACCGCGATCGCCGCGATGCTGCCGTTCTGCGCGCCGATCACTTTCGGTCTCGCGGCGTTGTGGCTGGTGGCGCAAGGCTCGGTGGCCGCGGCGATCGGACTGGCGGTATTCGGCTCGGTGGTCGTGTTCATCGCCGAGCACTTCGTGCGGCCGGTGCTGATCGGCAACTCGACGCGCCTGCCGTTCCTGCTGGTGCTGTTCGGCATTCTCGGCGGGGCGGAGACGTTCGGCCTGCTCGGCATTTTCATCGGCCCCGCGCTGATGACCGTGCTGATGGTTTTGTGGACCGATCTTGTGAAATAGGCGGGTGGTCAGTCAGGCCAACGCACGCCGCGTGCATGCCACCCGGCGTGCGTTGGTGCTTCGTGCGCATTAGCTGTTCGAATCGATACCGCCGCAGTCGAAGCGGCAGTACCTGCGATCGCACACCGCATCCCACGTATGCCGCCAACCGGCAATCAGCCGCTCAAGGCCGCATATACGACGGATGTTCCTGCGTCGGCACGCCCGAAGCCGACGACGGCCCCTGAGCCGCAGGTTTCACGCAGCCGAGCGTGTATTTCAGCGCGGCGGGCAGCAGCGCGCTCCAGACATCCCAGGTATGACCGCCGTCGATAATGCGCAGCGCCGCCGGGTTCCCCGCCTGCCGCAAATGCGTGTACAGCACGGAGGCGTCGGCCTGGATATCGAGGTCGTCGTCGCCCGCTGCGATGAACATCGGCAGGCGATACGGGCGGCTTATGTAGCGCTCCCACTGCGCCGGATAGTTCAACTCGTGCCAGACGCGCGGGTCGAACTGACGGTCGCCGAACACGCCCACACGCCGTGCCGCCGATGCGCGCGGCGGCTCGTTCGAATAAATCGCCGGACTCAGCAGCAACGCGCCGCAGAACAGCTCCGGCTGCGTCAACGCGTAACGCAGCGCGCCGAACCCGCCCATCGACACGCCGCCGATCATCCTGCCGCCGCGTTGGGTCGACACCGCGTAGTGCGCTTCGATCTCGGGGATCAGGTCGGCGAAGAACGCGGTCTCCATCTTTTCCTTCCGGTCGACGTACCAGTCGGTGCCGCCTTGCGGCATCACGATCACGACAGGCGGCATGTCCTTGTGGTCGATCAGCGCATCGGCGGCGCTTTGCAGATGACCTTGCGTGAGCCAGTCGTTGGCGTCGCCGTTGTTGCCGTGCAGGAGGTAAAGCACGGGCAGGCGCGGCGCGTCGTGGCGATAGCCGGTCGGCAGATAGACCGTGTAGGACCAGTCACGGCCCAGCGCGTCGGAGTGGAAGCTGCGGCTGACGACAGTGCTGGCTTGAGCCGACGTGTTGGCCGTCGTCACGGCGCATAGCGAAACGAGTGCGAGAGGAAGGAATGGACGCATGTCAGTGTGAGAGGCCGACGCGGAGTTCGCGCGGCCGTCATGCTATCAGCATCGGAGGCAAAATTGAGATGGGGAAAGTGCGATTTCGCCGCTCAAGGCGAGGTCCGCAACCGCGTACCGACGAAGCGGCCCACCAGGCGCTTCAGCGGCTCGACCCCCAGCGCGACGGCGAACAACGCGCCGACGGCGATCGCGTCCGCGAGCAGCCCGAGCGGATAGTTCAGGTAACCGTCCGTGGCCGCATACAGCACCGAGTCGACCACCAGCGAGATCACCGCGCCCGCGATAAAGCACAGCAGCCCCTTGCGGCCTATCACACCGACCCACGGCAGCCATTGAGCCAGCTTCCTTGCCCAGCCAAGCTGGATCAGGTTGGCGACGAGCCACGCAATCGCGAGGAAGTTGATCGCCCGCAAGTAGGACAGATTCTGCTTGAGGCTCGCGCTGAGCGGTTCATGCGCCATAAATAGCTTGTAGTACGCGGCGGCGATTACCACGCCGAACGCTGTCACGCTGACGATCCACCCGAGCCGGTGCGCGCTGATCCGCTGATACACCGGCTGGCAACGCGCCAGTACGCCGAGTACGAACAGCAGTTGCCACGCGAACGGATTGAAGTCCCAGTGCATGTCGGGCGCGGCGGGCAGATACGCGTCGATTGCCGGCGCACCGGCCCACAACGCGACGCTACCGGCCAGCAGCAGCCATGGCTTGCTGCGCGCGAGCGGCAGGATCATCGGCACCAGCAGCGCGAAGAACGCGTACATGGGCAACACGGAAGCCAGATAAGGCTGGCGGCGGAACAGCAGAATGTCGCGCAGCGCCGACAGCGGGGCGTCGATCAGGTCGTCGAGGTCGGTGGTCGCGAGATTCGGCCCGTCGATGCTGAGCGCGCTCAACACGGCGCTGACCAGCAGCATCAACCCGGCTGTAACGAGGAACGCGCGATAGATTTCGAGCGAGCGTCGCAGGAAGCGGCTGCGCGCGATCGTCTCGTTGCGCCGCTCGGCAAGCGCGGCGTAGGCCGTGGCCGTGGCGAATCCGCCGAGGAACACGAAGACTTCGGCGGCATCGCACAACGCGTACGCGTGCAGCGTGACGCGCGACAGGATGCTGCCGCCGATGTGATCGACAACGATGATCAGGAGGACCAGTCCGCGGAAAAAGTCGAGTTCGATCAGCCGGGAGGATGATTGTTGCATTGTTTGCGCCAAAAGCAGCCCCGTGCGACGGCGCGCTGATTCAGCGCGGCGGACGTCTCACAAGGCTTTTTAGAAATTGGATTGAGTATTGCGGCGGATTCGCGATCCGCGTCGCCCCGTTGGCCGGCCTCGCGAGGCTGTGTCAGGGGACTGTAAAAATGACCTGCTGAGCAACGCGGAGTTCCGCTGCGCTGCCGCAAAAGCCGGGGATTATATTTCCTTCTGTGACAAATCCGGCGCGGATCGCGCAGGTCGTCCAGTGGACGACCTGCCGCTGCTTTCAAGTCCCGGCGGCGCTTTGCCGTTTACCTGAACACGCGCGGAGACAGAAGAGGCACGCGCTTGCAGTGGAGAATTAGCAACATTTTAAAAGATCAAAGCGTACCCCAATGGACGGCCAGCTAACGGCGTGTGAGGATTTCTGAACAGCGCGGCGCGTTAAAAAGCAGCCTGTCGAAGCACCAGAAAAGCGTCGAGAACAACGAGCGGCCGGATCGAGTTGTCCCATTACTCGAGTGCAGGGAGATCTTCATGAGCAGGCAAGTGTTCGCGCTGGCTGTCTCCGCCACTTTGTCCGTCACTTCCGTCATCGGCTTCGCTTCGTCGGCGTCGGCGCAAACCAGCGTCACGCTGTATGGCGTGATCGACGAGGGCATCAACTACACCAATAACGTAGGTCGCGGCCATGTCTACGAACTGGCCAGTGGATTTGCGCAAGGCAGCCGCTGGGGTTTGAGCGGAGCCGAGGAACTGGGCGGCGGCCTGAAGGCTATCTTTCAGCTCGAAAACGGTTTTGATCTCAGTTCCGGCCGACTGGAACAAGGTGGCCGGATGTTCGGCCGCCAGGCTTTCGTCGGACTCAGTTCGGCGCAGTACGGCACGTTGACGTTCGGCCGCCAGTACGACTCGCTGGTCGACTATCTGGCCCAGACCACGGCCAACGGCAACTGGGCCGGTCAACTGTTCTCGCATCCGTACGACAACGACAACACCGACAACTCGTTTCGCCTCGACAACACGGTCAAATATACGAGCCCGTCGCTGGCCGGGTTCCAGTTCGGCGGCACGTACAGCTTCAGCAACGATGTGGGCTTTGCGAACAATCGCGCGTATAGCTTTGGCGGCCAGTATGCGTACGGCGGTCTGCTGGTGGCCGCGGCCTATTTGCAGGCCGACAATCCGGGCAACGGCGCCAACGGTGCGATTGCGGGCAACGACGCCAATTTCATCGCCGCGCGCATGCGGGTGTTCGGCGGCGGCATTACCTACACGTTTGGTCCGGCGACGGCGGGGTTTGTCTACAGCAACTCGAACTATCTGGACCCGACCGCCAACGGCTATCTCGGCGTGACGCCGCTGGTGCCTCCCGGCGTGCTGCTGAACTCGCTGAAGTATCAGAACTTCGAGGTGAATGGCAAGTATCAGATTTCGCCGATGTTCTTCGTCGGCGCGCAGTACGTGTACACGATGGAAACCTACGATGCGTCGACCGGCGGCGTGAAGCCGCGCATTCACTCGTTCGGTCTGATGGCGGATTACAACCTCTCCAAGCGCACCGACGTTTATCTCCAGGGCGAATATCAGCAGGTGACGGGCGACCCGACCTATTCGATTCTCGACGATGCCTTTACACCCGGCACCCAGGCGCCTTCATCGACCTCGCGGCAGGTTGTGGTGCGCGCGGCGATACGGCATAAGTTCTAGCTTCGCGGCGCTGCACGTGTCGCGCGTCATGGATCACACGTCACGTCATACGGCTCAGTTCATCACGTAGTTCTGGATCAGAATGCCGAGAATCACGCCGGCCGGAATGCCTGAGGTTCTGCCGCGCAACGTTGCGCCCAGATCTTCGTCGAGCACGAAGCTGCTGCGGCGCTCGCGCCAGAAGGTTTTATAAGCCAGAGGTTTTATATCGACGATGACCAGCGCGACGAGGGCGGTCACGATCACCTGTTGCCACGCGTTGAGCTTCGCGGCCAACGGCGAAAAATTACCGGCATTGCACAGCAGAACCATGATGACGGCGGCGACCACGGTGCTGAAGAAAAAGCCGCCCATGAAGCGGTTGGCCGAATGAAGAGAATCCACTTGCGCCTCAACTGTCTTCGCGATGTCGATGCCGATGCCGATTCAACGAGCGAAGTAAAAAATAATCTGACGGACATCCGTTTCCCTTTCGATGTAAAGCCGATCTGCGTTTCAGGAAAATTCAAACGGACGCGTAAGGATATTTGCTTCGGGTTCGCGAACCTATCGTATTTGTCTTAAATGCGGGTGCCGGGAATTCCCGAAACGTCGCTGCATTGCGATGCATGAGTGCGAACCTGGATCACGTATGGCTGCAATGAACTCCCGCGTCATGGCAGGCTCAAACAGTACCGCGCTGTTGTCGCGCTGCTGCTTCATCGCGCGCCTTACGTTTCGTCATCGGCAAGCCTGTTTTCTTTCACGGAGACTTCATGAGTAATCGTGCAACGCAGATTCTTCCGCATCATCGTTATGTTCATTCGCTGGGCGCGCCGCTCGCCTGCGTGCAAGGGACGATCAGCAAGGTGTTCGATAGTCCCGAGAACCACCACGGCGCGAATCATCAGCAGTTCGTGATCAAGATCGACACGGTGGTGAAGTTCGAAGGCGGCACGGAGAACCTCGTCGGCACCGAGGTATTCGTCGCGGTGCGTTTCGGCGATAACGAAGGCCTCGCGCAGGAGATCCCCGGGCTTCAGGCGGGGCAGCCCATCGAGGCTCAAGGCGAATACATTCCCGAGGCAAAAGCCTATCCCACTGAAGACAATGACAATCCCGTGCTGTCGGTGTTGCACTTCACGCATCATCCGGTGGGGTACGTGAAGTACCAGGGGCAGTACTACAGTTGACCAGCGCTCATTTCGTCGGGCGCACAGATGACGTTCTGTCAGCTCGATGAAATGCGTTTGCGTGACCCACGCGGTCGCGATCCGTCCGCGATTCAAGTTCTAACGACGATTGCCGTTAAAGGTCTAATTAGCGGCCGTTAGCGCGTGATTACGAGGGCATTTCTTTTTCACCGCTTCTCTACCGCTTGTTTGCTGCTTTTTTCCGCAAATTTATCGATGCATGCCCGCATGAAAGGGCTGTCGGGCGCATCCGCATCGGCGCGTAAAACGAAGCTGGAAATACCGTGCGTAATGTTTGTATCAGTTTGTTTGGAGCGGGGCGTTTGAGGTTGAGCGCACTTTACAATTCCGCGTGAATTTTAATCGGCAACCCCGCTGGCTTCGCTGAAAACCGGCTGTTTTGAAGCACCGGCATCCGGGCGCTGGGCGTCTGTGTTTCCGGGCATCCGGCGAGCAGCAAGCAGGGTTGATCAGCAGGGCATTGGATGAGCGCCGCACGAGGCGGCTCGCCATGTCGCGAAGGTGGCTGCGCGGCGCAAGACCGCGCGCATCTTACGCGTCAGGTGGCATCCGGCCAGCCCAGGAACGAGGCAGGAATCGAACAAGATGGTAAAACGCTTCAACAGAACAATGATGGGCAGTCTGACCGGCGTCTGGGTTGCGCTGGCCGTGAGCGGTTGTGCCAACGTGGGCCAGCAGGGCGCGCAAAACGGCGCGGCAACGGATCCGGCGTCCGGCGTACCGGCAACCTCGACGGCAACGGCGACGGTGGCAAATCAGGCCGCTGCGCCTGGAAGTAATGCGTTGGCTGCGCGAACGTCGGTCCGCATCAATGCCGATGAGAGCAAGCCGCTCAGGAAATCGCCGCCGCTGGTTTATCGCGTGAAACACGGCGACTCGCTCGCGCGCATCGCGCAGCATCACCACTGCAGCCTCAAGCAGTTGCAGGCGTGGAATGGATTGAAGAACTCGTCGCGGCTTAAGTTGGGGCAGGTGCTGCACGTGGCATCGCCGGAAACGGTGCGGGAGGTTAAGGCGGCGCAAGCAGCGCAAGCAGCGCAGGCAGCGGCTGCGAAGTCCGCGGCGGCTTCGGTGGCTTCGTCGACTACGGCCGCACCGGCTTCACCGGCTTCACAACAGGCAGCGGCGTCAACTATCGCAACGCAGCAGTCCGCAGTGCCCGCTACGTCAACCGTCGCGGCTCTGCAATCCGCCGCACCCGCGCCGTCCGCTGCCGAAGTCCGCGAGGTCGCGCATGAGACCGCTCGCCATGCGAACAGCGTGTCGTTGGCATGGCCGGCAGGGGGCCGCGTAGTCGAAGGATTCCAGCCCGGCGAAACGCGTGGGATCGAGATTGGCGGCAAGCCCGGCGATCCCGTGATGGCCGCCGCCGACGGCAAGGTGATGTACGCCGGCACCGGCCTGAACAGCTACGGCAGTCTGATCATCGTGCAGCACAACAAGGACTTCCTGACCGCGTACTCGCATAACCGCAAATTGCTGGTGAAGATCGGCGACGTCGTTCGACAAGGCCAGCAGATTGCGGAAATGGGCGACGAAAACAACTCACGTGTTTCCGTCGGCTTCGAGGTGCGCCGCGACGGCAAACCGGTCGATCCGATGCCGTATCTGCCGCAAGGGCGCGGCTAATTTCCCTGCGGGTCACGCATCGTCATTGAACCAGCGTAGCGCCGCGGCGACGATCGCCTCCGGCGCGTCCTCCTGCATCAGATGACCGGCATCCGGCACCGCGTGAAAGCGCGCTGCCGGAATCACACCGGCCAGGTGGCGGCCACGTTCGAGCGGAATCCACTGATCCTGCTCGCCCCACAGAATCTGAACCGGACAGCGGATCTGCGAATAGCGCGCTTCGATCTCGTCGGTGTAGCGCTGGTCCATCTGTGCGATCTGCCGGTAGAACGCGGCTTGTCCCGTTACGCCGAGCCACGGTGCGACGTAAGGCGCGAGTTCCGCATCCGGGATCTTACGGGCGATCGCGCCGCGCACATACGCGTTAACCACCGCCTCGTGGATATAAGGCGGCAGTCCCGCGAAGGCGTCGATGTGTTCGCGCACGTGCCGCACGAACGGCGAACCCCATGGCGCGACCGCGACCGGGTCGATCAGCGTGAGGCTGCGATAGTCGCACTGATCGATCAGATGCGCGCGTAACGACGTCGCACCGCCGAAGTCGTGCGCAATCACGTCCGGCTTCTTCAACCGCCAATGCGCGAGCAATTGCGCCAGCAACACGTTCTGCACGCCGAGCGAGACATCCTGAGCGTCGCGCTGCTCCGACTGGCCATAGCCGAGCAGATCGTAGTAATACACGGTGCGAGTTTCGGCGAGATGCGCAGCGATGCGATGCCACACATACGAAGAAAACGGCGTGCCGTGAACCAGCACCAGCGGCGGACCATTGCCGGTCACGCGATAGCGCACGGTTTGATCGCGGAAGGTATAGCTTTCGGGAAGCGGCCAGTTTTGCATGAGATCGAATGGGGAAATCGGCATTGGCGTCGGCATCGCAAGAATGTGCGCTTACGTTTGAGCAGGGGTGAGTCGAGTGGGCTGGCCAGGTTGTCGATAGCTTCCCGTAGAAGCTCACCTTTGTTTTATTCAGCAACGCCAGGCAAATTGAAAGCTCGGCGAGCTACAGCCTGGTCTGGACCGGAAGCAGACAGTGCCAACCGCTCATACTCTTACTGATCGAGCATAAATCGGCTGAAAATAACGGGTATTTTCGATGGCTGCGCGCGGGAACGCCGCTAATCTTTCGACGGCCTGCTTGTGAGATTCCCAGCCCGACGACTGGAAGCCATCGAAACACCCATTTTCAACGGTGAGGGAATACAGGAGCCGACCGCGTATTCCCTCTTGCCACAAGCTACTTTTTCTCCTGCACACCGCGCAACAGTTGCGACACCTGCCCATGCTGATGCAGGATCGCCGGATCGGCCTGCAGCAATGGCAGGTAGCGCGGCAGGAACATATTGTTCGGTTGATCGGCGGAAAACAGACCCGTCACGGCTTGCGCTGCGGCCAGCCGGTCGGTGGCGTCGGCCTCGTTGTCGTCGAGGATTTCGTCGACGTTCGCAATCACCGTCGACAGCGGCGTCAGCCAGCGAAACCCCGAACCGTTGATGAGCACCTGCAGAAACGCAGCAGGCGTCACCGGACCGAATTCCTTCTCATACACCGCTCGCTCGTGATCGAGAATGGCCTTGTGCAGCGCCAGCAGCGGCCGGCGAATGTCCGAGAGGAATTGGGTGCATTGCGTGTCATTCATGGTGCGGCTCCTTCGGATATGTTCGGATCAGGCAGCGGATTCAGCCAGCACTCATGCTAACAAAATCGCCGCCTGGATGATTCGGCGGGAATCGACCGCCACGCGCCAGCAGGCACCCACCACGCATGCCGCCTTGCCGCCACCCACCCACACGGCAGATTTCTTTTTCCACGACTACAATTTTTTCGTTTGCGCTCGCACGGTCGTGCCGCGCATGATTGCCGTGGCGCTTAAGCTTCATCGTCGATTTGCAGCAGGCAGCCGGACCCCATCGTGCATTAGTCCGGCTGTCCGAATAAACGCAGACAGTCTTTGCGTTTTGGTTCGACGTCTCTGTCTAAACAGCCTCATCAACAATAATCCCCACCCGGAGCCGCTCATGACAACGTTCAACATCAACGGTCAGACTCATACCGTCGACGCCCCGCCCGACATGCCCCTGTTGTGGGTCCTGCGCGATCTCGTCGGCCTGACCGGCACCAAGTTCGGCTGCGGCATCGCGCAGTGCGGCGCATGCACCGTGCATCTCGACGGCGTCGCGATCCGCTCGTGCGTGTTTCCGGCGGCGGCAGTAGGCGAGCGCAAGGTCACCACGATCGAAGCAGTCGGCAGCACGCCCGCTGGCGCGAAGGTGCAGCAGGCATGGCGTCAACTGGACGTGGTGCAGTGCGGCTACTGTCAGTCCGGGCAGGTGATGTCGGCGGCATCGCTGCTGACCAGCAACCCGAACCCCAGCGACGCGGATATCGACGCCGCCATGGCCGGCAACATCTGCCGCTGCGGGACCTACAACCGCATCCGCGCGGCGATCAAGCAAGCCGCGAAGGGGGCATGACATGTCCCAGGGACTGCTCGATGCACAGAACGGCGCAGAACCGTCGGAAGCGCACACCAAAGGTTTGTCGCGCCGCACGTTTCTGAAGTTCGGCGTAACGATCGGCGCGGCGGCGAGTGGCGGTCTGCTGCTCGGCTTCAGCATGCCGGCCGCGAGCCAGGATCAGAAGGCGGGCAAATCGGTGATCGGCGGAGACGGCGTCGAGACGCCGCAAACCGGCGTATTCGCACCCAACGCGTTTATCCAGATCGACAACACGGGCAAGGTCACGCTGGTGATTCCGAAGGTCGAGATGGGCCAGGGCGTGTACACATCGATTCCGATGCTGATCGCCGAAGAACTCGAAGTGCCGCTCGATTCGGTCACGGTCGATCACGCGCCGCCGAACGAAAAACTGTTCATGGACCCGCTGCTCGGCGGCCAACTCACCGGCGGCTCGACCTCGATCCGCTTCGCGTGGGAGCCGATGCGCCGCGCCGGCGCGACCGCTCGCACGGTGTTGATCGGCGCGGCGGCGCAGCAATGGCAGGTCGATCCGTCGAGTTGTCACGCGCAGGCCGGCCAGGTGATTCACGCGGCCAGCAATCGCAGCATCGGCTACGGACAACTGGTGGACGCCGCCGCGAAATTACCCGCGCCGCAGAACGTGCCGTTGAAAGACCCAAAGGATTTCAAGCTGATCGGCACGCCAGCCAAGCGTCTCGATTCGCCGGAAAAAGTGGACGGCACCGCGCTGTTCGGGTTGGACGTGCGCGTGCCCGACATGGTCTACGCGGCGATCGCGAACTGCCCGGTGTTCGGTGGCACGCTCGCCAGCGTCGACGACACCAACGCGAAGAAGATTCCCGGCGTGCGGCAGGTCGTGAAGATCGACAACGCCGTCGCGGTGATCGGCGATCACACGTGGGCCGCGAAGCGCGGCGTGCAGGCGCTCGACATCAAATGGAACGAAGGCGCGGGCGCGAACGTGTCGATGCAGCAGATCGTCGACGATCTCGCCGGTGCGGCCGCCAATGGCAAGGGCGCGGTGGCCCGCAAGGAGGGCGATGTCGGCACTGCGTTTTCTAACGCGAAGTCGCGCGTCGACGCGGTGTACCAGCAGCCGTTCCTCGCCCACGCGACGATGGAGCCGGTCAACTGCACGGTCCACGTGCGCGCGGACGGTTGCGATATCTGGCTCGGCTCGCAAGTGCCGACCCGGGTGGTGGATGCAGCCGTCGCGGTCACGGGGCTGCCCGCCGACAAGATCGTCGTGCATAACCATCTGATCGGCGGCGGTTTCGGACGGCGGCTCGAATTCGACATGGTCACGCAGGCGGTCAAGGTCGGCAAGCAGCTGCAAACGCCGGTCAAGGTGGTGTGGACGCGCGAAGAAGACATTCAGCACGACATGTACCGGCCGTATTACTACGACAGGATCTCCGCCGGGCTCGACGCGAACGGCAAGCCGGTGGCGTGGCAACACCGGATTGTCGGCTCGTCTGTGATGGCGCGTTTCGCGCCGCCCGCGTTCAAGAACGGGCTCGATCCGGACGCGGTCGAGGTCGCGTCGGACCTTCCGTACGACCTGCCCAATCAACTGGTCGACTATGTGCGTCAGGAGCCGCACGCGGTGCCCACTGCGTTCTGGCGCGGCGTGGGCCCGACGCGCGGCACCTTCGTCGTCGAGAGTTTTATCGACGAACTCGCCGCGCAGGCGAAGATCGATCCGGTCAAGTACCGGCAGGACCTGTTAGGCAAGACACCGCGCGCGCTGAACGTGCTGAACACCGCGACGCAGGCGGCCGGCTGGGGCAGCGCGTTGCCGAACGGGCAAGGGCGCGGCGTGTCGGTCATGCACGCGTTCGGCAGCTTCTTCGCGATCGTCGTCGATGTCGCGGTCGATCAGGGCGAGGTGGCGGTCAAGCGCGTGGTGTGTGCGGTCGATTGCGGGATGGTGGTCAATCCGAACACGATCGAAGCGCAGGTGCAGGGCGGCATCATCTTCGGGATCACGGCGGCGTTGTACAGCGAGATCACGATCAGGGACGGTCGCGTCGAGCAGAACAATTTCACCGACTACCGGATGTTGCGGATCGACCAGACGCCGCCCATCGACGTGCATATCGTGAAAAGCACCGAGGCGCCGGGCGGTATCGGCGAACCCGGCACAGCCGCGCTCGCGCCCGCCTTGACCAACGCGATTGCCGCAGCCACCGGCAAGCGGCTGCGGCAATTGCCGGTTGGCAGCCAACTGAAAACCGCCTGACCGGAGCCCGACATGAAAAACACACTGAAGGGTGTCGGTGCGGCGTTGTGCGTCGCACTGCCGTTTATTTTTCAGGCCTCGGCGCATGCGGCGGACAGCACGGCCGACCAGGCGCTGGTGCAACACGGCGCGTATCTGGCGAAGCTCGGCGATTGCGTCGCGTGTCACACGGCGCCGAAGGGCAAACCGTTCGCGGGCGGCCTGCCGATGACCACGCCGATGGGCCAGATCTACACCACCAACATCACGCCCGATCCGCAAACCGGTATCGGCGGCTACACGCTCGCGGACTTCAAGCGGGCGATGCGCGAAGGCGTCGCCAAAGACGGCCACAACCTGTATCCGGCGATGCCGTATCCGTCGTATGCCAAGGTCAACGACAACGACATGGCGGCGCTGTACGCGTTCTTCATGCACGGCGTCGCGCCCGTGCAGCAGGCGAACCGCGAGCCGGACATCAAATGGCCGTTGAACATGCGCTGGCCGCTGAAGTTCTGGAACATGGTGTTCCTGGATAAAAACGTCTATCAGGACAAACCGGGCAAGGACGTCGCATGGAATCGCGGCGCGTACCTGATCCAGGGACTCGGACACTGCGGCTCGTGCCACACGCCGCGCGGCATCGCGTTCCAGGAAAAGGCGCTCGACGAAAGCGGCAGCGAGTTCCTGACAGGCGGCGTGCTCGACGGCTGGTTCGCGGCGAATCTGACCGGCGAGCATAACGTCGGGCTGGGTCGCTGGAACGAGCAGGATCTGCAGGCGTTCCTGAAGACCGGCGCGAATCGCCACGCCTCGGCGTTCGGTTCGATGACCAGCGTGATCAACAACAGCACGCAGGCCATGACCGACACCGACATCGCGGCGATGACGACGTACCTGAAATCGTTGCCGCCGGCGGGCGGCAATGGCAAACCGCCTTATACGTACGATCCGCAGGCGACGAAGGTGTCGCTGAACCGGCCGGCCAACGATGCGGGCGCACGGGTCTATACGGCGTATTGCATGCATTGCCACGGCGCAAACGGACAGGGTTTCGCGCCGATGCTCGCGCCGCTGGCGGGTAATCCAAACGTGCTGGAAAAGGACGCGTCGTCGTTGATCAACGTCACGCTGAACGGCACCGCGGATCTGGTGATTGGCGGTGTACCGTCGCCGTTCCCGATGCCGAAGTTCGCGCCGGTGCTCGACGACCAGCAGATCGCCGATGTGCTGAGTTTCGTGCGCGGCGGGTGGAACAACGGCGCGGGAGCGGTAACGGCGGCGGACGTGGCGAAGTTGCGCAAGTCGACCCAGGCGGCGAGGTAGCGGCGAGTTTTAACTCGTAAGCAAAGAAAAAGCGGCACCCGTGTTTTGCACGGTTGCCGCTTTTAACATGAGGTTCTTTTCGCGCGCGCCGCTTTTTCAGCGATGCTGCCCGACCTTCTGCCGCTTCTCCAGTACCCTTGCATACCACGTCAACGGGAAGCACATCGCGAAGTAAATCATCGCGACCATCCCGTAGATCGGAAACGGGCGGAACGCGGCATTGGTGATCATCGTGCCGGTCTTGGTCAATTCGGTGAAGCCGATGATCGACGCCAGCGCCGTGCTTTTGACCACCTGCACGAGAAAACCGACCGTCGGCGCAACGGCGATTTTCAGCGCCTGCGGCCACACGATGTAGCGCAGTTGCTGGCCGAACGTCATGCCGAGACTGGCGCCCGCGGCCCACTGTCCGCGCGGCACGGCTTCGACACAGCCGCGCCAGATATCGACCAGATAAGCGCTCGTATAAAGCGTCAGCGTGACGGTGGCGGCGACCCACGGCGAGACGTCCACGCCGAGCAACGGCAAGCCGAAGAACGCTAGGAACAACTGCATCAGCAGCGGCGTGCCCTGAAACACTTCCACGTACACGATAACCACGCGCCGCAGCCACGCAACCGGCGATACGCGCATGCCGAGCAGAATCAGCCCGACCACGCCGCCGCCGACAAAGGCGATCAGCGACAGCAGCACCGTCCAGCGCGCTGCGAGCAGCAGATTGCGGGCGATGTCCCACAGAGTGAATTCGACCATGATCAGCGCTCCGTCGGCAGGGTGCGTGCGCCGCGCCACATCAGGCGGCTGCGCCAGTTACGCGGCGTGCCGCTGTCGCTATTGTCGCCTTGATTGCGCGCGACACGTCCCGCGAACAGCCCACGCCCGAAGCGGTTGAGAATTTGCCGCAGCACGATCGACATCAGCAGATAGGTCGCGGTGATGATCACGTAGCTCTCGAACGAACGGAAGTTGCGCGACTGGATGAAATTGGCCGCATACGTGAGATCGGGCACGGAGATTTGCGATACGACCGCCGAGCCGAGCATCACGATCAGCACCTGGCTCAGCAACGCGGGAAACACGTTGGCAACGGCCTGCGGCAGAACAACATGGCGAAACACCTGGCGTTTATGCAGACCGAGCGCCTGCGCCGCCTGAACCTGACCGCGCGGAATCGAATCGATCCCGGCGCGCACGATTTCGATCGCGTACGCACCGAGATTGACGGTCATCGCCAGAATCGCGGCCTGGATTTCGTCGATATGAATGCCGAGGCTCGGCAAGCCGAAGAACACAAAAAACAGTTGCACGATGAACGGCGTATTGCGGATCAGCTCGACGTAACTCGCGACGATCCAGCGGGCCCATTTCGGACCGCCCACCGCAATACTCGCGCCACCAATGCCCACCAGACCGCCGAGCACCGTGGAGACTGCGGTCAGCCCCAACGTGACGGCGGCGCCGTGCGCGAGCATGCCCGCATAGAGGCCGAAGCCGCTGAAATCGAACGCATAGGTCATCGGATGGCGCTCATCATGAGGTCAAACTCCGCCGCGAACCGGGGTCCTTCCCGGTCCGCGCAAAAAAGGTTCAGAGATCGGCCGGCAGCGGCGCGCGCAGCCATTTCTGCGAGATCGCGTTCATCGTGCCGTCCTTGCGGGCCTTGGCAATCGTGTCGTCGATCTTCTGCTTCAGGCGCGGTTCGTTCTTGTTCAGACCGACGTGATCGGGCGAGCTGAACAGCGAGAACTTCTGCTCCGGGTCGTTCGCCGGATGACGCGCGAGAATCGTCGCGCCGACGTCGTTGCCGACCACCATCAACTGTACCTGACCAGAAAGAAACGCCGAAATAGCGCCGTTCGGATCGTCGAAACGTTTGATGTTGGCGGACGGCGGCGCGATCTTCGTGACGCTCAGGTCTTCCAGCGTGCCGCGCGCGACCGAAATCGACTTGCCGGCGAGGTCGGCGGCGTTCTTCACGGGCAGGTTTTTCGGGCCGAACACGGCGAGGTAGTAGGGCGCGTACGGTTGCGAGAAGTCGATCACCTTTTCGCGTTCCGGCGTCTGGCCGACCGACAGCAGCATGTCGGCCTTGTGGTCGGCGAGATAGGCCATCCGGTTGTCGCCGGTCACCTGCACGAGTTCGACCTTCGCGTTCAATGCCTTGCCGATCAGGTTCGCGACGTCGATGTCGTAGCCCATCGGCTTCATGTCCGGGCCGATCGAGCCGAACGGCGGGTAGTCCTCGAACACGCCGATACGCACAGTGCCCGATTTCGCGATGTTGTCGAGTGCATCGGCATGCGCGGTGCCCGGCAGCGCAGCGAGTGCGCCGAAGGCCGTGAACGCCAGCGTCGCGGCGAGCGTGGTGAAGGTGCGGCGGGCGGTCGATTGAATAACGGAAACGGGACGCTGATTCATGATCTTTCCTCTGTCTAAAACCGTGGTTCTTTGAATTGATTGGTTGCTTGTTTGTTGCGCGGCGGATTCAGTGCGCCGCGCGTGCGGCGATCAGTTTGCATGCGTGAGGTGGCAATTCGGCGAACACCGGCATGCCAAGCGTCAGACCCGGCGTTTCGCGCGGCGTGGTGGCGGCCGTCAGCGTGAAGCCGGTGCAGTCGATAGTCGCCTCCAGTGACGCGCCCACGTCGCGAATAAACGTGACGGTGCCGCTCAGGCGGTTCGCGCTCGCGGCCTCGTCCTTCGAAGACGCCTTCAGACACACGTCTTCCGGGCGGATCAGCAGACGGATGCCGTCGTGCGATTCCGGCACGCGCGCGTTCTGCGCGACCGCGATACGCCGGCCGCCCGGCAAGCTCACGCCGCCCGCGCCATCGTACGTGACCGGCAGGATATTACCGAGGCCGATAAAGTCCGCGACGAATTCGCTGACCGGTTCGCGATAAATATCGAGCGGCTTGCCCACCTGCGCGATGCGGCCTTTTTCCATCACGACGATTTCGTCGGCCATCGTCATGGCTTCGCGCTGGTCGTGCGTGACCATGATCGTCGTGATGCCCAGGCGCTGTTGCAGCAGGCGGATCTCGACCTGCATCGCTTCGCGCAGCTTGGCGTCGAGCGCGGACAGCGGTTCGTCGAGCAGCAGCAGTTTCGGCTCCGACGCAATGGCGCGCGCAATCGCCACGCGCTGACGCTGGCCGCCCGACAGTTGCGTGACCGGCCGGTTTGCCATGTGCGGCAACTGAATCAACTCCAGCAATTCGGCGACGCGCTTCGTCTGCCGATCTTTCGCGGTCTTGCGCAATTTCAGCGGATACGCGACGTTTTGCGCGACCGTCATATGCGGAAACAGTGCGAGCGACTGGAACACCATGCCGAAGTCGCGCTGGTTGGCCGGCACGCGCGT
The DNA here is from genome assembly GCF_900099835.1 of Paraburkholderia fungorum. NCBI lineage: Bacteria > Pseudomonadati > Pseudomonadota > Betaproteobacteria > Burkholderiales > Burkholderiaceae > Paraburkholderia > Paraburkholderia fungorum. The sequence continues at coordinate 1,095,937 of NZ_FNKP01000002.1, forward strand.
GATGTCGCGTCCGGCGAAATGGATGCTGCCCGAGCTTGGCGTTTCGAGCCCGGCGATCATCCGCAGCAGCGTGGTCTTGCCGCAGCCGGACGGGCCGAGAAAGCACACCAGCTTGCCGTCCGGCACGCTCAGATCGACGTTGTCGACGGCGTGCGCCGCGCCGAAGCGGCGGGTCACGGCCTGCAAGGTCAGATGGGTCATCGGAGGCTCCAGCAAAGAAGTGTCGTGAGCGGAATCAAAGCGCAACGCCTTCGTCACCGATCAGCTTTTCGAGCAGCCAGATCAGCGCGAAATCGATCGCGACGATGAACACGGCAAAGCAGAACACGGTCGGATCGAGCGACGACACCGTGCGGCTGTAGAGCCACACCGGCAGCGTCATCGTGTCGATGCCGTAGAGGAAAAACGTCACCGTGAATTCGTTGAACGAGATGATGAACGCGAACAGCATGCCGGCGAGAATGCCGGGGCGCATCAGCGGCAGGATCACATCGACGAGCGCGCGGCCGGGGCTGGCGCCCATCACGCAGGCGGCTTCCTCGAACTCCGGCCCGATCGACGCTACCGACGCCGCGCAGTTCTTCACCGTGAACGGCAACGCCAGGATCACATGCGCGATGATCAGCCGGAACACGCCGAGTTCGACCGGCAGCACGTTGAACACCAGCAGCAGCGACAGCCCGAGCATCACCAGCGGATAAACCAGCGGCAGCGCGACCAGTTGCTCGACCATCGGCTTGCCGCGAAAACGGTAGCGGGAGAGCGCGTAGGCGGCGGGAACGGAGACGAGCGTGGCGATCAGCATCGTCGACAGCGCGACGATCAGGCTGGTGCTCAACGCGGCGCCCATCGACATCGAATCGCTCGCATCCGGCGACACGAAGCTCTGCCATGCCGCGCGATACCAGTGCAAGCCGTACGCGTGCGGTGGGAATTCGAGCGTGTCGGCGGCGCTGAACGACATCACGATCATCGTGAGGATCGGCAGCGCGGCGAGGAACAGAACGACCGCGGCGAGCAGCGCGGTGGCCTTGCCAAGCTGGCCGGGCATCACGTGGGGCAAGCGCGGCAAGCGGGGCGAAGGCGGTGCGCTTTGCGGCAAACGCGAGGAGGTTGGGATCGGCGTGCTCATGCGTGCGGCTCCTCGGCGAGACGTTGCGTGCGGCGCACGAGGCGTTGCGACAGCGCCATCACGCTGAGCGTGGCGATCATCAGCACGACGCCCGATGCAGACGCCGCCGGCCAGTTGAGCAACGGCGCGACCTGATCGTGGACCAGCACCGCGAGCATCGGCACGCGTCGTCCGCCGAGCAGCAGCGGCACGGCGAACGCGCTCGCGTTATACGCAAACACCAGCAGCGCGCCGGACACGAGGCCGGGCATCGCCAGCGGCAACAACACATGACGCAGCGTCTGCCAGCGCGTTGCGCCGAGCGTAGCCGCGGCTTCTTCAAAGGAGAGGGAAACGGCGCGCATCGCGCTGGACAGCGGCAGCACGGCGAGCGGAAACGCGGTCTGGATCAGCCCGAGCAACACCCCATGCTCGCGATACAGCAACATCAGCGGACGCTGGACGAGGCCGCTGCCGAGCAGCGCATGATTGAGCAAACCGGCCGGTCCGAGAATGATCAGCCAGCCATAGCCTTGCAGCAGCAGATTCACAAGCAGCGGCAACAGCACGCCCGCCAGCAGAAGCCGGCGCGCGAGCCGCGATTTCGTGCGCGCCATCGCCAGCGCGACGGGAATCGCCAGCAGTACCGCGCAGACCATGCTCTGGAACGCGAGCTTCAGCGTGAGCCACAGCGACTTCATGAAATAGCCGTCGAGCAGGTCCGCGTAATTCTGCAGCGTGAAGCCGCGCCACTCGTCGCCCTGCGCGCCGAAGCTCATGCGCAACACGACGAGCGCCGCCGCGCCGAGCACGGTGAGGAACAGCAGGATCGGCGCGAGCAGCAGCCACGGGCGAGCTTTCGACATGGCCGTGGCGGAAGGTTCGTCCAGTGGGCCAGGCACCGCGCCCGGCGACGAACCGGGCGCCGCTGGATCAGCCGGCCCCGCTGCGCCACGCCGCGAAAAGCGCGCGAGCATCGTCGTCATGCCGAGAAGATTTCGGTGTAACGCTTGATCCACGCCGGTTGCACGACGGCGAGCGCCTTGTCGTCATGCAGCACGGCTTTTTCGGCGATCTGTTGCGGACTCGGCACGAACGCGCGGCTCTCGGCCGGAATCACCGCTTTCGAATTGACCGGACCGTTCAGTACGTCGGCGGCCATGCGGCCTTGCACGCCGGCATCGAGCGAATGATTGATGAACGCGTGGATCACGTCACTGTCGCCGGGATGCGCTTTGGGGATCACGGTGAACATCAGTTGCGTCGCGAAGCCTTCCTTCATCCCGTAGGTCACGCCCATCTTGTATTCGGGCTTGCGGATCTGGTCGGGGAAAAACGCCGGCGAATAGATGCCGCCGATATCGAGCGAGCCGGTGCGGAACAGGTCGGCCACCTGGTTCGGATTCTCGCCGAGCGTCATCACGTGATCTTTCAGTTGCATCAGCTTCTTGAAGCCCGGCTCGATGTTCTGCTGCGAACCGCCATTCATTTTCGCGGCGATGATCGCGAGGTCCACCGCTTCGGCCCACTCGGGCGGCGGCAGGAACACGCGGCCGGAATACTTCGGGTCCCACAGTGCTTCATACGAAGTGGGTGCGTTTTTGACCGTCGCCGTGTTGTAGATCAGACCGTCCGACCACAGCAGATAGCCGACCCCGAAGCCGTTCGCGCCCGTGCGGTATTGCGGCGCGACGTCCTTCAGATTGGGCAGCTTGTCGAGATCGGGCTTCATCAGCAGACCGGCGTCGCCGAGACCCGACGCGCCGACGCCCGCCAGCGTGATCACGTCGTACGTGGGACGATCGCCCGCAGCCTTGAGCTTGGCGACCATGCCGGAGGTGCCGTCGGCGCGATCGGCAATCACCTTGCAGCCGGTTTTCGCGGTGAACGTCGCGGCGATGTTGCGCAGCGCGGCCGCGCCGGTGTCGTCCGACCAGGTCAGCACGCGCAGCGTCTTGCCGCTGAAGTTGTGCTCCTGCGCGCGCAGGTTGACGAACGGCATCGGCAGCGTGGAGGCGGCGAGCGCCGCGCCGATCGTCTTGATAGCCTGCCTTCTGCCCCGTTTGATCTCTTGCATGGCGGTCTCCCTGTGTTGAACGCCTGTTACCTTGACCGGTTACCTCGGGTTGTCTGAGGTGTCCGCTTTGACCGCTGCGCTGCGTTGCGTGTTGATGCACTCTAGGTTTGTCAAAATCCCGCGCCAAACGAAATATGCGCATGGGCGGTATGACATAAGCTCATGCGGCTGACCTCGCGGGGTTCATGTCGCCAAACCCGATAAGCCGGGGAGAACGCCGACGCAGTGGCGCATGCGGGTTAACGTTCATGATTTGCGCGCATCGCGGTTCACGTCGAGGTATGAGGAAAGCTCGGTTCTGGTGCGGATGTTCTACTGCGTTGCCCTTTCCCGGTGCAGCAGCGGCGCGAAAACGCCATTTTTTAAAGCGGCATGAGCCGGACGCATGCCGATAGGGTCGAGGTATCTCGTGCGGCCCTTTCTGATCGCGTATCCTGTGGGCTTGTCGGGCAAGCGGGCGACCTGATCGCCACGCCTGCGTAATGATTTTTTTTGATCCCGGATACCCGATGCGACGACTCCCGCCGCTCAACGCGCTGCAGATTTTCGAAACCGTAGCGCGCCACCGAAGTTTCACGCGCGCCGCCGACCATTTGTGCCTGACGCAAGGCGCGGTCAGCCGGCAGATCATCGCGCTCGAGGACTACTACAAGTTTCCGCTCTTCAAGCGTCACGCGAAAGGTTTGACGCTGACCGCCGAGGGCGAAATGCTGCTGCCCGCCGTCAAGGAAAGCTTTGCGCGTATTGAGGAAATTTCGCTGCGGCTGACGCGCCAACGCACCGATCTCGCGCTGAAAGTGCCGACCTGCGTGATGCGCTGGATGCTGCCGAAAATCATGCGTTTCCAGGCCGAATACCCCGATCTGCATGTGCAGATCACGACGACCTGGCAGCACGATGTCGATTTTCAGAGCGAGCCGTTCGACGCGGCGATCATCTATGCGTCGTCGCCGGGGGCGGACGTGCAGGCGGTGCCGCTGTTCGAAGAGCGTCTGACGCCGGTATGCGCGCCCGAATTGCTGAAGGACAAGCCGCTAGCCGGGGTCGCCGATCTCGCGCGCCATACGCTGCTGCATCCGACCCGCGATCATCGTGACTGGAAAATGTGGCTGGCGAAGGTGACGGAAGTGGGCGAGGTGAGTGGCCCGGCCGCTGGAGAGATCGACGCCGAACTCGGCCCGAGCTTCGACACGCTCGATATGGCGACCAACGCGGCATTACAGGGCTTCGGCGTGGCGATCAGCGACCTTGCGCTAATCGACGAGGATGTCGCCGCGCGCCGCCTGGTGCGGCCGTTCGATACGGTGCTCAAAACCGGCTGGCGCTATTACTTCGTTTATCCGGATTCGGTCGCGCATCAGCAGAAGCTGAATTTGTTCCGCGAGTGGATCGCGGAACATTGGGAAGATTAGGCCGCCCGCTTTTACGTTGCCGTGATCGGCCACGCCAAGCAGACGGCCCGTCGCCTCAAGGCGCGAACGACAGGAACAGATACGCGGCGAACAGCGACAGATGCACCGCGCCTTGCAAAATCGTGGTGCGCCCCGTGCTCAGCGTGAGCGTGCCGACCACCAGCGTCAGCATCAGCAACACCGTTTCCTTGCCGTTGATGCCGAGCACGAGCGGCTGACCGGTGTACAGAAACACCCCGGCCACGGTCGGAATGGTCAACCCGATGCTGGCGAGAGCCGACCCAAGCGCAAGATTCAGGCTGTTCTGCAGACGGTCGGCACGCGCCGCGCGCACGGCCGCGAGCCCTTCGGGCAGCAGCACCAGCGCCGCGATGATGATCCCGACCACGGCGGGCGGCGCGCCCGCATTCTGGACCGCGGTTTCGACCACCGGCGACAGCACCTTCGCGAGCAGCACCACGGCAACGAGACACACCAGCAGCAGACCACCGGCCGCGAGCGCGAGACCGGCACTCGGCGGCTCGGCGTGGACGTCTTCGTCGGGCGTACCGGCCAGAAAATAATCGCGATGACGCACGGTCTGCACGAACACGAACACCCCATACAGCACCAGCGACGACACCCCGGCAAACGCGAGCTGTGACGGCGACAGGATCGGACCGACGCTGGTGGTGGTGTAGTTCGGCATGACCAGCGTCAGCACGGACAACGACGCGAGCACGGCCAGCGCCGCCGCCGCGCCACGGCTTTGAAAATCCTGCTCCCGATGGCGAATACCGCCCACCAGCAGGCAGATGCCCACAATGCCGTTACAGACGATCATCACCGCCGCGAACACCGTGTCGCGTGCGAGGCCGGCTTTCTCCGGCCCGGACGTCAGCATCACGGACACGATCAGCGCCACCTCGATCACCGTCACGGCTACCGCCAGCACCAGCGTGCCGAACGGTTCGCCGACGCGATGCGCGACCACTTCCGCGTGATGGACCGCCGTAAAGACCGCCGCGCACAACGCGAGGCCGACCAGTATGAGCAGCAGCGCGTTGGCCGCCATCGCGTGCGAGGCGCCCAGCACGATCCACGCGACGAAAGGCGTGACAAGGGTCCAGCGGGGCAAAACGGCCGAGGGCTTGCTCATTCGAACTTCCTTTTGAATGCCGGTTCTGGCTGGAAAAAACGTGCGGAGCCTGCGAACAAATCAGGCAAAAATGTTAAAGCGGTGTGTCAGAAATGCGATATAAGCCGTTAAATTATAAAGGATAAATTTCACGGATCTGTGCATTCTCGTGTGATGGGGCGTCATCAACGGAAATACGTCATTATGACGCCCGAGTTTGACACCACAGGATGCAAAAACGGCGATAACTCGAGAGAAAGGACGTTTGCGCAGAATGGCGCAACTTACGGCGAGAAATTCTGAAGACGGCGCGTTCGCGCCAGAGTGGAAACCAGACGGAAATCTAAGCAAAAGCGGAAGTTTGGCGACACGATTCGTGACGCGCGGCATTCGACGGGAGGGTTATCGAATTCGAATCCGAACCCGGACGCCAATGTCATACGTCGAAGACATCGGCGCCCGTGAATTGCTCTACAGCTGAATTACCCGATTATTGGCCTTCGGCACGGATCGTCAGCGCGTTCTTGACCGACTTCACGCCAGCGACGCCTTGCGCCGTTTGCGTTGCGAGGTCGACCATTGCCTGTTCCGGCACCGAACCTTGCAGCGTCACGTCACCACTACGTGCGCGCACGGTGATGTTCGACACGCTCAGGCCCTTCGTCTTTGCCAGTGCGCCGCGAACCTTGCGGCTCAGTGCGCGGTTGGCTGCCTTGGTTTGCTTGGCCGTCGGCGCAGCCGACGTGGTTGCGGCTGCGGGAGCAGCTGCATCGCTAGCTTGTGCGTAGGCATTGATGGACGCCAGAACGATCAGTGCGCCGCCGATCATCTTGATTGCCGGGAATGCTTTCATTCAACTTTCTCCTATTGTCATTAAGTATGCGGTCCCCAGATGAGGACGATTTGCTACACCAACGGGTAAATCGGAATTAAATCTGAATGGAACGTGCAGCAGGCCATACCAAAAGCTTTCAGACTGTAGGCTGATGCGGGCGCGACGGGGCGCGCACGAGCAGACAAAGCCTATGCTACCGGCTGGACAGACACGATACTCCAATTAGTGCCATGTTGAATGCTACGGTGTACCGAAATGAGGCTTTGGTACAACGAATGCGCCACTGACCGCCGGCAAATGGCGTTTTATCGCTGGATCAGGGATTTGTTTAATACCGTTTTGCCTCTGTTTGTGCATTGTTTCATTCACTGCTTATTGTCTGCGCTTTGCGAATTTTTCTCTGATGTTCCCACTATTTAACGCAATCGCGCCTGGTGATTTTCATAATTCGAAGTGATGCGTTTGGCGAGAAAAGGATTGAACGCATGCGAAAGGAATTACTCCCGATCCGGCTATTGCGGCGAGCCGATCTGCCGGTCGACACCGTCGAACTGGCGCGCTTCATGATCGGCAAATACCTCGTGCACGATCTGCCCGAAGGGCGCATGAGCGGGCGGATTGTGGAGACCGAGGCTTATCCGCTGGGGGATTCGACCAGTCACGCGTTCAAGGGGCGGCGTCCGCATAACGGGTCGATGTTTCTCGCGCCAGGCCATGCCTATGTGCGGCTCACCTACGGGCTGTCGTACATGCTGAACATGTCCGCCGAGGTGGAGGAGGTTGGCGCCGGTATCCTCTTTCGCGCGATCGAACCGCTCGAAGGACTTGCGTTGATGGAAACGCGGCGTCCCGGCGTACCGCTGCGCGATCTCGCGCGTGGGCCAGGCCGGCTCACGATGGCACTCGATGTCGGACCGTCATTCGACGGCCATGACCTTTGCGCGGGACGCGATTTATGGATTGGCGTAATAGAGATAGGGGAAATGCCAATTGGCGTGACGACGCGAATCGGTTTGTCGCGTGAAATGCATTTGCCATTGCGTTTTTTTGAACCGGGAAGCGGATTTGTCAGCGGTCCACGTAAATTGCTGGTCGCGCCGCATTCGGCGCTACATTCTGGTGCATAAGCTCGTGCGTAGTTTTAACCGCGCATAAAACGGTTTATGGAAAAAGCCGCTCGCATCAGACGTATTTTTGAAACGTCAGACACATCGGGTTACGTTTCCGACAATTATTACGGCATTGCCCAATCATGGGGCGTTCAAGCCGGTATCTTCTTTAGAATCCTTGCGATTTCAGCAATTATCTATCTCTAAATCAAGGGTTTTCCCTTGGCATTCTGGTGACTAGACTGAAACCACTCGCTTCTCATGAATATGACAAGCGACGCAAATAAAACCAGATATGGAGGTAGGTCATCATGAAATCGCTTATCAAGGCAGTCGCCATTGCAGCCGTTCTTGCAGCCCCGGTCGCCGCATTTGCGCAGGCCAGTCAACAGCCCGCGACCCGCGCGGAAGTTAAAAACGAATTGATCCAGCTTGAACAGGCGGGTTACAACCCGGCCATTTCGAACGACGTCACCTATCCGGCCGATATTCAGGCCGCCGAACGCCGCGTTCAGGCGGAAAATCCGGCTGTCGCGCAGACTCAGGAGCCGGTCGCCGACACCAGCGGCTATGGCGGTGCGATGAGCGGTTCGTCGCAGTCAGGCGGTATGGTTCAGCCGACCTCGGGTCCGAAGTCGGTCTATTTCGGCAACTAACTGGTTCGTAGATAGAGGCGGTTGGCCATTCAGCTGATCGTCTCGCGCCATTTGCCGGGTTGAAATCGCAACTACTCGCGTGCGAATCTAGCCGGCGCTCATTTTTAATGCGGCATGCAATCGAATCAGGATTGCCTGCCAATCGACATCCGGCCGGTCGGCGCGTCCGCCTGTTAGCAATGCGCCCGGCATCGAAAGAGCGTTGGGAAGCTCGGCGCGCGACATCTCGCACAGAAACATCCACGGCAACGGACGGTCAGCATTACATCGCACGCGTCCAGCTGCATCAGAGTTCAATGAACCTCCGCTGCCGCAAGGTAGCTTTGCCCAACCTGTTGAAGGATTGGGCTTTTTTTGCGTTCTACGGGTTGTGCCGACGTCCCGTCAGGGGCGCTCGCCGTGAATATAAAACTCGAGCTGTTGAATCGTGAATTGTTGCTCGGCGATGATGTTCTTCACCAGGTCGCCGATCGACACCATGCCGATCAGCCGGTCATTCTCGATGACCGGCAAGTGGCGCATGCGGCGCTCGGTCATCAGCGCCATGCAGTCGTCAGTTGTCTGGTCGGGGCGCACGAATCGCACAGCGCGGCTCATGATGTCGCGCACCGGCGTTTCCTTCGACGAGCGGTCCATCAGCACGACCTTGCGTGCATAGTCGCGCTCCGTGATGATTCCGGCGATGCTGTCGCCGTCCGTGACCACCAGCGCGCCGATGCCCTTTTCGGCCATGAGTTTGATCGCGTTATAGACGGAATCGTCGGCGCCGATCGTGAAGACGGGCGTGTTGGTCGGTTTCGTTTTTAGTAGCTGTGCAACGCTTGTCATGGAGCGCTCCATTTCGCAGTGCAGCACGCCGAGGCGGCGCGCTGTCGAGAGGGAAAGGCCATTCCAGTATAGGCGTGACGTGCCGCCGCAGTAGTTCGGGAATACCTGTGGCGCGCGGTACGTTTAACTCGGGTAGCGGCAGGGTACGGCAAGTTCAGGCGGCGTTATTGCGGCCGCGTGCTGGCTAAAGCGGCGGCGGCCTGGAACGCACGCAAGGCCCGCCTCAGCGCTGCTTGAGGGGACATACGCATGCGTCACGCGGATTAGCGGTAAACTCCCAGTCCGTACCTTATTCCCGGTTTGATCGGGTTCATGTCAGCAATACTGTCTAACGCCATGCTCACGTCTCACGATCCGTCGCCAGCAGCAGAGGGCGCAACCAACGGCGAATGCGTCATTCTCGACGCCACCGCCACGCTTCCCACGCGCTACGGCACGTTCACTTCGTATGTCTTCCGTGTATGCGAAAGCGGCGCCGAACATCTTGCGCTCGTGATGGGCGATGTCGCCAATCAGTCGTCCGTGTTGACGCGCCTGCATTCCGAATGCCTCACCGGCGACGTGCTCGGCTCCTATCGCTGCGATTGCGGCGAACAGCTCGATCTGGCGCTGCGCTACATCGCCGCCGAGGGTTGCGGTGTGCTGCTCTACTTGCGCGGGCACGAAGGGCGTGGCATCGGTCTGTCGAACAAGATTCGCGCGTATGCGTTGCAGGAGCAGGGGCGCGACACCGTCGAGGCCAATCTCGATCTCGGTCTGCCTGACGATTCGCGCGAATACGATTCGGCCGCGGGCATTCTGCGCACGCTGAAAGTCACGTCGGTGCGCCTGATGAGCAACAATCCGGAGAAGTTCGACACGCTGTCCAAGCACGGCATTCCGGTCTGCGAGCGCGTGGCGCTGGCGATTCCGATGCGTGAAGAAAACGAGCGTTATATCCGCACGAAGCAGGTCAAGTTCGGCCACTACTTCGACGAGAACGAATAAGCGACGCATGTGAACCGGCCGCCGTTTTTGCAAACGGCGGCCGGTGTCGGTTTGTTTTAGCGTCGTATTCCGCGCGATATTGCCGAAGTTTGACCCGGTAGCGCGTCAGAACAAACCGAAGTCGTCGTTACTGTCGGGAATCGCGCTGAGCAGGTCTCGCAGCGCGTGCCAGCCGGTCCATCCCAGAAGCGTTATCGATACTGCCAGCCAGCGCCGCGCGCCGGCGCTTCCGCACGCGGTGGACGTTTCAGTGCCGCGAGCCGTCGCAGTCCCATTCGATTTCTTCGAGCCGTGCAGCAGAGGGTACAAAGGGCACGTTTGCATGATGTGTCTCCTTGCGAACGACGCTCAGCGAACCGCCGCGTCGATCTGCGGCACGAGTGCTGCAAATACTTGCGATAACGTCGTCGTGCCGAAGCGCCGCTCGCCGACATCCGCTTCGACGTCGATGCGGCCCGCGTTGTGCGCATCGTACAGATCGGCGATCAGGCGCGCATGAAGTTCGCCGAGTCCCGAGCGCTGAAGCACGGCATTCCAGTCGTCGCGCGGCACTTCGTGCGCAGTGACGGCGTGCCCTGATACCTCGCTGATCGTGCGGGCCACGTCCAGCACACTGACGCGTTGCTGGCTTTCGACACTCACTACGCGCGGTGAAACTCGCGAAACCCGCACGTCAGCATCGAGTAGCAATCTCGCTGCAACAATGCCCACATCCTGTGCAGCCACCGTCGGAAAGCGCTTGTCCAACGGATGATGCAGACTCGGCAGCACGCCCCTGGCAAGCGCCATCGGCAATACGCGGGCCCAGTTATGCATGTGTTCGGCGGAACGTAGAAACGTCAGCTGCGCGTCGACCGTGCGGAGTTGCGTTTCCAGATAATGGAACAGCATCGTAATGCCCGTGCCGCTCGCGTGTTCAGCGCCGTAATCGGACAGCGCCAGCACGTGATCCGGCGGATCGGCGCGCAACGCGGTGACGCACGCGTCGATCATGCTTCGCATCGCGGCGGCCGGATCCGCGTGATGATGCGGCAGCGGACACAGTAACTGCACCGCCTGCGCACCGCGAATTGCCCGCGCCACTGATTCCGCGTCGAACAGATCGACCACCACCGTCTCACAGCCGATTTCATCAAGCGCTCCACGCTGCTTTTCATGACGAACTGCCGCCCGCACATCACGTCCCGCGCGACGCAAAGCCGCTGCGGCCGCTGTCCCCACATTTCCCGCTGCACCCAGAATCACGTACACGTTTAGCTCCTTTCGACGATGACCCGCATGACGTCATCTTAGGAACGCGGCAATAAAGAAACGCGCAGGTAAAGATGGCGATGCGCAGATTCGGATGACTGTTTTTCCTGCGGCGCCGAATGCGCAACATCGGCGATACGCTCAGCGGCCACCGTCCATTGAGTCATCCCGTAGCGCCAGGCAAAGCCGCGAAAAACGCAGCACAATGGACGGACGCGAAACACGCCCGCCATGCCGTCCTTCACGAGGTAAGCCGATGAACGCCGTGACTCCTTTATTGCAACCGCACAGCGGCGCACGTGTCACCGTGCGCTCCAGCAAAACGCTCGGCTGGCGGGGCTTCGGCGCGGAGCTGGTGAACGTGTCGGCGGGCTTGCACAAAATGCCCGCGTTCAACTATCACCGGGTCGGCGTGCATGTGGGTGCGCCGGTCAGGGCGCGTTGCCTGTGCAACGAGCGGCGTCACTCGCGGATTCAGGCGCACGGCGACGCCGACGTGATTCCCGCAGGACTCGACGGGCAATGGAGCGACGAAGCGGCGTGCACGATTTTCAGCGTGTGGATCGGCGAGGATTTTGCGAAGCAGACCATCGCGCAACTGGCGCTGAGTTCCGCCGATGCGCAGCTTCGTCCGCAGTTCCAGATGCGCGATCCGCGCTTTCAGCATCTCGCATGGGCGCTACATGCCGAACTCGAAGCCGACGATGCATCCGATCCGCTCTACGCCGAAAGTCTGTGTACGGCGATGGTGGTGCGGCTGATCGGCGGAGCTCCGGCGTTAGAGAAGACTCGTGGCAGGCTTGCGCCGAAAACGGCGGCACGGGTGATCGAATTTATCGAAGCGCATCTGGACCAGCGTCTCACGTTGAGCGAACTGGCCGCGCTGGCTGACTTGAGCGTGCCGCATTTCAAGGCGCTGTTTCGCGAGACGCTCGGCGTGCCAGTGCATCGGTACGTGCTGCAGCGGAGGGTGGAGCGGGCGAAGACCTTGTTGCTGCAAGGCCGGTTCAACGCGAGCCAGATCGCGCTGGAGACGGGCTTTGCGCATCAAAGCCACATGGCGCACTGGATGGGGCGTTTGCTCGGCGTTACGCCGCGCGAGTTGCGCTTTACGCGTGCGGGCGAGATGCCGAATGACGCATCGCGTGAAAGCGGCGGCGATCCGGTCACGGGGCCATAAACCGCCTGCACGCGATGTGCGGTGTGCCCCGCGCCTGAACGGCATATCAACGTCAACCTGCGCCGCTATTTCCCGCACGGCCATACAGCGCGGCAGCAATCAACCCGGCGTGGCCCCGGTCAACTGCGAATAGACATCGTGCGCAAGCTGCAGCAATTGCTTGCGCTCGATCCCACCCGACACCGCATATCCGAAGTCTCCGTCGATCCAGTAAAACACGTTCACCGGGCCGTCCTGATACAGCTTGAACGCCGTGGTATTCGAGTTCACCTGACGACGCGAAATGCACAGCGTCACGCGTTCGCCGTTCGGCCCGCGATACATGAACTGCGCGGTCGGTCCATCCGCGCCTGGCAGCAGACGGCCGCCCGACAGATTGAAGCCGCTTTTCGACAGCATCGGCGGATGCACGTTGGTGCCAAGCTTGTCCGCGAGCCATTGGACGAAATCCTGTTCCTGATCGTCCGCGCTCATTGCGCTCGGGCGCTCGACCGTGGGCATATAAACCACGTGCGCGACCGCTGCCTGCCGCGCGAACAATTCCGGGCTCTCCGCGCTGACGGGCCGCGTGTTCGAATCGCGCGAGCTTTGCAGATGCCCGCTCGCCACCGGCGCAATCACGTCCTGTCCCATATGCGTGCCCACGCCGATACCGATCCCCATCACCAGCGCTGCCGCCATCCCCGCGAATTGCGGCCAGTTCGCGGCAATCCGCCAACGTCGCGAAGGCAACGGCGATGGCGGCGATTGAGACGGTCTGGGCGACGACTGCACCTCGGCCTCAGCCGCCGCTGCCTGCAAACGCTTGGGCACCGGCTCGTTCAGCACGCGGTCATAGCGCTCATGAAACATGTTGTTCAGCGAGAAAAAATCGCTGACGCGCGCGGCCATCTCGGGGTTGTGTTCGAGCGCGCGCTCCACGTCGGCACGGCGTTCGTCGGACAGCGTGCCGTCCACGTACGCATGCAGATCTTCTTCGCCAATCGGCGTATGTTGGTCGCTCATCGCACCACCTGTAATTTCGCACCGGGCTGCGCGCCCGCCATCAATGCCCGAAGCCGTTCGCGTCCGCGTGAAAGCCGCGACATGACCGTGCCGATCGGAATGTTCAGCGCGAGCGCCACGTCGGCGTAACTCATTTCTTCGAGGCCCACCAGCAGCACCACTTCGCGCTGTTCCATCGGCAGACGCTGCAACGCGTAGTCGAGGTCGCGCATTTCCAGTGAGCGGGTCTGGTCGGACGGCACCGCGAATTCGCTTTCGGCGACGCTGTCGTCGTCGACGGCGACATGGACCGCGCGCGTGGACGCCTTGCGTGCCTGGTTGGCGAACACGTTGTGCATGATCGTGAACAGCCACGCCCGCAGATCGGTGCCGGGCTGGAACATGTCGGTGCGGCCGAGCGCGCGTTCGAGCGTGTCCTGCACCAGATCGTCGGCGAGATCGCGATTGTTGATCAGCGCTCGTGCATAGCGCCGCAAACGCGGCACATGATCCATCAACTCGTCACGGACGTCCATTTTTCATCCCGTTCGAGGGGCTTTGCGCGGGCATCGGGCCGGCGGTCGACCGGGAAAGTGTCCGCGAAGGCACACAGGCCGTCGGACAGGCTGGAACGGCTGACACGCGTGCGCGCATTTTATTCCTCCGGTTTGCCGGGAGCCGCGCAAAAGCGCAATTCGTATGGGGCTTCATGGCGTGGTCAGTACGTCGGCGGCGCGCATCAAACCGTGGGTGCGGGCGTCGCCGGCCACCACGAAGCGCTGGCGCTGCGCGGTCCACGTCAACAGCCTGATTGCGTCGATGCGCCGCGCCGACCACTGAGGTTGCGCGGGCGCGAGCAGGGCGAGTGTCGAGATCACCACCACCGGCAGGTTGTCGCCATTCAGATAGACGAATTCGGTGGCGCGCTGAAAGTAGCCGAGCGACAGCACCCTGCTATCGACCAGACGCAGCCCGATGGCCGCGAGGTCCGGCGCGGAAGGATCGCTGCGGGTCGGCGACGCCGCCGAGAAATGACGTGCGCCGGTTTCCGCGAGGCCCATCATCGCGGCGTTGTTGAGCGCCTGCGCGGATACCTGGGTTGCCGCCAGCCAGCCGCTCGCGGCTGCCAGCGCCAGAACGACCATGACGAGCGCGCTAAACAGCTTGCGCGCGCGCCTGGTGTTCTGCATGCGCTCGAACGCGCGGCGCACTTCGGCGAGCGGCTTCCGGCTGCCGGATTCGGGTTCGTCAGTCGTTTGAAAGGCTGCCTGGATTTGCGCGTTGAGTCTGCCGTAAAACGCGACCCGCCGCGCTTCCGCCGGGTCGCGGCCGAGATAGTCACGCAGATAGGCGGCGCGTTCCGGCGTCAGGGTGCCGTCGGCATAGGCCTGAATGTCGGCTTCCGACAGCGGCGAGGCGGGTGGGGCGTGGGTCGAGGTCATGGCATTGGGTGCATCGAGTGGCGGCTGTTGATGGGCGAACACCGGCACGCGCGGTTTATTCCATCCATTCGTAAAAGCATTTTTCTAGTTGCAAATGTGTGCCGGAAACCACGCGCAAACCGATCTTCACACGACTTTATTCCCACTTCGGAATTTGTTTTTGCAGCGCCATCCAAGCAGGAATAAACGCGATGAGGCCGTGGTTCTCCCTGATGCGAACCCGCACAACACTCTCTGGAGTTCATCATGAAGAAGATCGCTTTTGCTGTTATCGCCGCGTCGTCCGTGGTTGTTTTCGCGGCTTCGTCGAACGTCTTTGCCGAGGGAAAAACACGCGCCGAGGTTTATCAGGAATTGATCCAGGCTCAGCAGGACGGGCGGGACTACATCACCGACACGTCGTATCCCGATGTCAATCCGATCTTCGCGCAGCAGGTCCAGCAGCGCAAGGACGCGCTCGCCGCGCAGGCAGCGGCCGGTCGCGTCGCGAATGATGCGTCGGCGGCGGGTGCCAATTGATGTCTGCAACAACCGGCGCACGCGTGTCACGCGCAACGACGCGGCCAACGACGCGCGCCTGTATCGATGGGAACGCTTGCGCACGATTGGGACGGCAGGGGAATAGATCGCCCGATCGTGTGTTAGCCGGTGAGTGTCTCTATCCCATCGAAGGAGTCTTCGTGACGAAACTACCCGTTCCCCGATCCCAGGCTGTCTGCGTGCCATGCCGGCTCGGCGCGATTGGCGCGGTCGTGCTGGCGCTGGCCGGCGGCTTTGCGTACACGGCAGGCTGGCTAACACCGAAACGCCTGACCACCGCGCGCATCGTCAACACGTTCGAAGCAGTGGCCGGTCAACACCCCGGCTATCGGCGCAATCACGCGAAGGGGTTGTGCGTCGAAGGTTATTTCGACAGTAACGGCAAGGGCGCAGTGCTCTCGAGCGCCGATGTGTTTCAACCGGGACGCACGCCGGTGACGGGACGCTTCGCGGTGCCCGGCGGCAATCCGTCTGCGCCGGATACAAGTTCGCCGGTGCGCAGTCTCGCTCTGGAATTCCAGTTGCAGAACGGCGAGCAGTGGCGCACGGGAATGAATTCGACACCGGTTTTCGCGGTGCATACGCCCGAGCAGTTCTATCAGCAGTTGCTTGCCGCGAAGCCCGATCCGTCGACGGGCAAGCCGGACCCGGCAAAACTCAAGGCCTTCTATGCGGCCAACCCCGAGACGCTGCCGTTCCAGACGTGGGTGAAAGCGCATCCGCCTTCGTCGAGTCTCGCGAATGCGGCGTACTACGGCATCAACGCATTCCGCTTCACCAATAGCGAGGGCGCGACGCATGCGGTGCGCTGGGCGATGGTGCCCGACACGCCGTATGCGCCGATCACCGACGCGCAGAAGGCCGAAAAGAATTTCCTCGCTGCCGACCTGAATCAACGCATCGCAAGTGGGCCGTTACGCTGGCATCTGATTCTGACCGTCGCGCAACCCGCCGATCCCATCGACGATGCCACGCTGCAATGGCCCGACGATCGTCAACGAATCGATGCGGGCACGCTGGTGCTGGAGCGCACGACATCGCAGGAAGACGGGACGTGCCGCGATATCAACTTCGATCCGACTATTTTGCCCACGGGCATCAAAACATCGAACGATCCTTTGCTGGCCGCGCGCTCGGCTGCGTATGCGCTGTCGTATCAGCGCCGCACCCGTGAAGAAACATTGAATCCGGCAGTCCATCAAACCCAGGCAGTCACGGCAGCCACCTCGAACGGAGCACATTCATGAAGCCGACGCGTACTCATTTCAGTCCGCTCGCGCGGTTTTTGCACTGGACGATGGCGCCGCTGATCGTCGCGATGCTGTTCATCGGCGTGGGCATGGTGGGCACCGTGTCGCGCGCGCACACCACGTTGATCGCGATCCACAAGCCGCTCGGCATCGCGTTGTTGCTGCTGGTGATATTGCGCGTGGGGGTGCGTATTACGAGCGGCAGTCCGCCGCTGCCCGACGATATGGCGACACCTCAGCGGCTCGCCGCCAAAGCGTCGCATCTCGTGCTGTACGTGTTGATGGCGGCGATGCCGCTGATCGGTTGGGCGATGCTGTCGGCGGCGGGTTATCCGGTCCGCCTGATCGGCTCGCTGTATTTGCCGCCGATCGCGCCGCACAACGTCGAACTGTTCGCAACGTTGCGCGCATTGCACACGTGGTTCGCTTTCGCGTTGTTCGCGACGGTGCTGCTGCATCTCGCCGCCGCGCTGTTTCATGGATTGATCCGGCGCGACGGCGTGTTTTCCAGCATGGCGAGAAGCGGGCGTTGATCGGGGCAAAGTCCGGGCAGCGTCCCGGCATTCTTTCGGCAGCGCGCGGTCAGCTTTTCACACGCTCCGAGCGCGGATCGTAAGGCGCCTTCAGGTGTACGGTGGCCGGCAGCAACTCGCCGGCCACATCGATTTCATAGCGGCCGCTGCGAAGATAGTCGAGGTCCGCGACGCCTTCCGGGTTGTTCACGTAGCCCATCGCGACCGGACAGCCGACCGTGTGCCCGAACGCCGCCGAACTGACGAAGCCGACCGGTTTGCCGTCGCGCAGAATCGCTTCGCCGCCCCATAGCATGCGCCCGGCTGCGCCATCGGCGGTCAGCACCACCATCCGGCGGCGCAACGGTTCATCGCGTAACTTGAGCAACGCGTTGCGTCCGCGGAATGCAATGTCCTTGTCGAGCTTGCACGCAAACGACAAACCGGCTTCGAACGGATTCGTGTCCGGCGTGAGTTCGCGGCCCCACGCGCGATAACCTTTCTCGATCCGCAACGAATCGATTGCGTAATAGCCCGCGTTGACGAGGCCGAATGCTTTGCCCGCTTCATGCAGCGTCTCGTACACGCCGGCCGCGAATTCGACCGGCACATAAAGCTCCCAGCCGAGTTCGCCGACATACGTGAGCCGCGTCGCGCGCACCGTCGCGTAGCCGAGATCGACTTCGCGGCTTTGGCCGAACGCGAACGCGTCGTTGCTCCAGTCCGCTTTCGATACGCTTTGCAGCAGCTCGCGCGAACGCGGGCCCATCACGGCAAGCACGGCATATTGGCCGGTGACGTCGACGAGCGTGCAGTGTTTGTCGCGCGGAATCGCCTTGTCGAGCATGTCGAAATCGCGCGTGGTTTGCGCGGTGCCGGTGACGAGCAGGTATTGATCGTCGGCGACGCGCGTGAGCGTGAAGTCGGACTCGTAGCCGCCGCGCTCGTTGAGCATGCCGGTGTAGACGGTGGTGCCGTTCGCGACCGCGACGTCGTTGGCGACGATCGCTTGCAGCACGTCTTCTGCGTCGCGTCCCTTGACGAGAAATTTGGAGAACGACGTCATGTCGAACAGCGCGACGCCTTCACGACACGCGCGATGTTCGGCGCCGCTCCACGGCAGCCAGTTCTGCTGGCCGAATGCATAGTCGATTTTCGCCTGCTCGCGGGTCGGCGCGAAAAAGTTCGCGCGCTCCCAACCCATCTTGCTGCCGAAACACGCGCCGTCGTCGCGCAGCATCGAATACAGCGGTGAGCGGCGGAAAGGGCGCGCGCTGTCGAGTTCGCGATTCGGCCACGGCATCGCGTAATGCAGGCCGAGCGTTTCCTTCACGCGATCGTGCAGCCACGTGTCGTTGCCGTTGAAGCGCGCAAAGCGCCGGATATCGACCGGCCACAGGTCCATGGTCGGCTCGCCCGCGACGATCCATTCCGCGAGCGCCATGCCCGCGCCGCCCGCCGACGCGATGCCCATCGAATTGAAGCCCGCGCCGACAAAGAAGCGCCGCAGTTCGGGCGCTTCACCGAGCATGAAATTGTTATCCGGCGTGAACGACTCCGGTCCGTTGTAGAACTGCCGCACCTGCGCGGTTTCGAGAGCGGGCACGCGTTCCAGCGCGTTTTTCATCAGGATTTCGAACTGATCCCAGTCGTCGGGCAGCAGTTGAAACTCGAAATTCTCGGGGATGCCGTTCATGCCCCACGGCTTCGCGTCGGGTTCGAAGCCGCCCATCACGAGGCCGCCCACTTCTTCCTTGAAGTAGATGAAACCGTCTGGATCGCGCATCACGGGCAGGTCGGGATGCACGCCTGCAATGCGTTCGGTGACGATGTAGTAGTGCTCGGCCGAATGCAGCGGCACCGTCACGCCGCACAGGCGGCCCACGGCCTTGGCCCACTGGCCCGCGCAATTCACGACGATCTCCGCGCCGATTTCGCCTTCTTCGCCATCCTTGTTGCGCCACGCGAGGCCGCTGACTTCGCGCGCGCCGGCTGCTTTGCCGTCCTGCGTCTGGCGCGTGTGGATGGCGGTCACGCGAGTGTTTTCGACGATGCGCGCGCCGCGCATGCGGGCGCCACGGGCGAGCGCCTGGGTCAGGTCGGTCGGATTGGCCTTGCCGTCGCCGGGCAGCCAGACCGCGCCGAGCAGGTCGTCGGTGCGCATGACCGGCCACAGGTCGCCGGCTTCCTGCGGGCTGATCACGTCGCACGCCACGCCGTACGCGCGGGCGACGGCAGCGGTGCGCTTGAGTTGGGTCATCCGCTCGGCGGTGCGCGCCACCGACAGCGAGCCGCATTGCTTCCAGCCGGTCGCGAGGCCGGTGTCGGCTTCGAGTTCGGCGTAGAGCGCGGTCGAGTAGCGGATCAGCTTGGTCATGCTCTCCTGCGCGCGCAACTGGCCGACGAGTCCGGCGGCATGCCAGGTGGTGCCGCAGGACAGTTGACCCTGTTCGAGCAGCACGACATCGGTCCAACCCAATTTCGTCAGATGGTAGGCCACCGAGCAGCCAATAATGCCGCCGCCGATGATGACGACGCGAGCGTGGGTTGGAATTGGTGTGGACATATGTGGAAATTGGTGGATTAAGTCTGCGTAGATTGCCGTAAAAAGACACATTTTGCAACGCGACGCGTAGTTTGTTGTGTTCTGTGCGGTGTCATATAGCGGTCATGGTTTGAAGGCGGGGTGAGGTCTGAACCGCAGCGCGCGGCAACATGAATTGACGCAACAGAGGTACGTCGCATTTGCACGGTTCGGTCCGAGGTAATGTGGCTTTTCATGGCTAAATGTGGGAATTAGCCACGAAAAAACGCGCCTTTTGCTAGACTCAGCGAATTCCCAACCTGCGAAACCCCATGCTCTCCAACCAACGCCAGGCCGAAATCCTGCGACTCGTCCGCGAGCAGGGCACCTGCACGATCACCGATCTCGCTAGCCGGTTCGACGTGTCCGACGAAACCATCCGCCGCAATCTCAAGCCGTTGATCGCCGATGGCCTGCTGATCAAGGTCCACGGCGGCATCATGCTGCCCGAGCGGCTCGACGAGCCGCCGTTCCAGCGCCGGATGGTGGCGAGCCTCGACGGCAAACGGGCGATCGGCGCGCGCATCGCCGAACTCGTGCGGGACGGCGAGTCGCTGATCCTCGAAGGCGGCTCGACCTGCGTGCATATCGCGCAGGCGCTGGCCGCGCGTTCGCGGCTCACGGTGGTCACCAATTCGACCGAAGTCGCGCGGCTGCTCGGCTCGCGCAACGGCAATCGCGTGTTCATCGCGGGTGGCGAATTGCGGCCGGACGATTGCGCCGCGTTCGGCGACAGCGTGCTGGCCTTTGTGCGCCAGTTCCACGTGCGCTACGCGATCGTCTCGGTGACGGCGGTCGATCTGCAAGGCCGTTTCATGGATGCGCTCCCCGCCGACGCCGCCTTCGCGCTGGCCGCGTTCGCGCAGGCCGAGCAGCGCGTGGTCGCCGCCGATCGCGCGAAATTCGGCCACAGCGCGCTGGTCCACGCGTTCGGCCCGGACTCCGTAGATCTGCTGGTTACCGACGAGGCTCCCTCGGCGGCACTGTCCCGGGTTTTCGCCGAAGCCGGTGTGGAGGTGCTGACCGGCGCGTCCGCGGGCTCGAATACGCCTGCGAATCCGCCCCAACAGCCAAATTTGTCCAACGCGTAAAATGGCCGGCTACACAGGCAATCGGCGCAGGACGAAACCTTGCGGACCACGCGCGTTATCGCGCCGCCGTTCGAGATCCGCGATCAGCATGTCCAGAAACGCGCCAGCCTTTGCCGGCTAAAAACAGGAATGGACGCCGATGTCGTCAGTTTTCTTTGATCGGGAACGGATTGCGGAATGGCTGGGTGACCACACCGTCGCCAAAGCGCGCTCGGTTGGCGCGGTCACCCATGTGACGTGGCAGGGCGCGACCTTGAGCGGCGACGTGCAGGGCACGCAGGCGCATCCGTACCGGACGCGGGTGCGCTTTCGCACCGACGGCGGTTTGCCGTGGGCGCAGAGCGATTGCACCTGTCCGGTGGGCCGCGACTGCAAGCACGTTGCCGCGCTGCTGCTCGCCGAACTCGACTATCACGACGAGATGGACCACATCACGCACGTCGACCGTGATGGGAGCGGGGACGAGGACGATGACAACCTCAACGCTCCGTCGCGAACCGGCGTGGCCGATTTCGGCCAGCCGTCGCGCGATGCCACCGGGCAACGCGTGCGGCCCGAACTGGTCAGCTGGCTGGAGCGCTTTCGCGCGCGCGCCGAAGCCGCCGATGCCGACGCGCAAAAAGCCGCCACCGCGCGCACGCAGACGCTCGCGTACCGGCTGAACTGGTCCGAGTTCCACATGCGGCACGAGGTCGTGCTGTACCGCGCGCGCTGCGACCCGGACGGCGCAGTCGTCGAAGTTGGCGAAGCCTGGGCCAACGTCGAAGCCGCGCTCCTCAAACAACCCCGATTCGTTTCGGACGAAGACCTGTCGATCCTGCGCGGCCTGTGGCTCGGCCGTTCCCGCGAAGACTTCGGCCAGTTCGTCCTGCGCGGCACGAGCGGCGCGGAAATGCTGCAGAAGCTGATCGCCACCGGGCGTCTGTTCGTCGAGTTCGGACATGAAGCCGGTCGCGAAGGACCCACGCCGCTGTCGCGCGGCGCCGACCGGCCGGGCCGCATCGAGTGGGAGCCGCTCGCCGATCAGCGGCTGCGGCCGGTGCTGTGCACCGAGCCGCGCGCCAGCATGGTTCTGCCGACCGAGCCGGTCTGGTACGTCGACGGCGTCGCGAACGAGGCGGGTCTGGTCGAGTCGTCGCTGCCGTTCCAGCAATTGCCCGATTACCTCGCGATGCCGCCGATCTCGCTCGCCGAAGCGCCGCTGGTTGCGTCCGTGCTGCGCGAGATCGCGCCCGGCCTGCCGTTGCCGCCCACGCACGACGCGTCCGCGATTCGCGCGATCGACGTCGATCCGGTGCCGGTGCTCGCGCTGAACAGCCACGCGTTGCCGGCGCGAGCCGGGCAGCGCCGAACCGAGGCGGTCGAACTGGCCGGCGTGAGTTTCGACTACGACGGCGTCAGCATCAACGTGGATAGCAGTGTCACGCTGGTGCCGATGCCGGGCGGTGACGTGATTCATATCCGCCGGCGTTACGAGGTCGAGAAAAAGCGCCTGCTCGAACTGCGCAAGACCGGTTTGCAGAAGGTGCCGACCAGCCGGGTCTACGCGTCGCGGCTCCTGCCCGACACGATGCTCGGTCTGCCCGATGCCGACGCGTGGTCCGCGTTCGTCAACGACGCCGTGCCGGAACTCGTCGCGAAGGGCTGGCGCGTGCAGATGGCGGCCGAATTCCGCTACAACGTGATCGAGATCGACGCGATCGACGGCACCGCGCATCAGGCGGGCGACGGCTGGTTCGACCTCGAAATGGGCATTCAGATCGGCGATCGCAAAGTGCGGCTCGAACCGCTGCTCGCCGATCTGTTCCGGCGCGACCGGCGCTGGTTGAGCGGCGCGCTGGAGTCGATCGCCGACAGCGAGCCGATCGAGTTGAAAACCGACGAGAACAAGCGGCTGCGTTTGCGCGCCGACCGGTTGAAGCCGGTTGTCCGCGTGCTGGTCGATCTGTTCGACTCGCTCGGCGGCACGCTGGCCGACGGTGCGCCGCTGCGGATTCCTGCCGTCGACGCCGGCCGGCTCGACGCGCTGGATGGCACCGGCCGCTGGCAATTTCGCGGCGACGATTCGATCCGTCAGCTTGCCCGGCGCCTGCAGGCGGGGCCGGGTCTGCGCGAAGTGCCGGTGCCTGCGGGGCTCGTGGCGGAACTGCGGACCTATCAGCATCAGGGCCTCAACTGGATGCAGTTCCTGCGCGAACAGGGTCTCGCCGGTGTGCTCGCCGACGACATGGGCCTCGGCAAAACCGTGCAGACGCTCGCGCACATCCTCGCGGAGAAGGAAGCCGGACGCCTCACCCGTCCCGCGCTGATCGTCGTGCCGACTACGCTCGTGCACAACTGGCGCGAAGAAGCGCGCCGCTTCGCGCCTGGCCTGAAGGTGCTGGTGCTGAACGGCCCGCAGCGCAAGCAGCGTTTCGAGCAGATCGGCGAACACGAATTGATCCTGACTACCTACGCATTGCTGTGGCGCGATCAGAAGGTGCTGGCCGAACACGACTATCACCTGCTGATTCTCGACGAAGCGCAGTACGTGAAGAACGCCACGACCAAGGCGGCGCAAGCGATCCGTGGCTTGCGCGCGCGGCATCGGCTGTGTTTGACGGGCACGCCGCTGGAAAATCACCTCGGTGAGTTGTGGTCGCAATTCGATTTTCTGTTGCCGGGTTTTCTCGGCACCCAGAAGGATTTCACGCGACGCTGGCGCAATCCAATCGAAAAGAACGGCGACGGCGTGCGCCGTGCGTTGCTCGCGCGGCGGATTCGCCCGTTCATGCTGCGCCGTCGCAAGGACGAGGTCGCGAAGGAGTTGCCGGCCAAGACGACGATCGTCTGTTCCGTCGATCTCGAAGGCGCGCAGCGCGATCTGTACGAAACCGTGCGCACGGCGATGCAGGAGAAAGTGCGCGCGGCTGTCAGCGCGCAAGGGCTGGCGCGTAGTCACATCATCGTGCTCGATGCGTTGTTGAAGCTGCGTCAGGTGTGCTGCGATCCGCGTCTCGTGAAGACGTTGAAAGCGGGTGGTGCGGATCAGGCGTCGCTCGACACGCCACCTGGCATCGTCCCGCAACCGCGCGACAAGCCCGAAAAAGCCCCACGGGCGATGGGCTCGGCCAAGCTCGATCTGCTGCTGTCGATGTTGCCGGAGCTAATCGAAGAAGGCCGCCGCGTACTGTTGTTTTCGCAGTTCACCGGCATGTTGGCGCTGATCGCCGACGCGCTGAAAGAGGCTGCGATTCCATACGTGATCCTGACCGGCGACACTGCAGACCGCGCGACGCCGGTCGAGCGTTTTCAGCGCGGCGAGGTGCCGTTGTTCCTGATCAGCCTGAAGGCGGGCGGCGTCGGCCTGAACCTGACCGCCGCCGACACGGTGATTCACTACGACCCGTGGTGGAATCCCGCCGCCGAGAATCAGGCGACCGACCGCGCGCATCGGTTGGGACAGGACAAGCCGGTGTTCGTCTACAAGCTGATCGCGGCGGGCAGCATCGAAGAAAAGATCGTGGAATTGCAGGAGCAGAAGGCGGGGCTCGCCGACAGCATCCTGTCCGAAGACGCTGCGGGCGCCGCGAAGTTTTCCGACGACGACCTCGACGCGCTGTTCGCGCCGATGCCGGAGATCGAAAGCGGCAGATAGGCGGATCAAAAGGCAGTGGCGTACCCGTTCCACTGCCAGTGCGCCGCTGGAAATTTTCAGGAGTCGTTTCGACAGAACGCATCACGCCGATTAATCGCGTCGCTATGCATGGCTAACAATAATCGGATGAATTTATCCATAAAGCGACGGTCGATTCTGACTGGTATGAATGATCGCAACAAAAGAGTTACGTACACAAAATTAACCGCGCGCGCGATTTAAAGTCATATGTTTTCTGTAACCAATGATCCACGCGACTTTTAAAATCGGATAATCGCTTTATGCGTAATAACTACGTCGGAGCAGGTTGCAAGTGCAGTTCTTGAGTCGTGACGAGC
Source organism: Paraburkholderia fungorum (assembly GCF_900099835.1). Lineage (NCBI taxonomy): Bacteria > Pseudomonadati > Pseudomonadota > Betaproteobacteria > Burkholderiales > Burkholderiaceae > Paraburkholderia > Paraburkholderia fungorum. The sequence continues at coordinate 1,120,878 of NZ_FNKP01000002.1, forward strand.
GATTCGCGCAGTGGCTGATCTGGCTGTCACTCGCGCGGTTCGATTCCCGCGAGCGCGAGATGTTTGAGCGACGTCCCCCTGTTGGACTGACTCCATCTTTCTAAGCCAGATTAAGATAAACCGCTCCGCGCGATTGACTGGAAGCGCCGATGCATGTACCTTCCGCGCCGATTTGCGAGGATTTGACAATTTTTAAACGATTTGTTTTAAGACTATTCTTATACTGTCGTAAATTGTCAAATGACGTGTTTTGCGTAAGCACTACGCAGGTTCAGCGAGACAATGGCAGGCGGGGCCAATTGCCGTGCGAGCGGGAATAGCTGGGAGAATCGACGGGCGAGCCCAAGGGCGGCGGTCGTAGAAGGGTTTGAGGCGTTTCCGAAAAAAGCAGACCGGTTTCCACTACGGAATAATCGGCGCAATAACGACAAGAGGATTTAAGCGTCTTATAAGCATCGATTTCGATGGGACGCGGAGTGTCACTGCCATAGCGTTAAACCGGGTGAGGCAACATAGATTGCCAGCGGTGAATGTGCAGGTGGAGAGTGACGCAAGAGGGACAGCCAGCGCCGATATAAGAATCTCGAAAAATCGGCTCGCCGGCTGCTCACCAGTTACGAAGGACGACGTTGCGTTGCGGGGATTTATGAGAATAGCTGTCCTGGATGACGATTCGGCTCAGGCCGATCTTGTTTGCCAAACGCTGTCGGCGGCGGGTCACATCTGTCACCCGTACGGCGCGGGGCGCGAACTGGTGCGGCAATTGCGGCGCCAGACTTACGATCTGCTGGTGCTCGACTGGAACGTCCCCGACATGTCGGGCGAAGAAGTGCTGCGCTGGGTGCGCGAAACCGTGTCTGACCGTTTGCCGGTGCTGTTCATCACGAGCCGTGGCCGCGAAACCGATATCACGTCGATCCTGAACACCGGCGCAGACGACTACCTCGTCAAGCCGGTGTCGGGTCCGGTGCTGCTGGCGCGGGTCGGTTCGTTGCTGCGCCGCGCGTACTTTCTCAAACCGCCGGCGTCGAAAGAGGTGTTCGGCGAATTCGAATTCGACCTGGGCGCCAAGCAGGTGCAGGTGGAAGGCGCGTTGATCGCGCTGACGCAGAAGGAGTTCGAACTCGCGCTGCTGCTGTTCCAGCATCTGAGCCGGCCGCTGTCGCGCGCGCATATTCTCGACGTGATCTGGAAGCAGGCAACCGATATTCCGTCGCGCACCATGGACACCCATGTGTCGATGCTGCGCAGCAAGCTTGGGCTGCGTCCGGAGCGCGGCTACCGGCTTGCGCCGATCTATGGTTATGGCTACCGGCTGGAGCGGATCGAATCCGGCTCACCGCAGATCGTGGCAAATGATCGCCCGGAAGCGGGGGACGCGTGACGTTTTCCGTGGATGAGGCGGTGCGCGGCACGGTAAGCAGGGCGGGTAAGGTGGACAGGCGGGGTGGTCTTGCGGCGGCCTGGCTGGGGGTCACGGCCGCAGGCGTGATCGCGATGGGCTGGGCGCCGGTATCCGCGCAGGCGCAGGTTCATCCTCTGGCTCAAGCTCAATCGAAAGCCGCATACGCGCCGAAACATCGCTCCGGCTCTCAAGCTTCGAGCTATGCCTCCTACACCACGCACGACGGCGACACGCTGTACGAAATCGCGGACCGGTATCTGACCGACTCGAACGATTGGGCGTTGCTCAGCCGCCTGAATCATGTGCCCGCGCCGCGCCGCATGCCGGCTGGCATCACGCTGCTGCTGCCCGTGGTCAAGCTCAAACAGGACCCCGAATCGGCTCGCGTGATCGCGACCAGCGGACCGGTCGAGCACGCGTTCGGCAACCACGCATACGTGCCCGTCACCCAGGCCACCACGCTCGGCGAAGGCGATCGTATCCGCACCGGACCGAACGGCTTCGTCACGCTGGAATTGCCGGACGGCTCGCACGTCACGGTCGCCCACGACGGCGAACTCGATATCGGCGTATTGAGGCGCACCACGTTGACCGGCGTGAGCGACCGCATTTTCAATCTGCGACACGGCGAAGTCGAAAGCCAGGTCACGCACGCGACCCGCAAGGACGACCGCTTTCAGATCCGTTCGCCGTCGGTGGTGGCGGGTGTGCGCGGCACGCGTTTCAGGGTGGCTTACAACGGCGATGCGCAAAGCACCAACGTCGAAGTGATCGAAGGCGCGGTCGGTGTCGATCCGTCGACTCCTGGCGCAACCGGCCGCCAGCCGGCGGCTGCGTTGCCGGGCGTGCCGTTGCAGGCGTCCGCGCAACTCGTCAAGGCAAGCTTCGGCAACGTTACGCGAACTGGTGGCACGGTCGGCGAGCCGGTCGAGTTGCTGCCGCCGCCCGCGCTCGTCAAGCCAGGTCGCGTGCTGGACGGTGCGACAGTCGCGTTCGACCTCGTGCCGTCCGCGCAGGCCGTGGGCTATCGCGTGCAGATTGCGCGCGACGCCGACCAGCTCGACCTGATCCGCGACCTGCGCGTCGGCGAGCCGCATGCGGATATCGGCGATCTGCCCGACGGCACGTATTTCGTCCGCCTCTTCGCAACGGATAGCCGCGGTCTCGACGGATTGCCGCAGGTGTACGCGTTCGAGCGTCGCCGGTTCGATCTGTCCGCGTCGGCGACACAGCGCGCGGGCAGCCGCGACTACGAGTTCCGCTGGCTGGTCGGCCGCACCGATGTCGAAACGCGTTTCCGGTTCGTGCTCGGCACGACGGCCGATCTGCTGCATCCGATCGTCGATCGCACGGACCTGGCGGACGGCCAACTGGTCGTCAGCGATCTGCCGGCCGGCGTGTATTACTGGACCATCGTCGGCGAGCAGTTCGACAATGGGCGCTTCTACGAGACCAGCAGCCCGATCCGGTCGTTTACGCTCGCCCACTGACATCCGTCCCTTTACGCTGATAGATTCACGGGACCGACGTTCATCCCGGATTCGCCGGCGCCGCTCGCTGGCTTTGACACACACATCCATTGCCGACTAACTCCACGCGCCTGAGCCTCGATCCGCGCGCCCGTCTCGGACGGCGCGCCGGCCGGCGTTTCCTGATCGAATGGATGGCGATCGGGTGTCTCGGCATTGCGGTGATTCTGTTCTGCTCGCTCGGCCGCTTGAGCGCGAGCGTCGACCATCTGGTCTACGACCGCTTCCTGAGCCTGCGTGCGCAACCGTTGCGGCCCGATATCGTCGTCATCGAAATCGACAATGCGAGCGTCGTGCAACTCGGCCGTTGGCCGTGGCCGCGCAGTGTCCATGCGAGGTTGCTCGAACAGCTTGCCAAAGCCAAACCGGCGGCGGTCATTTACGACGTGCTGTTCACCGAAACCAATGCCGAAGACGCCGAACTTGCGCGGGCCGTGGCGCTGAGTCCGACTTATCTGCCGGTGCTGCTCACGTCGCCCGACAGCGCCGGGCGGCGTACGGTGGTCGAACCTGTCACGCCGCTCGCTCACGCGGCCGCCGGTCTTGGTCACATCAATTTCGAAGTGGATAGCGATGGCATCGTGCGCAGCGTCGCGCAATTCGAGGGCGACGCGGACTCGCGCTGGCCGCAACTGATGCTGTCGGCCGCGCGCTCAGTCGGGCGCGGCGCGACGCAGCCCGGGGCCGCGAATCCGGCCACAGCCCGCCTCGCCACCGACGACGGCGGCGAAGGCCGTTTCCTGATCCCGTTCGGCCCGAACGCGGAAAACTTCACGAAGCTGAGTTTCGCGAGCGTGCTCGACGGCGACGTACCCGCCGACCAGTTGCGCGGCCGCATCGTGCTGATCGGCGTGACCGCGTCCGGTTTGTACGACCGCTTTGCGACGCCGGTTTCGGGCGACCTTGGGCCGTTACCCGGCGTGTACATCCACGCCAATGTGCTCAATACGCTGCTGTCCAGCCGACAGATCGAACCGGTCGAATCGTGGGTGCTGTTGCTGGTTTCGCTGGTGCCGCTGAGCGTTTTGCTGGCGGGATTCCTGGTGTTGTCGCCGCGTCGCTCGCTGTTGCTGACTGCGGGCCTGGGCCTCTTCGCCACGGCCGGCAGTGCCGCGTTGCTGTACGGCGCACGACTGTGGATGTCGCCGGTGCCCGCGATTCTCGGCCTGGTCGCCGTCTATCCGATCTGGAACTGGCGGCGTCTCGAAATGACGATGGCGTATCTGCGAGGCGAGTTGCAGCGCCTCGCCGACGAACCGCACCTGCTGCCGGAAACGCCGCAGCGTCGCCGGGAGTTTGGCGGCGACGTGCTGGAGCAGCATATGGCGCTGATGGCGCAGGCCGCGCAGCGCGTGCAGGACATGAAGCGCTTCGTGTGGGACAGCCTCGACAGCATGCCCGAGCCGATTCTGGTGAGCGACGTAAGCGGCGTCGTGCTGCTGTCGAACCACGCGGCCAAAGCGCATTTCGCGCGCATCGGAGCGTTGCTGCCGGATGGGCAGTCGATGAAAGACGTGCTCGGCGGGCTGACGCTCGTCAAGACGATCGACCATGACGATCCGTCCGACGCCGAACACAATCTGCTGGCACATGCGCAGTGGCCCGCGCTGCTCGATCCCGCGCGCGGCGAATTTGCCGCGCTGATGGCGCAGGGCGTCGAAGTGCGCGACGCGAGCGGGCGCGACTATCTGCTGCGCTACGCGACCTGCACCAACGTGCAAGGCGAGACGACCGGCTGGATTGCGGGTCTCGTCGATGTGTCCGCGCTGCATGCGGCCGAGCGTCAACGGGAAGACGCGTTACGGTTGCTGTCGCACGACATGCGCTCGCCGCAGGCGTCGATTCTGGCGCTGGTCGAGATCGAGCGGAGCCGCAGCGAGCCGGCGCTCGGGCAGGGGCTGCTGGAACGGATCGAGCGCTACGCACGGCGCGCGCTGACTCTCGCCGACGACTTCGTCCAACTGGCGCGTGCCGAATCGCAGGCCTATGAGCTTGAACCGGTGAATCTGACCGACCTGATGATCGACGCCAGCGACGAAGTCTGGCCGCAGGCGCAAGCGAAGCGGATTACGTTGCACACCGAGACCGGCGACGAAGGCCACGAAGGCCACGAAGGCCACGAAGGCCACTGGATCTGTGCCGATCGCTCGCTGATGGCGCGTGCGCTCGTCAACATTCTGAACAACGCGGTCAAATACAGTCCGCCGGACACGAAGGTTGTCTGCCGCGTCGCGGGGCCGCCTTCGATGGACATGCCCATGGCAGCGCGCCGTGTGACGTGCACGATCCGCGATCAGGGTTACGGCATTCCGAAGGAGCAGCAGGCGGGGTTGTTCGAACGGTTCCGGCGCTTTCACGCGACGGAGCGGCCGGAGGTCGGTGGCGCGGGACTCGGCATGGCGTTCGTCAAGACCGTGGTGACGCGTCATGGCGGCGACGTCGAGGTGGTCAGCGCGCCCGGCGAGGGCACGGCATTCACGATCCACCTGCCGGTATTCGACGATACGCAAACGGGCACGGCTATGGCCATAACACCTCGCTCATGACCCGGCAACACACTATTTATCGAGACGTGAAGATGGCGAAGAAACTTCTGATGAGCGCGGCGCTGGCCGTAGCGGTGACGGGTCTGGCGGGTTGCTCGGGGATCAGCACCGACGTGCACGCGCTCGGGCCGGCCAATTCGGCCGTGGTGTTGCGCAGCGGATCGACTTATACGATCACGCGCATGCCGTTGCAGGAAGGCAGCGCGGATCATCTGGAATTCGAGGTGCTGCTGCGCGACGAACTGGCGCGGCGTGGGTTTGTCGACCCGACGGCGGAGCAGCCCGCGCAGTATCTGCTGTCGATTGCGTACGACACGCGGCTCACGGAGATCGGCGTCGGCGTGAAGGATTGCGCGCCTCGCGACTGCGCGCTTGAGTCTGGGGCGTCGTTTTCGCTGTTCGGCTCGCGCGCGTACCGGCACTCGCTGACATTGCGGTTTTTCGACCGGGTGAGCGGCGAGCAACGCTACAAGGTCAGTGCGGTGACGGTCGATCGCAACGCCGATCCGCTACGGGCCATGCCCGCGCTCGTGAAAAGCGCGCTGGCAAAGTTTCCATTCGATGCACCGCCCGACTGGCGCGTGAAACTTCGCGTGGATCAGACAGGCAGTGCGCCCGAGGTGGTGTCGGTGAAGCCGGTACAGCGGTGATTAGCGCGACTGGCATTGGCGGGCGACGGTATGCGGTGTTGCCGCTACTCCGCCGCGTTGTCATCCTCGGGCCAGCGGTTTTCGAACACGCAATCTGCAAGAGGCATCCGGCTGGCCCAGCGTTCGGTCTCCAGCATCGGTTCGCTATAAAACCGGTCGACGTGGCCGAGACACAAGATCGCCACGGGCCGCGCGCCCTCCGGCATGTGCAGAAGTTTGCGCACGCTGTCGACGTCGAATAGCGACACCCAGCCCATCCCCAGGCCTTCCGCGCGCGCGGCCAGCCACATGTTCTGAATCGCGCACGCGACCGACGCCAGGTCCATCTCCGGCAATGTCCGGCGGCCGAAAATGTGCCGCTCGCGTCCGTCCATCAGCGCCATCACCAGCACTTCGGCGCATTCCAGCATGCCTTCCACTTTCAGCTTCATGAACTCTTCGCGACGCTTGCCGAGCGCGTCAGCGGTGGCGATCCGTTCGCTTTCGACTGTCGCGTGGAGAGCCGTGCGCAACCCGGCATCGGTGATGCGCATGATCCGCCACGGCTGCATGAAGCCCACGCTCGGCGCGTGATGCGCCGCGTCGAGCAGGCGCTGCAGCACGGCGGGATCGACCGGATCGCGGACAAAATGGCGCATGTCGCGGCGTTCGTAAATCGCGCGATAAACGGCGTCGCGCTCGGAGTCGTTAAAAGGCTTCGCCATGGAACAGGGCGGCCGTGAAGGCCGGGTTGGAGGGCCAGTAAGCATGCATATAGGTCGCCACGATCGATCCCGCGCGATACACGGCCTCGCCGGGTGCATCGCCGTGTGGCCGGGTGGCCGAGCGCAGCGGGACGAGCGGCGTGTTCAGCTTCGAGTAGTGAAACGTGTGACCGGTCAGCGGTCCATGAAGGCTGTCGATCTGCTGCATGCCGAGCGCGGCGAAGCGCTTCTGCATCGTCGCGTGACCGGGCAGCAGGCCGAGCATCGGCGTGCTGACGCCTTGTGCGTCGGTCAGTTGGTCGAGCAGGTAGAGCATGCCGCCACATTCGGCGACGACCGGTTTGCCTGACGCCGCGTGGCTTCGGATCGACGTGGCGCTGCGCAGATTGGCCGCCAGTGTTTGCGCGTGCAATTCCGGGTAGCCGCCGGGCAGATACAGCGCGTGCGTGTCGGCGGGCAGCGGTTCGTCGGCGAGCGGCGAAAAGTAGTCGACCTGCGCGCCCAGCGTTTCCAGCAACGCCAGATTCGCCGGATAGATGAACGAGAACGCGGCGTCGCGGGCGACGGCGATCCGCTTGCCGTCCAGCAGGCGCGGCAATACCTCGGGCATGTGTGCGCCGAAATCGACGGCTGGCGGCAGGGCGGTCAGTGCGGTTTGCGCGAGCGTATCGGCGGCACGGTCCAGACGCGCGTCGAGATCGTCGATCTCGGCGGCCTGATGCAGGCCGAGGTGGCGATCGGGCAACGCGATTTCGTCACTGGCCGCGATGTGGCCGCACCAGTGCAAGCCAGGCGGCAACGCTTCCTGGAGCATCTGCGCATGCCGCGCGGAACCGACGCGATTCGCCAGCACGCCGTGAAACGGCACCTCGGGCCTGAATCGCGCGAGACCGAACGCGACCGCGCCGAAAGTCTGCGCCATCGCTTTCGCCGAAATCACCGTCAGCACGGGCACGCCGAATGTCGTGGCGAGATCGGCGCTGCTCGGCGTGCCGTCGAACAACCCCATCACGCCTTCGATCAGGATCAGATCGGCTTCGGCCGCTGCCTGCGCGAGCAGCGCGCGGCAGCCTGCTTCACCGACCATCCACAGATCGAGCGACAGCACCGGCGCGCCGCTCGCGCGCGCGAGGATCATCGGATCGAGAAAATCCGGGCCGGTCTTGAAGACCCGCACGCGTCGCCCTTGCCGCGCGTGGTAGCGCGCGAGCCCCGCGGTGATCGTGGTCTTGCCTTGCCCCGACGCGGGCGCACTGATGAACAACGCAGGGCACGCCGTGGAGCGAGTGCCGCCGGGCGACGCGGACATCGCTCAGAACTCCACGCCGCGCTGCGCTTTCACGCCTTGCTCGCGGTACGGATGCTTGACGATGCGCATTTCGGTGACGAGGTCGGCGGCTTCGATCAGCGCGTCGGGCGCGTGACGGCCGGTCACCACCACGTGCAGCATGTCGGCGCGTGCGTTCAGCACGGCGAGCACTTCGTCGAGCGGCAGGTATTCGTACTTGAGCACCGTGTTCAGCTCGTCGAGGATCACCATCTGATAGTCGCCGCTTTCGATCATCCGGCGCGCTTCGTCCCAGCCTTTGCGGGCGGTGGCGATATCGGCGTCGCGGTTCTGCGTGTTCCAGGTGTAGCCGTCGCCCATCGTGACGAAATCGCAGTTCGCGATCGCGCCGAGAAAATCGCGCTCGGACGTATGCAGCGCGCCCTTGATGAACTGCACGACGCCGAGACGCATGCCGTGTCCCAGCACCCGCACGGCCATGCCGAACGCGGCCGTGGTTTTGCCCTTGCCGGTGCCGGTGTTGACGATCAGCAGACCTTTTTCGACGGTCGCGCCGGCCTGTTTCTTCTCATGGCCTTCGCGCCGGCGCTCGGTCATGCGTTGATGCGATTCGGGATCCGTTTTCATGGGAGGTCCTGTTGGGTATATCGAGTGTGAGTTTGAACCGGCTTCCCGTCGAGGCCAGGATTCGACGCCGCGACAGCCACGGTCACGCCGTCATAAACCGTTTTACGGACGACGAGACAAGCGGTAGCTTCCGGCGATTGTGCGGCGAGCAACGCGCACGGCTCGCAGACGCCGTCCACGCCGACATGCTCGCGTGCGGCTGCCGAAGGGCTTCCGACCGGCAATGCGGCAATCTGCTCGCGGCTGAACAATCTCAGCGGCAGGCCGTGGCGCGCGCAGAACTCGCGCAAACCGGGTTCACCGGCTTTGATGTCGATTGACGCGATTGTGTTGATCTGCGCGAAGTCGAGCGGGCCGAGCGCCTGACGTACCGCCGCTTCGATCTGTTCAGCCGAACTTTGTGAGCGGCATCCAATTCCGACGCTGATTGTTTTCATTTGACGTCGGCTCCGTTTGCCGTCGTCGCGCCGTCAGCCAGCGCGGCCACGCCGCCGATCACCACGATCGCAGGCGACCCGAGCCCCGCACGCGCGACTGTGTCCGCAAACCCGCCGAGCGGCGCGAGTGCGTGGCGCTGCTCGGGCCGCGTCGCCGATTCGATCGCGGCGCACGGCGTATCGGCCGACAGTCCGGCCGCGAGCAGCGCGCCGGTAATGTCGCTCAAACGACGCATGCCCATATAGATCACGAGCGTCATGCGGGTGGCGGCGAGCGCGGCCCAATCCGGCTCGCCGCTGCCCGCGCCGTGTCCGGTGACGAACACCACACCCTGCGTGTAGTCGCGATGCGTGACCGGAATGCCGATTGCCGCCGGTGCCGCGATCCCCGCTGTAATGCCGTTGATCACTTCCACGTCGACGCCCGCGGCCAGCAACGCCTGGCGTTCTTCGCCGCCCCGGCCGAACACGAACGGATCGCCGCCTTTCAGCCGCGCGACACTGCGCCCGGCCCGCGCGTGTTCGAGCATCTGCGCGACGATGCCGGCTTGCGGCGTCGACGGATGACCGCCGCGTTTGCCGACGTAGACGACCAGCGCATCCGCGCGGGCGAATTGCAGCACGTCGGGATTCACCAGGTCGTCGACCAGCACCACATCGGCCTGGGCGAGCGCGCGGGTCGCCTTGAGCGTCATCAGTTCGACGTCGCCGGGACCTGCGCCGATCAACCACGCGCGCGTCATCGCGGCGTGCATGGCGCACGCCATGTCATAGCGGACGAAGCGGACGAAGCGGCCGAAGCGGCCGGAACGGATCGGGAACGGAAAGCGGCGGAACGCCGGACAGCGGACAGTGAAATCATGCGATGCGACAACGGATTCAGGCACGGCGAACAACGCGACCCGTCACGCTGTTTTCGACAAACACGCGAACGGAATACGGCTACGCCATGCTTTAACGCCTTCACATCCGTCCCTCGCGGATTCCAGCGGCCGGCGGCGAGAAATTCGAGATTCGTCGAGATTCGCCGCCTCCGCGTCTGGCCGGTATCCGGGCTGGCGGCCTCATGTGCTTTGCCTTCCCGCCCCGATTCACGGGACAGTGGCATCGAAAAAACGCATGCGCGGCGCAGCAGAAGTGAATCTGGCGCAGCAGGTCGCTTACCGTTGCGGGGACAGCACAGGTTGAGCGCACGAACGCGCTGCCTGTTTCCCGTTTAACTGCACACGCGAACGCATGTGCGGGCACCAAACGCGCGCATACGATAGCACAGGACGCCCCGCCCGATAAGCGTTTCCGGCTGATGCGGGCGGCTTTGCCGCAGCTTCCGGCGCCTTGACTGCGGCGTCTTGCGCGCCTAAACTCGCACGCACTTTGGTGCTCGTGTGCGCTCTCGTGCGCATGCAGTTAAACGGGAAACAGGGTGCCCACCTTCTCTGGATCGGGTCAACCTGTGCTGCCCCCGCAACGGTAAGCGAAAAGTGGTGTCGGCTTCATGCGCGACACCGCGGAGCCGGCTTCGATGTCCACGCGCAAGGCCGCGTCGGCATATCACCACTGGGCGAGAAATCACTCGTCCGGGAAGGGGAAGCGGCGCTTTCGTCAGCCCGGATACCGGCCAGATTAAGCAGGACACCCGTCGCGGGGATGCGACGGCGCGTTCATGACCTCATTCCCGCTTTCTGTTTTTCTGTTGTCGCGGCAACGCCGTCGTTCGTCCCCGTGTTTATATTGTCGTGGCCCGTCGCGCTTCAGCTTTCAGCTTGCGCCCGGCCATGCCGATGCAGACAGACGAACCGACGCGCCGGCGCACGTGCAACCCCTACGGATGGACCTCACGATGCAAACTCAAATGCGCAAGATTCCCGTCACCATCGTCACGGGCTTTCTCGGCAGCGGCAAAACCACGTTGCTGCGGCACATTCTTCAGCATGCGGGCGGCAAGCGCATCGCGGTGATCGTCAACGAGTTCGGCGAACTCGGTATCGACGGGGAAATTCTTAAAGGGTGCGGGATCGGCTGCGATGAAAACGGCGTCGAAACCGAAGGGCAACTGTACGAACTCGCGAACGGCTGCCTGTGCTGCACCGTGCAGGAAGAGTTTTTCCCGGTGATGGAAAAGCTCGTCGAGCGCCGTGGCCAGATCGATCACGTGCTGATCGAAACCTCCGGCCTCGCTTTGCCGAAACCGCTCGTGCAGGCGTTCAACTGGCCGCAGATCAAGAACAGTTTCACGGTCGACGCGGTTGTCACGGTGGTGGACGGCCCGGCTGCGGCAAGCGGCCAGTTCGCCGAAAACCCTGTCGCCGTCGATGCACAGCGCAAAGCTGATCCGAACCTCGATCACGAATCGCCGCTGCACGAGTTGTTCGAAGACCAGTTGTCGGCGGCCGATCTGGTGATTCTGAACAAGACCGATCTGCTCGACGACGCGCAGCAAAGCGCGGTCGAAGCGGTGATTTGCGAGGAAATTCCGCCGCAGGTGAAGATCGTGCGCGCGCAACGCGGCGAACTGGATCTGCACACGCTGCTCGGTCTCGAAGCGGCATCGGAGGAAACGATCCACTTGCGCCACGATCACCACGGTTCCGCCGACGACGCCGATCATCACCACGACGAATTCGATTCGGTGGTCGTGCAGGCGGATGCGCCGTCGCGCGAAGCGGTGATCGCCGCGTTGCAGAAGCTGGTCGAGGCGAACACGATTTATCGCGTGAAGGGTTTTGCCGCGTTGCCGGGTGCGCCGATGCGTCTGGTGATTCAGGGCGTGGGCCGTCGCTTCGACAGCTATTTCGACCGACGCTGGCAGGCGGGCGAGGGCAATCAGAGCCGCTTCGTGCTGATCGGCGAGGACCTCGATCAGCCTGCGCTGCAACGCGCGTTCGACGCCGCGCTGGGCGTGGCGGCGTCGAATGCGGCGCCCGCCGCCGCAGCGAACCAGGCGTAAGCGCTCATGCATCTGCTGCGCACCACGCCGGGCGGTTTTGTCGACGATACCCAGGGCGTGATCCGTATCGATCAGCAGCCCGCCGATATCGTGGTGCTCAGTTCCGCCGACACCACGCTGTCGCTGCTGGCCAGCGTGTTTCCGCGTCTGGGCGACGGCTTTCCGAGCATCCGGCTCGCGAACGTCACCTATTTGCGGCAACCGGCGTCGGTCGATTTTTATGTCGAGGACGTGCTGCAGCATGCGCGCGTGGTGGTGGTCGATCACCTCGGCGGCGAGGCTTACTGGCCGTACGGCATCGAACAGGTGGTCGCGCTCGCGGAGCGCAACGGCCAAACGCTCGCGATGTTTTCCGGCGATTTGCAGGAAGACCCGAATCTGCTCGCGCGCAGCACGGCGGATGCCGATCTGTGCCACCAGTTGTGGCGTTATCTGCGGGAAGGCGGTCCGCAAAATGCCGAGGCGTTTTTGCGCTGTATCGCTTTCCGGAATTTTGGCTGGGGACGCGAGCCTGCACCGCCGCGCGCGTTGCCTGCTGCGTCGTTGTATCACCCGGAGCACGACACGCCGACCATCGCCGACTGGCAGGCGCGCTGGCAGCCGAATGCGCCGGTCGCGGCGATTCTGTTCTACAAGGCGCATCTGCAGGCGGCCAACACGGCAGTGTTCGATGCGCTGATCGACGCGCTCGAAGCGCAAGGTCTGAATCCGCTGCCGCTCGCGATTACGTCGCTGAAAGACGCGATGAGCCGCGACGTCGTGCAGTCGTTATGCGCGCAGCACGACGTTTCGCTCGTGTTGAATACGACCGCGTTCGCGGCGAGTGCGATCGACGATCCCGAGCCGCTCGCGCTCGCGGGCGATGCGCCGGTGTTCCAGGTGATCCTGAGCGGCGGCAATCGCGACGACTGGGTCAAGGACAACCAGGGTCTCAATTCGCGCGATATCGCGATGCATATCGCGCTGCCCGAAGTGGACGGCCGCATCATCACGCGCGCGATCAGCTTCAAGGGGCTCGCTTATCGGTGTCCGCATACGCAGGTCGACGTGGTCCGCTATCAGCCGGACCTCGAACGGGTGAGCTTTCTCGCCGAATTGAGCCGCCGCTGGTGTCGTCTGCGTTCGCTCGATAACGCCGACAAGAAACTCGCGCTGATCCTCGCCAATTATCCGATGAGCGAAGGGCGCATCGGCAACGGCGTGGGACTCGATACGCCGGCTTCGGTGGTCGGTATCCTGTCGATGCTCGGCGATGAAGGCTACCGTCTCGCCAATCAGGACGATCTGCCCGCGAACGGCGACGCGCTGCTGAAGAAGTTGACGGAAGGCGTGACCAACGACCCGGTGGTCCGCGATCTGCGCCCCGCGTTGCAAAGCCTCGCGCTCGACGACTATCTGACGCATCTCGACGCGCTGCCCGCTGAAACGCGGCAAGCGTTGAACTCACGCTGGGGCACGCCCGAGCAGGACCCTACGCTGCGGCGCGGCCGCTTCATGATCGCGGGCTGGCGCTGCGGGCATGTGTTTGTCGGCATCCAGCCGTCGCGTTCGCGCGAACAGGGCGATTACGCGAGCTATCACGACGCCGAACTCGTGCCGCCGCATTCGTATCTGGCGTTCTATTTCTGGCTGCGTCATCAGTTCGGGGTCGACGCGGTCGTGCATGTCGGCAAGCACGGCAACCTCGAATGGCTGCCGGGCAAGAGCGTCGCGTTGAGCGATACGTGCTGGCCCGACCTGATTCTCGGGCCGATGCCGCATCTGTATCCATTCATCGTCAACGATCCGGGCGAGGGCAGCCAGGCCAAACGGCGCGCGCAGGCCGTCATCGTCGATCACCTGATGCCGCCGCTCACGCGCGCTGAAAGTTATGGGCCGCTGCAGGATCTGGAGCGGCAGGTCGACGAATACTACGACGCGCTAATGGTCGATCCGCGCCGCTCGAAGCTGTTGCGGCGCACGATTCTCGCGACCATCGTCGAACATAAGCTGCACGAGGAACTGAGTCTCGCCGCGCCTAGCGGACAGGACGACGAAGACGCGTTGCTCACGCGCGTCGATGCGTGGCTGTGCGAGTTGAAGGAAGCGCAGATTCGCGATGGTCTGCACACGTTCGGGCAATCGCCGGACGGCGTGCAGCGGCGCGATACGCTGCTGGCGCTGGGGCGTTTCCCGGTTGGTGACGGACAGGGCGCGAAGGCCGGTCTGATCGACGCGCTTGCTTGCGATCTGCGGATGGATCACCTTTTCGATCCGTTGTCGGTGGATTGGGCGGCGGCCTGGGAAGGGCCGCGTCCCGAGGTGTTGCAGCAGGTCAGCGATGCGCCGTGGCGTCATTGCGGCGATACGCGAGAGCGTCTGGAATTGCTCGCAGCAGAGTTGTTGCGCGGTGTTTGCGGTGAAGTCGAGCCTTTAGCTTCCGACGCTTCGCTCGAAAGCTTGCCGCGTGCCGCGCAGGTGATCGGGCGCTTGCGCCACGATGTCTTGCCGCGTCTGGACGCCTGCGGTTCGCAGGAAATGACGCATCTGAAGCGCGGCCTCGAAGGACGTTTCGTGCCACCGGGGCCGAGTGGCTCGCCGTCGCGCGGACGCCCCGACGTGCTGCCCACCGGCCGCAACTTCTATTCCGTCGACACCCGCGCGGTTCCCACGCAAGCCGCGTGGTCGCTCGGCTTGAAATCCGCGCAACAGTTGATCGAGCGGCATCTGCAGGAAAAGGGCGATTACCCGCGTGCCATCGGACTCTCGGTCTGGGGCACGGCCACGATGCGAACCGGCGGCGATGACATCGCGCAGGCGCTCGCGCTGTTGGGCGTGCGGCCGAAATGGGCGCCCGGCAGCCATCGCGTGACCGATTTCGAAATCATGCCGATCGAAGCATTCGACCGGCCGCGTATCGACGTCACGTTGCGTGTGTCGGGCTTTTTCCGCGATGCGTTCGCGAACGTGATGCATCTGTTCGATGCCGCCGTGCAGGCGGTCGCCGAACTCGACGAACCCGAAGACCTGAACCCGATCCGCGCCCGCGTGCTGCGCGAACGCGATGCGCTGATCGCGCGCGGCATGGACGCCGCCGAGGCGCGCAGGCGGGCCGGCTGGCGAGTGTTCAGCGCACGGCCGGGCGCGTATGGCGCGGGTCTGCAGGACATGATCGACTCGCAGCAGTGGCAGACCGACGCCGATCTCGCGAATGCGTATCAGGCATGGGGCGGTTATGCGTACACGCAGAAGCGCGCGGGCGAGGAAGCGCGTCACGCGTTCGGCGCGCGGCTGGCATCGATGGACGTGGTGTTGCAGAACCAGGATAACCGCGAGCACGACCTGCTCGACTCGAACGACTACTACCAGTTCCAGGGCGGCATGGTCGCGGCCGTGCGGCACCTCGCGGGTAATCAGCCGAGCGTGTATCACGCGGATCACAGCAATCCGGCCGCGCCGCGCGTGCGCACGTTGCACGAAGAGATCGCGCGGGTGGTGCGTTCGCGGGTGGTCAATCCGAAGTGGATCGACGGCGTGAAGCGTCATGGCTACAAGGGCGCGGCGGAAATCGCGGCGACCGTCGACTATCTCTATGGTTACGACGCGACCGCGCGGGTGGTTTCGGATCATCAATATGCGCTCGTCACCGACGCGTATCTGAACGACGCCGATACCCGCGAGTTCCTGCAGCGGCACAATCCGCACGCGTTGCATTCGGTTTGCGAGCGCCTGCTCGAAGCGATGCAGCGCGGGCTCTGGCAGGAGCCCGGCGACTATCGCGCGCAGGTCGAGCAGCATCTGCTCGCGAGCGAACAGCAGATTGAAGGGATGCAATCATGAATGCCACGACGCAGGGCGCAATCCGGCGGCCCGTTTTTCCGTTTGCCGCGCTGATCGGCCAGGCGCCGTTGCAGCAGGCGTTGCTGCTGGCCGCGATCGATCCGGGCTTAAGCGGCGTGCTGGTCAGCGGTCCGCGCGGCACGGCCAAGTCCACCGCTGCGCGCGCGTTGGCCGAGTTGCTGCCGCAAGGGCAACTGGTGAATCTGCCGCTCGGTGCCAGCGAGGACCGGCTGATCGGCACGCTCGACATCGAGACCGTGTTGCGCGACGGCTCGGTGCGGTTTGCGCCGGGGCTGCTCGCGAAAGCGCACCAGGGCGTGCTGTACGTGGATGAAGTCAACCTGCTGCCCGACGCGCTGGTCGATGCGTTGCTCGACGCGGCGGCGAGCGGCGTGAATACGGTGGAGCGCGACGGCGTCTCGCATAGTCACGACGCGAGCTTCGTGCTGATCGGCACGATGAATCCCGAAGAGGGCGAGTTGCGGCCGCAATTGATTGACCGGTTTGGGCTGATGGTCGAGTTGCAGAACTGTTTTGACGCGCCGGTGCGTCAGGCGATCGTGAAGGCGCGGCTCGCGTTCGATCTCGATCCGCAAGGGTTTCGCGCGGGTTATGCGCAGCAGCAGGCGGAATTTGTCGAGCGTATCAGCGCGGCGCGTGAGGCGCTGCCGCAGCTTCCTTTCGACGACGCGGTGCACGCGCGCGTCAGCGCGCTGTGCATCGATGCAGCGGTGGATGGGCTGCGCGCCGATCTCGTGATGCTGCGCGCGGCGCGTGCTTTGGCGGCGCTGGAGCAGGCGGCCGAGGTGACGGCGGAGCATGTCGACCGCGTTGCCGAGGCTGTGCTGGTTCATCGGCGCCATGCGCGGCAGACGGAGTCCGGGTCAGATTCGGGCGCTCACGCAGATGCAAACGCGGGCCAGTCGTCCTCTGCGTCCCCTTCGGGTACATCGTCTGCGCCCGATATGGCGCAGGCCGCCCCTGCTTCTCGCGATAGCGACTGGGGTTACCTGCCGCCCGAGCCTGCTAACACGACCTATGTCAAAGGCGTCATCCCGCTCAGCGCAAAAAAACGCTGAGCCATCGGAAGGGCGCCGCCGCTGACTCGCGCAGCGGTTTTCGATGGCGGCAGAAGGTCGGCGCAAGCTCGCGCAGTCGTTTGAGCCATTCGGGCGGCATGCCGGGCAAACGCATCGCATGGCCGCCGACGCTCGCCGCGATGCGCGGCGACACGCTGCGCGCCGCGCATCTGCGCTTCGTGCGTGAAGTGCCGCGTGGCGGAGTGCTGCACTGTTTCGTGCTCGATTGTTCAGGGTCGATGCTGGCCGGACAGCGGCTCGCGCTCGCCAAAGGCCTGCTGATAGCGCTGTTCGATCGTGCGAGCGCTGCGCGTGCCGAGGCGGCGCTGATCTGCTTTGGCGGCACTGGCGCGGATGTGCGCTTCGGCCCGGCAGTGCCGCGCTGGTGGAATGAGCGCTGGTTGAGGCCTGTGGGCGGCGGCGGGGGCACGCCGCTCGCGTCCGGCGTCCGGCGGGCCGCGCAGTTGCTGGAGCGCAGCGCCCGCGTCAAACCCGCGCAGCAGCGCTGGTTGTGGATCCTGACCGATGGCCGCACGCACGATCAGCCAGCGCGTCCTCTGGATGCCGATGTGGTCGTGTTCGTCGATTTCGAGCGGGGAGCGATACGGTTGGGCCGCTGTGAAGCCCTCGCCGATGCCTGGGGGGCGCGGCGTTGCACGCCGGAAGAGCTGATCGGCTGAGCGGGACGCGCGCGGCGTACCTGTTACATGCCGCGTGCGCCGCTCGTTGCCCGAGCTTTTCGCCGTTATCTCAGGCTGTTCGACCAGTACTGAACGTCGTCCTGACGGTCGAATACATAGACCTTCATCGCCATCTGCTGGTTGACGTCGAGCTGGTCGAGTTCCAGGCCGTGGCTGGTCGGGTCGCCCGGGTTGCTGCCTTTCTGCACGTTGCGGATCACGGCGGTGGTTTCGATTGCAGTATCGAGATCCGCCGACTTCAGATGGTAGGCAACCCGCAGCCGCTCGCCGACCGCACCCAGCGTCCACGATGCGGTCAACGACATGCCGAGCGCGCTAATACCTTTTGCCAGCCCCAGCCCCTCATAAGAATCCCCCGTCTCGCCGATACCGAAACGTACCGGCAGATGCGCCTGAACGCGGATCGACTTGCGCTCCCGAAGCCGGCGGATCGCACCTGGCCTCGACAGCACGACGTAGTCGAACGGCGCGCGGCAGATCGACTCGACCGTGCAGACGAAGCGGAACACGGCCTGACTGGCGATCGCGACGATCTCGATGTTTTCGCCGAGACCCAGCGCAAGCGGACGGCCCTGATGAAGCGGCGGCGTGACGAACAGCGCGTGATTCGGCGCGAATCCGATAATCCGGCACGGAAGCATGGGCGCAGCGCTGCCAACCTGAGGACGAATGCCGATCAGCGCGCCGATTTCAAGGTGCATGTCCTTGATCGTCAGTTCGTTGTTTGAGTCTGTCTGATGATCAGCCCGGGCGGGCGCTGGCGCGGCGGGGTTCAGCAGATCACCGCGCTGCGGCTTGAAATGCGTGAACAGGAAGGTGCGCTCGTCGGCGGTCGCCAGAATGGTTCCGCCGGCAAACAGCAGCGTTCCGTCGATATCGGCAATCGGCCACGCGAGCGGCGTGCCTACCGGCACGGCCTCCAGAGTGAGCTCCGGGGACTGCGACGGGGCGGGGGCGGGTGTTTCCTCAACGTGTTCCTCGACGGGGTTGTCCATGGTCGGCGGTAAGTTAAGTGAAGGGATATCTTGGTTGACGGCGGTGGTCGAGAAAACTTTAGGTTGGGGGGCTGGCGGTGCGGCTTCCATCCATGCAATTTTCTTTCTGATTTTTTCCTCGCTCGATGTCGGGCGAGGATGAGGTGCAGGAATTGCTGGTCTTTGGAAGCTGTGTGGGCGCTGCTGGAGTCGTTAGGGCGGCATGATGTTTTTCGAAGTAAATCGGATCACTAACTAATCTGGCGCGAGCAAGTGATAGGACACTTTCGCCTTCCAGGTCGACCTCGTCTGGGTAGTTTTCGGTTTCGTGAAAATATTGTGAAAAGGGGGTTGACGGGGTTCGGTCTGATCGCCATAATCTCGTTTCTCTGCTGCAGACGCAGCGACGCAGAACGAGGCGGTGCCGGGTGGTTGAAGTGGGCGCAGTTTTGTGAGCGGATCGATCTTTAAAAATTAACAGCCGATAAGTGTGGGCGCTTGATGCGCGATGCGAGTGGATCTTTCGGGGTCTGCTGCAAAGCAAAAGTATCAAGTCTCACACAGTAATGAAAGGAAGGTTTTTCTGTCCTCGGACAGATGAATCATTCGTCAGTACGTTGAGTGAGCGACCGGTTCTTAACGGAACCGAAAAACAGTAACAGGTTTGAACTGAAGAGTTTGATCCTGGCTCAGATTGAACGCTGGCGGCATGCCTTACACATGCAAGTCGAACGGCAGCACGGGGGCAACCCTGGTGGCGAGTGGCGAACGGGTGAGTAATACATCGGAACGTGTCCTGTAGTGGGGGATAGCCCGGCGAAAGCCGGATTAATACCGCATACGCTCTACGGAGGAAAGGGGGGGATCTTAGGACCTCTCGCTACAGGGGCGGCCGATGGCAGATTAGCTAGTTGGTGGGGTAAAGGCCTACCAAGGCGACGATCTGTAGCTGGTCTGAGAGGACGACCAGCCACACTGGGACTGAGACACGGCCCAGACTCCTACGGGAGGCAGCAGTGGGGAATTTTGGACAATGGGCGCAAGCCTGATCCAGCAATGCCGCGTGTGTGAAGAAGGCCTTCGGGTTGTAAAGCACTTTTGTCCGGAAAGAAAACTTCCTGGTTAATACCCGGGGAGGATGACGGTACCGGAAGAATAAGCACCGGCTAACTACGTGCCAGCAGCCGCGGTAATACGTAGGGTGCAAGCGTTAATCGGAATTACTGGGCGTAAAGCGTGCGCAGGCGGTTCGCTAAGACAGATGTGAAATCCCCGGGCTTAACCTGGGAACTGCATTTGTGACTGGCGGGCTAGAGTATGGCAGAGGGGGGTAGAATTCCACGTGTAGCAGTGAAATGCGTAGAGATGTGGAGGAATACCGATGGCGAAGGCAGCCCCCTGGGCCAATACTGACGCTCATGCACGAAAGCGTGGGGAGCAAACAGGATTAGATACCCTGGTAGTCCACGCCCTAAACGATGTCAACTAGTTGTCGGGTCTTCATTGACTTGGTAACGTAGCTAACGCGTGAAGTTGACCGCCTGGGGAGTACGGTCGCAAGATTAAAACTCAAAGGAATTGACGGGGACCCGCACAAGCGGTGGATGATGTGGATTAATTCGATGCAACGCGAAAAACCTTACCTACCCTTGACATGTATGGAATCCTGCTGAGAGGTGGGAGTGCCCGAAAGGGAGCCATAACACAGGTGCTGCATGGCTGTCGTCAGCTCGTGTCGTGAGATGTTGGGTTAAGTCCCGCAACGAGCGCAACCCTTGTCCCTAGTTGCTACGCAAGAGCACTCTAGGGAGACTGCCGGTGACAAACCGGAGGAAGGTGGGGATGACGTCAAGTCCTCATGGCCCTTATGGGTAGGGCTTCACACGTCATACAATGGTCGGAACAGAGGGTCGCCAACCCGCGAGGGGGAGCCAATCCCAGAAAACCGATCGTAGTCCGGATCGCACTCTGCAACTCGAGTGCGTGAAGCTGGAATCGCTAGTAATCGCGGATCAGCATGCCGCGGTGAATACGTTCCCGGGTCTTGTACACACCGCCCGTCACACCATGGGAGTGGGTTTCACCAGAAGTAGGTAGCCTAACCGCAAGGAGGGCGCTTACCACGGTGGGATTCATGACTGGGGTGAAGTCGTAACAAGGTAGCCGTATCGGAAGGTGCGGCTGGATCACCTCCTTTCTCGAGCTAACGCATCAAGTGTTGAGCGCTCACGCTTATCGGCTGTAAATCAAGACAGACTCAGGGGTCTGTAGCTCAGTCGGTTAGAGCACCGTCTTGATAAGGCGGGGGTCGATGGTTCGAATCCATCCAGACCCACCACTGTTTCTGCGGTGGCTGCACTAATCGATAAAAAACCTCTGTGATATCTGTATGACTGGGGGATTAGCTCAGCTGGGAGAGCACCTGCTTTGCAAGCAGGGGGTCGTCGGTTCGATCCCGTCATCCTCCACCAATCTTCAATGCCTAGTGTTCTGTGAATGCGCAGAACGTTATGCATTGGCGATTGAGCCAGTCAGTAGGGATACGCGGTTATAGCAATCGCGATATCGGCTGTCGTTCTTTAACAATCAGGAAGAAGTAGTAAAGAGATTCACGAAAGCATACTTAGAGATGGGTGTGTGAGTAGGTGGATCAGGGTTGTGATTGTATCAATGTATGAAAAGGTGATCGAAAGATTGCCTTGGAATACGGCGCAACACGAATACTCAACCTGTAGCGAGTGTGAGAAAACGCGGTCTTCCCAGTGAAGACGGCGGGAGACACACCCGTTATAGGGTCAAGCGAACAAGTGCATGTGGTGGATGCCTTGGCGATCACAGGCGATGAAGGACGCGGTAGCCTGCGAAAAGCGGGGGGGAGCTGGCAAACGAGCTTTGATCCCCCGATATCCGAATGGGGAAACCCACTCCTAATGGAGTATCCATAGCTGAATACATAGGCTATGAGAAGCGAACGCGGTGAACTGAAACATCTAAGTAACCGCAGGAAAAGAAATCAACCGAGATTCCCAGAGTAGTGGCGAGCGAAATGGGACCAGCCTGTACTCTTTATCTTCATTGTTAGTCGAAGGCTCTGGAAAGTGCCGCCATAGCAGGTGATAGCCCTGTAGACGAAAGCAGCGAGGAAGAACTAGGTGTACGACAAGTAGGGCGGGACACGTGAAATCCTGTCTGAAGATGGGGGGACCATCCTCCAAGGCTAAATACTCGTGATCGACCGATAGTGAACCAGTACCGTGAGGGAAAGGCGAAAAGAACCCCGGGAGGGGAGTGAAATAGATCCTGAAACCGCATGCATACAAACAGTAGGAGCCTCGCAAGGGGTGACTGCGTACCTTTTGTATAATGGGTCAGCGACTTACATTCAGTGGCAAGCTTAACCGATTAGGGCAGGCGTAGCGAAAGCGAGTCCGAACAGGGCGATTCAGTCGCTGGGTGTAGACCCGAAACCAGGTGATCTATCCATGGCCAGGATGAAGGTGCGGTAACACGTACTGGAGGTCCGAACCCACTAACGTTGAAAAGTTAGGGGATGAGCTGTGGATAGGGGTGAAAGGCTAAACAAACCTGGAAATAGCTGGTTCTCTCCGAAAACTATTTAGGTAGTGCCTCGTGTATCACCTTCGGGGGTAGAGCACTGTCATGGTTGTGGGGTCCATTGCGGATTACTACGCCATAGCAAACTCCGAATACCGAAGAGTGCAATCACGGGAGACAGACATCGGGTGCTAACGTCCGGTGTCAAGAGGGAAACAACCCAGACCGCCAGCTAAGGTCCCCAAATATTGCTAAGTGGGAAACGAAGTGGGAAGGCTAAAACAGTCAGGAGGTTGGCTTAGAAGCAGCCATCCTTTAAAGAAAGCGTAATAGCTCACTGATCGAGTCGTCCTGCGCGGAAGATGTAACGGGGCTAAGCAATATACCGAAGCTGCGGATGCACATTTATGTGCATGGTAGGAGAGCGTTCCGTAAGCCTGCGAAGGTGCATTGAAAAGTGTGCTGGAGGTATCGGAAGTGCGAATGCTGACATGAGTAGCGATAAAGGGGGTGAAAAGCCCCCTCGCCGTAAGCCCAAGGTTTCCTACGCAACGTTCATCGGCGTAGGGTGAGTCGGCCCCTAAGGCGAGGCAGAAATGCGTAGCTGATGGGAAGCAGGTTAATATTCCTGCACCATTGTTAAATGCGATGGGGGGACGGATCGCGGAAGGTTGTCCGGGTGTTGGAAGTCCCGGTCCTTGCATTGGAGAAGGCGCTTAGGCAAATCCGGGCGCGGAATTCAAGGGTGTGAGGCCATTCACTTAGGTGAAGAAGCAATCGGAAGTGGTTCCAAGAAAAGCCTCTAAGCTTCAGTTTAACAAGACCGTACCGCAAACCGACACAGGTGGGCGAGATGAGTATTCTAAGGCGCTTGAGAGAACTCGGGAGAAGGAACTCGGCAAATTGGTACCGTAACTTCGGGATAAGGTACGCCCCTGTAGCTTGATGCCCCTGCGGGCAAAGGGTGAAGGGGTTGCAATAAACTGGTGGCTGCGACTGTTTAATAAAAACACAGCACTCTGCAAACACGAAAGTGGACGTATAGGGTGTGACGCCTGCCCGGTGCCGGAAGATTAAATGATGGGGTGCAAGCTCTTGATTGAAGTCCCGGTAAACGGCGGCCGTAACTATAACGGTCCTAAGGTAGCGAAATTCCTTGTCGGGTAAGTTCCGACCTGCACGAATGGCGTAACGATGGCCACACTGTCTCCTCCCGAGACTCAGCGAAGTTGAAGTGTTTGTGATGATGCAATCTCCCCGCGGCTAGACGGAAAGACCCCATGAACCTTTACTGTAGCTTTGCATTGGACTTTGAACCGATCTGTGTAGGATAGGTGGGAGGCTATGAAGCGTGGACGCCAGTCTGCGTGGAGCCAACCTTGAAATACCACCCTGGTTTGTTTGAGGTTCTAACCTTGACCCGTTATCCGGGTCGGGGACAGTGCATGGTAGGCAGTTTGACTGGGGCGGTCTCCTCCCAAAGTGTAACGGAGGAGTACGAAGGTACGCTAGGTACGGTCGGAAATCGTGCTGATAGTGCAATGGCATAAGCGTGCTTAACTGCGAGACCGACAAGTCGAGCAGGTGCGAAAGCAGGTCATAGTGATCCGGTGGTTCTGTATGGAAGGGCCATCGCTCAACGGATAAAAGGTACTCTGGGGATAACAGGCTGATACCGCCCAAGAGTTCATATCGACGGCGGTGTTTGGCACCTCGATGTCGGCTCATCTCATCCTGGGGCTGTAGCCGGTCCCAAGGGTATGGCTGTTCGCCATTTAAAGAGGTACGTGAGCTGGGTTTAAAACGTCGTGAGACAGTTTGGTCCCTATCTGCCGTGGGCGCTGGATATTTGAAGGGGGCTGCTCCTAGTACGAGAGGACCGGAGTGGACGAACCTCTGGTGTACCGGTTGTCACGCCAGTGGCATCGCCGGGTAGCTATGTTCGGAAGAGATAACCGCTGAAAGCATCTAAGCGGGAAACTCGCCTTAAGATGAGATATCCCCGGGGCTTTAAGCCCCTTGAAGGGTCGTTCAAGACCAGGACGTTGATAGGTCAGGTGTGGAAGCGCAGTAATGCGTTAAGCTAACTGATACTAATTGCCCGTAAGGCTTGATCCTATAACAGGTGTGTCTTGCTCCCGCAAAGGGACACGAGACGCACGGTTGAGTGATCAGTGTTGTGCCAGAAACAGCACAACCCCAAAAGCTTCTCTGGTGAGCATCACCAGAAACTACTTCTTCCAGATTGGTTGTATTGCTCCACGAGCAGTGCGACAACAAGTCATGCCTGATGACCATAGCGAGTCGGTACCACCCCTTCCCATCCCGAACAGGACCGTGAAACGACTCCACGCCGATGATAGTGCGGATTGCCCGTGTGAAAGTAGGTAATCGTCAGGCTCCCCAGCAGCATCAGAAACCCCACCCCACAAAGGTGGGGTTTCTGCGTTTACACGCACCAGATTCAGCATCCTGAAAGCATCGGGGGATGCATCCCGCAGGCTGCAGGGGAATCCCGGCCATGGCAGGGGAACGATAGCGGTGAGCATCAAGCCGGGACACCCAGGTACCCCAGCTTACCGCCGTCGCGAATGACGCCCGATCGCTGCAGCGAAGTCCCCTCAGTGCCTCCCCAGCCGCAACGCATCCGCATAGCCGGTCAGTTCCAGATAGCCACGACCCACCTGCGCGTCATCACGATTCAGGCGCACCGCGCCCTCCCAGTACACCGCGCCGGTCGACTGGCGCGAATCCAGTTCCTGATCGTCCATCAGCGGCGTGAGATGCCACGCCAGCGAGCCCGTCCTGAGCGTCATCGAAACCGGGTAGGACGTGTTCGTGCGCGGTGAGCGCCACGTACGAACCGGCATGAACCCGACCTGATCGGCCGCGAAGGTCGTGACCTGACCGTCGCGATTGCGAAGCACTGCATGCGCCCACATCGCGTGTCCATCGCGGGCACGGATCCTGAAGGCCATCAACGCCGAGCCGTCGGCGAGATTCGCCCCGAGCCAGTCCCAGCCCTGCGCGCGGGCGTCGAGCAAGGTACTCGACCACTCGTGATCCAGCCACGCCGTCCCATTTACAACAGTATCGCCATGCGATGGAAGTCCAGCCGCGTTCGGGCGCACGACACTGCCCGCTACGCGTAATTGCGGTTCGCTGTAGTAGTAGCTCGCCTGTTCAGGGCGTGGACCCTTTTGCGAATATCCGTGCTCGCCTTGAATTAGCGGCGCTTGCGTGGGCGTTAGCGTTAGATGCAATGAGAAGCCGCTTGCATCGGCGGTGACGTCGTAATGACCGTCCGTGGCGCGGATAATTTTCCACGAATCGAGTTTGACGTCGGTGTTGGCATCTTTTGCATAAGCGAGCCCGAAGCCTTGGCGGCCAATGCGCTGATCGTGTGCAAGTCGTCCGTATGTGGGATCGCTTAATGCCGCGTGCGCAATGATCAGTTGCGAGGGCGCGAAAGCGCTTGGGTCGGCCGTATCGTGATCCGTGGCGGAGCGGAAAAAAGTGATCTGGAAGCCGAGGGGCTGATTGTCCGGCGTCGTGAGCCAGCCCGTGGCGTACCACCACTCAGTGCGGAAAGCGGAGTGGGCGCCACTGTCGCGAGGGAAAGAAATCGCGTGGTCGCGTGTGACAACGGCGAATTCGGGCGGTGTCGCGAATGTGGGCGTAGTGAGCAGGATGCCAATCCACAGCAGGCTTTGAAGGTGAGGGCGCATTCTTCGTCGACTTTTCGCGCATAAGAATGCCATTGTCGATTCGCAGGTCGCCGCGCTCGAGATTGGACGCGACGAGGTCGAAGACACAATTGCAGGAGCGGACGACAACACTAGCGACGAAGAAGCCGACGTGGCTCCTGAAGCCGGGTGCGTCGAAGATGGTCTCCTCTTGGAGGGGGATTCGGCCGCTGGCAAGGTCGTCCCGGAAGAAGTGGCCAATGAAGTTCTGCACGAAAATAATGCCGAAGCCGAAGCCGAAGCCGAAGCCGAAGCCGAAGCCGAAGCCGAAGCCGAAGCCGAAGCCGAAGCCGAAGCCGAAGCCGAAGCCGAAGCCGAAGCCGAAGCCGAAGCCGAAGCCGAAGCCGAAGCAACAGACGCCAACCCCAACGCCGTCCTCCCACGTACCGACACCCCCCGCCTCCCAAACCTCTGCATCGCCAAAAAAATACCCGACTGCGTGCATCTCCGCGCACACGGAATTCGCATCATCAAGCAAAAGATCTCGCGATAACTCTCCACGATCGACTTCAACATCGCCCTCAGTTCAGATCGTCCTCAAAATTGCACGTATCTCACCAATCCTCTTTCACCGCGCGCACCGCATCCACCGATACCGCGCCGCGTCCCGCCACCACCGCCGTCGAACACGACGACGCCAGCATCACCGCTGCAACGATGCCGAGCATGGCCCACGGCACATGCAGCGACATGCTCCAGTGAAACGACTGCGGATTGACCACAAATACCAGAATCAGACTCACTGCAAACCCGAGCACGAAACCCATCGCGATTCCGCAGGCAGTCAGCATGCCGCCTTCGAGCGCGAGAATCGACAGAACCTGAGTGCGCGTCACGCCCACGTGCCTCAGCATGCCGAACTCTCGCGCCCGAGCGAGCGTTTGCGCGGAAAAGGTCGCGGCCACGCCAAACAATCCGATCACGATCGCAACGGCTTCCAACAGATAGGTCACCGCAAAGCTGCGGTCGAATATCACCAGCGTTCGCGCGCGGATATCGCCCGGCTGCGATACATCGAGCGACGCGCCAAAAGGCAACGCGCGCAGCCCCGCAATCACATGCTCGACACGCTCACCCGGTTGAACGGTGACGGCGACGTCGGTCGCGCTCGCATCGCCGGTGAGACGCCGGTAGTCGGCGAGCCGCATCTGGATCGCGCCGCTCTGCCGCACATAGTCCCGCCAGACGCCGGCAACCACAAACTGATGTGCACCTTTGCCAAGCGGCAATGGCACTCGCTGACCGAGCCGGTATCCATACAGATCGACCATTGCTTCGGATACCCAAACAGGTATCTCGTCTCGACGAAACCCGGACGAAGGCAGCACCGCGCCAGTCATCTGCAGACTCGCGCCCGGATCGTCGGCGTTGATTTCGCGCGCCAGCACGGCAATATCCGGTCGCGCGGGATCGAGCGTGAGATGCGACGTGCGGGCAAACGCAGCGCTCCTGATGCCAGGCACGCGCGCGATGAGCGCCTGGTCGCCGGGTCGCAAGCCGCCGGTGTCGCCGTTGGGCGCAACACGGACGTAGAGATCAGCGGAGAGCAGATGCATCAACCAGTCTTCGACGGAGACGCGGAAACTCGCCACCATGATCGCCATCGCAACGATCAGCGCGAAGCTCGACAACACGCCGCCCATTGCAATCGACGCATGGCCGGGCGCATTGGCGAGCCGCGCCAGCGCAAGCGTGGCGGTTGTGGCAGTCGCGCCCGAGCGGCGTCGCGCGCCGAACCCACGGCTGGCCGCGCCGAACACGAGCGCGGTCACGCGCGGCATCAACGCAATTCCACCGATCAGGAGCAACGCGACAGCGACGTAGCCGGCAATGGGCGCATCGAACCACGGCGGCATTTGCGTGAGCAGCGCGGCGGCCGCGAGACATAGCAACGCGGGCCATGGTGTGGCGAGCCGCGCCAGCGCACCTTCTTCTGCGCCGGCCTTGAGCGCTGCGGCGGGCGCAGCGCGAGCCGCTTCCAGCGCAGGCGCCAGACTGCCCACGACCGAAACGCCGATACCCAGCGCCAGAAATACCGCACTTGCCAGCGGTTCGAAGCTGACCTGCGGCTGTACGCCAGGAAAGTATCCGCCGCCCAGGTCGCTGCCGAAAAAGTGCAATGCGCCGCTCGCCATCGCATAGCCCAGCACGAGTCCGCACAGCGAACCCAGCAGGCCGAGTAGCGCGCCTTCCATCAGGATCTGACGTAGAAGACGGGTGCGCGTCAGGCCGAGAACGCGCAGCATCGCGAATTGCGCACGACGTCGCACGACGCTCAGCGCCTGGGTCGAAAACACCAGAAACGCGCCGGTGAACAGCGCCACCAGCGCAAGCACGTTCATATTGATCCGGTACGCGCGAGAGAGCCGGTCGGTGCGGCTTTCGGCATCGCGCGTCTCCGATACAACCCACTGATTACCAAGCCGCGTCTGCAGATCGCGTCTGAACCGCTCGCGATCCACGCCGCGTTTGAGCAGCAAATCGACGCGCGACAGCTTGCCGAGCCGGCCGAATTTCCACTGTGCGGCAGCGATGTCCATCACGGCAAGCCGTTGACCTGGTCGCGTCCTCACGAGGCCGCCCGCCACTCGAAAATGGACGTTCGAGGTGCCGCTTTGCAGCGCCAGGTCGTCGCCGGTTTTGACCTTCAGCCATTGCTGCGCGGCCGCCGAGAGAAACAGCGTGTCGGACGCGAGCGTGTCGAAAGGACGATCAGGCGAAGGCACGCCGGTCAGATCGGGCGCGATGCGGCTCGCCTTGAACACGTCGATGCCGAGCACGGGCAGCGCGGCGCCATGATCCGGCACGGTGGCGTCGAGCGTGAGCACTGGACTGGCCAATGCCACGGCCGGGTCCGTCGCAAGCTGGGGATAAATGGATTCATCGATTAGAGGCTGCGCGCCGTGCACCTGCAGATCGGCGTCGCCGGAAAGACTGCGGGCCGCCGCCGAGAACTCGTTGAAAGCGGCACTGTTGATCAGTTGCACCGCGTAACCGAGCGCCACGCCGAGCGCGATCGTCGCGATGGCAACCAGTGCGCGTCCGCGATGACTGCGCCATTCGGCGCCAAGCAGCCAGCGCGCGAGAACGCGATGTCCGCGTGAGCGAAGCAAGGGGCGGGCATCAGCGCGCATTGTCGGCGGAACGGGCGGTGGAATAAGCAGCCTCCGTAGACGAGGCGTGCAGACCGCCGTCACTCAGAATCAGCACGCGATCCGCGACCGCCGCCGCGGCTTCCGAGTGCGTGACCATGATCGTCGCCGCGCCGGTCGCCTTGCTTTGCGCACGGAACAGGCTGAGGACGTCGTGCGCGGTATCGGGATCGAGGTTGCCCGTGGGTTCGTCCGCGAGAATCAGTTTCGGCCGATGCACGAGTGCCCGCGCAATCGCGACGCGCTGGGTTTCGCCGCCCGAGAGCTGCCGTGGGAAATCATCGCCGCGGCCGTTAAGGCCGACAGCCGCGAGCATCTCGAGCGCGGCGTCGACGGGCAGATGGTTCAGCAATAACGGCAGCGCCACGTTCTGCGCGAGCGTCAGATGAGGCAGCACGTGAAACGCCTGGAACACGAACCCCAGCTTCTGCCGACGCAACCGGGTGGCAGCGTTGTCGTCCAGACGCGCCACGGGGCTGCCGTCGATGATCACCTCGCCGCTGTCCGCGTGGTCGAGCCCGGCTATGAGGTTGAGCAGCGTGGATTTACCGACGCCGGAATCACCCATGATCGCGATGAATTCTCCGGGCCGCAGCGTGAAATCGAGCCGTGCGAGCACGATGCGACCTTGGCCGTACTGCTTGCTCAGTCCGCGGCATTCGAGTGCGGGAACGACAACTTCGTCGCGAAGCGTCATGCGTTATCCGAAAAAGGGGGCTGCCGGGAGGGGATCGGCGCGGCAACTTCAGTGTGCCTTGCCGGACGAAATTTCGCTCGCATGGCCGCATTGCATGTGAATTTTGTAATGCAATAGAAAGGAATTCCCGGCGATCTGCCCGGAGTCGGCGGTCATCGCAACAGAAGGAAAGCAGGATTTTTAAGGTACTTGAAAGCGCCTGATTTAGAGTGCCGGACCAAAATTTATTTTTGCCTGAAAACGCGAGAAATTTTATCGACGCGTCTGAAATCGGCGTTCATTAGAGATGGGCTGTCAGCACTAACCATTCCCGTGCAAAAAGCGACTCCGGCAATTTTTGCAAGAGTCGCTAAGTAGCGGTCAAAATGTTTTCTTCTGTTTGTAAAATTCGGCACGCATATTACGCGGATACAACTTTGTGCAGGTGCACATTTTTTGATCTTCTGCAATGGCACGTGTGGCAACAATGTATTGTCCGCCGCCCCGGTGCGCTGTTGCGCTGCAAAAGTATTCGTATCTTGGTAATCTCCCACCCTTGGTCACTTGGCTGCGGGTAAACGTGTACGGGCCATCACCGCTTACACGTCCATTTCAGCGCAATCCAACTTACATATCCATTTCAATGCTTTCGGGCCTGAAGGTATTGACGTGGCGTTTTGTACTTAAAGTTTTCGACAGAGCACAATGCCATTGCCTCTTCTTAGCCTACTCATCTGGATCCCTATTGTCGCCGGACTCGCGGTTTTGCGTGCCGGATCTGACGCGGCACGTGGTCGCACCCGCTGGATCGCGCTGATCGGCGCGGTAGCGGGGTTCCTGCCGGTGATCCCGCTGGTCGCGAATTTCCGCAACGACGTCACGTCGATGCAGTTCGTCGAGAACATGCGCTGGTCGCCCACGTTCGACATCGCGTGGCATCTGGGAGTAGACGGGATTTCGCTGTGGCTCGTGGCACTGACCGCGCTCACCACGATCATCATCGTGGTCGCGTCGTGGGAATCGATCACGCAGCGCACTGCGCAGTACTACGGCGCGTTCCTGATGTTGTCGGGCTTCATGCAGGGCGTGTTCACGTCGCTCGACGGCATGATGTTCTTCGTCGCCTTCGAAGCCACGCTGATCCCGCTGTACCTGCTGATCGGCACGTGGGGCAACAAGAACCGCACCTACGCTGCGGTCAAGTTCTTCTTCGTCTCGCTGCTCGGCTCGCTGATGATGCTGATGTCGATGCTGTACCTCTACAGCCAGACGCACAGCTTCGACCTCGCCACGTGGCGTGAGACGCACCTCGCCACGATCCCGCAGATCCTGATCTTCCTGGGCTTCCTCGCCGCGTTTGGCGTGAAGGTGCCGATGTGGCCGTTGCACTCTTGGCTGCCGGACGTCCACCTCGACGGTCCGACGGGCGCTGCTGTGATGATCGGTATGTTGAAGCTGGGCGGTTACGGTCTGCTGCGTTTCGCGCTGCCGATCGCTCCGCAGGCCAGCCACTTCTTCGCGCCGATGATGATCACGCTGTCGCTGATCGCGGTGGTCTATTCGAGCCTGGTCGCGCTGGTGCAAACCGACATGCGCCGCCTGCTCGCGTATTCGACGATTTCGCACATGGGCCTCGTCACGCTGGGCCTGTTCGTGTTCAACCGCATCGGCCAGGCCGGCGCGATCGTGCAGATGCTGTCGTACGGTATCGTGTCGGGCGCAATGCTGCTGTGCACGGGCATGCTCTACGACCGTACCAAGACGGCTGCCATCGCCGAATACGGCGGCGTTGCCAACACGATGCCGCGCTTCGCCTCCTTGCTGATGCTGTTCTCGATGGCCAACATCGGCCTGCCGGGCACGTCGGGTTTCGTCGGCGAGTTCATGGTGCTGATGGGCGCGATCCGTTTCAACTTCTGGATCGGCGCAATGGCCGCCACCACCCTGATTCTGAGCGCCGCCTACACGCTGTGGATGTACAAGCGCGTGATCTTCGGTGCGATCGCGAATGCGCGCGTCGCCAAACTCAAGGACGTCAGCCGCCGCGAATTCGCGCTGCTCGGCGTGATGGCGCTGCTGGTGCTCGCCATTGGTCTCAACCCGAAACCGTTCACCGATGCAATCGATCCGTCGGTCGGCACGCTGCTGGCCCAGTCGGAGCGTTCCGTTCACCCGGAAGATGCACCGGCAGACGGTGGCGAGCATCTGCAGGCAGCGGCGCCCGCGCCGGTCGTCGCTGCTGCGGTTCGCACGCCGGGTTGATAGAACGAGGCGCGTCGCAATTGCAACATCCGTGTGCGCGGATGCAACGCTCGCGACGCGCTTTGTCGCATCGACAGAATCTCTTTCAGATACATGCCGCGCGATGCCACCTTCCAGGTCGTGTCGCGTTTTTAGCGTTTATTCAAGGGGGTTTTGCGATGCGCCAAGTTTTCGATGCTTCCCGATGAGGCATTGCAAACCTACCGCTTGCACAAAGGTGTGCGGCAACGTGTCGCAATGCGCTGCGGCGCAATAGATCGTTGCAAATTCGAGGGTTTATTACAACTCGTCGTGCCCCTATTATGCGAGCGCTTACTAATGGAGAGCGGTCGAATGACGTTCGTGAAAGTCGTAAAAAAGAGGCAATGGATATGAAAGGAAAGACTCTGCGTGGGTCGGTAAGTTTCCTGTCTGCCGGCCTTGCGTTGTTGCTTTCGGGTTGCAGCAACCTCGATATTTTGAATCCGAAGGGTAGTGTGGGTCTGGCGGAACGCGATCTGATCGCGACCTCCACCTGGGCCATGCTGATTGTGGTCGTTCCGGTAATCGCGCTTACGCTGCTGTTCGCGTGGCGTTATCGCGCATCGAACAAAAACGCTGAATACCGTCCGGGGTGGGTTCACTCGACCGGTATCGAAATCGCCATTTGGACGATTCCGACGCTGATCATTCTGTTCCTCGCCGTACTCACGTGGAAAACCACGCACGAGCTGGATCCGTACAAGCCGCTCGAGTCGCAGGTCAAGCCGATCAACGTCGAAGTCGTCGCACTCGACTGGAAGTGGCTGTTCATCTACCCGGACCTCGGTATTGCGTCGGTGAACCAGCTGGCGATTCCGGTTGGCACGCCGGTGAACTTCGTTATCACGTCCGACTCGGTGATGAACTCGTTCTTCATCCCGCAACTCGGCGGCCAGATCTACGCGATGGCAGGCATGCAGACCCGTCTGCACCTGATCGCTGACGAAGCCGGTGATTACGCAGGCACGTCGGCCAACTTCAGCGGCAAGGGCTTCTCGGACATGAAGTTCCGCACGCTCGCGAAGTCGCCGGAAGAGTTCAACGCGTGGGTCGCGAAAGTGCGCGCATCGTCGGATAACCTCAGCATGGACCGCTACCACACGGTATCGGCGCCGAGCGAGAAGGATCCGGTGCGCTACTTCTCCGCAGTCGATCCGAAGCTCTTCCACAACATCATCGCCCGCTACAACAACGGTAATGTCATGGACAACATGAAGGACGCCAACTGCGCGCCCAAGGTTAAGGGGTAACGCATGTTCGGAAAACTCTCACTAGACTCGATTCCGTACCACGAGCCGATCATCATGGTGACGGCCGCGGGCATCGCCATTGGCGGTGCTCTGGTACTGGGTCTGATCACCTATTTCGGCAAGTGGAAGTACCTGTGGACCGAATGGCTCACGTCGGTCGACCACAAGAAGCTCGGCGTGATGTACATCGTCGTTGCGCTCATCATGCTGTTCCGCGGCTTCGCGGACGCGATCATGATGCGTACCCAGCTAGCGCTGTCGTATAACTCGCCTGGCGTCCTGCCACCGCACCATTACGACCAGATCTTTACCGCGCACGGCGTCATCATGATTTTCTTCATGGCGATGGCGTTCATGGTCGGCCTGATGAACATCATCGTGCCGCTGCAGATCGGTGCCCGCGACGTCGCGTTCCCGTTCCTGAACTCGCTGAGCTTCTGGATGACCGCAATCAGCGCCATCCTGATCAACATCTCGCTGGTGATCGGTGAATTCGCGCAAACGGGCTGGCTCGCTTATCCGCCGTTGTCCGAATTGCAGTTCAGTCCAGGCGTCGGGGTCGACTATTACCTGTGGAGCTTGCAGCTCTCCGGTATCGGCACCTTGCTGACCGGCGTGAACTTCTTCGTGACGATCGTAAAGATGCGCGCTCCGGGCATGACGTTCATGAAGTTGCCGGTGTTCACGTGGACCGCGCTGTGCACGAACGTGCTGATCATGGCTGCGTTCCCGATCCTGACCGTCACGCTCGCGCTGCTCGGTCTCGACCGTTACCTCGGCATGCACTTCTTCACGAACGATGCCGGCGGCAACGCGATGCTGTACCTGAACCTGATCTGGGCATGGGGTCACCCTGAGGTGTACATCCTGATCCTGCCGGCGTTCGGTATTTTCTCGGAAGTCGTCGCCACCTACGCCAAGAAGCCGCTGTTCGGCTACAAGACGATGGTGTGGGCAACCTGCGCGATCATGGTGCTGTCGTTCCTCGTGTGGCTGCATCACTTCTTCACGATGGGCTCGGGCGCTGACGTGAACTCGTTCTTCGGTATTGCAACGATGGTGATTGCGATCCCGACCGGCGTGAAGGTGTTCAACTGGCTGTTCACGATTTACAAGGGCCGTCTGCAGTTCACGACGCCGGTTCTGTGGACCCTGGGCTTCATGGTCACGTTCACGATCGGCGGTATGACCGGCGTGATGATGGCGATTCCGGGTGCGGACTTCGTGCTGCACAACTCGCTGTTCCTGATCGCTCACTTCCACAACGTGATTATCGGTGGCGTGCTGTTCGGCTACCTCGCCGGCTTCAACTACTGGTTCCCGAAGGCATTCGGCTTCAAGCTGAATGAAAAGTGGGGCAAGGCA
This sequence comes from Paraburkholderia fungorum, assembly GCF_900099835.1. Lineage (NCBI taxonomy): Bacteria > Pseudomonadati > Pseudomonadota > Betaproteobacteria > Burkholderiales > Burkholderiaceae > Paraburkholderia > Paraburkholderia fungorum. Next base: position 1,155,611 of record NZ_FNKP01000002.1, read on the forward strand.
TCGTTCTGGTTCTGGCAGATCGGTTTCTGGGTTGCGTTCACGCCGCTGTACGTGCTGGGCTTCATGGGCATGACGCGTCGTCTGAATCACTATGACAACCCTGCGTGGCACCCGTGGCTGCAACTGGCGTGGGTCGGTGCGGTTCTGATCGCAATCGGTATTGCCTGCCAGGTGATCCAGATCGTGGTCAGCCTGCGTGACCGCAACAAGCCGGAAAGCCTCGACCTGTCGGGCGACCCGTGGGATGGTCACACGCTGGAATGGGCCACGAGCTCGCCGCCGGCGTCGTACAACTTCGCGATCATTCCGGAAGTGCGTGAACTCGACGCTTTCGCTGAAATGAAGTCGCGCAAGAACCAGCCGAAGCCGGTGTACACCGACATTCACATGCCGTCGAACACGTCGGCAGGTGTGGTGGCAGCGATGTTCTCGCTGGTGCTGGGTTTTGCCGCTGTGTGGCACATCTGGTGGCTCGCTATCGTCGGTCTGGTCGGCGCGATCGGAACGGTGATCGTGTACAGCTTCCAGAAGAACGAAGGCTTTTACATCCCGGCCGCTACGGTCGCGGCGATTGAAGAGAAACGCTCCGGCGCCGGTGCGCAGGTCGCGTTGGAGGTGGATTGATGTCAAACACTACGCTTACGGCCGACGCGCATCATCACGATGACGCGCATCACGCCGATCACCCGCCGTCGCATTCGGTATTCGGCTTCTGGCTGTACCTGATGACCGACTGCATCATCTTCGCGTCGCTGTTCGCAGTGTTCGCGGTGATGAGCCACCAGTTTGCCGGTGGTCCGACCGGTAAGGATCTGTTCGAGATTCCGGGCGTCGCGCTCGAAACCACGATGCTGCTGCTGTCCAGTATCACGTACGGTTTTGCGATGCTGGGTGCGTACAAGAACCGCAAGGGCGCTTTGCTCTTCTGGCTCGCCGTGACGTTCCTGCTGGGTCTGTCGTTCCTCGTGCTGGAACTGCGCGAGTTCTCGCACCTGATCGCCGAAGGCGCAGGTCCGAGCCGTAGCGCGTTCCTGTCGTCGTTCTTCACGCTGGTCGGCACGCACGGTCTGCACGTGACGTTCGGCCTGATCTGGATGGTGGTGCTCGCCATTCAGGTGCTGCGTCACAAAGACCTGACCGAACGCGACATGATCCGTCTGACGTGCCTGAGCCTTTTCTGGCACTTTCTGGACGTCGTGTGGATCGGCGTCTTCACCTTTGTCTATCTTGCGAGCGTGATCTAAATGGACCATAGCCATAACGCACACTCGGGTGGAAGCCACGGCAGCTTCGGCAGCTACATGACGGGCTTCGTGCTGTCGGTCATTCTGACTGTCGCGGCATTTGCTCTCGTCCTGACGGGCACGTTGACGGGGCAGGACGCTTTGTACGCGATCTCGGGCCTCGCGCTCGTGCAGATCGTCGTGCATCTGGTGTTCTTCCTGCACATGAACACGTCGTCGGAACAGCGCTGGAACGTGACGGCTTTCGCGTTCACGGCGTTGACCGCGGTGATCGTGATCGGCGGCACGTTGTGGGTGTTGCATAACGTCAGCATGAACATGATGTCGCGCTAAAGCGTTTAACGCGTTTAGTTTGAAAAAAGCCCCGCAAGACGGAAGTCTTGCGGGGCTTTTTGTTTGTGCTCGGAGGTGTAACTGTTTTCTTTCTTCAGATGCCCTCGCGCGTTGTCTCCACACGGCGCCGCCGGGGTAAGAGAGAGCAGGCTTTTTCCTGGCACGATGCGATGCCTGCCTCGCAACGTCACGTGATATTGCGGTGGCACCCCAAGTTCACAACGGCGTAACGTGTCCCGGCTGACATCCCCAATTCCCATAAGGCTCCACCTTCGGCGCACAACCATAGTGGACCGGTGGACAGCCGCCCCAGCCGCGATACACCGGAAGTTGCGGGACAAAACCGCCGTGACACGACATCGGCTGGTCGAGCGGCAGACTTGCAGTCCCGCCACGCACGGACAGTGCTGCCGCGCGGTCGAGTTCGTCGAAATGGGGAAGGTCTTTGATGGCTAGCATGGTCATGATGGATCTCCGACAAGGGTGGATGAGTCACGAGCGCGGATATCGCCGCGCTCAGACATCTCCATTGCACGCACCATGCCATGCGCGGCAAAGCCTCGTCAGTCACCTCTGATACACGCACTCGCGCGCGAAGTGACGGCGCCACACCAACTTGTGCGAGCATCGGTGTCGTCGCGCCGCCAACATTTTCTATTTCTATCTTCGCGGTTTTCGATTGCTGACCGATCGCCGATCTATGCAATCACATCAGCCGTTGCTGCGATTCCATCCCGCTAACAACGCAGGCAGTTCGGCCATATCGCGGAAAACATGCACCGCGCCCGCGCCATGCAACGCCGTCGCGCTGCTATGGCCCAACTCCATCGGGCAATAACCGAACACCGTAGCGCCCGCGGCGACACCTGCAGTCGCGCCCGTCACCGTGTCTTCCACCACGGCGCAGCGTGTCGGATCGACACCCAGCGCCGCTGCCGCTGCCAGATAAACATCGGGAAACGGCTTGCTGCGAGGCGTTTCGTGTCCGCTGAAAATGCGTCCTTCGAAACAGTCGAGGATGCCGGCCTTGGCGAGTTGCAATTCGATCTTGACCCGGTCGGCACCCGAGGCAACGGCAATGCGTCCGTTCAACAGCGGAAACAACCCGCGCACCGCCGAAGCCGCGCCGGGAATCGCCGCCAGTTCCTTGTCGAGCGCTTCATTGCGACGCGCGCGGAATTGCATGAGCCACTCGTTGGTGATCGCGAAACCGGTGCGCGCTTCGATCAGCGCGGCCTCGTCTTTCACTGCTTTGCCGACAAAAATGCGCATCGTCTCTTCGACGCTCAATTGCCAGCCCAGCTCGCCGAGCATCTCGGTCAGCACGCGGTTGGTGATGGGTTCGGAGTCGACGAGCACGCCGTCGCAGTCGAAGAGTACGGCGTCGAAGGGAAAATCGGCCATCGGGTAGGGAAGAGATGAGAGTCGTGGGACCGTCAAGCATACCGCACCGGCCCGCACGGCTCTCACACTGCGCCGTGACCACGAACGGGTCGACGGTGCGCAGATTCAAAAAACTACTTCAACGTCACAGTTGGCTCAGGGCTTGTAACCGTCATTCAGCGTGTGCAGGAATGCAATGATGTCCTGAATATCCTGATCGCTCATCGCGGGCTGGTCGCCGTATTTCCGGTCGAACGGCGCGTCGGCGATATCGACGTTGGCATGGTATTGAGCCGGCAGATCGTCGTACTTCTGCACCTTGCCCGCTGCGTCCTTCGGATAGATCCTGTCCGGCGACGTATTGCGCAGATTGTAGAAGTCCATCACCTGCTTGAGGTCGTGATACACGCCATTGTGGAAGTACACGTTGCGATTCGCGCTATTGCGCAACGTCGGCGTGAGGAACATGCCGCAATACTGCGTCTGCTTCGCGAGGTCCTGACGAAGCGGCCCGCACAGTCCGAAGTCGAAGAACTTCGGGTCGCGGTTCGCTTCAAGACGCGTGTTGCGCGGCACGCCGAGCGCCTCGTATTGCGTATCCGTGAACAGCGGCGACAGTCCGTCCGAGCTCGGCTGGCTAAGGTGGCAACCTGCGCAGTTCGCTTTCTTCGGGTCGTTGAACAGGTTCAGACCGTGCAGTTCGGCGTGTGTGAGGCGCGCCTTGCCTCGCAGCCAGTAGTCGTACTTGCTGGTGAATGCGTGAAAGTCCGGCTGTTCGAATTCGTAGCGGCCGACGGCGAACATCGCCTCGGCGGTCAGCATGTCCGCGTTGTTGAAGATGCCCGGCCCGAACAGTTTGCGGAAGCTGGCGGCGTAAGGCGCACGCGCGAGTTTGGCGGCGACCGCAGCGGAATCGGCGTTCGCCATTTCGGTCGGGTTGATCAGCGGACCGAGCGCCTGACGCTGATACGTATCCGCGCGGCCGTCCCAGAACATGCCGCCCACCGGCACCATCGCAACGGTCGCGGGGGCCGTGCCCGCCACCTTGTCGGCGCGTTGTGTGCCTTGTGCTGCTTGAGCGAGCGCGTTGAAATCGGGCGGTGCGGCCGCGTCGGCGGCATCGGGGCCGATGCTGAAGACGGCCTGGCGGTATAGATACGCGAGCGACGGCGGCGGCCGGAAGCTCTGGCGATCGAGATGCGGGCCGCCCAGTTGCGCGTCGAGATCGTTCGGCGGCCCGTACGCGTGCGTCGGGCTATGACACGACGCGCACGATTGCCTGCCCGACGCGGACAGCGACGTATCGTAGAAAATCTGCTTGCCGAGTTTCGCGACCGCGCTCAGCGGTGCCTGCGCCGGCAAGACCAGCTGCACCGGGTGCGGGTTCGCGCCCGTCAGGTTTTCGACGATCTCGCCCACGGAGTCGGGCATACGCTCCGGGTACGCGAGTGCATAACCGGCCAGGCCAGCGACGGCGACGAGCGCGACCGTGCAGCCCACCAGCAGACGCTGGCGGCCGCGCGGCCGATTGGCGCCGGGAGGTTCGTTGCGCTGGGTGGATCCGGTGGACGGTGTAGGGTGGAGCGGTTGCGTTGACATAGACGAGCGATAAGCAGAGGCCTGCAAAGCCGGTGGAGCTGGCGAAGCGAAGCGAATGACGATCCGGAAAAATTCAGCAGGAACATGGGTTCGGCGACTGCCGGCGCCATGTGCAAAAAGCGTCCCGACCTTGCTGAACGCGGTCGGGACGCCTGTCGATGCTCTGACGTTTCGTTTAGAGCGACGGTGTCGTAATCGCAGCCGGTGCGGTGGTCAGTGCCGTCCCCAGGTTCGAATCCAGATACAGCGCCGCATTCGGCGTGGTCTTGGTGAAGTCGAACATGCCCATGATGCTGCCGGCGTTCGCATCGTTCGAACCCTGACCGATACGCGTGCCGCTGAGCCAGTTGTCTTCGATGAAGCGAACCACCGAGGACTGCGTGATCAGGTCGGTGCTGTCGACGTAATTGGCCTTCGCATACGGCGAGATCACGACGAACGGAATACGCGTACCCGGACCGCAGCGGCCATTCACCGCGCCGCCGTTGATGCCCACGCCCTGCACCGCGCCCGCGGCGTTACACACGCCCGCGCCGTTGAGCTGGTCGGCGCCCGTCACCGCTTTCACGAAAGTACCGTCACCCGTCGACATGGCCGAGGTCGAGTCGAACGATGAGGTGGTCGGTGTGGCGTACTGATGGTCGTACCAGCCGTCCGAATCGTCGTAAGTCACGATCACCGCCGTGTTCTTCCAGTCCGGTTGCTGCTGGAGGAAGTTCACCACGCTCGTGACGAACGCCTGCTCGTCGAGCGGATCGGAGTTGCCCGGATGCGCGTCGGCGACAGCCGGTGCCTTCAGGAAGCTCACCGACGGGAAGTTGCCCGCCTTGACGGCGGTAAAGAAGTCGTTGACGTCGTACTGGTGATGCACCGGCGTGGCCGTGTTGTCGAGCGGATCGGTATAGCCGATCTCCGCCGTCGACGAAGGCCGCGTATGCGCGAGGTTCTGCGTGCTCGTGTAGTACTGGAACCACGCGTGATGCTGCACGTAGTCGTTTTCGGACGCACCCAGCACCGACGAATACGTCGAGCGCGAGCAACCCGTGGTGCCGTTCGCGTTGGTGGCCGTCAGGTCGAAGCCGCCCATGAAGCCGCCCCACGTGAGGTTGGCCGAATTCAGCAGATCGCCGATGTTCTTCGAGGTCATGGCCGCTGTCGTGGTCGAGCCTGCCTTGATCGTGCACACGTCGCCGGTCGGGTCGAGGTCGCCGATCAGCGACCAGCCGCCTTGCAGGTCATACACCACGTCGGTCGACGGGCTGGTCGTCGCGCTGCCGGCGACCACCGCGCCGTTGCTCGTCACCACGGCACCGTTGTGCTGGCCCGACACGACCGAGATCGCTCCCGGTGTCGACGGACCATACGTGTCGGTATAGGCGTTGTCGCTCATCGCGAAGTGCTGCGCGTAGTTCCACATCGCCGTCACGGTATTGCCGTCGTAGTAGCCCATCACCAGACCGGCCTTGCCGAACTCGGTGGCGGTCCCCGTCGACGGGTTGCCGGTGTTCGCGGGATACGCATCCATCTTGCCGTTGTCGGCCGCGAGTTGCTCCGGCGTGTAGCTGTGGTTCTGGCTCTCGGTGGACGCCTGCGTGCGATCGAGACGGAACGGATTGATCGCCGAGGTGCCGTTCGCCGTATTCGAGACCGTCGGGTTGTTCGTCAGCAGCGCGGTCGTCAGGCCGTTGACCGTCGGGGTGCCCGATGCGGCAGTGAAGACCGGTTCGCCGTCGGGATTCTGCGCGTTCGGGTAGGTGCCGTAGTAATGGTCGAACGATTCGTTTTCACCGAAGATCACGACGACGTGCTTGATCGGCGTCGCCGTCGTCGCGGCGTCCTGGGTCGACACCGTGGCTGCAGTGCTGGCCGACGAGCTGACATTGTTATTACCGCAGGCAGCGAGTGTGAGCATCGCGGCCAACGGGATGGGGAGTAGCGTTCTACGCAACATGTTTGACTGGCTCCAGAATCGACTTTGCCGTGCAGCGACTCCATCGATATACGAGGGGATATTCGCTGGGATCTTGTTAGAGAAACTGCGCATGGTCTTACTGCATCAAGCAACAAAACTGCGCGCATTAAACTCTTTGCCGATTAAAGTTTCGGGGCGGATAAATAACGTCGGCTCTCAATCGCCATTCGTTGTAATAACTAGTGCTGTTATTAAGCTGACAACGACGTTTTTCCGGCTGAAGTTATTACTGCTCGCTTTGGCTCTGGACGGACGTTTCGCGCATCTCGCCCGCGTTATTGGTTTCATTTTGTTTCTAAATATTTCTCCTGCAGTTTTCTGCGACGGATTTGCGCCGCTGCTGCGTTAAAGCCATAACGGAGCCGCTTCCGGCTGCGGATTTTTATGGGAGAGATCAACATGACATCAAGAAAACCCGTCGCTATCGCAGGCGTTTTGCTGGCCGTCATGCTCGGTAGCGGAACGATGCTCGACTCGACGTCCGCAGCCGCGCAGGCCGTGGTGATCGCGCCAATGGCGCCGCCGCCGCCGCGCGTCGAAGTGGTGCCCGCGCCGCGTGACGGTTATGTGTGGGACCAGGGCCGCTGGCGTTGGGACCATGGCCGTTACGTATGGGCGCCGGGTCACTGGCAGCCGGTGCGGGTCGGCTATCACTGGGTGCCGGGGCACTGGGCGCAGCGCGGGCCTCACTGGCGCTGGATCGAAGGGCATTGGGCCTGATTTGACCCATCTTCGATACAGGCAGGCTGACATGAAAATACTCGTGGTGGTTCTACTGGCGATCACGCTCGCCGGTTGTGTGGTGTACCCGGCGCGTCCGGCTTATTACAGGCCGGCGGTCGTCGTATATTGAACGTGGCTCGAGCACAGCGATGAGCCGTCGCATGCGCAACCCGCGGCACGTTGCGCATGCGACTATCGACAAGACAAGCCAGCGTGAATGGCAGATCAGGGAGCGGCGGTTGATGAACGAGGTTCTTTCTGCTGCGACAGCGGCGCGGTCCGCTCGCGGCGCGCCGGTTGTGCGGCGTGTTGTGCGCGTCTGCGCATGGCGGGATGCGATGACGTGCGCGTCGAGGCATCTGTCGATGCATGCGTCGACGCACACGTCGTGGAGCGTCGTCCGTTGAGCGAACGCGACCCCGACGCGGAATTGCTGGAACAGATCGGCCGTCAGGACCCGGTGGCCGTGCGTACGCTCGTCGCGCGCAAGCTGCCGCGTTTGCTGTCGCTCGCCATGCGCATGCTCGGCGACCGGATGGACGCGGAAGACGTCGCGCAGGAAGTGTTCGTGCGCATCTGGAAGCAGGCGTCGCGCTGGCGCGAAGGCGACGCGAAATTCGACACGTGGGTGCATCGCGTGGCGCTCAACCTTTGCTATGACCGGCTGCGAGGCCGGCGCGAAGATCCGCACGACGAGATGCCTGACGAAGCCGATCCCGCCGCGCCGCCCGACGCCCGTCTCGAAGCGCGCGCGCAGGACGCGCGCGTGCGTGAGGCGCTTGCCGCGTTGCCGGCGCGGCAACGCGAGGCGCTCGTGTTGACCTATTACCAGGAAATGTCGAACCTCGACGCCGCCGCGCTGATGGGCGTCACGGTCGATGCGCTGGAAAGTCTGCTGGCCCGCGCGCGCCGCAATCTGCGCGCACAACTGGCCGGCAGCGGCCTTAGCAAGGACAAGTCATGACGCCCGAAAGATTTCATCAGATCGTCGAGGCCTACGGTGCCGATCCGCGCCGCTGGCCGTCCCACGAACGCGCGGCGGCGCAGGCATGGGCGCAACGGCATCGCGAACAGGCCGATGCCGTGCTCGCCGATGCCGCCGCCCTCGACGCATTCCTCGCCGCCGACAAGGTCGATCCGCCGAGTGTCGCTTTACAGCAGCGCGTGATCGGCAGTGCGCCGGTGCGGCAACCGCGGCAAGCCCGGCAACCTGCTACGCGCCGGCGGCTCTGGTGGTCCGGCGCGGCGGTGGCCGGCGTCGGACTGCTCGGCGGCGTGGCCGGTGCGTTCGCGGTGTCGTTTTTCGTCTTGACGGAGACGGTGCCGCCCATCCACGACGCGTACGAATCGTCGTATCTGACTTCGAGTTTCGGCGGAACGTCAGCCGACTGGAGCGGAGAATGAACGGCCGCTCGTGGAAAATCGTGCTGGCGGTGTCGCTGGTGCTCAACGTCTTTTTGCTTGGCGCGATTGCCGGCGGCGCTTATCAATGGTTCGCGGCGCATCGCGCGAACACGCCCGCGCAGGTGCTGGCCCAGCAGCGCGCGCTGCGCTTCGCCGCGCAGCCGCTGTCGGCGGAGAAGCAGCAGGCTTTTATAGACGGCCTGAAAGACGCGCGTCGCGACGGGCGGCAATTTGCCCGCGAGGGCCGTGAAGGGCGGCGCGAAGTATTGCGCTTGCTGGCCGCGCCGCAACTGGATCGCGCGGCGCTGGATGCCGCGCTTGCCCGCACACGTGCCGCCGACAGTAATCTGCGCGCGAAGGTGGAAGGCAGCGTCGCGGATTTCGCGGCGACCCTGTCGCCCGAGGAGCGCGTCGAATTCGCCGACAGCCTGAAGTTACGCGGACAGTGGCGCGAAACGGCGCCGGCGGCGAATGCGAAAGCGCAGGCAAGAAAACAGGCGTCGAGTGAAACGTCGGGGGAATGAAAAAACGCGGACGCCGGCGACGGATTGTCGTCGGGCGGCCGTTTAAAGACTATCCGATGCCGACGAGGATGGTATGGCCAACTCACCGAACCTGAACGCCGCGACGATTGCGTTGAACCGTTTCGGCCTCGGCGCGCGAGCCGGCGAGACGCCGCCCGCCGATCCGAAAGCGTGGCTGCTTGCGCAATTCGACCAGTATCAGCCGCGGCCGGCCGCGTGGGCGGGGCAGCCTGACTCGGCCACGTTGTCGGTCGAACTCGCGCAGATGCGCATGGAGTTGAAGCAGGCGCGCGAGAGCAAGGGGACGGGGGGCGCGCAGGCTAATGCGCAGTCTGTCTCGCCGGGCGCTGGGTCGGGCGGTCCGCAGCCTGATGCCAAGGCCGCATCACAGTCTGCGACCCAGGTCGAACGCAAGGCAATGCGCGGTGAAATCGTCGACCGGTATCGCGCCTCGGTCAATGCGCGGGTCGTGAGCGCGTTGACTACCCCGACGCCGTTCGTCGAAAGGCTGGTGCATTTCTGGGCCAATCACTTCGCGGTGTCGACGGAAAAGCCGGGCGTGGCGGTGCTGGCCGGTTCATTCGAAGCGGAAGCGATCCGCCCACACGTGCTTGGCCGTTTCGAAGACATGCTGGTCGCGGTCGAGCGTCATCCGGCGATGCAACTGTTTCTCGACCAGACGCGTTCGGTCGGACCGGACAGCGTGGCGGCGCTGCGCGCGGCGCAACGCGATCCTGAGCACAAGCGCGGTCTGAACGAAAACCTGGCGCGCGAAATCATGGAGTTGCATACGCTCGGCGTGCGCAGCGGCTATAGCCAGGAGGACGTCACCGAGTTCGCTCGCGCGCTGACCGGCTGGAGCCTGGCGGCTAATCCGGCCAATGGTTTATCCAATGCTTCGGCCAACGCTTCGGCCAACCTGCAGGCAGGCGCGGACAACGCGGCAAGACGTTTCGTCCAGCCAAACGGCGAACCTGGTACCTTTGTCTTTCGAGCCGCGCTGCACGAGCCGGGCTCGCGCAACATCATGGGGCGCACCTACGATCAGCCGGGCGAACAGCAGGCGCTCGCGATCCTGCACGACCTCGCGCGCGCGCCCGCCACTGCGCAGCATATTGGCGGCAAGCTGGCCCGTCACTTTATCGCCGACAACCCGTCGCCGGATGCGAGCGCGCATCTCGCCAGCGTATTCGAGCGCAGCGGCGGCGACTTGCCGAGCGTGTACCGCGCGCTGATCGACATGCCGCAAACCTGGTCGCCGACTGCGGTGAAGTTCAAGACACCGTGGGAATGGACCATTTCGTCGATGCGCGGACTCGGCTGGCAAGACCTCGGCAATCTGCAGAGCGCGCCGGTTTTCACGCAGCTCGGACAACCGGTGTGGCGTCCCGGTTCGCCCGCCGGATACGACGATATCGCCGCCAGCTGGGCCGCGCCCGACGCGCTCGTGCGGCGGGTCGAAGTGGCGCAGCGTTTCGCGGCGCGCGTCGGCGACCGGCTCGATGCCCGCTCGCTCGGACAGACCTTGCTGGCGGGATCGTTGAGCGAATCGACGGCGACGGCGGTGTCGCGAGCGGAAAGCGCTTCGACGGCGATTGCGCTGTTGCTGGTGTCGCCGGATTTTCAGCGGCGGTAAATCGAAACTGGAAGCCGAAGCCGAAGCCGAAGCCGAAGCCGAAGCCGAAGCCGAAGCCGAAGCCGAAGCCCAAGCCCAAGCCCAAGCCCAAGCCCAAGCCCAAGCCCAAGCCCAAGCCCAAGCCCAAGCCCAAGCCCAAGCCCAAGCCCAAGCCCAAGCCCAAGCCCAAGCCCAAGCCCAAGCCCAAGCCCAAGCCCAAGCTCAAGCCCAAGCCCACGAAACAAAGGAGCCCGCACCATGCTGTCACGCCGCCAATTTCTAAGCGTCGCCGCTGCGGGAGCGGGCGCGATGCTCGTCGCCCCGCAGATCGCGTTCGCCAGCGTCGCCACCGACCGCCGTTTCGTGTTCGTGATCCAGCGCGGTGCCGCCGACGGCCTGAACATCGTCGTGCCGTACGCCGAACCCGCCTACGCGACCTTGCGCGGCGCGCTCGCCATCGATACGTCGAACGCACCGCGCCTGGACGGCACCTTCGCCCTGCATCCGGCGCTGAAGCAGACGGCCGCGATGTACGCGGACCGTCAGGCGCTGTTCGTGCACGCGGTCGCGTCGCCGTATCGCGACCGCTCGCATTTCGACGGACAGAACGTGCTGGAGACGGGCGGCGTGTCGCCGTATCAGATCAAGGACGGCTGGTTGAACCGGCTCGTTGCGCAATTGCCCACCACCCGCGAGAACGCGATTGCATTCGCGCCGACCGTGCCGATGGCGCTGCGCGGCACGGCGGCGGTGACGTCGTACGCGCCCTCGGCGTTGCCGCAGGCGCCCGACGATCTGCTCTCGCGGGTCTCGCAACTCTACGATCAGGATGCGCAGTTGCGCCCGCTATGGGAGTCCGCGATGGCGGCGCGCGGTCTTGCTGGCGATGCAGGCGCACGTCAGGACCCGGCGAGCCTCGGCAAGCTGGCGGCGAGCTTTCTGTCGCGCGAAGACGGCCCGCGAATCGCGATGATCGAAACTGGCGGCTGGGACACGCACAGTGCGCAGAATGCGCGCCTCGCGAATCAGTTGAAGGCGCTCGATACGATGCTCGGCGCGCTGCGCGACGGTATGGGAGAGCAGTGGAACAGGACGACGGTGCTGGTGGCGACCGAATTCGGCCGGACCGCGGCGGCGAACGGCACGGGCGGCACCGATCACGGGACGGGGTCGGTCGCGATGGTGCTGGGCGGTTCCGTGCAGGGTGGGCGCGTGATGGCGGACTGGCCGGGTCTGGCCGCGCATCAGCTCTATGAGGCGCGCGATCTGAAGCCGACTACCTCGCTCGATGCGTTGATCGCGGGCACCACGAGCGAGAGTCTTGGACTCGATCCACAGCGCACGGCAACGGCATTGTTTGGGCAGACGCGATCAGGTAAGCCGTTGAGCGGCGTCGTGCGCGCATGAGTTGAAGGGCGTGCGTGGCGTGAACCGTCGTCAAGACGCCGCCGCTCAGATTCAACTCACGTTCAAGCCTGCCCGTCCGCTGCGTTTTTCGTCGCGGAAAAAACCATCCGCACGAACAGGCCGCCTTCGGGGTGGTTGCCCAGAATGAGGCGTCCTCCGGCGTCTGCTACAAGTTTCTTGACCAACGCCAGGCCCAGCCCCCAGTGACGTCCATCGTCGTGCTTATCGGGCGAACCCAGCCGCACAAAAGTCGATGTCGCGCTCGACAACTCCGACTGTTTGATGCCCGCACCATGATCGCGGAAGCTCAAGGTCCACTCGTCGCGGGTTCTGGACGTTTTGATCTCGATTGGCGGGACCCCGTGTTCCAGCGCGTTGTCGACGAGATTCGACATCACGCGTTCGAGGAACGTGCGCGGCAGGAGGAAGTCCGCGCCTGCATCGAGTGTGCTGTTGAAAAGGCTGGCATCCAGCGAACTGGTCAACACGAACCTGTCACGGATGAATGCGTCCACCGGTATGTCGCTCTCCGGCGTCGTCGTGCATCCGCCTGCTTCGACAAACTGCGTGGCGATATGCGAGAACAGGTCGACATCTTCCACCAGCGCAACGCGCTTATGCCACTCGTTGATCTGCAGCGCGGTTCCACGCAGGCGGACCGCATGCGCTTCGAGGTCCTTCGCGAGCGCGGCCAGCGTCGCCGACTGTTGGGCGCTGGCGTGGCAACGCCGGGTCAGCATTTCGTCGAATGTGCGGGCGAGATCGCGCAAGCGTTTCGGGCCTTTCTCCGTGATGCCATGACGGACGCGGCTGTCGCTCGCGACTGCGCAGAAGCTCGTCGCGAGGTTTCGCATCGGACGGCCGAGCAGCCAGCTTCCGGCCAGGCCGAGCGCGGCCGACAACAGCAGAATCAGGCCGGCACAGATCAGCGGGTTGTCCGCGGACAGATAGCCTGGGTCGTCGTCGAACAGGCTTGCGTCGTCCTGTGAGGCGTCACGCGCGCGCAAAAAGCGGTGATCGGCTGAGCCTGTCCAACTGTGATCGATATCGTCGCGCAGGCTGACCAGCTGTGCCCGGTCGACCAGCATCACGGCTGGCGGCGCGATCGAGAACGGCGAGGTTCGAGTGGAAGACGAACGCAGCACCGCGCGTTCCGCCCGAAACCTCGGCTGGACTCGCGGAAGTTGCGAAGCACGACCCTGTGACGAATCCACGAGGCCGGCATGCTGGATTGACGCTGCCACGGCGTACGAGTCGATGCTCGATATCAGCATCGCGGTTAATACGATGGCTCGTTGAAGCAATCTGATCAATCGTTCCTCTTCGGCTCTGATCGAAAGTGGATGAATCCGGCGCGGGGCATGCCAATGCCATAAGCGACGCCGGACCACGCTTTATCGGGTATAGGGGTTTCCGCTGGTTTTTTTCGTGAGACGGCCGTCCGCGAAAATTTCGCATGAGCAACCGTAAGCCAAAGCAATGATCGGCGATTCGGGCGGCTCAGGAAATTGCGAATACTGGGGGACATCGGCCAACTGCTTACGAGATGTTACGTATTTTATCGGCTCGATGCAGGATGCATGGCGAATATGAAAGCGTGCCGGTTTTCTCGAGACCGGTCTGCGGCCTTGTGCAGGAGGCTTGCGAGGAGGGCGGCGTCAAAGGCGCGGCATCGACGCCGCGCGCAGCGCGGCTATTGAAAAGTGACTGGAGCAATGCGGGAGAGAAATCCGTGCAAGCTCGCCCCGGCTTTGCGCGCAAACAGGCGAATAGACGACGGCGACCGCAAGCATCGCTTGCCAGGCGAGCTCACTGTGCCGATTCAGCCAGCGCCGCCGCATGCAGCGAATACTCGCCGACGCGATGATAACGGCGGCCGTAGTAAATCAGCGCGTCGCCGGCGACACGCGTGTGCGTGGCCTGCACCGCGCAGAAGAACACCGTGTGCGTGCCGACTTCGGTGGCCGATTCGATCTCGCAGTCGAGCGATGCCAGCGCCTCGCGCAACACCGGCGCGCCTGTCACGAGCCGGTCCCATTGCGCGGCGGCGAAGCGTTCGGCCACCGGCAGCGCGCTATTGGCAAAATGCGCGGCGAGCGGTTGCTGTCCGGCATTGAGCACGTTCACGCAGAGCCTGCCGTTGGTGCGAAACGCGGCGTTGTTGCGGCTGCTCCGGTTGATGCAGACCAGCAGCGTAGGCGGCTCGTCGGTGACGCCGCACACTGCCGACGCGGTGCATCCCGCGAGACCTGCCGGGCCGTCGCTGGTGATGATGTTGACGGCCGTGCCGAGTCCGGACATGGCGTCGCGAAAGGCGGTTTTCTCGAGCATGTGAGCCTCTGTGCTGAATGAACCCGACTGAACCCGGTTGAACCGACTCAACCCGCCGCGCTCTCCGCACTCAGGGGCGAACGGAATCGCGCCGCCGTGTGCGTATCGGGCAGACGTGCGTGACCGAACAGCTTCTCGCGCAAGGTGCCGTCGCGATACGCGCGCTTATACGCGCCACGCTCCTGAAGAACCGGCACGACCAGTTCGATGAAATCTTCGAAGCACTCGGGCGCGACCGTGCGCGACAGATTGAAACCGTCCACGCCGGTTTCCTCGGTCCAGGCGATCAGTTCATCCGCAATGCGCCCGGCCGAGCCAACCAGCGGCGTCTGACGGCTGCCGAGCACCATCTGTTCGAGCAGCTTGCGCCGGGTCCATTGCGGACCGGCGGCGCGTGTCATCGCTTCGACATTCGACACGATCGCCTGGCTCTTGCCGGTCTCGATCGGCTCGTCGATGTCGTAACGCGCGAAGTCGATGCCGAGCGACGCCGCCGCATGCACGAGCGCGGCCTCGGAACTCACGTATTGCCGGTAGTCCTCGAACTTCTCCTGCGCGTCGCGATCGGTGCGTCCGGTGATGACGGTTTGACCGAGCAGCACCTTGATATCGTCCGCGCGTCGGCCGCCCGCCAACGCGTGCGCGCGAATATCGTCGACGATGTTTTTCACCGCGGGCTTCGCCTGGCCGTTGACGAACACGCACTCCGCATGCGCCGCCGCAAACCGCTTGCCGCGCGCCGACGAACCGGCCTGATACAGCACCGGCGTACGCTGCGGCGACGGCTCGCTCAGGTGCATCGCGTCGACCCGGTACTGCTTGCCGTGATGATGGATCACATGCACTTTCGACGCATCCGCATAGACGCCCCGGCTTTTATCGCGCAGCACCGCACCATCTTCCCAACTGCATTCCCACAGTTTGTAGACCAGTTCCATGTATTCGTCGGCCAGGTCGTAGCGGTCGTCGTGTGCCATCTGACCGGTCAGGCCGATTGCACGCGACGCGCTGTCGAGATAGCCGGTGACGATGTTCCAGCCGACCCGGCCGCGCGTCAGATGATCGAGTGTCGACATGCGCCGCGCGAACAGATACGGTTGCTCGACGGTGAGATTGGACGTGACGCCGAACGACAGATGACGCGTGACGGCGGCCATGGCCGGTATCAGCAGCGTGGGATCGTTGACGGGCACCTGCACCGCGCCGCGAATCGCGGCGTCCGGGTTGCCGCCATAGACGTCGTAGACTCCGGCGACATCGGCGAAAAAAATGCCGTCGAACAGACCCGCTTCGAGCGTGCGGGCGTAGTCGGTCCAGTATTGAACGTCGGTATAGCGGGACGATTGATCGCGTGGATGCGTCCACATGCCTTGCTGGATGTGGCCGACGCAATTCATGTCGAATGCGTTGAGAACGATTTCCTTCGGCATGGTGTCTTCCTGCTCAGGTGGACGAATGCTTACGGTTTCCATTCAGTGAATACGATTTTGCGCAGTGTGTGGCGTCGTATTCGTGCGTTGAATATAGTGGACGAAAAATTACTATGCAAGACGATGAGCGTGACTTTTAATGATTGCAGGGTCGCTGCGTAGCGTGCGTGATGTGCTCGTCGTGACGCCGTCACTCACGCCGACTCGCTCGATATAATTTCGCGGTGCTCACTTGTCCCATGACGATCTCTCCATGTCCGAATCCATTACCGTCGATCTGACTCTGGCGATTTCGTCGCGCGTGAAGGCCGAGCGCGAGGCGCGAAACTGGTCGCTGAGCGAACTGGCGGAACGCTCGGGTGTGTCGAAGGCGATGATCAGCAAGATCGAAAGAGGCGAGGCGAGTCCGACCGCGACGGTGCTCGGACGTCTGTCGGGCGCTTTCGGTCTGACCTTGTCGACGTTGCTGGCGCTGGCCGAGCAGACCGGAGAGCGGCTCGCGCGTCGCGCGGATCAGAGCATCTGGCAAGACCCGGAAACCGGTTATATCCGGCGACGCATATCGCCGCCTACGGGCGGCGTGCTGGAGTTACTCGAAATCGAATTGCCGGCGGGCGTGAGAGTGCCTTATCCACCGGATGCTTTCGTGTTTCAGCATCAGCAGATATGGGTGACGCAAGGGGTGCTGAATTTCCGCGAGGGCAAGCAGGAATACCGGCTGGAAACGGGAGATTGTCTGCAACTCGGCGCGCCGGTAGAGTGCGAGTTTTTCAATGCGGGCGATGACGTGTGCCGTTACGTTGTCGGTCTGGTGAGACGTTGAACGACACGTTGAATGACACGTTGAACGACAGCGGAAATTCCAGATACCAGGACACTGGCGTGAATGCGACGTGAGTGAAACAGCAGGTAACGCCACCTGCCCGCGAGATTCGCGGCAAGCGGCGTCACCCTGACCGATAACCGGCCGCTCAACCTCCGCCGCCACCGCCTTGCACGCCAAGGGTGATCCGGTTATTCACCGACTTCACACCGGCCACGCCCTTGGCGACATCTCCAGCCTGCTGGATCTGGCCGCCTTCAGGCACCGTTCCCGTCAAGGTCACCACGCCGGCACGCGCCCGTACGAACACGTTCGACACGTTGAATCCCTGTGTCCTCGACAAAGCGCGGCGGACGTCCCGGCCCAGCTTCCGGTCGCCCGTGCGCATGGCGGTACTGGGATTGGTCGCCGGCGCGGCCGTGGTGGCGGGTGCCATTGCGTCGCTGGCCTGGGCGTAGGCGCCGGACGTGGTGGCCACGCACATTGCAAGTCCGAGCGCCTTCAAAAGATTGGCTGTTTTCACGTTTTCTCCATCCTCGATAAGTTGGTGTCGCTTCGTTGCATGCAAAAAACCGCGCGCTTGCGAGCTTGTCTCCGCCCACGAGGAACGCCCTGTCTTATAGAAGAGCGTTGCTACGGCGCTCCCGGCGCGCTTAAACAATACTCCAGCAAACGCGCAAATGCTGAAAAAATCGGTGCGGGTGTTGCATTGCGTGACAGCTCGCGGCAAAGCACCCGTGATTGACGTTCACTATTTCGGACTATAATTTTGCAGCCCGGATCACCCCCAATCCACCTTGCGGTTTGTCCTTCAGATACAGCCGTTTCGCGGGAGCGCGTTTCGTTTTGAGCAAAAATTATCCTGGTACGGTGGATCAGTCCGACGCCCCCGCGAGCGGCGACCCGGCAGTCGGCGACCCGGCGCAGGCCGCGTCTTCATCCGCGAAGGCGCCCGCGGTTCTCGCCATGCGAACCGCCCACGAAGCGCACAAGGACGACCGCCATTTCGTCACGGCGCTCGCGCGCGGGCTCGAAGTGCTGGCCTGTTTCCGTTCCGGCGACAAATCGTTGAGCAATCAGGAACTGGCGGCGCGCTGCCGCTTGCCTAAATCGACGGTATCGCGGCTGACTCATACGCTGACGCTGCTCGGCTATCTGATCCATTTGAAAGAGAGCGGCAAGTACCGGCTCGGCACGGCGTCGCTCGCGCTGGGCAGCGCGATGCTCGCGCGGCTCGACGTGCGCAAGATTGCGCGGCCCGTGATGCAGGAACTCGCCGATATTTCCGGCGCGACGGTTTCGTTGGGCACGCGCGACCGGCTCTCGATGATCTACGTGGAAAATTGCCGTGGCTCGGTCGCGCTCACGTTGACGCTCGAAGTCGGCTCGCGCATTCCGGTCGCGACATCAGCGATTGGCCGCGCGTGGCTCGCGGCGATTCCTGAACACGACCGGCTCAGCTTCATGGAGCAGGTGCGCGAACTGGACCATATTGCATGGCCGAAAACACGTCGCGGAATCGAAAAGGCGCTCGACGAATACCAGACGCTTGGCGTCACGACTTCATTCGGCGACTGGCAGAAAGACGTGAACGGCATTGCACGCGCTTTCCAGCCGGGCGGCGAATTGCCGATTATGGCGATCAACGTGGGCGGTCCTTCGTTCAAGCTTTCGAAAGAATTTCTGCTTGAAGAAGTCAGGCCACGACTGATCGATGTCGTGACCCAACTCGAAACCGCGCTGTCGCATTGAGCGGCGAGCTTCCGGCTAGAACCACTGCGGCGCCATGTTGAGCGTGGTGTCGTCGAGACGGCGGAGCGTCGCGAGCATCAGCGCGACGCGCGGCAATTCCCAACGGAAAAACCACTGGCACGCGTGCAGTTTGCCGCTGTAGAAGTCTTTATCCGCGTCGCTTTTCGCATGGGGTTGAGCGGCGTTTGCCACCACGGCCTGCTTCAACCACGTCCACGCCATCACGATATGACCGAATGCTTCGAGAAACGCGTTCGCGTTCGCGAGCGCGCGCCCGGTGTCGCTGGCGAGCGTCGGCAATAGAGCTTCTACAGTCGCAGTGAGATCACGCCATGTTCCTTCAAGTGCTTCTGCGTAAGCATGTAATGGCGCGTGGCTGCGCGCGTTGTTGATCGTCTCGCGTATTTCACGCCCGAGCAATTCAAGCGCGGCCCCCTGTTTCATCACTACCTTACGGCCCAGCAGATCGATTGCCTGAATGCCGTGCGTGCCTTCGTGAATCATGTTCAGGCGGTTGTCGCGATAGAACTGTTCGACCGGGTATTCGCGCGTGTAGCCATAGCCGCCATGAATCTGGATCGCCAGGCTATTCGCTTCGAGACACCATTGCGACGGCCACGATTTGACCACGGGCGTCAGCAGATCGAGTAGCAGGCCCGCTTCGCCGCGCGCGGTTTCGCTCTCGCCGGTTTTCTGTTCGTCGACCAGACGCGCCGCATACAGGCACAGCGCGTAAGCCCCTTCTACATAGGCCTTTTGTGCTAGCAGCATGCGTCGCACGTCGGCGTGTTCGATCAGCGGCAATTGCGGATCGAGCGGGTTCTTGTTGGTCGGATGACGTCCTTGCGGCCGTTCGCGCGCGTAATCGAGCGACGCCAGATAGCCACGATAGCCGAGCATCACCGCGCCGAGACCGACGCCGATACGCGCTTCGTTCATCATATGGAACATGTAGGCGAGGCCCTGATGCGGTTCGCCGATCAGCTCACCGATGCATTCGCCATGTTCGCCGAACGACAGCATGGTCGATGTCGTGCCGCGCCAACCCATCTTGTGGATCAGCCCCGCGAGCGCGACATCGTTGCGCGCACCGCGGCTGCCGTCGTCGTTGACGTGATACTTCGGCACCGTGAACAGCGAGATGCCTTTGACTCCGGGCGGGCCGCCCGGAATACGCGCGAGTACCAGGTGAACGATGTTCTCGCTCAACTCGTGGTCGCCGGCGGAAATGAAAATCTTGTTGCCGCGAATCGAATAGGTGCCGTCGGGATTCGGCGTTGCACTCGTGACGAGATCGGACAGGCTCGAACCCGCCTGCGGTTCGGTCAGCGCCATCGTGCCGAACGTGCGGCCTTCGAATAACGCCTGCAAATACTTGCGCTTTTGCGATGCGCTGCCAAAGCGTTCGATCACGTTCGCATTCGCCGTGGTCAGCATCGCGTAAGAGGAGGTCGCGATGTTCGCGCTCTTGAACAACGACAGGCACGCAAACGAAATCAGCGACGGCAACTGCATCCCGCCATATTCGTAATCTTTGCCCGCTGCGAGAAAACCGGTGGCGCGCAACGCGTCGAGTGCTTCTTTCACTTCGAGCGGCAGCGTGACCCGCTGACCGTCGAATTGCGGTTCGTGCTCATCGAGCAGACGGTTGTGCGTCGCGAATTTTTCGACGGCCACCGCATGCGCGGTTTCGAGCGCCGCATTGAACGTTTCGCGGCTGTGGTCGGCATGACGCGCGCGCTGCGTGAGCGCCTCGGCGTCGAGCACTTCGAACAGCTGGAAATCCAGATCACGCGAATTGATGATCAGCGCATCTTGCATGGGAAAAGATCCGTCCAAAAGTAAGCCGCTATGCAGAACAGCTCGCTTAAACGTAGCGCGAAAGCTCGTTGAAGTGCCTGCATAACCCGTTTGAAAAGTGCGGTATTCGGGTAAGTCCCGATGACCATTCCATCGATGATGCGTGCCAGTTTATAACGAAAGTGAATGAGCGTGCTTTTATTTACACGCCGAATTCCGGCACGTATGATGGGTGAAAAATATGGAATCCAAATCTGCATAGCGGAACAACTGGAGGAGCGACGAATGTCTGTAAAAGACCTGTTTCAACTGGACGGCAAGGTGGCATTGATCACGGGAGGGTCGCGCGGACTCGGCCTGCAAATGGCCGAAGCGCTCGGCGAGATGGGCTGCCGGGTGGCCATCACCGCACGCAAGTCGGGCGAACTCGCCGAAGCGAAAACGCATCTGCAGGCGCGGGGCATCGAAGTGCAGACGGTGGTGAACGACCTGCAGCGTTTCGAGGGTATTCCCGGTCTCGTCGATGAAGTGCTGGGCGTGCATGGGCGCATCGACATTCTGGTGAATAACGCGGGCGCGACGTGGGGTTCGCCCGCCGAAGAGTATCCCGATGAAGCGTGGCACAAGGTGATGAACCTGAATGTCAACGCGCCGTTTTTCCTCGCGCGCGAAGTGGGCAAGCGCAGCATGATTCCGCGCCGCGCGGGCAAGATCATCAACGTCGCTTCGGTGGCCGGATTGAAGGGCTCGCCCCCCGGCATGAACACGATTGCCTACAACACATCAAAGGCCGCGGCGATCAATTTCACGCGCGCGCTCGCGGCGGAATGGGGCAAGTACAACATCAACGTCAATGCAATCTGCCCCGGGTTTTTCCCGTCGAAAATGTCGGAAGGCCTGCTCGACAAACTCGGCGACACGATCGTCGAGCGCACGCCGTTGCAACGTCTGGGCGGCGACGAAGATCTGAAAGGACCGGTGGTGTTTCTCGCGAGCGAAGCGTCGCGCCACGTCACGGGCCAGTATGTCGCGGTCGACGGAGGTTCGATCATCGTCTGAGTGAGCGCGTGCCATTGCGAAGCGCAGCGCAATCAGTGCGCTGCGTTCATCGATAAAAATCAAGGAGACGCCGCGTGAATTTTGAGTACTCGGAGAAGGTCAAGAGTTTGCAGAAGCGCCTGAACGCTTTCATGGACGACTACGTCTATCCGGCCGAAGCGGTTTTCGAAGCACAGATGGATGCGGCGCGCGAATCCGGCAACCGCTGGCAGCCCGCGCCGATCATCGAGGAACTGAAAGAGAAGGCGAAGGCCGCCGATTTGTGGAACCTGTTCCTGCCCGAATCGAAATACGGCGCGGGGCTCACGAATCTCGAATATGCGCCGCTGTGCGAAATCATGGGGCGCTCGCATATCGGCGCGGAGCCGTTCAACTGTTCCGCGCCCGACACCGGCAACATGGAAACGCTGGTGCGTTACGCGACGCCCGAGCAACAGCAGCAATGGCTGTTGCCGCTGCTCGACGGCACGATCCGTTCCGCGTTCGCGATGACGGAACCTGAGGTGGCTTCGTCGGATGCGACCAATATCGAGGCACGCATCGAGCGTGACGGCGACCACTACGTGCTGAACGGCCGCAAGTGGTGGACCTCGGGCGCGAACGATCCGCGCTGCAAGATTCTGATCTTCATGGGCAAGTCCAATCCGGATCATCCGAACCGGCATCAGCAGCAATCGATGATCCTGGTGCCGAGGGACACGCCGGGCGTGAATGTGCTGCGTCATCTGCCGGTATTCGGTTACGACGACGCACCGCATGGTCACGCCGAAATCGCCTTCGAAAACGTGCGCGTGCCCGCGAGCAACATGCTGCTCGGCGAGGGACGCGGCTTTGAAATCGCTCAAGGACGGCTTGGGCCAGGGCGCATTCATCACTGCATGCGCTTGATCGGACGTGCGGAGCGCGCACTGGAAGCGATGTGCCGCCGTTCGCTGGATCGTGTGGCGTTCGGCAAGCCCATCGCAGATCAGGGCGTGACGCGCGAGCGGATCGCCAGTGCCCGGATCATGATCGACCAGACGCGTTTTCTGGTGCTCAACGCTGCGTACAAGATGGACACGGTGGGCAATAAGGACGCGCGCCAGGAGATCGCGATGATCAAGGTGGCGGCGCCCAGCATGGCTTGTCAGGTGATCGACTGGGCGATGCAGGTGCATGGTGGCGGCGCGGTCAGCGACGACTTCGGTCTCGCGCGCGCGTATGCGAGTTCGCGCACGTTGCGGTTTGCGGATGGTCCCGATGAAGTGCATCGCAATGCGATTGCGAGCATGGAACTTGGGCGGTATCTGGGGCGGTGAAGGTTTGCGAGATGTTGTGAATGACAGCTTTGCATGGGATCAGAGTAAGCGCTAAAGCGCTAACTCTGGTCGACAGCTTTGCATGGGGTCCTAGTAAGCGCCAAAGCGCTAACTAGGACCGACAAAGGAGACGCGATACACATGAACGAACGCCATCATCCGCATTGGCCGCCGCAAGTGCCACTGCATCTGACTCTGCCTGAAACCAATATTTTCTATAACGCCGAAGTCTCGGCGGCGCGCTTTCCGAATAAGCCGTTCATCGTTTTCTACGACACCCCGATCACGTTCGCCGAGTTCAAGGACGAAGCCGAACGCGTAGCAGGTTTTCTGCAACAGGAATGTCACGTCAAGGCCGGCGACCGCGTGCTGCTCTATATGCAGAACAGCCCGCAATGGATCATCGCTTACTACGGCATCCTGCGAGCCAATGCCGTGGTAGTGCCGGTTAATCCGATGAACATGAAGGACGAACTCGCGCATTACGTCGAAGATAGCGGCGCGACTACGATCATTGCGCCGCAGTGCCTTTTCCAGAACGTCGAACCGCTGATCGGCAACGGTTCCGGGCAAGGGCTCGAACACGCAATCGTCGGGACGTATAGCGATTATCTGAAGCGTCCGTCGACGATTCCCGTCTCCGAACTCGTCGCCGCGCCGCGCAAGACATTCGATCTTCCCGGCGTCACGTCGTGGCAATCCGTGCTCGACCGGCGTATCGCACCTGGCCCGCTAACCGCCGGTCCCGACGATCTGTGCGTGATGCCCTATACGTCCGGCACCACCGGCAAGCCGAAGGGCTGCATGCACACGCACCGCAGCGTGATGAGCACCGCGCTCGGCGGATGCGTGTGGTTCTCGGTGCCGTCCGACGGCGTGCATCTGTCGATCCTGCCGTTTTTTCACGTCACCGGCATGCAGGGCGGCATGAACAGCGCGGTGTATTGCGGCTCGACTATCGTCGTGTTGCCGCGCTGGGATCGCGACGCCGCTGCGCTATGCATGCAGAAATATCGCGTGAGCGCATGGCAATCCATCTCGACGATGATGGTCGATTTTCTGTCGAATCCGAAGCTCGGTGAATACGACCTGTCGAGTCTGACCGGTGCGCGCGGCGGCGGCGCGGCGATGCCGGATGCGATCGCGAAGAAACTCAAGTCGCTGACCGGGCTTGATTATGTCGAAGGCTACGGGATGTCGGAGACGATCGCGGGCACGCACATCAATCCGCCGCATCGTCCGAAACCGCAGTGCCTCGGTATTCCCGTGTTCGACGTGGATTCGCGCGTGATCGATCCGGTCACGCTGCAGGAACTGCCGCAAGGCGAAACGGGCGAGATCGTCGTCAACGCGCCGCAGGTGATGCAGGGCTACTGGCGTAATCCGAAGGCGACGCAGGAAGCGTTTATCGAACTCGACGGCAAGCGCTTCCTGCGTACCGGCGACCTCGGACATATCGACGAAGACGGCTACTTTTTCATGACCGATCGTCTGAAGCGGATGATCAATGCATCGGGTTATAAAGTGTGGCCCGCCGAAGTCGAAGCGCTGATGTACCGGCATCCTGCGATTCATGAAGTGTGTGTGATCGGCGTGAAAGACGAGAAGCGGGGCGAGACCGTGAAGGCGCTGGTGGTGCCCAACGCGGCGCAGGCGGCGGACATCACCGAGCAGCAGATCATCGACTGGGCGCATGAACAGATGGCGTCGTACAAGGCGCCGCGTATCGTTGAATTTGTTACCTCGCTGCCAAAGTCCGGCAGCGGCAAGATACTGTGGCGCAAATTGCAGGAAGAAGATGCGGCGCGCCAGGCATCGGTTGCAAATGGCGAAGGAGGCGCATCGCGATGAGTTGGCTCGAAGCGTTACTCGATGAACCGTTCGTCTGCATCACCGATATGCTGCGCCGTTTTACCAAAGAGCGCGGCGACCATCCGGCGTTAATCTGCGATGGCGAAGTCGTCACTTATGCCGAACTCGACGCGCGAGTCGATCGCTTCGCCGCCGCTTTGCAACGCGACGGCGTTCAGCCTGGCGATGCCATTGCGTTATGCGCGACGGCATCCGTCGATTACACCGTCGCGTTTCTCGGCGGATTGAGAGCGGGCGCAGCGGTCGCGCCGCTTGCGCCTTCATCGAGCGCGGCAAGTCTTGTCAGCATGATCGGCAATTCGGGCGCGCGATTATTGTTTCTCGATGCAGAGGTCAAGCGTCTGCTCGAACCAGTCGCCGCGCAGATCGACGCAGTGCCGGTTGCTCTGGATGCACACGCCGGCAGCGCTCCGCTGAATGCATGGCTCGCGCCAATCGGTGCTGGGCCAGAAGCGGTGAAAATCGATCCGGCGTGGCCGTTCAACATCATCTATTCGTCGGGCACGACGGGCACGCCGAAGGGCATCGTGCAATCGCACGGCATGCGTTGGGCGTACGCGGTACGCAGCATTCAGCGCGGCTACGGCCCCGACGCCACGACGCTGATCTCGACACCGCTCTATTCGAACACGACGCTCGTGAGTTTCATGCCGACGCTGACATTCGGCGGCACCGTCGTGTTGATGCCGAAATTCGATGCCACGCGTTATCTCGAACTCGCGCAGCAATATCGCGCCACGCACACGATGCTGGTGCCCGTGCAATATCAGCGTCTGATGGCGCATCCGCAGTTCGACCGCTACGACCTCTCCAGTTTTCAGGCGAAGTTCTGCACGAGTGCGCCGTTCGCGGCGAGCATCAAGGCGGACGTGGCGCGCCGCTGGCCCGGCCGGCTCACCGAGTACTACGGAATGACCGAAGGCGGTGGCTCGTGCCAGCTGGAGGCCAACGACTGGCCGACCAAGCTGCATTCGGTCGGCCAGCCGATGGAAGGGCACGACATCCGTCTGATCGACGAACTCGGTAACGAAGTGGCGGCGGGCGAGGTCGGCGAAGTCGTCGGCCACTCGCCGGCGATGATGACCGGCTACTACAAACAACCCGACAAGACGGCAGAAGCGGAGTGGTACGACCCGAGCGGCAAGCGCTTCATTCGTACCGGCGATATGGGGCGTTTCGACGAAGACGGTTTTCTGACGCTGCTCGATCGCAAGAAGGACATGATCATTTCGGGCGGCTTCAACGTGTATCCGAGCGATCTCGAAGCCGAGGTGCGGCAGCATCCCGACGTCGCGGAAGTTGCAGTGGTCGGCGCGCAATCCGAACAATGGGGCGAGACGCCGGTGGCGTTCGTCGTGCGTGATCCGCGTGCGCAGATCGACGAGGCGGCCTTGCTCGCGTGGGTCAATGCGCGGGTCGGCAAGATGCAGCGGCTCTCCGCCGTCACCTTTGTCGACACCTTGCCGCGCAGTCCGATCGGCAAGGTGCTCAAGCGCGAGTTGCGCGAACAGTTCTATCCCTCAGCGCGCTGATCGGCGCGTGCGAAAAATACTGGATACAGGACAACACATGGACAATTTCGCAGACAAAGTTGCGGTGATAACCGGGGCAGGCTCCGGCTTCGGCCGTGAGTTCGCGAGACTCGGCGCGAAGCTCGGCATGCGGCTCGTGCTGGCCGACGTGCAGCAGGACGCACTCGACGAAACCTTCGCCGAAGTGAGCGCGGCAGGCGCGCGGGCAGTCGCGCATCGCGTGGATGTGGCGAAGGGCGACGAGATCGATGCGCTGGCGCGCGCCACGCTCGACACGTTCGGCGCTGTGCATCTCGTTTTCAATAATGCGGGCGTGGGCGGCAGCGGCGGACTCGTGTGGGAAAACACGGAGCGCGACTGGCAATGGTTGCTTGGCGTCAACCTGTGGGGCGTGATTCATGGTGTACGCGCGTTTACGCCGTTGATGCTGGACGCGGCGAAACGCGACGCGAATTATCGCGGGCACATCGTCAATACGGCGTCGATGGCGGGGCTGCTCAATCCGCCGCTGATGGGGCCGTACAACGTGTCGAAACACGCGGTGGTATCGCTGACGGAATCGTTGTATCAGGATCTCTCGCTGGTCACGCAGCAGGTCGCGTGTTCGGTACTGTGTCCTTATTTCGTGCCGACAGGAATCGCCAAAGCGCATCGTAACCGTCCCGCAGATCTTGCTAACGGTACACCGCTCACGTTGTCCCAAAACGTGTCGCGTGCACTGAGCGAGAAAGCGGTGAACTCGGGCAAAGTGAGCGCGGAAGAGGTCGCGACGATGGTGTTCGATGCGATCCGCGAAGAGCAGTTTTATATTTTCTCGCATTCGCATGCACTGAGCGCCGTGAAAACCCGCGCGGACGATATCGTCACGCCGCGCAATCCGACCGATCCGTTTGCCGAGCGCCCGCATGTGCGCGAGCAGATCGTGGCGGCGTTGAAGGGGTAAAGGTTTTACGTTTCCACGCTTTACGCTTCAATAAAAAAGGCGCCGTGAATATCACGGCGCCTTTTCTATTCGTCACTCACTCCCGGTATCCGCGGCAGAAAACCTTCACTTCGCCGCTGTCAACGTACTCAACGCCGCCGGTTTCAACTGTCCGTTCTGAACCACTGCCGCCAGCGGATTGCCGATCACGAATCCGCCGTGATCGTCGACCGCTGTCACGCCATGCGGATTGTTTTGCGGCGGCAACATCTTCACGGCCTTGTCGAAATTATTGCGGATTGCCGTCGCGTCGCTGACGCTGCCCGCGAGTTTCATCGCAATGGCCGTCGCGTACACCGCCGTGTAATTCAGCGACACCTCCTGGCTAGGATCGCGCCCGCCATGCGTCTTGCGGAATCGCTCGACAAACGCTTTCGCGCTCGGCGTGTCGTCGGCGGCGAGCGGCAGTACGCCGATTGCGCCGTTCAGCGCGGCATAACCGTTCGTGACCTTCGCCACTTCGTCGAGCTTGGCCTGATCCATCACGATGAAGCCGCCCTTGAAGCCCAGTTCGCGTGCCTGCTGCGCGACGAGACCGGTCGGCTCGGACGGCCCGCCGATAAACATCACGTCCGGTTTGGCTGCGAGCACGCGGCTCACGCCGCTGTAGAAGTCGGTCGCGCGGTTATACGACATTGCGTTGTCGGCGACGACCGTGCCGCCTGCCGCTTCCCAAGCCGGTTTGAAAGCGGCGACCCAGACCTTGCCATACTCGGTATCGGTGGCGGCCAGCGCGACTTTCTTGCCGTACGTCGCCATTTCGTATTTGACGAATGAGTTCAGATACGACGTGAACGCAGGCGGAATCCGCACGGTCAGCTTGTTGCCGCGTTCGCTGATCTGCGGGACGCTGGTGTAGGAGAGCAGCAGCAGCTTCTGCTGTTCGTTGCTGGTCTGCACCGCGAAGCCGCCGCCGGAATGCGGCACGAGCACGACAGCGGCCTGCTGTTCCTGCGCGAGACGCCGCGCATTGATCGCGGTTTCGCTCGGGTTGTACTTGTCGTCGAGCGGGACGATTTCGAGCTTGATCTTCTTGCCCGCGACTTCGACGCCGGCCTGATTGACATCGGCGGCGGCCATCTGCATGCCGTCGAGCACTTCCTGCCCATACTTCGCTGCGCCGCCGCTCAACGGCCCCGAATAGCCGAT
Organism: Paraburkholderia fungorum; assembly: GCF_900099835.1. Lineage (NCBI taxonomy): Bacteria > Pseudomonadati > Pseudomonadota > Betaproteobacteria > Burkholderiales > Burkholderiaceae > Paraburkholderia > Paraburkholderia fungorum. The sequence goes on from NZ_FNKP01000002.1 coordinate 1,183,843, forward strand.
GTGCACGACCTGCTGCGCCATCGCGGCACCCGCGCCCATCAGCGCGGTCGTGGCGACGGCGGCAACGAGTCCGGTGCGCTTGCACAAGCGTTTGATCGTCATACATGTCTCCTTGGTATGAATGGAATGTGCCGCGCTCAGGTGGCGCGTGTTGTTGCATCGAAGGTGTCGATGTCGATCAGTTGCCGCTCAGTTCACGATCAGTTCACACTCAGCCGCCCACATAAGCGCGCCGGATCGCTTCGTTGTTCATCAGGCTCGCCTGATCGCCTTCGAGCACGATGCGGCCGTTCTCGATCACGTACGCACGATGCGCGATCTTCAGTGCCGCGAAAGCGTTCTGTTCGGCGAGCAGCACGGTGGTTCCGGCGCGATTGATCTGCTGGATCACATCGAACACCTGCTTGACCACCAGCGGCGCGAGTCCGAGCGACGGTTCGTCGAGCAGCAGCACCTTGGGCCGCGCCATCATCGCGCGGCCGATCGCGACCATCTGCTGCTGACCGCCCGATAGCGAACCCGCCGTGTGATCCTTGCGTTCCGCCAGCAGCGGAAACAGCGAGAACACCTGGTCGAGATTGCGCTGATTGCCCGCCTTGTCGCCGCGATGCACGTACGCGCCGAGCGTGAGGTTCTTCAGCACCGACATGCCCGGAAACAGCTTGCGTCCCTCGGGACACTGAATCACACCACTGCGCACGATCTGCGCGGGCGTCATGCCGAGCATCTGGCGGTGGTTGACGAGCACGCTGCCACCCGAAGCGCGGCGCAGGCCGCTCATCGCGAGAAAGATCGAGCTTTTACCCGCGCCGTTGGCGCCGAGCAGCACGACGAGTTCGCCGTCGTCCGCGTGCAGATTGATGCCGTCGAGTGCGCGGAAACTGCCGTAATCGAGTGCGACGTTGTCAAGCTTCAGCATGTTCGCTCCCGAGATAGGCGTCGATCACCGCCGGGTTGGCGCGAATCTCGGCGGGCATTCCTTCGGCGATTTTCTTGCCGTAGTTCAGCACCATGATGCGGTCCGCCAGCTTCATGATCATGTTCATCTTGTGTTCGACCAGGCATACCGTCACGCCGTGCTTGACCAGCTTGCGGATCAGGTCGGCGAGACCCTCGGTCTCCTCCGGGTTGACGCCGCCGGCGGGTTCGTCGAGTAGCATCAGGCTCGGTTCGGTGGCGAGCGCGAGCGCTATAGCGGCGCGTTTGCGTTCTTCCTGCGAGATGTCGCCGGCCATGCGCGAGGCCATTGCCGAGAGCCCTACGAAGTCGAGCGCGTCGCGCGCCTTGTCGCGGCAAATCTGCTCCTCGTGTTTCAGGCGCTTCGAATGCGTGAGCACGTCCCATAGACCGGAATGCGTGCGCAGACGGTGCCCGACGATCAGGTTGTCGAGCACACTGGCCCGGTCGAACAATGCGGTGGACTGAAACGTGCGCGCGACGCCAAGACGCGCCATCTGATCGGCGCCGAGCTTCGTCACGTCCTCGCCTTTGAAGAGAATGCGCCCGGACGTCGGCAGATGCGTACCGCTGATCAGATTGAAGAACGTGGTCTTGCCCGCGCCGTTCGGCCCGATGATCGCGTTGATCTGCCCTGCGGCGATTGTCGTGCTCACGTCGTCGACGGCAACGAGGCCGCCGAACCGTTTGCTGAGCGAGTCGATTTCAAGCATGACGGTCTCCTCGTGCGGATGCGGACTGCGCCGCGGCGATGCCGCCTTTCGGCACAGGCCGTTGCACGCGGCGCATCTTTTTCGACTGATACAAACCGACGATGCCGTTGGGCAGGAAGATCACCAGCACGATCAATATCGGGCCGAATACGACGAAGCGGTATTCCTGCAGAAACTGCAGATACTGCGTGAGCCACGGGATAATCAGCGCGCCGAGCAACGGTCCCGCAAGCGTGCCGATGCCGCCCACCAGCATGTACATGGTCATGTCGAACGTGTGATCGACGGCGGCCAGATCAGGCCCGAGAAAGCGTACGGAGCCCGCATACAAACCACCGGCAAGCCCCGCGTAAATAACCGACAGCACGAACGCCAGCACCTTGTTGCGCATCAGGTTGATGCCGAGCGATTGCGCGAGTCCGTCGCTATTACGGATTGCCATGAAAGTGCGGCCGAGCAGCGAGTCGACGATGCGATGCATCAGCCACACGCCTAGCACCAGAAACGCGAACACGAGGTAGTAGAGCGCACGCGGATTCTCGAACGACACGAGACCGAAGCCCGACGGTGCCGGAATGCCGATGATGTCCGAGACACCATGCGTCAGGCCGTCCCATTTCTCGATGACGAGAAACATGATGTAGCCCACGCATAGCGTGAAAATCGAAAAATAGTGACCGCGCAAACGCAGCGACACGAGGCCGACAAGCACGCCGAGTACCGCGACCACTACCCCCGATGCGATGAACGCGAGCCAGAACGGCACCTGATGATCGACGGTGAGAATGCCGACCGTGTACGCGCCCACCGCCATGAAACTGCCGTGCGCGAGATTGAACTGCCCCGTGTAGCCCGTGATCAGATTCAACCCGACCGTGGCCAGCGCGAAGATGTACGCGGTGGACATCACGGTGAGCATGTAGTCGTTGGTCGCGGCGAACGGGAACACCAGGCCGAGCACGAACAGCAGCGTCCACCCCGGCTTGCCCTCGAATAGTTTCATGGATGATTTCACGATGCGCGCAGTTCCCTGGTGAAGAGCCCTTGCGGGCGAACCGACAGAATCACCACCAGCAGCACGAACGCGATGATGTCCTTGTAGTCGGTCGAGATATAGAACGCGCCGAAGCTCTCCGCCATGCCGATGATCAATCCGCCGACAATCGCACCCGGTACGCTGCCCATGCCGCCGAGAATGATGATCACGAAGGCTTTGAGAATCACCAGTTGGCCCATCGCGGGATAGACGAGGTTGATGGGCGCGTAGAGCGTGGCAGCTACCGCGGCGAGCAGGCCCGAGATGCCGAAGGTGAGCATGGTCACCTTGTTCGCGTCGATGCCCATCAGCGACGCGCCTTCGCGGTCCTGCGCCATCGCGATGATGCTGGAGCCGACCACGGTGAACCGGAGGAACAGTTGCAGCAGAGCCACCAGCGCAAAGGCGGCGGCGATAATCAGCAGACGCTGCAGCGGCGCACTGACGCCGCCGAGATCGACAATGCCCGCATAGGGAGTCGGCATACGATGAAAATCCGCGCCCCAGATCGCCTGTGCGCCTGCTTCGAGAAACAGCATCAGTCCGATCGCGGCGATCATCGGATGCAATTCGGACGACTTGCGCAGCGGCTGGAACACGAGCCGTTCCGCGAGAACGGCGAGCGCGGCGACGGCGATGCTGGAGCCGATCATCGCAAGCCAGTAGTTCAGGCCGAGTCGCGTCATCAGATAGAACGATACGAAGGCGCCGACCATGTAGAACGCGCCGTGCGCGAAATTCGGCACCGCGAGAATGCCGTAGACCAGCGTCAGACCGAGCGCGACGAGGCTATAAATGCCGCCGAGAGTCAGCCCGTTGAGGACCTGCTGCAAAAACATATCCACGCTTTTAAACCCTCCAACCAGGCACCCGGCGAAAGCATGTCTCAGGCTTCAGGACATGCGCAGACCGGCGCCGGACTTGCGGACGGGACAACAGCCGCTGATCGAACCAGACGACGGTTGCCGACGGTTGATACGTCACTCGAACGCATCGTGCAGCACGCGCTGAGGCGCGGATTTCGAACACGCGATGTACTCTGTCGCGAGAGGAATTTGGCACGGGCGTTCACTTTTCGTCAATAGGGTTTTGCGTGCGCATGTTCTGCATTGCAGATTGTTAGGGAAGTTACTTAGACGATTTCCGGCGAGTACCAGCAACTTCGATGCGGGTCATGCATATGCGATAAAAATCCTGCGTTTATAGGGTTTTTTTGACTTGCGGCCGCACCGCAAGGACGTGCCGGCAAGACCTTCTTCATTGACGGAAAAGTCGTCTTGACACCGCTTTAATCGCACCAGTATTCTGCTGTGCAGAAATTATGAAGAGCCGCTTTGCGCTGTTACGGCACTTGCGCTGGTGAACCGCTCTCAAACAAGGCGGCTCTTTTCCCACAGTGTTTTTGCACCCATCAAGGTCCCCCCATGAACTCGGCAGTCGAGATTCCCAGCGTTCGTCAAATGGTGTCGCCCGAAGAGTGGCAAGTGCGTATCGATCTTGCCGCTGCGTACCGACTGGTCGCGTTATTCGGCTGGGACGATCTGGTGTTCACGCATATTTCGGCGCGCGTGCCCGGGAAAGAACATGAGTTTCTGATCAACCCCTACGGACTTTTCTTCGAGGAGATCACGGCGTCGAGTCTGGTCAAGGTCGATCACGAAGGACATCCCGTGATGCCGACTCCGTTCGACGTGAATCCCGCCGGTTTCGTGATTCATAGCGCCGTGCACGAAGCGCGCCCCAACGTCAATTGCGTGCTGCACACGCATACGGCTCATGGCGTGGCCGTTGCAGCGCAGGAGGGCGGATTGCTGCCGTTGTCGCAGCAATCGGGTTTCGTGTTGACCAACCTCGCGTATCACGATTACGAAGGTGTCGCATTGCGCGATGCCGAGAAGGCGACGCTCGTCGCCGACCTCGGCAACGCCAACTTCATGATGCTGCGCAATCACGGTTTGCTGACGTGCGGGCGTTCCGTCGCCGAAGCGTTTCAGGCGATGTATCTGTTCGAGACGTCGTGCCGGATCCAGATTCTTGCGCAGGCGGGCGGCAAGCTGATCGAAGTGCCGCAATCGATCATCGCAACGATGGGCGAACAGGCGCGCGAAGTGAGTAAGGGCAAGGGCGCCAATCTCGTGTGGCCTGGTTTGCTGCGTCGGTTGACGCGGCGCAATCCAGGTTACGACGAATGATGCCGCTCGTCGATCCGCGCTAGCCGATGCGCCGCTTGCGCGGCGCATCGCATTCTTCATCGATCTGTTTCGCGTTCGGCGAAACAACCATCAGAACGTATGGCGGATGCCGATGTTCGCACCGGCTGTCGTCCCCGTCGCCAGATTGAGCGCATTGTTGACCGAGAGTCCCGTATGCGTGGCGCCGTGGTTGGTCACGAAGCCGACTTGTGCGTAGGTCATCGTGGCCTTCGACAACGAGTACTCGACACCGGTCGACGCCAGCACTGAATTGTTCGACGAGTTGTTGGCGTCGCGCGTGACCCACACGCCCGCGTCGACATTCAGCGCGGGTGTGACGCGATAGCTCGCACCGCCCGAGTAGACGCGGTCGTTGAACGACCCCGCAATCTTGTATTGCACGTAAGACGCCTTCACCGTCAGATTGCTGAACGTGTAGCTTGCGCCGAGCGCGCGGCCGTTGAATTCGATCGCACTGGGAACCGCGATCGTTGCCGCGCTGCCGCCCGCATTGCCGCTATAAAGCGCGGCGTCGACGACCAGCGTGCCGAGGTGATAGCGCAAGCTTGCCGAGTACTGACGGCCCGCCTGGAAATCGCCGGCGGTGCCCCCGAGCGCCATCAATGCGCTGGCCTGCAAGCCCGCAATCTCCGGTGACGTGTATGACACGCCGTTCGGGTTGAACATCCCCGTCACGTAGACGTTGTTGATATAGGAGACGAGGCCGCTGCCGAAGTACGACATATTGCGCGGATCGAAATCGTACGCGGCAAGGAAGAACGGCGAGAACTGCAAACCGGCCTTGACCGTACCGTACTTGCTGTCGATACCGATCCACGCCTGGCGTCCGAACAGATTGCCGTTCGAATTGCTGAGCGCGCCATTGGCCATGCTGATGCCGCTTTCGAGCTGGAAGATGGCGCGTAGGCCGCCGCCGAGATCTTCGACGCCGCGCAAGCCGAAATGCGAGCCGGACACGCCGCTGTCGTTGAACGAATATTGATGCGGGCCACTCTGGCCGTTCGCCGTATCGAGCGTTTTATTGGTGTAGAGCAGCGATGCGTCGAGCACGCCGTACAGCGTAACGCTGCTTTGCGCATGTGCGCTTTGCGTCGCGCCGAGTGCGCACGCGCCCATCAATCCGAGAATGACTCCAACCCGATTGCGATAACTTGCCGGCATGCTGCGTGTCTCCTTGTTTTATGTAATCGACTGACCTGACGAGATAAAACGGGTGCTGCGCGGTTCTGGCGATCTGTTGCTCGCTGCGTTGTCGATAGGCGGCAGAAAGCCTTCGCGACCTGATAAGGGATGCGAAATATGGCGTCTGTTGATGCACTCCTGGATTTGACCTCGCCTGGCCGATGAGTCTCCTGATGGCGAGAAGGGCAGCGCTTCAGCACGATCTTTTATTGCGAGCTTGCGCACAGGATGCAAGCGGAATTTCGCACGACCGTTCGTGCAGTGTCAACGAGGGAAATCGCGGGTTGGACTGCAATGCAGGCCTGAATAGGGAAAACACCTGGCGGGCGAATTGTGTTTTATCGCGCTGATATCGCGGTGTAATAGAAGAAAATTGGCTGTAAGGCGGGTTTGAAGTGTTGAGCCGTCACCTGTTTTTAGTTCTGCAATGCAGAACTAAAAGGAAGCTAAGTAGATGGTCGCAAAAAGAGTCTGCGCGTTACGTGCTATCTGAATTCCCTGTCGGCTTGATGTCGCCACGTGCAATAGTCCAATCAGTAAAAGCGAGCCGACGCATTCAGTCCCGCATCCGTCGTTTGCCTGTAAGCTTTAGGCGGCGAATCAGTCATCGAATACCGTGTGCTGTTTCGTCGCGTGAACGAAGGTCCGCAAACAGGCTTCGACGTTATTGCCAATTTTCAAGAGGGGATATCTGTGATGAAGAGTTCTGCCATTAAACAAATCATGCTTGGGGTTTCGGTCATGGCGATGGTCGCCGGCAGTATTCCGCTCGCTGTCGCGCAGGATGCAAGCGGCGTCGTGTCGGCGCAGCAGCCGGCTGCGACCACCGGCGCGAAGCCGACCAAAGCCCAGCGTAAAGAAGCCCGCAAGGAAGCCCGCGCAAAGAAGAATGCCGAATTGAAGAAACTCGAGGACGCGGGTTACAAGCCCGCCGCTAACGACCCGAACTATCCGACCGATCTGCAGAAGGCCGAAAAGAAGGCGGGTATTGGCGCAGCCGCGAGCCAGTAACCAGGACGGCGACGCCCCGCGCTACGAGCCGTTTCAAGGCGCGTCGGGTGTCGCCCGCCAAACTGTTTTTTTGGACCGAAACCCTTTCCACTTGCCTTGGCGCGACATACGCCGTCAAGCTGTCCCATCTGACCAAACCGTTGCCAGGCAAGGCTTTCGCCTGCCGCTAGCGCAGCATCTGCAACCCAGGTGTCGTATTTCCTCATGTGGTTGTCGCAAATAGTCGGCAACGCGTACTTTTTTCTGGCAACTATGTATGCACAGCGCGGACACACGTCTGCGAAGCCGGTAATGGCTTTGCGTTGGGCTGGAGTAGGCGCTGAAGCGCTAACTCTGGTCGACAGCTTTGCATGGGGCGGGAGTAAGCGCTAAAGCGCTAACTCCCGCCGACAAAGGAGATCGCTCGATGAATTCCCCGAAGGTCGTGGTCGAAGGGCTGTGCAAGGTGTTCGGCACCAGCCCCAAAGAAGCGCTCGCGATGCTGGCCGCCGGCGCAACGAAAGAAGAAGTGTTCTCGCGCACAGGTCAGATCGTCGGCGTTCATAACGCGTCGTTCGACGTGAAAGAAGGCGAGATCTTCGTGTTGATGGGCCTTTCCGGTTCGGGCAAGTCGACGCTGATTCGCCTGATCAATCGGCTGGTCGAACCCACTGCGGGCAAGGTGCTGATCGACGGCCGCGACGTCGCCAGCGTGCCGCGCTCCGAATTGACCGCGCTGCGTCGCAAGGACATGAGCATGGTGTTCCAGTCGTTCGCGCTGATGCCGCAACGGACCGTGCTGTCGAACGCGGCGTTCGGGCTCGAAGTGGCGGGCGTGGGCCGCAAGGAACGCGAGCAGCGCGCGATCACCGTGCTCGAACAGGTCGGCCTCGCGCCGTTCGCCGGCAAGCTGCCCGCGCAGTTGTCGGGCGGTATGCAACAGCGGGTGGGGCTGGCGCGCGCACTGGCGGTCAACCCGTCGCTGATGATCATGGACGAAGCGTTCTCCGCGCTCGATCCGCTCAAACGCAAGGAAATGCAGAACGTCCTGCTCGATCTTCAACGCGAACAGCAGCGCACCATTCTGTTCGTGTCGCACGATCTGGAAGAGGCGATGCGCATCGGCACGCGTATCGCGATCATGGAAGGCGGCCGCGTGGTGCAGGTCGGCACGCCGCAGGAAATCATCACGAACCCCGCCGACGATTACGTGCGCGCGTTCTTCGACGGTATCGACACGAGCCGCTATCTGACCGCCGGCGATCTGATGCAGACCGACGCCGTGCCGTTGATGCAGCACTCGCCGCAGATCGACGCATCGAGCGTCGCCGCGACGCTCAACGGCAGCGCCGACTACGCGTTCGTGCTTGACAGCGAGCGCAGGATTCGCGGCTTCGTGTGCCGCGATGCGATGGGCAGCGCGTCGCCGCAATTGAACCAGATCGAATGTATTCGCCGTACCACGCCGCTCGACGATGTGGTCGAACGCGTGGTGGCGAGTCGTGCGCCACTGCCGGTTGTCGAAGCGGATGGCTCTTATTGCGGTTCGGTCAACAAGACGAACGTCCTCAACGTTCTCACGCGCCATCGGAGTTCCCATGTCTGAAGTCATTCCACTTGGCGCCTGGGTCGATCACGGCGTTCACTATCTGCTGGACCACGACGCAAAAACTTTCGATTCGATCGGCAAGGTGATCGAGAGTTTTGCCGCGATGGTCGAGCACGGCTTGCAAGCCGTGCCGATGTGGGCGCTGATGGCGATTTTCGTCGGCATCGGATTGTGGCGCGTGGGCTGGCGTTTCGCGCTGTTCACGTTGCTCGCGATGCTTCTGATCTACGGCACCGGCTTCTGGGATCAGATGGTGATCACGCTCGGCCTGACATTGTCGTCGACGTTGATCAGTCTGTTGCTCGGCGTGCCGCTCGGCATCTGGACCGCGAAAAGCCGCACCGTCGAAATGATCGTGCGCCCGGTGCTCGACCTGATGCAGACCATGCCCGCATTCGTCTATCTGATTCCGGCCGCGATGCTGTTCGGCCTCGGTCGCGTACCGGGGATTCTGTCGACGGTGATCTTCGCGATGCCGCCTGCCGTACGTCTGACTTCGCTCGGTATCAAACACGTGAACCGCGAGATTGTCGAGGCAGGGCAGGCATTCGGCTGCACGCCGTGGCAATTGCTCTACAAGGTGCAGTTTCCGAACGCGCTGCCGTCGATCATGACCGGCGTGAACCAGACCATCATGATGGCGCTATCGATGGTGATCATCGCGTCGATGGTCGGCGCAGGCGGTTTGGGTAACGACGTGCTCGCAAGTATTCAGCGGCTCGATATCGGGCTCGGCTTCGAAAGCGGTCTTTCCGTCGTGATGCTCGCGATCATTCTCGACCGCATCACCGAGAGTTTCGGGCGGGCACCCGGTATGGCAAGAGCGCCGCTGCTGTCCGGTCTGCGCAACGTGATGAAAGTGCGCCGCGAGCCGGCCGCGCAACACGGTTGAGCCGCCGATGAAGCGCGACGCGATGACACCGGTCGAGCCTGAAGCGGATTCGCCGCTATCCAGTCTCGCGCACGTCGGCTTCCTGACGCTGCCGAATTTTTCGATGATCGCGTTCACCAGCGCGGTCGAAGTGCTGCGCATGGCCAATTACGTGGGCCGCGCGCAGCACTACCGCTGGTCGGTGATCACGCCGGACGGCGAACCGGCGCGAGCGAGCAACGGCATCACGGTAAAGCCGACCACGACGCTGGCTGAAGCGGGCATGCCGGACGTGCTGTTCGTCTGCGCGGGCTGGCATGTACGCGATTACGTGGACGACGCGGTGATCGCGTTGCTGCGCGAGGTCGCGTCGCAACGCATTCCGCTCGGTGGTATTTGCACGGGACCGTACGCGTTGCTGGCCGCTGGTCTGCTCGACGGTTATCGCGCGACCGTGCATTGGGAGGACATGTCGCCGTTGCACAAGAGCTACCCGCACGTGCGTTTCGCAGACGAACTGTTCGTGATCGACCGCGACCGGATGACGTGCACGGGGGGCACCGCGCCGCTCGATCTGATGCTGAAGCTGGTTAGCATGCGCCTGGGGCATGCAGTGGCGGCGCAGGTGTCCGAGCAGTTCATTGTCGAGCGGATTCGCGGCTCGACCGATTATCAGCACATTCCCGTCGATGCACGTGTCGGCTTTTCGCGCGCCGAGTTGATCGAAGTGGTGCGGCTGATGGAGGCGAATATCGAGGAGCCGTTATCGCTCGATGAACTCGCGCGGCTCGTGCATCTGTCGCAGCGTCATCTGCAGCGGATGTTCAAGATGTTCCTGAGCGTGTCGCCCACGCATTACTACCTGACCTTGCGTTTGCGGCGCGCGCGGGAATTGCTGCGTAATACGGATGCGTCGATTGCGCGGGTTACTACCGTCTGCGGTTTTCATTCGCCGTGTCATTTCAGCAAGGCTTATCGCGCGCAATTCGGACACGCGCCGAGTGTGGAGCGGCGGTTGTCGGCGTGAGTGCTTTCAAGGCCGTTTCCGCATAGTGCGCCGCTGTTGCGTCGGCGTGGGTTAGAACGCCTGCGCCCGCCCCGGAAACGTCTCGTCATAGCCCGAACCGTCTTCCACTTCCGCCGCCGTGCCGCGCTGTTCGCGGTACATCACCGGCGGCAAGCCGAACTGTTTTCTGAACTCCCGACCCAGATGCGAAGCATCGGAAAAACCGCAGCTGGATGCAATGTCAGCCACGGTTTTATCTGAGCTTGTCAGCAGCCACGCAGCCGTGCGCAAGCGCACCTGCTTCGCGTATGCCTGCGGCGCTTTTCCCGTTTGCGCCTTGAAAAGCCGCTCAAGCTGACGCGGCGACAGGTCGAGCTTGCGCGCGAGTTCGTCGAGCGGCAAAGAGCGGCCCACATGCTGTTCCATCAGCAGAATCGCGCGTTTCACTTTCGGATGCGCAGCGGGCGCGAGCCCCGGTGGATGCGGCTGCGGTGCATTGCCTTTCTGCATGTCGTCGACCAGCAGAATACGCAACGCCTTCTGCACCGTAGCGGTTTCGAAGTGACGCAGCAGAATCGCCGCCGCCACGTCGATCGACGCGCGTCCGCCCGAACACGTAATGCGCCGCCGGTCGATCACGAACAGCCGGTCGGCGACCAGCGACTCTTCATTGACCGACGGAAAGCGCTCGATGAAATCCCAATAGTGAAACCAGCTCACGCAGATGCGATGCCCTTCGAGCACGCCCGCGCGCATCAGCGAGAACACGCCGGTGCACATGCCGACGAGCGTCGCATCGGCCGCGGCTGCCCGGCGGATGAACGCCAGCGTGGCGTCGTTCGCAGCCGGCCCGGAATGCAGCAGGCCGCCGACCACTACGACGTAATCGAACGGCTCGGCGTTATCGAAGGTTTCCCACGGTGTGATCTGGATGCCGCAACTCGCGCGCACCGGAGCGAGGGTTTCCCCTATGACGCTCCACGAGCAACGCACCGGTTTGCTGAAATCGCCTTCGTCGGCGGACAGGCGCAACAGGTCGACGAAACCCGAGAACGCGGTCAGCGTGAAGTTCGGCAACAGGATGATGCCGAAGCGAATGCGCTGCTTCGACGTGCCGTCGATCGATTGAGGAGGAAGCGGTTCAGCGGAATTCATGCATGCAGCCAGAGCATTGAGAATCGGGGTGAATTGGAGAATAGCAGCATCGCTAGCGGCGGTCTGAGCGCCTGTCGCAAATGCGTCAGAAGTCATCGCAAATGCGCCGCAGCGCTTTGCCGACGGCCTGGTTGACGCCACTATCCCACTGTCATGCCGTTTTTATTCTATCGATTCAAATTGACGTGCGGTGCAATAGGGGCCTATCCAACCCGGCACTGCAACGCACAAGGCACGCCATGAACGTCAGCGTATTCGATCTGTTCAAGATCGGTATCGGTCCGTCGAGCTCGCACACGGTCGGGCCGATGATCGCCGCCTGCCGGTTTGCGTCGCATATCGAAGATGCCAATTTGCTGGGCTTCGTGCGTCGCGTGAAGGCCGAACTGTTCGGTTCGCTTGGCGCGACCGGCAAGGGGCACGGCACGGATAAGGCGGTGCTACTCGGGCTCGAAGGCAATCTGCCGGATCTGATCGACCCGGATCTGATCGAGCCGCGCTTGCGAGCGATCCGCGAGACGAAGCAACTGAATCTGCTGGGCAAGCACGCCGTGGCGTTCGACGAACGCGAGCAGCTTGGATTTTTTCGCAAGCTGATGCCAGGCGTGCCGGGTGGTCCAGGCTCCAGCTTCGTGCACCCGAACGGCATGCGTTTTCAGGCCTTCGATGAAAACGGGCAACTGCTGGTGGAGAAAGAGTATTACTCGATCGGCGGCGGCTTCGTGGTGAATCGCGAAGGCGATCGCGTGAATGGTTTGCGTGCGGGTGCCGAGGTGCCGTATCCGTTTCGTACCGGCGACGACCTGATGCGCGTGTGCCGCGAAACCGGTCTTTCCATCGCGCAGGTGACGTTGCGCAACGAAACGGTGTCGCGTACCGAGCGTGAGGTGCGTGACGGGCTGCTGGCAATCTGGCGCGCGATGTCGTCGTGTGTCGAGCGGGGCTGCAAGGTGCGTGGCGAATTGCCTGGTCCGATGCATGTGAAGCGTCGCGCGGCCGATCTCTGTGCGCAATTGCGCTCGCGCTCCGAGGAGTCGTTGCGCGATCCGCTGTCGATGCTCGACTGGGTCAACCTGTACGCGATGGCCGTCAACGAAGAAAATGCGGCGGGCGGCCGCGTCGTGACCGCGCCGACCAACGGCGCGGCCGGCGTGATCCCGGCCGTGTTGAACTACTACGTGAAGTTCATGCATGCATCGAACGACGCGGGCATTGTCGATTTTCTGCTGACCGCAGCGGCGATCGGCATCATCTATAAAGAAACTGCTTCGATTTCCGGCGCTGAAGTAGGGTGTCAGGGCGAAGTGGGCGTCGCGTGTTCGATGGCCGCGGCGGCGCTCGCTGCGGTGATGGGCGGCACGCCGACTCAGGTCGAAAACGCCGCTGAAATCGGTATGGAACACAACCTCGGCATGACCTGCGATCCGGTCGGCGGGCTGGTGCAGATTCCGTGCATCGAACGCAATGCAATGGGCACGATCAAGGCGCTGAACGCTGCGCGCATGGCGATGAAAGGCGACGGCAAGCACTACGTGTCGCTCGATAACGTGATCAAGACGATGCGCGAAACCGGCGCGGATATGAAGACGAAATACAAGGAGACGTCGCGCGGCGGGTTGGCCGTGAACGTCATCGAGTGTTAGGCAACGACGCAGTACGAAACGAAGCAGCATTCAGCACGAGTTTCCACAAGGACCAACGATGAGCCGCTATTCGATATTCAGCCTCTTGCGCAACGGGATGTCGTATCACGAGAACTGGGAGCGACAGTGGAAGAGCCCCGAGCCTAAACGCGAATACGACGTGGTGATCGTCGGCGGCGGCGGGCATGGTCTCGCCACCGCGTATTACCTCGCGAAAGAGCACGGTGTGCGCAATATCGCCGTGCTGGAGAAAGGGTGGATCGGCGGCGGTAATACCGCGCGGAATACGACGATCGTGCGCTCGAATTATCTGTGGGACGAGTCCGCCGCACTCTATGAGAAAGCGATGAAGCTGTGGGAAGGGCTTTCGCAGGATCTGAACTACAACGTGATGTTCAGTCAGCGCGGCGTGATGAACCTCGCGCACACGTTGCAGGATGTGCGCGATACCGAGCGTCGCGTGAATGCGAACCGGCTGAATGGCGTCGATGCCGAGTTCCTGACGCCCGAGCAGATCAAGGAAATCGAGCCGACGATCAATCTGAATAGCCGTTACCCGGTTCTGGGTGCGTCGATCCAACGGCGCGGCGGCGTCGCGCGTCACGATGCGGTGGCCTGGGGGTTTGCGCGCGGCGCGGATCAGGCGGGCGTCGATATCGTGCAGAACTGTCAGGTGACGGGGATTCGCCGCGATGGCAGTCAGGTGACGGGCGTCGATACGACGAAAGGTTTTATCAAGGCAAAGAAAGTGGCGGTGGTTGCGGCGGGCAATACGTCGACACTCGCCGACATGGCCGGTGTGCGCTTGCCGCTGGAAAGTCATCCGTTGCAGGCACTGGTGTCCGAGCCGATCAAACCGGTGGTGAATACCGTGGTGATGTCGAACGCCGTGCACGCGTATATCAGTCAGTCCGACAAGGGCGATCTGGTGATCGGCGCCGGGGTCGATCAATACACTGGCTTCGGACAGCGCGGCAGTTTCCAGATTATCGAAGGCACGCTGGAAGCAATCGTTGAAATGTTCCCGGTGTTCTCGCGTGTGCGGATGAACCGGCAGTGGGGCGGCATCGTGGATGTGTCGCCGGACGCGTGCCCGATTATCAGCAAGACCGATGTGAAGGGGCTTTACTTCAATTGCGGCTGGGGCACCGGTGGCTTCAAGGCGACGCCGGGGTCGGGCTGGGCCTATGCACACACGATTGCGCGAGATGAGCCACATCCATTGAATGCGCCGTTCTCGCTGGATCGTTTCTATACCGGCCATCTGATCGACGAACACGGCGCTGCTGCCGTCGCCCACTAAACGGAGACCCGCGATGCTACTGATCGAATGCCCATGGTGCGGGCCGCGCGCCGAAACCGAATTTTCCTGCGGCGGCGAAGCCGATATCGCCCGTCCGCTAGACACTGAAAAGCTCTCCGACAAGGAATGGGGCGACTACCTGTTCATGCGTAAGAACCCGCGTGGCGTGCACCGCGAGCAATGGTTGCATACGCAGGGCTGCCGCCGCTGGTTCAAGGCGCAGCGCGATACGGTGAGCTATGAGATCCAGAGCTATGAGACGTTCGGACGTCCGTTGCTCTCGATGGATAACAACGAAGCCATTGCACAGGTTCAGCCACAAGAGGGCAAAGCATCATGAGCCAGAAAGAGCGACTCGCCAACGGTGGACGCATCAATCGCGCCATTGCGCTGAGCTTCACCTTCAACGGCGTCAAATATCAGGGTTATCAGGGCGACACGCTGGCGTCGGCGTTGCTCGCAAACGGGGTGCATTTCGTTGCGCGTAGCTGGAAATACCACCGCCCGCGCGGGATCGTCACGGCAGGCGTCGAAGAACCGAATGCAGTCGTGCAACTTGAAACGGGCGCCTACACGGTGCCGAATGCTCGCGCAACCGAAGTGGAGTTGTATCAGGGGTTAGTGGCGACCAGCGTCAACGCGAAGCCGAGCATCGAGAAAGACCGCATGGCGATCAACCAGAAGATCGCGCGCTTCATTCCTGCGGGCTTCTACTACAAGACCTTCATGTGGCCGCGTAAATTCTGGCCCAAATACGAAGAAGTGATTCGCGATGCCGCCGGTCTCGGCAAAGCACCGGAACAGACCGACGCGGATCGCTACGACAAGTGCTTCGCTCATTGCGACGTGCTCGTGGTCGGCGGCGGACCGACTGGCCTTGCGGCTGCGCATGCCGCGGCATTGTCCGGCGCGCGTGTGACGTTGGTCGACGATCAGCCGGAACTCGGCGGCTCGTTGCTGTCGTGCCGCGCGGCGATTGACGGCAAGCCCGCGCTGCAATGGGTACAAAAGATCGAAGACGAATTGCGGCAGATGCCCGACGTGAAGATTCTGTGCCGCAGCACGGCGTTCGGTTATCAGGATCACAACCTCGTCACGGTGACTCAGCGGCTCACCGAACATCTGCCTGTATCGCAGCGTAAGGGCACGCGCGAACTGATGTGGAAAATCCGCGCGAAACGCGTGATTCTCGCGACCGGCGCGCATGAACGGCCCATCGTGTTCGGCAATAACGATCTGCCGGGCGTGATGCTGGCGTCGGCGGTGTCGACGTATCTGCATCGCTATGCCGTGTTGCCGGGGCGCAATGCCGTAGTCTTCACGAACAATGACGACGGCTATCAATGCGCGCTCGATCTGAAAGCAGCCGGCGCACAAGTGACGGTGATCGACCCGCGCGCGACGGAATCGAATGGAACCTTGCCCGCGCTCGCACGCCGTCATGGCATAAAAGTGATGAACGGTGCGGTGATTACAGCGG